>NZ_OZ034794.1:0-1295045 GCF_964028585.1 Wolbachia endosymbiont (group B) of Xanthorhoe designata
TGCGTCAGGCTGGTAGGTCTCTTCCTGAGTATCGGAAGGCAGTGGAAAACATGAATAATTTCATGGAGATATGTTATAGCACAGATTTGGTAACAGAGTTAACGTTACAACCAATAACAAGATTCGACATGGATGCAGCGATAATTTTTTCTGATATTTTGATAATAGCTGACATTTTAGGCTGTAATGTAAATTTTATTCGAGGTGTGGGTCCAATAATAAGACCTATAGAAAGTGCTAAAGACTTGAAGAGTCTACAAGGAATTGAATCTAACACATTACCAATCCTAAATGCTATAAAAGAAGTAAGAAGCCAGTTGCCAGAAGAAAAATCGCTTATAGGCTTTGCTGGAGGGCCGTGGACGGTAGGTTCATACATCATAGAGGGCGGTAGTAGTAAAACTTTTTCCAAGGTGCTAAATTTTTGTCCATTGGCACTAGAGGAAATAATAAAAAAAATAACAGAAGCGACAATTATTTATCTGATCAAACAGATAGAGTTTGGAGCAGATGTTATTCAGTTATTTGACAGCAATGCTGGTGTATTGAAGGGAAAACTGTTTGAAAGATACATCATCAAGCCAACAAAGGAAATTGTTTCGGCAATAAAGAGTAGATTTCCCAATTTTCCAATAATAGGTTTTCCGCGCTCTGCTGAAAATCTTTATACAGATTACTGCGAACAAACAGGCGTATCTGCAGTAAGTATAGATTATAATGTTCCAATAGAATGGGCGAAAGAAAATCTAAAAATTCCTCTGCAAGGAAACCTTAATCCTAGTCTTTTGGCCTACAATAAGTCAGAAGCAATTGAAGAAGCAAAGCGTATAATAGATTGTTTTAGAGGGTTACCTTTTATATTTAATCTTGGACATGGAGTGCTTCCTGATACTCCGGTTGAAAATATTGCTGCATTAGTGGACCTAGTAAGAAACTACTAAAACTCTTGTATGAAAAGCCTTTATGAGGGTGGAATGAAAACCTTACTTGACAAACCTTCCCACTTTTCTTCTTATATCAATAAGAGAGAGTATTTATCCTTGTTTTTAATCTCCGCGGGTTTAACAACAAAACTCAGATATTTATTGGCAGATTACATAAAAATTATAGCGGCTGCATGTTTTTTAAATTTTTTCTACTTCAGCCAAAACACGCTTGTTAGCACATTATCAATTTACATTATTAAAACTCGCTATATAGTGATTTATTTGCCTTTTTCAATTTATTAAGCTTTTTAATATCTATATTTAAGAATACAAAAATACCAACCTTTATGTAAAATAATAAAACTTCTAGCTTTTTTGTTGTGTAGAGTTTATCATTTTTATTTAACTTTAGTGAGATTATGTCAGACCTTGCAAAGAGGATGTCTCTGATAAAACCGTCGCCTACAATTGCTGTGACCGATAAGGCAAACAGATTAAAAAGCGAAGGAAAGAAAATTTGCGTTTTAGCTGCGGGAGAGCCGGATTTTGACACTCCAGATCATATAAAAAAGGCAGCTATTCAATCGATAAATGAAGGCAAAACTAAATATACTGCTGTTGATGGAACGCATGAGCTTAAAGAGGCGATAATCAATAAGTTAAAAAGGGATAACAATCTAGAATATAAACTGAACCAAATTTGTGTCGGCGCTGGCGCTAAGCAAGTGTTATTCAACTTATTTATGGCAACAATTGACCCTGGAGATGAGGCTATAATACCAGCTCCTTATTGGGTTTCATATATTGATATGGTAAGTCTTTTTGGTGGCCTGCCAGTTGTTGTAGAGTGTAAACAAAACTTTAAGCTGACACCGAATTTACTTGAAAGCAAAATAACTAAGAAAACTAAATGGTTAATTCTTAACTCACCAAATAACCCAGCAGGAATTGTCTATACATATGATGAATTGAAAAATATAGCGCAGATATTACTCAAGTATCCACATGTAAATATTGTTACAGATGATATTTATGAACACATAATATACGATGAAAGGTTTTTTACTATCGCTCAGGTTGAACCAAAGCTTTACGATAGAACTTTTGTTGTCAATGGAGTGTCAAAAGCTTATGCGATGACAGGTTGGAGAATAGGGTATATTGCAGGTAGGAGTGGTGTGGTAAATGCTATCTCTACACTACAGTCTCAAAGCACTTCTAACCCAAATTCAATAGCACAAGCAGCAGCAGTTGAAGCGTTAAATGGTGATCATAGTTTTTTGAAAGAAAGAAAAAAAACTTTTAAGGATCGTAGAGATTTTGTGATAGAAAAGCTAAATTCTGCTCCAGGACTGTCATCATCTATTCCACAAGGTGCATTCTATTTCTTTGTCTCTTGTGAAGGTTTATTGGGTAAGAGCACAAAAAGTGGTAAAGTAATAAGTAATGATCTTGATTTTACTGAATATTTATTGGAAGACTATTTAGTTGCTGTAATTCCAGGGGTTGCATTTGGTCTAAAAAACTACATTAGAATTTCCTATGCAACCTCTCAAGAGCAGCTGAAAATTGGATGTAACAGCATCATCAGAGCATGTGAAATGCTGAGTTAATTTTTTTATATCGATAAGTATGGCCTGGATGTATTTGCTATTAGCTGGTTTGTTTGAAATAATATGGACCACAGCATTAAAATATAGTAATGGCTTTACTCGTATTATACCTGTAGTAGTTATTTTAGTTAGCGGTTCTGTGAGTCTTTACTTGTTATCGGTAGCAATGAAATCTATTCCTCTTGGTACATCTTATGCAGTTTGGACTGGTATAGGTTCTATAGGTGCGGCAATTATAGGAATAATGTTTTTTAATGATCCAGTAAATTTTGGGCGTTTATTTTCCTTTGTTTTGGTAATACTAGGTATTGTGGGCTTAAAAGTATTTACCAATTAGGAAAAGTTAAGTACGTCTATTTTACCATCTCAGGACTTTCTACTAAAGTTGCTTTGGATTTTTCAGTTCTCGAAGAGGGCATTCCTATTGATTTAGAAAGTACCTTTCTAATGTTCAATATTTCATTTTTCTCATTTTGTTGAGTTAAGTTAATGTCGTTTATTTTATTCACTAAATCTTTTCCTTCCTTTAAAATTTTTAAATCGCTTTCGTTTATATGATGTTCATTTTTAAATTCTGCAACGATTTCTTTCTTCTTTGGATGAGTATTCAGAAATTCTAATATCTGGTGTTTAGCAACAGCTTGAATAAATTTCTTATCGTGAAATATTGAATTGTTATGTAGTTCTTCTAGGCTTTTATCATATTGTTTTGCTTCGTTTACAGTAAGTTTTATTATTTCTTCTGCGCTACTTAAAAGTTCCCTGTATAACTTGTCGTATCTATTGCCTGTGTGTGCGGCAAATGTTTGTTCAATGTATTTTGTTATGTAGTTTTGTAGCGTATTGTCTATTGTATCTATGTTCATTCACTCACCTTGCTTTTATGTTATATTTTACACGCGAAAAGGTTAATATTAAGTTAACTTAGACGTCTCTAAAGCCAAGTTTTACTAAAAATTATATTATTTAAAGTATAATTTTTATCACAGAATAAAAGCGTAAATAAAATGGACTTTGTAACAAAACTAAAGCTTAAGATAAAGATGAATAAAGGCAAAATCATAAATATACTTATCATTTGTGGTGTAATTTTTTTCATATACCTTATTCATGAGCCAGTTGTAGATATGGTAGAAAAAATTATAAGTAAAATAAAAGGTCTCTTTTAAAAATAGAAAAAGTGAACTTTTTCCATCATCCAAACTTGAACCTGGAAAATTTAGTTAATGCATAAACTACTTACGTTGGCTATGAGTTCAACTGTATAAAATTCCGGTAAATTAAAATAAGTATTCATAAAAATATTGTTTCTATAAACAGAGTATCTATAATACTAGCTTTGGGGTAAAGTATTGCAGAGGAATTTTTTAATCTGGTTATTGGCGTCACTGTTTTATGCATACCAATATATATTACGCGTAATTCCAAACATAATTGCGCCTGAATTAATAACGAAATTTAACATAAGTATTACAGATGTTGGTCAATTTGGTGGGCTATATTATATAGGCTATACGCTTGCTCACATACCTGTTGGTCTTGCCCTTGATAGATTTGGGCCAAAGTTTGTTTTGCCTGCGTGTATTGTCTTAACGTTTGCTGGGACATTACCACTAATATGCTTTGATGAGTGGTATTACTCAATACTTGGTAGAATGATTGTTGGAGTTGGGTCATCTGCTTCGGCAATTGGGCTCTTTAAAGTTGCAAGTATGTATTTCTCACAAGAAAAATCAGCAAGGATGGCTAGTTTATCTATAATAATAGGGTTACTGGGAGCTATTTATGGTGGATTACCTCTGGACTTTTTGCTCAATAAATTTGGTTGGAATTATGTTATATATACTTTCTCAGCGTTTGGTTGTTTGCTTGCTCTGTTGTTGCTTTTAATAACGCCAAAAAGTAACATAGAGGAGAGTAGAAATGACAACATACTTCAAGATTTAAAGACTGTACTTTTCAATAAACATATCATTCTAATCAGCTTTTTTGGTGGCTTAATGGTTGGACCATTAGAAGGTTTTGCTGATGGTTGGGCAAAAGCGTTCTTATGTGAAGCATATCAAATGATCGGAGATTTGGCATCTTCACTTTCCTCTCTCATGTTCATAGGCATGGGGGCTGGATCATTCTTTCTCGCTTATTTACTGGAGAAGTATCCAGACAAACATTACGAGGTGATTATTGCGTGTTCTTTTGCAATGATCGCTAGCTTTCTTTTGCTTTTTACACAAGTTGGCGGTTTATATATTGCATTACCTACACTTCTTGTTATCGGCTTTGCATCTGGGTATCAGGTAATTACTATTTACAAGGCAATAAGTTATGTAAACAATAACTTGGTAGGCTTAGCCACAGCCATATCAAACATGATAGTTATGGTTTTTGGCTATTTTTTTCATACAGGAATTGCAAAAATAATAGATTTATGTTGGAATGGAATGGTAGTACAAGGAAATCCTGTGTATGGTACTGAGTTACTAGTAAAAGCAATATCAATTATTCCTGTATGTTTGCTTTTAGCTGTTTTTGGATTTATGTGGTTAAAGAAAAGTTCTTATGACAAGTGTTTCAGAAAGGATTTGTGACTCTAAAAGTAGTCTGAAGTCTTTTGATAATGAAGTTTATCAATCTATAGAGAAAGAACTGCGGCGGCAAAAATCACAGTTGCAATTGATTGCATCAGAAAATTTTGCGAGTAAAGCAGTGATGGAAGCACAAGGTTCTTTTCTGACTAATAAATATGCAGAAGGTTATCCAGGTAAGAGATATTATTGTGGTTGTGAGTATGTGGATGAAATTGAAAATCTAGCTATAGATAGGCTTTGTAAGCTATTTGGTGTTAAATTTGCAAATGTTCAACCTCATTCTGGTTCTCAGGCAAATCAAGCGGTGTTTGCTTCATTACTTACTCCGGGTGATACAATACTTGGATTGTCACTGAACTGTGGTGGACATTTAACTCATGGTGCAGCACCAAACCTTTCTGGTAAGTGGTTTAAGTCGATTCAGTATACAGTTAATAGAGATACTTATCTACTCGATATGGACGAGGTAGAAAAGCTAGCGCTGGAGCATAAACCGAAGCTAATCATTGTTGGTGCTTCTGCTTATCCAAGAGAAATAGATTTCGAGCGCTTTCGCAAAATTGCGAATAAAGTTGGTGCATATCTGCTTGCAGATATTGCTCACTATTCAGGGCTTATTGCTGCAGATTGTTACCCATCCCCTGCTGAATATGCGCATGTTATGACTTCTACAACTCACAAAACTCTACGCGGTCCTCGCGGTGGAGTGATAATGACAAATGATGAAGCATTACATAAAAAAATTAAGTCTGCGGTTTTTCCAGGGTTGCAAGGTGGGCCCCTTATGCATGTGATAGCTGCAAAAGCTGTTGCATTTAAGGAAGCATTAGAGCCGGAGTTTAAAATTTATAGTAAAAAAGTTGTAGAGAATGCAAAAGTTTTAGCTCAAGCACTGCAAGAACATGGAATAAACGTTATAACTGGTGGAACTGATTCTCATATAGTACTAGTTGACTTAAGATCACAGAAATTAACAGGAAAAGACGTTGTGGATAGTCTTGAAAGGGCTGGCATTACCTGTAATAAAAATTCTGTGCCATTTGACACAGAAAAACCAACCATCACCTCAGGGCTCCGTTTTGGTACTGCTGCTGAAACAACGCGAGGACTTGAGGCAGAAGATTTTAGGGAAATAGCTAATCTAATAAATGAAGTAATTCAGGGATTAATTGATGGAAATAGTCTTGATATTGAAAGAGTAGTAAAAAATAAAGTTGAAAAGATTTGTAGTAATTTTTCTATTTATTAATTTATTTAGTATTCAAATTTCCTTTCTTTACTTTGGACTAAACTATTGTATAGTGATTTTATAGCTCCTTAATTGTATGATAAGTGTACCTAGCATAGAGAGTTGTGATTTTCACAATAAAAATGTTCTGCTCAGGGTTGACTTCAACGTTCCTATAAAAAATGAAAGAATTTGTGATACTACTCGTATTTTGAGAGCTCTACCTACCATTCAGTATTTGGCAAATGTAGGTGCAAAAGTTATTATTATCTCACATTTTGGGCGTCCAAAAGCAAAAGATAATAACCTATCGCTAAAAAACGTATTTGAAACTTTATCGCTGCTGCTGAGTAAAGAAGTGAAATTTATTGATGATTGTATTGGTGAGAAAGTACAAAGAACAGTAAATGCGATGAGTGGGGGAGATATAATATTACTAGAGAATCTGAGGTTTTATAAAGAAGAAGAGCGGAATGATTCAAATTTTGCTAAAAAATTAGCATCTCTAGCAGATATATATGTAAATGATGCATTTTCTTGCTCTCACAGAGCTCATGCTTCTATTTCACGCATTACAGAATTTTTACCTTCTTATGCAGGATTTTGCTTGCAAGATGAGCTAAAGTATCTTGAGCAAGCCATATCGTTTGACACTAAACCTATTGCTGCGATAGTTGGTGGAGCTAAAATATCCACTAAAATAAAAATGCTTATAAAACTAGCAGAAAAGGTTGATTACCTTATTCTGGGTGGCGCAATTGCTAATAATTTTTTGTTATTTAATAAAGTTAATATAGGCAAGTCTTTTTTTCAAAATGGTGTTGATGATCTTCTGCACAATATTGTTGAGACGGCAAATAAAAACAATTGCAAAATAGTTGTGCCAGAAGACGTTTTGGTTGCAGTAAATTCTGATTATAGCACTGGTATTTTAAGAAAAACTGAATCCATTTTGGACGGTGATATAATTTTAGATATCGGACCTCAAACTTTAAGCACAATAAGCAGTATAATAGCAAGCAGTAAAACTCTACTGTGGAATGGACCTATTGGTGTTTTTGAACATTCAGCTTTTGCAAATGGTACAGTAGAGGTGATGAGATTAGTAAGTAATTTAACGCACAAAGGAAAATTAACCAGCGTAATAGGAGGAGGGGATAGCCTATCTGCAGTAAATGCTGCAGGTCTTACTGATAAAGATTTTACATATATTTCAACTGGTGGGGGAGCATTTTTAAGTTGGCTCAGTGGTGATAAAATGCCGGGACTGAGATTAACATCTAATTAAAACTTTTTTAAGCTGTTACTTGTACCTTAGCTTTTTTATACGTTGTGTTGTGGTTATGTCGAAAGTAGCTAAATTAATCTTATGCTTAATAATACCAGTAATAGGATTTGTTTTTTACATTAAGGAGCATTACCTCAACGATACGAGTTCACGAATTAAATTTGAGCCATTTTTCAAAACAGATTCTACAAGTCCAGACTACATTCCACCACTTCCAGAGCTGACTGATTTTGATAGAGGAGTATTAAGGGTTTGTGGAGATTGGGGAACACAGCCTGATGAAGAAGATTTCAGAATTTTGCTTGATTGTCCGCAGCATCAAGAAGTGGTGAAAAAGATATACGATAAGCTTGATCATCAGGTGATTACACCTAGTGCAGACTTGGGGTTGTTTAAAGATGAATTGACTAAGATTTGGTTTACAAATAGCGGAACTGAAAAAGAAACTATAGGGTTTGGGCATATTTTTTGTGGTGAACCAGATAGATTGGGGCTTGGTGGTATGCATTTTGTAGGTAGATATGTTGAGGCTCAAGAAGATAAGTGGGCGGGTGCAATTTGGGATAATGAATCTCTGTGCAATAAATTAGATATTAAGCCACCTGTTTACACATTTGGAATGAAATATCTAGGTAAGGATGGAGAAGTGAAAGTTAAGTGCCCAAGTAGGTACGCGTATAACCTTCATGCTGATGATATTTTAGTTTCTGCGACTAAGGCGTTTAAGGAGCTGGGAAAAGATGGAATGTGTCTATATAAAATGGAAGATGACAATTATCAATCAGTATTTGTGAGAAAGAAAGACGCTATACTCACATTCTATCCTGACTTAACACCAAAATGTAATGATAAGAGTATTAATTGTAGCTGTAGCAAGTCTTGATTGGCTGAAAAAAAAGTAAACATTTTATGTGTATTATGCTAATTTAGTTATATTGAGGCAATTTGTAGAGCTACATGAAACTTATAGTAAAAAAATGTTTGTCTGTTTTATTTCTGTTGCTGCTTGTAGCGCCTCTTGTACATGGACAACAATCTTGTTTAAGTGATATTGAGAACGATTTTCAAGATTTGAAAACATCATTAAAAAATCCAATATTTTTAGATCCTGCACCGAATTTAAATTATGATGATAGAGAAGGCAAAAAAGTGTTGATGGTGGTGGTGCACCATACCGAATCACCAACATTAAAAAGTACAAAATACGCATTAAATTCTTCAGGGATATCAGTACAGCTTATTGTTGATAGAGATGGTAGCATTACTCTGATGGTTCCACTTGAAAAACGAGCATGGCATGCTGGTATAAGTTATGCGAAAGTTCAAGTAGATAATGTGGTTGAAGAGCTACGAAAACTGAATGATTATTCTATAGGTATAGAGATTGTAAACACAGGGCTTGAGCCTTTTCCAGAAGAGCAAATGAAATCTGTCAAAGATCTGATTTTGTACCTCATGAAGCGCTTTAAGATTAGAAAAGATATGATATTTAGTCACGCTGAGATAGGCACTATAGTATACAGCTCAGCAATTGAAGGTTACGCAATGCGTAAGCCTGATCCACATAAGTTATTTGATTGGGAGTTATTAGAGAAAAGTGGTATCGGATTGCATATAGGTGATAGAATCAGTCCTCAAGACGCAAAACAAAAAGTAAATGAGATTTTGTATAAGGTAGGCGATAAGAGTGAAAATATTTTGAAATTAAAAAAAAGGTTAAACGGTTTTTTTTATAAAATACTGCCTTGGAATGATAGGGAAGGTAATATGATTTTTCCTGACAATAATGCTAATTACTCAAATGAGTTTGATGAAAATTTTGCGTGGGTTATCAATCAGTTTTCAATTCATCACTTGCCGAAAGAGATTAGAAAAGACTTGCCTCTAAAATTAGAACAGGAAGATATTTTGCCTGAATTTTTAAGCGAATATAGCAATTGTATTTTCAACAGATTCACATCTTTTAATAATAAAATTGAATCAAGTTTACAATCACCATTTTTGAATGAAGAGGATTACAAGCGTTTATTATCTTCTTTTGCAGAATATGAAAATAATATTTCTTCTACTGCATTTGCTATGCTCATGTACAAGATTAAGCTATATTACGACTCTTATCTAAGGTATAATATAAGATCCTCGCTTTATATTCCATTTAAGCTTAATTCATTTGAAAAGCTAGATATTTTAAAGAATGAAATATTATCTTTTAAGTCTATAAGCCCTGAAAAGGCTATAGAAGTCTCGAATTTGATTAATGAGTTTAGGTTGCAAGTTTTATCTAATTTCCAAAATTTTGAGAAGCAGTGGTTTCAAGAATTTAAGGACACTTGGAAACAAAAATTTATACCGAATATGGAAAAGCAAATGTCTTGGACTGCGCTGCATGAAACTGTGTTGGAATATTTAGAAGAGGCGAAGAAAGAAGTCTAACGAGTATTAAGATGGCCAGATGAATGGGCAGAGAAAAATAAAGGCACATGCATCTGGAAGGATACAAAAATTTCTAAATGAGATTAATATAGTATTGGGATGACAAAGTTTAAAAAATAAGTTACTTTTTTTATTTTTGGTAAAAAGTAGTCTATGGGTATTAAAATTGCACCTTCTATACTTTCAGTAGACTTTGCAAAATTAGGGGAGGAAGTAAAAAGAATTAGCGACTTGAATGTAGATTATATACACATAGACGTTATGGATGGAAATTTTGTTCCAAATATTACAATAGGTCCGAATGTTATCTCTGCGATACGTAAATATAGCAACCTTCCTTTTGATGTGCACTTAATGATTAAATCTCCTGGTGACCATATTGAAAGTTTTATAAATGCTGGTGCTGATATTATCACTATACATGCAGAAGCAGAGATACATCTTGAGAGGCTAGTAAGAAAGATAAAATCATATAAAAACAATACAAAAAAAATAATACAAGTTGGAGTTTCAATTGTTCCTTCAACTTCTCCAAGCGTGCTTGAGTATATAATAGATGAGCTAGATATTGTGCTAATTATGACAGTCAATCCTGGATTTGGAGGACAGGAGTTTATTCATTCGCAGTTGAGTAAGATATCTACCGTGAGGAAAATGATACAGGACCGTAATCTTAAAACACAAGTTTCAGTAGATGGTGGAGTTAACTTTTCTAACGCAGCTGATATAATAAAAGCAGGTGCAAATATATTAGTTGCTGGATCAGCAATATTTAAAGCTGAAGACATGAAAAAGGCTATAAACGATCTTAAAAATCTTTCGTTATAACCCTACAGATAACACAAGCCATTTTTGTTATCTTGTCAGTTTTAAAAATTCCTATTATCTCAGTGCTTCGACACTGAGATAATAGAAAGTAAGTTCAACCTCAATAGAAACCTGATGATGAGTCATTATTACCAGATTTTGGTCTGTTTCTATTGCTAAAACCAGAACGAGGACGAGTAGGTCTATTACTATGATAATCATCTCCAGGTTTTTTATTAAACGAGTTGTTATAATAATTATCCCTATTATTTAAACCACCTCTCCTTTCTTCATTGTAAAGCTTACCTTCAAAAAATTCACCTGTTTCTTGATCAACACGACGTCTTGATAATTTTGGACATCCACCTTTTTCAAAATCAATTATCAAAGCTTTGAAGGTATCACCCTGTTTAAGTATATCCTCAATGGACTCTACATGTTGATTAGCTACCTCGCTTATATGCATTTTTCCTTTTCTTCCATTAAGAAATTCTAGCTCTACAATAGACTTCTCTATCTTTACAACTTTAGCATCAATTATAGAACCTTGTTCTAGCTCTGTTATTGAATCAATCATCATATTCTTTGCAGCTTCAGCTTCAGTACTACTAATGGCAAAAACAGAAACTTTACCGTCATCCCCTATTTCAATTTTTGCATTACTTCTTTCACATACACTGCGTATATTTTTTCCTTTAGCACCAATAGCTGCAGAAATTTTATCTTTATCTATATAAAATGATAACACTCTTGGTACATGATCTTTTATATCCTTACGATGTTCTGAAATTACTGCATTCATTTTTTCTAAGATATGTAATCTTCCGACTTTTGCTTGTTCTAAAGATTTTTCAACAATTTCAAAGCTTATACCAGGAATTTTCATATCCATCTGCAGTGCTGTAATCCCTTCGCTAGTTCCTGCTACTTTGAAGTCCATATCACCAAGATAGTCTTCATCGCCCAGTATATCAGAAAGTATTATATGCTCATTTTTGTCTTTGATGAGACCCATAGCAATTCCTGCAACGGGAGCCTTTATTGGCACACCTGTATCCATTAATGCAATGGAAGTTCCACAAACTGTTGCCATAGAAGAAGAACCATCAGATTCCATAATCTCAGATACTACCCTTATTGTATAAGGAAATTCAGATTTATCAGGTAAAACAGGATGAAGTGCTTTCCAAGCAAGTTTACCATGACCAATTTCTCTCCTTCCTGGTGCGCGTATAGCAGAAGCCTCTCCAACAGCAAATGGAGGAAAATTATAATGCAACATAAAATGTTCACGTCTATCCCCTTCAATGTCATCCACAATTTGCTCATCTTGTGTAGTACCAAGAGCAGTAACAACTAGTGCCTGAGTGGTGCCCCTTGTAAATAGCGCAGAACCGTGAGTCTTGGGTAGAATGTCAGCCTCAATTTCTATCTGGCGTATTTCATCATACTTACGGTTGTCTATCCTCACACTTTTCCTTCTAATCATTTCACGCACTAAAGATCTTTCAAAGCTTTTTACTGCATAAGTAATTAACTTTTCGTCTTTTTCAGCCTCTTTAAGAGTATTCAATATATTATTCCTGACTACTTCTAGAGCTTGAACTCGCTCTTGTTTTACTGTTTTTGAATATGCTTCTTCAAAGTCTTTTCGATATTTTTCAAGTCCTTGAGTTATATCTGATATATCAACAGGAGCAAAGCTTTCAGGTTTATTGCCTACTGTATCAGCAAATTCTTTTATAAGCTTAATAACGGGTTGAAGATGTTCATGGCCGAATTTTATTGCACTCAAAACATTTTCTTCAGAGAGCTCTTTGACTTCCGATTCGACCATTAAGATCGAATTTTCATCACCAGACAAAAACAGATCCAAGTTGCTTGCTTTCATCTCTTGAACGGAAGGATTGAGTATATAATTGTTATTTTCATCACAACCGACCATAACTCCAGCTATAGTAAAGTGGAAAGGAACGCCAGAAATTGCAAGAGCTGCGACGGTACCTATCAATGCTGGTACTTCAGGAGAATTGACCGTATCGTAAGTTAATAGATTGCATACTACACTAATTTCATCATGAAAACCTTCGGGAAATAACGGCCTTATACTTCTATCTATTACTCTTGAAATTAAAGTTTCTCTATCAGATGGTTTTCCTTCTCTTTTAAAAAAACCACCAGGAATCTTACCCATGGCATAACTTTTTGCAATAAACTGAACATTTAAAGGGAGAAAATCAACACTTTCTTCCTTCTTTTTTCGTACAACAGTGACTAAGATAGAAGTATCTCCATAATTTACAACTACTGAACCATCAGCTTGACGTGCTATTTTCCCAGTTTCTAAAGATAAGGTACGCCCCTCCCAATCTATAGATTTTTTTATAATTTCAAACATACAAAATTCCTCGATTATTTTCTAATGCCTAACTTCTCTATTAACTCTTGATAGGCTTCATTACCAAATTTACGTTTTATATAATTTAAGTGCTTGCGCCTTCTACCTATCAATATAAGTAAACCGCGCTTAGAATTATGGTCATGCTTATGCGTTTTAAAATGCTCAGTTAAATTACTGATTCTCTCGGTTAAAATTGCACATTGTACAAAAGATGAACCTGTATCATCTTCTTTAATTGCATATGTACTAATCAAACTTTTTTTCTTTTGGGATGTTATTGACATCTAAACCTCATTTCAAAATATTAAAAACACGAATAGGCTTCACATAACCATGAGTAAAACTGCAAATTGCAATAGGTACATTACCCACTATCGTACAAAAAATATCATAATTCTTTAAACCACGCAAGTTATTTAATATAATTCCTTGACCTTTTCTGATTTTCTCCGCCTCCTCTAGGGAAATTTCAATTTTGAACATCGATTTTAAAGCCGATTCAATGGGGATGATGAAACTTTTTGTATTACCTCCATCATCTTCTGCCATCCCACCTCCCTCTGTCATCCCAGTGTCAAGCACTGGGATCAAGCCTATTTCATCACGAACATTGTTTTTGACATATGCTCCTAGAATCTTTTGTCCATTACATGATTTGTAAGTATTTGTATATCTGGATCCCGGTGTCAAGCGCTGGGGAGAGTAATTTGTTGTGTTTTTTTAGTAAGTTGCTCAATTATCACTGATTCATCTTCCTTAAAATCACCTACCATCGTTCTTCTTAATTGTGTAATATGTCCAAAACAATTTAATTCAATTCCAAGATCTCTTGCAATTGATCTTACATATACGCCGCTACCGCAGATCATAGAAAAATCGGCACTATTATTTATGGTGTCCAAAAATATCATCTTCAGTTCATGTATTTTGACTTGTCGAGGTTTTATATTTACCTTTTGCCCACTTCTTGCTAATTTATATGCTCTTGCTCCCTTGATTTTCACCGCTGAAAATTGAGGAGGAGTTTGTGTTATCTCACCAATAAAATCCTTAATCGCATAGTTTATTTGATTATATTCAGGTTTTATAGTGCTAGTTCTAATAATATCACCATCTAAATCGTCTGTAGTTGTTTGCTTTCCCCATTTGATTGTGAAATTGTATGCCTTTAAGTCACAAGATAAATACGGTATAGTTTTTGTTGCTTCACCAAGAGCGATCGGCAATACACCTGAAGCCAAAGGGTCAAGTGTTCCCAGATGGCCGGCTTTTTTTATTCCAAAAATCCTTTTAATTTGAGTTACAGCTTGTGCAGAGCTAATTCCTATTGGTTTATCAAGATTTAGCCAACCATTTACCATGTATCAATCTTATATAATTAGTTACAATTTAGGAAGTAGATAAAACATCAAGTTATTAATAAAAATACTTGATTAGTTTACATTCTTAGTATATAATTAACTTTTTATAAATCTTAATTAGGAGGCAGTGATTATGACTGCAAGTATATGGAAACTAAAAAACACAGCACCTATAACAAAAATGAGTATTGAAAGTACAGTTGCAACTGCATCTTTAGCAGCAGCAATAACAACATTATTGATTGCTACTAAAGTAATTGCCGGACCTGCATCTTTAGCACTTATTGCTAGCCCCGTTGGAATTGCAGTTCTATTTATTGCCGCTGTATATTTTGCCGCACTAGCTATTTCTTCATATCAGCAAATGAATGCAATAGAAAATGCTAAAGGTGAAAAGGGTGACAGAGGAGAACAAGGACCTCAGGGTAAAATTGACAGAAATTTGATTAAATATATAATGAAAGAAGTTGTATTTGAGAAAACACTTGAAGACGAGTATCGAGGAAAAACAGCATAATAAATTACATAGGAGGTAGATTTTCTACCTCTTTCTTTTCTCCTTTCATCTAAAAATATAAAAGTTACAATAGCCTATCCCACAACTCAACTACATCCTCACTGAACTCTATTATCTCTGCTTTTTTGAACTGATAACATTCATTGATGGATTGAATTCCTAAATCTCCTACAAAAGGAGTGGCATCATTACCTAAAATTTTACCACTACGGCAGATTATCAGCCTGTCGATTAAATTGTGCTTTAATAATTCTGTAATCAACACTCCTCCACCTTCAACTAATAACCTTGTTATACCAATTTCTGAAACAAGTTTTGATGCCATGTCTTTTAGGCAGACTTTGCCGATAACATCAGGTTCCGATGTCATTCCAGTGCTTGACACTGGAATCCAGTTTTCACTACGCAATTGCTTGAAGTTTTCTGGATCCCAGTGTCTGGGCACTGGGATGACACCCTTCTTGGTGAAAGTCGCTCTTATATTACAGCATTCGTACAGTTGAGCACTTGAAGTTGAAATCCATGTTTTTTCTAGATTCCAGTGTCCGAGCACATAATTATACGAACATTGAAATTTGCCGGTGGTGTCATTCCAGTGCTTGACACTGGAATCCAGTTTTTTGATCGAAAATGTTGTATAGCGCACAATCAATTTTCCTGGATCCCAGTGTCTGGGCACTGGAATGACAGGAGGTGTATTAACTATCAAATAATTAATGTCTTTTATTTTTCTCTCTACTTCCTTATTTGTGATTACCCAAGTTATTACTTTGTCTGCAGTCTTTGCAATATTATGCTCTTTCTTCAATTTCCCTTGGCTATCGATAATTAGCCTTATTGGCGACCTGTCTTCGAGTCTTGGTAATCTGCAAGTTAAGAGAGGATCGTCATTGATAAGGGTACTACTGCCAATCATAATTGCATCATATTTTGCTCTGAGCTCACGTACCCAATTTCTCGTATCTTCACTTGTTATCCATTTGCTATCACCCGTAAATGTTGCGATTTTTCCGTCAAGAGTTGTTGCGATTTTGCAAGCTATAAATGGTCTATGGAGTTTCTTAGTGGTAAAAAAGCCAACATTTAGTTTCTCTGCTTCTTTCTGCATAATCCCTTGTTTTACTTCAATTCCTGCATCTGCTAAAGCTTTTATCCCTCCACCTGAAACTCTACTATCTGGATCAATTGCTGCAATCACTACCTTTCTTATTCCTGATTTTATGATTTCTGCAGTGCAAGGTTCTGTAACTCCAAAGTGGCAACATGGCTCAAGAGTGACGTACATAGTTGCACCATGAGTTAAGTCTTGAGCATTTTGCAAAGCAACTACTTCTGCATGTGGACGTCCACCGATTCCTGTGTAGCCTTCACCGATCACCATACCGTCTTTTACAATAACACATCCAACAGCGGGATTTGGTGCAACACTTCCAAGACTTTTTTCTGCAAGTTTTAATGCGATCGACATGAAATAATCATCGGTCATTAGAAAGAAGTCATTTCGTATGAGGTATCAAAAATTCTTCTGTGCTCGTGTATGACAAATCTATCTGTCATACCTGAGATATAATCACATATTATTACTGAACGCTGAGATTCACAAGCAAGCTTGTTCCACTCTATAGGTAATAACCCTGGGTTTTCATAAAAGCATTGAAAAAGCTCCTGTACTATACGTTTTGCTTTGTTCATTGTTCTATTCAATTTATAGCTTCTGTATATTTTTTCCATGTTAAATTTTTTCATCTCTTTTGTGGCATTTGCAATTTCTGGTGAAAATGTGACTAGCATTGTATTTAGACCTCTTACATCTTCTACGCTTTTTATTTTGTAGTCTTTAATATTTTTTTCAGCCTGAAAAACGACATCATTTATCATAATCCCTATAGTTCTACTCAGTGATTCATGTATGAGTTTGCTCTGAGACAAATCTGAATATTCACTCCTTACGTTTTTAAACATTTTGCCAATTAAGGGAACATTAAGCAAATCTTCAATAGTTACTAAATTTGCTCTGAGTGCATCATCAAGATCATGCACACTGTAAGCGATGTCATCGGCAATTGAAGCAACTTGTGCTTCAATGCTTGAAAATTCCTCAAGTTTTAGATCATATTTTTCATTGTATTCTAATAATAGCTGATTATTTGTGTGAGATGCTGCATTTTGACCGAGTAAAGGACCGTTATGCTTTGCAACGCCTTCAATCACTTCCCAACTTAGATTCATGCCATTAAAGTCGGCATGTTTTTGTTCAAGATAAGTTAAAATCCTTATAGCTTGAACGTTATGATCAAACTTATACTTCTCCTTATCAACTTGAACTAGAGCATTCTCACCTGTGTGACCAAATGGAGGATGACCAAGGTCATGTGCAAGCGCTATGCATTCAGTGATGTCCTCATCTAATCTGAGCCTGCGTGCGATGGATCTTGCAATCTGTGCAACTTCAAGGCTATGAGTTAGCCTAGTGCGATAGTAGTCATGCTCATAATTGATAAAAACTTGTGTTTTGTACCCCAATTTCCTAAACGCATTAGAGTGAATAATGCGGTCCCTATCACGCTGAAAGCAGCTGCGATTTTCATCTTCTGGCTCTTTAAAATTTCTTCCTTTTGTTTTATTTGGAAAGCACGCGTAACTTAATAGAAAATTATTGTTTGACATGTAAAATTTGCAGTATAATAAGTTATCAATAATGAAGGGTGGTTGTTATGTCAACAGATTATAATATTAACTTAACTGACAATGCATTAAGAAAAATCCACTCCCTTGTAGAACAAGAAGGAGATCAGAGTTCTGTTTTGCGGGTTGCAGTTTCAGGTGGTGGATGCTCTGGCTTCAAGTATAATTTTCTTATGGATCAAATAAATAAAAAGATGTCTTTGGATGACGATTTTGAAGATGACGAAGACGACGATTTTGACGATGACGAAGATAGCGAGGATTATAGAAGCCACTCCAGTTTTAGTGAAAAAGGTAAAGATATAGTAATTAATGATGAGAATGGAAACCCTGTGTTAATGGTTGATAATTGTTCAGCGAAATTTTTAAATAATTCAACTATAGATTATACTGAAGATCTAAGTGGTTCTGGTTTTCAAATCAAGAATTCTCTCGCTAAGTCTCGATGTGGGTGTGGTAACAGTTTCTCGGTCTAATTCTCCCTCCTGGATCTTTTTATAATATGGGTAGTGGTGTAACACTAGAGCTAGCTTCTGTAAGTAAGAGCTTCAAAAAAAGTCCTACTATTGTAGAAGACATCAATCTGAGTCTTACAAGAGGGCAAGTAGTTGCATTGATTGGTAATTCGGGATCAGGAAAAACAACTATACTACAAATTGCGGGCCTATTGGATAAGCCAACTTTAGGTGTAGTGACAATAGATGGAGTAAATTGCACGCAAGCCAGCAATAAATATAAAACTCATGTAAGAAGAAATTTTCTTAGCTTTGTTTATCAATTTCACTATTTATTACAGGAGTTATCAGTGTTGGAAAATGTTATGCTTCCTCAGCTCATTGCAGGAAAAAGTAAAGCTGAAGCAGAAAAAAAATCGCAAGCAATATTGGAAAAATTTGGTCTGGAAAGTAAAGCAAGTAGTATGGTATCTGAAATTTCTGGTGGAGAAAGGCAGAGGGTTGCAATTGCAAGGAGCATTGTAAACTCTCCAAAGCTTTTACTTGCAGATGAGCCAACGGGAAATTTAGACCCAACAAATTCTTTGAATGTATTTTTGCTGTTACATTCATATGTAAAGGAAAATAACAGCTCTATGCTTATAGTAACACACAACTATATTCTTGCAGAAAAAGCAGATCACATTTTTCAGCTAAAAAACCGATCATTAGTAAAGCTGTGAATGGAAGAAACAGTACAATACAAAGCTACCTATAACTTGTACTTATTTAACCAATGATCATTAACGGAGTATAATTCGCATGAAATGCCTTCATTGCTTTTTATACACGGACTCTTTAACTTACGCTGTTTACTTAGAAAGCATCCTGACAGCATAAACATCGCTAAAACGAGAAATAATAATTGCCTAAACATAACAAGACTTTTTTTATTTATATTAATACATTCATTTCTCTCATTTGTAAAGTTAGGCATATTCTTTTACCCTTATCTCTTTTTTTACTTTTTTGGAAGAAGTGACTGCACTATTTAAGCGTAGTTTTATATAATTATCTATAATTTGAGCTACTTCCTCTTCTTTATCCCTTAAAAAGTGGTTGGTATCGTCTACTATATGGTATTCCATATGGTTATTTTTTACCGAATTTATTAACCTTTGTGCTAATTCTGTTACATCGCTTTCTTCTGAAATTGTATCATTATTACTTTGTATTATAAGTCCAGGAACTGGGCAAGGAGAGAGAAAAGAGAAATCGTACTTAGTTGCTGGAAGAGAAAGGGCAACAAAACTTACTATCTCTGGACGGCGCATTGTCAACTGCATAGCTACCCATGCTCCAAAAGAAAAACCGACTATCCAAATTGGAACGTTGTTAGAGTTATGCTCCTGAAGCCAATCAATAGCTACTGCAGCATCAGTTAATTCTCCTATACCCTTATCAAAAGTTCCGGTAGATTTTCCGACGCCACGAAAATTAATTGTCAATGCAGAAAAGTTATTATCGATAAAAGATTCATATATACTATGTATAATCTTACTATCCATACTACCACCATATTGGGGATAGTGATGTAAAATTAGCACAACCGGTGCATTGGCCTCTTTGCTTTGATGGTATCTACCTTCTATCTTTTTTGTTGAATTATTTAAAAAGACTTCTACCATGATGACTCCTAATAAAAACCTGTTTTGACAGGGATTGATAATGTAAATTGTTTATTAATTATGTATTAATTTCGCTGTTTTTGCAATAAATTTTTATCGTGTTAAAGTTAACATACATAATTGGTTGATGGTAAGTGAAAAATAAGCCTGTGAGTTTATTCTCTCTGGAAGATAGTAATTGTGTGTATGCCGATTATAATGCAACTGCTCCAGTGAGTAAAAATGTAAAAAAAAGTATACTTGAGATTTTGTCAAAACAAACACTAAATCCATCATCGCTGCATAAAAGAGGACAAGAAGCGAGGAAGATTCTTAAAGAGGTAAGAGATAACGTACGTGATGCTCTTGACGTTCCAAATGATAAAGAAATAGTTTTTATGTCTGGTGCAACTGAAGCAAACAACCTCGTCATGAGAGGAATGAAAGGCTATCTGCATGTAATTTCAGCTACAGAGCATCCTTCAATTCTTAATTCTGCATATAATCCACATATAATACCCGTTAATCAAGAGGGTATTGTTGACTTTTTAGAGCTAGAAAAAATTCTAAGCAAACTTGAGGGGAATAAAGTAATAATTTCAGTGATGATGGCTAATAACGAAACTGGAGTTATCCAGCCTGTTAAGGAAATAGCTAAAATGGCACATAAATTCGGGGCAATCTGTCACACTGACGCTGCTCAAAGTGTTGGGAAAATCGAATTAAATATGAAAGATTTAGAAGTGGATTTACTTACTTTATCTGCTCACAAATTTGGTGGTATAGCAGGTAGTGGAGTTTTAATATTTGACAAAAAGCTTGTAATAGAACCTACTATAATAGGTGGTGGGCAAGAAAAAGGATTGCGTGGTGGTACAGAAAATATTGTTGCAATAGTAGGTCTTTCTGCTGCATTGCAAAACATTCCAAACCTTCTATCAAAAATGGATGAAGTAGAGAAGCTGCGTGATCAATTGGAGTGTGAGTTATTAAGTCTTGTCAGTGATATCAAGATCTTTGGCAAAAATTCTAAAAGATTGCCAAATACAAGTTTCATTTATATGCCGAGAGTGAAGAATGATCTGCAGCTCATGCACTTTGACTTAAATAATATTGCAGTCAGCAATGGTTCTGCATGTTCTTCTGGAAAAGTTGGGCCTTCTCATGTTTTGCTTGCAATGGGAGCAACAAAAGAGCAAGCAGAATGTTCAATTAGAATCAGTATAGGTCCAGAGGTTAAACCGCGAGACATAGAAAAAATAGTGGATTGTTGGTATAGTGTCTATAAGAAGAATGCTTTAGTAAATGCAAAAACTACTTTCACCATTCCCCTTAAATCATGATAGAGGGGATGGTGAAAGTAGTTTCTATTGTCAGAGGTTGTTATAATAGTTACACGCCGCTGAAAACCGATTTGCTTATAGTTATGGAAGAAATTCTCTAATTGCATACCACACCATTCAATTGTAGTATGTCATTTTATACTTGATAAAAACGCTGTATTGTATTATAATATATCATCAAGAGATAATAAGGAGTTACATATGTCTTATATGAAAAACGAACAGGATATTCGCTCTCAGGGCGTTTATTATAGCGCTGGACTCAGGAGTTACCTAACTAAAGTATACAATTATATGGCTTTAGCTTTAGGTGTTACAGGGCTTGTTGCGTTTTTAACAGTATTTTCTGGTCTTTTCCAGGTGATTTATTCCAATCCTGTTCTATCGCTTGTGGTAATGCTATCTCCAGTTGCATTGGTGTTTTATATGTCTTTTAGGCTTCAACACCTAAGTGCTCAGTCAACACTTACTGTATTTTTTCTATTCTCAGTTTTAATGGGAATTTCTTTATCTCATATCTTTATAATTTATACTGCAGAAAATATAGCGAGAGCATTTTTCATTACATCGATCATGTTTGGTTCTATGGCTTTATATGGTAATACTACAAAAAAAGATCTGACCAGTATGGGTTCTTTTTTGATTATGGGAATCTGGGGATTAATCATTGCATCTATAGTTAATCTGTTCCTTGGGAGTAGTCCACTCTATTTTGCAATATCATTTGTGTCAGTAATAGTGTTTACTTTAATGACCGCATACGATGCTCAGAGAATCAAAGATGTTTATTATAGGTATAATTATGGCTCAGAGGTTGCAACTACTAAGCTGGCAGTACTTGGTGCAACTAATCTTTACTTTGACTTCATCAATATATTCCTCAATTTACTCAGGTTACTTAATTTATTCAACAATAAGGATTAGATGATTTCCTTTTTAAGGGGAAACAATAAAAATTCTATAGTTTTTCTCCTAGGATCTTTAGTGGTATTGATGCTATCTCTTGCATATGCTTCGGTGCCATTGTATAGCATCTTTTGCAAAGCTACTGGATATGGTGGCACAACGAGAAAAGCAACTAATACGACAATAAATCCAACTGACCAAAAAATCAGGGTTTACTTCAATGCTGATGTAATGTCCGGTCTGCCTTGGGAATTTAAATCAGAAACTAACTACATTGATACGAATATAGGGCAAAAAAGTTTAGTATTTTATTATGCAGAAAATTTATCTGATCAATCTTCATTTGGAATGGCAGTATATAATATCACACCTTTTAAAGCAGGTAAATATTTCAATAAAGTTGCATGCTTCTGTTTTGAAGAGCAAACGTTGCTACCAAAACAAAAAGCAGCTATGCCTGTATCCTTTTACGTAGACCCTGAAATAATGTGTGACAATAGTACAAAAGATTTAAGTGAAATAACACTATCATATACGTTTTTTAAGCTTAAATAACAAACCTTTTCCTATTGTAATCCGAACAAGGTTGTACGATACATCTATTGAATTGAGCAGGAGCTCTTATTTGCTTTTTGCACACTAAGTACTTGTATTGCGGTTTTTGGTATTGCGAATTCCCATTCTTCACTATTTGCTTTACAGGCATTCCAGTACTCAGTTAACTCTTTATTACTTTTTATAGAGTCTGGCATTTTACTGTGAGGTTTTTTTCTAATGTATGCTCAATTAGAATTTTACAGCAATCCTTGCATTTCGTTGACTTATCTCTACCATATAATTTAGCAACATAGTCTAAAGCGGTATTTCCACCATAGTTTTCATTTGAGTTATCATTTACTCCCGCTTTTATGAGAGCTTTTAATATATCTGGAGAACGAGCCAAAACGCAAGCATGTAAATATCCTTTTTCATTTTGCACATTAGCTCCTGCTTTTATTAAAACTTGCGCTAAATTTGTTAAAGTGTATAATTTATAATTAATGGCAATAGAAAAAAGACTATCTATTGGAAAGCCATCATAATCTTTCAAGTCAAATTGGTGATTAATATCAAATCCTTTTTTTCCCCAAGAAGTATATAAATATTTACAATAATCTCTTTTTTTATCTGATTTTTGTATTCTATATTCTAACCTTTCTTTTATTTTTTTTATTACATTGTTAACATCCAAATCATTATCTTCATCCACTTTGCACAACACGTTGAATAAAACACCATAAAGCCAAATTTCTCTGTTCATGATAATTTATGCCTCAAAACTATTAACAATACGCTCATGTAGTGTATAAACTCTAAATAACATTTTGCAAAATATTAATTGCTAGATAACATAATTAAAGTTTTTGTCTTACATTTATCATGGTTAGAGCTATACAAATTAAAAAAACTGGGGGGCCAGAAGTATTAGAATTTGTAGATAAGAGCGTAGGTGAGCCAAAAGATGAGGAAGTCTTAATACGTCATACAACTATCGGCTTAAATCGTTATGATTTAGAACATAGAAAAGGTATACGCAAAATTAAAGATTTGCCATCAGTACTTGGAGTAGAGGCAGTAGGAGTTGTTGAAAAGCTTGGTAAAAAAATTAGTGATGGATTTAAGGTTGGAGATAGAGTTGGATATTGCACAGCTCTTCCAGGGGCATATTGTGAAAAGCGCATTGTACACCAGAAATATTTGATAAAAATTCCGAATGATATACCTGATGAAGTTGCTGCTGCAGTATTGTTTAAAGGTATGACAGCTCACTATTTAGTTAATCAATCTTATAAAATCAGGCCTGGTGCTTTTGTACTAGTTCATGGAGCTAATGGTGGTTTGGGGCAAATAATATGCCAATGGGCAAAGGATAAAAAAGGTATAGTGATAGGTTCTATAAGCTCTGACGAAAAAATGAAGATAGCTTTACAAAGTGGCTGCACATACGCAATAAACTACAATGATAAAGACTTCGTTTCTAAAATCATGGAGATTACGAAAAATAGAGGAGTAGGTGCAGTGTATGACCCTATAGGTTACGCTACAAGCAAGCTCTCTTTTGAATCTTTGGGTAAGTTTGGCATATATGTTTCCTATGGGCAGATATCAGGTAATGCTCCTATTAATTTCTCTTTACTTAGTTCGCGTTCGTTATTTGCAGCTGGAACTTCGATATATCACTATAAGCATGATAAATTTACATTAGTGCTTACTGCAATGGAAATTTTTGAAATGATAAGAAAAAAACTTTTAATTGTACGAATTAATAAAAAATATAAATTTGATGAAATAATAGAGGCTCATTGTGACATGGAAAATAGAAAAGTAAGTGGGATAAATATTATCAAAGTTTCTTAAATAAATTGGTAACTTAAAATAGTTATTCATTAAGTCATATCAACAGGGATTTCACATGATTGATTCTGTCATAACCAGTAAATTCGTTTGATGCAGGTGTGGAAGTTGATGATGTTTAGTTTGTGTTTCTAGTCCTAGCCATTAGTCAATTCTTTCCACCTAAGAATCATTTTATTAGCTTGCCTCAATGTTTCAATAGAAGGCAAATCTTCTGCGCTGAGTGGTAGGCGGACAGTTTTGTGTTTTATAAGCCCAATATCATGCAAGAGTGCTTTAGTAGGTATTGGGTTACTGGCGGTAAATAACGCTTCACAAGTCTGTTTCCACACATCTACCTGAGAGTTTTTACTACTCAGACATTGCTTAACATATTCATGTACTATATGTGGCCAAGTGTTAGCAGCAACAGAAACCAGACCAGCCGCACCCTTAGCAGCCATATCGGGTATCATATTATCATCTCCACAAAATACCTCAATATTTGGAGCAACTTTTTTATACTTAGTTAAAGTATCAACAGTTCCACTTGAATCTTTTATAGCCCAAAATTTTTCATGGCTGAATAAGTTGCGTACAGTTTCAGCATGAAGACTCACTCCTGCTCTTGATGGAATATTGTAAAGCATGGCTGGCACATGCGCTTTCTCAAGCAGCTTTTCAAACCATAAAATCTGCCCCACGATTCCAGGCTTTGTGTAAATGGGAGTTGTCATTAGATAGCCATGAATAGGCATACCCTTGCAAAAATCAAGCCATTCAAGAGTCTGATATAGATTCACTCCTGGCACACCAATTATAATTTTGGTGTTTAATTTTAGCTTGCATGCAAATTTAACTAATGTACGCTTTTCATACTCAGAAAGTGATAAACTTTCACCGGTGCTACCGAGCAACACTACACCATTTTTAGCTTGAGCCTGCATTGCAAGCAAGCACTGCAAACTTTGGTAATCTACGCTATCTCCATTAGAATTAAAAGGAGTAACACAAGCAGTCCATAAAAATGTAGGTTTCAATTGAAGTTATTAAAATGGTATTTCATCATCGATTAGTTCGTCTTTTATATCGTTATCAAAACTTCCGTGTTTATCTTTTTGTTCTGTTTCATTTTGTTTGTATTCACTTGGCTTGTAATCAGAGTTTGACATACTGTTTCGTGAATCTAAAAGGGTAAGGGCACTATTAAAGTTGTATAGCACCACCTCTGTTGTGTACTTTTCAGTACCATTTTGGTCAGTCCATTTTCTAGTTCTCAGAGAGCCTTCAACGTACACTTTACTACCTTTCCGTGCAAAGTCTTTAACAATTTTTACTAGTCCTTCACTAAAAATTACAATATTATGCCATTCTGTCTTTTCAGAGCGAGTACCAGAAAATTTGTCAGTCCAACTTTCAGAAGTGGCTATTGAAAAACTTGCCATCTCTTTTCCATTTTGTGTAGTCCTAATTTCAGGATCTTTTCCTAAATTACCAACTAATATGACTTTATTTATAGTACCACTAGACATAATTATGCTTTAAAATAAATCTCTTTATTATCTTATGTGAGAGTATTATTGTCAAATTTAATTAGAAACGCGCTTGGAGGGATTCGAACCCACGACCTTTGCCTCCGGAGGGCAACGCTCTATCCAATTGAGCTACAAGCGCAGATGTATTAGATTATTTAATAGATAAACTGTCTAAATCAAATTTTTGTTCTGGATAAAGAGTAAACATAATACCTTCATGTCCAAAATTTACATTTTTAGAATTGCTTATCCTTTCTTTTGTTATCTTTTGGTTTACAGCCCATGAAAAAGTTACATAATTTTCAGTTACTGAGTGCACTTTTAAATCCTTAGTATTTATAAACAACTTTCCATTTACCCATATTTTCCATGTATCAGGGGAAAAGTATAAAATTGAATCTAAACTGACTACTTTACAATTGAAATTTTCTTCCTCTGTAACTCCCGAAGACTGTAAGTTAAACTTTTCCATCTCACTAACTATTCTATTAACCTGTTCTTCATCAAAAAAAATGCTTTTTATGCTACCATATTGCGATAAAGTACTCTCTGCTGCCTCTTTTATTATATCGTCTCGATCTATATAGCTTAGTTTATAATTGTTGATAAAAAAACACTCCTTCGCACGCAAATTTGCTATATCAATGAAATCATTTATTTCTTGATTTCCAACTTTTAAAATACTTTTTAAGTACTTCTTTTCTATAATCATTCCATTATTGGAATAATGACAGACCATTTCATCATTGCCTTGTCTTTCTATATATACACATAAATTTTCACTATTTAACCCTAATATTTTATGCTCAATAAAATCTTCATCACTAATATGCTGTTGGCAAGAATATTTTTTACAAATCCCTATATTTTCTACAAGATCTTCACAATTGCAATATGCACTAACATTAAAAAATAGCAGCGTAAAAATAAAAAACAACTTTATATTCATCTACTTAATATGGTATACCAATCAAAAACTATACTAGCTCTCACTATCTCTATCATATTACCACTTAAAATCTGGTTTATAGCTGCAGAATCTATATTTCTCTGCTTATTCAAGGTAAGAGATCTGATCATAACATAACCAGGAAGATTTGGAATGGACTGTAGAAATAAAAAAATATGCTTATCGCTAATTGAGCTTAAATTTAGAACCACTTCACTTCTTATTACTTTTGTACGTTCACTTTTATTGTGGAGTTCAGCCTCTTCAGGTATAGAAATTGATATTTCAGGTTCTAACATGTAGTGTTTTTTATATAGCTTGTGAAGCTCAAAATTTAAATTTGTAACATATCTGCTACTATGTAAGCTTGAAGAAGAAATTCTTTTCCATAAGTCTAGGTTTTTATTTAGAACGACTTCTTTCTTTTGAATTTCAATGATCTGTAAATTAATAGAGTGTATTTCCTCAGCTGCAGTTTGATTTTTATTATAAACCTTTTTGTTATAGAGAATAAAACACGTTGATAACCCTATTAATACAATAGATAACAATAAATAATATATGCACTGAATTGTAGCTTTTCTTTTTAGTTGAGAGATAGTCATCAATCTACATTGCCTCTCCTATTTCAACATCAATAGATAGATTTTTCTCTTTAGTAGTGGGTAAGCTAGAAATACTAATATCATGAGTACGGAAATTATCGTTTAAATTTTTCTGTAGTTTCTCGTATTGATAAGAAATGTCTTGACCAGATTGAAAATTAAACCTTAAAGTTGTGGTAATATAACTTTTTGCCTCATTATAATTCCACTCAAATAATTCAAGCTCTACATCTGGTACTTTTAGCTTTTCTACATACTTAACCTGTATGAGAGGAGAGTATTCTATTTTTGATAAAATATTATTGATATTAATAAAATCGTAAACTTCATCTATCTTTTTTACATTATAGCTTTGGCTAAGTTTTATTAGTTTGTTATTTAAAGCACTCCGCTTTGCAGATAAATTATCAGCAACATTAAAATTTGAATACAAATTTTGCAAACAAAAGGTGTTAATTACAACTAAAACCAAGAGTAGGTATAGAAAATTTTGAGGAGAATTTAAATAAAGATAATTAAATAGATAAAATTCTTTAGTTTCTTTTGTGTTAAAAATATTTATTGGCTTATTCTTAAAGCTATGGAACAAAATTGTAGTATCACAAAAGCTATCTTTTTCGCATATAGCTAATTCTGCTCCCAATAGTTTACCTAGCTCATATGGAGTCAATATGTTCACACTATTCTCTGAAAAATTTATAACTGATAAACTAGATTTAATAGCTTCTGATACTATGATGCAAAGGTCGATAGGGTCATTTTTTTCAAATCCAAACTTAGTTAAAGATTGAATTGTATTTTTCACTTCCTGATATATTTCACCAGCAATGATTCCTGGTAAATTATCATTAGTAAATGGTATTAAACGTGTAAATATCATTTTGTTCTCTTTAAGAACCACTTGTCTATAGCCACCTGTTTTAGTTGCAGCAACTATAATTTTCCAGTTACTAGGATCTTTGTGTAGAATCTTTTTTGCTATACTGACTAGTTCTATAGGAAACATTAATATTCCTTTAAAGTTAGAGCCTATTTCAACAAACACGTCCAACCAATATTCTATTAAATGATTTGCTTTTGATGAAACAAATAGATACCACCAGTTTTGATTAAATTTATTCGGCTTTTCGACCAAGAGAATAGAATTTATATCGTTATTATGAGCAAAATGCTCTACTTTTGTTTTTGCTGATAGATAAGCACTAATCCTATTTACTCTTGGGATAGACTGTAGCAAATAGTTCTGATCAGTGTGATTGAGAACCAGATATAAGGATGCTTTTTTATCTGATGAGAGACATAAAATTAAGTCAGAAACAGCTTTATTATTTTTGTCCTTAGCAAAATATCTTTTATTTAAAGTATTATTTTTAAAATATAGTAACATTGTGCCTTCTTTTCCTATAGAAAGCATAAACTTACTTTTGGGTTTTGACCCAAACATATTAACAAAGTGTATACTCATCTAGAATTAAAAAGGTAATTTATTGAAATTCATTAAACATTAGATGACAATATGACTTATATTATAAGTTTTTGATAAAATTAGTAGTAATATTAACCCTTTTGTATGGTGAAGTTTTTTTATATTTTAATGTTTCTGTGCTAGACACAACTTAACCTGACAAACGAGGATTAATTATATCTCAGCTTGATATTTTATTCTCCAACAGACTGAAAATTGAATTGAGCTAAAGACTTGATTTGACGCACTTTGTTGCACATTACCATTTAGCATACTTGAACTGAACATTTTCAGTGAATCCATCTGGCATGACTGAAACTTTTGTATTCATATTTATTTTTAAGTAATTTACTAGCTCATCAACTAATATATCAGGAGCAGAAGCACCTGCAGTAATTCCTATTTTTTCTGCGCCCTGCAACCAATTTTTGTTCATACATTTATAATTATCAATCAAATAGGCTCTTTTTCCTCTGGAAATACACAGGTCTAATAAACGGTTTGAATTTGAACTGTTTTTGCTTCCTACAATTAACACTACGTCTGTAATTTTAGCCAATTTTTTAACAGCGTTCTGCCTATTTTGTGTTGCATAGCATATATCTTTTAAGTCGGGGCCTGTAATGCTTGGAAATCTGAGCTTCAGTGTAGCAATAATTTCTTTGGTATCGTCAATACTTAACGTGGTTTGTGTTACATAAGATAAATTATCTGGATCTTTGATTTGTAAATTGTATACGTCTTGCATAGTTTGCACTAGAGATATAGGATTACTTACTCTTCCCATAATTCCTTTAACTTCTGGATGATTTTCATGTCCAATTAGAATTAATTCTTTACCACTATCCTCATACCTTTTTGCCTCTTTATGTACTTTGCTAACTAATGGACATGTTGCATCAATCACTTGAACACCCTTTCTTTTTGCCTCATCCTCTATACTTTTCGACACTCCATGTGCGCTAAAGATCAATATTCCTCTATTGTCTTTAATGTCTTCTATGCTGCTTACAAAAACCACTCCTTGTTTCTTGAAATCCTCTACTATATACTTATTATGAACGATTTCGTGTAGTACATAAACTTGGCGTTCATTTTTGTATTTCTCTAAAGTGATTGCTAATATGTCTACAGCTCTTTTAACCCCCGCACAGAAACCGCGTGGCTCAGCTAAGATAATCTCCATTTTTTTTCAAATCAAGTAAGTATGTAAACATTGCTAAAAAGTAAGCTCCGCTCACTATGTTTCATATCATGACTGCTTTACTATAATTTCAAATTTATCATTACCAAGATTCTTATTAATATACCAGGAACCGTCATCTTTAATTACAAATTCAGGACCCTTGAGGTCTCTTGTTATTGTCCTTCCATTTTGGTCATCCATGGCAATATGGATATCGAATGTAGCGATGTCTAGATTTATTATAGCTTTTTTCCCACTGTATGAATTTAGACTAAACTTGCCCAACATGACATCATTAATACTCACTTCTCCTGCATAAGTATCACGCTGACCATCTACACAACACTCACTTTCAATATAAAAAAGGTCTGACATATTTACATCTATAAAAAAAAGAACTAAACTTACATACTAAATATTGCTTACTGTTAATAAGCAATTACAGATTACTTTGGCTACAACAATAATGCAACTGAAAGTATAACATAATTAATTGTATAAGAAACTACACTTTAGAGAAATGGTTGTTTGGTTTTTTTATTAATTTTTTTCACCATACTGTCAATCATGTGTTTTATTCCTTGATATACAGAGTGTGTACTTTCATCACTACGCATATAAGCAGAGCAGGAAAATATATTATGCTTTTCGTCTTCTATTGATAGCTTTGTATCGCATGTTATATGTTCGCCGCCGAGCTTTTCTATCAGCTGGTCTTTGTCGTCTCCTATAGTTACCTTAATCTTACTTTCTTCTTTACCCATCTTGCTACTTAAAATTAAAACAATAATGGCTGGAGATATACATATAGTTCCTATTGGCTTTTTTGCAACAAAGAACTCTGAGACTAATCTTTCAAACTCAGGCACTACTGTTTTATTTTCAGCTAAGTCAGATAAATTTTTCGCAACTCCATATCCACCAGGTACGACTAGCATGTCAAAATTTTCAGCTTTAGCTTCTCTTAAATCATTTATCTCACCTCTTGCAATTCTTGCTGCTTCTACAAGTACATTCCTTTTTTCTTTTACTGCTTCTTTTGTTTTGTGATTCATAACTTGTGTGATATCAACATTAGGAGCAAAGCACGTGACTTCAACTTCCTGCCGATCAAACACAAGCAGAGTTAAGACTGCTTCTCTCACCTCTGTGCCGTCGAGGTGGCCGCATCCTGATAAAACCACAGCAGCTCTTAATTTTTTCTCACCCATAAAATACCTTGATTTCATATAATCTAGGTATTGTAATACAAATTCCATATTTGGAAAGGAGTAATTATTTTATGTCAATTATAATATAATTAATAATTAGTATATATAATTAGGCATGTTTATAGTTGATGAAGTTGAATATGGAACCTACAAACAGTACGTTTTTTGACATTGACTACCCAGAACTAAAAAAAAGCTATTTCAGATATAATAGAAAGCATTGTACAGTTCTCACAGGAAGAAAAAAGGAAGTTGTTTGAAGCCCTATCAGAACAAGTTAAAGGGATGAACCTCAAAGATTTAGGTTTAGCGATTAATGACCAAGGCTTGCAAGAGGAGGTCAACAAAGAATTATTTATAAGATTCATTGAAGAAGGGCTTAAAGGTTTAACTCCTGAAAGTGTTAACTCAAAAATAATAGAAGGTGCATTAAAATCTGTTAATCAGCAAGCAATAGGTAATGTTATAAATAATAATAAAGGTCCACTGGACAATCTAGTCAATTATTTTAAATCAGCATCTGCAAATGAAAAAATTGGAATGGCTTCTGCTGTAATGGTATTAGGAGCAGCATTTTCTCCGCTTATTGTGCTTGCCACATTAATAGCGCTTGTGGCTATTGGAGGACGTTATGTAGGAATAGGTATAGGAAAGGCGGGGGAAAAAATAAAAGAAGGTGCGATTGAAGCAGGAAAAGCAGTGAAAAGTTCATATAAGGATTTAATAGATAAATTGCCTACAATTCAAGCAAGAGAGAATAATTTTGATAGATTACGTAGTGAATTGCTTGCAGGTATTGCAGACGATAGTAAGTTAAAAGCAGGGCAAAGCATGGAAGAAGCTAAGAATCAGAACAAGATAGTAGAAATGCTTCGAAATGAAGGGCAGCAATCTGCTATACAAGAGTTAGTAAAGAATGGAACTATTGAAAATTTTTCAGAAGCTGATATGATCAGACTTCTGGAAAAGGGCCTCAGTACTCATCTAGATGATAAAAAACCATTTGATGATCTTATAGATCAATTTCAACCTGCAATTATGGCAATTGGTGAGGGTAAAATAGAGAGGGTAGAAGAAAAAGTTAATGAGAAAGCTCAGAAAATGAAGCCAAGTCCTGAAGTGAAGAACCCAAATCTTGAACAAGTGAGTGAAGAAGGGAAAGAAGTGGGTTGATACATTTGAAGAGCGTTTTAATGTATCTGTCTATCTTATTTTGCCACCCTGCTAAGCGGACACAAAAAATTACTTCCGCATATTTTAAATCTGATTATAATGACAATTATAGATATTTTTAGAGCTCAAAAATCTATCTTTGTCTGCAGACCTTTTTATTAAACTCATAAAAAAATGTAGCGTATCCTCTTCGGGGTATACTTAATTTCTGTCATATGTGCGCTGCATTTTTTTCTAATCTTTTTTACAGGGGGATTTTATGTCCAGAATTCCAGATATTTGACCTTTACTTTAGCCAATAAAAACCAACTGGTACCTGCGGTTTTTATAGCTACGTTTCTCAAACAAGTTTCAAATGAATAGATTTCTTGCATAACTGGAATTCGAAAGTTGATGTCATTCTAGCGCGTGACGCTAGAATCCAGTCCTTTTGTGCAAAAAACGTTGTAAAGTGTTTACCAACTTAGTTGGATCCCAGTGTCAGCTACTCTGATGACAAGACAGGTTTCAATATTTGCATGCATCTGAACAGATAAGCAATGACTATCAGAAAGAGGGAGACTATGCTACTCCTTTCTATCCATTTTCTTGAGCAACCTGCTTTCAAGTCTAACACACATCTCAGTAATTATAATATCCAATTTTTGATCGTGTTTTTCCACAGGTAAATTTTTACAATATTGCTTCTCATAGGCTACACCTATAAATATTTTTCCAAGTGGCCGTAATTTTTTTATCATTTCATCATACCAACCACCGCCAAAACCTAACCTATTAAAATGATCATCAAAAGCAATAACAGGAGTAATGATTGTATCGGGGATTATATCTTCATCTGCTTTATTCAATTCTTCGAATTTTAATAACTTGTTTTTATTAGGGACTGCTACTTTATAATCTAAATCGAGTAAATGATGCATCAAAGGCACAACATTAATTTCCCCGTCTGTTGGAATGTAAGCTGCTATTGTTTTACCTTTAACGCAACTTAAGTTTTTGTTAAAGAGATTAATAAGAGAATTTGCTGCATAACTAGAATAACTTTCATCAACATCTTTTCTTATGGTTCTATATTGCTTCCTTAGTTCCTCTTTGTGCTGTTTAGTGTCTTTGAACATGTTCTATCCATTTTGCAGTGAGCTTTTCTTGTAAACTATTTTGCTTCAAGCGCTCACTTAAAAAATCAAAGTCAACAAGCTCCATATCCTGGTCTTGATTACTGCAACTATAAACAAAACTTATTTCTCCTGTTTCCTTATTTATGTGTTGCTGAATACATTGAGCGCAGATTTCTTTCATCATGCACTGCATAGGAGAGTTAACTGATGATATTGCTATGTGTTTTGGTTTCAGATATGGCTTTAAAATTGTTTTTCTAGCTTCATTTATAGCTTTCATCATTTTATCAGAACCAATAGTGATGATTTTATCTATAGTGTTCAAATTAATATCTACCTTTTCTCGTTGATAAGAAACTATTGCATCAATTATATTGCCATGAAAGGATTTATCCTGTTCTCTGCTTGTTTCTATCAATCCTTCTTCACATGCCCAAATTGTCACGTTTGATGCGCGTTCTATCAGCGCTCGTTTAAATACATCACTTAATTTTTTATAGCCAGCGAAATATAAAACCTTATGATTGTTTTCAAGACAAGCTTTTCCTATCGAAAATAATACTGCATTTCCAACTCCGCCACCAATCAGCATTATATTCTTCATAAACTTTTTATAGAGTAAAAAACGAAAAATATTCTCTAGCTTCAATTAAATCGATAACTCACAGCTGCATTTTTACGCATATTATCCAATAACAGGTTGCTTTGTATAATAATCTTTTGTTGATACATTTCCTGTTTGATTGCTTCTATATTCACTGGATTACTCTTGATATCACATAACATCATTAGCTTTGCAGTGCTATTTTCTCTTAATTCTACTATTTCATTCGTACTTGTTTTACTAAATAAAATCTGTAAATCAGGATTTAAATCTCGCATTTTTATTTTAAATTCTTTTGCGCTTGGCAATTTGAAATCGTCTGCTAATTTGTCAAAATTTAGACAACTGACCTTTTGCTCCTTAAAATTAGAGAGTAAATTTTCTGAATCTTTAACCACAACTTGTTTTACTTTTAAAATACTTTCCAGCAGTGTATGATCGAGCTGTACCTTATCTATGACTTTTATAATAGAGTAACCTTCGCTTAAACTAATCGGACCTGCTACGTCATTGATTTCTAATCTTTCCAAAACGTCCTTGAGAGTACCTTTTAGCTGACTTAAATTAACGGTTGCTTTGCGCATCTTTATTGAAGATTCTGGATTATTACTGGTACGTAATTTTTTTACTAAATCTTCAGCCATTTTTTGATCAGGAATTACAAATTCCTGAAACTTAATAAGGTAATCAGGCTTCTCTTTTTGTTTTCTTATGTCATCCACTTCTTTATCGCTTATATTGATAAGCGGTACAATTCCTACTTCAATAATCTTGTTCCACAGCAGCTGACACTTTACTTGTTTTTTTAGGGTATTGAGATCTATATTATGCTTTTTTACGTATTGATCAACTTCATCAGCCTCAAGTTTTAAACTTTGAGTTAAGAATAACGTGACAGCATTATTTAACTCCTCGTTGCTCAATTCTATATTCATCTTCTGTGCTTCGCTAACAATGATGATTTCATCTATGAGCTGTCTTAGGATTTGAGGTTTTACTTTTTCACGATTAACACTCTGATTACCAGGCAATGAATTTATAAAGTTGATGCGTCTTTCGATATCTAAATTTGAAATTGGCTCACCATTTACATCTGCAACAATTTCAATCTCGGTTGCAAGTAACCTAAGCGGCAACATTATTAATAGTAAAATTAATATTTTATGCATATAAGGCTATTCAGCTAATAACCAATTCTATAATAAATACTGAGTGAATGCTAGCTAACTTTTAATAGTGAAAGAGAGAAAACCACTGCAATAAATACCTAAACAGTAATACACGGAAGGAGAGGGATTCGAACCCTCGATACGACTTTTCAATCGTATAACGGTTTAGCAAACCGCCGCCTTCAGCCGCTCGGCCACCCTTCCAAATTATTACTATAATATCAAGACCTTTACTGCCTGTCTAATGCTTTTAAACGCAATGTTAAAAACAACAATATTTTTTTAAGCAGCTCTAATGCAAATTAATTTTTACTTTTCTCAATGATTTCTTTTGCTTTTTCCACATTAGCCCATTCTCCAACTGTTACCGTTTTTCCCTTTTCTAAATCTTTATAATGAGAAAAGAAATGAGCAATTTTATCTAGTAGATTTTTAGGTAAGTCAGAATGGTTCTTTATATTGTCATAATAGCTATCAACACTGGAGATAGGTACGGCTAATATTTTTTCATCCTCTCCTTTTTCATCCTGAGTTAGTAATGCACCCACTGGACGCGCCGATATCAAAACTCCAGGCGCTAAAGGAAATTGAGTGAGCACCAAAACATCCACAGGATCACCATCACCTGCACATGTATTTGGTACAAATCCATAATTGCAAGGATAAGTCATTGAAGTAGACAAAAATCTGTCAACTCGTAGTAACCCGAGCTCTTTATTAAATTCATACTTTATGGGATGAGCATTTGCACTTATTTCAATTACTACATTTATTTCATCTGAATTTATCTTTATTTTACTTAAATCCATCGATTACCTCTTTATTCAAGAGAAAAGATTATATAGCATACGCTTTAAAAGTGCTACATTTATCATCTATATGTAGAAACTCATTAATGGCTGAGTTGCATGGGACCATTTGTAAAGCTTTTAGTAGTTGTATCCTTGACCGCTGAATGTGGAGGATCTTGTAGTAGTTGAAATAAGGCATATATTACCACAATAGTCAGCACTGCAGCAATTATTAGATTAGTTTGTGGATTCATTGAGTTAAATAACTTTTGTTCCATAAGGAAATAGTCAGCAGCATATAATCCAACAGATAATATAAACATGCCTAAAGCTAATTTACAAAATGTGTTTTTATGATTTTTGTTTTTTTTGTTACTGATAGTAGAGTTTAGTCTGCATTCACTTTGCGGCACTGAGTAATACGTATTCTCAGGGTTTGTTACTAATTGTTCAAATGCATCACTATTTTGGTTTTTTAGTAGTTGCTCTAGAGTACGTTTGATATTTTTAGGATATAGAGAATCTTGACTGTCTTGCTCTCTTGCAGCTGTAAATGTCCCGTTCAATTCACTTATACCTCTATAATTAAGTGTATACTTAGTGAACCCATTTCTATGTGGTAACTCAATTTTACTTAATACGTTTATTAACTTCAAAATGTAACTGTAATACAGTGGTGTGTTGATTACTCTAGCTTTCTCATTAATATATTGATTGAGTGATAAAATATCTCTATTTCCAGTACATGTAGAAAATATACCATAACTAGAAAACAGTAATGCTATGTCTTTATCGACTTTTATATCATGTATGGAATAATAATGATTTATTACCTCTTTACATAAGCTGAATTCTTTATCAAATTCATTTGCGTAATTTATTTTTAATAACTTTTTAACATTATTAAGTACTTGTTTCTCAAAGTCATTATTATTGTTAAATAAAGTTTCACCTTTCGGATTTGCTAAAATACTAAGAAGCTTCAGTTTTTTTTGATCTTCTGTCAATTCTACTTGATCTACAATTTCTTCTAGCAATTCCCCTAGTGCGTTATAAGTGGTAGACATTCTCCCACTTTCAACTGCAGCATATATTTTATCAATTACTTCTTGAGTATCGAGCTGAGCATTTTCTGCAAGAACTCTATAAGCTTGAACATAAATTAAAAACAGTCCTTGTAAACTAAATTTTAAGTTAAAATATTTGTCTAATGGTTCTTGTTCTTCTTTATTAATGAATTTAGATAGGCCTATATGATTTCTGTGATCCATGCAGTTATGTAAGTTAGCATGTTGAAAGCTGCCTTCACGAATGAATACAGCTTCCAATAAATTGCCCTTACCAACAATTCTTATTAATTTTTCAACTTCTTTAACCATTCCTCTAGCCCACAGTATAATAATTATCTTTATAGTATACAAGGTGTGGGCTAAAATAGCAATAAATTTTATTGTATGTTTACATTTTACATTAAAAAATTAAGTTACCAAGTTAAGAGCATATCCACCCTCCACCGATAACTTGTTCGCCCTTATATGCTACACAAGCTTGACCAGGGCTGATGCCAAAGTAATCGTCGTTTAAAATTACACAGGCTTTGTTCTTTTCGTCAGTTGAATATATTGTCGCTAAGCTTCCTGCATGTGATGACCTGAGCTTCACAGTTACTCCCATGCCTTCTTTTGGTTGTTCTAACCAATTTAACTCTTTGACCAATATCTTTTTTTGCATTAGCGCGTTGATTGGACCCACTACAACCTCATTATTTTCTGTATTAATTCTTACTACATAAAGAGGTTCACTTTGTGCAATGCAGAGACCTCTTCTCTGCCCCACTGTAAAATTTACTATGCCGCTGTGCTCACCTAGCACTTTTCCATGAATATCTACTATTTTACCTTTCTGTACAGATTGTGGAGCTAATTTAGCTATTGTTTTACTATAGCTTTCGGAAACAAAGCATATATCTTGACTATCTGGCTTTTCAGAGATTTGTAAGCTAAAATATTTTGCTAATTTTCTTATATCACTTTTATAGAACCCACCTAGTGGAAATCGCAAAAGCTTTAACTGCTCCTCAGTTGTAGCAAACAAAAAATAACTTTGATCTTTACTTTTATCAATACTTCTGCACAACTTTACCTCACCATTTTCTTCTAATCTTCTTACGTAATGTCCTGTTACGAGCACATCCGCACCAAGATTTTTTGTGACTTGCAATAGATCACGGAATTTTACTGTTTGGTTACATCTTACACATGGTATGGGGGTTTCCCCACGCATGTAAGTATTCGCAAAATCTTCTATTACTTCCTTTTGAAATGTTTCTTCGTAATTTAAAATATAATGAGGAAAGCCAACACTTTCAGCTACGCGTTTGGCGTCATAAATATCTTGTCCAGCGCAGCATGCGCCTTTTCTTGCATTAGCATTGCCATCAGTGCCATATAGCTGAAGAGTCACACCTATCACTTCGTACCCAAGGTTATACAGCAGTGCTGCAGCAACGGAGCTATCAACTCCCCCGGACATTGCAACAATAGCCTTAGTTTGATGCGGAGCTTTATCTTTTAATAAAGGTTCAATTTCAAATTCTTTTAGCATATAATTTATAAACACAAACCTGGTGTCAAGCACTGGAATCCAGTTTCTATTACACAATTTCATCGAAACAGCATACTTATTTGTAGTCAAGTTCCAGTGTCAAGCGCTGGGATGACATTTCCTGCTGGAAGTTGCCTTTAAATTACTTGGTGTGTGACGCTGGGATCTCATTTATATTACATAATTCCATCAAAACAATTCGATAAACTGCCTTCAAAAACAATTTAATCTTGCTTGAATAAAACATGGCCAAAATAGTCCATGTTTTCAAGTACTTTTCCGCTACCCAGGGCGACACAACAAAGTGGATCATCTGCAACACGAACTGGTAATTTTGTTGTTTCACTAATAACTTTACTCAAGTTGCGCAATAACCCACCTCCACCAGATAAAATTATTCCTCTATCAACTATATCAGAAGAAAGTTCGGGTGGAGTACTCTCCAGTGCAGTTCTAATAGCAGAAATTATCTGATGTATAGGCTCTATTAGGCTCTCTGCAACTTGATATTCTGATAAAAACATTTCTTTTGGCATGCCACTCACTAAATCCCTGCCTTTAATTATCATTCCCTCTTTGTTGTTTTCAACTGGCAGACTGGCTGAACCGACATTTTTCTTAATTTTTTCAGCAGTTGTTTCACCAATCAATAACTTATGATTTTCACGAATGTATGACTTTATTGCCTCATCCATAATATCGCCACCTACTCTGGCAGAACGTGAATAAACAATTCCACCTAAAGAAATAATTGCAACTTCAGTTGTACCACCTCCTATGTCAACAATCATAGAACCTTCAGGTTCGGTAACTGGAAGTCCAGCCCCAATTGCTGCAGCCATTGGTTCTTCAATTAAGAATACTTCATTTGCACCAGCACTTTCTGCTGCATCTTGTATAGCACGCCTTTCAACTGGGGTAGATCCAGATGGAACACATATGATAATACTAGGCCTATTAACAGTGAATCTTGTGTTTGCGCTGCGTATGAAATATTTTAACATTTCTTCCGCGCTTTTAAAATCAGCAATAACTCCGTCTTTCAAGGGCCTGATCGCTTCTATTTCTCCAGGTGTTTTTCCGAGCATCATCTTAGCTTTTTTGCCAAAAGCATAAGGAACGTAACTTCCTTTTTCTTTTACTCTTGCTACAACTGAGGGTTCATCAAGCACTATCCCCTGATTTTTCTGATAAACTAAAGTATTTGCAGTACCAAGATCTATAGCAATATCGCTAGCAAATAAACCTTTGAAAGTAAAAAAATTTCTGATTAAATTCTGAACAAAACTCATACACAACTCAAGAAAACCATTTATTGAGACAAATTATACTTTTCAGATAAGTAACTAGTGTAGCACTCAATATCTAAATCCCTACCTGTTACCTTTTTTAGCTGTTCCAAAAAGCCATACTTTGCACTATATACATTTTTAGAGAACCAATCGATAAGTAAACTGAAATCTCCTTTTACTATAGAATCTAAAAATTCGTAATGATTTTTCTTAATGAAAGAAAAAAACTGCACAGCAGAGATTAATGCTATGACTTTAATAGGAAAGTAGCCTATAACACCACTTATCCAATACTCATCTTGAAAATAAGTGTCTAGCTCATTTTTAGCTTTTACTGAAATCTTGTAATGCTTCATACCTTCCAACCATTTATCGTGTAGATCTTTAACTTCTAACGTACCATTTATTAGATCTTGTTCTAATTTAGTTCTTAGCATAATGTGAGCCAATAAACTAAATTCATCCGCATTCTTCAAAAAAGATGAAAGATTTACTTTATTGAAAATCAAATACAAATTTTCAACACTACTATTAATTTTGCCTTTTGTAGAAAGTTTCTCCTTTATATGTGGTTGAATGAACTCAATAAATTCTCTGGATGTTCCAATGATCCTTTCCATGAATAACCCTTGAGTTTCATGCATAATATGTTTCGTAATTGAGCTCTTTATAGAATTTTGCGCTAAACATTTTTGATGAATTGCATAACCAGTATGCCGTAAAAGTAAAAATAAACCATAACAAAGGTCAGATTCATCTGAATCGATAGGATCGTGATAAGAAATGGAAATCTCATTTGGTGTAACACTCATTTGCTGTAAGAATAAGGAACCAAGTTCAATCTGTCTCTGAACCGTAACTTTTTGTATATTAGTAACTTTATCCTTCTTCTGCTTTTGAGTTACTTTCTCTACATTTTCACTAAAAAATTTACCTAGCTTAGGAAATATTTCCTTTATGTTCTTTTCTGTGATATTAGAGTCATAGTCAGCAAGCAATGACTCATAGTTTGAGCGCTTTAATTGCTGCGATTTTATAGAAGCTGCTTCACGAGTAAGCTTAATTAGGTTAGTAAAGCATTCTTTCAGCTTTTCTAAGTTACTAATTTCAGAATTAGTTAGCCTCCATAAGTTTTGGCATTCAATCTTAGCTTTGGACAAAGATTTTACTAAATCAACAGGAATAGCACTGCTGCTTTTGTGTATCCCCTCTATTAACTTTAGCTGCTGAATATTCGCACTCTTTTTATTCCTAAGAGCATTCGCTAATGATTCCTTTATTGCATCATGAGAGATAATTTCATGTCTGATTTCCTCTAGAAGACAAATTTGTTCAACTTTGTCCTCTACATTCAATTGGCTTTTGCTTAGTAGTTTTAGTGTGTTTTCGATATTCCTTACCTTATGTAATACTTCCTCTAAAAACTTATAAGATCTCATTTTTATTCATTGCTTTGAAACATCTACTTAATATCGTAATAGATTAATAATAAAGTTAAAAGTATATTTGCTTAAAGTACAATAAAAAATTGTACTTTTATTCTTTTATTGTACTTCATTGCTAAGAATTGAACATCTTATCAGAAAGTTAATTATAAGATTGTAAAGAAAACATTTAGTATTTTATTTCCCTTGACTCTATTCTAGTATAGAGTGATTATTAATACTAAAATTAAAATTACGCACTATATTTTAAATTTATGGAGGTTTAGTGATGTGGAGTAGACTGATTATAATGTGTTGTTTTTGTTTACTGCTTACTGGTGTAAGTTCTTGCCCTAAAAAAGGAGTAAATACGACAAATAAAATGAATGCTGTTGTTAAGCAGATAGGTGATAAAAGAGTTTTCTTTGGTTATGATGAATCTAGTATCAGTGAAGTGAGTGCAGATGCATTACTTGACGTGATGGAAGTGTTACAAAATAATCCTGACGCAAAGGTCACTTTAACTGGTCATACTGACAATCGTGGTTCTCACGAATATAATCTTGCACTAGGAGCTAGAAGAGCAGATGCAGCTAAAAAATTTATGGTCAGCTGTACACCTTATCTAGAAAATAGAATAAAAACTGCTTCTAAAGGTGAAACTGAGCCTTTGGTTAATGTAAAAGATGATTCTAGAAATTCCAAGTATGAGAGAGAGCATGCTAAAAATCGTAGAGTAGAATTTTCATTCTCTGGGATCAAAAGTTAATCTCCTCCGCATCCCAGTGCTGAGCACTGGGATGATGCAGTGTACAAATCCTTTGCACAGATTGTTAGTTTGCTTGTATTGAAGTTCCGTAGCGGTATAATGTAGAGAGACATAAACTACCTAACCGTCAAGAAACATAATGCGATTGGAGCTGTCATTTCAAAATATAGTTAATAAGTTTGCTTTTCATGATAATCAAGTTGCGATTGCAGTATCAGGTGGTGTAGACAGTGTAGTTTTATTGCACTTAATGATTAATTGGGCAAAAAAAAATAAACCTTCACTTCCTACAGCATTAACAGTAAATCACGGGTTACGTTTAGAATCTCAAAAAGAAGCTGATTTTGCTGTAAGCTATGCAAAAGAACTTGGGGCAAAGGAATCATTCATATTAAATTGGGAGAAGAAAAATATTAAAGGCAATATTCAGTTGCAGGCACGAAAAGCACGGTATAACTTATTAACAAAATGGTGTAAAAATAATAATGTTAAATATTTATTTGTTGCTCACCACAAAAATGATCAAGCAGAAACGTTCTTGTTGAGATTAGAGCGGGGTAGTGGAGTAGATGGATTATCATCAATGGACTACAAGTATTTCTTAAATGGTATTTATGTATTTAGGCCGTTGTTAAATTTTAGTCGTAGTGAAATAGAAAAGTATGCTAAACTTCACCAATTAAGATGGATCGAAGATAGAAGCAATTATGACTTAAAATACAGACGAACTTTATACCGCAACTTACTTAAAGCAAGTGATAATCAAGATGTTCTAACAGAGCGAATATGCCTTACAGCACTTCATATGAAAAGAGCTGCAAAAGCGTTGATGCACTACACACGCCTTGCACTTAATGACTGCGTTAATATTCATGATCTTGGTTATATTGAAATTAAATTAGATGAACTTTATAAACTGCCAGAGGAAATAGCTTTAAGGCTTCTTCTTTATTCTATAATGGCAATTGTCAACAAGCACTATAAACCAAGGTACCGTAGCCTTATCACAATATTTAACAAAATATCGCAAAAAGATAGTGATATTAACTGTACACTCTCTGGGTGCAAAATAAGAAAATATGGAGAGAGCATCTTGATAATGAGAGAATCATCAAAGATACAGGAAATTACTGTACACCTAACATTAAATGTCCCTATTGAATGGGACAATAGATTTAGCTGTACAATACTTAGCAATCAGAAGTGTTCAGTAACTATTGCTCCGCTAAAAAAAACGCAAAAAATTCCTGAATTTCTAAAAGATTATAACTGCTGCCCTGAAATTTTTTACTCTTTACCTGTAGTGCTAAAAGATGGAAAGATGTTTGCTTATCCATGTATGAAACATAATAGTAAGAGCACTAGTGATGACGAGATTAAATATTTTATTGCCAGTATAATAAAGGAAAATTTGCTAAAGTTAACTGATATTTAATTAAGGATTACAATGAGTGGGGCAAGATTTTTTAAATTTGTAATTATTTTTCTAAAGTTTACTACTCTTTTCCAACAGTGAGAAAAATGGAAAGGTGGTTGCTTATCCTGATGTAAATTATAACGGAAAAATACGGTGATGATAAGATTCGATGCATTATTAATAGCACGATAAAACAAAATTTGGTAAGCTTGATTGGTATTTAATTAGAAATATAAATGAAAAAATTTTTAGAAGGCTTATTGATCTGGTTAGTGATTATTGTTCTTATTTCAGTTGCTTATATTCAATTTAGCGGAAGTATAGGTAAGAGTAAAACAACCATACCTTTTTCAGAATTTTTAACTAGACTAGAAGATAATGATATAGAAAATATTACAATAAGAAACCAAAGCATCCAAGGGAAGTTTAGGGATGGGTCAGCCTTTAACTCAAGTGGTGTTATATATAGTGACTTAATAAAAAGTTTGCATGATAGGAAAGTGAAGTTCTCCTTTTCAATTGGAGACTCTGCAATAGGTATAATTGGTGGATTACTTATTCAATGGGTTCCGACGCTTATCTTTATCGGTTTATTACTTTTCCTTTTTAAACAAACGCAAGCAGGAGGTAATAGAACTATAAGCTTTGGCAAATCAAAAGCTAAGCTTATGACTACCGGAAAAAAAGTGACATTTGATGATGTTGCTGGGATTGATGAAGCAAAGGAAGAGTTGGTTGAAATTGTTGATTTTCTTAAACAAAGGCAAAAATTTCAAGTGTTAGGTGGGAAGATACCAAAAGGGTGTCTTTTAATTGGTTCCCCTGGAACTGGTAAAACTCTACTTGCTCGTGCAATTGCAGGTGAAGCTAATGTACCGTTTTTTAGTATTTCTGGATCTGATTTCGTTGAAATGTTTGTCGGTGTTGGTGCAAGCCGTGTCCGGGATATGTTTGATCAAGGCAAGAAAAATGCTCCTTGTATAATTTTCATAGACGAAATAGATGCAGTAGGTAGGCATCGCGGTATTGGTCTTGGTGGCGGTAACGACGAAAGGGAACAAACATTAAACCAGTTACTGGTTGAGATGGATGGTTTCGAGTCTAATGAAGGTGTGATAATAGTTGCTGCAACTAACCGTCCAGACGTCCTAGATCCAGCACTACTTAGACCTGGTCGTTTTGACCGACAGATTACTATTTCTTTACCTGATATAAATGGGCGTGAAAGAATATTAAATACGCATATAAAGAAAATATCGATAGCACCAGATGTAAACGTAAAAACAGTTGCTAGGGGAACGCCAGGTTTTTCAGGGGCTGATCTAGCAAATTTAGTGAATGAATCTGCGCTTATTGCTGCAAGAAGAAATAAGAAAATTGTTACCATGGATGATTTTGAGTATGCACGTGATAAAGTGATGATGGGCATGGAAAGAAGGTCCTTAGTCATTACAGAAGAAGAAAAAAAGCTTACTGCTTACCATGAAGCTGGTCATGCAGTAGTTGCAGTGAATATGCCTGCTTCTGATCCTATACACAAAGCAACAATTATTCCACGTGGTAGAGCACTCGGTTTAGTTATGAGACTACCAGAAACAGATAGAGTGTCCCTCACAAGAGAAAAGATGCTAGCAGATATAACTGTTGCAATGGGTGGGCGTGTGGCAGAAGAGCTAATTTTTGGCTATGATAAAGTCACAAGCGGCGCATCTTCGGATATAAAACTAGCATCAGATTTATCACGTGCTATGGTGACAAAATGGGGAATGAGCGACAAAATAGGTCCGATCTATCATAATTGCGAACAAATTATGCATGGTTCTGAGATAATTTCTGAAGATACGTTAAAACTTATAGATGAAGAAGTGAAGAAAGTTGTGTCTTCATGTTATGAAGAAGCAAAGCATATCTTGACTAAGTGTAGGAAAGATTTGGAGCTAATTGCTGAAAATCTACTGGAGTTTGAAACTTTAACAGGCGATGAAATCAGTGATATATTAAGTGGAAAAAAAATTGTCAGAAATGAAAACGAAGGCAAAAAAGAGATAAGGAGATCCTCTCTCTAATTAGATCTGACTTTGATTTAACTGCTAAAATAAAAATCTTTAACCAAGAACCTAAACTACAAAGCTATAATTAAACCTCTGTATTTTACCAATGAACTTCCTTGAACATTTCTTCAATTTTTTTCTAAATAACTCTTTGCCTATTTAAATAAGTATGTTCAGTATTAGAGCTTTCCAGACCGCTACTAGGAGAAAGATTAGATTCTTGACCTTTAAACATCTCTATTAGCTTTAATAAAGGAGCAGTTCCTGCTACAATAGCTCCTATAACAGCAGTAGCACCCATGATGAGAAGAATCGGTTCTGCAGTGGTGATCATACAAAGCTCAATACATAAACCAGCAATGACCATACCAACCATTATACCAATGAAAGCACTTACAATTATGGATGAAACTACACCAATTAATTGTCCCATTTTTGAACTAAGTGGTACTTCTCTTTCACGTCTAACAAAATTTGGCTGCATTCGCCTTCCCGCTCTTCTTCGTTCTCTCATTATTGTATATTCATCCCTATTTTCGGAGAGATTTAGTGATACTTCACTTGGCTGCATTTGTTCTCCTGGTCTTCTTGTATTTTCACTCCTGTTTCCAGAGAGATTCAGTAATAGTTCTCTGTCAGCTGCTCTATCAAGATCTCTGATGTTATTTAGTATCTCTTGCATTCTTTGCCTTACTATATTTTCACCCCTGTTGCTAAGGCGAACTCTCTGAGGGTGATTTAGAACATGATCTAATCTCTCATAGTTCCTTGCCCTTCTTTCATTCACGTTTCAAAGAAGTGGAAATTCAGAAATGTCTCTCTTTCACCGCCAACATAACCTCTTGAATTTCGCTTTGATCTTCCTCCAACATCCTTAATTGTCTTTTCAAATTTTAATAGCGACTTGTTGTTTAGTCTAACATGATCCTGAGAATCACAAGCAACGATCCAGTCTAAAATTGGCATTTTTTGACTATCAAATCCTGTACCATGTTCTATATCATCATTAATGTGTTCTTTTATTTTTTTAATTATCTCTACTGCTCTTGTTTCCATAGCTTCTATGGCGCTATCTTCACTTTCTATGAGTATATTGAAAACAATTCCTAATAACTCCTGTTGTAAATCCTTTCGTTCTTTAATATTCATAATTAGCCTCAACTTTTATATGCTATTTTGCCAAAATAATTCTACCAAATAAGTAATATATATATACAATAATTCTCGTTTAAAAATTTTTTTACATTGGCCTATCTAAGTTATGTTTTAGGATGTAAAAGCTTCTTACTTTAATAATTTATTAAAGTAAACCATATATGGATTGCTATTTAGGAGCAGCTGTTGTACTTTAATCAGAAGGTACAGTAATGTAAGAAGGAGGTACTTTATGTCTTTAAAAAATGAAATTTCTGAGTTGATAGAGCAACAGCTTGGCATTAAATATCATGACAATTGCTTAGCTTACACTATCCATAATTCGGCTGCAGGTGAAATATCCGATTCTATTGCTCTTTGCATAGTTGGCTGTGGCGATTGTGAGATTAAGTATCAAGGTATTGCTAATTCATTTAACATAACGAAAGAAGAAATTAACCAAGGTAATATAGAAAGCATAAAAAATAAGATAGAAAGTGAAGCTAGAAAAGAAGATAGTGAATTTTCCGAGTTGATTTCTAAAATGGATCAATCGCTGAAAGAACAAAGTGAAAAGTCTATTATACAAATTTTAAATTCATCTGCTGAAGAGATGTTAAGGAGTTTTTGTGGTAGTTCTATACAGAGAACAGAGGATAAAGAAGTTAGTCTGTCCTCTGCTTCACATGAAGAGCCTGCTACAGAAGATTCGGAAACTACTGTTAATTCTGATCTTTTATCAATTTAACCAGCTCCTCATATAAATTTTTTCTGTACCCAAGCTATATGCTTGTGAGAGGATAGTAAGCACTACATTTTTCTATTTCCATTATAACAGATTCGTCTATTTTCATGATGATCTTACTATTTGTACTCTGTCTAGGACTAAGCAATAGAAATAGTAGGATAACAGTAGTCAACCAAGATTCCAGCATCATGTACTAGGATGATATAAGTATCATAATTTACGATTAGATTGACATAGGGTAAAGAGTAAATTAAAAATTAAATAGATCTTTTAATGCAGAATAAATGCCTATAGAAATATTGATGCCTGCTCTTTCCCCAACAATGAGTAAAACTGGAGGAAAAATTGTAAAGTGGTGTAAAAAAGAACAAGATAAAGTTGAAATAGGTGATGTAATCGCTGAAATTGAGACTGATAAAGCCATAATGGAGTTTGAATCTGTCGATGAAGGAGTTTTGGCAAAAATTTTAGTGTCGGAAGGAACAGGTGGCGTGCCTGTAAATCAACTGATAGCTCTAATGTTAGAGGAAGGGGAAGATAAAAGCGCACTTGATTTAGCTTCTGCCATCAATACCAAGGTTGAGAAGGAGGTTGAAGCCGATTTTTCAGTATCATCCAACCCTTCGATTTCATCTAGCTCTTCAATGTCATCCCAGTGCGTGACACTGGGATCTAAAAAAGAGGATAGAGCAACAGAAAATAGAATAAAAGTAAGCCCCTTAGCTAAAAAAATAGCTCAAAATGAAGGTGTTGATATAAAGCGATTAAAAGGTACGGGTCCATATGGTCGTATCATCAAAGCTGATGTATTAGAATTTTTAGATCAAACTAAAAGCTATGAGAGATTTGAGGAAAATACAACAGTTGAAGTAAGTAATATGCGCCAAGTGATAGCGCAGCGCCTAGTTGAATCTAAGCAAAATATTCCACACTTTTATTTAACTGTAGACTGCCACGTTGATAAGCTAATATCGCTCAAAAATGAGGTTAATTCAGCAAATGAAAACAATAAAGTAACAATTAATGACTTAATTATAAAAGCTGTGGCTTTCAGCATGAAAAAATTTCCTGATATAAACTCATCGTGGATAGATACTAAAATAGTAAGATACTCAAATATAGATATCTCAATTGCTGTAGCGCTTGAGGATGGACTGATTACTCCTATAGTAAAAAATGCTGATGAAAAAAGTGTTTTATCTATATCAAAAGAAGTGAAAGATTTAGTAAGTAGGGCAAGATCTGGAAAACTAAAGCCCGAAGAATTTCAAGGAGGAGGATTTACTATCTCCAACTTAGGCATGTTTGGTATAAAAACTTTCAGCGCTATAATCAATCCACCGCAATCTTGCATTATGGCTGTTGGTGAATCTAAAAAACAGCCGGTTGTCATAGGTGAAAAAATAGAGATAGCAGAGATAATGACAGTTACTCTCTCTGTTGACCACAGAGCAGTTGATGGAGCACTCGGAGCAAAATTTTTAAATGCCTTTAAGTACTATATAGAAAACCCTACGGTGATGCTTCTTGAGCCTTTATTATTATAATAAAATTAATACCTCTTAATTTATACTTTTATTAATTGATAGGTTTAGAGGTAAAATATGACTGATAAAAAGATAGAAAAACGTAGTATATTTTTTGATGCTGCAAAATCAAAATTTTCAAACGATAGGTTTCAAATAGATTCCTCATCTAATGAGTCAATAGATACCATTGGTAAAAAATTTAAGTATGAAGTGAAACTTCCAGGTGTTATTCACACTACAACAAGAAAAAATAATGTTGGAAGCGGATTAAATGAGTTAGATCTAAAAAAGAAAAACGAAAACTCTTTCAAGACACCAATAAAGAATATTGAAGAATCAGATAGTAAGAGAAACCAAAGTCATTTGCTGTTTCAGGAGGACTCATTTCCAGAACTACCAGCATGTGCATATAAGCCAGCACTGTTGCCAAAACCGTCAAAAGAAAAAATAAAGGAAGCTGTAGATAGAATGCGCAATAATAGAAAAGCTCATAATTCTGCAAGTGTTGAAAATGGCGTTAGTTCAGACAGGTTCAAAGTGCGCCCGTTCTTATGTAGTGATATAGATGGATATGTAGCTCCTGACAGACGTGACCGTAATCTAGAAAGGTGTAGGGTTACACATGATAGCAGTAAGCTTGAAGCACAAATGGAAAGAAAGCATGGGTTTCAATCAGATCCAAGTGTTAAGCATGTAAAGGCTGATACTGTAGTATGTTCTATTACTAAAGGTCATGACAAAAAAGGCGTTAAATCTGATGTCTCATATACACAAGAGCCTACATCAGAAATGTCTAAGGTTAATGCGAGAGAATTAGCAAATAGGTTCCGCGGCTAATCATTATTGGATTTTTCGAATAACAATTGCTTAGGATTTTATAAATTGTGCATATAGTACTCTATAAGAGAAAGAGAAGTGTGACAACTTCTCTCTTTCTTAACCACTTACTGAAGAACGTTTATCTTCTGTGGTATCTGGTGATGGAGCAACTAATCTGCTCAAAATCTCATCTTTTGGTCCCATAGCATAAATAACACCATCTGACATGATAATCACTTTATCAACTACGGATAGTAACGGTAGCTTATGAGTGATGATAACAGTGGTAGTATTTTGCTCTCTTGCAACATTGATTGCATTAATCAAGCGCGCCTCTCCATTACTGTCTAAGTTAGCATTCGGTTCATCAAGCACTAAAAGCTTAGTATTACCATAAAAAGCCCTTGCAAGTCCAAGAAGCTGTTTTTGGCCACCAGAGAGTATTACTCCTCCAGGTCCTCCTATTGTTGTATCATACCCATTTGGTAAGCTCAGTATTAATTCATGTATTCCTGCAATTTTTGCTGCTTTGATTATTTCTTCAGGATTTGGATCTGGTCTCATGCGGGCAATATTAGCTTTAACGCTCGTGTTAAATAACTCAATATCTTGAGGTAAGTAACCAACATAATTACCAAAGTTCTCTCGATTCCAAGTATATACATCAGCGCCATCTAGTCTGACTACACCTGATATGGGTTTCCAAACACCAACGGTTAGTTTTGCAATGGTCGACTTACCAGAAGCACTTGCACCAATAACACCAACAACATCCCCTGGTTCTATTACAAATGAGATTCCTTTTACTGTTGGCTTATTGCTTCCATAAGGAGTAAAAAATACCCTATCAAATTCCAACTTCCCTTCAGGCTCTGGTAGAGCCATAGTTTGCTCTCTTTTTGGGGATGTTAGTATAAGTCTTTGTAGCCTCTCATATGACATTCTGGCTTGATTTAAAAACTTCCAAGTATGAGCTGCTGCATCAAATGGAGCCAATACTCTACCCATCAAAATCGAGGCAGCAATAATGCTACCGGCAGTTTTGTGAGCTGTGATTGCGAGTAATGCACCTGTTCCAATTACTGAAATTTGGAGAGTTGAACGTAAAAATTTAGTAATACCAGTAATTACATTAGAACGATTCTGCGCTGTAACTTGCATTGCACGATTTTGATCATTCCGTTTACACCAATCAGAAACTATAAATTCTGACATGCCCATAGCTTCAACCACCTCTGCGTTTCTTGTTGCAACATCTATAGCATTAATATTGCGTATAGTTTCTTCATTGGTTTCTCGCAATATACGCTTAGTGGCAAGTTCATTCCATACTGCCATTGAAACTAATATAATGATCCCGGCAATAGCTATAAACCCTGTAGAGGTATGTATCATAAAGATCACAACAAGGTAAATTAGCGACCATGGAGTATCGAACAGTGAAAATATACCATTTCCTGTAATGAAATTTTTTATTACTCCAAGATCTCGTATTGCTTCACCGCTGGAAGTTGAGCTCTGCACTGACGTTAGCCTGATTGACCTTACTATTAGATCTGGTGTTGCAGTTTTATCAATCCAGTCGCCAATTTTTGCCATGGCTAAATATCGACAAGTTTCAAGCATTGCAGAGCACGCAAACGCAGATAAAGTAATAATTGTCAGCATAACTAGTGTTGATACACTCTCGCTCGATATCACTCGATCAAGTACCTGAGAAGTATAAAGTGGCAAGAATAACATTAACGTATTAATCCCTGAGCTAAACCAGAAAATGAACCAAAACGCACTCTTGCACTTCTCTAGACAAGTATATAGTATACTTTGCTTTAATTCCTTTTTTATTGACGGAGTGATTTCCACAATCTTCCTTTTTATTTAATTATATGTACCATATATAGTTTTTATTTCAAAAGTATTAACAGTTATTGCCTTACCATATCATTAATGTAATAAAATATTAATGATATGCGAATATAAACTTTTTCATGGAAATTTAGCAAGGCTATCTAATTTCTTCTCTACTATAACCTTATACGATAGCCTTGCCAATTGTTCTACGTTTTTCTTATCTACTACTCAATGACAGTTTACTAGAATGCTTACTATTACTCCTCTGAAAGTTGATGCTATCAGAGTCAGTGACTACAATCTGCATCTCTTTTCCTCTTTCTATATGATCAGGAAGTATTCCATATCCCAATACTCTACCTGTAAATTATCTTTTGCTCATACAAGGTGGACTTGAATATACCCTTGGTCTATATTCCAATCCTAAAAAGTCTGTTTCTTTAACAAAAATCCCTGTTTCAGGGTTAGAAAATGTTGCAGACGGAATTTTATTAGCTACCTTCTTACTCACAGAAGGTAGCTTATTTTCACTACTATCACTCACATGATGCGCTGCGCTATGGTTGTTACCACACTCTTCTCTTAAGGTTGAACAGCTTGAATTAAAAAAAGTCGGAAATATAAAACACCCATTGATATCACCAAATTGTTTTATCAATCTATAATTTTCTTTATTCATTCTTGTGATATTCTCTTGATTAGCACCTTCTGATAAGCTTGATGAAGCAATAAGATCTTCTTTTTTTCTTACTAAAGATATTGACTCTTTTTAGCTTGGTTGCAACATTCTTGAATTTGTTTTTCGGAGCTTTTGGTTTACTTTCTGAATGCTCATTTATAGTTATAAAACATGATGCACTATCACATTTGTCCATTATATCTTGTGCTCTACTGTTGCGCCTTTCATACAGACCAAGTTTTTTTGTTAAATCATTCAAAAAAATGAACTTCTTCTGCTTGTTAAAGACTTATCTGAAAATGGTGCTGTACTACCACTTCTACTCATTTCCTGAAAAGGAGTATTGAGTTTGTTTTTACTCTCTAATCTAGCTTCATGCGTAAGTTTGTTAAGCATGCTTTCCAATCGTGAAATGTCTTCTGCATGCTTTGTTGATTGTTCCAATATTGTGTTGTATTCTTCCAAATTATGAACTTCTACTTTTGCCTTGATTGATTTGCCTGTTATCTCTTCAATTGTTTTTATTTTCTCAGTATAGTTTTCTATTTCACTTTTAAGTGGTTTTTTTCGAAGGCCAACTAATAAATTAGACAAGAAAGATATAAGTGATATTAAAGAACAGAAAATGGAGATACAGGTAACAATTTTCTCCACTGTAGATCCTGATTGATCAGATAGTATGCAAGATGAAATAATGATGCCTACTATTGGTGTAAGCACATTAGTAATACGTAAAACTATTTCCCTTTTTTCTTGATAATCTATTTCAAATTTATCATATTTCCTTTTTCTGTCTTCCTTTATTTCATAAAAAGCATCTAAAAATAACCTTAAGATATTTGCATCACTATGTTCAAGAGCATAGTCTAAAGATGTTTTTCCTTCATTATCTTTTATGTCAAAATTTAGTTTCTTATTTACAATTTTCTTTCTGTTGCTGATTCTTGGATATAATAAGGCTTTAGTAGCTTTTTCCCTTAGGTGTTCATTTTGTTTACGCTTTTCTAAAACTAAATTTTTCAAGAATTGATCTTGCTTAAAATCTTCATCTACAATTCTTGCAAAATCATTATCATTTATTACAAGATAGTGTAATGGTGTTCTTCCAGATTTAGATACAACATTAAACATTTCCTCAGTATAGGGATCATGATGATCTGTCATAAAATATTCTATTACCTCAGCACTAAGGCTCATGGCAGCTAAATGTAGAGGTATAAGCCCTTGACTGTTTGTGTGAAAAAGTGATACTGTATTCCTAATAGTTGACTTAGCAATACTTTCAATAACATACTGAGAGCATCCTATGCCGTCGGCAAGAGCAGCCATGTGTAACGGTGTATTGTCGTTTTCATCATATAACACTTTGATGCTAGCAGCCACCTTTTTACCTACAAGTTCTTTTGCCACAAATTCAAGACATTCCTTATTGCCGCTCAAAATAGCTGCAAATAACAACTTTTTTTGTGTATTTTCTTCTGAAAAAATACTAATTAGGATTTTTTCTACCAAATACTTAACGCATTCTACTCTTCCACTGAGAATAGATAAGTCTAGTAAAGTTTGTCCATCCTCATTTTCCTTACTTAATATTTCTCCCACACTCTCTTTTTTAAAAAGGTGCTCAAGGCATGATTTATTACCAACACGTGCTGCCATATGAAAGACGGTGTCACCGTTGCTATTCTCACGCAAAACCTCTTGATAAACGTCAAATTTCTTCTCTTCCAACTTTTTTTCTATCATGCTTAAAGACGATAAATCAAGTTGGGCAGCAAAATGTAAAGGGGTGTTTCCTTTGTTATTACTCTTATTTACTTGCATGCCTCTGTTTATTAATAGACTCACACATTTTTTTCTTAGTTCTGTTTCTGTATTACTCGATAGAGCTAAGTGTAGGGCCATATTTCCTTTGCGTGTTTTTGTGCTTAAATCGTAATCAGGAAATTTCTTGAGTAAAAAGTTTAGACAATCATACTGCCCGTACATTGCAGCTAAATGTACAAGATCTCTTCCATACTCACCTTTGGATTCAAGCATGCTATTTTCTATATTTTCATGAAATAGCTCTATACAATATGCATTACCATGTATAATAGCAATATGTAAGGGGGTATTACCTTGTTTATTCTGAACAATTTTTGCACCTGATTGAGTAAACAATTCTATTAGCTGTTCATTTCCATGTTTTGCAGCTATATGCAATGGGGTGTTACCATCTACATCTTCTCGATTAGTTTCACTTTTTAGTCTACCTAATAGTCTTAGATGCTTTATAAGAAAATTTATAGCATTTTCTTGAGTTTCTGAGTTACCTGCAATCTTATGAAGAGGATTCTCACTATATTGATTTTTTAAAAATTGTACTTGATTATTAATGAAGAATTTTATGCACTCATGATTCCCAGATTGTGCAGCAAAGTGTAATGCGTTATTTCCGTATCTATCTGTTTTAATTTTCTCCCTCTCAAAAATTCCTTTTGCTGTAAGTACTTCCCCCAAATACTTTAGGAGGCTAAAATTTCCGCTTCTAGCAGCATAGTGTAATTCACTCTTATAATTGATAGTACTAGTAAAATGTGCTTCATTTTCTATGAGAGTTTCAAAGCATTCTTTATTGCCAAATTTAGCCGCATAATGTAGCGGTGTTTTACCAACTCTATCTTTACTCCTTACTGCTTCTTTAACATTAAAATCAAAACTTTCTATCACAAGACGTAAAATATCTTCTTTACCCGACTCAGCTAAATAATGTAGAAGTGTTTTATCATTACTATCTGCAAAATTCTCCAATTTTATAATCAATTCTTTGCCCATACCAAGAATTAGAGATACAGCTATTTCAACATGAATATCATAATTCCTATTTTTCTTTTGTTCTTCCTCAATTCTTTCAATAGCCACTGTTAATAGCGAAGAACCATCATTACTTGTTATATTCCATCCATCTTGACGAAATTTTTCAGCTAATGAATCACTTATATTTTTTGCTAAAATCTTGCTTTTTATATGATCAAGATTATTAGTATATATATTATAGTTTTCTTCTTGAGTTATTTTATTAATATAATCATATATGCTTATTAGATCTTGCTTATTGACTTCATCTTCTGAATTGCCTTGTAATGAAGAAAGGTCAGTCTTACTAATTGCTCTGGCTATACCAATGGTTCCCACAGCAAATAAACCTGAACTGAGTGTCTTTGCGCTTGTACTAAATTTAGCTTTGAAAACATTAGTAACTGTGTCAAATTTATTTTTGAACATACTGTGCCTCATAAATAATAATGCCGGTAGTGAATAAGGCTTTAGTAGATACCACTGTAATTTTTAAGCCTACAAAAATTTACCAGCGGCCGCATTATATAGTAGATAATTTTTTGTGCTAGTAATATTTTTCTAATTCCCACTTTGGCCTTGGTGCAAAGTCAAGAGAGTCTACATAGTTTCTCTGTAACCTTTCAATTCCTGTCCATCCAACCATCACTGCATTGTCTGTGCATAAATTGCTTGGAGGAGAAAGCACGTTCAAGTCTATGTGCTTTTTTAATCTCTCTTTCAGGAAATGATTTGCTGCAACTCCACCAGTAACTACAAAATCATTAATTTTAATATTTAAGGATGAAGCAATAATAATTGCATTTTTGACTCTATCAAGTAGTATGTCGCTGACACACTCTTGAAATGAGGTACACATATCACACACATCCTGTTCATTCATTACAAGTTCTCGTATTAAGTTTTTTACTGCTGTTTTAATTCCAGAAAACGAAAAGTCACATCCAGAGCGTTTTGTCATCGCCCTTGGCAGCTTAAATCTCATACCATCACCTTTTTTAGCTAATTTTTCAATCAACGGACCTCCTGGATAGCTTAGACCCAGTGTCTTAGCGACTTTGTCAAATGCTTCTCCTAATGAGTCATCAAGCGTTTCTCCAAGTTTGATGTATTTACCTACATCCTGTACAATTAAAAATTGGCAGTGACCACCTGATATCAGCAGGACTAAAAACGGAAATTCAACCTCATATAGTAGCCTAATAACTAATGCGTGTGCCTCTAAGTGATTAACTGCAATAAACGGTTTTTGTGCCGTATGCGCAATTGCTTTAGCCATCATTGTACCAACTATTAATCCACCTATGAGTCCTGGTCCTGATGTTGCTGCAATTGCATCCAAATCACGAAAATTAAGGTTAGATTTTTCCATAGCACTTTTTATTAAACCACTTAAATGCTTCATATGAGCGCGTGATGCTATTTCAGGAATCACTCCACCGCACTTTTTATGCTCTGCCTGAGAAAGAATTTCCTGAGCAAGCACTTGCTTATCACTATTTACAACTGCTGCTGCAGTTTCATCGCAACTTGTTTCAATCGCTAAAATGGTTTTCATATATATTTGAACTCTTTAAATTGCGAGAACTATAACTTGAAATGTTGAAGAAGTTAACTATATTCTGCTGAGCTAATTATCATCTTCAAATATAGAACCAATTTTTTTGCTTCCAGGAGAAAATTTATTAGTCCAACTGCTTTGTACTTTGTTTATATCTTTAAAAGCAGTTTTATCGCTATATTCCTTTACTTCTTTATCTATTCTCTCCATTATTTGTAGATCTAGGTAGCTCTTTTTCCATTGGTTAGTAGCAAGAAATACTCTGTTTAAATCTTGAGTGCGAATTAGATATTCTTTATCTTTAGGATAAACTTCCTGAGCCCAAGCAAACAGCTCAAAATAGCGTGCGAATAACTCAGACGCACGTGATTTTGGAGTTTGATAAGCTTGTATCTCTTCAAATATAATTTGACCAATAATTTTTTGTACCAGAATATTTGACTGCTTTAAGTTCTGCTCAATATCCTGATAAACTTTATAGAGAAATTCTTGCTCTAAGCTTAAGTTCAGTTCATTTTCAACCATATGTGAAAGTTCATGTACTATGATGTAAGGATTTGACCTTCTTAGCACAATAACATACTTATTTAAACCAGAAGAACGAATTGTCTTACACACTCCCTCTTCCATATCCACTAATCCTTCTTGATATATTTCAAACGAGAGTCTATTTTGCTTTATTAGTGACAAAGTGAGGTTTAATATATTTCTAAACTTCTCAAATTGATAGAGATATTTGACATATTGTATTACGTTTTCACTATTTCCTACTTGAGTTGCTTGTTTTATTAAGTTCCTGATTAGCATGCTTCATTATTAAAGGAATTTTCTTTATGCTCAAGAATTATAAAGTGTTTTCAGGAAGTATAGCTAAAAAAGTTTAATTTACTTACATTCCGCTGCTTATTATTAGCCAAGAGGTATCACGTCAGTATGACTTAGGAATGTACTAGATATAAAAGTGCAATATCAAATATATTTTACTAAAAATCAATCAACTTTTCACATGTTTGCTCTTCATAAAAGAAGCTCAATATTATCGTAGTACCAAGTTTTGCTTCACTTTGAATGTTGAAAGTCCCACCCATTAACTCTACTAATTTCTTGCTTAGAGGTAATCCGATACCTGTGCCTTCGTTTCTATATCCCGAATCTGCTTGGCCAAAAACGGACATAACTTTATATATGTCCTGCTGCATTATCCCTATTCCATTATCATGAAACTCAATAGTTAATAAATTTTTTTCTATATTCTCTTTAATAATCATTCTTATTAAACCACCTTGAGGAGTGAATTTGATTGCATTTGATAACAAATTTATTATAACTTGCTTCATTCTTTTGGGATCGGCGATAACTAATAATTGTTTATCAGATATCTCTTTCTTTAAACTAATACCTGTTTCTTTTAGTTTAGGTGATAACATTTTTAAGCACGAATCTATTATCTTATTCAGATTAAACTTCACTTTCTCTACTGTTAAACTACTTGATTCAGCTTTAGAAAAATCGAGCACATCATTAATCAAAGCAAGTAAATGTGTACCAGCATTATATATATCGTCTACGTATTCCTTGTATTCAGAGTGATCTACCGAACCTAAAGTTTCATTTTTGATCAACTTTGCAAATCCAATAATAGCATTAAGAGGTGTACGCAACTCATGTGTAACACTTGCAAAAAATTTTATCTTATTTGCATTTTCTTGCTCTAATGCCTCTTTAACCCTTTGTAATTCAATATTAGTTTTATGCTGCTTGGCTAGCATTTGGGTGTTGGAAAGGTGCAAATAAAGCATTATTAGTATTAAGATAACTAGTAATAAGCCCATTAATATTGAAAATAGACTATATACCATAATATAAGAGTCATTATAGCTTTGAATGATCTTCAAAAAAAATGAAGGCTTAATGTCATCTTCATGAAATATAGGGAAAGTAGAAGTTAATGTATTTCCTGTAGCGTAAAATATTTCTTGATTGCTTAGCAATTTATCAATTTCATCATTTGTAAGCAACTGCTCATAGTCATGACCTTGAGTATTAAAATTACTGAAAATTACTCTGGCATTTTGATCATACAGTATTAAGCTAAAATTTCTTGCTTTGCTTACTGATTGTAACAATTCAGCACGCAATTTTACCAACTGGTTTATGTAATCAAAACTGTTATATTTAATATGATGTTTTTCTATTAGTAAATAATGATATTTTTTTATTATACTATTTTCCAATAGATCTTTTAAGTTTGCATTTGAATTGCGGTAAAAAGAAAGAAAATTATTCTTTAATGAATAATTGCGGTATATTGTGCCCAATAAAACCACAAAAATTAATAAGAATAGTGAGATAATTTTTGTATATCTATTTGTTTTTAGTGTAATAAACATTGATTTACTTAATTTATACATATTCTTCTCATTGTGAAATAACGTCTTTTATGGTATTAATAAAAAATTAGCATATCATACTTTTATGACAATTTCTCCTATCTTCCCAGTTTATTCTCCTATTAACATAAATTTTTCTTATGGCAAAGGTATTTACTTGTATGATATCGATAATAAGCGCTATATAGATTTTCACTCTGGAATAGCTGTTAGCAGTTTAGGTCATGCCAACCCACGATTAACTGATGTCCTAAAATTACAAGGAGAAAAACTATGGCATATATCAAATACCTATAATATATCTACTGCCAACAAATTTGCAGAAAATTTAATAAACAATAGCTTTGCTAATACTGTATTTTTTGCAAATTCTGGATCAGAAGCAGTGGAATGTGGACTTAAAATCGCTAGGGCCTATCAAAATGGAAAAGGTAATAAAAATCGCTATAGAATTCTAACATTTCATGGTGCATTTCATGGAAGGACATTTTTAACTTGTGCAACAAACGATAGACAGAAATTTTCTGAATTACTGAATCCTTATATTGACTGGTGTGATAACATAGAGCCCAATATTGAGAGTGTAAAGAAAGCAATTTCTAATGGCATGGGTGTTATATTAATAGAACCAATACAGGGACAAGGTGGTATTAAAGTAATGAGTGAAGTCTTCATGAAAGAGCTAAGAGAACTATGTAACGAAAACGACATACTGCTATTTTTTGATTGCGTTCAGTGCGGTGCTGGTAGGACGGGAAAGTTATTTGCATATGAACACATAGGAATTAAGCCTGACATACTTGCTCTTGCAAAAGGAATAGGAGGAGGTTTCCCTCTGGGGGCTTGTCTTGCAACTGAAAAGGTTGCTAAGTACATGGCGGTCGGTATGCATGGTTCTACTTTTGGTGGTAATCCACTTGCAACTTCAGTAGGTAATGCTGTATTGGATGAATTGCTCAGCCCTGGCTTCTTAGAAAATGTTGAAATTAGAGGTAAGTCTTTAAAAAATAAACTAGAGGACTTAGCAAGCAAGTTTCCAATGATAGAAGAAGTGAGAGGAAAAGGGTTGATGCTAGGAATAAAAGTAAAAATGAATAATCAAAAATTTGCAGAAGAGCTAAGTCACCGCGGTTTACTTACTGTTGGAGTAACATCAGATAACGTTGTAAGAATCTTGCCTCCACTCATTATCACTGAAGAAGAGATTGACGAAGGCATTGAAATCCTCACTCAGTATTTATCTGAAAAGTTCTAGTTAAAAACTAAACCTTCCTGCTCACTAGTTGTTGGCTGTATCAAAATTGCAGATAAAGCAGTAGCTACAACTTTATCAGCTACTTCATTTGTACACTTTGCCTTTTCCTGTTCTCTTATCAGTGTAAGCTCATTTATATCACTTAATGAATCAAATTTTGTTGCATCTTCAAATATAAAAGATTGCACGGCACTCTTCTCAACACCTAAGAAAGCGCCGTTACCAAACGATAATGCCACATCTAATAACTTCTGCATTAAACTGTTTTTAACAATGAATTTAAATAGCTCCCCTAACACAACTGGCACTCCAAAAGTAAAAAATGCTCCTCTCACTAAATAGGTCGTTATTTCATATAACAATGCACCACACAAGAATGTCAGTGGTCCAAATACTATAAAACCGCAAAGTAAAGGCAATGGCATGGTCTGACCTGATGATATTCTACCTATAAGCTCCATTGAAATTATAAACCCAATAAGTAACATAGCTCTACCTAGATATGTCCTTTCTTTAGAGCGTTTGTTAAAGTTTTTCTCACGTAACTTAGAAAAATCATTGTTAACTCTGACTTCAAAAATATTATGATTGGTTTTTAATTTGAGTTCCCAGTCCTCTATTCCATGATGCCACTTATGACACCTTACAATTTCATCAATTATCGTACTGACTTGATTATTGATTTTGTATAATTTGCTTTCTTGATATAAGTTGCCTTGATAATACTTTTCTCTAAATTCCACGCAGTTTAAATTCTTTAAATCACATAAAAAATCTTTAATTTCTTGTGCCATTTTATCAGTATTGCCTATGTAGCCTATAGCTTTTAAAATTGTTACCAAGTGTTTATTTTCAATTTGAGCAATTGTTCTATCTAATGCACGTATATATTGCTTAGATTGAAAATATGAGATGATTTTTTCTTTACATCTATCCTCATTGCCTTCGTACAAACTATTTCTTTTGAAACTGCTGTCATGTTCTTTGGCAATTTCTAATGCATGAGCCAATACATTTTGCGCCTTCACACTACTTTCACAGTGACAGTTTCTGATTATGTGTACATACGCTCTTGCACTGGTATCTCCAGATTTATCTATATTGTACGCTTTAGCCAAAAAGACTAAATAGTCAAACCCTGCCCAAAGATAATACATTACCTTTGTTATAGCACTCCCCACAAAAAATAAAGCTGAGCGTGTGCAAGATAATGTACCGTTGTTTTTAATTCTGTTCTCATATGAACGAAGGTATGCCTCTGTACTTTTTAAAATCCTATGTAAATCTTGTTCTGTCTTTTTGACATCAAAATCATTTATATCATGAATTTTTTCATACGTTTCTTTTATCAAATCACTAGAAAACTTCTTCAGAGCTAAATCATCAATATTTCCTAATGCATCAATATTTTTACTAATATAGATTTCTATTTTTCTTCCAAGTTCTTCTCCCATTCTATTTTTTAGCAACTTATTGTATTTATTAGTAGCTGGAAACAAAACTTTCTGACAAAATTTCTGTGGTTCGTTTTTAAAATTTGCTAAGATCTTATTCACAAATAGCTCAACTTTTTCACCTGCAGCAACGAAAAACCATGATTGTCTGCTCTCATTACGCTCTCTATTTCTTCCAAGATTCTGTAGGGCTTCAGATGGATTATTGAACTGACTAACCGAATCTGCAAATATTGATGCAACATGATTATATTCACTATCAAATCCACGACCTTTCGATCCATCTATAACCGTTGTCAACGCATATTTAGCCAATGAATCAAAATCTCTTTTTTCATAATCACAATAAAGAGTTCGATATCCACCTATCTGATTATGTATTATCGCTGAAAAGGGTCTGTTTTCTCCAATACCAAGATCATTTTTCCCAATTCCTGCAAAGATACATTTATTTTGTTTGCAGAAATCAATGAGACTATGTAGTATACCTTCCTCTCTTTCCATAAGGTCATGGAGCTCTTTGCTTAAGCGCCAATTATCAACTATTAACCTGCATTGCTCATTATCACCTTGACGCAATGCTTTAATTACTAACTTGATTTGCGGTAAGAGCTTGTTTCTAGCAAATTGCTCACTAAAGCCTTTTTCCTTTAGATAGCTTATAATATTGTTATCGTCAGTAGTGCTAACATTTATGAGCCTAAATAGGTAGTTTATACTATTGATAGTAGTACTAACATTACTTTTAACATCTTCTATTAACCCACCTAAATCTTCTCTCCTTTTTTTATCTAAGGTAATATTATCACACTTCATTAAATATGAGAGAGTAAGATCGATCATTGAATGCGTTACTCTATATTTTAGATATTCAGCAGTACTACTGAAATCCACCTTTTCTTTTAATTCAGATATCTGCTTTTCTGTCAAACTAGGATGTTGCTTTTTAACGCAGTTTATAAAGTTTAATTGACGTAATTGGAGCCTGTAGTCTTGATACGACATCCCTTCAGGCTTAAATTTATTATACACTTCATAACGCGTACCACCTTCATATACTAGATTATCCTTACCCTGCAACGCAAAGTTAAGATTAACCATACTATTCACATCATCAGCTAAAAGCAGAGCACTTTCTCCAATTGGGCTTTGCACATTCCATCTCATAGAAGTTAATAAATCATCGGTATCAACAAGCTTATTGTAATTAAAAACTTCTTCGCTTTCTTCAACATACTCATGAGCTGGGCTCGATTTTTCTCTAGTAAATAAGCTACTCACGTTAGCAAGAAATCTAGAAAGCAATTCTCTTGACTCTACCCCAGTTACTTTAGTTAGCGTCCACCAAACTGGCCACATTACCATACCAAATATAAACATAGAAATTGTATAATATAGGTTTCCAATCAAAGCAAAATAGAGCCAATAATCTGAAGTTAGACCAATTACAGCAGCAACATTACTATTTATAATAGGAAACAATATAGCTAAAGATATGATGGAGGTAGCAATGTTCACTACAAGTGCTTGATTGAAATTTGTTATCCTATTGGTTTTTGCAATAACACTTGCTGTTTCGATGGCGTTTGCAATACAACGTCTACTCAATCTTGTCGGGCTGATAACTTTTCCGCATCTATTTAAAATCCTTCTCTTTGGTGTTGCAGTGAGGTAAGTTGTAGGATATTCCTCATCAAGCTTGCACATGTTCTCAAAATCCTGCTGCTTGTTAATACTGTCTGCTTCATCAACACTAATCCACAACTTGGTATTTTGGTCTTTAAATTTACGATCATTTTCTTGCTGCAATAACAGGTCATGTGTCACTATAATTGTTGTAGGTTTAGTTGCCTTCAGTGCATTTTTAATTTCCTCAGCAGTTTTAGGTGTCCTAATGTTTACAGTAAATGCACTACTCATCATTTTTTTAGCTTGATTCACTAGGTCACTACTTGGTACTGCAACCAGATGATGAAACCCTGCTTGGGCTAGTACATGACTCCACAATCCAATATCATAAGTCTTGCCAAATCCAGTTTCTGCATCGATCATAACATTACAGTTAGTAGTGCAAGAGTTGCGTAGATGTTCTAATACCTCTTCAACAACAGGTTTACGACGTGCTACTATTATAGATTCCTTTGTATCATCAAGTTTTATAGATTCACCTTGCAAATTACAGTTGATTTCTTCTAAGCCACTTATAATACTTTGCTTTTCTTGATTGCTGATAGAACTCACACATTACCCACTATAATTATCACAATATTAATTGTATGTTAATTCAGTAAATTGTCAATTCTATAGACAAAAAGCTGATTTCAACTATCATATTAATATGAATATATGCCTCGGAATAATTACTTCTCCCCATGGAATCAAAGGAGCTGTTAAGATAAAAACCTTTACTGAAAAGCCCGAAAATATTTTCCTATATGGCGAACTAATAAGCGGAAGTGAAAATTATAAAATAAGCTTGGTGTCTGTTGTCAGTAATAATTTAGTAATAGCAACAATTAGCGGTGTGAACTCCCGTAATGAAGCAGAACTTTTAAGAAATAAAAAGTTATATATAGAGAGAAATAAGCTACCACAGTTAAATGATGAGGATGAATTTTACCAAGATGATCTTGTGAATATGGAAGCAAGACTAGAGAGTAATGAATTATATGGTTATGTGAAGTCTGTGCATAATTTCGGCTCGGGGGATATATTAGAAATTTTGGTTATCAGCACAAAAAAAAACATTATGTTATCTTTTACTAAAGAAGTATTTCCATACATCAACATGAAGGAAAGGTATATAGTAATCAACATGCCAGAATTCATTGGCCAATAAAAATTTTGATATTTGTATAAAGTTATTTATAATCATCAGACTAAATTAAAAGTGTAATTATGGCAGAAAGGGCTAATGATATCAGGCCAGGTCAGGTACTAGAACATAACGGTGGGTTGTTTTTGGTTGTAAGTATTATGCATACTCAACCTGGTAAAGGTGGTGCATATATACAAGCTGAAATGAAAAATATCCAAACAGGAGCAAAGTACTATGAGAGGTTTCGCTCTGATGCAACAATCAGAAGGGCAATTTTAGATGAAGAGGAATATGTTTATCTTTTTACTGAAGGGAATATCGTAAATCTTATGCATCCAAGTAGTTACGAGCAGATTGTTATAAATTTAGACTTATTAGGGGAAAAGAAGGCTTATTTGCAAGATAATATGAAAATTAAAGTAATAACTTATCAAGATAAAATAATTTCTGCACATGTGCCTGATCACGTTACACTAACTGTAAAAGAAACAGAGTCTGTTATCAAAGGGCAGACTGTTACTGCTTCTTATAAGCCTGCAATTTTGGAAAACGGAATACGTGTTAACGTGCCTCAATTTATAAAAGAAGGGGATAAAATTGTAGTACATACTCCTGATAACAGCTATTACGAAAGAGTAAAAGAGTAAATGGCCATTTCATCACCACGAATCAATGTGATGCTTGATTCTGTACGCAGTGCCTCCAAGCAGCTTATACGTGATTTTAATGAATTGCAAATTTCAAGCGTTAAGTCAGCAGACTTTATCAATAAAACTTATTCAAAATCCAAGCAACTTATATACGATTGCTTGAAAAACTACAACCAGAACTATGGCTTTATTTTTGAAGATGATGGGGGCCAAGATCTAAAAGACGGCGGTTATACTTGGTTTATTATGCCTATAGAAGGCAAGGAAAACCTTTTTAGTTGTATGGTTTATTTTGCAGTATCAGTTTGTCTCATTCATAAAAACAGAGTTGTAGCAGCTGTGATTGATGCTCCAGCCCTTAGAGAAACTTTTTGGGCAGAGGAAAAGAAAGGAGCTTTTCTTGAAGATTTCAAATCTCGCCATGTAAAAATGCGGATGAAAGCTCGTGAAGGGGGAATAATAGACATAAGTGGTAATTTGTTAAATAAATTACCACTTGACAATAATAATCTGCGCTCCCTTGGCTCAACGGTACTAGGTTTTGCATATCTTGCTGCCGGAAGATACAATGGAATAATTTACTCTGGAATTAATAAATATAAAACTTCACTCGGTAGGCTTTTTCTGCAAGAAAGCGGTGGGAGATTAAAGGAAGATAACGCGCTTGTCATTGCTGGAGATATAAACTAAAGTTCATTCAAAAGAGCAAAAGTCACGAGTGAAAATAATAAATGGTCTTACCTACCCCTCATTGCAGCAGGGTGGCAAAATAAGATAGACGAGAAAAGACAACTATAGGAACAAATAGTCAGTGTGTGACAATGGCATCTAGTCCTTTTGCACAAAAAACGTTGTAAAGTGTTTACCAATTTAGTTGGATACCCAGTGTCAGCTACTTTCATGACAAGAAATAAAGCACTGATTTTGTACATTAACCATGCTTTTAAATAGATACCTTATTCTTGGCAACTTTAAACTCAACAACAGACACAAACAGATAATTTCTCAAAAACTTTTACAAGAGACTCTGTTAAATTCTCTATCATTTCATTTGTATGGTAAGGCGTAGGGGTAATACGGAAGCGCTCAGTCCCCTTTGAAACTGTTGGGTAATTTATATGTTGTACATATATTCCATACTCATCAAATAACAATTTTGATGCTTTTTTAGATAACTCGGGGTTACCAATTATGATTGGAATTATATGAGTTTCTGTTTGCATAAAATCCACTCCTGCATTTCTCAGTGAGTCTTTTACTTTTTGGGCAGCCTGCTTTTGCTTCTCTCTTTCAACATTGCTTGATTTTAAATGTTCAACGCTTGCCTTTGCTGCTGCTGCTAAAACGGGTGACATTGCAGTGGTAAAAATAAATCCTGGAGCGGAACTTCTTATTACATCTACCAAGTTCTTTGAAGATGCTATATACCCACCCATCACTCCAAAAGCCTTTGATAATGTACCCTGAATAACAGTTATTCTATCCATCAAACCTTCTCTTTCTGCAATTCCGCCACCGCGCGGTCCATACATACCAACTGCGTGTACCTCATCCAAATAGGTAATTGCATTATACTGATCTGCTAGATCACATATCGCTTCAAGCGGTGCTACATCACCATCCATTGAGTATACAGATTCAAGTGCTATTATTTTCGGCGTTTTTATATCTATAGACTTTAGCAACTGCTCTAAGTGATCAACATCATTATGCCTAAATATGTGCTTCGGTCTTTTTCCTGATTTTATACCTTCTATCATTGAAGAATGATTTTTCTCATCTGAAAAAATTACCACACCCGGAATAACAGACGACAAAGTGCTAAGCGTAGTTTGGTTGGCAAGGTAGCCACAAGCAAAAGTTAAAGCAGCTTCTTTTTGATGCAAGTCAGCCAAAGACTTCTCGAGCTCAACAACTTCTTTTGTTGTACCTGATATATTTCTTGTTCCTCCAGCACCAACAGATGAATTTTGAATCGCAGCAATGACACTATCGTTTTGTGACATTCCCAGATAATTATTACTGCACCAGACAATAACCTCTCTATTTCTTTCATAATCCATAATATAGGGAAGTTTGCCAGGTAATGATGCAAAATGTGTGAATTCACGATAGCGCCCTTCTTCTTTTATATCTTTGATTTTACTTGAAAATATCTTTTCGTAGTCTACCAAGTTCTTATCTATTAATAATCAATACAATTATAATAAATTATTAAGTGATAGACTACTATATTTATTACTTAGACGGATATTCTTCTGTCTGCATAACCTTTTTGACCTGATTATCCTCAACTAAGCTTTTAGGCCTATGGCAGTACGTAATTGTAGCTGCAATAAGACAACAAACTGCAACTGCTATTCCTATTGCTAACATTTCCAAGTAAACTGCAACAGCTCCTCCTAAGGCAATACCAGTTATTGCAAGTGCAGAAGCAGCTACGACATACTTTTTTGTGTTTTGTGGATCATTCTTTGAATTGCTTGGTACGGTTGCTGAATAGCCTAAAGATGACGTAAATTCCAAAAATCCCTTATTTCCTCGTTTTTTTGCCATATCTAAAGAGCTTCCTTTCAAAAGAGTATCTAATGGTTTATTAATAATTGGATCGTTTTCTAAATACGGGCTTGTACCATTGTCTATTAGCAATTTTGCAGATTTTTTATGCCCTTCATTTATTTTTCAATTATAAGCTATAACATGCAACGCAGTACCAATATTATTGCTTTGCATATTAACATACCTTTCTTTATCTTCTGCTGCACTTATTAAGATGGCAACTACATCAGAATGACCATTATTAGCAGCTAAGTGCAATGCAGTTTCACCATTATGATGTTGTAAATAAAGATCTGCCTTTTTTTTAAAAGTAATTCCACCATTGCCGAATTACCTTCTGCAGAAGCATACATCAAAGGAGTAAGATTATATCGTTCTTTAGCATCAACTGTTGCACCGCGCTCTATTAGCAATTCCGCAACATCTAAATGTCCACTATATGCTGCTTCATGTAAAGGAGTTACTCTGCTGCCTGTACTGCTCACTGAGTTAACATTTGCACCGCTATCAAGTAAAAGCTTCACAAAATCTTTACGACCATTTCTAGCAGCTAAATGAAGTGCAGTGTCACCACCTACTTTTGTTTTTGATTTAATCTCAATATTTGCACCACATTCTAGTAAACGCCTGCCAAGCTCAACATCACCTTTTTGTGCTGCAACGTGTAAACGAATAAATCCATCATTATCATAATCTGTGAAACGTTCATTAATATCGTCTAGTAAACTTTCCCTACCAGCTTTTAATTCCTCAGGAATGATAAGTGTTACTTTACCATTTTCATACTCTACTTCACCATTATGAAATTTAAGTGTGAATCTAAGTAAACTGTCTAATTCACATATCTCCTTCTCTGGCTCATCAGAATTGCGTGCCACCATTGATGACTTATAGTTAATGCGTACATAATTCTCATCAGAACAATCGATGTACATGATCTTTTTGTAAGAATCGCTAGAAAGTACCTGATATTTTATTAATATACTATATATTCGGATAGCAAGGAAAGCCATATACCCCGCTTGATTACAACTTGTAGTTAATGCCTCTATGAGGGAATCATTCGGAACCTCTGCTTTAGCATGTTTAAAAATTTCCGTAAAAACATACTTTGCAAACAGACGTTTATCATCTCCCTCATTATATTTATCATATAACCCTTTAATGAAACTATTATCTATAGTGCGATCATTGATTACAAAAAAATCCGTTCTATATAGGTCTTGATAAGCTGTGTTACCAGACTTTACATCTTCATTATTCTCATTTGCCTTTACTTGACCCAGCAGAGATTGTGTTAGCTGAAATTCTAACGTAGTTACTGCACTAGATTTAGTATCAGAATTATTAACGCCAGATTCCTCTTGACTTTCATTACCTGAATCCTCAGAACGACGGCGCCCTTTTTCCTCTCGTTCTAAAATTTCAAACCCTTCTTCAGTGCCAGAATCCCTAGAATCTGATTTCTTTAAAATTTTGTTTGATTTCTGTGATACAAAATCTGAACCTAACATGTTTTTCCTCCTAATTAGTAGCTAAGCTAAGTGTAGCATTAAATGGCAATTTTGTCAACTTAGCAAGCATCTCTTCGTAGTCTACCAAGTTCTTATCTATTAATAATCAATACAATTATAATAAATTATTAAATGATAGACTACTATTTCTTAACTTGCTCCTACAGCAGCGTTACGAACAATCTCCTCAACATCTGATCCTTTAAGTGGACCTGAAGGTGCCTTATTATAATAATGTACAGCTATAGCAGCAACTATACAGAAAGCTCCAATACCTGCTGCTACTCCTGCTACTAGCAGACTAGTACCGAGAGCAAAATATGCAGCTGGTGCAGCAGCTAATGCAAGATTCCAGTTACTGCAAACATCCATGTAGCCACAGTAGGCCATTTAACGCTATTCTCTTTTGTGTAAATTTTGTTGCTATTACTAGCTTGCTTATTAGCTACTGATTTTAGTTGTATATTTTCGTTAGCAACTTGTTCTACACACTTGGCGGGTTTATTAGAAGTTTGCTTTTCTCTGTTATTATCAATTGATATTACGGTATTAACACTTTCATTTGCAAAACCTAATGATGATGATTGAGATGGAACAGTAAAATCTTCTTCATTGTGTGCAGTACCACATTGACTTTCGGGAATAGGCGATATACCCTCATCTACAGCTGTAGGTATTGTCAAATTCTGATTATCTTTTTCGTCATTTAGATCATCAGACTTTTCCTCAGTGACCATTGAAGGCATTTCTGCTGCAGTTTCAGGTACTTCTGTTTCAGAAATAATATCAAACGAAGGAGGATCTGAAGAAATTCTAGCAGAATCGTCACTTTCAAGTTTAGAAAAATCATCATCTTCAGAACTCAGTGATGGTGAATCCGGCTCGCTTTCTTTACGCTCCACTACAGGAATTTCTTGGCTACTTGCAGTAGCAGCTATATTACCACTCACTGATAATGCAGCAACATGCTCGAACTCTTTTTCAAGAAATATTTTAATTTTTGCGAGCTTGCTTTGAGATAGTTTATCTTTCTTACCAACTTCCGTCTTATTAGCGTCTTCTAAGGCTTTATTCAAGATTTGCTTTGTGTCTACACTATCGTCCTCTTTCCTTACCTTTTCCACTAAAGACATTACTTCTTCATAATTAAGAGCGAAGATAGCATTAGACAATTTCTCTTCTATATTTTTAGGCATTTTACCCCTCCTATAATTATTATTATCTATAGTTTCTTCTATTGAAACCTTTTTATTATTCATAATATTTTCTTCTTTATCAACAATACTCCTTTGTGGCCGTTGATTATCAATGTTTTTGGATTCTGGATCTTTTTTAATATTTAAATGCAAAGGTGTTTTATCATCTAAACCTTCAAGAAATTTTGTGATTTTTGATTCACTAGAAGATTTTTCCCTGTTTTCTTCCCTTGCCAAATATAAACTTTTCGTTCCTACCAGATCTAAAGCTGTTTTGCCATCTCTATCTTTAATGTTCCGATCAGCTCCCTTGTTTACAAGTAATTTTACTATTTCAAATTTATCATGGTAAGCAGCCCAATGTAAAGCTGTTCTGCCATGCCTCTCATCTTGAATATCAATTTCAGCGCCATTTCCAATAAGCAAGCCCATTAATTCTAAATTATTACGTGCCACAGCCCAATGCAAAGGTGCATGCCCTGAATTGTCTATACTATTAATATCAGCAATTTTATGATTAATAATAGTCTTTGCTACATCTATAAAATCTTGTTGTATAGCATAGTGCAAAAATTTTTCTGACATATCAGAAACTCTAGACCTGGCTTCAGTATCTTTAAATTTATCTAATACCGCTTTCACGCATTCTTGATTACGAATAGACAACGCCCTTCGAAGTTTTTCACATATGTTATTCCAAGGTAGAATAGTACTTCGATTTTTTTCCAAATCTTCTAATAAAAGCTTAGTATAGCGCTGTCCACCAACACCAATAAGTAGCCTATCGAGACCTTCATCTTACGTAAATAATATACTTTTATGCGTTTTTGCATATCTTTCCACAAGCGTATCATTAGCTGCAATGGCTAGTAGTGAAAGCTCTTTTACTGAATAATTATAATAACCATTTGTTTCATCATAACTATTATTCAACAGCACATTGTGCGTATGATCAGTCAAATTAAGCTGTTGAGAGCAAAAATCCTTCAAATTACCACAATTCAAATCAGTAATAAATCTATCGCTTTCCTCTATATTATTTATAGTTTTATCTAAATCTGCATAATCACCATAATTTTTTGCTTTATTTATAACATCTGTCAATTCATCAAAGGTTAAATTTTTAGGAATAATAGTAAATTCTTCCTCATTACGTCTTGGCTCTACACGAATTTGATCTTGAGGCCACAATAATTCCGTTGCTATTCCTGTACCAATTTCTGCAGCACCTATAAATACATTTACAATGTTACCCAAAATGCCTGGATCAGCCACTGCTCTAGTTGTTACTTCACTATTATCAGGTGAACTTTCAGTAATAGACAAATCTTCAGCAGAAAATGACTTAGGTCCTTCATTCATATTTTTCTCAAGAGTCTCTGTAATTCTATTATCCTCATCTTCGAAATGCCTATTTATTTCATCTAACAAACTTTTGCCATCAGCTTTGTAATTCTCTAATTGCTCAGGAATGATAAGTGTTACTTTATCATTTTCATACTCTACTTTACCATCCTGAGATTTAAGCGTAAACTCTAGCTTACTATCAGATTCATATTGTTCTAGTCGATCTGAATTTTTATAACTATAGTATCACTATACTCAACATTGACAGATTCTGCACTATTACAATAAAGACTTATTATTTTTTAGGGATTGTTGGTACTAGACTATGTTGACTAAATATAGGATGAATGTGGCTATACATTGCAAATTCATAACCAGCCTGATTGCAATTAGTAATTAATTCTTCTAGTATATTATCATTTGGAACTTCTGCTTCAGCATATTTAAACATTCCTGTGAAAACTTGTTTAGCAAATGTGCGATAATTTTCATTTAAAATTAAGTAGTTGTGCTGATAATATAACTCGCGCACATACTCTTTACTTATTGTTTGCCCATTAATTGCAAAATCCATTCTTTCTAGATCAAGTTGTGCTTGCTTGCCAGAATTTGCATTCCTATTATTCTCACTTGCCTTTACTTGACTTAGCAAAGATTGTGTTAGCTGAAATTCCAATTCAATTGCTCTGTTAGTATTTTGTCCTTCCTCAACCTCTGAACAATTGCCTGAATCTCCAGAATGACGATGCTCCTTAATTTCTTCTTGTTCTAAAATTTCGAATTCTTCTTCAGCACCTGAATCTCTGGAATGGCGACGCTCTTTTTCTTCTGCATGATTTGTTGTTGGCGGCATGAGCCCACCAAGTAAATTCCAACCACCCATGATTTACCCCCCTGACCATTAGCTAAGTTCATTATAGCATTAAACAGAAATTTTGCCAAGCAAATTATTGAGTCTTTTAGCAAACAGACTTACGTCTTCCATCTCTTCACCTTCCACTATACAAGCTTGATAGAACAATAAGTAAATCATATCTCCAAGTGTTGGATTTTCACCATTTTCAGCGTGAGATTCCATTATGTTTCTTATCAAAGGATGCTTAATGTTAATTTCAAGTACTTTTGGCGTGCGGTAATTTAGCTGCTTCTGTTCACGTAAAAAACGCTCCATACGAAGATCCATAGTTCCTTCATCAACTGCTAGACACACAGGACTGTCGGTTAATTTCTTAGAGATCTTTACACTTTTTACTAAGCTTCCAAGAACTTTGGTGAAGTATTCGAGTATAGAATCCGCGTTTTCTTCGCTTTTGTTTTCATCTGATTTATTTTCTTCATCTTTCTTACCTTCTTCTGAAGAGAATTTTTCTAAATCAACATCAGCACGGGTCACGGACTTAAATTTTTGATCTTTATATTCATGAATCACGCTAGTCCAGAAATCATCAACTGGATCAACAAATAGAAGCGCTTCCAATCCTTTACTGACAAATCCTTCAAGTTGTGGACTGTTTTTTACTGAATCGAGACTATTTCCTGTGAGATAATAGATATGTTCCTGTTCAGGCTTCATTCTGCTTATATAATCATCAATACTAACTAGCTTATCATCGCTGGTGCTATGAAATCTGCAAATGGAAAGCAATGCTTCTCTTTCATCAGTTGGCATAGCTTCGCAAAGACCTTCTTTTAACACCGCACCAAAATTGCCCCAGAATTTTGTGTATTCCTCTAAATTATCTTTTGCTTTTTTGCCGAGCTCTGATACCGCGCGTTTAGTTAGGGATTTCCTAATCTGCTCAACAACGCGATTATTCTGCAGTGTTTCTCTGCTGATGTTGAGAGGCAAATCTGGTGAATCAACCACACCTTTCAAGAAACGCAGGTATTGTGGTATAATTTGTACATTATCTTCAGTAATAAATACTTTATTGACATATAACTTTACAGAGCAGCGTCTATCTGGATGAAACAAATCATAAGGCTTGATAGAAGGAACATAAAGCAAATTCGTATATTCCATTGCACCTTCATTTTTATTATGCAGTATCATCCAAGGCTCACCACCTACATGCGCAACACCGCGGAAGAAGTCGTTGTGCTCTTCTTGAGTAACGTCATTTTTTGGCTTAGTCCAAATTGCAGCTTTGCTGTTTAATTTTTCACTTTTTCCCTCTTCATTTACAAACTCAACGGGAAAATTTATGTGGTCAGAGTAAGTAGTAACAATGTTTTCAATACGGAATTTGTCTAAAAATTCGCTTTCTTCAGGACGCATGATGAGCGTAATTTTTGTGCCACGAGAGATTTGACCATCTAATTTGCTGATTGAATATTCTCCATCTCCTTTAGATTTCCATACCCAAGACTCTTCTTCTCCGGCTTTCCTTGATTCTACTATAACTTCTGAAGCAACCATGAAGCTTGAATAAAAACCAACACCAAATTTTCCAATCAGCTCTACAGCTTGGCTCGAATCTTTATTATTCTTAATTGCATTCAAGAATTTTTGCGTACCAGAACTTGCAATCGTGCCAAGATTATCTATTAAATCTTGCCTGTTCATTCCAATTCCATTGTCGGTTATATACAGCTCATTCTTATCTTTACTGGAGCTAATAGTAATCTTCAACTCATCACTTGAATCTAATAAATCAGCATTTAATTGTGATTCATAGCGCAATTTATCACATGCATCTGATGCATTTGATATTAACTCACGCAAGAAAATATCCTTATTGGTATAAAGTGAATGAATTACTATATTTAGTACTTTGCCTACTTCAGCGTCAAATTTTAAACTTTCAGTTTCTTGTATGTTGTGCATTTTGAGCTCCATTATTAGCTTGCTATTCTAATAATTTAAGTATTGCAACGCGATCTTTCAAGGTCATGTATGCTAAAATTTACGTGAGCCAGCTTATGGTTCCAATGCTAAACTGGAATAAGCACAACCATTGTGTCATGCAAATTAAAAAGAAAGTGCTAGAATATAATATCTCTTATTTGCTTCAAAGATTTGTGAGTCTTTGATTCTTTTTCTTTAAAAATAGTCTCAAGAGAAGTTTTAAGCTTTTCCCATTCTTCCTGATCGTTTAGAATCAAAGCGCTCTCAATCTTCTCCAGTGCTTTCTGAGGTGATGAATATAATTCCTCATACAAATTAGTGTTTACTGACTGTAGTATTACTAAAAATGTAAATAAATTTGGATCAGCTTTCGCATAACATAGCTTTATTTTCTTTATGCAGTATTGTATTGCTTTTAATGATAACGAGAAGCTTTCTGCATAAAATATAAAGCTATCTATAATTAAGCTCTTTGATTTTTTCGGCAATTCAATATTTTGAAACAGCTTTCTTGTAAATTTCTCTATTGGCTGTTTTGGCAAATGCAAAGAGAGATCAGTAAAAGATTTTAGGCTGAAATTTGGTCCAAGTATTGTGCTGATTGCTCTTTGCACGTTACTTTTATCTTGACTAACAGAGATAATGAAAACCAATCCTTCTACATCAAGCATGTACTTTATCGATTCTAAAAAATCAACAATGAATTTAGGGCGGCATACATCAAGATCATCAACCATTATATAAATGTTTTTACCTTTTCTGATTTTGTTAACCACATCTGCTAGTTGTATTTTAAAATCTCTAATGTTCTCTTTTCTCCTTTGGAGAAGATTTAATTCACCCAAGACAAAACCTATGTCTTTCTTATCAGCCTCTTTTGCAGCATCGAGAAATACTGAAAGCATAGCGAGTGGAGATTTACTGATTAGCTTTCCTAATGTATTGAGAGAAAATAGTTCTTGGTTTATGTTTTTAAATTGCTGTATAACACTTCTTTTTACTTCGTATGATGCAAATAGATCCTCAAACAGGAAATGTAAAAAAGAAGGCAATGGTTGATCTATAGCACTAATATCCCATGCGCTGTAATAAGCTGCAATTTCATTTTGCTGCTCTAGATCCTTTACCCATTCTTTCAAAAAAAACGTCTTACCCCATTTATCATATCCTTCTAAGGATACAATAGAAAAAGACTTACCAATTGTCTTGATTATAGAACTAAATTTACTTGCAACTTGTTTATAGCCTAAGCAATCATTCTCCCAAATTATTACCTTGGGCAATTGCTCCTCTTCTTTTTTTCTGAATCTTACTAATGATATAAGTTTTTTAAAGCACATAAGATCCTTATGCTATATTTTACTATAGTATCTTATAAGTTAAGGGTCCAGACAATCATTTACCTATTAAGTAATCCATAACTTTCTATCACTGCATGAATGGAAAGGTTCTTCAAGCTGCTTTCGGGACTATATTGAATATCTATGCCGGTTAATTCTTTCACCCTTCCTTCTATATCTTTTTTAACCTTTTTTCTAAATCATCTATATTGCCGGAACTTACCATTTGCATAACAGGAAATTTTCCATTTGAAATATACTCCTTCTCTATAAGTGGAGATATTTTAATTATCCAACCTAGACTCTCACGATTGTTTATTGATAATTTACCTTCTTCTTGAAGTAGATATAACTTTTCTATCATCTCAGCTCTATTACCGGAGTGATTCCTTACAAGATCCTTTAATAGTTCTCCATGTTCATCTATAGGCACATGAACATACATTAGCCGCAAAAGAAGAACTAAGTCCGTATTATCTTTTGTTATTCCCTTTATTTCATGTGCCTGATTCATTGCATAAAAAACAGGATCTCTTCCACTACCATAAGAATAGCTAAACCCGCGTCCAACTAGATCTTCAATTCTCACTTGAATCACATTTTTCAGATTTTCAATAGATCTATGCTCTTGTTCCATTACTTTAAACATTTTTGAAGAATCTATTTTTGTGATATATGGGTCATATTTGATTTTAAATTTAGGTTCAATATTTATCAGATCTCTTTTTAGTTCATATTTGATTTCAAGTTCAGGCTCAATATTTATCAGATCTTTTTTAACCAGATGATCTTTTATTATATATCCAATTCGTTTACTATCTGCGTATTCTTTGTTAAACAACGCAATAAAATCAAGAGCGATTGATCTTAATTTTTTAATTAACCAATTATAAGTATTATATACTCCATCTAATAAAAAAGTTAACACAACTCCTCATTTTAAAACATTATGTTTTAAGTATACAATATTTTCAATTAGTAAAGCAAGTTTTTAGGCTGAAGTATGTTACAGTGTTTTTAAAGTGTGTTGCTCAGAAGAAATGGAATATTATTTAATATCCTGTCTTGAAGTAAGCGCTATCTTCAGCGTTCCTTCATCTAGGTAGTCAATTTCTCCACCTATCGGTATGCCACAAGCAAGGCGGGATATTTTTACATTTGAGTTCTTTAGCAATTCAATTATATATTGCGCAGTAACTTGGCCTTCTAATGTTGGATTAATTGCGACAATAACCTCTTCAATTTTAAATTCTGTAACTCTTTTGGGAATGTTATCAAGGTTCAGTTCTTTTGGACCTATGCCATTTATTGCTGATAGCCTTCCACCTAAAACATGATACATACCTGAATATATACTCCCTTTTTCAAATGCCCATAGATCACCCAATTCTTCTACTACACACATTAGCTTGGTGTCACGCTTTGGGTTAATACAAATAGAGCATGGCGATTTAGTATCTAGATTCCCACAAATCTTACACTCTATTATAAGATCCGCTAGTTCTCTAATCAAAGATGCAAGGGGTAGCATAACCCTATCTTTGTTTTGAAGCAGATGTATAACTAGCCTTCTTGATGATGATGGACCTAAACTTGGCAATTTAGAAAAAGCATGAACTAAATTCTTTATATTAATGTTCATTCAACAAATTCAGGATAGTGCATAAAATGATAACATCAAACCTTTCGTAAAGAAAGCTTGGTTTGATTGGCTATGAAAAAGATTTTCCACTTTTCTCAGAACTTATCTTAAAAAAAGTAATGTAATCACAATCTACTGCAGCTTGATTCTACTTCAGGTAGAACTGAAATTATCTCAGATATTTGCGTATTTGTTCTAGTATTTCTTTTTTGAAAATGACGCAATTTATTTTTCAACATATTTCTTTCTTCTACATAACTGTTTGATTCTTTATTCAAACTAGAGTTTTTTTCTTCATACTTGGAAAGTATTGTATCGATCAAATAATTAAAAAATAATATTAGACCTGTAGTGTTGGAAAGCAATGCAAGAGAATAATATAACATATCTTCACTCACTTTTTCATTTATTATGTCATGGGAATTTCCATACATTCTAAAACAAGAGCCAAAGGCTGCTAAGCATACACAAGCAAGTTTTGTTTTGCTTAGGACGCACTTAATTCGCGCTAATTTTTTATTATTATCTTCTAATTTTATACGCCACTCACTAATTTTACTACTATAGTGCTTAATAAATAATTCTATTGCCCCTTGGTCATTAGTATAATTAGATGCTTTGTAAGATTCCTTATCTATGAGTTCAGTATCTATATCTCTTGATTTCAGAAGCTCTTTGATTGCTTCACTTTTGCCAAGAAGCACAGCTTCGTGTAGAGGTGTGTACTCACTTTCAACATCTTTTCTTCTGTTAATATTTTTATCAGTTAAGTAGTTAAAAAGAGCTGAAATGCATTCTGAATTATTACCTTCAATAGCCAGAGTAATTGCATCTTTTCCATCCTTGTTCTTAGTATTAATAAATTTGAAAAGCGGCTTTTCATTCTCTTCCTTATGTTCAAAATATTTGTGCTTGTAAAACTCATTCGCACGGTATGGCTCCTTAAGAATACACAAAAGCTTTTTTACAAAATCAGCATGATTTTTTTTAATAGCCACATGTAAAGGTGTGTCCTGATTTTCTTCATCTTGCAACAATAAGGCATCATACAAACAACCCTCTTGATATAAAAAATTAATCTCTTGATCAAAAGAGATATCTTCTTCTCCGTTACAGATATTTAGTAGCCGTGACCCTATACTTTCTCTAGTACTGTAATCAATTGCAGAACTACGTTGCACTTTAGATTGATAAAGGTTTATGTTCATACTACCCCTGCCTTTAAATAACCCAGCTATACCTCTAAACAGCCCAGCTATACCTGATTCACTCCGAGCGGCACAAGGCGTTTCATCTTGAATGTTAATCTCAACGCTTTCATTAGAAAAAAGTTCTAAAACATGCGAGCTGCCTCTTCTACTGGAAAAAGGTACCTCATTCTTTTTATCTTTAGCTTTAACGCTATTCTCTAGCTTTGCATTCGAAGCACTTAGAGGATTAGCTAAATAATCAAGATCTGTAGCATTTTTAGACTCAAAGTCTTCTGCTTGAAAATTTGCTGCAGCGTTTATTTGACCCTCTATTGGTAACATAAAAAACTAATAATTAGATTACAGGTAGGGTATCTCATCTTTAAAAATTTTCAACTCTATTTAAATTTTTTTAAAATAGTTTTTGATAAAAATATTTATGACACTAACTTTTTGGTTCTCTTGTTAAACTCCTACAAGACAGAATTATTAGCTAAAAAATTACTTCCGCATATTTTAAATCTGATTACAATTACAGTTAGAGATATTTATTGAGCTCAAAAATCTATCTTCGGTCTGCAGACTTTTAAATCACACTCACTAAAAATGTAGCGTATCCTCTTCAGAGCATATCTGTCGTATGTGCACTGCATTTTTTCTAATCTTTTTTTCACAGGGGGATCTTATGTTCAGAATTCCAGATACTTGACCTTTACTTTAGCTAATAAAAACCAACTGGTACCTGCGGTTTTTATAGCTACGTTTTCTCAAACAAGGTTTAAATGAATAGATTTCTTGCATAAACAGATGTCATCCCAGTGCTTGACACTGGGATCCAATAAGTAAAATGCGCTGGAACTTTCGAATTCCAGTTATGCAAGAAATCTAATGTTAAAAAACTCACAGTTATTGTTTATCTTTTAGCATTGCTTCATTTGTATAAGCCTTTTTCTGCTCAACGGAAGAGAGTTGAGAATCAACAGCTTTTTCTATCGATTTAGCCTGTTTATAGTCTTGACTTAGTAAATATATAGCCACTCCAACTGCTATTCCAGCAACAAGAGCAGATACTGCGAGTGCGCATAATATAATAGTCATTGAAGGTACTAGAGCACTACCAATACCCAGTCCAACACCAAGAAAAACACCAGGTATGATACCAATCAAACCATTACATCTAGCACTTTCTTTTTTCGATTGAGCTTGGTCTTTCATAGATTTAATGAGTGCTTCTCTTGTTTTTTCTTCTTGAGCTAAATCTAATGGCATTTTGTCTTCTTTATTCCTTATCAAAGAATTTGCGCCATATTTCAAAAGTGCTTCTATTGCCTCAGTGTTATTACTTATAACAGCTTGGTGTAATAATGTATTTCCACTTTGATCTCGAAAATTGATCAATTTATAGAAATCCTCAAGAGTAATATAGTCATGTACTGCTTCATCTAGAATATTCATTGCGTTTTGAAATGACAATATCTCTCCTTTCTTAGACCTTGCACTATAGTGTTTAATACAGTGATGCAAAATAAGGTATATTTGCACTGCTTGTTCATTAATAAAATCTCCTTTTGTAGAGATTACATCTACAATAGCTGCTGAGAATAACTCTTTCTCAATCACAATTTTTCTATCATCAGTAAGATAATCTTTCAACTCTTGAATGTTTTTTTCAAGACTCTCGTTTCGATTATGAATAATCTTAATTAAATCACGCATACCATCTCCTTATTCTAATTATATCAATAATATAATAAATCGTAATAAAAGTCAAACTATTGATTAAAAAATTAATACAATTAATTCTGTGAATGTCAAATAAATTCAAATAACATCAAAAGAAACTCACAGGATCAACATCTATTGTTATTGCAATGTTTGAACTCAAGTTACAGCAATGTTTCAGCTTTTTCTTTATGAATAGACTATGGTTATTGTGTATTTTCAGTAACACTCTATAACGATATTTATTGTTTAAAAAATTTATTGCTGCTGGTGATGGGCCAAAAATTTCAAATTCTTTCAGCGTCAAGTGCTGAAAGGTAGTTGAACATTGATTATGTAAAAAGCTTGTTAGCTCACTTGCTGCTTTCTGCGTTGCAAATTGATCCTTATCACAAACTATAAGCGCTATTAATCTACTAAATGGTGGCATTTTAGCTTTGCGTCTTGACTCAAGTTCAACTTCATAAAACAAGTCCCTTTTTTGCTGCTGTAATGCTCTTATTATTAAACTTTCAGGATTATTGGTTTGCACTATTACCGTTCCTTTTTCGTTGAACCTCCCAGATCTACCCGCAACTTGATGCAATAATTGATACGTCTTTTCTGCTGCCCTGAGGTCAGAATTTTCAAGTCCTAAATCTGCATTTATCACTCCAACCAAAGTTAACTTAGGGAAATTATGCCCTTTGGCAATCACTTGTGTACCGATTATAATATTCACCTCTTCTTTCAACACTAAATCAATGACGTTACCAAGCGACTTCTGATCGCTGCTGATAATCGCAGTTTTTGCATTTGGTATTAATTTCACTATTTCTTCAACTAACCTTTCAATTCCCACACCATAAAGGAGCAATGACTGCTCACTTTGACAATTGGAGCATTTTTCTGGAAGTTTTGATTGATAAGAACAATGGTGACATAAAAGGACGTTCTTTTTCTTGTGGTAAGTAAGCCATACAGTGCAATTTGAGCAGGAAATTTTATATCCACATTTTTTACAAACCGCAAGTTGCGCATACCCCCGGCGGTTTAGAAAGAGCATAACTTGCTGTTTTTTCTCTATGGTTTGTTTTATTCCTTCGAAAAGTTCATTGGAAATCCATTGCTTATTATTTACTACTTTTATTTGTGGCAACTCTGCACCACCGAATCGTTTAGTCAATTTTACATGATTGTAATTCCCCTTTTTAACATGATAAATTGTTTCAAGTAGCGGAGTGGCGGATGACAAAATAATCGGAATATTTTCGAGTTTGGCTAAGATAATGGCCATATCTCGAGCATTATATATAATCCCCTGTTCTTGTTTAAAGGATGAGTCATGCTCTTCATCGACGATAATTAATTTTAGGTTTTTATAAGGCAAAAAAAGCGCTGACCGTGCCCCAATAATTATCTGCGCACTTCCATTTGCGATACTGAGCCAATTATTTCGGCGAGCTTTTGGAGTAAGTCCTGAATGCCACTCAGCTATATTTCCAGATGTCTGACTGCGAACGCGATTTACCAATTGTGAAGTTAGGACAATTTCTGGCAGAAGGATAAGGACTTGTGCATTACCTCCTTCTGTTGTCATTCCAGTGTGTAACCTTTTGGTGTTTGAACATTTGCAGGTAGTTTTAGTAGTAGATGATGTCATTCCAGTGCTTGACACTGGAATCCAGTCTTTATCGTACAAATGCTTAGTGTACTGATTTGAAATTAAGTTTTCTGGATCCCAGTGTCGGGGCACTGGGATGACATCCTTTTTGGTAAAAATTACTCTTATATTGTAACATTCGTCTAGTTGTGTATTGAACGCTGGAATATTCTTAATTAACTGTGCAATCACAGAGAGATAAACTTCCGTTTTTCCAGACCCGGTTTCACCGTCAAGTAAAGTTACTGAATACTCATTCAAATTACTTATTATTTTATCTCGAGCTGCTTGCTGCTCAGGGTTTAATTGGTAATCTATTTCACTTATTTCCTGCTTTTGTTTAGTGCAAACTAACTTATCTATTTGATTTACCTTTAATACTCCTCCCATTATCACTTTGGCAAGCATACCAATAGGTATTACATTATATTGAGCAACCCATTCTGCAAATTCGATCAGTTTTGGTCTGATGCTCGGCAAATCGACCTTTTGTTCAATAAATTTTAATTCTCGATCGCTTTTGCTACTTTTTCTCCAAACTATTCCAATCAAGCGTTTTCTACCAAACGGTACTACTACGTAATCTCCAATTGAAATTTCAGTGTTTTCTTCAACTATATAGGAAAATAGCTGATCAATTGGAAGTGGTAGTAATACATCAACTGCTTTCCTCATAGTAGCCTAAACTATTTTTGTAATTTTCAAATGAATCAGAAAAATCAGATACACAAAAAGACCTTAATGCTTTTTTCATAGTACACAATTTATAATCATAAATATTGGAAATGTGAGGAAATTCTGTATGTTTAGCGATAAAATAGTCCTAGACTTTGAAATAGAAAAAGGTGACCGAATAGATCGGTGTTACTTCTCTACACGCACCAAACTTACAGATAAGAGCAAAAGTTTTCTATGTGAAAAGCTCGGTAAACCTAACAATTTAGATGATTACTTTAATCTTAATCCTGAGAATTTTTATATTTATTACAACAAATATAGTGGTCACTATGGTATAAATGAGCTATATGTCAGAGATGATAATGGTAGATATTTAGCTACTAAACTTCCACTTGATCAGAGCGGATTTTCCATAAAGTCATCATTCGATGAGGTGAATTATGGTTTTTATCCTCTCTATGCAATCTATAACCCTAATCAATATGACAAAAAGCAGGAAAAGAGCTTCGAAGATAACGGTGAATTGCAGCCACTTGTGTCAAGTGTATTGGATTACTTTCTAAATGGCTTAACCATTCAAGATATGTTTTTGCAAATACAAAATGAGCTTGTCGAAAAAGAAACAAAATTAGAAGAAGACAGAAGAAAAGCAGAGGAAGAATTAAATCAAAAGAATGAAAAGTTAAGAGAACTCATAGAAAATGATGAGATTAAAGTACTTAAAGTAATAAAAGGCCATAGTATTGGGAATGGACGTTCAGCAGCAATTTTACAGCTTAATGGTGATCTTGATGCAAGTAAATACTACATAGCAGAGTATGAAGGCAATGAATACTTACATTGCACGAGCTCTGGTTATGACATATTGCTTGACCAGAGCGATTTATTTTTTGTTCTGAATAGCAGCTCTTATCTTGAACTTGCAAGCGGTTTTTACTCAATACCTGCTGCTGGCAGCTATGCTAAATATCTCAATACTAAGAATCGGCTTTTCAGCGATATCTCAGCAGTTATGTAAAAATCAAGTAAGGGCTGAATCTATGGTTAACACATTGTTTCCAAGACTTATTTATAGTGAAAATTTTTAAGAGGTGAATATGAAGTTCAAAATAAATTCTGGATCTGACAAATCACAGACGTTGATTAAAAATTTATTTCCAAATACAGAGAGTATAGTAATAAATGATCAGCTTACGATAGAAGTAAAATATGGGGGATTAGCTAGTTATACCCCTGAGTATATAAAACAAACTGTAAAAGATGCTTACGGAGCCTGGTCTGATAATTTCTATTCACAAAAAAGCGTTCATTCTGGTCCAGTAAAATTGCAGCTTTATGTGCTGAAAAATTACGATGATTACAAAGCTCACATCAAGGAACTTTCGGGTGGTAAGGACCATAGAGAATTATGGGGTGGTGGAACAGTAAGAGCACACGAAGCTGACGGCACGATAGCAAAGACTTTTATTGTTGGAGATGTAAATGGCTTACTTTGTGCAAAATCTAAAATTTTAATGGAAAAAATGAGCGATGCATTTCTTGAGTACTCTACCGGTAATATGGATACAGTACCTGAAGTTTTACGTACCGGTATGAAGCTTTTCATGTGGAGCTATGATGCAGCTAAAAAAGAAAGCACTCGCGATATGCATTATACAAAAGAAGCATACAATAAAATGCAGGAATCTGGTCATGATACACCATATAAAATAGCAAGTATGTCTAATGACTATAGAATGTCAGATTGCTTAGTGACATTCCTACAAGAAAAACATCCTCAATTCATAAAGCAATTACTTACTGAGATGTCCTTCAATAGAGTAGAAGCGATATCAAAATTCAAGCATCTTTTGAATAACTCAGAAGTTGAAAAAGAATTTAAGCAGTGGATGGATGTAAAAAGTGGCAATAAAATTGTGGCAGATCTTGTGCCCGATAGTGAAGTTATGACTTTCGGCGAACACAAGCTTCAAATAAATATAAAATATGATGATGAGGAATTAACTCAGAGCAAATTGAGTAGTGTAAAAAATGCTATCGAGAGTACTATAAAAGATTTTGATTCAGCATTTGGCATTAATAATTCTCAGCCTTGGCACAACATACCAAATAAAGTTAATGTTTTCGTATTTAATACAAAGAGTGACTACGAAAATTATCTTAAGGAGTTGAACGTTAACTATAAAGACGCTTCTGGCTTAACAGTTCAAGGGCGTGGCTCAGAAATTCATGTTTATTTTTATTTGCAGGACCAATTCAATGACTCATGTAAAACTTTAAAACACGAAATGGGGCACGCTTTAACTATTATTAACTCCTATTATGGTACAGGTGATGTCTTATCTAAGGCCATGCATGAAGGGGTTGCTAACTATATGGCAAGTTTGGAAGATGGTCGGCATGTCAATGATCACGGAGATAAAGAGGCCTTGATTGCAATAAAGAATAAAGATCTCAAACTAGATGAAATATTGCGCAATAATATTAGCAATAACAAAGGAGAACATTATCATTCAGATGCTGAACAAGTGATCAAATTTCTTGAAGATAAACACCCAGATATGATTGATAATTTGCTCAAGAGCCTTTCTAAATCTGGTGCAAATAGGTCTCAAGGTAATAAATTATTTGAGGATTTTTTGGCTGAGCTGAAAGGTTATGATCAAGAATTTAAACAATGGGTTAAGGCTGAGCTGAGTGGTGAACAACATATGGAATATAATGTTGTTGAATCTAACAGTGTTGAAAGTTCAACAAGCCAACAAAGTGCAGGCAAGGGTATATATGGTTACAGTCCAGTACATCATGTAAGTGGTACCAAGATAGAAAGTATCAGTAGAGAAGATGCTATGCAATCTGCTAAAAAAGCGAGTGCAGACGAACAAGGAAAAGCTGTTACAACAAAAGTTGTGAAGTATAATAAACAGCCTTTCTTAAAGGTGAATATTGACGACAATAATGTAGAAAACACCATAGGAAAAGTAAACGAGATAAATAAGGTGACTAGTTTACATTCTGCTGCTTCATTGGGAGATTTAAGCAAAGTAGCAACGCTTCTAAAACACAATGCATATATTGATGCAAGAGACCATAATGGACAAACACCACTACATTATGCCATTCAGTCAGGAAATACGGAAGTAGCAAAATATCTTATTGATTATGGAGCAAATCTCAACTCTCAAGATACTTACTACGAGGGAACTAATTACTCTTGCTTCAAGACACCTTTGCACTATGCCGTAAAATTGGGAAATATGGGAATAGTTAAGTACCTAGTGGAGCATGGTGCAAATTCTAATATTCCGGATGCTCACAATCTCAGGCCGCTTGACTATGCTATAAAGAATACAGCTTTAGTAAAATATCTTATAGATAACGGTGCAGATATTAATGTATGTAATCCGATATTTCATTTTGTTAAGGTAGGTGATCTAGATATGGTAAAATATTTAGTTGAGCATGGTGCAGATCTCAGTATCAAGAACACGTCAGCTCAAACGCTGTTGCACTATGCAATCGAACTAAAACACACGGAAATTGCTAAGTATTTAATAGATCATGATGTAGATATTGATGCCCGTGATATTAGCTCTGGTAAATCTCCACTACATTTTGCCATGCACATGAAAAATATGGAAGTAGTTAAATATCTCATAGAGCATAATGCGGATATTGATGTTCAGGATAGCTACGGCTTAACGCCTTTGCACCTTGCTGTTGATCTTGAAAATAAGGAAATAATAAAACATTTAGTTGAAAAAGGTGCGAATGTTAATGCACAGGATAATGATGGTTGGACACCTTTAGTTCATGCAGTGAGGCATGGAAAGTTAGATACAATAGAATATCTAATAAAAAACAAAGCTGACGTTGATGTTGTAGGCAAAGATGGCAGGACACTTATTGAACATGCTGAGTTATGGGCAGAAGGGAAAGGGCTAGAAAGAGATGTAATAGATAGCAAAGGCGATAATGATTCTTATTATCGTGAGCTTTCAAAAGAGGCTGCAACTTGGGAAAAAGCTGGAAAGGATATGCTTAGCTATCTCAAAAAAATTACTATGCAAGAGAACGATATAGACCAAATGCCAGCAGATCAACCTACAAGTGAAGAAAGGAATAAAAGGTCGCTAATAGGAGACGAAGAGAAGCAAGAGGAAACAATTGTTATAGATAATGTGAAAGAAGAATCACAACATCCTTTAAAAATCAAAGTGGGTGAGGCTGTTGAAATAGGGAAATATAAGGTAGAACTGCAAGTTACGTATGATGATGTAAGAAATTTTTATGACACTATACGTGGTAAATATCATGATGGTAGTGGATACAATTATGAGCAAGTAATGGTTTTGTACAATGAAATTGTTAGGCCAGCATCACAGCATCATGATGAACCATTTACTCTTGCTGAGTCCTATATTGCAGATGGGCATCTATTTATTAAAAATCAAGATTTTGGAATTTTGAATGATTTTAATGAGATGTTCTATAAAAGTGATGAGTTTATGTAACATAAAAGGTGGATGAGAATTAATTGATATAAGGAATGAAATCTTCTCCTGTCATCCCAGTGCTTCGACACTGGGATCCAGTTTTTCATATAATCTCATCACAAACGTTTATTTTAATTTAAGACCAATACCTAATTTAGAATCAAAATTCCTGGATAAGCACTGACCATCCACTATGTAATTTACTTTTTTATATAATAAATAATACTAATTTACTAATATATTAATTGACAAGTGGTGTGGGTTATACTATTATTAAGATATATAGTTAATATCTTAATAATTAATATGCCAAAATATGTTAATCGCATTGCTGAATCTATTGTATTAAAAGTCTATACTGACAAGAAAAACGCTAAAATTAGAGTGTTTTCTAAAACTAAAGATGGAGAAGTTGAAAAAACACTTTCAAAACAGGAAATTGCGGAGTTTTTAAATAAATTTGCCAACAGAGGAAAGCATAAAACTGCTATCAGTAAAAATGTAGAACAAGGTATAATTAAAGATATAGAAGGTATACATAGAGAAAATGATAGATATGTATATAAAGCACCAGATTTATCAGCTGAAGAACAATATAATAAATTATTTGAAAGTGAGCAAGCTATTCAATTTGATTTGAATGCTTTTATGTCAGAGAATATATCTAAAATTGCACAATTAAAAAATAGATTTGAAGAAATTTTAGATTTTGATCCCGAAGAAGGGTTATGTCACTCATTAAATTACTTTATTACCTTTATAAGATTAGAGAGTAGGAAAGATTTTGTTCAATTCCTCGAGTCTGGTAATATTATATCTGAACAAGATTTTATGGACTATATTGATGGAAGAAAAGAACAAACGATTGAGTTATTAATGATGCAGTTTTTATCGCAATTCTTACCTATTATTGATGTTCAGAGTATTAAAAGGCGAGAAGGAGCTCTATTTTATTTTGATGAGAAAATGCATGAGCAATGGTGTGATGGTTTATCTTCAACAAAAGTATGGATAGATACTGACCAAGAACAAATCAAACGTGTCTTAAATGATGTGGAGATAGGATGCTACTTGGAATTTAATTCTTTTTATCTTGCTAATAATGGAGCGGATTTCAAGGATGCTGGACATTCTATGTTGTTGTATAAAGCAGAGAGTGATAAATACATATTTTTTGACCCTAGTAAAGGAGCGGTTGGCTTTTGTCCTAATACAGGAGCTGCTAATTTTACATTAGAGGAAGTTAGTAGGGCAATAGAACTTGCTGTAAACCATTATTCATATAATATGTATGTTGAAAATTCTCCAGATTATTGCGAAATTTGTATTACGCTTAGAAATGCAACACTAATGTTAAAGAAAGCTAAAAAGCTTTATGAAACAATGGAAAGAACAAATTCAAGAATAATTGATATATCAGTTGATAAAGGTATGAATAAATTGTTGCTCACACCTGCAAGTCTGTGAAAGGACATAACTTGATCTTAAGGACTAGATTCCAGTATCAAGTACTGACCATCTACTATGTAATTTACTTTCAAAAATAAATGTTCCAGTGGTTTCATCTCCTCTCATCCCAGTGTTTCCTTCTCTTGTCATCCCAGTGCTCCGACACTGGGATCCAGTGTTCATATAATCTCATCACAAACGTTTATTTTAATTTAAGACCAATACCCAATTTAGAATCAAAATTCCTGGATTCCAGTGTCAAGCACTGGAATGACATCATCTACTATGCAAATTACCAAAATGTTTGTACAGCTGTGACTGGTTTGGGTTTTGTACAGCTATCCTGCAAACGCTATGTAAATAACAACTATACATTTATCTTCAAGATTATTTACCAAGTATAGACATCAGCTCATTCCATTCTCTTTTACCAATGCCACTTTCTTCTCTCGTAACATTTTCTCCTTTTATTAGCTTGCGAATTATTTCAAGACCAGTTTTTGAAATGCAGGCTGATTTTAGCGAGTATTCAACAAAAGCATTATAGGCCAGCGGGACCCATTTCTTTACTATGTCCAACATAACTTCTGCATAGACTCTAATTTCATATTGGGCGTGCTGATCAGCTCTAAGCCTTAAAAAGTGAAAAAGGTTATGTAAATCTATTTTCCAATAAAACTGAGTATAGTAATTAAGTGTTAGATTAGTTCGGGCAATTTCCCTTGCAAGGCCCTGTTCAATAAATTTCTCATAATGAGAATATACTAAATGAGAATCATTTATTAGAGAATCTATTATTTCTTTTGAAGTACTTGAGTCAAAAGCTTCACCGCTGCCTTGTTTATTATTATCAGATTGTTTTGCAACCTGTTCTGGTATATAAAATTCATTATCAAGTATCGAATACCTTCCGGAATATTCATTCACATTTGCAGTTCTGTGTCTTATCCACTGTCTTGCAATAAAAATTGGAAGTTTCACGTGAAACTTAATTTCACACATTTCAAATGGAGTTGTATGATGATGCCTCATCAAATACTTTATAAGCGCTTCATCTTGATTTATCTGTTTTGTTCCTTTTCCATAAGAAACACGAGCAGCTTGAACTATGGCGCTATCAGAGCCCATATAATCAATCACTCGAACAAATCCATGATCTAACACCTTATGTTCTTCGTATAGAATTTCATCTATCTCTTTTACTGTAGTTCGCTTATTCATAACATGTCCTCAAGGAAATATCGGCTCCACACGAATTGAGTTTTTCGTCCATTGCTTCATAGCCTCTCCATAAATGATGTGAGTTATTTATTATAGTTTCTCCTTTAGCCACCAAAGAAGCAAGAATTAAAGCTGCGGTTGATCTTAGGTCATTAGCATGCAGATTAGCTCCAGATAGACTCTTTGTTCCACTTATAGTAGCTTTACTTTTTTCGATGCTGATATTAGCACCTAATTTTCTTAACTCATTCGCATGTGCAAATCTACTTTCAAAAACATTCTCTTCAATGATTGATATTCCATCTGCAATGCACATAGCAGACATTAGTTGTGGTTGCATATCGCTGGGAAAGTCGGGGTATGGATTTGTTGTAACGTGAATAGATTTAATAGAGCCATTTTTTCTAGAAATAATCATACCATCGTCACATAACTCAACTCCGGCTCCTATAGTCTTCAATTCATTTGCAATACATTCCATATCAGACAAATTTACTCCTTCTAACTTTAGCTCGCCGCCGGTAATGACAGCAGCCAGAGCATAAGTACCGGCCTCTATGCGATCTGGTATTATTTTATGCTCACACCCATTTAATGCTTCAACACCTTCTATTGTGATTTTTGTATTATTAACTTCAATATTGGCACCCATACTCTTCAGAAATTCTATTAAATCAAGAACTTCCGGCTCAATTGCAGCATTGTTTATTATTGTTACTCCCCCTGCAAGTGTTGCTGCCATTATTATATTTTCTGTTGCACCAACACTCACTTTTTCAAATGTTATTTCTTTGCCTTGCAATTTCCCCTTTGTTGTTGCAGTTATATTACAGCTATCAATTTCAATTTTAGCTCCCATTGCTTCAAGTGCCTTAATATGAATGTCAACAGGACGTTTTCCAATATTACATCCACCAGGAAATACTGTTGAAACTCTACCAAATCTGCTGAGCATTGGACCTAGCATTAAAAAAGATGCTCGCAGTCTGCTTGCAATTTCATGTGATATTAAATAGTTATTGATATTGCTACAGTCAATTTCCAAAGTGTGATTTGCTTTATAGTCTTTATTGCATATAAAATTTACTTCTGCACCAAGACTCTTAAGCAGCTCAGACATCAAATTCACATCAATTAAATCAGGTACGTTATGCAAAGTTATTGAAGAATTACTAAACAAGCTTGCCGCCATTATTGGCAAGACGGCATTCTTTGAACCATTAATCTTGATTTTTCCAATTAAGGGCTTATGGTTACTTCTTACTAATATTTTATGCATTTAATCAAGCGATAGAACTTATCAAGTAAGTATAATAGGTTAGCGGTAAAAGACAAAATTTTGCTTTTTCTTCTTCTGTCATTCGAGTAGCTGACACTGGGATCCATTTCTTCATCATCATCAAAATGTTATATTTCAACATTACTTTTATGCTGACCAATTTAACTGGACTCCAGTTTCAGCTACTCGAATAACATTTTCGTAGTCGATTCAAAATAGCATAATTAACTACACCTTTCCAAAGATGAGAGACGCGTTGGTACCACCAAAACCAAATGAATTAGAAAGCGCATATTGAATTTTATGCTCTTGAGCTTTAAGTGGTACAAAATTTAAATCACACCCTTCTGAAGGTTTGTGTAGGTTTAAAGTTGGTGGAACAATTCCATTGTTTAATGCAAGGATACTAAATATTGCTTCAACACTTCCTGCGGCACCAAGTAAATGTCCTATAGAAGATTTAGTCGAGGAAACAGGTATTTTATAGGCATAGTCACCGAATAACTGCTTCATTGCTATTACTTCAACTTTATCCCCAAGTGTTGTTGAAGTTCCATGTGCATTGATATACCCAATTTGACTTGGGCTTACTTGTGCACTCCTTAAAGCAAGTTCCATTGCCTTAAGTGCGCCTCTTCCTTCTGGATGTGGTGCTGTGATGTGGTGCGCATCTCCTGTGAGTCCATATCCAGTGAGTTCTGCATATATTTTTGCTTCCCTTTTTTTTGCGTGTTCATATTCTTCCAGAACTAATATACCTGCCCCTTCGCCCATGACAAATCCATCGCGTTCTTCGTCCCATGGCCTTGAGGCCTCTTCAGGCTTATCATTGAATTTAGTTGATAGCGCCTTCATCGATGCAAAACCTGCAATTCCAACTCTGCATAACGCACTTTCTGCTCCGCCTGCAATCATAATGTCAGCTTCACCGAGTTTTATAGCTCTTGCTGAGTTTATAATCGCATGCGCACCTGTTGCACATGCAGTTACCGCTGAGTCATTTGGACCTATAAATTCGTATTTAATAGAAATATGACCAGATATCAAATTTATTAGACTTGCAGGAACAAAAAATGGGCTAACACGTCTAGGCCCCTTCTCCTGCATGGTAATTACATTTTCCTGAATTGATGGAAGACCACCTATACCAGAACCAATAGCTACACCTATTCGCTCTTTATTAATATTTTTATTTTCCAAAATTAGTGAATCTTCTACTGCCTGAACAGCTGCTGCAATTCCGTAGTGAATAAAACGATCTGTTCTTTTTAGGTCTTTTTCAAAAATATAATCTGGTGGATTAAAATAATGCTCAATGTTATCGGATTGCACAGGCACCTGCCCTGCAACCTGACAAGCAAGATCAGAAGAGTCGAACCTATCTGTATTGATTGCTTTGATGCCAGATTTACCTTCTTTCAGCTTTGACCAGGTGTTATTAACATCTGCTGCTAGTGGAGTAATTAAGCCAACACCGGTAACTACTACTCTTCTGCTCATTCAACATCAATTGTTTGCTTTGTTTACTACATATTCAACTATCTGTTCCATAGTTTCCATTTTTTGCGCATCTTCATCAGGAATCTCTATACCAAATTCTTCTTCAGCTGCCATGATTATTTCAACTGCATCTAAACTATCTGTGCCATGGTCTGAAAGCTTTGAAGAACTACCAAATCCCTCTACATCCTTACTGATGTGCTCTAGTATAATCTTCTTTACTTTTTCTTCTATATCTTCCCTAGTGCTTTTTGCCAATTCGTTCATTTCTTACTAAAAAATAACCTATTCTCTGATGTTATAAGAAATTTTGATGTTTGCAATAGCTTTTATGATTATATAAACTATTAAAAACTTCCTATCTCATAGCACTCGATAGTTAATAGATTTAAAAATGCTAGACGAAACAACAAAAAATTTGCTTGTTGTAGAAGTGAATAAGCTCTTACCTGAAAATAGTGAGAATAAACTTATATCAGCTATGCGTTATGTGCTTCTTGCTCCTGCAAAACATATACGTTCTTTTTTAGTTATAGCATCTTCGTCGATATTCAACATAAAGGTTGAAAAAGCAATAACAACAGCAGCAGCAATTGAATTTATTCATGCTTACTCCCTAATTCACGATGATCTGCCATGTATGGATAACAGTGATACCCGCAGAGGCCAGCCAAGCTGCCACAAAAAATTTGGTGAAGCAACAGCAGTACTGGCCGGAGATGCATTACTTACCCTGGCTTTTGAGATATTATCTGTGTTAAATTGTGAGATCATAAAAGTGCTCTCTCAAGCAACAGGAATGAAGGGAATGGTGGGAGGGCAGATTTTAGATATAGGTGCAGATTTTGACAAAATAAAAGAAATTCATTTGATGAAAACTGCAAAACTATTTGCAGCTTCATGTGAAATAGGGGCTATAATAGGAGGCGCTACAGACAAGGAGCGGGAAGCATTATATAACTATGGAATAAATCTAGGGCTTATTTTTCAAGCCAAAGATGATATCGAAGATTATGAGCAAGATAAAACAAACAATTTAATGTCCATGCTTGGAAAAAATGAAATGGAAAACTATATAGATAGTCTCTTTAAACAGGCCTCAGATAATTTAAGTACGCTTTCAGGGAATACTAATGACTTATATGATTTATTGAATCAAGTAAAGAAGGATGGTTAGAAAAATTATATTACAAATGTTTATCTCTGTAGTAATGATTCTCACTTTAGCTTCTGCTTTTATAATTACGATTGTTTATATAAACAAAGATAAACCAGAGAAAAGGGAAAAGCTTTACGAAATAAATGCTACACATGGTGGTTTGACACAGATGATAGCAAGTTATTTGGTCAGGCCGATACTTGAATCAGCTCTTGATCGTTATATTGAAAAGCATGGGTTAGCAGAATACTTAGAAGAAATAACACAGCAAAAAGAAGAAGAGATGATAAACTTTTATGAAATTACTGAAGGCAGTGGCAGTAAAGTTTTCTGTGGCCAAGAAGTTCTGCTACAAATGTACAAAGTCTCCAACAACCTAGCAACGCTACTTCCGACTGATGTCAATTTGAAAATAGGTCAGGATTACTTAAAAGAAGTGAATTTAGGGGTAATAGGTATGAAAGAAGGCGGAGAGCGTGTAGTTACTATTGCTGCTGATGACAACAAAATGAGTTTTAACTCTTATTACATCAAACTGATTGAAGTAAAAGATAAATATCCCGATTCAGTAAATAACCTGATGATTTTTAATGATTTAATTAACAAAACTGGAAAACGAGTAAAATGTGGCGATGAGATATCAGTTCAATATAGCATAAAGAGACATAATGGTGAGTATATAATCAAAGATCAAATAGTGCAGTTTAAGGTTGGTGACAAAAAAATACCACTTGCTATAGAGCTTGGAGTTGTGGGAATGAGAGCTGGTAATAAAAGAACAGTTCTTTCTCCACCTGACCTTTTAACTGATGTATTAACAAAAGACATAGATTTTGATATTGCAATAATTGATTTAAGCTTGAATTCTACTATTGAAAAATAGCTTAAAGAATTACGAAGTAAGAAAAAATAAAACCTCTTGAATGCTCTATATTACTTAAAGTAGGCTTCCTCTAAAGTATAAATTTAGATAAATCAAGCTGCTTTGAAATTGACTCTAGTTTATCTCTTACATATTTGCTATCTATAACAAATTTTTCACTATTTTTTTTAGAAGCGATAAAACTTATTTCATCCAAAAGCTTCTCCATGACAGTATGAAGTCTTCTTGCACCTATATTTTCCACTTCTCTATTAACTGTAAATGCTATTTCAGCTATAGTCTCTATACCATCATCAGTAAACTCAAGTGTTACATTTTCCGTTTTCATTAACGCTATATACTGTTTTAACAAACTAGATTCTGGTTCCTTTAATATTTTTATTAGATCCTCTTGAGTAAGCGCCTTAAGTTCCACTCTAATTGGCAATCTACCCTGTAATTCTGGTAAAAGATCAGATGGCTTAGATAAATGAAAAGCACCAGATGCAATAAATAATATATAGTCTGTTTTTACGGGGCCATACTTAGTTGAAACAGTTGTTCCCTCAAGTAATGGTAACAGATCGCGCTGCACTCCTTCTCTGTTGACTTCACCTTTTATTTCTGTACGTGCTGCAATTTTATCTATTTCATCTAAAAACACTATGCCTTCATTGCTAACAAGATCAATCGCTTCTTTAATTATCTTGTCTTCATCCATTAACCTTTCGCTTTCTTCATTAATCAATATTTCACGTGCTTCTTTCACTTTAACTGTAATAGTTTTTGTTTTTTTGCTCCCATTAAACATCTTGCCCACGATTTCTGTTACGTTCATCACACCAATTTGCCCACCTGGCATACCAGGTATATCAAAAGTGGGTAGCATACCCTTGCTCTCCCTGACGTTAATAGAAACTTCTCCATCTTCAAATTCCTTATTTCTCAGTCTTTCTCTGAAAACTTTTTTGCTTTCCTCGGTTGCATCTTCACCAACCATGGAGTTGACTATTATCTTTTCAGCCAAACCTAAAGCTTTTTTAGTTAAGGCTTTACGTGCTTTTTCCTTAACTAAAACTATTGCTGCGTCAACTAAATCACGTATTATCGAGTCAACATCACGTCCAACATATCCTATTTCAGTAAATTTCGTTGCTTCAACTTTTATAAAAGGTGCACCAGCAAGCTTTGCTAAACGGCGAGCTATTTCAGTTTTACCAACTCCCGTATGGCCTATCATGAGTATATTCTTAGGTATAATCTCTTCACGTAGTGGAAGTGGGACTTTATTTCGACGCCAACGATTTCTGAGTGCAATAGCAACAGCGCGCTTTGCATCATTCTGCCCGATTATAAATCTGTCTAATTCTTTAACTATCTTCTGTGGTGGTAGATCATCTAATAAAGCTTGTGAGCTTTGAATGCTGCTACTTCCTGTACCTTCATTTTCATAGAGGCTATTTTTCTCATTACAGTCATCATTATTATCAAATTGACCTACTACAGGTTGACCAGAAGAATTGGTACACAAAGTTCTTGACATATTACTCCTTTATTTTTTCAATAATTAGATTATGGTTTGTATAAACACATATATCGGCAGCTATCTTCATAGCCTTTTTTGCAATCTCCTCTATTGATATTCCTTCAACGTCAATCAAAGCTTTTGCTGCAGATAAAGCAAAATTTCCTCCAGAGCCAATGGCTGCAATGCCATCCTCAGGTTCAAGAACATCACCCGTTCCTGTAATGACCAATGAAATGGACTTGTCTGCCACGATCATCATAGCTTCTAATTTTCTTAGATATTTATCCATTCTCCAGTCTTTTGCAAGTTCAACACATGCCCTCATTAACTGTCCTGGGTGCTTATCAAGTTTAGATTCTAGCCTTTCGAAGAGAGTAAATGCATCAGCTGTTGCTCCAGCAAAACCGGCAATTACGGAGTCACCAGAAAGACGCCTAACTTTTTTTGCTCCAGATTTTATAACGGTATGGCCTAGCGAGACTTGCCCATCACCTATTACTACTACATTTTTGTCTCTTCTAATTGACAGTATAGTAGTACCATACATTTTACTGCTGTCATGATTAATCATTTTTTGTTATTTTAATTCGTTATATTATATAGATTATAACTTATAATATAGTACTTTTCTTATAACATTTAAAGTGTAGATGCAAAACATAATTCATCCAAATCTGGAAAAAGATATAAATAATTGGTTTGAGGCAAAATTTAACGGCCTTACATTGCCATTTTATAGCTCTATAGATCTTAGAAACTCCAGCTACAAAATTGCTCCAGTAGACGCTAATTTATTTCCTGCAGGTTTCAACAATCTGAGCGAGGTATCGAGAGTAACAGCAGCAAAATTGATAAAAAGCTACTTCGAAACAAAACAATATAAGAAAGCCCTTATAATACCGGAAAATTACACACGAAATAAAATGTATATAGAAAATGTATTTGCCATAGAAAAGGTGCTTCAACTTGCAGGTTTCGAAACTAAAATTGGTCTCTTTCACAGTGAAGCATATAATTTAATAGAATTATATGAGACTATTGTAAAAGAAAATTCTTTGTTAAAGACAACTTCAGGATTTGTACCCGATGTTATTATACTGAATAGAGATATGACAAGCCACATTCCAGATATTCTCAAAAATGTAAAACAAGAGATAATACCGAGCCCACTGTATGGTTGGCACAGTAGACAGAAATTTAAGTATTTTGAAATTTATCAAAAATTAGCGTCCGAATTTTGTAGCGGGTTTAAAATAGACTCATGGCTCATTTCTGCACTTACAGAAAATTGTAATGAAGTAGATTTTAATGATGATTCATCACTAAAAGCAATAGCGGTTAAAGTTGATCAAGTATTGTCTCTAATACAAAGTAAATATCAGGAATATAAAATAAAAACACAACCTTACGTTTTTATCAAAGCAAGCAATGGCACATACGGAATGGGTATCATAACAGTGACAAGTGGTGAAGAAGTGTTAAACCTCAACAAAAAAAAGCGCAGTAAAATGAAAAAGGTAAAGGAAGGTATAGAAGTAAGTAGTGTTATTATACAAGAAGGTGTACCAACTATCGATGTATTTAAGTGCAGTCCTGCAGAACCGCTGATATACTATGTAGGGAATACGCCTGCGTGCTACTTATATCGATGCAATAATAGAAAAGATACATATTCTAGCTTGAATTCCACTGACTGTGAATTTTATGACATCAGCCAAGAAAATAAAACTCTGCCACTTTGGAACATTGTTAGCAAATTAGCAGTATTAGCATTGGCAGTAGAAATAAAATCTTTTCACCTCTAATCCTTACATTCCCACAGCGTTGCCATCGGGCAGATCATTACCATCATTACCGGGCTGAGTATGGTGAGCATGATAGAGTCCAGTAGAAGGATCAGTGCCATTACTAGGTTGATTAACAAACTTATCGATGTTTGATATCAAGTATGCTATGCTTAATATTAAGCTAACTGTTATGCTTAAGTTGAAGTTATAGATTATTCCACCACCCAAGTCTATCGGTATAGTTGCAATTTCCATTCTCTTTAATGTAAAGCTTAATAAGCCTAATGACAAGGTTATCGTGCTGAAAATAACATCTTTTCTACATTCAGCAGATTTTTCAGGATTCTTATTATCCAGATACTTCTTCCATGTATAATAATAGCTTATAAATTCTGAAAATAGAAACAGAACTGCTGATGTTAAGCTAATATAACTTATTATATCTTTATTGTTCCCAGCTAGGAAATGAATGATTTTTGTCTGCATCAATATTCCTATTGTACAATTTGCCAAGAAGGCTAAGCTACCTATAACCTGTGCTGGTTTTTTAGGCTCACCTTTATCGTCCTGAGATTTATATCCAGCTAACTTGAGCCCAGAATGAAGAATGAGTAATGTTGATGTTGGTAATTTTATGAACTTGGCAATATCTAATATAGTACAAATATTGGATCTGTTGTTATCAATAAACTCGCAACAGAATTGCAATGAAATTTTACACAATATGCCTGTTAAACCTACTGCAATACAATACATCTTTCTAATATCATGATTGTGAGCATCATGTATACTGTGTATAAATGTATTTGGCTTACCTTTTGGCATAAGTAGATAATAAAATAATAACTTTTTAATGTTATACCATAAAAATCTTAAAAGATAAAGTGCTATAAATCAGGACCTTGAGAATGATCTAAACATAAATCTGCCAAGCATTTGATAAATAAGAGATCAGTACTGAGAGTTGGTACGCGAAAATAATATCCGTCTTTGATAATTGCTTTATACTCTATATCAAGTTCAACCAGTGTTTCCGAATGTTCAGACACAAAAGATATAGGTGATAAAACTACGGGTATATCATCGGCTTTTGCGCGTGACAATTCACTTTCAGTGCTAGGCTCCAACCATTTTACTGGGCCAACCTTACTCTGATAACATATTCCCCAATCAAGATCTTCAATATTCAATTTTTTTACTATTAACTTTACTGTTTTTTCTATCTGTGAAGCGTAAGGGTCGCCTTTTTTAATGATACTAAGAGGCAAGCTATGAGCTGAAAACAGTACTCTTGGCTTACCGATTTTGCTAGCTAACTTGTAGTACTTAGCTGTCAGATTGGTGTAAGCTTCAATAAAGTCTTCATTGTCATAATAATTATTGATTATTGTTGTGTTACATTCTAGGCTATGTTTTTTGGCATTTTTTTGCCAATTCTCGATGGATGATAGAGTTGTGGTGGTTGAATATTGTGGATATAGTGGTAACAGAATGATTTCGTCAGGGTCGAATTGCTTTACGCTTTTAACAACTTCATCAGCAAATGGATGCCAATAACGCATGCAGATGAATATCTTATACACATGGTTTCCATCTTCATTTAATTTTAGTTCTAAAGCATCAGCTTGTGCTTTTGTATTCTCCAAAATTGGAGACTTACCTCCAATGTGCTCGTATATTTCTTGTGCAGTATTTTCTCGCCTTTTGGAGATAAACTTTGCTAAAAGAAAGCGGAAAGGATTGGGTAGATTGACTATTCTTCTATCATAAAAGAGATTAAATAAAAAAAGACGAACTGCACTCAGTGAATCAGGCCCGCCTAGGTTAAATAAGATTACTGCCTTCTTCACTGACAACACCTTGCTTCAGGTTTGCCTATAAAATCAGCTACACACTCATCAAGTTTAGTTACAGGCACTAAATTTCTCACACTAGCATACAATAGATGGCCAGATCTCTTCACGTTACTCTGTGTAGATACAAAGTTTCTATCAAAAACCACATCAACACAGAAACTTGGAACTGCTTCAAGAAGCTCAACAGCAGCCAAAGATATCATTATGCAGCTTTGTAGGGCCTTCAGAAGAATAGTAAGGGGAAAAAGTAAAAACCTAACAAAGAGAGAGGGAGGACTTTCATTCATTAGTTGTCCTGGATTAGGAGAATTATACTCAATATGCTGTCTGTTTTTATCAAAGATAGGAAATTTTATAATGTCTTTCTTAAATTCCTGCTCTATTTGTTTCTCGGTATAATTTTCATTATTAGTCATTTTTTTCAATAACTTTTCACGCAAGTGAAAGGTTCTTATAACAAAACATGTTGCAATCATCAATGCAGCGCATGTAAGTGCACACTCCTTAAGACTTATACTACCTATCATAGGTAATGCAAGACAAATAAATGGCACTATGATTGTCATTTCAAGCAATGGAATGACGTTCTTTATTATTGCAAAAAAAGCGCCTTCTTTTAATTTTGTATTACGATATGCGCTATACTCCAAATAACTCAAACACGCCAAATTAAAAGTTAAAAATCCCTTTGTTCCACAAAAAATTGATGATTTTAAATTATTAACAAATGTTTTAGCAGAAGATTCAGTTTCAACCGGTTGTTTGGTAGTAGATTTAGTTTTTTTACAACAAGCATGCATACAATACTCTCTTGATGGTTTATTCTTAACTATAAGTGAAAAATTGCTTTTATCAAATCAAAGTTTATAATAAAATAAACCTATAAATATACGATCTTAATATAAGGAAATAATATGGCAATTGAGAGAACGCTTTCGATATTAAAACCTGATGCAGTAAAAAATAATATTACAGGCAGTATAAATTCTTACATTGAAAAATCTGGACTAAAAATTATAGCACAGAGAAAGATGCTGCTGACAAAAAAACAAGCAGAGCTGTTTTATGAAATTCATAAGGATAGGCCTTTTTTTGAAGAGTTGGTGGAATTTATGACTTCTGGGTCTGTGATAGTTCAAGTTTTAATTGGTGAAAATGCAGTCAGTAAATACAGACAAATCATGGGTGCTACAGATCCAAAACAGGCAGATAAAGGTACAATTAGGGGTGATTTTGCTAATGATATTAGTGAAAATAGAGTGCATGGTTCTGATAGTCTAGAGAATGCTCATAGAGAAATAGCTTTCTTTTTTGCTGAATGTGAATTGGTGTAGTTTTACTTTTTTACATATTAAATTTCTGAATTTTATGTTGAACTGTATAATATTAGCCCAATTTTTAGTTGAAGCAATATTAAGGGAAAGCTTTTTCATGCACAGTATAGATAATATTTAAAATGGATCATGTTGTTAATGCTTATAATAGATCTGAAGCTTCTATAGTTAGAGGAGAAGGAGTATATCTCTTCGACAAGGATGGTAAAAAATATTTAGACTTTGCTGCAGGAATTTCTACAACCTCTCTAGGGCATTGTCATCCATACATTACAGATAAACTGAAGGAGCAACTGGATTCATTATGGCACTGCTCTAATATTTTTACTATTCCCCAGCAGGAAAGGCTTGCTCAGCGGTTAACAGAACTTACCTTTGCCGATAAAGTTTTTTTCTGCTCAAGTGGACTTGAAGCAACAGAAGCTGCAATTAAATTTATTCGCCGCTATTTCTACTTAAATGGACAAGAAAAGCGCAGTCACATCATTACAATTGAAGGAGGTTTTCATGGCCGCAGTATTGCTGCAATTTCAGCTGGGGGAAATGAAAAATCACGCGAAGGTTTTGCTCCACTCCTTTCTGGTTTTGATAAAATTCCAAGAAATAACATTGAAGCATTAGAAAAGAAAATCAATAGCGAAACAGCTGCCATATTTTTAGAGCCCATACAAAGTGAAGGCGGAGTACATCCATTGGATGTAGAGTATCTTAAAAAAGTAAGAGAGATAACAAAAGCTCAAGGAATAATTTTATGCTTTGATGAAGTGCAATGCGGATATGGACGGATTGGCTCTCTATTTTACTATCAAAATATAGGAGTTGAACCTGATATGCTCACTTGTGCGAAGGCTATGGGTAATGGATTTCCTCTGGCTGCATGTTTAGTAAAAGATTATATAGCAGAAGCAATCACTCCAGGAACTCATGGGTCAACTTATGGAGGTAATCCACTTGCTATGACTGTTGGTAATGCAGTACTCGATGTAATGCTAAAGGAAGGCTTTTTTGACCACGTTAAGAAGGTCAGTAAATATCTAAAAGAAAAGTTGTTGCCTTTGACTGAAGAATTTCCGAAGATCGTTTCAGAAGTTCGTGGGGAGGGTTTATTGATAGGGATAGAGCTTAGAGTACCTTTGGCTGATAAAATTGTTAAACAATCTCTTGACAAAGGCTTAATAATGACTAAAATTTTAAATAATAGGGTAATAAGAATAACTCCTCCACTTGTTGTTGAGAATATGCATGTGAATGCAGTGTGTGATATATTTCATGATTTATTTTTTTATATTAAAGATATATAGACTTGCAAATGCTTCTTACAACATATAAAATCAACTTTGTTTCTATATCGCAATAACATCATACTTTAATGAATTGGTTATTGATTTCAGTATTGTCAGCAATTTTTTTCTTATTGATTTTATCGTTTTTGTTCTCAGGAGCAGAAATGGGGTTAACCTCAATTAGCCGATCCCGAGTGAATAAACTAAAGCTAGAAGGTAACAAAAGAGCCAAGATAATAGAGCTTTTGTTAGGTAAAAAAGAATTAACAATAGGAACAATATTAGTATGCAACACAATTATTAACATTACTTGCTCTGCTTTATTTACAGCAATATTTATAAATTCTTTTGGGAGCGAGGGCATACTTCTTGCAACATTTATGATGACGTTTTGTATTTTGCTATTTTGTGAAGTTTTACCAAAAACTTACGCCATGCAAAATCCTGAAAAATTTACATTACTTTCTGCTTATTTTATGCTGTTTTTTGTCAAGGTTCTTTCTCCATTGACATTAGGCATTCAGTTTATTGTCAATATCATTCTGAAGTTATGTGGGCTTCATAAGAATAGGGAGGTAATATCTGCAGCAGATGCAATGCGTAATATGATTACTCTTCACCGCAGTGAGGGCACTATGTTACAACAGGATTTAGATATGCTAAATAGTATACTTGATTTGGCTGAGACAGAAATATCACAAATTATGACCCACAGGAGAAACTTATTTTCTCTTGATATAGATCGAAACAAAGAAGAGTTAATAAGAGAGATTTTAACCAGTAGCCATAGCAGAGTACCTTTATGGCAAAAAGAACCAGATAATATTGTTGGAGTGGTTCACGTGAAAAATCTAATAAATGCCTTGCGTGAAAAGGATAATAAAATAGAGATTGCCAAAGTTATGTCAAAGCCTTGGTTTATACCAGAAAGTACGCCACTCAGTGTACAACTTCACAACTTCCGTAAAAACAGGAAACACCTTGCATTTGTTATTGATGAGTATGGAGCACTACAGGGAATCGTAACTCTTGAGGATATACTGGAAGAAATAGTTGGAGAAATTTCAGATGAACATGATTTGATCACAGAGAATTTTATAAAAAAGATATCCGATAATATGTATCACATAGAAGGAAAATCTACTATTAGGGATATTAATAGACAGTTACATTGGGATCTTCCCGATGAAGAAGCTACAACTCTAGCAGGTATGATTGTAAACGAGATAGAGCGCATTCCTGAAGAAAATGAAGAGTTTTCCATGTACGGTTTTTACTTTAAGATTTTAAAAAAAGATAAAAATATTATTACTATGATTGAAGTACAAGTAAAAACTGATAATACTGTAGTAGCAATTAATTAGTTGGGTTCTATGGAAGATACAGTAAAAATAACGGCTGAAGATTTGAAGAGCTATATAGAGAGAATCGAAAAACTTGAACAAGAAAAGAGGGATGTGCAAGATCACATTCGTGATGTATATGCAAAAGCTGCAGATGAAGGTTGGGATATAAAAGTGATGAAACAGATTATTAGGCTAAGAAAGATGGATGATGATGACAGGGAGGAACAGGAAATATTACTTGATACCTACAAACGTGCATTGGGAATGAATTACGAAGGTGAATAGTAGGATTGTAATTGGAATAAGTGGAGCATCTGGTTCTATTTACGGTGTACGGATTCTAGAGGCACTAAAAAATACCAATCATGAAGCTCATTTAGTGATCAGCAGTGCTGGAAAAATAACTATAGCTCATGAGATTAAAGAAAAACTTGAAGATATTATATCGCTTGCAGATTTTTACTATTCTGAAGAAAAAATAGGAGAAAAAATAGCAAGCGGCTCATTTAAAACCTCAGGTATGGTTATTGCTCCATGTTCTATGAAAACAATGTCTGAAATAGCATCGGGGGTGACTTCCAATCTATTAACAAGGGCTGCAGATGTAACTCTAAAAGAAAGAAGAAAATTAGTTCTTATGGTGCGAGAATCTCCACTACATCTTGGACATCTCCGAAATATGTTAAAACTAACGGAGATGGGAGCAATTATTGCTCCGTCGATGCCTGCTTTTTATATTAAACCAAAATCTTTGGATGATATTGTAAATCATTCCGTTGGTAAAGCATTGAATTTATTTGATATCGCATTACCTGACTTCAAGGAGTGGCAAGGAAATGTCAATTATTATTAACGGTAAAAAAATAGCAAATGATCTCTGTGAGGAGCTATCAAAAAAAATTGATATTTTAAAGAAAGAGTATAATGTTTTTCCTTGTCTTAAAGTAATTCTTGTGGGTAGCAATCCAGCAAGTCAGGTCTACGTTCGTAATAAACAAAGAAAAGCAGAATCAATAGGCATAAGTTCTGAAACTATTGTTTTGCCTGATAGTATCTCAGAAGATGAATTGATTAAAAAAGTCAATACATTAAATGAAGATCCATCTGTGCATGGAATTTTAGTTCAGTTACCTTTACCAAAGCACATCAGTGCAAGCAGAATAATTAATACAGTAAGTGTTGAAAAAGATGTAGATGGCTTTCATGATGAGAATGTTGGCAGGTTAGTTAAGGGTGAAAAAAATTGTCTGATACCTTGTACTCCCAAAGGTTCTTTGCATTTAATTAAGTCAGTTGAAAATAATCTGTCCGGTAAAAATGCGGTAATCATTGGCAGATCAAATATTGTGGGTAAGCCAATGTTTCACCTATTGTTGCAAGAAAATTGCACTGTTACCATTTTGCATTCACAAAGTAGGGATTTAGCTGATTATTGCTCTAAGGCGGATATAGTAGTTGCAGCAGTTGGAAAGCCAAATTTTGTTCAACCAGATTGGATAAAAAAAGGTGCAATAGTGATTGATGTTGGCATAAATAGCATTAACATAGGAAATCAAAGTAAGCTTGTGGGTGATGTTGACTTTGAGAGAGTAAAAGAAAAAATCAAAGCTATTACTCCAGTGCCTGGTGGAGTTGGCCCGATGACAATAGCATTTCTTATGATAAACACTGTAGTTGCTGCTTGCTTACAGCGGGAAGTTGATCCTTCTGATTTTATTGCTTAAGGTTTAGCTTAATGTTAGCATAAACAGAGTACCCTTGCAAATAGCACATATATAGCACCGAGCATACAACTGTGTATAAGGATTCAAAGTGTTCATAGCTTAAAAATTATAACGTATACCTACTTCTATGATTGTGTCTGGTTTTTTCATCGGTGGTTTAAAGCCACTTAATTGACCACTTGCAGCAATAGCAACTGTGCCAACTATCTGCGGAATAATTTCACAATCAACACCTAACTTTACTTTATAGGAAATAGAACTCAGTATTTTATCTACTAAAGATGAATCAGCAGTTGTATCAGCTCCATCATCGTTATTAGATTCATCAGCAAATTGTGGAACTTTTTGTGGTGCTTCAGCTCCATTGTCATTAGCTGTATCATTAACGCCAAAGCCAAAAGGGATTATTTGGGGATACCCACCTAAACCTACACTGGCATATAGCCTAACGGGATCAATTTCAAGATCAGGATAGTAAAGGTAATTTGCCAATAAACTAGCTACTACTTTCCTTTTTCTTTATCAGTTATATCACTTATGTCAGCAAGAACCTCAAGTTCAAACTTAGAATTTTGATTATGGTGATAACCAAAAACAACGCTAGGTTTCAATTTAAAGCTTTCACCCCATCGAGTCCCAAAGTTTAAACCGACATAACCTACATAGTACTGATCTTCGTACTGGTCTTCATATCGATCTTCGTATTGATCTTCACAATGATCTTTGTGTTGATCTTCATACTGATCTTTGTACTGGTCTTCTAACTCACTTGCACCATTACCAGCCGTACTTGCTAAAGCAACCAATACAGCGAGCACTTTCATCGCTCTCATATAATTCATACACATTACTTCCTTAAAACAGACTGAAATAAGTGTTCAAACATACTAGCAGCAAGTTTTGAGCATTGCTTGTGGTTACACCTAACCATTAAACATGTACGCAATGTTATCCAGCATTAAAAATTATAACGTATTCCTACTTCTAGCATCGCGTCCGGTATTTGTAATGGTGGTTTAAAACTATTTAGTTGCCCACCCGTGGTCATACCAGCTGTACCAATTATCTGCGGAGTAATTTCATAATCAACACCTAACTTTACTTTATAGGAAATAGAACTCAGTATTTTATCTACTAAAGATGAATCAGTAGCTGTATCAGTTCCATCCTCGGAAATAATGTCCTCAGCAAATTGTGGAACTTTTTGTGGTGCTTCACCTGGACCTATATCGCCCTCTTTGTCATCTTTTTGAACTTCACCTTCACCTTCACCTTCATCAGCTGTATCACTAACACCAAAGCCGAAAGGTACTACTTGGAGATAACCACCTAAACCTACACTAGCATATAACCTAACGGGATCAATATTAAGCCCAGGATAAAAGCGATAGTTTGCCAATAAGCTAGCTCCTATGCTCTTTAATGACTTAACATTACTGAGAACCTCAAGTTCAAATTCAGAGTTTTCGTCATGATGGTAACCAAAAACAACGCCAGGTTTCATTTTAAAGCCACCACCCCAACCAGCACCAAAGTTTAAACCTGCATAATATTTATCTTTCAACTCACCTATAGGATCTCCTGCACCTGCTAGAGATGAAGTGAGCAACACAGCTAAAACGCATAATCCCTTTATTTTCATATAACTACCCATACAAAAAAATATATAATGCACAAGTATATATCCTTTATATTAAAAAAGATATAACTACATATTAAAAAAAGTATACCTATGAAATTAGGAACATGCTACTCAAAATTTTTATATAACTATATTTACTATCCTATTTGGTACAGCATATACGGCGCGAATTTCGCTTTGACCAACTTTATTAGATATAGAGTCTATTGCTATTTTCTTTAATTCTTCTTGAGGTAAATCAGTTGCCACTTCAATGGTCGCACGTAACTTTCCATTGATCTGCACTGCTACAGTCACCATATTATTAATTAGTAGTGATTCATCAGCTTTTGGCCAAGGTTGCATATATAGCATGCCTTCGCCTCCTATTTTTTGCCATAAATTTTCAGCCAGGTGTGGCATGAATGGCTCAATTACTCTGATTAGTATGCATATACCTTCATCAATAAGAGATTTTCCAGTTTTTACGTCTATTTCAGCTATTAAATTTGTCATTTCACGGAATTTCGCTACCACACAGTTTAATCTGCAGTTTTCCAAGTCATCTGTAAGTCCGCGTAAGAGTTTATGGATTTTTTTTCTATATTCTAGAAGTTTGCCTGTAACTCCTTCATTATCATAGTGTATGTTTACGGGCCTTAGCTGAATTACCATACGCCACAATTTATTTATATAGCGAGAACAGCCTTCTACGCCATCATCTGACCATTCCATATCTTTTTCTGGAGGAGTGTCAGACAATACAAACAAGCGAGCAGTATCAGCACCGTACTTCTCTATGATAAAGTTTGGGTCAACTGTATTCTTCTTTGACTTACTCATCTTTTCGACTTTTCCAACTTGGATCTTAGCACCCTTCGCAACCAACTCTTTTGCTTCTTCGGGAAAGAGCCATTTGCCATTCTCATCTTTATAAGTTACATGACAGACCATTCCTTGAGTGATTAAAGTAGAGAAAGGCTCTTTAACATCAAAATAGCCACATCTAGTTAAAGCACGGCAGAAAAACCTTGAGTAAAGCAAATGTAGAATTGCATGTTCTATTCCACCTATATAATAATCAACAGGCATAAAACGATTACAAGCATCTTTATTAATCGATTTATTTTCACTGCAAAATGCAGCAAAATACCAAGAAGATTCAAAAAAAGTGTCAAATGTATCAGTTTCACGTTCTGCTTGCTTTCCGCACTTTGGACAATCAACAAATTTCCAAGTTGGGTGCTTATCCAGGGGATTACCACCACTTGTAAATTCTACATCCGTTGGTAGAACAACAGGGAGGTCTTTTTCTGGAACTGGAACAATTCCACAATCTTTACAATGTATAATAGGTATAGGACATCCCCAATAACGTTGCCTTGAAATTCCCCAATCGTGTAGACGATAGTTTATTGTTTTCTTACCTATTCCTTTTTCTTCAAGCTTTTTAATAATTACTTCCTTTGCCTCATTAATCATTAGTCCGTTTAAGAATTCAGAGTTGAACATCACTCCATCACCGAAGTACGGTTCTTTTAAGATCTCTGTGCTCTCTTCACAAACTACAGGAATAATCGGTAAACCATACTTCTGCGCAAATTCAAAATCACGCTGATCATGTGCAGGGCAACCAAAAATCGCACCTTCTCCATACTCCATCAACACAAAATTCGCTACGTACAGTGGCAACTCTTTATCAAGAAATGGATGTTTGACATTTAATCTTGTGTAAATCCCGATTTTTTCATCATTCTCTCCCTTTGCCTTCACACTGTCGATAAAGCCTTGTATGTCTTCGTCCTTAAGATTTCGCACAATAGGATGCTCTGCTGCTATTGCAAGAAAAGAAGCTCCAAATAAAGCATGAGGACAAACTGTAAAAACCTTTAATTTCTTATTCAAGCCAACTATTTCAAACTCTATAGTTGCCCCTTCAGATTTTCCTATCCAGCGCTCTTGCATAGTTTTGACTTTTTCTGGCCAGTTTTTTAAACTTTGCAGACAATGAAGCAAATCTTCAGCAAAATCAGTAATCTTTAAAAACCACTGAGATAACTTACGTTTTTCAACAACTGCACCTGATCGCCATCCTTTTCCATCAATCACTTGCTCATTTGCAAGCACTGTTTGATCTACTGGATCCCAATTAACCCACGACTCTTTTCGATAGGCAAGCCCATGCTTTAAAAAATCCAGAAAAAATTTCTGTTCGTGTTTGTAATAATCGGGATCACATGTGGAAAGCTCGCGATTCCAATTATAGGAAAGACCTATAGATTTTAGCTGTGCACGCATATTGTCTATATTCTCTTTTGTCCACGCCGCAGGGTTAATCTTGTTGTCTCTTGCTGCATTTTCAGCTGGTAATCCAAACGCATCCCAGCCAATTGGGTGCAAAACCTCAAATCCACGAGCTCTCTTGTAACGTGCTATTACATCCCCTATTGCATAATTGCGCAGATGCCCCATGTGAATCTTACCAGATGGATATGGAAACATCTCCAACACGTAACATTTCTTCTGTTTACTATCTTTGCTTACAGAAAAATTCCACTTATTTTGGTAGAATTTTTCAACGTTTTTAAAATCATATTTCATAAATTCAATCACAGTTTATATGTACTAAAGGATCGACCGCTTGACCATTATGACGTATTGTGAAACACATCTGCGGATCTTTATCTTGCGTGCTTGATTTACCTGCAGATCCAATAACCTGGCCTTGTTTCACTTTATCACCAATTTCAACTTGTATGTTTTTTAAATAGGAGTACATAGTCATGTAATTATCTTTGTGTTCCACTATAATTAAATTTCCGTACCACCTCAGGCCTTTGCCTACGTATATCACTTTGCCAGGCGCAGAAGCAATAACCTTTGTTCCACTTTGAGCAGTAATTTTTATGCCATCTTGACATATCTTATCAGAAGAAGTAACTACACCTTTAACCGGTATTACAAATTTACACATGCTTTGTGCATTATTGTTATATACCTTATCTACGAAGGCTTTTCTACTTTCTTTTTGCAGCGAAGAATCAACATTTTCTTTAATCAAATGATACTCCCTTGTGTACTCTAGGTCTCTTTTTCCATAAAATTCTTCGCCTTTAAGTAGTACAGGTGCAGGTTTTTGCAGGCCACAGCTTATCAGTATTGCTGATAATATAAAGAACAAGGCTATACGACACATACACTTATCTCTAGATATATCAACTTTCACAAAACTTTATAGTGTTTTTCGTCTATTTATTACTTTCTTCATTTATTTTATCAGTCAAATAGTCTCTTAAATCGGTAAGTTCTTGCAACAAATTTCTTGAATAATGATCAATTCTTACATCGTTACCAAATTCCTTTTGTACTCCTTTTATTGTATATCCTTTGTCATATAGCATATATTTTATTTTCTTTATTGCCTCTATACACTTATGATCATATAGTCTTCTTCCCTTCCGTTTTATGGGTTTAATTTGATGGAATTGACTTTCCCAAAATCTTAAAACATGCTGCTCCAAATGTAGTTCTTCAGCTACTTCTCCAATTGTGTAAAATAATTTTTCCTTATTCATCGATTATTTATTAATCTCTTTGTCATTTTTGAAGGTCTAAAAGAAATGGATTTTCTTGCTTGAATTACTACCCTTTCCGATGTCTTTGGTATATTTCCTGGTCTTTCTTTCTTGTTTTTAACCAAAAATGTTCCAAATGAAGATATTTTTACTATTCCATCCTTTGCTAAGCTCGTTTTTATCTCATCCAATATATCATCTATTATTGCAATAGAGTCTTCTTTCGATAATCCAATTTCCTGGTTTATACATTCAGCTATTGTTGCCTTAGTTACTGTTGTGTCTTTTATTGTCATAATTTATTACAGTATGTTAATATAATATAACAATCGACTCAAGATTCAGCTACTTTATTTTTATAGTATGTTTCTTTTGTAGCATAATTAAAAATACTAGCAAATGTTAACATTGCAAATATTGTGAAAAGCACCATTTGATGATCTGAAAAAAGCGCTAAAATTGACACTAAAATTCCACTCATAACAAACATAAACCCATTGATAACGGATGATGATGTGCTAATATACTTCTGCTCCACAATCTCACTGCCAACAGTAAAATTAAGCATGTGTCCTCCTGCAAAAAAACCAAACATTAACATACAAAAGTATACGATATGAACTGTTAAATGGCCGTATAGTAAAATAATAACTGAAATACCTTGCAATAGAGCAAAAGCAGAGATTATGTGCCTTCTATTTTTAAATAGATTTGAGATTAGATCTGCAATTGGAGCACCAACTGCAAGACCAAGCCATAATATCGCAGTTGCCACACCTGACTCCGTTGTATTGAGCTCTAAGTTGATTAGCAACCTTGGTGCCCACAACATATTAAGCGCTAAAAATGTTCCAAAAGTAATAGCACCCACTATTGAGGTTATCCAGATATCTCTTAATTTTAGCACCGTTAGTACAGAGCATACTACTGTTTTTAGAGAGCTTTTTATTGTGTATCCCCCCAAACTTTTTTTTGAAAATCCTTTCGGATAAAAAAACATAAGCACAAATATTGACACGCCAAATAATATTACGCATACAATCAGATTCTTCCAATCTGCACCTTCAGAAAGAAAGCTAGAGAACAACATTTGAATCATCAAAGCGGAAAGACTTGAAATTGTCTGCACTAATGAGAACATCAGTCCAAATTGGGTGAGGGGAAAGTATGTGCTACTTATATGAGCGGCGCCAATAAAACCAAACGATGCTCCAATTGCAATCAAGAATTGAGATAAAATTAGATGGACAAAACTGTCACTACTAATAAGGATAAAAAATCCAAAGATCATAATCGACAACGAGAAAAAATAAATTTTTTTGCTGGAAAAAACATTAAACATTGCCCCACTAAAAAATTGTGAGATAGCAAAAGTCCAAGTATATGCTGAATTAGCTAGTGCAACTTGCGCAATCGTGAGCCCAAGTTCTTTTTCAAGATTCACACTTATAAAGGTGTAGATTATCTGCATATTGCTGAATATAACAATTAAGTTGCTGATCAGCCAAATGAACCAAGCTCTACTTTCCATAAGATTTTATAAGTAATCCATTAATAACAAGCCTCTTTTAGGCTCTGATTAATGTTAAAACAGTTGCAATTATAGATTATATAAAAGCCATGAAACAACAAATTTGTTGTGAGATTTTAATTGTTAGAATCTGTATATGATCTCAAAAAAAGAATAGATTTTTGCTTTTTATCCCCTGTTATAAAGGAGTATACAGCGTACGGTGAAAGGCCTGGGTAAAGATGATATAATTCCAACAAGAGAGATACCCTTCAGATCATCTTCCATTGAATGTAATGGTTGATGTCACAGTTGAACAGCACAAGCAAAGACAATTAGAGTTATAAAATCTTGTTTAATACACATTAAAGTGGACCTATGTTTTGCCACTCAGAACGTGTCTTGAAAGGAAAAAAAAGAATAAAGCAAGAAATAGGAGGGTAACAAGTGATATAAGTGACAAGGCCAAATGTTGCACAAGGAGCAATAGGGAGAGCAAAAACATAACAATTATTAATGCGATAAAATATATAATGAGGAGTAGTTGCTGGTGCTAACCTTTAATATAGTTATGCAAGAGGCCTAATTTAAAATATTAACGTAAAAAATTGCTTCCATATATTTTAAATCTAATTATAATCACAGTTAGAGATATTTTAAGAGCTCAAAATCTATCTTTGTCTGCAGACTGTTCAGTCAAATTTTTAATCAAAAGGCGTAGCGTATCTTCTTTAGTGCATGTTTAATCTCTGTCGTATGTGCGCTGCACTTTTTTCTAATCTTTTTTACACAGGGGGATTTTATGTCCAGAATTCCAGATACTTGACCTTTACTTTAGCTAAAAAACAATAGGCGCCTATGGTTTAACGCTAATTAAAATAAAAATTTTTCTAATATATAGAAGAATTACAAAATCACTGTTTACTGAAAACGGGCCAAGGAAGCTGCTAATGTCACGGAATTTTAGGTAAACGTTGTTTGCTTGACGTATGAGTGTGCTCTCCTTACTTCAAGAACTCTTTAATATTTAACCACTTAAGTCCTTTCAAGATATGTTCTTAGATAATAGTTTTTCAAATCTTTGGTAAATCAAAGTCAGCTTAACTATTAATTATTTATCTTTTTTCTAGTTATGCAACGGGCCTATTATTAAATCTTTCAATAATACCTTTTATTTTTGCCGCCTCTTCAAACTCTAAATTTTCAGCATGCTTCAACATTTGCTTTTTCAAACTGTTTAGATCATCCTGACTAAAATTCTCAATTACCACTTTTTCCTGTAAAGTATTTGATATAGGCTTTATTATAGTTTTTGGTACAATATTATGCAGTGTATTATGCTCTGTCTGTTTCTTTCTTCTCCTTTCAGTTTCTTTCAGTGCACGATCCATAGAATTAGTAATTTTGTCTGCATATAAAATTACTCTGCCTTCAACGTTGCGTGCAGCACGACCTATCGTTTGAATGAGCGAAGTCTCTGATCGTAAAAAACCTTCTTTGTCAGCATCCAAAATTGCAACCAACCCACACTCGGGAATATCAAGACCTTCCCGCAACAAGTTAACGCCAACAAGAACATCTATTTCTTTAGATCTTAATTTGCATATAATTTCAATTCTTTCCAGTGCACCAATATCTGAATGTAGGTAAGTTACTTTCATACTGAGCTCACTCATATGCTCAGCTAGCTTTTCAGCCATTTTTTTTGTCAATGTGGTAATTAGAATACAAAACCCTTTTTTTATCGTCACTTGTGCCTCATGAATCACATCATCAACCTGACTCTCTGTTGGTTTTATGGTGCAGATGGGATCTGTCAGTCCTGTTGGGCGGATAACTTGCTCTATAAATGCGTGATTTGTCTTTTCTAATTCATATTTTCCTGGAGTAGCCGAAACGTAAATAGTCTGTGGCCGTATTGCCTCCCACTCTTCCGATTTTAATGGACGGTTATCAAAAGCAGAAGGTAGCCTAAAACCATAATCTATCAATTTCTTTTTACGTGCTTCATTACCGCTATACATTGCACCTATCTGGGGAACGGTTACATGGCTTTCATCAACAAATAAAATTACATCTTTAGGTAAATATTCAAATAAAGTAGGCGGTGGATCTCCGGCTTTCATTCCGTAAAGATAACGCGAATAATTTTCAATACCTTTACACACTCCCGTTGCCATCATCATTTCAATATCAAAATTAGTACGCTGCTCAAGGCGTTTTGCTTCAACAATTTTGTTCTGTGAATAGTAATAATCCAAGCGTTCATGTAGTTCTTTTTTAATCAACTGAACTGCTTGCAAAAGAGTCTCACGTGATGTAGTGTAATAGCTGTTTGGAAAAATGGTGACTTTATCTATACGTCTGATAATATTGCCGTTCATGGCATCAATCTCAGAAATTTCCTCTATTTCATCACCAAACAATGATAAACGCCAAGCTTTATTTTCATAATAGGCGGGAAATATATCAATAATGTCGCCGCGCACTCTGAAATATCCTCGCTCAAATCTGACATCAGAACGTTTATATTGGAGATTAACTAAATTATTCAGAAAGTCATTAACATGAATCTTATCTCCAGCACTTAAAGTCAAGGTCATGCTGAGATAGCTCTCAGGCGAACCAAGACCATATATACAAGAAACACTCGCAACTACAATCGTGTCCCTACGCTCCAAAAGAGAGCATATAGCAGAATAGCGTAGCATATCAATTCTTTCATTTATTAAAGAGTCTTTTTCAATATAAGTGTCTGTTTGTGGCGAATAAGCCTCAGGCTGATGATAATCATAATAAGAAATGAAATATCCAACAGCATTGTGGGGGAAAAATCCTCTCATTTCCTCGTAAAGCTGCGCCGCTAAAGTTTTATTATGTGCCATAATTAACGCAGGCCTGTTTGTTCTTGCAATAACATTTGCCATAGTAAAAGTTTTTCCAGAGCCAGTTACTCCAAGTAAAACCTGATCTCTTTTTTTGTTATTTAGTCCTTCAACTAAACTATCTATTGCTTGTGGTTGATCCCCAGCTGGCTGAAAATTTGTAACTATTTGAAATGCCATAATCCCTATACTTTCATAATATGTTTATCATTACATAATACACATGATATTATGAGTAAGGTATAAAAACGAGCGTAAATGAAGTTCTATTTTCCTTTTTTATAGAGTTGGCTCCAAACTCTATTGTTAGTGAGAACAAAAAATACCGTCAAAATTATAAAATATGTCACTATTTTTAGCCCAAGTTTATGTCGGCGCTCCAGTTCTGGCTCCGCTGCCCATTGTAAAAAATTTACCACGTCATATGCCATATTTTCAACTGTGGCTTGTCTTGCACCATCATATTCTACCATTCCTTCAGAGAGTGGTGGTGCCATAGCTAACCTGCCTGTTGAAAAATATGGATTAAAATATAAACCTTTCTCATCCTGCTCGCCGTTTTGATAGCCTATCAAAAGTGAATAGACGTAGTTTGCACCATCGTGCCTTGCTTTGATAATGAGTGATAAGTCTGGTGGAATTGCACCATTGTTGCTTGCTGCAGCTGCTTCTTTCGTATCAAAAGGTGCAATAAAATAATCTGATGGTATTCCAGGTCTATCAAACATTTCACCCAAATCATTCGGACCATCTTTAACTTGATAAGAGGCTGCAATTTGTTTTACGTCCTCTTCAGAAAAACCAACATCTTGCAAATTACGGAACGCTATTCTATTCATTGAATGGCAAGCAGCACAGACTTCCTTGTATACTTTATAGCCACGCTGAATTGACTCTCTATCGAAAGATCCAGTAATTCCATCAAAACTCCAGTCCATCTTCTTATTTGGTGATGGCGTGAATTCTTCCGCACATACATAATTAGCAAGAAATAATGCACAAAATACAGCAAATATATTTTTAACCAGCATTACTTCATCTCCGGCGCAGAATCACTTGTGGTTTTTGGTAATTTTTTTGGTTTCTCATACTTACTCAGTAAAGGTAAAATTATCACAAAATATGAGAAATAATAAAGAGTTGAAAGCCTACTTAAAGTAATGTAAGGCTCTTTAACTTCCTGACCTCCAAGCCAAGCAAGAAATGCAAAATTTACTGCAAAAACCCAAAAAAATTTCTTAAACAATGGACGGTAAGCGCCACTTTTAACCTTTGATTTATCAAGCCAAGGCAAAAGAAACCACACTAAAATAGATCCAAACATGGTAAGTACACCAATAAGTTTATTTGGAATTGAACGCAACATCGCATAAAAAGGTAAAAAATACCATTCTGGTACTATATGTACTGGAGTTACCATAAAATCAGCTTCTATATAATTATCAGGGTGCCCAAGATAATTAGGAGCATAGAAAACAAATGCAAACAAAGCTATAAAAAACAGGCCAAAAGTTATGCAGTCCTTTGCTATATAATAAGGATATAGTGGAATAGTATCCTTACTTGATTTCACCTCCACTCCACTTGGATTACCAGAGCCAAATCTGTGTAGAGCAATAACATGCAACATAGCTAAAGCAATAATAATGAAAGGCAGAAGATAATGCAGTGCAAAAAAACGATTGAGTGTTGGGTTATCAACGGAAAAACCACCCCACAACCATATAACTACTTTATTGCCAATTAAAGGTATGGCTGAAAATAAGTTAGTTATAACTGTTGCACCCCAAAAGCTCATTTGTCCCCATGGAAGAACATACCCCATAAAGGCAGTTGCCATCATCGCAAAAAATATAAATATGCCAACAAACCACACCATTTCTCGCGGTCTCTTATAAGATCCGTAATATAATCCACGCATGATATGAACATAGACCACCATAAAGAAGAGTGATGCCCCAACAGCATGAGTATAACGTATCAGCCATCCATAACTTACGTCACGCATTATACGCTCCACACTATTAAATGCATGATCAACATGCGGAGTATAGTGCATAGCAAGAAATATACCTGTTATTATTTGTAAAATCAGCGCTATACCAGCTAAAGAACCAAAATTCCAAGCATAATTTAAATTTTTTGGTACCTGATAAGAAGCAGTATGTTTTAGAAAAGAAAATATGGGCAGCCTATACTCTATCCAACCAAATATACCTTTTTCTTCTATTATTTCTTTTTTGCTATCATCTTCCATAACTTAAAGCTTTTTCATCTTAACTTATTTTATTGTAACAACTTACCTACAACGTACAATAAAAAGTTTGAATTTAAAGAATAGATTTCAAAAATAAGCACTCAAGTTTGAGTGCTTATTTTAACTGATTTAGAGGGGCTTTTGATGACGCACGCCTTTAGATATTGTTAAGTTGCTCAGTAAGCTTTCAGGACATTGATAAAGTTTTTCACAATTACTAAGTGCCATCTTGACATTTCTTTCTATAGCACTAACTTTTCTTTCTTTAATTTGCTCCAATGTCAAAAGCGAATTATCCAGTGGCATTGAATATCTTTCCCCTGTGAATTTACTGATTGCTATAGCAGTTAGCAGAATTGCTCCATTACAATCAACTTGTGAAGAACCAATTGAGCTTCCAGTTGAATGTGCAATAGATTGCTGTGCAGGAGGTAAAGCAGGGGCACTCTGAAATAAGCTACTGAGTGCAGCAGTTGTTGAAGTTCCCATCCAACTAAATACACTATTAATAAAAGAAGAAGGTCTTACTGCACTACTTGGTGCAAGAGTAGTATCACCTGGATTTACATTGGCACTCTCTGCTTCTGCAACAATCTCTTTTATCGTTTTACCGGGATAAAATAACTTAACATAATCTGATGGTGTCTCGTTCCTTATATCCTTAACATTATCAATATCAGCACCACTATCGTATAACAGCTTCATTATTTTTGGACGTTTTAAACTAATAGCCAAATATATAGGTGTGTGCCCCCGTCTGTTTTGAACATTGACGTCAGCATGATATTCAATAAGAAGCTCTACTATTTTTTGGTAATCTTTCTGAGTGGCAATATGTAGACACGAATCTTGCGAAGAATCATTAAAATCAAATTTGCCATCTGGACTAGCACCATGCTTAAGTAGGACCTCTACTTTTTCCGAACTATTTTTATCTATAGCCCAGCCTATAAGAGTACGTCTTTCACCAGCATATGAAAAATAACCACTAATGCTAGCCTTTTTATCGATTAGAAGCTCTATCATTTCTTTGGTGCCCTTTGTAACAGCATAGTATATAGGAGGCACACGAAAAAAGTCCTCAATATTAACATCTGCACCATTCTCAATTAAAAACCTCATCATTTCTAAATCTTGTTTACTAACAGCAATCGATAAAGGTGAGTTACCATTTCTATCTTTAGAGTTAATAACATTAGTAGTATGTGTCTTTCCTTCTCTAATATACTCCTCAGCTTTTTGAAAATCACGTTCCTTTACTGCAGAACGTAACCCATCTCTCCATTTTTTAACTTCTGTTTTTGTAACCACAACCCTCCTAAAGGATAAAATTTTTGCCCTTATACCACATAATTTGGGCATATGCTAGTGGAATTTATATGTAAAATTAAAAAAATTTTACAACGCAAGAGATTGTTATTTCATCACGTGCTACATTTAGTTTTTGTACAAAACACCATAAACCTCCTTAGTTTACTTAAATTGCGTAGCAGCTTATTCCCAACATATAAGAGCTTAAACTTAAAGAGGATTATACGAAAATAAGCACTCAAGCTTGAGTGCTTATTTTAACTGATTTAAAAGGACATGTGATGCATGCCTTTAGATATTTTTAAGCTGCTGAGTGAACTTTCAGGACACTGATAACGTTTTTTACACTCACTAAGTGCCATCTCGACTTTTTTGTCTATAATATCAATTCTTGTCAGAGGTGGATTGTCCAGTGGCCTTAAATATTGTTTTCCTTTAATATAATTTACTGCCATAGCAATTAGCGTAGCTATTCCATTATAGTCAATTTGTGAAGAACCAATAGGGCTAACAGCCAAGTGATCAACAGATTGCTGTGCAGGAGGTAAAGCAGGAGCACTGCTGAGTGTGGCAGTGGTTACCCAACTAAATATACTATTAATAAAAGAAGAAGGTTTTACTGCGCCGCTTGTGATGCTGCTAGCTTCTTTAAAATCTGCTCTGGTAGGAGTGGAGGAAGAGTTCACTGTGCTACTTGCCAAGTTTTTGGTATTACTAACTTCCAATTCTATCTTAATTGCTTTGGTAGGGAATAATTGAAGACTCGCTGCACTACTTACAAAATCTGTGCTGTCGTTAGCGTCTTTAATACCTGCTTTTATAGAAGTTAATTCTGCTTCACAGTCAGCTTCAGTAGCATTGCTCAATACAGATTCTATTTTTTGAATTTCACTACTACTACATTCATCTTTTCTAGCATCTCCAACAACATCTAATGCTGTTTTGCCGTAACGACTTTGAATACTAGCATCAGCACCTCTACAGAGTAGGAGTTTTACCATATTTAAATGACAATCGTTAGATGCTAAGTACAAAGGTGTACAGCCTTGATAATTTTTAGCATTGATGTTAGCACAACTATCAAGTAAAAACTTTGCTATTTCTAGTCTGTTATGTCTAGCAGCGATGTGCAAGGGAGTACTCAAATATCGATTACTAATAGTAGTATTAACATCAGCACCGTTTTTACATAAAAACCGTAATATCTTTAAATTACCGGAGAGAGTAGCATGATGTATAGGTTTCATATAGTATTTTTCATAATTCAAAACCTCATTTTTTATTTGTTTATGCTCTATCTCTTCAATACACTCTTTAACTTTTTGAAAATCACCTTTGCCTATAGCAGAAGCTAATTTTTCCCCAAATGTCTCAATTATTTTTTGTCTTTCCATCAAATACCTACTAAAGTACAACATCCTTGGCTTTATATCACACAATTTAGTATGTGCAATTGAAATTTACAGGAAAAAATTTCAATAGTGAAGAATTAGGTCTTCCAACAACCTATCATTTTAACTTTCGTACAAGACATGCTGAGCTTCCTTATTCAAATTTTTTTGCTCTTAATAAGAAGCAATCTGCTTTAGAAGAGGAAATAAGGGATAGAAAAATAAGCACTTAAATTTGAGTGCTTATTTTAACTGATTTAGAGGGACTGTGATGATAAAAACCTAGATATTGTTGAATCGCTAAATGAACTTCGAGGACATTGATAACGTTTTTCACAACTACTAATTGCCGTCTCGAGTTTTTTTTCTATAATATCAAGTCTTGTCAGAGGTGGATTGTCCAATAGCCTTGAATACTTTTTCCCTGTGAACTTTTTGACCACTACATCAACTAGTAGAGCTGTTGCATTAAAATCAACTTGTGAAGAACCAATTGGGCTAACAGCCAAGTGATCAACAGATTGCTGTGCAGGAGGTAAAGCAGGAGCACTGCTGAGTGTGGCAGTGGTTACCCAACTAAATATACTATTAATAAAAGAAAAAGGTTTTACTGCACTGCTTGGTGCAGGATTTGGAGTATCACCAGCTTCTAACTCTAATTTAGTATTAATTCTAGCAGAAAGTAATAGTTCTGTACAATTATTTTTATGAAATCTTAACACAGCTAAGAATATTTTTCCTATGTCACAGCCATCACTGCAAAGACTTTCATAACCTGGGATAACCTCAAATGCCGTTTTGCCATTTGCATTTTTAATATTAATATTAATAGTATTATTATTGAGCAGAAGATTCGCGATATCTAATCGACAATAAAAAAAAGGCTAAGTGTAAAGCTGTAAAACCTTGCATTACTTGGGAAGTGGTACTACTAGTACAATGATATATCATTTCTTTTATTTCTGCTTTGCTATTCATGGCAGTAACGTACGAGCAAGGAACAAGACATCCATCACTAACAGCATTAATATTAGCATTATTTTTAAGCAAAAACCGCACTATCTCTAAGCTACCTCTATAAACAGTAAGATGTATAGGTGCCATACCATCTTTTTTACCATTAATAATCTCTTTTTCTTTATTTATATATCTTGCCTTTTTAACATATCTTTTAACTTTATTAATATTAAGCTCATCTATAGCCGCAAATAAATTCTTTCTAAATCTCTCAAGTTTTTTCATCAAATACCTCCTAAAGAATAATGTTTCCGGTTTTATATCATGCAACTTAATATGTACAAGCAAAATTTACAGAGAAAACAATGGTTAAAATTAGGTCTTCATCAACTTATCACGTGCTGCGTTTAACTTTTGTGCAAAATATTCCGATCCTCCCTTGTCTGGATGGACCAGTTTCATTAAATTTTGGTATGCCTGATTGATTTCATTTTGGCTTGCCTCGGAATTCAGCCCTAGTATTTTTAATGCTTCATCTTTGGACATATTATCACCAGTGTAATTTTTGGTGTAACTTTTACTGCTGTTAAATTCGTTCAAAAACTTACTTAATATAGAGTTCATCATAAAACTTATGTTATTTCTCTTTGCCAAAAAGAGAAAGAATACAACAACGCTAGGTAAAACAAACGTGATTATTGTGAATATCAAAAAAAGGAAGAAGATGAATGACATGTATATTTTTTTATCATTTTATGATTAAATAGTAACAATTATAATTGTCATGGTAAATAACATGTTTATCCAGATTGAAGAAACACCAAACCCAAACACGCTAAAATTTCTTCCTGGTTTTGAAATTCTGAGCGAAGGAGAAACAGCTGATTTTTCAAATGCAGATGAAATAAAGAACTCTAAATTAGCAGTAAATCTTTTTCAAATAGAACATGTTGTAAGAGTATTTTTTGGTCATGATTTTATTTCGGTAACAAAATCAGATAGAATGAATTGGGATATAGTAAAGGTGGAAATTTTAACTACAATTATGGATCACTTTACTTCTGGTGGAAAAGCATTTGATAAAGAAGGAGTAAGTGATAATAAAATGCTAGAGGAAGAATTCTTTAATGAAAATGATATAGAAATTGTAAATAGAATAAAAGAATTGATGGAAAGTTATATTAAACCTGCAGTTGCTCAAGATGGTGGTGATATCAAGTTCCGTGGCTATAAAGACGGAATAGTTTACGTTGAACTGCAAGGAGCTTGCTCTGGGTGCCCAAGTGCTGCAATTACCTTAAAACAAGGAGTGCAGAATATGCTAAGCTATCACATACCAGAAGTTTCAGGTATAGAGACTATGCTATGACTAATCAAACAGTTAAAGGAACGAAAGATCTTCTGTTTGATGAATGGTATAAATTTAAATACATAGAGCAAACAGCAAATAGAATCTCAAGTTTATACGGCTTTTTACCTGTTCAAACTCCGATATTTGAATACACAGAAGTCTTTACGAAGACTTTAGGTGATAGTTCAGATATCATAAATAAAGAGATGTATACTTTTATTGATAAAGGAGGAAAGAGCATAACTCTACGTCCTGAATTCACAGCAGCGATTGTCAGGCTACTTATTGAAAAAAAACTGCAAACACCGATAAAATTATTCTCAACAGGACCTGCATTTCGCTATGAAAGACCACAAAAAGGACGACAAAGACAATTTCATCAGATAAATTTTGAGGTTTTTGGTATAGAAAATCCAAAAGCTGATATTGAATTGATATCACTCGCTCAGCATTTGTTAACTGAATTTGGCATCAATGAGAATGTAAGACTGGAAATCAACTCTTTGGGTGATAGTGAAACAACAAGTAAGTATAGAGAAGCTTTGATATCGTATTTAAAAAAGTTTCAAAATGACCTATCAGAAGATAGTCAAAATAGATTGATTAAAAACCCACTCAGAATACTAGACTCTAAGGATAAGACAGATAAAGAAATAATCTCTGACGCACCAAAAATCAGTGATTATTATACAAAAGAATCTTCATATTTCTTTGACCAGGTGTTAAATGGACTGCAAGCTCTTGGCATACCTTACACTGTAAATAGCAAATTAGTTCGAGGTCTAGACTATTATTGTCACACAGTATTTGAATTTGTCACAGAAGATTTAGGTGCACAAGGAGCAGTTTTTGCCGGTGGAAGATACGATAATCTAGTATCTTCAGTAGGTGGAAAACACACTCCAGCGATAGGATTTGCAGGAGGTATTGAACGCATAATGGAGTTAATCAATTATTCTCCGAAAGAAGAGCGACCTATTTACCTAATTCCAATCGGTGGAGAAGCTGAAGAACATGCTCTAACACTTGCAAGTGAATTACGCAGAAATGGTTTATATGTGATTTACGAATATAGTGGAACTCTAAAAACCCGCATGAAAAAAGCAAATCAAGCAAATGCAAAAGTTGTATTAATCTTTGGTGATGAAGAGCTAAGCAGTAAAATTTTAAAAATTAAAAACATGGACACGGGTGAAGAAAAAATGATTGCTCGCGATAAAATCGTAGAAAATATCTAATCAGAAGCAATAGGAGTATTAGCTATAGAAGAAAATTCCTCTGCACAAGAATTTTTCATAGCATTTAATATATCATAATCTGTAAAATCTAATTTTATCGGTGTAATAGTAATAAAACCTCCTTTTATTTTATCTACACTACCACTGCCTGAGTGTTCCCGAGACCAATTTAAGCTCAAAGAACCATTCAAGTTTTCAGTAAAAGTTAAATCACCATCAATGTTATATTCACCTTGTTCAGCAAATTCGACCCCTTTCACTTTTTCTGTAGCAGGAAAATTTATATTCATCACTATATCTTTAGGCCAACCAACTTTCATTAGCTTGCTGATAACCTTTGGTGCAAAAACTTTTGTATTGTTCCAGTCTATTTTATCATGATAAACTTGGCTCAGCGCAATAGAAGGTATAGATCTTGCAGCACCTTCCATTGCAGCACCGATTGTGCCTGAATAACAAATATCATCGCCGACATTTGATCCAATATTTACTCCAGATAATATTAAGTCTGGTTTTTTATTCATAATTTTATTTAACGCGATAATGACACAATCTGCGGGAGTACCAGATACACTAAACTCTCTTTCACTATGCCGATTTATTTTAATAGATTGCTTCACTGGATAATTAAGAGATCTTGCAGCTCCACTCCTATCAGTATCTGGTGCCACTATCCATATTTCTGATGCAAAACTATGTGCAATCTCTTTGAGTAATCTTATTCCTTCACTTTCAAAGCCGTCATCATTTGTTATCAGTATTATCATATTCAATACTCATCCATCAAAGTATACTGATGAGATTTTAAGTTTCTTTTCATAACCATGGACTTTAACAAAGAATCTGCTACAAATCAATAAGGAAAAATTAGAAGTGCTGCCAGGTTACTGCTGCTTAGCTTGCTGTGAGTTAACCATAAACACCAATCCTTTTAGCTTCACGCCTAACTCACAATCAAAGCTTAGGCAAGTCTCAGAGCTCTAAGTAGTAGAGAATCTTGTATGCCCTGCAAAAAATGCTTTCATCTTTTCAAGATAAGTAGATGGTTTTTCAGGTATTGCTACCTCATCTATCTTACCAAATATTGCTGCATCTATGACTTCATCTGTTATTAATTCTCTCAGCCTTTGTTTTATTTGCCCTCTTCGAATATGTTCTCCATAGTCATTATAAAACTTCACATATAACTCTTTAAATACAAATTCTTTTATAGCACTTCTCATATGAGAAATCCCATCCTTTACTTCATCATTTGCATTGCTCAAATCCACTCCAGAACCCGGTGAATATAAGTCATCAAAATTTTCTTTTAAAATCTTGATTTTAAAGTAGTGCTTATCTACAGATTGCTCAAGAAATCTTTTAGTAGAATTACCTGCCAACCCTCCTGTTATCTGAGGTTCTAGTTGAGCTGCAAAATTATTTTCTGCTTCAAGGCCACTTAATGCATAAATGATACGATTAAGCATTCCAGGACCACACTGGCGATTACTTTCCTCAAAACGAACCAGCAATACAGATTTCAATAGCTCTACATCTGCATTTTGTTTTCTTGCTGCAATTAAAACTAAATTTATGGCTTGTGTTAATGTCAGTCCGGTTTTGGAATCTACCCACCTTACCCACTCTCCTTCTCTATAATTATCTAGCTTCAAATAAGGTGCTATCAATTCTTTCTGCTGATTTGTCAACCCGCTTATATAACTTTTAAACTCTTCATCCAGCTCATTTGACGGAGTACCATGTTCTTCCTTTAATTTTTTGGCACACTCAATAACGCTTTGCTGAAAACTTCTATTATGGACACTCTGACTGCCAGTGCCTACATCACTTACATTAAACAAGAAGCTAAGTTGCTTTACATTCAAACCCAAAGGTGAAAAAAGCTTTACCAATGGGTACTTTATTAATTCGAGAAGTGCTACTGGAATTAGCAGTGTATAATTTAACAATAATAAACCAAAATTGAATATAAGAAATCCACGTAGAGCTGATATTTTTGATGCAACGTACAAAAATGGAAGCTGTAGATAATATATTAAGTGTATATTGAAAAATAAGATTTTGTCCTTTAGTTTTATTGTCGGATCATTATAAATCTCAAATAACGTGTTATTACTATCAATGTTGTCATTTTTAAATGAGTTATAGTTGTTTATGATTTTCTCTTGCAAAGGCAGGAGCATTTTATTCAGGCAAATAAATGCAGCGATAACAATAAAACCTGTAGCAAAGAACGCTAATGCAGGACTAGAGGTACTTGTAGATAAGTAGGTATAAAGATTACGAATTAAGTCATTACAAGGACGAACTAGAATTGGATCAAGGATATAGTTAACGAAAAGACTTAAATAATGATAAATAAAAGGTAAGAATAAAATAAAACTACAAATAATCAAAAAAGCTTTTAACCTTGGATTCATGCTACCTCTTAATAATCTATTAATATACTTTTAATTATATGCTTAAACTAAAAAAATGCAAATTTTTTAAAGACCAATTGAAATTTCTGAGCTTCAACTATATTGTTAATTATTCAGATAAAAATTAAACATTGTCGTGTCAAATAAAATAGGCTTTTTTGCTATTTTTGCCTTGGTGATTAGTAGCCAAATTGGCTCTGGAATTTTTATGCTTCCAATTAGCCTTGCACCTTATGGCGCTTATAGCCTCATAAGCTGGGTGATATCAGGATTTGGCGCTATATCTCTTGCTTTAGTTTTTGCTGCATTGTGTGCAAAATTTCCAGAAACGGGTGGTCCTCATATTTATGTGAAACATGCCTTTGGCTCTACAGCAGCTTTTTTTGTTGGCTGGACATATTGGCTAAGCTCATGGGTTAGTTCAACAGCTGTGACAATTGCAAGTATCGGTTATTTAGCTCCGCTTTTTCATAATGATATACAAGATATACGTTTGCTTTTAGAAATAACATTAATTTTAGCTATCATGCTAATAAACTTAAGAGGGGTAACTACTGCTGGGTATGTTGAGCTTCTTCTGACCATTGTTAAAATTATCGCACTTCTTGCAATACCCATAGCAGGGCTATTTTTCTTTGATAGAAATAATTTTATTGTAAGTGAGGAAGTATCAAACTTTACAATATCGCAAACTCTTGCTCGTTCTACGCTCCTTACTTTATGGTGTTTTATTGGGCTTGAATCAGCAACGGCACCTGCAGGATCTGTCAATAATCCCTCTAAAACAATACCAAGGGCTATAGTGCTTGGAACAGTCTGTGTTGCTGTGATATATTTCATCAATAGTCTTTCAATTATGGGATTGATAAGTGGTAATGACCTAGCTAGTTCAAAAGCACCATATGTTGATGCGATAAAAATTATGTTTCCAGGTAATTGGCATTTAATTATTTCTGTTGTTGCCTTTATCGTTTCTGTAAGTAATTTAAATGCTTGGTTTTTAGCTGATGGACAGGTCACCTTAGGCCTTGCAAAAGACAAGTTAATGCCGCAATTTTTTGGCAAAAAAAATAAGCATGATGCTCCATTATGGGGAATAATACTAAGTACTTTGGGGGTGTTAGTTTTACTTATCCTAACGTCAAACAAAAGTTTTGCTGAGCAAGTAACTTCAATAATTGATATCTCTGTGGTGTCATTTTTGTTTATCTACTTAGCATGTAGCCTTGCTTTTCTCAAAGTTAATATACAAGACAAAAGCTACTGCAAATTTTTAATTGGAGGTGTGGCTGTATCTTTTTGCTGTTGGATAATATACGAGACTTCTATAAAAACATTGTTAATATCAAGTCTATTCCCTTTAAGCGGAACACTTATTTATCTACTTTGGTATCATAAACTAAAAACTTAACTTAAATTTTTTATTTGCTAAAATTCTTAAGCTATACTACTGGCTTACATTAATAGAATTAAGAGGTATTGTGTCAAATAAAATAGGTTTTTGGGCTGTTTTTGCTTTAGTCATTAGTAGTCAGATCGGCTCTGGGGTTTTTATGCTTCCAATTAGCCTTGCTCCATATGGCGCTTATAGCCTTATAAGCTGGATGATATCAGGAGCTGGTGCTGTGTCTCTTGCGCTAGTTTTTGCTACGTTATGTGCAAAGTTTCCAGAAACAGGAGGTCCTCACGTTTATGTGAAACATACTTTTGGTCCTGCTGCAGCGTTCTTTGTTGGTTGGACATATTGGGTAATCTCATGGGTTAGTACAACAGCTTTAATAGTTGTGGGTGTTGGCTATCTTACACCATTTTTCCATGAAGATATCAAAAGTATGCGTTTATTTTTAGAGCTGTTGTTATTTACAATCATTACATTAATAAATTTAAGGGGAATAGCTGCTGCAGGGCACGTTGAGTTTCTGCTCACGATTGTGAAGGTTGCTGTATTGCTTGCAATACCTGTAGCAGCGTTGTTTTTTTTCGATAGAAATAATTTTATCATAAGTGAAGAAATATTAAGTCTTACAATATCGCAAATTCTTGCCCGCTCTACACTCCTTACTCTATGGTGTTTTATTGGACTTGAATTGGCAACAGCACCTGCAGGGTCAGTTGATAATCCAGCTAAAACTATACCAAAAGCTGTAGTGCTTGGCACAATTTGCGTTGCTATTATATATTTTATCAACAATTTTGCGATTATGGGATTGATCAATGGCAACAATTTAGCAAGTTCAAGAGCACCATATGTTGATGCGATAAAAATTATGTTTTCTGGTAATTGGCATTTAATTGTTTCTATAGTTGCATTCATTTTTTGTGTTGGCAGTCTAAACGCTTGGGTTTTATCTAGTGGACAAGTTGCTTTTGGTCTTGCAGAAGATAGACTAATGCCAAAATTCTTTTCTAAAAGGAACAAGCATGGCTCTCCTTTTTTGGGAATAACAGTTAGTTCAATTGGAACTGCAATTTTACTAATTCTCACTTCAAACAACAATTTTGCCCAGCAGATTACGTTGATTATTGACTTTTCTGTAATTTCATTTTTGTTCGTTTATCTTGCGTGCTGTTTTGCCTTTCTAAAGGTTGTTATACAGGAGAGGAGTTGTTATAAGCTTTTAATTGGTGGTATAGCAACAACCTTTTGTTGTTGGGTGATATTAGAAACCCCTGTAAGCACCCTGCTGATTTCGAGCCTGTTCACTGTAAGTGGCATGCCTATTTATTTATTTTGGTATCGCAAAACTTCTGTGCAACAAATTCAGTAATGAGAGATACCCTTTAAATGGTTGATATTTATGGGCCAAGATTTTTTTTCTCTTTATCTACTTGTTCAATATTACCATTCTCAAGTTTACTACCTACTTCTTCTGTGCGTTTATTATCTATGTAGATCTCATTTTTTGCTTTATTAGAAAGACCTATTTGCGATTGCAGTTTTTTATACTCTTCTTTTTCAGGCGTGAAAATTTTCACTAAAAATCTTCCTATTATTGGTATTGAACTTAAAAAATCTCTTAATCCAAAAGATTCTTGCTTCTTGTTTGAAAGATGCTGGTCTATCTTAGAAATTTTCACACCATACTTTTTATCATCAAAATTTATCGCTGGCTTGCTTTTTTTCGAAAGAACATTTTGAATCTCTAATCTATTGACTTTTTCAGGCTTTTGAAATTCAGATACTGCAGGTTTGACCTTAGTGTCATCATGTTTTTTACTCATTTCATTCTACCATGCAATATTACTAGTATCTTATAATTATAACTAAATTATGGTTAATTGCAAGGTAAAAATATTAAAGTAATTGTAAATTTTATCAGTAAAAATATAATATAGCTTTAAAGTCAGAGGTTTATCTATATGGGATATAAAATTGCTGTTATTGGAGCAACAGGAAGAGTAGGGCGTGAGGTATTAAGCACGCTTGCCGAGTTTCAAGACGAAGGAAAAATTTCAATAGACTCTGTTGTTGCTTTTGCATCGAAAAAATCAAAGGGAAAAAAGGTGAGTTTTGGTGACAAAGAGTTAACAGTTTTATGTCTTGAGGATTATGACTTCGTTGGAACTAATATAGCCATTTTCTGTGCAGAATCTCATGTTTCTCAGAGATACGTACCAATTGCAACTGAGGCTGGGTGCGTTGTGATAGATAACACTTCCTATTTTAGGATGAAAGAAGGCGTGCCACTAGTTATTCCAGAGATCAACAAAGATAAAATTACGGAATATAAAAACCATAACATAATATCTAATCCAAACTGTACTACAATACAAATGTTGCTGGCATTACATTTATTACACCAAAAAGCAAAAATAAAGAGAATCGTTGCTTCAACTTATCAATCAACTTCTGGTGTAGGTAAAGCAGCAATGGATGAGCTTTACAATCAGACAAAAAAAATCTTTATGAATGAAGCTAAAAAACCTGAAATATTTCCTAAGCAAATAGCATTTAATTGCATTCCTCATATAGGAGAGTTCATGGAAGATGGTTCTACAAAAGAGGAGTGGAAAATGCAAGAGGAGGCAAAAAAAATTTTAGAAGAGGATATAAAAGTAACTGCAACTTGTGTCCGAGTACCTGTTCTTGTTGGTCATGCTATAGCAGTAAATGTAGAATTTGATCAGCATATAACTGAAGAAGAAGCTCGTGAAATGCTCAGTGAAGACGATGGAGTTTTAGTGCAAGATAAGCGCGAAGATGGTGGATATATGACTCAGATTGATGTTGTGCAAGAGGATGCCGTATACATATCGCGTATTAGACAAGACGATACCGTTAAACACGGATTAAATATGTGGATAGTAGCTGATAATCTACGCAAAGGTGCAGCACTAAATATAGTGCAGATCTTGGAGATCTTGATCAAAGAGCATTTATAGCTCAATAACTTAAATCTATATTGACATGTCCCATTTTACGCTTGTCCCTAACCTCTTTTTTCCCATATATGGTTAAACTAGCTTTTTCATTGCTCAAATATTTGTGAGAATTATATATATCATTACCTATTATATTTTTTGTCATGCAAGGAAAGCGTAATACTACTTCCTGCATAGATAGCCCGCATATTATCCTAACTAGCTGCTCGAATTGACTAACGTTGCATGCATCCAAGCTCCAGTGGCAAGAATTGTGGGGTCTTGGGGCCAGTTCATTAACTAGTAATTCATGATTTTGAGTGATGAAAAATTCAATAGCTAGAATTCCTACTACATCAAGCGCAGTTGCTATTTTCTCTGCAGTTTTTTGTACCTCTTGGGCTAATTTATTATCTATTTTAGCTGGTGCTATTGAAGTATTAAGTATTCCGTCAACGTGGTGATTCTCTGCTATAGGAAAAAAAGCTACTTTACCGTTTTTATCTCTTGCAACGACTATTGAAACCTCTTTCAGTAAATCAACACTTGCTTCAAGAATGTACTCTTTATTCCAATCGAAGGAAGCAAATTGCTTCAGTTCAGAATCATTTTCAATCACATATTGTCCTTTTCCATCATAACCCATTTCTGTTGTTTTTAGCCTCACTGGATAGCTAAAAGTTTCACTACTTTCTAGTAGCTGATTATAATTTTGTATACTTTTGTAATCAGCAGTTTTTATGCTTAAATCTCTAATAAAATCTTTCTCTCTCAGCCTATTTTGCGAAATGTGTAACGCCTTTTTGCCTGGATAAAAATCTGTATGCTGCGACACAATATCAATTGCACTACATGGAATATTTTCAGATTCAATAGTGACTAAATCCACACTCTGTGCAAAAGATTCAAGTGCCCTCTTATCACAGAAGTCTGCTATTGTTAAATCATCAGCAATAGAACAAGCTGGATCGTTTTTAGCACTGGCAAAAATATGCGTTTTGTGCCCAAGTTTTATTGCAGCGATAGCAGTCATTTTACCTAATTGCCCACTTCCTATTATTCCTATCACTTTTTTATCCAGTGGATCTGTTTTGTTCATCATGTAGATTAATATTTCCTAGTTAGAGTACGATAATATGCTTGGAAAATCTATGAAAAAAGTGTATAATTGAAGTGTGTTAAATTTTTATCATGAACACTTTACGATGACCATGAAATACACACTTATTACTAATTCTGTTGAAGTTACAGTTTTGCCAATTTATATTGAAGAGCAATCCATTCCTTATGAAAATTGTTACGTATGGATGTATAATGTTAAGATAAAAAACAAAAGCTCATCAACTATTCAATTATTAAGTCGCTATTGGCGAATAATAGATCATAAGGGTAAAATAAATGAAATTGCCGGAGTTGGTGTTATCGGAGAACAACCTGTAATAAAATCTGGAGAGGTATTCAAATATACAAGTGGAACATACTTAAATACACCATCAGGAATAATGCAGGGTAAATATGAATTTCTGAACGAAGAGAGCATAAAAACCTTTGATGTTATGGTACCACCCTTTTCTTTAGACAGTCCATACGTTAACACTAGACCTCATTGATCGTCAAGATAGTGTATTTGTTCAAGTGCATCTGAAACCAATGCTTCTTGTTTTATCATTTGAGCTTCCATAATGTCATCCGAGTAGCTGATACTGAGATCCAACTAAGTTGATAAACACGAAAGCACTGACCATTTGCTTCTATAGTTGTCTTTTTTCGTCTATCTTATTTTGTTACTCTGCTGAACAGATGCAAAATAGTTTATTTTTGATTCTTATCATCAAGTGTGAATAAGATTATTGTAGAGGTTAAACCTATAATAACTATCATTAACGAAAATGGGGCAGCTTCTCTGTAACGCTCATCGCTGACAAGTTCATATACTCTAGTTGATATAGTTTCAAAATTAAATGGTCTGATAATTAGTGTTGCCGTGAGTTCTTTTACCGTATCCATAAACACGAGCAGAAATCCCGATAGTATGCTTTTCTTGATAAGGGGAATATGAATATTCAGGCACGTGGAAATAGGCCCATGACCCATAGTATATGCAGTCCATTCAATTTCATTTGGTGTTTTTTTGAGTCCCGACTCTATCGCCTTGAAAGATATAGCAAAAAAACGAAATAAATATGAGTAAACTAATGCGCCAATAGTTCCTACCAAGCTAATTTCTACAATATATTGAGTAATGAAAGAAGATATTCTGCTTAAAAACATTATTATGCTAATTGCAATAATTGCATTTGGAATTGCATATCCAAGAGAAATGAGACGTGCTATATTGCTTATTACCTTATTTTTACGTGCTGTATATCCAATAATTATTGCAATGCTGATCGAGATTAGCGCGGTAATAAATGATAAACTAATACTGTTTGTTATTATATTATAAAATCTTGCTTCGTATATGAAAAAGCCTTTCTCTATGCTCCAATATATAAGTGGAATCATTGGTAAAATAAAGCCTATTAATATCGGCAATAAACACATAAGATAAGAAAAGATCAACGATATAGAACCGTTTATACTACGTTTATTGTGATAATCTGCATTAGTATTGATTGAAGAGTAAGATATTTCTCTTTTTTGTAGTTTTTTCTCGATAACTATTAGTATTGCAACGAAAATCAGTTCTGCAACTGCCAAAACAGTAGTTGAATATTTGTCATGCAATAAAAACCAAGTACGGTATATTCCTGTCGTGAAAGTATCGATAGCAAGAAACTGTGGTGTGCCGAAATCTGTAATTACTTCCATTAGTACCAAGGATAACCCAGCTATAATTGATGGACGTATGGAGGGTATGATGACAGAAAACAGACTCTGTAATGAGGAGAACCCAAGTGTTGATGCAATAGTGACTGAGTTACTAACGCTCTTTAGACTTGAGCGGACCAACATATAAACGTATGGATATAGACTAAATCCCATTACTAATATTCCACCACCTAGGGATTTGATCTCGGGAAACCAATAGTTACCTTTGCTCAATTGAAAAGTATCTCTTAACAAGCTCTGAATTGGACCTGAAAACTCTAACGTGTTTACATAAACAAACGATACTATATATCCAGGAATTGATATCGGAAAGAATAAGGCAATCTCAAAAATTCTACTTCCGGGAAACGAAAAAAATGTAGTAAGCCAAGCTGGAATTACTCCAAATATAAAGGATATTAACCCTACTCCTACCATCAAAATCAACGTATTGAGTATATATTCAGGAAAAAGTCTACTAATTACCCATCCAGAGTTTGCTGATTCTGTAAATAGAATCGATATTAACGATAGTATAGGGCAGACAAATAATACACTTACTAAAAACAAGAATATATTTTTAAATACTCTCAGAAACATTAACTTGAATCTATATTTGATATTAAAATGTTATATGCAAAAACTAAAGATATCCAGTAATTAACAGCCGTCCTATTGAATATCTTCATAATTTTATATATTATGTTTTAAATCGATAAACTAATTAATTATGAGTTTTGTCATTGCAACTTTCTATCATTTTGTAAAACTCTCTAATTATTATGACATGAAAGACGAAATAAAAGTTGCATGCGACAATGTTGAATTAAAAGGCACTATACTTCTTGCAGAAGAGGGTATCAATGCAACCATATCTGGAGAAAGGAGCGCAATTGATAAAATATTTGATTTTCTACGTTCTGATGACAGGCTGAAAGGTCTTGCGTGGAAAGAGAGCTCGGCAGAATATCAACCATTTAGTAAGATGAAAGTAAGATTAAAAAGAGAAATTGTAAATCTTGGTGTAAGTAATCTCGATATTTTCGTTAGAGGTCAGTACATTGATCCAGAATATTGGGATGATTTTATCTCTCAACCTAACGTTTTAGTAATAGACACACGAAATGAATACGAAGTAAAATTAGGCAAGTTTAAAAATGCAATCAATCCACACACTCAACGTTTTCGCGATTTTCCTCGGTGGGCAGAGTCATTTTCTGAGAGTAAAGACCCGAAAGTAGCTATGTACTGTACTGGTGGAATCAGATGTGAGAAATCTACAGCATATATGAAAAGCGTTGGATTTAAAGATGTTTACCATCTTAAAGGCGGTATTCTTTCCTATCTTGAAAAAACTGGTAATAAAAGTGGTAATTGGGAAGGCGAGTGTTTTGTTTTTGATGATAGAATTGCTGTTGATCACTCACTCGCCCCAAGTGATAAAATAAAATGCATATTCTGCTCAAGTAAAGTTTCAACTGATGAGCTGAAATCAGTTCCACGTGGCCAAGTGGTTTGCTCTGATTGTAAATCTTTAAGTATTGAAAGAAATTCAGAATATAACACGAACCTTTAACAACTTATTGCTTCTTGCATATTTGTAACCTTAATTTTGTCAAGGCATTTACCTACGACATAGCCCGCTCCAGCTCCAAGTAATGCACCAACTATAGCAAATGCAATCAACACTACACCAGAAACGCCAATAAGAGCTAAAGTTTCTTGCCCTAAACAACATCCTGCAACTAGACCAGCAACTAAACCAATTCCTACACCTATGCATATAGGTTTCATATTATTACTAATATTTCTACCTTTCCTATATTGTATACTATGATCAGTATCATCATCTTGAAAAGCGAATTCTTTGATATCTTTTCTTTCTTTTATAAAATCGATAAGCTTACATATTTCTTTGTTACTTGTGTCGTTACGCAAATCATATAAATTTATAATACCATCGTTTACATATTTTTCAAAACCCATTTTATTTTTCCATACTATTAGAATATGTTTTTACTACACTGATTATCTTAATAATTGGTAAATTTCCATACAAGAATAAGTAGATAATCTTACCACTATAGGTGAGACTAAAGCGCTATAAGATTAAATTCCTGAAAATGTTAGTAAGAAGAGCTTTTCCAAAAACAATAAAGTTAAGAGTTGAAGAGATAGTAAAAGAGCGACTTACAGTTAATCCAATTGATTTTGATGAATCGTTTTGTTACAAACTCAAAGGATACAGAAGACTGAGAACTGGCGATTATCGTATCATGTAAATGCTGCAAAGTATGAAGTGTTTCAATAAAACACAGAAAAGACATTTACGAATCTGAGGCTCCATACTAATATCCTTCCAGTATTAATTTACTGTAACCTTTCCGTATGATCTAAGTTCTGAACCATTTGATCCAAAAAAGACAATAAAGGAATCATATTTGGATGAATACGATTACATGTCTATTTAATAAAAAAGTTTTATTTTTTCCTAAAATTTTCAATAAAGAATTATGTTGACATATTATGGTAGGTTGGATATATACCATCATTGGCTTTTGCTGATGTTAGGGAGAAATGACACATACTAAGTATAGTACTGCAAGATATTGTTAGGAATAGGGAAGGTATGCTGGCTACTGGATTGTATTTCTACTACTCTTCTTCATCAAAAATCAAGAAGGCTCTGCAACTTGATAACTCTATTCTTTTATTGACGTAGATGACTCTGAAAAATTGCGGAGCTGAAGTGCTAATGCTATATGGTTATTACGCTCAAGAACAAAACGGAAAATCCTATGTTATACTAGAAATAATGTGCGGAAAGGGGGGGATTCGAACCCCCGACATATTTTCATATGTGCACGCTTTCCAAGCGTGTGCTTTAGACCGCTCAGCCACCTTTCCATACTTATTCATAATATTAAAAATTATGCTGCTAAACAACTGGTATATATGGTTCGCCACGGAAATTCACAGTATTGTTAAACTTGTTTTTGCACGTTAAAAACGCTTTATCACAACCTGCAAGTATCAAATATTTATCTCCGGTAGAAATTTGATATGGAGGAGAAGCAAATAATGTAACTACTTTATTTTTGTATTCTTTAACTACAACTTCAAATGTTGCTGAACTAAAGAATTTTACCACTCCGTGCTTATAATATCCATCACTTTCGATTAAATTAGTGTCTTCAAATCTTCTTTCATCTATCACTTTAGTAATTGTGCTTATTCTACTAAACTTTTTAGCATCAGCTTTACATCTATCATCGCAAAATTGTGCCCTGCATACAGGAGAATATAGCTCTGTTATGCTTCTCTCAAGCTTTGTCGCAAGACCTCTAATTTCAGCGATAAACCTCCCGCTATTTAATGTTACTTTGCCAAAAGTTCCTGCATGCAAATTCATAATTCCCTGACTCAAATCTTTATAGTTCACAAGAAATATTTCAATATTTGCAAAGTCATACCTTCCTGATAAAACATCTTTTTCTTTAATATCAGCACTATTTAATATTCCTTCAATTTCTAGATTATCAGTTCTCAAATCGCTATTTAATATTATACTGCTGGCTATAAAACCGCTTGAAGATTTATAGAGTATATTATTGAGATTTAAATCTTCATCATAGTCAGTAAATCCCATTACTTCTCCACCTACAAGTGTTAATTTCCAGCAAGTAGCGATGGTAAGTAATTCTCCAGCTAAATGACTTTTTAATTTGGTTTGCATAGGGGCCTCCTATAAATAATGGTAGAAAAGAAACGGCTGCTATGTTGACTAAACTCGCTTCTTCAGATCTCTATAAAAATTCTCATGTGGAGCAAGGGCAAGAAGTGTTAATTCATTATTTTGTTCATTATAAAAATAAGCTAACAAAGTAAGTTGATTAAAAATAGAGAATTTGTATACACGAACACCTGCAAGGTCACCTGACTTTAGTTCTCCGATACATGGATTATCTTTATATTTGCTTGATAGCTTCTTCAAGTTTAGGTAGTTGACTGTTATGCAGCTTTTTCATTGACCGCTTAAAAGTGTTGGTAAGAAGAACCTTCAAAATTTTGTAGATTTATACTCCTCAACATCACCTGATTTTGCATCTTCGGTGCCTGAAAGGATTTCTTTAATGATGTTATAGCTTAGCTCAGGGTTATCTTCAACAACTTGACCAATTTTAGCCCAATGCTCAATTTGTTGTGGTACGGAACGATTTTGTAACATGGAATGAGATTGTACTATTTTCTCAAATTCTCCATCAAGATTTACTGTTATATCCATGATATTGTTACTTCTACTCTAAGCTATTATACCATATATTGGAAATTTTTTCAATATAAATAATTTTCATCTGGAAGTACACACCACATTAAATTGTGGTGTGTATTACTAAGACTAATTAGAAAGAAAACTTCACACCAGTAAGTAAAAGAACTCCTTGGTTAGAAGGTACATCAGCTTTATTTTTATCTTTCACTGCGCCTTTTTCATCAGTTCTAAAGTAATGAAGAGCTGCATAAGGAACAAACTTGCTCTTATTGCAAGAAGATAGATCATATTGAACACCAAGTGCAACATCATGAAGCATATCTCCATCATTCATTCTACTGCCAAAGTATGTCAAGCTTGTGTAGACATTTTCATATTGATAACCAGCCCCTGTAGTCCAATACATGGTATTGTTATCGAATTGAGCTAAGCCTGCAATTCTTTTATACTCTTCATTATCTTTGCCTTGAACATCCTTTTCAGGAATTTGTTTATAGCCATTACCACCATCTTTGATTTTAATATCCTTTGGTTGACCAGACTTGCCCAAATATGCAAAAGAGGCAGCAAATTTTACGGCTTGATCTTCATCAATCTTATAATCAGCGCTTGCACCTAAGTTAACACCCATCAGGTCATTGTACTCCACAAATTCCTTATAAAGATGCTTATCTTTATTTGGTTTTTTTGCCTTACCATACTCACCAACTACAGAAGTTTTAACTTTTATATTATGCTGACTAAAATCATATTCATACGATGTACCAGCACTTACTATATGCTCATAATCCGGTCCAACATGTCTTACATCATTCTCTTCTTTCACAATGAATAAATTATTATCATAGCGAGGTGAGTAGCTAAGACCAAATCTTGCGCCCATATAACTTGGTGAGTAGTAAGCAACTCTAAACGGCAATGTGGTCATAACCTCTTTGTTATACTTTCCTGCCATACGGAAGGAGAGTTTTTCGCTCTCGCTCGAGAAGCTTTCAGTATAAAGACGTGGTGTTACGTAAAATGGAAAGTTTGCAGCACTTCCTTCTAAATTCACTTTTCTAAACCAATCACTATCTGCAGCTCCGTCAACGGTTGCAACTCTTGTTGCATCAAGTCTCATCAGAGACTCAGGACCAAATTGATAGCCAAGTTTCAGATCACCATATTTTGAGTTCAAAAACACATGTGCACTTCTACCTCTTGCAGCATTCACACCTTGTGATGCTCCTTTACCTTCAGTAACTGGAACATGAAATTGCACATTGGCGCCATAAACAAGTCCTAAGTCTTCGTTTTTGTTTTCAGCTCTTAAGTGCAATATTGCATCTGAAATCATGCCCATGTTTTCGCTGTAATCACCAATATTTCCTATCCCTTTAGGAAATATTAGATTTGCTCCTTTTATACTATCTTCAGTATTATTAAAATAATCTGTATATTTTCCCGGCATAATATTATAATGCTCATAGCCACTTAGCCCATAGTTACCATAACCTTGAGAATCAATAACACCACCGAAAGTTATTCTTAAACCATCCCCTTGATTAGTATTGATAATATCAACCCCACCAACTGAAACAACAGGACTTGCCTTACCTTTTTCCCCTGTATTGCTGTTAACAACTTTTACATCCTTTTTTATATCTTTAGCTTCAATTTTAGCATTCTTAGTTTTAGAACCCTTAATTTTTGACTTTTCTACATTAGAATTTTTAACTTTCAGGGCTTTCGCTTTTGAAGCTTCTATAAGTTTTGCTTTTTTCTCATTTGCTAGCCTAATTTCTTCTTTTTTCTTTTGTTCAGCTGCTAATTTTAGTTCTTCTTTCTTCTTCTTTTGCTCAGCTGCTAATTTCAACTCCTCTTTTTTCTTCTGCTCAGCTGCTAATCTTAATTCTTCTTTTTTCTTAAGCTCTTCAGCTTTTTTTCTTGGATCAGCATTACATATCCTGTCCATTTTTTCTTTTAGTTTTTTATTTGACGTCTTCATCACTTCCATCTTTCCAGAAGCTTTGATTGACTCGTTACTCTCTTGCTTTTTTACTTCCTTTATACTCTCGTCAGAAAAGTCACCAGCAAAGCCACTGAAAGAACATAAAGTTAATAGAGAAACTAGAGCAGTTCTAGTATAAATAGATTTTTTCATGAAGTGCCCCCAAAAAATTTCAAAATCATAACATAAATAGTATAAAAATGTTGAAAATTCAACTTAAAGCAACCTTATAGCGAAAATAAAAGTAAAATGCAATACTTTAAAAGCAACTTTCTTAATACGCTCAACTTGTATATTAACCAAAATTTAGCACAGAGGTTTGCTTGTTAGTGTATTATAACTCTATACTTATTCTATTTCTATGGAAGTAAAATTTACTCAAGTGAAAGTACACAAAGGTTAAAATATTAATATAACTATTGACAATAATATTAGTTTATATTATAATTAGTGAATTATTGTTTTATTTTTAATAATCAAGGTATTTATGGATTTTAGTTTTTTACGAAATTGGTTTAGCACTACAGGTGCTGCTACAGGCTCAGAGCCAGATAATACTGAACAGCCAGACTCTATTTCAGTAGATGATGGCAAATACGAGATGAAAGAATATGACGATGAATTTGAGATCATTGAAGATTATGAATTTATAAATCGTGCTGATCCAAATGAGCCATGTTCTTTACCTTCTGACTATAAAACAGATGAAAGTATTATAAAAATTGCAGGATTTGATAGAGAGAAATTATTAGAAATGGGTAATTTCTGCAAGATAAGCTATGGCGATGATGATGGTAAATTAAGTAAAAAAAGATGTAACAACCTAGCTCAAAGAGTATACAAAACTGAATTTGAAATTGTAGAAGATTTTGAAATTGTTCCATCTACTGAAAAAATGTATAAAACTAGAGCTGAACTTATCAGCGAAGGTTATGAAATTACTCCATTTGGTAATAGCTTTGAAAAAGATGCTGGTCATGTTTTTATAAAAGGTAAAGAAATAACAATAGCTTACCATGGTACTCGTTTGAGCCATGGTGTAAACGATGGAATCACTGATATAAATGTAGTTTTTACTACTTCAGAACTTTTATCTAACGGTGGAAGAATGCATAGAGGATTTTATAATTCATTTGTGGATTCATGGCCTAATCTTTATGGCATTTTGAAATCTCATGCTGAAAAACAGGGATCAGAAGTCAAAGATCTTAAAATTAATCTCACAGGTCATAGTATGGGAGGAGCTATTGCTAAGATAGCTGCTTTATCCCTCAATAAAACAGAAGGAGCTGAAGATGTTCATGTTGCAACTTTTGGTGATCCACGAGTTTTTGATCTTACTGCTAGTGAATTTTATAATGATGTTCTTCAAGAAAAAACCATTAGAGTAACTCAACATAGACAAGACCCAGTACCAGCGGTATCACCTGGTATTTGTGGTTATGCTCATGTAGGTGCACAATTGAGAATATCAGCACCTGAAGGATATTTTGTTCATCAAGTAGATGGTTATCATGAAGCCATTAAAATAATGGATGAAAATGACTTCCGGTCAAACAATAATGTTTCTCTCTTTTACTACCCTTCGAGAATATTAAGTCGAATTAACTGTGCAGTTTTAGGTAATGCTCAATATTATGCTGCTAATTTAGGTGATTATATTCTTGGTAAGCAAAATTTTTTCGAGAAAGTAAAAAAGGAATACCAAGATAAAAACTTAGAAAATTTTTCTAAGTTTGAACAAGCAGAAGTTAAGCAGATGGCATATCAAAATGTCTTTTCTACTACAAGGAGTTTATAACTACTATATGGAGCAATCATTAGATTGCTCTATAGCATCTGTTCATTTAAATTCAATATAAAAATTTTCACCAGAAGTTATTTTCCATTCTTCTTTAAATTTCTTTAGGTGTTCTTTTTTTTCGCATTCCAAAAGCAGTTCTTCTATGCTCTTATTATAGCTTTCTGTAGTAATTCTTCCTTGATGATGCATGAATCTCAAGTAAATTAAATAAGTGTTAATCACATCTGTTTCACAATAATCGCGAATCTCTTGTATTTTGCCACTATCGTATAAGCCCATAACTTGTGACCCATCGACTCCAATCTTACCAGGAAGATTAAATGCTGCGCAAACTTCGTTCATCTTCATTCTTGCAGAAGCTCCAAAATCAGAGAGAGATTCAAGCAAATCACAATGCCAATCACTACTGTACCTCTGATTGTAACTATTCCACTTATCGCCAGCTTTGTGAAAATATTCTGCTTGAATGCCATGAACCATAGCACGGTACTTCAGTACCGGTATATCAAAAGTGCGTCCATTGAACGAAACTAGTCTTGGCTTTTTCTCTGATATGTAGTTAAAAAATCCCTTTACTAGCTCTTTTTCATTGGAGTTTACTGTGCCTCCAGATCTTATTTCTTGTAGTGTGAACATTTCATAACCGCTCTGGCGTGTTATATTACAAAGTAAAAAACTAATGACTACAACAAGGTGGAAGGGCTGACGCAGAAAAGAGTTTTGCCCGTTTGTTATTTCAAGATGATATTTTGTTAATGCGTCCCTCTTTTCTTCTACACTGCTATCATCACTAATATTTAGTAAATTCTTACAGGAATTTACATCTGGTATAGTTTCAATATCAAATACCAACAAAGAATTAAGCATTACTTATATATTCCTCAGGGCGATCAGTCCAAGGTCGCACTTTTACGAACAAAAAGAGATGAACTTTGCACTCAAATAACTTTTCCAATTCTGTACGCGCCTCGATATTAATTTTTTTTATGCTACTGCCGTCTTTTCCTAGCACTATTTTCTTATGATTATCTTTCAATACAAATATGATCTGTTTTATGACTAAACTCTTATCTTTTTTTTCCTCAAATTGTTCAGTTATAACAGCTGTAGAGTATGGCAATTCTTCACGTAGGTTCAAGAATAACTTCTCTCTTGTAATTTCTGCTGATAAAAAATCAGCTGAGGAATCGGTTACTTGATCTTCTTCATAGAACCAAGGGCTTATCGGTGCAATTTCAGATAAGTAATTCATCAAATTAGAAAGTCCATCATTCTTCAGTGCCGATATCGTAAAAATTTTTTCAAACTTATAAAGCAAATTTAGGTGCTCATGTGCCATCTTGAGCTCTGATTTCTTTACTAAATCAGTTTTATTGATAACCAAAATGCATCTGCCTTTTGTGCGCTCCAGTCGTGCAAATATCGTTTTTATTCTTTCTATATTTTTTAGGTAATTGTTTACATCAACAAGCAACAAAGTAATGTCACTATCCTTAACTGCTCCCCATGCAGATTTGACTAAAGCTTTTTCAAGATTTGTTTCTGCTGAAAACACTCCTGGAGAGTCAGTAAAAACAATTTGCGCATTGTTGCATATAGCAACACCCCTTACCTGCGTCCTTGTTGTCTGCACTTTAGGGGTGACAATTGCAATTTTCTTGCCTACGATACTGTTAATTAGCGTTGACTTTCCAGCATTTGGCAAACCAGCTATCGTTACAAATAAGCACTTTTCTTCTTTCACAAAGAAAATTATAAAGAAAACCGAATGCTAACGTCAATTGATTATTATATAACTTGCTCTTTCTCTTCCCCTTTTGAAGAAAAACATTCAACTACAGGTGATATAATATACTCATTCACTTTTTTAGCTATTGGTTCAATAATATAAGCTATTGCAATTAACCCTGCGATTACTGATATGGGTGCTATCAACCCACCCGCTAAAGCTGCCGATCCCATTCCAAGCATTGCACCAGGGAAAATAGCCATTGCAGCTGCAGCAAGACCAACTCCAATTGCAGTACCTACAGCACAAAAACAAGCAGTCTGAAAAAAGACTTCTTTGGAGAGTCCTCTATTAGAGATTATCCGACATGCAAGTAAGGCTGCCGGAATCGCAGCAACAATTCCACCCATTACTAAAGGTGATAGAGCTGTAAAACTGAGTCCTAAACCTGTAAGTGCTCCTATTGTTGTAGCTATACCTAATCTAAATAACATTCTTTTAGTATCATTGTCCATATAACCCTCTTAAATAATAATTTTCTAAAAAGCTTTTAGCTACTTTAAGCATGGCTGAACTAGTTGAATAAGTGAAGCAATTTTTTTATGTTAAAAGAAGAGCGGGAGAAGGGGTTCGAACCCTCGACCTCAACCTTGGCAAGGTTGCGCTCTACCAACTGAGCCACTCCCGCAATGAAAATTTACTTATTCTTATTATAGGTGCATATCATAATTTGTAAACCCTACATACATGAAAATCATGAGAGCGCGTTTTCTATGATCTTTTCGTATACTTAAACTCATTTTTGATTATTGTATGTGTTATAAAACATATTAAATTTATGAGAATATTTATATATAAAGACGACCTGCCAGCCAGTGCAATACCGAATGATATAAAATCTATAGCTGTTGATACAGAGGCAATGGGTCTACTTCATAGCAGAGATAGATTATGCCTTGTTCAGCTCTCTTTCAATGATGGCAACGCTCACTTAGTTCAATTCAAAAACGATTATACAGCTCCAAATTTGAGAAAAATATTAGAGGATAAAAATATAACCAAAATATTTCACTTTGCGCGGTTTGATGTAAGCGTAATACATTATTATTTAAAAACTTGGGCACTGCCTTGCTATTGCACGAAAATAGCCTCACGTTTAGTTCGCACTTATACAGATAGTCATAGCTTAAAAGAGTTGTGCTTAGAACTACTTGATATAAAATTAAATAAGCAACAACAATCTTCTGATTGGGGAAATGAAAATTTAACAGACAAGCAAAAAAGTTATGCTGCATCTGATGTTTTATATCTTCATAGAATAAAGGAAAAGCTAGATTTAATGCTAGAACGTGAAAATAGAAAAGAATTAGCCGAAAAGTGCTTTGAGTTTCTTCTTACTCGTATTGAGCTAGATTCAATGGGTTGGGGGAATGTAGATATCTTTAATCATCAGATATAATCACTTCACTTGAATCCAAAAAAATTTAGTTGATCAGCTGTTAATTGATACGCTATATTTATAAAAATTTAGGTATTTTATGAGTGATGATATTAAAGCGGTAAATGATCAAAATTTCGAATCTGAAGTTGCTAACCACAAAGGATTTGTGCTGGTAGATTTTTGGGCAGAATGGTGTGGACCATGCAAAAGTCTGATGCCACGTATCGAGCAATTGGCTGAGGATAGAAAAGGCAAGATCAAGATCTGCAAGTTCGACATAGATGGAGAAACTGAGGTGCCAAGTAAGTATGGAGTTCAATCTATACCTACTTTAATCATATTTCAAGATGGTAAGGAAATTGCACGCAAAATTGGCGCAATAAATGATTTACACAGTTGGGTTGATAGTGAAATAAGCGAGTAGACAAATTTCCTTTTGCGTGTATTATAGGTGTTGATAAAAGGGATTGTAGCTCAGTCGGTTAGAGCAGTTCGCTCATAACGAATTGGTCGTAGGTTCGAGTCCTACCAATCCCACCACTATTGATACAATTGCAAGGCCTACCCTCTTACGTAAAATTTTTGCCTTGTTATAGTACGTGGTTGTTAGTGTTTGAAAACTCCATGATATTAGATTCCTTGCATAACTGGAATTCAAAAGTTCCAGCGCGGTTTTCTTATTGGATCCCAGCTGGGATGACGCCTGGTTATGAAAGAAATCTATTGTCAAAAAAAATTACTTCCGCGTATTTTCAATCTAATTATAATTAAAGTTAGAGATATTTTAAGAGCTCAAAAATTTATCTTTGTCTGCAGACTTTCAATTAACTTTTCAATAAAAAACGTAGCGTATCTTTTTCAGCGTATATACACGTCTGTCATATATGCGCTGCATTTTTTTCTAATCTTTTTATACAGGAGGATTTTATGTTCAGAATTCCAGATATTTGACCTTTACCTTAGCTAATAAAAACCAACTGGCGCCTTTGGTTTTTATAAAGAAAATCTAGGAAATAACCAAAAACTGTTTCCAGGCATAAATTTGCCATGTATACCTAAAAAGTAATGATATTAGCATAATGTTCATATTTGTATGCTAATATTAATAGCATTTAAATTGAAGAATATTATGGAACAACAAGCATCAAACAAAGAGAAAGGGATTGAATTTAGATATAATCAATGTAAGCAGAAATGCCATTCCTACAAAGCAAAACGGACAGACCAAAAATGCCTAGATAAATGCTATGAGAAGTACGTTTCTAAACTTTATCCACAAATTAGTGAGAAATTATTAGCTAGTGAAAACAATCTCTATGATGAAAGCACAAAATTATCACTTATGGCAGATACTCTAGATGCAATGTTTTTTTAATCACAAAAGAAACGCTTATTTCAATATTTGCAGAGATGTTAGCTTTTTAGATATACTCTGACTTATTGAATAATTCTTTAAATTGGTAAAATACTGTTTCTTTTCCTCTATTTCTTTTTCACTATTCTTTTCAAATATCACTTCTGTTTTTATCTCCTGATTGAGCGAACCCTTCTTTTTGAAGTAATCATCTGTGAATTCTAAAAAGAGTGAAGTTAGCTCAGGAAGAGTGTATTTGTGTTCACTTGATGAGCACAATTCTGTAATCGGAGAAAAGTGAATATCATCTGCCTTAATAGGTAGTAACGATAGAAACTTATTCCAGCATTTTCTCATTATTCCAACTTCAGGTTCAAGGTTTTTTATTTTAGCTAAGTTGGCATGTTCCATGAAAAACTCTTTGTATTGCTCAAAACCTTCAAAAGTTTCTTTTTTTTGGTAGTTTTTTTTCCTATGACTTTTTTCTATATCAGAAATTTTAGTACCTATATTTGCCTGCTTACTAATAAAGCCATCGTTCTCTAGATTAAAACAAATTGTGTATGGAGTAATATCGTTTACTATTGTATGTGGCTTAAAGTGCCAACCAAAGCATTTGAGTATGAATTTTATTATAGGAGGAAATAGCCATTTAGGTTTTGATATGTGTAGTAATTTCACTACAAGTTTTTTGAATGAGCTAAAGGATTTATTGATAATGCATCTTAAATGAATATTGTCATCTTTTTTAAACTTTTTATAAACCTCCGCAGCTATTGGTCCTCCAGCACAGCTTCCATACAGTACTATATTGTCTGGGTGAATGCCTTGCTTTAGAAGATCTGAAATGACTTCAATTCCTGCATTTACTCGATTTCGACCGTTTAAAGAATGGCCTTTGCTTTTTCCAGAACCAGGAAAATTAATAAGGTGAACATCCATACCTGCTTCAGCTGCCCAATTCCATTCACTTTTGTCTTCATCTGGCTCTTTTTCAAAAGTATATGTAAGCCCTGGAAAGTAAACTATATGCTTTTTCTTTCTGCTATCTGCGCTGCTCTTCGAGTTTGACATCACTATCTTTTGAATTCGCATTCCATTTTGAACTTCTACGAACTCTTCCCTAGTTTTTATTGTGTTTTCTTCTGTTACCTTCATTTTGCGTTTTTCACTACACTGATCTAATAATACATGGAACTTTTAAAAAAATCAATTTTTACTAAAAAATTAACCAATAACGCATCTATCTTTATATGTATTGGAATTAAAGTAGTAGTGAGAAATGCCTCTTGACATTTGATAAACCTAAACGTAGCCTAAAACAATTTAGTGTTTATTTATGACATTTGTTCAATCACTTAATAATCAATTAGATAGTTTTCACTTATTAAAACACCCATTTTACGAGTCATGGAATGAAGGTAGCTTAAGCCTGCAGGCTCTGCAAACCTATGCTAAGGAATATTATCACCATGTTGCTGCTTTTCCTCGTTATATCAGCGGTATACATTCCTTGTGTCCGAATTTGAAAATGCGGCAAGTTTTACTTGGTAATTTAATAGAGGAAGAACAAGGTGACGAGAATCACCCAGAATTATGGCAGCGTTTTGCTGAAGGACTGGGAGTAGCACGTTCAGAGCTTTGTGAAAATGCACAAATTAAGGAGACACGAGAATTAGTTGATGGTTATTTTGACATTGTAAAATCAGATTTTGCAGCAGGTCTTGGAGCTCTGTACGCTTATGAACGTCAAACTCCAGAGGTTTCTAAATCTAAAATTGAGGGTCTGAAAAAACACTATTCAATAAACGACGAACGTCCTCTCAAATTTTTTACCGTTCATATGGAAGCTGATGAGTGGCATTCTGAAGAATGTGCAAACCTTATTGCAGATTTAAGCGAAGAAGAGCAAGAGAAAGTCATGCAAGGCGCTAAAAAAGGAGCAAAACTCTTATGGGGTTTTCTTGATGGCATGATGAATGTTGATGTTTGTCATTAATTATAAGTAGATACTAAATTCAGTGGTAGCATGTAATCTTCTTATATCTGATTTACGGCTTTGGGTTCATTTGGGATGTAGTGCAGAAGAGAAATTTTCTCCCCAATTGGTGAGTATTGATGTTGATTTCACTTTTAAATCTCCTCCTTCAGGGCTTACAACTGATCAACTTAAAGATACTATCTGCTATTTGGAAGTAGTGCAAAATATTCAATCTCTTGTTCAGGGCAAGCAATTTAATTTAATCGAGCATTTAACTCATGATATATACAGGATGATTAACGACCTTTTTATGCAAAAAGAGCATTCTGTCAGGGTGACTACTCACAAAATCGCACCACCAGTTCCTGGTGTGCATGGGGGCGTTTTTTTACTTACTGTAATGAATTGCAAGAATGATCTATATTTCTATTGGATCAAATATAGGTAATCGCCTTTCCCATTTACAAAGAGCTACTGAGTTACTAAAGAAGCGCTATTTAAAAGACTTAAAGTCTTCGATCATTCTAGAAACTAAGGCTATTTTACCAAATGGTGCTCCACCTGATTGGAACAAGCCATTTCTCAACATGATTGTCTATGGAAGTTGTTCTTCTTCTCCTGAGGAGCTACTAAAAGGCTTAAAACAAATCGAATGTGACATTGGTCGTCCACAGACTCATGAAAAATGGGCACCTCGTGTTATTGATTTAGATATTTTGTTATTGGATGACTTAACGCTTGATACGCCTGATCTTAAAATTCCTCACCCAGAATTAGTAAATAGACCATTTTTGCTCCACTTGATGGCAATGGTTAACAAAACCTTTGCTTTCAATGTTCAAGACTGTTTTTCAAAGAGTTTTACGCTTTCACCAAAGCTTATGGGTATCGTCAATATTACCCCTGATTCATTTTCAGATGGTGGTCTTTATTATGATGCGAATCGAGCAACCAAGCAGGCATTGCAGCTGGTATCAGATGGTGCAAGCATAGTTGATCTTGGAGCTCAATCAACAAGGCCTGGAGCTTCAATAAAGACGCCAGAGGAAGAGTATGAACGTCTAAAACCAGTACTTGATAATCTTAGCGACTATATGAAAAATGGTGATATTGAAGTCAGCATTGATAGTTTTTGGCCAGACGTTATTTTAAACGTTTTGAAGCACTACAACATTGCCTGGGTAAATGATCAGAAGGGAGATCTGAATGATCATACTCTAAAAGCGATTGCTAGTAGTGGGTGTAGTGTCGTTATTATGCATTCACTTTCGATACCACCACATAAGGACAATATTATTCCACATGATATTGACCCAATTGATATCATAAATAATTGGGCAGAGGAGAGCATTAATAGGTTACTTGCCCTTGGTTTTGATGAAAGTTCAATAATTATTGATCCTGGTATTGGTTTTGGCAAATCTATGTATCAGAATATTCAGATTTTACGCAGTATAGAAACTTTACAAAATTTTGGCTGCAAGGTTTTAGTTGGCCATTCCAGAAAGTCATTTATTTCCTCTTTTTCCATAGAATCTCCCTCTAATAGAGATTTAGAAACAATTGCTACATCTGCTATACTGCAAAATAAGGTTGATTTCCTTAGAGTGCATAATGTACGCGACCACATGAGATTTTTTGTAGCCCAAGCTGTCTTAAAGGGATGAAGATTATTGGAATTATGGCTGTTGACCCTAATGGGGTAATTGGAATAAATAATGATTTGCCCTGGCGTTATCCAAGTGAGTTTAAACATTTTTGTCAAGTAACCGACAAGCAAGTTATTGTGATGGGAAGAAAGACATTTGAAACCGTGCCTCAGAGCATACTAAAGAATCGTACACCTATTGTTTTCTCCCGTAACAAGTGTTTTAATAGAGGCCCAAAATGTACTGTTGTCTCTTCCATGCAAGAATTTCTGTCAATTCAAAGTAGTTCTCAAGTCTTTGTGATTGGTGGGGCACAAATAGCACACCTTTTTTTAGAGCATAACCTAATCTCAGAATTTATTATGACTGAAATGCATAAAACTTATAAAGGTGATACGTATTTCAATTTAGCACTCCTTGATCAGTGGAATAAAACTATTCTCACTAAAACTAAAGACTATACTATATGCAATTGTGTCCGTTCGGCAGAATAGTAAAATTATTAGCATAAAAGTAATCAACATTTCTAATGAAAGCTGGATTCCAGTGTCAGCTACTTGGATAACATTCCACTATGTCATTCCAGCACTTGATGCTGGCATCTAGATGAAAAAATGGATCCCAGTGTCTAAGTACTGGGATGACAAGAGGAGAGCTACTAAATGACATCTTCAATTTCTGTGTGTCAAGCGCTGAAGAAGTCTCTTCTATTTTCTCTTGATGAATAAATCTAAGTGAAGTATAGTGAAGTGCATTTATTTAGCGTTTGATGAGTAATTTAGTTTTAGTCTATACAACTTTTTCAAGCTTGAAAGAGGCTAAGGCTATTTCTGAAGAATTGTTAAATGAGAAGTTAATTGTGTGTGTAAATATATTTCCTGAGGTAAATTCTCTGTATCTATGGGAAGGTAAAGTTAATAGTAATTGTGAAGTAGTGGCAATTATGAAGAGCAGGAATGATCAAACTGATAAGATTGTAGAAAAAATCGAGGCAATGCATTCTTATGATCAACCAGCCGTTGTGATAATACCCATAGGAAAAGCGAATAAATCTTTTACTAATTGGGTTAATAATGTTATTGATATAAACAATATTGGGGTGTAGCCAAGTGGTAAGGCAGCGGTTTTTGATACCGCCACGCGAAGGTTCGAATCCTTCCACCCCAGCCATATTGAAGTTTGCGTAAAATGATATCACTTTTTTATAAATTAAGGTTATTTAATTACATACTGGGCAGTTTGAAAGATATAGTTGTTAAGCTATTTCTTTTCACTCTGTATCTTTATACATCGAGCATTATGCTCATGTTTCTCACCAGTGGCTTTTGGTATGCTGTAGAATTTAGCTCTTTCAAAAATGCATTTTACCATTTATATCAATATTTAAAATGGTATTATGAAAATAGAGATGATTTGGGTTATGGAGTTTCTATTAGAATATTAGTAGCGTTTCTTACTCCACATTTTCTCTACAAATTATTTCCTAGCACAGGCTGGAAGTCTTTTTTCAAGCAGAAGATAGTTCAGATACTCAGCACAAGAAGAAAAATGAGTAATAAACCAAATGGCAGTAGTTATGGTTATAGTAATAAGAACAGTTACGGTAACAATAATCTTCAAGAGGCAGAACGGAAAGTGAATATGATAAAGCAGCTATTAATCCAAGATATAGATGAAGCTATAGAAAAAAGATTAAATGATATTTTTCTTGGTGAGAGGGGTAAACCTCATTAAAAGGGCTTTATCTTTTTTAAAATTGGCTGTATTTTATTTTTTACGTATAACGGATCGCAGTCAGCCAGTATACATGTTTCAACAAAATCTTGACTAAAGTCTGACAGCCAGGAAGTTGCTTTACGTTTCTCTACCAAGCTTTCTGTTTTTTTACAGTTACTTGCTGCATCAATCGTTGCCTGTGATATCACTGATTGCCACAGTATGAAGTACCTTTGTATATCATCTAAAGTGCTATTTGCTTCATGATGGTGAAAAAATTCTTTGAAATTGAAGTTATTTGACATTATGTACCTCTTTAAGTTGAAAATTAGAATTTGAAGTAGTGCGACGTTATCTTGCTGAAGCGGTCATGCAAGCCTTTATGACAGTCAGACCGGGTTTTGTATGAGCTATAAATGTTTAAGAAATTCTCAGAAGCATCTGGGTAGGTAGAGCCGGTTAGCAAAATAAGGTAGACGAGAAAAGACAACTATAGAAAAAAATGATCAATGCGCGACACTGGAAAATTCATCACAAACAAGACAACATTTTCGATCAAAAATCAGTGTCTGAGCACTGGCATTATAAAGGAACCTATGTCAGCTACTTGCATGACACCGATTTCTCTCTTATACTTTTTTTGTCTATCTTATTTTGCCACTCTGCTGAACAGATACCATATAATTTTCGCTAATAAGCTTTTTACTGAGTTTTTGTTATTGAGCTTGCACAGATCAAAGACAAGTTTTGAGTCAAAAATACCCTTAATATTATAATAAGGGGTTGGTAAAATGTGTCTAGTAAGTTTTCTTCTCTATCCAACTGCACCTCAAGCTAATAATGGACCATCAGGCGTATTACCAATTACATTGATCTGGTTTAATATTTTATTAGTGGGGTAAAAATAATTTTTTATAAACTCCTTATATATAGCTGTTAATTTATGTATATCGTCTACTGATACGCATTCATTTACCTGATGTGCGGTTTTGTTGATCGTACCAAATTCAATTACTGGACAAATATCCTTAATAAACGCAGCATCAGATGTGCCACCATTTGTACTCAGCACAGCATCAATACCAGTAATTTTATTTATCGCATCAAGCATAATATCAGTATTTCTATCAGGAGTAGAGAGAAAAACGTCCCTGCTGCTCTGCATAGAAAGTTTATAATCGTTAGTTACATTGGCGCATATTGCATCAATCATCTTATATAAAACGTCCGGTGTTTGTGTATTGTTATATCGAATATTGAAACCTACTGCTATTGAACTAGGTATTAGATTATTAGTATTATTTCCAACGTCGATAGTAGTAATTTCGCAATGTGAAGGCTGAAAATATTTATTACCAGTATCAAAAGTGGTATCTTTTATCTTACTTAATATCGATATCATTTTATATATTGGGTTATCCGCTAGGTCTGGGTAGGCAACGTGCCCTTGTTTACCATGGCAAATCAATTTAAATGTTGCAGAACCTCTTCTACCTATTTTTATGGTATCACCTAATTTCTCACTACTCGTTGGTTCTCCAACTATACAAAAATCTATCTTTTTTTGCTTGCTTTTCATCCATTCCAAAACGGCCTTTGTTCCATGTTCTTCCGTGCTTTCTTCAGCGCTGGTAATCAGCGCACTGATTGAACCACTAAATCGAAACTTCTCTGCAACGAAATCTACCATTGCAGAAATAAATGCAGCTACTCCGCCTTTCATATCAGCTGCTCCTCTTCCATATAGCATTCCATCTCTAACTTCTGGCTTAAATGGATCAGATATCCAATCTTTTAACTCACCTGGTGGTACAACATCAACATGTCCAGCAAAACACAAGTTTGGTACTCCATTTATATATTTCGCATAAAGATTTTTAACTTTATCACCAAACTCCAAAATCTCGCATTCAAAACCACTTTTCTTGAGAATGGCTGCTATATGCTCTATTGCTCCATCGTCTTTTGGTGTTATACTTTTAAAAGAAATTAATTTCTTAGTTAGTTCTACAGGGTCAATCTTCATATCAATCTTGAAATACTAACATTACCGTATTGTAAACATTCTATGCGATATTTAAAACAAATATTACAGCACACAGAACAAGTGCTTATTAGGGAAGTAACAGTACTTGCTGATAATATCTATGAAATATGTAGACAATACGGAAATGACATTTTTCTGATTGCAGATGAAAATACAGCAAAACTTTTAAACAAAAACATACTTAATAAAGTTTCTCATTTAATTATTCCAGCCACACCTATCATTCCAGAGCGTGACACTGGAATCTATGATGGATCGCAGTGTCACGCTACTTGGATGACACCAAATAGACTGAACAGCGCTGCTTCCCTCCAAGCTGTAAACCTAGTTAGAAATAAAGCAAAAGATAGTGACTTAATGGTTGCATTTGGTAGTGGCGCTGTTAATGATATCTGCAAATATGCAAGCTACCTCGAGAAAAAAGATTATATATCGTTCCCAACAGCCGCTTCCATGAATGGATATAGCTCTGCAAACGCTTCAATATTAGTTGATGGATATAAAAAATCGTTCGGAGCACATCTTCCAAAGGCAATATACATTGATACCGATATAATTGCCAATGCACCACCACGTCTCACATTAAGTGGATTTGCAGATTTCATCTGCCGTTCAACAGTACAAGCCGATTGGCTATTATCTCATCTATTACTTGGCACAGAATATAATGAACTCCCCTTTAAACTTGTTCGCAATCTGGAGGAAATTTTGCTTAGAGAACACCTGGCACTTGCTAAAAAAGATAAAAGAGTAGTTTTATTACTTATGGAAGCCTTATTGATTTCAGGACTCGGAATGGTGATGTCAAAAGGCAGTTACTCTGCAAGTCAAGGAGAACATATGATAGCTCATGCAATTGAGATGGTAACACAGGATTATTCCTCCTCGTTACATGGGGAAAAAATTGCTGTGACAACGATTACCATGGCTAACTTGCAAGAGGAGATATTGTCAATACAAAACCCGATTACCAGACCGATCACTTTAGATGTAAAACATATAACTCAGTGCTTTAGTAATACCGAATTTATAAAAATTCTAAAGCAGAAGCAAATGATGCAGCAAAAAATTCAAGAGATTATTTGCAAAGAATGGAGTAATATTTCTAGTTTAATTAAGCAAAATTTACTATCTGCAAAACACCTGCAGAAAGTATTTGAAGATCTATCAATTCCGTACTTACCGGAGCATCTTAATTGGAACAAAGAGCAATATTGCAAGGTAGTCAATCTTACATTTGCAACAAGAGATAGATTTACCTTTCTTGACCTGGCTGGTTGTATAGAAAAAAGTTAGATTTTGTGTATTCGTTCAGTAGGGTAGCAAAATAAGATAGACAAAAACACAGTAACAAATGGTGTCATGCAAGTAGCTATCCAGCCTTTCTTAACAACAAAAATTTAGCATGACTTTTGTGCTCAAAAAACTTCTGGATTCCAGCATCAAGTGCTGGAATGACATGGTGAAATATTATTCAAGTAGCCTCTGTCCCAGTGCCTATTCGGTGTCATTCAAGTCAACTCTTTTCTTGTCATCCCAGTGCTTTGACACTGGGATCCAGAAAACTTCACTTTAAATGAGTGCATGAGATTGTCTTTATATAGATGCCAGTGTCAGCTACTCGGATGAAATTCATTTAGTTGTCTTTTCTCATCTACCTTACCACTTTCTTGAACGGATACCATTAGCCATTCCCCTGAATAGATACAACAAATGTTGTATCTTTATCACTTCACATACATTATTCCATATACTATATGAACAACTGAAAAAAAACTTCAGTTAATTGACAATGAATCACGTTATTTTGTCAAATGCGCTGCTACCGCCAAACCATAGCTTAGCTTGAGTGGCTGAGGAGGGATTTGAACCCCCGACCAAGAGATTATGATCCTCCTGCTCTACCACTGAGCTACTCAGCCTCATTAAAAACCTTGCTATATATATGATCTATATGTTTCGTATAATACTTCAAATCAAACAAAGATTCAAGTTTTTTAGAGTTAATAACTTCAAGTAAGAATTTATCTTGTTTCAGTTCGGCCAGAAAATCACTATTGTTTTGTTTCACTTTCATTGCATTGCTCTGAACAATTTTATACGCCTCTTCCCTCGCCAAACCACTATTTACCAACCCGAGTAATACTCGTTGTGAAAAAACCAAGCCTTTTGAAGAATTTAAGTTCTTTTCAATATTTTCCTTATTGATCACCAATTTATCTATCAAATCTGTTAATCGCACTAAAGCAAAATCCATTGCTATACAAGCATCAGGAGCAATGCACCTTTCCACAGACGAGTGCGATATATCTCGTTCGTGCCATAATGCAACATTTTCTAATGCAGGAAAAACATAGCTGCGTATTAAGCGTGAGAGCCCAGTCAAATTCTCACTTAAAATAGGATTACACTTATGCGGCATAGCAGAACTTCCCTTCTGACCAGTGGAAAAATACTCAGAAATTTCTCCAACTTCAGTTCTTTGCAAGTGACGTATTTCAACGGCAATATTCTCTATTGAACTTGCAATCACTCCTAAAACTGAAAAGAATATTGCGTGTCTATCACGAGGAATGACTTGAGACGATATGGTTTCAGGTATAAGTCCCATTTCTTTCGCTACATACTCTTCAACAAACGGATCAACATTTGAAAAATTACCTACTGCACCTGATATTTTACAAATCGAGATCTCTGTTTTCGCGCTAATTAATCTCTGATAATTGCGTTTAAATTCAGCATAAAATCTAGCAAATTTTAATCCAAGAGTTGTTGATTCTGCATGCATTCCATGACTGCGCCCAACACAAACAATATTTTTATAGTCCTCAGCCTTTTTTTTCAGTGCTGCAAGTATATTTTTTAAATTTTCGAGCAAAATATCACATGATTCCTTTAACTGAACCGCAAGGCATGTATCTAAAACGTCAGAACTTGTCATTCCGTAATGGAGATAACGAACATCAACTCCCGCTTTTTCAGCAATATATGTCAAAAAAGCTATAACATCATGTTTTACAATGGATTCAATTTCGTTAATACGCTCAATATCAAATTCAATAGCACCAGAGAGCTTTTCAGCAACATCACTTGGAATAACTTTTAATTTTGCTTGAGCTTCACATGCTAATTTTTCTATTTTGAGCCATATGTTGAACTTATTTTTTTCTTCCCAAATAGAAGAGATTTCTTTGCGGCTATAGCGTGGGATCATTTTTGATTTATTCCAATAATGGTGTCATTCCAGTGCATGACACTGGATCCCAGTATCATGCACTGGGATGACACCAGCTTAGCAATGGAAGACATTTCTTTACGACTATAACAAGGGATCATCTTTGATCAGCTATCATCACCATCAGTAGCTTCTTTACTCGCATCTTGCTCTGCCTCTTGTTGCTCAGATTTCTGATTTTGCAACTTTGCTTGCCTTAATTCATGTGCATCTTTCTCAGATCTGACAATGTATATAGTAATTGGCACTATCACTTTACTATGTAATTCTATATTCACTTGATACTCGCCCAAATTTTTGATGCTTATTCCACCCAAAGATAAACTATGATGACTTATATCATATCCTTCTTGTAATAAAGTTTTTGCAATTTCACGTGTGGTTACAGAGCCAAAAATCTTTCCATCCTCTGAAGCTTGTTTTATTAATATAATAAATTTATCATGCAGTGATGATGCAAGCACTTTTGCTGCATTTAATTTTTTGGTATTTTCTTCTTCCAATAATAAACGCTGTTCCTCTAACTTTATTAAATTTTCCTTAGTGGCTTTCATCGCCTTTTTTTGTGGAAAAAGAAAATTACGTGCATAACCTGGCTTAACTTTGACAACTTCACCAAGCTTACCTAAAGTTGTTATATTTTCCTTTAAAATTATTAACATAAATTACCTAACTTTTTTAGTACAGTAAGGAGCAAGAGCTAAAAAGCGTGCTCTTATAATTGCTAAGCGCAACTTTCTTTGTTTTCTTGCGCACACACCTGTTAACCTTCTAGGTAATATTCTACCATAGTCAGAGGTGAATTTGGACAATAAATCTATATTCTTATAGTCTATGTCCTCATCTTTAGATGCAGCAAGAGGACAGACCTTAGGACGCCTAAAGCCAGTTCTGTTATTTACAGACACGTAAGAATTATTAAAACTATTTCGTCTTTTCATCATTATGCACTTTTCTCCTCAATTTGTTTATCCATCATGTAAGATTTACCTTTAAAAAACTCATTAACCCGCACAGACAAGTGGCGAATAATATTCTCATTCAGTTTTACTCTACGCTCAAATTCATCCATAATGCTTGAAGTAAAACTTATACACATCATACAGTAATGACCACTTTTCATCTTATTTATTGGGTATGCAAAATCCAGTAGACCCCAATATTCATATTTTATCAATCCTGAAGCTTCAATATTTTTCAAAAGCACTTCCAGCGTTTTATTCAATTGATTTGAGTCTACTATTTTAAAACTTTTTAAAACCTCTTGAAGGAGCTTTATTAGATATTGTGAAATATTTTCCTTAAAAGCATTTACTACATTATAGATAAATGCACTTTTAGTGTTAGCTCCTGGAAGGTCCATAAAATTTTGTTTTATTCCCGTATCACTTAGTTCATTTTTTAATTCTTTATCGATTCTTGACTTTATTTCTTTTAAATTTGAAAAATCTTCTTCCAATTCAACCCATAAAATTTTTGTCAGAGTTTCTAAAAAATCAGAGTAAACAATCAGACTTTTTTTAATGCTTTCAGTACTTGCCTCTAGCTCTTGTTTTGTAACTGTGCTATGTTCTCTTTCTATGAGACCTTTAACCTCCTGAGAAATAACATCTGCTTTAATATTTTTCAACAAAATAGCCAATTCTTGGACCATTTCTTCTACTTCTTGCTGCAATAAGTTCGGTTGTGCTATAAAAGTAAATTCATAGAGATTCACTATATCTTCCTTTAATATCAATTAAACACTTTATTATATAAAACTTTTTTATATAAGCAAGTTATTTGTATTAATTTCTACGTCTTCAATCCAACTTAAGTGAGATATTTCATAAATAGCTTGGGGGGTGATTGAATATGTACCTGGCAACAAGATGCTGACTTTATGTTTTTCGAGAAGAAACTTTAGCATTATTTTGGTTTTGCCTCCATTTTTCAACACTGCATTCAACTCCTCAGCAACTTTTTGCGAGTCTGCACATACAGCAGTTAAAACTAATCCTTTCATTAGAGAAGTAACCTTTTCTGTAAATTCAGATATGTCCTTTCCTGATAGTCTCGTTGTGTTTTCTGAAATTTCAAGATCAATTATCACAAATGCTCCGGGTGAAAATAGATTCCTTTTTTCTTCTATTATTTCATTATTGTAGAATGCTATTTCAGAAACATTGTGGGGATCAGAAAGTGTTAGGATAACAAATCTTCCACGTTCTGAGGTTCTCATACGCACATTTAATATTACACCAGCAGTTTTTATCGTTTTACTCTCTCCGATAAACCCAATATTTAATTTTTTCAAGAGAGTTCTAAATTTTTCAAGTGGATGATTAGTTAAGTAAAATCCCAATGAAAATAACTCATGCTCTAATTTTTCCTCTTCATTAAAATCTTCCACGTTCTCAAGTTTTGGCTTCAGAATATCAAGATTACCAAATAAAGCAGCTTGATTTGACTGCCTATTTTTATTTGCAAAGTAAATCAATGTGTCTATTGACTCGTATAACTGCTTTCTATTTTTGTGCACACTATCGAATGTTCCAGATTTAATTAAACTTTCTAATGCCCTTTTATTTATTATATGCCCCAAATTTTGAATAAATTCCCATATGTCCTTATAAGGTGCATTTACTATTCCTTCTGCTATAGCAAAACCAACATTACGCAAAGCAGCAATTCCGTAGCGTATGCGCTCACCCTCTATTGAAAATTCAGCCTTAGATTTGCTGATATCAGGCGAAAGAACAGCAACTCCACTGAATTTTGCAGCATGATAAAACAAATTCAGTTTGTCTCTATCATCAATGTTGAGATTCATCAAGGCCGTAAAAAATTCTAGCGGGTAGTTAGCCTTAAGGTAAGCTGTTTGGTAAGATATAATCGCATATGCTGCAGCGTGGGATTTATTAAATCCATAACCAGCAAATTTTGCAACAAGATCAAAAATATAACTTGCCCTGTCGTAATCAACACCGTGTTTTGTTGCTCCTTGAACAAAAAGTTCACGTTGTTTATCCATCTCTTCCTTAATTTTCTTACCCATGGCACGTCTGAGTAAATCTGCTTCTGCGAGGCTATATCCAGAGAGAATACGCGCTATTTCCATTACCTGTTCTTGGTAGATTATTACTCCGAATGTTTCTTTTAACACCTCCTCAAGCAATGGATGAATGTAATCTGGCTTTTCAAGTCCATGCTTTCTTGCAACATAAGTTGGGATGTTATCCATAGGCCCTGGGCGATAAAGAGAAATTAAAGCGATGATATCTTCAATACAGTCTGGCTTTAGTTTGATTAAAGCTTCTCTCATCCCTGAACTTTCAAGCTGAAACACTCCGATTGAATCACCTCTTGAGAGCATTTCATAAGTTCTTTGATCAGCCAAAGAAACCGAGGAAATATCAAATTTTTTTTCATCACGATTAATTAAACGACATACATGATCTATTAGTGTTAGCGTACCAAGTCCAAGAAAATCAAATTTTATTAACCCAGCTTTCTCCACATATTTCATGCTGTATTGAGTGATTGGCAAAGCCGAATTTGGATCATAATAGACGGGAACAAAATTTTCTAACTTTTGATCGCATATCACAACTCCAGCAGCATGAGTTGAAACGTGACGGTATATTCCTTCAAGCTTCAAAGAGATATCAAGGAGTTTTGCAATTACTTCATCACTATCTCGTTCTTTCTGCAGATTTTGATCAAACTCTATCGCTTGTGATAAAGTTACCGGATTTACCGGATTAAATGGAACCATTTTGGATATTTTATCCACCTGAGCGTAGGGCATCTGCAATACTCTACCAACGTCACGCAGCACAGCTCTAGCCTGCAATTTTCCGAAAGTGATTATTTGAGCAACATAACCGTACTTCTTCCAAACATAATCAATAACTAAATCCCTCTTTTCCTGGCAGAAATCAATGTCAAAATCGGGCATCGATATACGATCAGGATTTAAAAATCTTTCAAAGATCAGACCAAATTTTATTGGATCAAGATCTGTAATTTGTAAGCTCCAAGCAACAATCGACCCAGCACCAGAACCTCTTCCCGGTCCAACTGGAATGCCATTTGCTTTGCTCCAACGAATGAAATCAGAAACTATCAAAAAGTAGCCAGCGTAGTTCATCGAAGTTATTACGCTTAGTTCGTAATTCAGCCGATCGTAGTATTGTTTAAGGTCTATGTCCGTTTCATTTGCAATACGCAGCTTCAACCCTGAAACTGCCTGCTCCCTCAGTTCTTCATTCTCAGTTTTATTTTCTCGACAAGGAAATTTAGGTAAGATAGGCTGCCTGCTTCTTGGCATGTAAGAGCACCGCTTAGCTATCACTAAAGTGTTATGAATTGCTTCGGGAATGTCGCTGAACAGCTCCTCCATTTCTGCCACAGATTTGAAGTAATGCTCGGTAGTTAACTTCTTTCTGTTATTCTCCAGGGCATAACTGCCCTCCGATATGCACGTTAATATGTCATAAGCCTCATAGTCAGACTTATTTGGAAAAAACACATCATTCGTTGCAACTAGTGGTATATTGCGCTGATAAGCAAAATCTATTAAAGCTTCTTCAAGCTCTAGCTCTTTATTCAGCCCATGACGCTGCAATTCAACATATAAATGACCATCGAATGCTGAGAGCAGTCTTTTTATCGTTTCTTTATCTTGCTTCAATAACAGTTGAGCCAATATGCCGTCATATCCACCAGTTAAGGCGATTAGGCCTGAACTTAAATTTAATAGCTCATCAAAATCAACGTAAGGAATATCGCTATTATTCTTGCGCTTTTTAAAAGACTCACTCACCAAGGTGACTAAATTAGTGTACCCTTGTTCATTTTTTGCAAGTAGCAGTATTGATAAATTTTGTTCTAAGTGTCGAACGATAATATTGCATCCTATTATTAGCTGTATTCCCCTATTAGCTGCATATTCTGCAAATTCAAGTGAGCCAAATAAGTTACCTGAGTCAGTAACTGCAACTGCCGGCATTTTGTTCTGCAAACAAAGACCAATCAGCTCCTCAATTTTAACCGAACTCTCAAGCAGAGAATAAACGCTATGAACACGCAAGTGTATGAACATAAAAAACTTTAGATTAGCAATAAAAGGATAACATTAATTTGCTCGTAAGGATATGAAAAGGTCTAACACTGAAATAACACCAAATAGGCTATTTGAATCTAATTTACTATTCACAATCCCGGTTATTAGCTTGTTTTAATTGACTTTTTATCATAACTATGTAATAATTAAACATATTGTTTAATATTGAAGGTAGAATTATGACAGGAGAATATGAATTACTGAAAAAAGTACTGAGTACGATTGAGGTTAAGGAAGGCTTAAATCAAGATAATATAATTGAGGAAATACAAGAAGAACTAAAGAAACAGGATCAAGATCTATATCTATATCTAGAGTGGGAGAAAGGTGAATTTGATTTAAATTATGTATTTGGTCCTCTCTTCTCAACGAAGGAGTTTACGTTATTAATGATAGCTGCTGAGAATGGTCACACAAATATAGTAGAGATTTTAGTTGAAAAAGGAGCAGATGTTAATGTGAGAGATCATCATGCTAATACTGTTTTGTATTTAGCTACTAATAATGGTCACGAAGGTATAGTAGAGATTTTACTTGAAAAAGGAGCAAATGTTAATGGGAAAAGTTCTTTTGGTGTGGTTCCTTTGCATTTAGCTGCTAAGAATGGTAACGAAAATGTAGTAAATGCTTTAATTATAGAAGGAGCAAATGTTAATGAGAAAAATATGAATGGTCTTACTGCTTTGCATTTAGCTGCTTCGAGTGGTTGCGAAAGTGTAGTAAAGGTTTTACTTCAAGCAGAAGCAAATGTTAATGCAGTAGATAAAAATGGAAAGACTCCGGTAGATTATGCTAAGAGTAAAAACGTAATAAAAGCTCTATTAGAAGCAGGAGGAGGTTCTTTTTTGAAAGCATCTCGTAAAGGAAAGATTGCCGGTGGAGTAACTGGATTATTAGGCACTTCTATAGCAGTGGCACTTTTTACAACTGGAACAATTACAGCTCAGTTGATACCTATCGTTATAGCAGTGGTTGCAGTTACAGCAGCAGCACTGGTAGTTGGTTATGCTACATATGAATTACTAAAGCCTAGTACTAAAGTTGATGGAGCAGAGAAATCATCTGCCGCCTTAATAAATGGACAGCAGGGAGTTTGCTAGCATTCCTTCATAGTAGAGCGCGTGACGCAGGTTCCTGGATCCCAGTGTCTGGGCATTGGGATGACAACGAAGGGGCTGCTTGAATAACAACGAAGGGTTATTTGGATAATAGCCGTACTTGATCTGGATTCCAGTGTCTAGGCACTGGGATTACAAGAAGGAGGGCTACTTGAATGGTTGAAGGGAAAGTGCTGGAATGAAAGGAGTGTTAGATAAAGCTACTTGTATAACTGTTGCACATCCATAAACTCCTTCTCGTCTTGAACGCTAATGGTAGTGTGAGTGTTGAAAGGTAAAGGGTCATTTGTATGTCCATGACCTACCCCTTTTATTGTAAATACAGGAAAGTTAACACTTTTTGCAAACCTTTCTTTTACAACTTCAACAAGATTATCATTATAACAGTTAATAAAGTCTCCAAAGATTACTGCATCTACTCCATCAAAAATATGAGCTTGTTTTAGGTGATCTAGACTGCGCTCAATTGAATATGGATAAACTTTTATGTCTTCTAAAAATAGAATTTTGTTTTTTGCGTTTATTTGCCAAGCAGTTCCTATGCTATTTTCAACCAAAGTCATATTACCACCGATGATTTTAGACTCTAATCTGCCATTTTTTAGTCTAACTCCATTATTTATCATCTTTAAGTTGTCAAATCTGATAGAGTTGCGTTGGTTAAGAATTAATTCTTTTAATTTTTCAACAGAGCTTTCAGCAACAGAGTTATTTACTATCATCTCTAACATGGTGCCGTGAAGGGTTTGCCAGTCATATTGAACCTGTAGATAGATATGTAAAGCAGTGATGTCACTATAGCCTATAAGAATTTTCTTATTTTTGTTTTGAGCAATTCTTTCTTTTTTATCATTGGGTAACTTTTCTAGATAGGGAATTAGCCGAGAAGCCCCTTCTCCTCCTCTGATACACCAAATTATTTTGCTATCATCAGTGAGCGCATTAACCAAATCATTCGCTCTAAACTCATCAGAGTTAGAATAAAATGGGTTGTCATTACTGTATATTTTCTCCGAAATGTGAGGATTAAAACCCAAAGTTTTTACGTATTCTCTTATAGTAGGCAGATCTGATTCTTTTCCTTTCGAAGAAGGAGCAATAATATCAACTTGATTGATTGTGTGTGCAGGATTAGTGAGTAAAAGGCATAGAAAATAAAGAATAAAGGAATACATTAAAATATCTTATGAAACTCTTGCTTTAATATATCATCTAATTCGCAAAGAGAAACTTTTACTCCTAGTTTTTCCATTGATGTAACGCCGTAATCTTTTAGTCCACAAGGAATAATACCCTTATAGTGGGAAAGGTTTGGAGAGACATTAAGTGCTATGCCATGATAAGTTACCCATTTTCTCAAGCGAATGCCAAAAGCTGCTATTTTTTCTTCTACTCCGTTGTTGTTCACCCAAATGCCTATTCTATCTTCCTTAAATTCCCCAAGTATATTAAAGTGTTTTAAAACATTTATGATCCAATTACTTAGGTCCCTGATATACAGCTTGATGTCACATTTGTTTCTTTTTTTGAGGTTTAGCATTAAGTATATAATGCGCTGCCCTGGCCCGTGATATGTATATTTACCACCCCTACCTGTTTTATATATAGGAAATAATTTTTCAATAATGTCATCATCTGTTGCACCGATTCCTGCAGTGTAAAGTGGAGGGTGCTGGAGCAGCCATACTAGCTCGTCAGATAAATTATTGTAAATTTGTTGAATTTTTGCTTCCATGAATTTTATAGCATGGTTATAATCAGTAAATTGGTTAGAGATTAGCCATTCTGTCATATTCAATTTCTTTTATTTAATTTTATAATACTTACTTGCTTTTCAAGCAAGTTTAGGCTTTTGGTAAGCTTTTAAGGCTTTCCGTATAAAGCTATATAGGGCTTTTGTAACAAAAAAGGAAAGTTATCACCTAATAATAAAGAATTTGACATATATTGCTAGATACGCTAATATTTTTAATAAATACTTAATATTCATGTTAAATTAAAATATTTTAGTTAATTTTGTAGGGGAATTTTATGTTAGGTACAACACAAGAAAATCAAAATGAATTGAGTCAGTTTAATCAAGAACAATGGGATCAATTCGTAAAAGACTTGATTAAAAAGGAAAAGGAAGATTTAGAAGTAGTAAAAGAACAATCTAAGAAAAATAAAAAGGAAAATATAGAAACTCTGGAAAAACATTTCCATGATAGAACAATTCAGCCTATAAGCGAGTTCAAGAAAGTAGGAGAGAAAGAAGCAGGCTGCAGCTCAGGATTTCAAGCAGAGCATGAGTATAGTAACAATGAAGGTGATAAGGCACATTTCATGATTAAGTCTGTTCTAAATCATACGCTTACAAAAGAGGAAGAACAGTCTAAGTTAGCACAATTCAAAGAATCTTTTTACAAAGGATCAAGAAAAGCTACAAAATTGCAAAATCCTTATTTGCCAGATTTTGTAATAAACAATCTTATTGATCAATTATGGCAGCAAGTAGAAAGCAATATATGTCATGATGACCTCAATATTGCTGATTTTATCAGGGAATATGTTGCTGGTGGTTTATATAAGCTGTTTTTATATGACAGAGCTCCAATTGTTGAATTGGTAACAAATAACGATTTGCCAAAGGAAAGATTTGCTAATCGTAATGATCAATTTAAAGAGCACATTGAGAAAGAGAAATACCAGGATAAGCTTTATCTGAGATCAAAGTTTTTGGACAAATTTACAACATTAATGGATCTTCAGGAAAAAGGCAAAAATTACCAAGATGCAAAAGGTTTTGAGAAAATACTGGCTGCTCAAATATTGCTTGGAGAAGTTGACATTACACAATCAGAAAATTTTGGTGTAATAGAAAAGGAGTATGAAAATGCAAAGGGTAAAAAAGTAAAAGAAAAACTCTGGGCAAAAATTGATCATGGTAGATCATTTTATTTGAGCTTTAGTGGCACCAAAAGTTATTTACAAAACTTTTGTGCCTTTCTGATCATATTGAGAGGCTATGGCATAAAAATAGATCTAGAAAAGCTATCAAAAGAGTTAAGAGATTTTATTGACTATTATGATAAGAACAAAGAAAAGCTCGAAGTTTTAATAGATAGAAAGGCAAGCACTTTAAATCATATATTGAATCCTAATATGCAGTTTAACCTTAGGTATATTAATGGATCTAAATTTAATATTAGGAATTTTAAGTGCATGAACGGGGAATTTAAAGGCCAGAAGATGTTTTCTCTTTCAATTCTTGATAACGATTCTCCAAGTACTAGTTTTAGTGATTACTTTAAGCAAAACTTAGAAACCCAGGTTAAAATGGCAAGAAATCTTGCTGGACCATGGAAAAATTTCGATAGAATTGAAAAGATTTATAGTTACGTAATCAAACCTTCATTCTATCTATTTGTTCCAACGTTAATAGCCGCTATATTTACAAGTGGAACTTTAGGCACAGCTTTTACTGTAGCTGCAGCAGTTACAGGGATGTGCATGCTTGTTGGAATAGTGACAAACATTTGTCTTAATGTTTATGCAATGAGTAGCTGCAATAGCAAAATTAACGATCCAAAAATTGAGGGATTGCAAGAAAAGTCTCAGCTTTGTTAACAGCTTATGCCTCCTTTGGATGACGCTAATTTCTTTATGACGGTGTCATCCAAGTAGCCCCTATTTGTCATTCGAGTAGCTGGCACTAGGATCCAGCTTTTCATACAATCTAGTCAAAGGTGTTCGTTCTGGTATAAAACAGCTATGCTCACCAATTAAGTGCGCTATCTACAATTACATTCTTGGATCCCAGTGTCAAGCACTGGGATGACATCATTCTTGTAACACTAATTGATATAATTCAACTACAATTTCAATCTTTTAACACATTCGATTTTTCAGGAGGCACATATGAATTTTAACATTTTTCAAAGAAAGAAAAGTAGTGAATACTCTGCTTTGCAACTAATGATAGAACCAAGTTGGAGTAGGCGCGATTATGCAAGTTTTGCTGAGGAAGGCTACATAAAAAATGTCATTGCCTTTCGAGCAATTAATATGATCGCAAGTGCTGCATCTTCGGTACCTTTTACTCTCTACCAGCTTACTGATCAGGGAAAGTCACAACTAAAAACACATCCTTTACTAAAATTACTTTATTCTCCTAATCCAATGACATCAAAATCGGAATTTATTGAAGGGATTGTGACTTATCGATTAGTTAATGGCAATTCTTATGTATTGATGATTGAGGTGCAGCACAAACCAACAGAGCTTTATCTTCTGCGCCCTGATAGAGTTGAAATTATTCCAGGAAGAAATAACGTTCCTTATGCCTATCGTTATACCGTAAATAACAACAGTTATGACTTTAGAGTTGATAAATTAACCGGGCGTTCAACAGTACTGCATCTTAAAACCTTTAACCCTTTGAATGATTGGTATGGACTTTCACCAATTGAGGCAGCTGCATATAGTATAGATCAGCATAATCAGGCTGGTGCTTGGAATCAGGCAATGCTGCAAAATGGAGCAAGACCAAGTGGTGCAATAGTTGTAAAATCAGAAAAGGATGGAAGTGGTGGAAACTTAAGTCAAGAGCAGTACCAACGCTTAAAAGGACAGATAAATGATCATTACTCAGGTCCTGTCAATGCTGGAAGACCTATATTGCTTGAAGGGGGTCTAGAGTGGAAGGAAATGAGCTTATCACCGAGGGATATGGATTTTATTGAGTCAAAACATAGCTCAGCTCGTGATATTGCGCTAGCTTTTGGCGTTCCGCCGCAGTTGCTTGGCATACCAGGTGATAACACTTACAGTAATTTAGTTGAAGCACGTCTTTCCCTTTGGGAACAGACAGTCTTACCGACTCTAGAAAATATTATTTGTCACTTAAATTCTTGGCTAGTGCTCAAGTTTGGCAAAGATTTATGTTTGTCATATGATAAAGACGCGATAGAAATTCTAATGGAAAAAAGGCAAAAGATGTGGAAATACGTGGAAAACGCAAGCTTCATGACGCTCAATGAAAAAAGAGAAGCTTTTGGCTTGCAACCGTTACCCGGTGGTGATAGGCTGGGTTGATATTATTCTTTTTACATATTAAATTAATTACAATGAAATTGTGGAGTAAATTATGAATGAGAGGGAACAAAGAGAATTGGATGAATTATTAATGAATTCTTCTAAAGGAGAGAATATACAGCAGATTACGGAGTTGATAGAAGCTGGAGCCAATATTAATGCAGTGAAAATTGAGCAAAAGGAGACTCCTTTACATATTGCAATTAGGTATGGTCATAAGGAAGTAGCAGAATTTCTGCTTAATGAAGGGGCAAATATTAATGCCTTAGAAAGGCGAAAGTGGACTCCTTTACATACTGCAGTTAAAAGTGGCAAGATGGAGGTAGCAGAATTGCTGCTTGATAGAGGAGCAAATGTTAATGCAGTAGATAATCTGGATATGACTCCTTTACATTTTGCACTTAAGTATAATCGGGAGGAATTAGTAAGGTTGCTGCTTGATAGAGGAGCAAATGTTAATTCAGTAGACAAGAAAGGAAGGACCCCTTTATCTATTGTAGCTAGTGATGATTACCAAATAGGGTATTGCGATAAACCGATGTTAGTAAGAACTATAATTGCATATGCTGTGGTACATAGTGGTATCACAACGAAACCAGAGTGTATTGTCAAAAATATTGAATTGTCCAAATTTTGGGATGATTATCAGAATGAGATGATGAACATCAAGCTTAATAACAGCAATATATCATTATATCAGTTTCTGCGAGAGAATGATGAGAATAAATTAGCAGGTTATTTGTCTGATAGAGAATATGATGAAATAAGGTATTCTGACAAATTGGAATGTATATCAGAATTTCCTGAACACGCTGATAAGATAGTAAGCCAATTTGATAAGTCATTGGCCAGAAGGGATTTGTTAGATAAAAGTAGAGCAGCTATAGAGAATTCTAATTTGCAGGTGTTATGTCAAGTTTTTAACGAAATAACTTATCACTTAACAGATAAAGAGTTAAAGAACATTATAGAGGCATTTCCAAGTCAGAATTTGGATAATCCAAGTGCTGAACAACTGCAGGGAGCTAGCCAGGTTAGGCATAGGTTCAGTTGATCTACGTGTATTATGAAAAAGGAAACTTTTACCGTTACCAGGTGTTGATGCGTTGAATTGATATTTATATAGTGTAGATATTTATACTAAGCTGTAATAAAATGGGGGTATTTTATGTATCAAGAACAAGAAAATTCAGTAAGTAATTATCGATTTAATCTTCCTCATATGGAATTATCGTTGAGAGGCAAACAAGATGCTAATCCAACAGACAATGATGGTCTTGTCCCTTTACATTATGCTGCTTACGGAAATCGCTTAGAGGAAATGAAATTATTGCTTAAAAACGGAGCAAATGTTAATGCAGTGGACAATTATGGTTTTACTCCTTTACATTATGCTGCTTGCGGAAATTGTAAAGAGGAGGTGGAATTATTGCTTAAAAACGGAGCAGATATTGATGTAAGAAATCGTTTCGGTGCTACTCCTCTATATTTAGCTGTTCAGGGAGGCCATAAGAATGTGGTAAAATTATTGCTTAAAAACGGAGCAAATGTTAATATAGTAGATAATTCTAGCAAGACTGTTTTACATTTATCTGTTTTCAAAGGCTACACAGAGATAACGAGGTTATTGCTTGGAGATATAGAGAGTCCAAGTACAAGCTGCAGTGACATAAGAATTGAAGAGTTGCAAGTAATTAGTCAGTCTTATTGTTAATAAAACACAAATGAACTTGAGGTAGATGAAGCTTACTGCCTCCTAAATTGTATCTGAATAGATATAAAAGAGTTGACTATTTTTCTTGCCAATTAAAAGTGGTAAAGATTTGATCTACGTCAAAACTCATCTTAGGACTCCAAATAGGGCCATCTAAGTGTGCCTCGATATAAAGAGGGCTGTTATGGTTTGGTAGTATGAAAAAAAGTCTGAATATAGAATTTAAGGAGAAGTTAGATAAGATTAAATTAGAAGAGATAGAACCTGATGCTTGATCGATACTAAACTGTGAACTAGTTGAACATATACCATTTTTGATACTTACTTTTCCATTAATATTTTCAAAAAGCGTACTGCCATTATATATATCAACGTAAGCAAGCTTGGAAATTTCAGGTTTATTCTTACTGCTTAACAACTTAGTGATGAATGAATTAAAATCCACATTTGTAAACTCTATTTTCTGTGCTTGAAAGTTTACATTTCCTGATAAGTTACTAGCCCAATCATTAAAGCTTGTCCCTTGAGTTTTGATTTCACCACTTAAGCTTATCTTACCATTTATGTTATTAACTCCTATAACTTCCTTGGTGTCCAAATTTGCAATAGAAAATTTTGTGTGAATTGAGCCTGCTTTTAGATAACCCTGAAAAAACATTTGTCCATGTTCTAGTATGTAACTTATCTGTTTGATGGTGATAGTGTTGTTTCTTATCACTGTATCCAAGTTAAAATCTTTTAAGACGTTTTGCCCAATTTTAAATTCTGTAGTTTTGATTTGCACGTTTGCATCAAAATCTCCTTTCTCATCTAAAAAATTAAGCTGCTTTGTTGACCATTGAATTTGATTTATTTCATTTTTTGAGTTTCTTTTTACCTCTAATAGTTTTGGTAATTTAAAGATATTTCCATTAAATTTATTACCTGTAAGGTTTACGTCTAATAAAGGCTTAGTGTATTTTTGATCCACTAATATTTTTACACTACCGGTAATGTCGAAATCTTCTCCGAATAACTTTATTTTGTCTGCAACTAGCTTGTTCTCTTGTATTTTTAATGAAAAATCCAAATCTTCAATTTTTGTACCATTGAATATAGAATCTTTAACACTAGTTCTTATATTTACATCATACTTAAGGTTTTTCAGCCATTGCACTTTGCTGAATAATGAATAATCATATTTATCTATATTAATGTTATGTATGCTAAATTTGCTATCGATCATATTGTGTTTTTTTGTGTGATTTACCTTAATTGATCCTTGCCAAGATTCTTTGTTATTTAGCAATCTGATATCTGAAAGAGATAATATTCTAGGTGCTAAATATAGTTTAGAACTTGCTGTAAATTGACTTTTCTCTCTTTCTTGCATCTTGATAGAAGGTAAAATATGTGAGATGAACGACTCACCCTTTATCAATATATCACCATTAAATTCAGACAAGTTGCCATTGTTTGAAACTTTTCCTGATAAGCGAGATATATTATTGGTTCCAGGAAATTGAAGAAGAGTATCAGCTTTTATTTCGCCATTAGCAAATTTTAGCGTAGCATGAAATTTGTCCAATATCCTGTTTTGATATTGAATATTTGAAGCTTCCATATTAAAATCCAAGCTCAGGTTCTTTGGCACAACCTCTCTAAAAGATTCTAAAAGACCCTTCATATCTGTTGTTTTGTGTGAGCCGTTTTTTAGGTCGACTTTACTAAAACTAATATTGATATTAGTATGATCACTTTTTCTATCATTTTGTATTATACCAGTGCCTTGCATGCTTTTGGACTCAATTTTTAAATCAGTTGCCGTAAACTCGCTTTCATTGAGATTGATATTGGATGATATCTCAATATTTTCGCTGGGAATCACATAAGAAAGGAAGCTAAGATTAATGATTTTTGCCAAGTCGCTCATAGAATCAGAATTATTATTAATCGTCAATACTAAATTGCCCTTGAGCTCTTCTTGATTTCTATTACCTTTAAATAGCAAATTTGCAAAATTTGAATCAACACTAATGTGTACATTATTTTTTGTTACATTAACCCTTCCAGAAAAATCGTAATTGTTGTCACCAATCTGTACTTCACCAAAAAACTGCTTATTTTTTTTTATAGCAACTTCCTTGATGTTAATAGTATCGGTGCCAAAACTTATTTGGCTGTCCTTTATTAATATATCAACTGTATTATCATTGGCTTTCGTATTCATAATATTAAGTAAATTTTCTTTGTTGCTTTTCATGCCCAAAAATGAGATTGACTTTGGTTGCAATGAAAATGAAAACAACGATAATAGCGATGGCCTTATTTCAATTTTTTTTGCACTAATTAAATCTGATAATTTTTGCTCCTTGTTTTTGTTGTATTGTACATATACATTGTGAATAGTAAGTTTTGGAGTAATGAGCGAAACTTCAATTTTTCCTCCAACATGTACTTTAGCATCATACGTCTTCTCTAACTCTTTTACGATATATTCTCTGTAGCCACTCCAATCCTTAAAAGTTGCAGCAACGTGCATGAGAATTAATAGAAACAAGATTGATGATATGGCGTATAAAGAAAGTTTCATAATAGACCTCTCATTCCAGCATCCCTTCTCTTCTTGTCACCCCAGTGCTTGACACTGGGATCCAGGAAATTTGATTAGACATTAAGTTAATTAGCAAAAAAGTAGCTATTCTTATGTTAAAACATAGCATTTTTACATGAGAAGCTGGTCTGATGAGCACTGGGTTCCTAGTGGAAATTGCTCTCAAACCACAACACTCATACAGTTGTGTGTGTGACGCTGTGATCCAGTGTGACTTAAATAAGGTTTTCCAGATTATATAATCAACAAAATTTCTGGATCCCAGTGCTTGACACTGGGATGACAGGAATAGGTTATGGGATGAAAGGAGTGGATATTGGAATAGTAGCTGAAATGACATATAGCAATACAAAGGGTGTAATTTATACATATTTCAAATTATTCAAATTTCCTCTAAAAATTAGGTAAAGAGTGCTAGAATAAATAATAACACTCAAAGCTATTAAAGTTACTAAATAAACAATACGAGCTAGCCCTCTATCGAAAAACAACCCTGCTGATAAGTAATTAGAGAGATAAAGAACTATTGACATAACCAATGTTGCAGTGAGTATTTTTACAATATTTAGTAATAATGCTTGGCTAATCTTATACATCTTATTTACTGTTAAATAATTAATCAATAAAATAGAATTTATCCAAGTGGAAATGGAAGTAGCAATAGCAATTCCTATATGTTGGTATTTGTTCATTAATAGGAGATTTAGTATTGCATTAATTCCAAGGCACGTTAATGAGAACATAGTTGGTATTTTTAGCTTTCCCCTAGCAAAGAATGTGGGTAGCAATACTTTATTTATAATAAATGCGGGTAAAGAAAGAGAAAATGCTACTAATGTAGGAATAGTTTGCTGCACTGCATAATAATCAAATCGGCCGTAAGAAAAAAGCGTAAGTAAAATTATGTCAGGAATAATGATAAAAGCAGCAGTTATTGGCATAATTAATATTAACCCTATATTAAGGGCCTTGTTCTGTATTTTGACTATATTCTCAGTATCATTTATTCGTTTTGAAATCAGAGGAAGAAGTACTGTACCAATTGCAGTGCCAATTACTCCTTGCGGTAGTTGATTTAGTCTATCGGCATAATATATATAAGAAACTGCATTTGGTATAAAACTCGCCATGATTGTGTCGATCCATAAGCTTATTTGAGTTACACAGTTGTTGATAATTGCAGGTATTACACGCTTGAAAAACAACTTCACTTCGTTACTTAATTCTAAACTAAAAGAAAAGAAAGCCTTTAATTTGTATGCACTAAATATTATTAAAAGTAGCTGCAAAATCCCTCCAATCAGGACGGCTATAGAAAGGTTATGAGCCGGTGTTTCAATGTAAGGTAAAAATAAACTGATTATTAAACAGAGGTTCAAAATGATTGGTGAAATAGCTGTTGAAGCAAAATGCTGTTTTACTTGCAACATTCCACCAATAAGTGATGCGATTGACACGAAGATTATGTAGGGCATCATAATTTTCGACAAAGTTACAGTAAAGGTAAATTTATTTTGGTCAAATCCAGGAGTGAAGATTTTGATCATGTAAGGGAAGAAGGTTTGTGTGATAAGGCAAAAAATTACTAGAATAATAAACGTAATGGATATTACACTACTTGCGAAATTAAATGCCTTTTTATTATCATATGACTCTGCAGAGTATAATGGTATGAATGAGGTAGTAAATGCTCCCTCTGCAAAAAACGATCGAAATAAATTAGCAAAGCGAAACGAGGAAAAGAATATATCTGCAAGAGAGGTTGCACCAATAACCGTAGCAATCAATACATCTCTTATTAGCCCTGAGATTCTTGAAATAGCCGTAAAAAAACTAAATGTGAAAATACTTTTAAACATATCACGGTGTCAATACGATTGAGTATAATGATAAAAGCATAAATGAAAATATTTAAAACCCTCTGCAAAAGGAGGTAGCTTAAATAATCAATTGACTATTTGTGCTCGTATGTTAAAAATCTTATATCTTGGCGGGCGTAGCTCAGTTGGTAGAGCGTCAGTTTGTGGTACTGAATGTCGCCAGTTCAATCCTGGTCGCTCGCCCCACTAAAAATTTCCACTTTACATAAATATAAACATTAGATATTTTTGCACAGCCGTTAGCATTCCTTGTTGCTCTAGTATTTAGATGGCGGAGGGGAAGTTTGCGATTTAGAGTAAAAATGATGCCTATTAATTAGTGAGAGGGATTGTATGTATATTTGTTTGTTAGCTTATAGTATAGTGTCAGCACTAGGAGTATTAGCTTGGTGGTTAAGTCTTGACACTTCATCACCTTTAGCCATAGGTGGAATTGCTGGTTGTATAGCTCCAGCATTGATTGCGGTTTTTCACGTAGGATATTTATTATATAAGTTTTGCAAAAGAGATCCTGTTGGGGAAAAGCATGAAAAAGCAGCAAATTTTTTGAGTTTGATGGTATCTACAAGCTCTTCAATTGGAGTTATACTTGCTGGAAGCATAGCTGCTATTTTTCCTAATCCAAGAATAGGATTTACATTAATAAATGGAATGATAGGGCTGATAGCACCGATTTTAGGGCTTTTTCCAACTGTAGCTATAATGTATTGTGCAGATAAAACAGCAATTACACCTGCAGTAAGTGCAATTTCGATTACAGATTCTACATATGTCAAAGTATCTCACGAAGAAGAAGTAGATGAATGTATTACCTTTCCGGAAGAAGAAGTTAATAAAAGTATCATCTTTCCCAAAGTTGAAAAAGTTTTTTCTGCGAGAGAGACGGCAGTTTGAGCTAAGTTAGTGTGCAATGTTGTAATCTGTAAAATTTGACATCAATCACTGATAGTTGGAATATTATAGAGTAGGAATTACTCAAGAAGATGCATAAGTACGACGTAGTGGTAGTAGGTGGCGGTCATGCCGGGTGTGAAGCAGCTACAGCTGCAGCTCGCCTTGGTGCGAACACACTACTTATAACTCACAAAATTTCAACTATAGGAGAGATGTCTTGTAATCCAGCAATTGGAGGAGTTGCAAAGGGTGTTGTAGTTAGAGAAGTAGACGCCCTTGATGGAATAATGGGGAGAGCTATCGACCGAGCAAGCATACACTCGGTCGTTTTAAATGGCAGCAGAGGCGCAGCGGTATGGGGCCCACGTGCACAGGCAGACCGAAAATTATACAAAAAAGCAATACAGGAAATTATTCTAAATTATAACAACTTGACAGTAAAAGAAGAGTCAGTTGACGATTTTCTTATCGAAAGTGATAGCAATGGAGAATCTTATGTAAAAGCTGTAATAACAGACTCAGGTGAACGTATACTGACAAGCAGAGTTGTTTTGACTACAGGGACTTTTTTACGTGGTGTGATTCATATAGGAGAGCAAACAACTCCTTCTGGAAGAATGGGAGATAAACCTGCAATAGAGCTTGCAAACACGCTAAAGAAGTATGATTTTAAACTGGGCAGATTACGTACCGGAACTCCACCGAGGCTTGATCGTGGCACTATAAACTGGTCAGTATTACAAGAACAAGTGGGTGACAATCCACCTACACCATTTTCTTATCTTACAGAAAAAATTAACCAGCCTCAGGTTTCATGTTTTATTACTCATACTAATGAACATACACACAGAGTAATTCGAGAGAATCTTCACAGATCAGCTTCTTCATATTTAGATAACGTTATTGCACCAAGATACTGCCCATCAATTGAAACTAAAGTTAAAAAATTTGCAGAAAAAAATAATCACCAAATATTTCTAGAACCAGAAGGGATTGATGATAACACTATATATCCAAATGGAATTTCAAATTCATTGCCCATCGAAGTGCAGTATGAAATGATAAAGAGTATAAAAGGGCTTGAAAATGCAGAAATATTAAGACCTGGATATGCAGTTGAATACGATTATATCGATCCACGAGAGCTATTTCATACTCTCGAAACTAAGAAAGTTAAAGGACTATATTTTGCTGGTCAAATTAATGGTACCACTGGATATGAAGAAGCAGCCGGTCAGGGAATTATTGCCGGAATCAATGCAGCACTCTCTTTATCTCAAAAAAGTTTTGTTCTTCATCGTACGGATTCATATATCGGTGTAATGATAGACGACTTGGTCACTAAGGGAATTGCTGAGCCTTACAGATTATTCACCTCGCGTGCAGAATATAGACTGGCAATCAGGTCAGATAATGCAGATAGAAGATTAACACAAAAAGGTTATGATATTTTCCTTGTATCGCATGAGAGATACTCTATTTTGCAGAATAAACTTAAGTCTATTAAGCAACTTGAGGAGAAATTGGAGAGCCTAACAATTACTCCTGAGCAGCTCAGGTTCTATGGTGTTAAAATATCTTATGATGGAATAAGAAAAACAGCATTAGATTTACTCGGTTATCCAAATATCGATTGGAATAAATTACGAGAAATATGGCCGGAGTTAAACAATGTTATGTGTTGGAATGACAAAACGGAATGCTGGAATGACATCACGATGGTCAGCACAGCTAAAAATGAAATATGTGAAGCAGTTGCAATTGAAGCAAAATATAAGCCTTATCTAGTAAGACAAGAAGCAGATATGAGGTTTTTACAAGAGGAAGTTAGCACTCAAATTCCAACTAATTTCAACTACTCACAGATTAAAGGTTTGTCCACTGAAGTGGTAGAGAAGTTGCAAGCAATAAAGCCAGCAACAATTGGTATTGCTAAGCAAATACAAGGCATAACTCCAGCAGCGATAGTTAGCATATTAGTGTACCTTAGGAATAAAAAAACGAAAATAGCTGCTAATTCTGCATAAGGTACTCCATGTCAAAAATCGAAGAATTTCGCTCTTTTATGCACGAAATAAATGTTGATGCATTTATGTTGCATACTAAAGACGAGTATTTAAATGAATATTCAAAAGAGTTAACGGAGTTATGTGGCTTCACAGGAACAAATGGGCTACTTATTGTTACAAAAACTAACAGTTGCCCATTTTTTACAGATGGACGCTATATTACACAAGCTCGCAGTCAGCTCGATCAAAACAATTTTCAAGTATATAATATACAAGAAGAGGATCCACACAGGTGGGTAAAAGCAAACTTAACATTGACTACCTCACTGGGTTATTATTCAAGATATTTTACTGTAAAAGAGATAAGGAAATATGAAAGCATTTGTAAACTAGTGCCGTACTTAATTGAAAAAGAAGGTAGTCATAAAACACAAACAATAGTCTCGCATACATCTGGTGAGAGTAGTAAGAGTAAATGCGAAAGAGTTGCTAAAAGCATAGAAGCTGAAGCAGTACTTCTGACTGATCCAAATTCAATTTCATGGCTGCTAAATTTAAGAAATGAAAGTGCTGAATATACTCCCTGTATATGGGGTCGTGCTATATTATACAAAAGTGGTAATGTTGATTTGTTTGTTCAAGATAAACAACATTCAACCATACAAGCGGATTTAGATAATAATGTTAGTATTTTTGATATTTGTGAATTGGAAAGCTCTCTGTGTAAGCTAAATTCAATGATGATAGATCCAAGCACAACTCCAATGAGCATTATGAATGCAATAGATCCCTTGTATAACCATTATTTAAATGAAAAATCAGCTTCGGTGTCATTCCAGTACTTGACCAGAAATAAAAAAGCATGGATCCCGGTGTCAAGCACTGGAATGACAATAGGTAATGAAAAAGGTCTAATAGAAAATAAGCAGATAATTGAGAAAGAAGATCCTTGTTTGATTCATAAAGCAATAAAAAATCAAATTGAAATAACTGGAGCTATAAGTGCGCACATCAAAGATGGAGTAGCAGTTACAAATTTTCTATATCGGCTTATTGGCAATGAAATTACTGAGCTCGAAGCTGAAGCAAAGATTTTAGAATATAGAAGAAAGCAGGATTTGTTTAAGCAACCGAGTTTTCCAACGATTTCCGCATTTAATGAAAATGGAGCAATTATTCATTATCGTGCAAGCAGTAAGACAAATAAAGCTATTAAAAAAGATGGACTATATTTGATCGATTCTGGTGGTCAGTATCTTGATGGTACAACTGACGTTACAAGAACTATAGCAATTGGCAATCCAACCAATGAGCAACGAGCTCACTACACAATAGTACTAAAAGCTCACATTGCGATAGCAAGTTCGGTCTTTCCCCCTGGCACTACTGGTGGAGAATTGGACATATTAGCGCGTATACATTTATGGAAATTTGGAATGGATTACATGCACGGTACAGGGCATGGAGTGGGGAGTTACCTTTCGGTACATGAAGGACCGCAAGCAATATCAAAGGGAAATAAAGTGGAACTCATGCCAGGTATGATACTTTCTAACGAACCTGGCTATTACATTCCGGGAAAATATGGAATAAGAATTGAGAATCTGATGTATGTTGAAAAGCAAGAAAACGGCTTCTTAAACTTTAAACAACTGACTTCCATTCCATATGATAAAAAGCTAATAGATGTGCAAATGCTTACTGAAGATGAAGTTAAATGGATAAATAGCTATCACCAATTTGTTTATAAAAATATAGAAAATGGCATAAAAGACAAGGAATGGTTAAAGAGAGTATGTGAAGCTTTAAAATAGTTAATTTGTCATTTAATCAAGTATTAATATAGTTGTTCTTGTATTGTTTTTAATTAAAAACAATATATAATATTAGTTTCAAGTAGGTGTAATTATGACAGATAAAGTACAAGATGATGAATTTATGAAGCAGTACATGGATACTTGCAAAGAGCAAATAGAAAAATTGGCAAGCGACCCTAATTTGCTTCAACAGACCTTAAAGCCATTCATGCAAATGTCTCAGCAACTTATGGCTGGTGGTATGCTAGAAGGAAATATGCCTAGCATGATACCTGATATGGGTGGTGTGGATATCAACAAGATGATTGCTCAGATGAAGGAAATGTATGATTACATAAAGAGTAATCACAAAGAGCTCATGAGAAAAGATGCTTCACAAATTCAAGAGCTTGATGATTCCAGCAGAAGATTGAGAGGCTTGGTCAAGAAATTGATAGAGAAAGTTGAAGCTAAGTAGTATTTATTCATATCAAAGAGCTATAGCAGTAGTGAGGTCTTGTTTCTCAAATTTAGTATTACCGTAAAATTAAATATAAACATAAAGGGATGAAGAGATGATTGAACTTAAGAGCCAAGAAATTTGTCCAAATGGAAATAAGAAAAATTTGATTATTTTTTTTCATGGTTGGGGTTCAAGTGGCGATAATTTCGTTCATCTTGCTAAAGTTATGGGCAAGTTTTTGCCTGATTCATATTTAGTAATTCCCAATGCTCCGTTTAAGAGAGAAATAGGTGATGGTTATCAGTGGTTTAGTTTAGAAGATCGTAGTGAGGAAGCACTATATAATGGGGTGAAAAATGCTGCATCAATTGTAAATCATTTTATTGATGCAAAATTAAAGGAGCTTAATTTAAAAGATATGCAGCTTTCTTTAGTTGGATTTTCTCAAGGGGCAATGCTTGCAATGCATGTAGCTCTTACCCGACTTCAGTCTTGTGCATCAGTTGTTGCATACTCTGGTAGGTTTCTTTCACCTTCAAAAACTGCACCGGAGATCAAATCAAAACCCAGCATATGTGTTATTCATGGTGATGCTGATGACATGGTACCTTTTTCTTCCCTTGATTTAGCGGTTAAAGCTCTGAAAGAAAATGGAGTAAACGCTCAAGGATACCCAATTCATGGATTAGGGCATATTATTAATGAAGAGGGAATAAAGTTAGGGGTTGAATTTATCAAGAAGAATTTTAAAAATTAATTTTCATGCACTTGTTTTGCTTTGGCTATGGATATGTAGCTAAATTTTTATCGCAAAAATTACTAAATTTAGGTTGGAAAGTTAGCGGTACATCAAGAAATAAAGATATACAACTTTTTAATTATGAAAAGGTCGACCAAGATCTACTTAAAAGCGTAACGCATGTTTTAGTTTCTATTCCTCCAGACGGCGATGATGTTATGGAGAGATACGGTCATTGTCTGGAGAATATTAAATGGCTTGGTTATCTGTCTGCAACTAATGTTTATGGTGAACACTGTGGTAATTGGGTGAATGAGGAATCTGAAACAAAGCCTATAGAAATTAGAGGAAAAAAGCGCCTTAAGTCCGAAGAAAAGTGGCTAAATAGCAAATTGCCTGTACATATTTTCCGGTTGGCTGGGATATATGGTCCTGGTAGAAATGCGCTAATTGACCTGCAGCTTGGCAAAGCAAGAAATGTGAAAAAAAAATTTTCTCGTATTCATGTTGAAGATATATCGAATATTTTATTTTCTTCCATGCAAAATATAAAGCCTTATGAGATATACAATTGTGCAGATGATTTACCTGCTACGCAATCTGAAGTGGTCACTTATGCAGCCGAGCTTCTCAATATTAGCCCTCCAGAGCCAGTTGAGATTTCTTCTGTACCAAATTACGCACGGGGTTTTTATTTAGGGTCAAAAAAAGTAAGCAATACTAAAATTAAAAAAGATCTTGGTGTCTCTCTAGTTTATCCTGATTACAAGGTGGGTTTAAAGAGTTTGTATATATTAGAATAGAGAAAATTAGATTGCCAGATGCAAAATTTTTCTTGAATGTTCCTTGTTTTGATGTAATACCACTAGGCATACTATTATATAGAGGTAAATATGTTCAGCACTCAATCGCTCTCGGTTGAAAATGTTCTATTACATCAAGCCGCTTATAATGGTAACATAAATGAAGTTAGGTTATTACTTAATGTAAAAACTGATATCAATATCAAGGATAAAAAAGGATTTACAGCCTTGCATTTTGCTGCTTATTCAGGACATTTAGACGTAGTAAAGTTACTAATCAGTAAAGAAGCTAATATTCATGCAAGAACTACTAAAGGCAGTACAGTTTTACACTTTGCTGTTGTAGCTAAAAGCAAAGCTATAGTAGAGGAGTTAATTAAAGCGGGAGCTGATCCCAATATAAAAGACTGTACTGATGGTAAGACACCTTTACATATTGCTGCTCAAAATGGACTTGTAGAAGTTGTAAAGGTGTTGCTTAATACTCAAGAAATTGAGATTGATGCTAAAGACAATGAATTTGGTATAACAGCTCTGTACTTAGCCTCTCAGAACGGACATACTGAAATAGTTGAACTATTAATTAGCACAAAAAATGCTGATGTTAACATAGTAGATAAAAAAATAATGTCACACCCTTGTATCTAGCTGCTCAGAATGGGCATGAAGCAGTAGTTAAGTTGCTTCTTGATAATGGTGCTAAAGTCAATGGCTGTGATACCAGTATGAATCCTTTGTGTGTAGCTGTTAATAATGGCCATGACGAGGTAGCTCAATTATTACTTAGTGTAGAAGGGGTGGATGTCAATATTGGCAATCAGCTTGGCAATACACCTCTACATATAGCAGCTATGAAAGGTAATGAAAAAATGGCAAGATTACTGCTAGAAAAAGGTGCTGATCCTAATATTAAAAACCTTTCAGGAGATAATTCCTTACAAGCTGCTGAGTACGTAAGAAACATTAGCTGGCATGATAATCCTCCAAATGTACAAGGAGGATACTTCGTGTTAGTTGGCTCGAATAGAATATATTCATTTCAGCAATTTTATGAGCAAAAAAAAATTATGGAGCTTTTGGTACAACATATAAATGATAGCAGACCTAGCTCATCAGTAGATGAAATTGACGTATCTGTTCAGCAGAGTGGCAAAATAAGATAGATGAGAAAACTAGTTTGTGACATTGGCGTCCAGTTAAATTTACATGGATTCCAGTGTCACGCACTGGAATGACATCTTCAATGTTCTGTACAGCTGTGCGTTATGCACTGGGATGACATTATGAGAACTGAGATACAAAAAAAGAAACACTGGTTTCACATGCATCTGAACAGATACTCTCAGTGATGTAAATTCAACTTTACCCCATTTGCAACCATCAGGGTCCTTTGACTATAATCCTAACAATTCTTTTCTAATTTCTTCTTTAATTGTATCAATAATCTTTTGATCAAGTTTATTTATTAAGGAATCATCAATACCTGTGATGTCATCTGGATTTTGTATCATTTTTTCAATAGCATCATCTATTTTTTTTACTCTTTCTTTATTAATTTCATCAAATATAGGTTTAATTTTCACATAACCAGGAGCGCCCTTGCTATAACTTTTGCTGCTTTTGTTGATACAACCACCAGCACCATATGTTTTATTCACGTAGTTTTTACTACACTTTGTTACATCTTTATACCCAATCTCACCATTTTCTATATATGCTATTTTATTATCTTTACTAGAGTTTAGCTTTTCCCCTTTCTTAATTTCTTCTTTTAATTTTAAACTTTCTTCATGAATTATTGTATCTTTGTAATTCTTTCCCCCATAGGTTCTGTGTGTACCTCCACCTGCAACAGTAATTAAATCTTTACAAATTGTTTCTGAAAGGTCTCTGCGCATTTTTATTAAAGTAGGTCCCCCATCCTTGTTAGATATATGATTTTCTTGTCCACCACCTCCTTCTGTTACTTTTACTTTAATATATGGATAACTAGGGTTGACTCTCAGTTTAGCTTTAATGTAATCACCTGGCGTTCCTGGTCTATTTTCTGTAGACTGAGCTTTATCAGCTATATGACCAGCTTCACCACCTCCCCATGCTTCTATTTCAACGTAATCATACATTGACAGATCATCTGTATAGCCATCTCCAAGCTCATAAAGTTTTTGATCCCTGTTTTCAATAATCTGCTTCTTATGTTTCAATTGTGCTATTATTATTTCACGCAATCTCTTTTTTAAACCGTCTAAATCGAACCTGCATAATTTATCAGCGAAAAAGACTTCTGTTCTATTTGCTTTAATTGGATTATCTAACTTCGTTACAACGCCACTTTCATCTTGTGAAACTCTTAAGTAAAAAGGCTTATTATCCTTGCCTATATACTGTGTTGAGCGACTACACACTCCATCAAAGCAGAGGCAACCATCATCACCATGATTACAATTTTTTTCTTCATACTTTCCATCTGTTAACTCATATACTATTTTGCATTTGTCACAATTTTGTTTTGTATCTACCTCTTTATCCTCTTTCGCCATGCAATTATCTCTAGGCTTATTTTCAGCAGGAATAGAAATATATCCTTTTTTATTGAATATTATTTCATCTAGTGCATCTTGTGGCTTTGCTAAAACCTCAATTGTTTCGTTACAGGGAAAATAATAAGATTGATTTGATTCTTTCGAGTAAACAGTATTGTGTTTAGCATAGCTTGCTCCTACTGACTTCAGTGGTATTAGCTCACTTCCTTTTTCAACAACAAGCTCTTCTGGTTCCGGCTGCCAACCAGAAAGGCAGAGCATTTTACTTTTAGGATTTTCTTTATATTTTATTTCTACTTTTGGATATCCTGAGTCATCTAGTTTGCACTTACCATTCTGAAGCTCTTTACATTCTGTTTCAATATCGGGAACGCATCCATACTTTTTGAGAACTTCAAATTGCGAATTATTTTTTAATACACCTTCTATTATGTTATCGATATCACTTTTTCTATTACCGCTATTGGTTGTTTTTTCTACTATTGCTGGCTTTACTACTATTAAAGGCAGATGGCCAATGTATGTAGGAGAATTTTTATTAACATAAAAAGTACAGATGCCATTACTGTGAGTTCCACGTGCGTCATAAGTACAAACGTTCTCACTTATCTTCATTTTTACTTTTAGCGTATTTTCGCCTTTACCCTCATTAGGCTTTGGTATGCTCACTTCTTCAATCTTTGGAGCAGGTGGCGCTGGGAAGCAGCGAGCAGGAAATTGTAATTTTCTTTTGGACTCTTCTCTCTCAGTACCATAATATTCAGTGCAGAGCTGACCTTTTTTTCTATAAGTATTAAAGTGATGGTGGGTATCTTTATCTGGAATAGAGTATGTAGCACTTTGAATGTTTTTATTACTTGAAATAACGCGTGGAAAAGGTAGCTCTCTTCTTTCTTTCAGCTCACCAATAATGACTCCAACTCTTGGATGAAAGTAATCATTGTCTTCATTTGTTATAGGGACAATTCTAACTTGTGGTGGTGACATCGCAAGTTGTTCACAAAATGGAGGTGGGCCAGGTGCAAGTTGTACAGGGGCACACTTTACCTTTGTTTGATAGCATGTATCACAAGCTTTTTCCATCTCTCCAGGACGAAAAATATTTTCCCCAGAAAATACTCTAGAGCCCCATGAAGAAATTCCTGACATACAAGCACCCTTTTGGCTACAAGCGCATATCTTAGGAGAATTAGCAAATTTTACTTTTTCTTCATCAGTAACACCATCTACCCATTCCCATCCAAGACCTTGAGCAATTTCTCCTCCAGCCTTTGTTTTATCTCCTTCCCAATCGATAAAAGCTGCTGCAGAAATTCCAGCTCCTGTACTCTGCGTTCCATATATCTTGCGGCAGAATGTTCCACTGGATAATATATAACAGTTGTCGTTCCCTTCGTAATCGCAGACCTTAATTTTTGGATCGAAGTAACCGCCTACTCCTTGATCTTTCACCATTGTTACTTTGATTTCTTTTAATAGATGAGGATCAAAATCCAGGCTACCCCACTTGCCAGTAAAGAAGTTCCAAAAGCCTTTACCTACTTTACTTGCATTTGCCTCAATATCAGTATTACTTTCCACAAAACGCGGACAATCAGCATATCCTTGATAAGAAAGACAAAATATCAAGGAGAATATCAATAAAAAATTAAGCTTTACATTTTTCATAGAACACCGGTAACCACTTACTCACTTTCTCGCCTTTTTCCTTCATCGCCTCATACATATACTTTATAGTCTCTTTATTAGCTGAAAGTACATGTATTTCTTTTATATTCTTCAAATCTAGATTTAAAGTTACTAAACCTTTGTACTGCTTTATCAAAAATAAACCTTCCTGTGTTGGTGTTTGCAAAATGACATTCAGTTCCTCTTTCGACAGAGAAAATGCTTTCATGTATAACCTGTTTGCATTTATGTTCGGCATCAGGATCCTCGTATCGACATGCTTATCTAAATATTGAGTAAACTTGCTAGCAAATGCTAGGTTTAAGTTTTCAGTACTTAGAATTACTACAACATTTAACTTTGTCATTCTTTGCATCCAGTCGTCAAACTCTCCCTCTGTGGGAAAAATATTACTTATCTCCCATGCTTCATCCAAAACAAGTATTGCAGGTGAGCCATCACATTTTGCTTCGAAAGAGTATAAGAAATAGTAAAGTATCACGGACATACATTCTTTTTGCTTAGTGAGATTTGCAGTATTGAGGGATATAGTTTTTGTTCCCCAGTCAATATCTGACTCATCACCATCTTGGAATAAGTAAGCAAATTCACCTTCACCACACCATTTACTTATTTTGCCTCCAAGAAGTAAAAGCACTTCAGAAATTTGAGAAATAGAGCGTGATTCTCTTGGTATAGTAAATATAGAATCTACAATTTTTTTTGTCTTTTCTTCTACGTCTACCAAACTTGCATCTGCAACCATCCTTTTGATCAATTCAACAAGCATATTGCGATTAGAAGCACTATCTTCAATGTTCAGTGGGTTAAATTTTAGACTTTTATCTTTATATTTTGGATCAATTATGTAATATTGGCCGCTTACTGCTTTAGTAAATATTATTGATTTTCCAGTATTATCCAATATAACAATCCTAGGGTTAAATTTTCTTGATTCCGAAAGTAAGAAATTGATCAGTGAGGTTCTACCTGAATTTGGAGCTCCAAGTATTGTGGTATGACCATTATTTTTCTTTCCATGAAAGTTAAAAAAGTAAGGACTGCCTTTTTTTGAAAAAAAAACTGTTACTGCTTCTTTCCATCTTCCTCCTTTTAACGTACCTGATGTAAAATCATGCAACATAGCAAAGCTGCAAGCATATTTTTCTAATATATTTTTTGGTTGTGTAACAAAAGCAAAGTTTCCAGGAAGCTGTGCCCAAAAATGATTTTCCATGTGCAGATCAGTTCTAAACATCATCAACCCGATTAACGACATTACAGAGGATAAATCGCTGATATTTTTAGCTAACCTATTCTTATCATCTGCAAAGATTGTAACAATAATTTTCTGTTGACAAAAATCCATAGCAGAAATTTTTTCAAGCTCTATTATTTCATTTATTCCTGAGTTTTGAAGTAAGGTATTGTCCTCACTGATTTGCAGTATATTAATTTGTTTTTTGAATTCTTTTACTGCTTTATTATTACTAGTAAATATTATTATTTCTGTGATGATAAGCTCAGAGTCAAGTTGCAAACACCTATCTATATTTTCTAAGGGGATTTCTCGATATTCCTTTATGCAAAAAATAGAACCAAACTTCTGTTGACCTTCAAACGATGTTTGAAATTTATTGAAACCGAAAGCTACTTTTAGGTTTTTCACATGCTGCGATAGATCCCTTTCACATATCGGATAATCTTTGTGCGTTAATGTAATAATGTAATGGAGAAATTCCATCATCTGAGAATATATTTTGCCTTCACTAGACCTAAGGCCCAGTTTTTTAGCTCCAAAAGGTTCTAAATCTTTTTGAATCAGGTCAGTTATTTTTTGTAATTCTTGATGATTTTTTTGTAAAAATAACTTGTGCCTATTCTTTATCCTGCCAAAAAAAAATGCATTATTAATATGTTTGCCAAAATCACTAAGTAACACCACAATGTATAGCTCATTTATATACTGTAGTTTACTATCAACTAGTTTATTAAACCATGTTGAGTGTAGCTGATCGGAAAAGTCTGCAGTTTTATTCCACTGTAAGATCAGTTTATTGCGCTTACGGACAGTGTGAATCCAAACGGTAAAATATAAACTCTTGATATTTTTTGATATACTTTTTCTAATTTCAGTTCTAAGATCACCATAGTTATCAACTGAAGAATAGTCTTCTAATTTGATTATTTTTAACAATTCCCCCTGTTTTGTTAGTATAGTTTCTTCATCGTAGTGGCAAGCATAAGGGATAAAATCTAAATTAATACTTTCTAGTAACGCTAAATTGTTCTTTTTTTCAGAATTAGAGCTAGTAGCTGGTATTTTTGGTTGCATACAATATCATGCGTATTCAATAAAAAGATAATAAAGAATCATCTATCTTACTGAATCCTTATCTTCTTTTTTGTTATTGGATTGTAACTGTATGTCCTTTGCAAAGTTGAATTTTTCTTTCAGGTAATCTGTTGCCTTTTCTGTGCTTCCAAACATCATGATCAGTACGCCAAATATTATCATGAAAAAAATTAGGCCTCTGAACACTACTGCAAGTATCACTGTAGCTATACATAAACCTATAATTGTTGAGGGACTTATATTTTCTACAGTATCTTTAACTGAAAATGAAGAAATAAGTTCTTTCAACGTTCCTGGTATATTTTTCAATTCATCACTTGCTTTGCTAGAACATGACATGAAGATAAAACTTAACAGAGCTACAATAGCAAAAACTCTACCCAATTGAATATGCATCAGCTAAATACCTTTAAGATACCCCTCAAATGTAACAATTTTTACATCAATAGGCAAGAACCGAATTCACTTGCTCACCATAAGTAACTCATATTTAACTTTTATCACCGTGTTAGCTCTTTATTATCAACAAGAGGACTCACACTAATGGATGTCAATTTACTTGACAGAATATTTGAACAAAATTCAGCAGTAGCAGCTGTAGCAAACACTGCAGCCACCACAAACAGTCCTGCTCCTACTAATCCTGATGTCATTACTCCTGCAACAATGCACCCTATTGCTAAGAGAGCAGAACTTGTTACAAGTGCGACGTGAAGATTTTTATTATGAGGTTCTTTAACTTTACTCTTATTTTCGTAATTAGCAGCTTCTTGTTTATTTAAAACAGCTTTTTCCTCTTTTTTTCAAGTTTAAGCTCAAGCAACTTTGGCCCAGATTCTTCACTCTTTAATATTAGCTTTTCTTTAACTTGATCACCTGAATTTTCACTTTCTTGCATCTGTGGCTCTGCTGCTGCAACTTGCTCTGGTTGCATTTCCTCTTTTTGTAGATTATTATTTTTCTTAGCAGAGCTTAATATTGAGTCTAAATCTTCTTCAGATGAAGTGCTTGTTACTGAAGTTAAGCTGCTCCTTCTGCTACTTGATAACAAGCCAGGTGAACTTACTCCACTATCTAAGTCATTCTTTAAATCTTTACAATCAATCGAAAGGTCAGATTGACTATTCAATTGTGATTGTGCGATCTTCTTTCTTGCTTGCGATTGTTCTGATGTAGGAGTTGTTAAATTACCATAATAACCTGAACTTCTCAAGGTATTGTATGTTCCTGGGGTTCCTTTTCCACTTACACCCTTAGCTAAAGAATCCTTTTCCAGAGGATTAATACCTGAATTTTTGGGAATTTCAACTTCACTAGGAAAATTTTTTTCTTAAATAATCCCATAACATTACCTTGTCTATCTGTTTGATTATTTCTAGAACCTTTCTGATTTTGAATAGTGCTATTAGAATGATTTTTATCACTGTTCTTATTAGTAATTACTGAAATTATTTCTAATATTTTTCCTCTTCCTGTTGGTGATCCTTGTGATTTTTCTATTTCATTCTTAAATACTGGAAGTCTGACCTCTAATCCCATTACTTCTTTTTTCAATGCTGGAAGGAAGTTGTCAATATAATATCTATAATATTTTTGATATTCTTCTTGCTCTCTCAGTAATTTTTCTAATTGAATTAATACGTTAGGATCAGCTCCTTTGTTGAACAACTCTATGCATTTTGTGATAGTTCCATCTCCCTTTTTTAGATTTTCATGAGTATGTTTTTTTTGTGACCTTTTTGTGTATAATTTCGTACAACTCTTTCGTTTTTGATGCTGAATAATTCTCTGTTTTCTCCTTTCTCTTATCTGAGATTTATGAACTTCTGATAGGATCGCTGGTAGATGAGTAAGTATTGTTTCCTACTGCGCTATCAAATAGCACTCTTTCCTCATATGATGAATCAAGCATAACATTCCTCTCATACAAATAAAATGTATGAATACCTCTTTAGCGTTAATTTTACATTAAAACTGGGCAGTTATGCCTTATTACGGATAATTATAGCAATTTGCTAACTATTTTCTTTGCTGATTACTGATTTTACATTTCAACATAATTGCTTGCCTGTTGAACTAGCATATCTATTACTTCTTTTACAGGCTTTTCTCTATCAACCATGCCAACACTTTGACCGGCCATTAAAGATCCTGTTTCAACATCTCCATCAATTACTGCCCTTCTTAAAGCTCCAGCCCAGAATTTTTCTATTTCAAGCTGCCCATTTTCTTTTGAGATCTGTCCATTTTGATATTTATCGATAATGTCTCTTTGATGCTTCATAAAATCGTCATTTGCTTTGTTAGCTATAGCTCTTACTGGAATTACAGGAAAATCAGCACTGATCTGCACAGAAGATACTGCATTACGCGCAGCTGATTTGATAAACACTTCTTTAAAATTTTTGTGGGCAATTGACTCATTTGTGCAGACAAATAATGTACCTATTTGACAGCCACTTGCTCCCATTTCTAGATAGTTCACTATCATTTCGCCTCTTCCTATTCCACCTGCGACAAACACTGGTATTTGTTCATTTTTAAAATGAGGCAATATCTCTTGTGCGAGAACAGAAGTGCTAACTGGACCTATGTGCCCACCTGCTTCCATTCCTTCTATTATTAATGCATCTACTCCCATTTTTACTAACCTTTCCGCAAGGCTTAATGCTGGTGTAAAGCACATAACTTTAATACCTGCATTCTTGATTTTTTCTATATTAGGCTTTTTTGGTAACCCGCCAGCGAGAACTATGTGGCTTACTTTTGTTTCAATGCATATATCTATTAACTCACTCAAATTTGGGTGCATAGTAATTAGGTTTACACCAAATGGCTTATGAGTTAATTTTTGTGTTTCTATGATTTCTTTTTTCAGTAAATCTGGAGACATTGCACCACATGCAATTACGCCAAATCCACCAGCATTTGAGATTGCTGAAACCAAATTTCTCTCTGAAACCCAGCTCATAGCACCACCCATTATTGCAAACTCACTACCGAGAAAATTCGTTCCTTTCTTCCAAAGCCTGCTCAACATATAGCCTATATCATACGTTTAAAAATGTTTTGTTTATCTATAAATGTGTGTTTTAAAGCACCAAGTATATGCAAGGTTATAAAGACTATCATAAGATATGCAAGCATCGAATGTAGCTGATTAGCTGCACTAGCTAGCTCTTTGTTTTCATTGATTAACAAAGGGATATGAACAAAATATTTGATCTCTTTACTAGAAGCAGAAGACATGACATAACCAGATAGCGGTATTAGCACCATCAAAGCATATAAACAAAAGTGTATCGTTTTGCTCGCATTGATTACGAATCGAGAAAAATTGGCTGGTAATGGCGGAACATAAGTAAAGACGCGAAAAAATATACGTACTATAATTAATCCAAGAACGGTGATACCACAAGCCTTATGAATAGAGTATATGCTGAATTTAATTTCACTGCTAATCGGCAAACTTTTCATGTACAGTCCAGAACAAAGCATACCAATAATAAGAGCAGACATTAACCAATGAATGATCCTTAAGCCTAAACTATATTTATTGTTTTTCATTAATTTTGATTACTCTAAAGTAGAATTTATATAGTAAAAAACTATTTCTCAATCAAAATTATCTATACATAATTTCGCTGCCTTGATCAACATAAGTGCAATAATTGTATGTGACACATAAACATTGTCTATCAGATCATGAAGAAGTGGTGAAGTTTTTGAGAGTTTTTCTATTGTAACGATGAGTTATAGCTTGTACAAGAAGCCTATTGACTTTAAGCACATTTTACCCTATACAATTTTAACATCTTAAACTTCCAAACATGCCAGATCTAAAGACAATGATGCTAAACTTTGGCCCTCAGCATCCAGCTGCACATGGGGTGTTACGTCTTGTTTTAGAGATGGATGGTGAGGTGATCGAGAGGTCGGACCCTCATATTGGGCTTTTGCATCGCGGCACTGAAAAATTGATAGAACATAAAACTTATCTTCAAGCTCTGCCTTACTTTGACCGCCTTGATTATGTGTCACCAATGTCACAAGAGCATGCATATTCGTTATGTGTAGAGAAATTATTGCAGTGCGAAGTTCCGATTAGGGCAAAATATTTGCGTGTTCTATTTTGTGAGCTGACAAGAATACTAAATCATTTACTAAATGTCTCTTCCCAAGCACTTGATGTTGGGGCGATGACTCCTCTTTTATGGCTCTTTGAAGAGAGAGAAAAAATACTCGAGTTCTATGAAAGGGCCTCAGGTGCAAGATTTCACGCAGCTTATATAAGGCCAGGTGGACTTGCAGCAGATATCCCAGAAGGTTTGATTGAAGATATTGCAAAGTTTATAGAGCAATTTCCAAAGTATATAGATGATGTTGATGATCTTCTGACAGAAAATAGGATATGGAAGCAACGCACTGTAGGAATTAGTGAAATATCAATAAAACAGGCGCTTGATTGGGGCTTTAGTGGACCAATGCTCCGTGCTGCTGGACTTGCTTGGGACTTGCGAAAAAGCCAGCCATATGAGATATATGATCAGCTAGATTTTGATATACCTATCGGTCAAAATGGTGACTGTTATGACCGTTATTTAGTAAGAATGGCGGAGATCAGACAATCTATCAGCTTGGTGAAGCAATGCATAGAGAAGATGCCTGAAGGGCCAATAAAAACTGAAGATAGAAAAATTTCTCCACCGCCAAGAGCAGAAATGAAAGAATCCATGGAAGCTGTGATTCATCATTTTAAGCTTTACTCGGAAGGATATCATGTACCAGAAGGTGAGGCTTATGTAGCTGTTGAAGCGCCAAAAGGCGAATTTGGAGTATATATAGTTTCAGATGGTACCAATAGACCTTATAGATGCCGAATAAGAGCACCTGGCTTTGCGCATTTACAGGCCTTAGATTTCATGGCAAAAGGACACATGCTTGCTGACATTGCAGCAATTATCGGTTCACTCGATATAGTCTTTGGTGAGATTGATAGGTAATTATTGTAAAATAGTAACTTAACTAATGGTTAAGACATCTTCTATCATAAGTTGTATAAATTCATTGCCATTCCAGTAATTCATAGAGATTTTACCCAAAATGGCTTTAACATTACCCTGCATAATAGCAGAGCCAATCTCAGTATTTGCAGAGCGAAACGCAATAGCTTTTACCATAACATTATCATCAGCAATAAAACATTTTATATGATCAACTCCTATAACTTCCGGCTTTCTTATCTTTGCTCCCTGAATGATAAATCTCGGTTCAGGGTTGCCAACACCAAATGGCTCTAAGCGTTGCAATTGATTCCACAGGGATAAGTTTATTGCTTTAGCTGTTACTATGCCATCGGCTTTTATGATTTTGTCATTTGTAGAGTTTGCAAATCTTTCAGTAAAAAAATCATGTAGATCACTTATTTTGTCTTCCTTAATCGAAAATCCCGCTGCCATACTGTGACCACCACCTTCAATGATTAGGTTGGTAAATTTTGCAGAAAGAACCGCGGCACCAATATCTACTCCAGAAATTGACCTACAACTTGCCTTTCCTATTCCGTTGTTTAAAGATATCACTATCGTTGGTAGGTGAAACTGCTCCTTTAGTCTTGATGCAATGATACCAATTATTCCTTGATGCCAATTGCCACTTACCATTATAAAATTTACACCTAATAAGGTAAATTTTTCTGCCTGTGTTGTAGCTTCTAAGAGAGCCTCATTTTCTAACACCTTCCTTGCATTATTTAAATCTATTAATTTTAGCGCGATTGAATGCGCCTCTTCTTCATTATCAGTGGAAAGCAACCTTGCACCGAGTGATGCTTCTCCAATTCTTCCTCCAGCATTTATGCATGGCCCAATACTAAACCCTAATCGTGAAACACTTGGTTTTTCAAGGATTCCCAAAGCATCAAATAAAATACGCAAGCCAACGTTTTTTCTTGCTGACATAACCTTTAATCCTTGTAAAACAAAAGCCCTATTTAGGCCTGTGATCTGCATAACATCGCAAACAGTTCCAAGAGCAACCAAATCCAGTAGATCAAATAAATCTGGTTCTTTTTTGTGGGTAAAAAATCCTTGCTCACGTAGGCTTCTGTTAAGGGCAACAATTAGCAGAAATGACACTCCAACTGCTGCAAGGTTAGTATAAGGAGAGCTTTCATCAAGGCGGTTGGGATTAACAACTGCTACAGCGTTTGGTAACTTTTCTGTACCAAGGTGATGATCGACAACTATAATATCAAGCCCAAAAACCTTTGCATCTTCTATTGGTTGATATGCAAGCGTACCACAATCAACAGAAATACATAAGTCAATTCCGTTCTTTTTAAGTTGTAATAAAGCATCTACGTTTAATCCATAGCCCTCATCAACACGATCTGGAATATAGATTATAGAGTGTGTTCCAATCGTTCTTAAATACCTATTAATCAATGCCGATGACGTTGCTCCATCAACATCATAGTCACCAAATATTGCAATATTTTCATTATTGTTTATTGCTTTTATTATGCGAGAAACAGCTTTGTCCATATCAAGGAGGTAAAAGGGATCTGGTAATAGTGATCTGATTAGTGGATGTAAGAAGTCATGTGCATTTTCTATGTTAACACCACGACTAACTAATATTCTTGCTAATATTTCTGGCAACTCAAATCTCTGTATAAGAGTTAAAATCTCCCTTTGATCTGCTTCTTGTAACTTCCACAGTGCATTTGTTATGCTGCGTTTTTCAATATCAAGTAGCATACTCTTTGTAAATAAAACTACTTTACCAGAACTTTTAAGCTTGTTCTATAATTGTGTTAGACTTCTGTATAACCTAAAGAAAGATATAGGAGGGTGTCACCCGAAAGGAATCACATCTATTTTGACAAAGAGCATCTGCAAAATCTGATACTTCTTCTTGCATAACATGCTCTTTAATTAGTATTATATCTATATTGGCATATAAGTGTGAATATTATATTAGTGTAATTACTTTTTGGTATACATGACAAATTTATGCCTGGATTGGTTACTCAAACCTTTTCTACCTTTATTTCATATTCTTTAAAGTATTTCTTGCACTTTCTTTATAAAAACCATAGGTACCAATCAGTTTTTAGCTTAAGAATAAAGGTCAAGTATCTGGAATTATGGACATAAAATCCCCCTGAAAGATTAGAAAGAAAATGCAGCGTACATACTACAGTATACACTGAAGAGTACACTTTTTATTGAGAAATTGACTGAAAAGTCTGCAGACGAAGATAGATTTTTGAGCTCTTAAAATACCTCTACTGTTGGGGTAAGGAAAGCGAGAAGGTTTGTCAAGCAATCTTTATTGGCTGTTGTACTAGAATTCAGTTTTTCCTATAATTTGCTAGGATTTATATGAAGAATTTTTAATATGAAAGGCCTATACATTAAAACTTACGGCTGTCAGATGAACGTTTATGACTCTGTTTTAATGGAGAATATAGTTAAGCCTCTAGGATTCAACATTGTTAGTGATGTAGAACAAGCTGATTTGGTGATATTGAATACTTGTCATATTAGAGAAAAGGCAGCAGAAAAGCTTTACTCAGAGCTTGGAAGAATCCATTCATCACAAAAAAATAAGGAAATTACTATAGTGGTGGCCGGGTGTGTGGCTCAAGCGGAGGGAGAAGAAGTGTTCAGAAGGGCTCCTTTTGTTGATATTGTTGTTGGTCCGCAGAGTATTGCTGCTTTACCGGAATTGATAGTAAAAGCAAGCAGAAGTAAAGGTCATGTAATAAATACTGATTTTCCAGAAGTTGCGAAGTTTGATAAATTGCCAAATGAATGTTATGGCAATAGTCAAGGGTTTTCTGCGTTTCTTGCCATACAAGAAGGTTGTGATAAATTTTGTACGTTTTGTGTGGTGCCTTACACTCGCGGGGCTGAGTATTCACGACCAGTAAATGAAATATTCCGTGAAGCATTGAAGTTAGTTGCAAATGGAGCAAAGGAAATTACTTTGCTTGGTCAGAATGTCAATGCTTATCATGGGGAGTGCGGAGGAGAAGTGTGGGATTTAGGAAAATTAATTAGTCACATTGCTAAAATTGAAAACCTAGAAAGAATCCGCTACACAACTTCTCATCCAAGAGATATGCACGAATCTCTCTACTTGGTACATGCGGAGGAATCAAAACTCATGCCGTTTGTTCACCTACCTGTGCAGTCAGGTTCGAATAAAATATTGCATGCAATGAATAGAAAACACACGGCAGAGGAATACTTGGGAATAATAGACAGATTGCGCAAATTGAAACCTGAAATTGAATTTTCTTCTGATTTTATCGTTGGTTTTCCTGGAGAAACTGAAAAAGACTTTGAAGAAACTATGAAATTAGTGGAAAAAGTAAAGTATGCTCAGGCTTATAGTTTTAAATATAGCCCAAGACCAGGTACGCCGGGAGCAGAAAGAAAAGATCAAGTACCAGAAGAGATTAAAACAGAGCGCCTTCTTCGTTTACAAAAATTAATTAGTGAACAACAATTTGAGTTTAATAAAAGTATGGTAGGCAAGACTATTCCTGTTCTGTTCAGTGATAAAAAAGGCAAACATCAAGCTCAAATTATTGGCAAAAGTCCATATATGCAATCAGTTTGCATTGATGATCCTGAAGGGAAGTACGGAGATAAAATAGTAAATGTAAGAGTGTTGGAAGCTCGGCAAAATAGTTTATTGGGATGTGCTGCCTAGTTACAAAAAAGTGCTCCTGCGTTCTTGCGCAGAAGCGCTTTATGTGGTTTTTTCAAGTTATCTAGGTTTAATACTTAAAGAACTACAACTCTGTGTTACGCAATCATACGAGATTTGATATAATAGATTTGCGGGATTTTTTTTCTTTTCCCACTGATAGCGTATTTTTTCAATCTCTCCAGAATTCTTGTATTCATAAGAACGCGATCCCCAAATAAAGCTGCTTTTACTATTGCTTTTGTTAGCATTATGAAATTTCTGATAAGGCCAACTGTTATTGTCTTTATTCATCTTTAACTTAAGTAAATAAGTCTGATTTATTAGTATGCTGTATAATAATGTCAATACCTTTTTATGTTTATAGAAATAGAGTTTTTGAATTTGTAATTTTCCAAAAAGTTCTATATTCTTTAACTTTATCCAGTCAGAATGAATATGAAGCATTATCCTGATACAAGCAGTAGTCCTGATTTTTCATTACTAGAAAAGGAAATCATAAAATTTTGGCAGGAAAATAAAATTTTTGAGCAATCAGTTGAGAAGCGTTCTAAGGATAATTGCTTTGTATTTTATGATGGGCCTCCGTTTGCAAACGGGCTTCCGCATTATGGACATTTACTCACTGGTTTCATCAAAGACGCATTTGCAAGATATCAAACCATGCTGCAAAAAAGAGTTGAACGTAGATTTGGTTGGGATTGCCATGGGCTACCGGCTGAGATGGGCGCGGAAAAAGAACTTAGAATATCTGGCAGAACTGAGATAGAGAAGTTTGGCATTGAAAAATTCAATAATCATTGCCGTACTTCTGTGATGCAATTTTCATCAGAATGGGAGAAGTATGTAAATAGACAAGCAAGATGGGTAGATTTTCACAATGACTATAAAACCATGGATAAATCATTTATGGAGTCGGTCATGTGGGCATTTAAGCAGCTTTATGATAAAGGTCTGGTGTATGAATCAATACGCGTTGTTCCCTATAGTTGGGCATGTGAAACTCCATTATCTAATTTTGAGACAAGGCTTGATAACGCATATAGAGAAAAAACTAGCAAAGCTGTAACTGTTGCGTTTGAACTTTTAGAAAATCCAAAGCAATTTAAACAAAAATGTAAATTACTTGCTTGGACTACAACGCCTTGGACATTGCCGAGTAACCTTGCACTGGCAATAGGAAAAGATATTGAGTATTGTGCAATGTTAGTAAATGGTGAAGTCTGCATCTTTGCTGAAAGTTATTTAGAGAAATTTGTCGGCCACTGTGAACAAAGCAATATTCAATATGAAAACTGTAATACAAAACTTAAAGCGAGTGATCTTGCAGGTCTTTCCTATAAACCACTGTTTGATTACTTTAAAGATACAAAAAATGCATTCCGTGTTTTCAGTGCTGATTATGTTACAGCAGAAGACGGCACTGGTGTTGTGCACACTGCTCCTGGATTTGGTGAAGAAGATTTTTACCTTTGCCAAAGCCATGATATTCGAGCTGTTTGTCCAATTGATAACGGTGGGAAATTTACTGCAGAAGTTTCAGATTTAACAGGAGTTCATGCTTTTGATGCCAATGATACAGTAATAAAAAAATTAAAAGAGCAGGGGAGTTGGTTTAAGACTGAGCAACATATTCATAATTATCCTCACTGCTGGAGAACTGATACTCCTTTGATCTATCGCACTATGCCTTCTTGGTACGTTGCTGTGACAAAGTTCAAAAGCAGAATGGTAGAGCTAAATAAGAGAGTTAATTGGATGCCAAATCATATAAGAGATGGTCAATTTGGAAAATGGCTTGAAGGAGCGCATGACTGGTCTATTTCACGCAATCGATTTTGGGGTACGCCAATTCCTGTGTGGAAATCAGATGATGCAAAATATCCAAGAGTGGATGTATATGGTTCGATAGCAGAACTAGAGCAAGATTTTAATGTTAAAATAGATGATTTGCACAGACCATTTATCGATACTTTAACAAGACCAAATCCTGATGATCCAACAGGAAAATCAGTTATGCGTCGTGTGCCTGATGTGTTTGATTGTTGGTTTGAGTCTGGCTCGATGCCGTTCGCGCAAATTCACTATCCGTTTGAAAATAAGGAGTGGTTTGAGAGTAATTTCCCTGCGGATTTTATTACTGAATATATAGCACAAACAAGAGGATGGTTTTATACGCTTTTTGCGCTTTCCACTGCTTTATTTGATAGTGAGCCATTTAAGAATTGCATATGCCACGGTGTGGTTCTTGATGTGAAAGGTCAGAAATTATCCAAACGTTTGAATAATTATGCAGATCCAATGGAGGTTTTTGACAAATATGGTTCTGATGCGCTGCGTTTTCTTATGCTATCTGGTTCCATTGTTTGCGGTGGTAATTTACTACTCGACAAAGAAGGAAAATCAATACGAGATATTCTGAAGGACGTAATAAAACCTATTTGGAATAGTTATCACTTTTTCACTATGTATGCAAATGCAGATGGGATTAAAGCTGAAGTTTGCAAGGACTATAGAAGTACTATTGATCGTTACATGATTTCCAAATGTTTTGAAGCTGTGGAAGGTATCCAAGCTTCTATGAACAACTATAACTCCCAGGAGGCTTGCAAAATCCTGACAGATTTCTTTGAAGTGCTAAATAACTGGTATATTCGTCGCAGTCGCGAGCGTTTTTGGAAAAGTGACTTAGATCAAGATAAAACCGACGCTTATAATGTTCTGTACACAGTTTTTTATTACATGCTTCGAGCTGCAGCTCCTTTGTTGCCACTCATAACAGAGACTATATGGCAAGGGCTTAAGTACAAAGAAACATCTGTTCATTTGTCTGATTTTCCACAATCAGATAGATATGACAGTGAATTCATTGCCAAGATGGATTTGGTAAGAGAGATATGTAACTCTGCATTATCCATCAGAAATACGTTTAACATGCGCATCAGGCAGCCACTTGGCAGTATGACCATTTATCATAGGTCTTCCTGCGATTTCCTTGAAAATGAATATCAAGAGATAATAAGAGATGAGGTGAATGTAAAAGAACTAGAAATAGTAAGTGAGTTGAAAGAAGTTGCGTCACTAGAGCTAAAACTAAATTTTCCGCTACTTGGTAAGAAGGTTGCAGATAAAATCAAGAAACTAGTTCAATATGTCAAAGAAGAAAAGTGGAGACAAATTGAGAATGAGCAAATATTTCTGGGAGATGAAACAGAGAGCTATACTATAGAAAAAGGTGAGTATGAACTATTGTTAAAAGCAAATAGTGAATATTCTTCTGTATTTGATAACAATAAAGGGATTGTTGTTCTGACTACTGAGCTCAATGACGAACTAATTCTAGAAGGACTCGCAAGAGATGTTGTGAGGCTTATTCAAGAAACTAGAAAACAAGCTGATTTTCATATATCAGATAGAATCAGAGTAATAATTAAAGCAGAAGATGAGAAAATTAAGGAAGCAATAACTACATGGAATAAATATATAAAAGAGCAGACCCTTGCCTTATCTTTGGACACTAATAAAGAGATCGAGGCCGATTTCTATTCTAAGGAATACCAAGGTTTGACAGTTGGTATTAAGTTAATAAAGTTGCAAAATTAGTAATGTTTATGCTATACTTAAATTGCTTTAAGTAGGGTGGTGATATGAATCAAGTTGTTGCAGATGGTCATAGAGAAGTTATTGATTTAAATAACAACAGTGATGGTTTAGGTAAAGTAGAATCTATTTTTAATGTTGCTTTGGAAGAGGAAGAAGAGTTTTTGATGCTATGGAAGATGTTTCTAATGTAGAAGAAGGGAATGATTTAGGTCTTGCTAATTCAGAAGAGGGAGAAGAATTTTTTGATGCTATAAGTCAGCAAGATTGGTTAACTAAACAGGTAGCTGCTTTTAATGTTCCACTCAGTATATTTCATTATAAAGATTACAACTCTGACTTTTTTACTTCCTGGTATAATATATCAAGTAGAATATTTAAAGAGATAAACAGAGCTTGCCCGGAGAAAAAAGTATTAAATTTAGCTCTGTCAGTTTTAATGCTTCCTTATATTGCTTTTGTTGCAATGGGGTTAGTCATATACAGTAGATTTAAAGCAGACAGCAAGACACAAGAAGGTGTAGTGGAAGGTAAGGCAAAAAAGAGTGAAACAAGTGTATCGAGAAGATTTGCATACGGTGCTCTTGCTGCAATAGCAATTTTTGTTAATGTGACTGTGCTTGTAGCCTTAATTGTTCCTGCAACAATTGCTTTGGCTACTTTTTATCTTTTAAATAGAGAGTTATCTCACTCTTTAGTTGCTGTTCTTAAAATAAGTATGGGGCGATATTCTAATAAGCACCAAAATATTGAGATATCTTTTCATGAAACGGGGTTTCCTGAACCAAACATTACATGGGATATGGAAATAAAATTTCCACCGCAATTTAAACAACTGCTTAGAGATTTATGTGAAAATGGAAATGATAAATGGTTTAGTGTGAAGCCGGATTTAGAGCATAATATCATACTGAAATTATCAGCTAGTATCAATTTAAACAATGGTCTTAAGCCCTTGCATAATGAAATTAAGAATGTGATTGCAACTTCAATTCAAGAATTCGCAAAAACTATGGAAGAGCTGGTGAAGCTAGAAAAAGAAGAGATTACACGTGATAAATTGAAGGAATTATTGAACGAATTCAGGTTGAAAGTGATGAGTAGTATAGGTTCTAAGTTGACAACTCACTTAATAGAAAATGCTTATCAAGTTGCCTTTATACAAGCAATTAAGTTTCAGCAGAATAGACGGGGAGAAGATTTTTCGCTGGAAGATGAGCTAAAAAATACTTTAGTGAAGCAGAAGTTAGAAAGTCAAGGTAAGGAATTACCAAATGAGAAAGAGATGATAATAAAGGATCTAAAAGAAGCAGGAGCAAAAGTGCCAAATGCCCTAGACGATAGTGAGCTTCCTGTATTTAAAGCAGAATGGGAGCGACTTATACAAGAAGGGAAAATAACTAGGAAAACAATAATTGATGTTTATAAGGATACAGATCTTGGAAAAACAGAGGAAGTTCTGAATGATGCTAAAGAAATAATTAAAGATTTAAAAAAACAAGGACAAGTAAGATATACTGGGATACATGAAAAGCTGAAAGCAGTATATAATGAAGGAAAAAACAACTTAACAAACGATGATTTAAAAAGGAAATTAGAAGGTCTTTTTAAGTTCGAGTATGGTGATCAAGAAGTTGAGCGAAGGCTAGTAAAATCAGTAATGAAAAAAGCAAAGGGTGAGTTAGGCCTATTAGGCATGCTAAGCTTAATGGACCAGTTTCGAGATTTAGAAGAGGAGATAAAAGGTCCTTTGAATGGGGAAAGTTTAGAAGAAGCTTCAGGTAAAGTGAATGATTTTATAGCAAAGATGTATTTAGAAATAACGAAACGTAAAACACAAGATTTGTTTAAAAGTCAAGCAAAGGGTATAGAGAATTCATGTAAGCTGTTAGAGGAAAAGGAGCCGGATTTAGTACAGAGGATTAATGTGCACCGAGTGAAAATTGCAGAATGCTTAGATCAACCTATATCGTTAAGAGAAGTAATAGAAGAAAGTGAGGATTTAAATAAGTACTTAGAAGATGAGAGAAAGAGAAAAGGAGAAAAGCATCCAAGTACAAAATTAATAGAGAAGCACTTGAAAAATAACCAAGAAATTCTGAAAGCATTAAAACAGTTAGAATTAGAAGAAAAAGGATTGTTGATAAATGAAAAAACAAAAAATGATTATAGAGAAAAACTGGAATCTCGTGAAAAAATAAAATTTGCAATAATAGAAGATGCTTTACTTAAAGCATTCGAGCATGAAATTTTTGATGAAGAAGCAATTAAGAAGTTATTAGAGGAAGCGGAACTTGAGTACTACTTGGCAGAAAAGTGCATAAAAAGTCCTGTAATTAAAATGAAAGATAATATCAAACACTTTTGTCAAGATTTATTGTCTCCTCTAGTAGATAGATTAGCAAATCTTATAATAAATAATGTACCAAAAGATAATGAGAGTGGTTTGTGGAGGATTTGGAACTCTCTCAAAGTTGGTTTTAATTATAATGTGATTGGATGGTCAGCTACTGTAAACAAAGATAATAGCACAGAAGGGAAAGCATTGAGTGTGGCACATGATACTCATAAGGAAGTAGAGACATTTCTTCAACATTTTCAATCAAGTTATGAAGGAGTTGGAGGCTTTTTAGGCAATTTATTTTCTGATGATGGAACGACATTTAAAAGTGATGTGTGGCCTCAAATAGAAGAGCATTTGCATGGAATGTGGGATAGATTTTTCAAAGATATTGAATTCAAGATAGGAAATAAATTGGATGAAGTAAACGTGACACAGCAAAATCAGGAAACGGCGGTTACGGCTTAATGATGAGCTCTCAAAGTTCCTTCAGTATTTTTACACACTAAGTTGACTATCATATTTGATTCTTTTTGGATTTCCTCTTCAGTTAAAGTGTGAGTTGGAGAGCAGAAAGTAACTGAAAATGCTATAGACATCTTATTCGATTCTATATTATTTCCATGATATACATCAAATATCAAAACTTCTGTGATGAGCTCTGAGCTTTTTTTCACCATATTGATTATACTACCTGCTGCTACATCTTTATTTACAATAAATGCAAAGTCGCGTTTTACACTTTGATATTTATAATCGATAAATTTTTTTCTACTTATAGGTAAATTTTCGATATTTTCTAATATCAACTCAAAGCCTACAATTTTTTGTTTGATGTTAAAAAAATCCAATATACTCGGATGCAATTCTCCAAAACAACCAACTATTTTACTTCTAAAAGATAAGGAGCCTGATTTTCCTGGGTGATAATATTCTTTTTCTGCTCTCTCTATTGCTAAATTATCACAATTGACATTAAAAAGTTCCAAAGCTGTTATGAGGTCAGCCTTTGCGTCAAAAATATCTATTTTTCTATCAGTGTTATAGTGGTTTTTCGGCGAATTATTTCCTGATCTAATTCCACTTAAAACGTACTTAGATTGAGCTTCGTTATTATAAATTGGCCCAATTTCAAAAATTGCAAAATCAGGTGTACCATGGGCAGTATTATCTGTAGTAACTTTTAACAAATTTGGTATGATGCTTGGTCTCATTATATTAAAGTCATTATTAAATGGGTTGTCGATAATAAATAATTTATTCAAGTAACCAAACTTCTTAGCTGTTGATTCACTCATAAAAGACCAAGTTATCACTTCATGAAACCCTCTGCTTGTCATTAAAATGCGCAAATCATCTTGTGTCTCTTCTTCTACTGTAACGTCTTCTGCTAGTTGCTCTTCCTTTATTTTATCATAGCCGTATATTCTTACTACCTCTTCAACTAAGTCAGCAGGTATGGTTACGTCCGGTCTCCAGCTTGATACTTGTACATCCCAATTGCATTCAGTTTTTTTATCGATACCAAACCCTAGCTTTGTTAAAATATCAAATATCTCATTAGGTGATGCATATACACTTCCAAGTTTGTTTACGTTTTGATAATCAAAATTTACCTTAGTATCAGCTTTATTTAGATTGCCAGCAGACACTACACTTGACACTTCTCCACCACATAAATCCAAAATCATTTTGGCTGCAAGATTGATTCCATCAAAGATAAATTCAGGGTCGACTGAACGTGCAAATCTGTAACTTGAGTCTGTGGAGATGCCTAGCTGCCTTGAAGATTTAGTGATAGAAATAGGGTCAAACCAAGCAGACTCTAAAAAGATTTCGGTAGTCTCAAGAGTGCATTCACTGTACTTACTACCTATAATTCCAGCAATTGCATGAACGTTTTTATCATCAGAAATAACACTTATGTCTTTATTTAATGAGTATTCTTTACCATTTAAACCAATAAATTTTTCTCCGTCGTTTGCTTTGCGTACTACAAGCTCTCCTTCTATTGTTTTTGCATTATATGCATGCATTGGGCGGTTAAAGGATATCATGATGTAATTAGTAATATCAACTATTGCAGAAATGGAGCGCATTCCTATCGATTCCAATTTATCTTTTAACCATTTTGGGCTCTCTCTATTTTTTACATTGGTGATGTATATTCCACTAATAAAGCTCTCCCCGTCAGTAACTTTGACGTTTACTGGTGAATTTATAGAGCAGGCAAGTTGTGGAATGTTTAAAGCCTTTAACGTTCCAATTCCAGTTGCTGCTAAATCTCGAGCTATTCCATATAAGCCTAAGCAATCTCCACGATTTGGAGTGATGTTTATGTCAATTACAGGATCGCAATTGGAAAATTTATTCCCTACTTTATAATCATCAGAAAGCTCAATGATTCCTTCACTTTCCTCTTGAGTCAGCGAAAGCTCAGAGGCAGAGCAGAGCATCCCTTCACTTAGCACTCCTCGTATTTTTGTAGGCTTAATTGTAAAGTCGCTTTCTGGCAATGTGCTACCAAGAGATGCAAGTACAGTTTTCATACCTTCTCTAACATTGTTTGCTCCGCAAACTATTTGTAGAATTTTGCTTCCATCATTTACTTTACATAATTTTAATTTATCAGCATTTGGATGAGGTACGACTTCTAATACCTCTGCAACGATAAACCCAGTCAATCTGGAATTATCGATCACATCTTCTACTTCTAACCCTATATGAGTTAATTTATCGGTAATTTCTTCTAAACTAGCATTGGTTTCTAAGTGCTCTAATAACCAAGATAATGTGAATTTCATGGATCTTTAAAGAAACAAAAAAGTTATTGTAATATAAAATGTAGTGCTTTTAAAGCTTGTTGTAGTGGAATACTTCTACATCATAAACAATGATGCAGAAGCTTTTGTAACTTTATATCTTCTTCTGAAGAGAATTGATCTTCTCTATATCACTTTTTAAATCTATCTCCGTAAAGAATTTAAGATTCATATTGTGGTTATCTGCATAGGCATCATAAATGTAACCATCAATAGTTAAGTTTCCTATCATATTATGGCTTTCATCTAGTATTTCGCTTCCTATTTGATAATGGCCAGTATATTCATTAAAGGAACAATCTGTCAATTTGATGTATCCGTTGCCAAGTTCCTGCTCTAAATTTAAAGGATGATTAGTGTTAATAAAATCTATTTCGTTCATTATATACCTCACTAAAAATTAAATTATAACTAAAATAAGATGTTAAGTCAAGATATTGAACAATTTAATAAGATTAGTAAATTTTAAAATACAAGGCTGACTGTAATTAACACTCTAATTACATATTTTGTTAATGTATCAATGTTATAATAACATAGAGCCTTATCTTAATTCTTGACTTTGTCCTATAAAATTCATACTTTATTTACTGTTGCAGTTTAAGTATACAGGGTCAAAATGGCGTTAAATCCGCTAGAACAATTTAAAGTATATACAATAATAGAACTACCAAAATTATTTGGGTATGACATAAACTTTACCAACTCATCTCTTTTTATGATGATCTCGGTGATATTAATGGTACTGTTTTTGCTCTTTGGAATAAGAAAAGGTGCAGTAATACCAGGATATTTGCAAGCTGCAGTTGAATATGTATATGATTTTGTTGTTTCAATAATAGAAAGTAACGCTGGAAGCAAAGGTTTGGAGCATATTCCTTTGATATTTACAGTATTTATTTTCATTTTATCGTGTAATTTAGTTGGTGTTCTTCCTTATAGTTTCGCGGTCACAAGTCATGTAATAGTCACTTTTGCTTTGTCGATGGTGGTTTTTACTTATATAACAATTGTTGGGTTTAAAGAAAGGGGAGTAGAGTTTTTACGCATATTGCTACCAAAAGGAACTCCTTGGTGGCTTGCACCTGTAATAATTATTATTAAGTTGTTTGCTTATTTAGTAAGACCGATTAGCCTATCAATAAGGCTTGCAGCAAATATGATTGCTGGCCATACGATCATCAAAGTAATAGCGGGGTTTATCGTAAATATGAACATATTTTTCACTCCTGCACCTTTTTTGTTTATAATTGCACTAATAGGGTTTGAAGTGTTTGTTGCAGTTTTACAAGCTTATATATTTACTATATTAACGTGCGTATATTTGTCAGATACAGTAAAGTGAGTGCTTGACTTACCTGTAGAACATTTTATAATATTATTAAGGAATAGTTAAAGGTAGTATATGGATTTAGTAGCTTTAAAATTTGTAGCGGTTGGTTTGATGGCGTTTGCTATGTTAGGTGCTGGTTTGGGTGTAGCTAATATTTTCTCTACTATGCTAAGTGGGATTGCGAGAAACCCTGAATCGGAAGGTCAAATGAAAACTTACGTTTATGTTGGTGCTGCTATGGTTGAGATTATGGGATTTCTTGCGTTTGTAATTGCGATGATATTAATATTGTAGTGTTTGACACATGCCGCAGCTTGATGTTTCAACTTTCTTTTCTCAAGTTTTTTGGTTTTTAGTTTTCTTCTCTTCGCTTTTTTTTGTAGTAAGTTGTTTATTTTTACCGAAATTAGATGAAATACTAAATACTAGGAGTAAAGGAGTATTGGATTCTTTTAATAGTTCTATTCACCTTTTAAGACTTACAGAAGAGCAAATTGTCAAGTATAATGCAGCTTTAAATCAAGCTAGAGTACGGGCAAAAAAAATCATAAATGATGCATTTGCTCAAGTAGAAGAAATGAGAGCGAATGTTAAGGATATATTGGAAGAGGAAGACAAGAAGATGATTAAACTTGTTGAAGAAAAGGTAGTACAATTTAAATCTAAGTATATTAGTGAATTAAAACAAATGGCTACTAGTATTGCTTTGATTTACTATACTAAGTTAACTAATTCTGAGATTGAAGAGGAATTTGTTGCTGATTTGGTATCCAAAGAATTTTAGAGTTTTTATGTCTACATTACTAGTTATAAGCCTTGCTTTTTTAGTAGGTTTTATCCTCTCATATAAATTGCTAGGGAAGGTAATAAAAAACGCGCTTAACAATAAACGTAACAAAAGCAAGTTTTCAAGTGAAGAAATTGAAAAATTCAGAAAAGATATGTTGGAGTATTACAAAAAATCTTCTGAAAAATACAAAAAATTAGATGCAGAAGTTAACAAAATGATGAATGAAGCACTTGATAAGGCTAATAGTATTATTAAGCATAATAGACAGAAACTCGATCAAACGTTAGATGAAAATGCCCATTCTAATTTGAAGAAAGTTACTGACCAAGTTGAAAAAGCTCTTGGGGATTTACAAGCTAACACAGCGAGTATAGCTGCTGATGCTGTAAAAAAAATAATGCATGAACGTAAAGATGATAAGCGTAGTAGTGAGGTTATATCTTCGTTTTCACGTGACTTGAGCAAAAAGTTGCATTAAGTTTAATGCCTGTACTTCAAACTGATAATGTAGAAAAAATTAAATTTGATTCTAGTTTATGCAAAGAACAAGAGAAACTTTTCTACTATAGGTTTAATATAATTCCTTGGCAAAAATTAAATGATACTACTTTTTTTATGGTTGAAGACATAAGCCAAGATATCAACCTTTGGGTCGAATCTCATTACGGTATTGAATATGTATTAATAAAAGCGAATAGCGAACAGATTTTAAATCTTCTTAACTCGCACTTTGGTATTTCAGAATTCGCAAGTAACTACTTATATTATAAGAATCCTAATTTTTCAGCTAAAAGCATTAGGCTCAGTTCAATCTTTTTTTCCTCTTTTTTTGTTATAATTTCGACTTTAACACTGACAAAAAAATATGCATATTTTGCTTTGGTGTTGATATTTATAATCGGATGTTCTAGTTCTTTATTCAAATTTGTAACTAAAATTTTTGGCTTGCGTAAAATTTCTAACCAAAAAGCAGATTATGATAAGATGAATGAACCTATATATACTATTTTATTGCCTGCTTTTAAAGAGAATGCGGTTATAAAGCAATTGATTAAGAGCATTGAAAGTTTGGATTATCCAAAATCAAAATTAGATGTAAAGCTTGTAATAGAGAGCGATGACCAAGAAATGTTGGCAGCTATAGAAAAATGCACTTTACCACAGTATTTTGAAGTAATAAAAGTGCCTCATTCTCTGCCTAGAACAAAAGCTAAGTCATGCAATTATGCTATGAATTTTATTAGAGGAAAGTATGTGGTAATATATGATGCAGATGACAAGCCAGATCCATTGCAGTTGAAAAAAGCACTCATTGAATTTAATAAGGGCGACGAAAAGTTGGCTTGTGTACAGGCGAAATTAAATTACTATAACTTTGGTTGCAATTTTCTTACAAAATTCTTTTCTCTTGAGTATATGAACTGGTTTCAATATTTTTTGCCTGGATTTCAAAAAATGAACATGCCAATACCTTTGGGTGGTAGCAGTAACCATTTTTCAGTGGAAATTTTAAAGAAAGTGCTTTTTTTGGGATGCTTACAATGTCACTGAAGACGCTGACCTTGGTTTGAGATTTGCACAGATGGGATATAAAACCAGGATTATTGATTCAGAAACGTTGGAAGAATCACCAACTACTGTGTTTGCTTGGATCAAACAAAGAGCACGCTGGATTAAAGGTTATATGCAAACTTATATCGTTCATTTAAAAAATATAAAATTACTTTTTAAGCACACTGGGCTTAAGGGGATTTTGCTATTAAACTTTTTTGTTGGTTCCTCAGCTTTTATATTTTTTACAACTCCTTTTTTGTTGCTTTCATTGGTGCTGACTCAAATTTTGAATGAATTATTCTTATATTATTTTATAATAGTATACGGTATTAACTTGATTTTTTTGATAATAGCTATCAGACAACAAAAAATGCCTTTTTATTTTTATATAGTATCAATATTTTTTCCCGTCTATAGTCTACTACATAGCGTTGCAGCTTTTCTCGCTTTGTGGGAATTTGTTATTCACCCTCAGCATGGCTTATGGAAGCAAAACCTGTAGCTATTTGGCTTTTTCTCTGCTCTCTCATGGTGATTTGCATGGTGGGAATTGGTGGATTTACCAGACTTTCAAAAGCAGGATTGTCAATCACGGAATGGAAACCAATTACCGGAACATTGCCACCGCTGAGTGAACAAGACTGGCTAAAAGAAAAATCAAAATATGAAGCTACACCTGAATATAAAGCATTTAACTATGGTATGAGTATGGAAGAGTTCCGCACCATATACTTAATAGAATATGTGCATAGGTTGATTGCAAGGCTGACAGGTTTAGTTTTTATCTTACCATTTATATACTTTACACTAAAAAAAAGAATACCTAAAAATGCAGTAATAAGGTTATCTACAGCACTATTATTTGGAATTTTACAAGCTTTTGCTGGTTGGTATATGGTTAAAAGCGGTTTGGTAGCCAATCCTCATGTTAGTCACTATAAGCTCGCACTTCACTTACTGCTTGCATTGGTTATTTTTGCATTATTGTCATATCAATTTTTTGATTACCAAATCAAACCAAAACAGATAATTAAAATTAATGGCAACATTACATGTTGCATATGGATAATTTTAATCCTAGTTACAATACAAATAATCTTCGGTGCATTTGTTGCAGGGCTAAATGCTGGTTTAATTTATAATACCTTTCCACTAATGGATGGACAAATTGTTCCAGAAGATTTATTTTACTTACAGCCTGCTTGGCTAAATATCTTTGAAAATAGAGTAACAGTGCAATTCATACACCGGGCATTGGCATTGCTGATATTAGTTCTGACAGCAATACTCACAATAAAAAATGCCAGTATAAAACCATTATATGTTATGCTATTCTCCGTCATCATTCAGGTAATTCTAGGAGTAGTCACTTTGTTGCTGCATATACCAATGGCCATTGGTATAGCCCATCAAATGTTTTCGTTTATCTTATTTGGGTCAAGTTTATACTGCTTATGTTATTTAAGAAACCAGATCTAATACCAAATCACCAGCCTGTACATTTTTCCCCTCTGTAACAGGGATATTTTTTATTACCATTTCTGATTCAGCACATATTATATTTTCCATTTTCATTGCCTCTACAACAAACAGAGGTTGTCCTACCTCTACCTGATCTCCAGCATTAACGTATAATTTAACCAATAAACCGGATATTGGAGATTTTACAGCGTCTACTGAAATCCCTTCTGTTTTGTTGTTTAGCATTAATTTGCTTAGTTCAGCTACGTGAGGTTTCAATACACAACATTTAGCTTTCATACCTGCGTGTCTTATAAAGTATTTGCTGCCTTGCCTTTCTATTTTAAGTGCTATATTGGTATCATCATTAATTGTTATATATAACAACCTGTAACTTGGTTTCCACTTACCTACCACGGAGTATTTATTGTGGTTATATACTGTTGTTAATGTGTTATCTTGATATTTTGCATTTACGGAGTACTCATTATCGTCTATTTTCACTATGAATGCTTCATCTATTGACTTACTGTAATACTTTTCCTCATTTTCTAAGTGAACATACAGTGCAATAAAAATAAATATTTTAATATATTCCTCTGTAATAAAATCACCTTGAAACCCGCTAGGGTAATGATCTGGAATGAATCTCGTGTGGAGCTTTGCTGCAATAAAATTTGGATTATGGAAGATGGATTCTAGAAATTCTATGTTGTTTATTACTTCCCCTATATAGCACTTAGACAAAGCTTTTTGCATTCTGCTGATCGCCTCTATTCTATCTTTTCCATAGGTTATAACTTTTGCAATCATTGAGTCGTAGAACATGCTGATTTCTGAACCTGCAGCAACTCCATCATCTATTCTTACATGATTATTTTCATTCGGTTTATCGTAATATTTTATTCTTCCGCTGGAAGGGAAAAATTTCTTTGATGGGTCTTCAGCGCAAATTCTGCTTTCTATTGCAGAGCCAGTAAGTTTAATATCATCCTGATTGAATCTTAATTCTTCTCCGCAGGAAGTTCTAATCATTTCTTCTACTATGTCTATTCCTGTTACGAATTCTGTTACTGGATGCTCAACTTGTAATCTCGTATTTACCTCAAGAAAATAGAAATTTTGGTCTTTATCAACAACAAACTCGACAGTGCCTGCTGAAAAATAGCCAACTTGTTTTGCAAGGGAGACACATTGAGCATACATTTTTTGTCTTACTTCTTCACTAATAAATGGACTTGGAGTTTCTTCCATTATTTTCTGATTATTCCTTTGTATTGAGCACTCTCTCTCTCCAAGACACACTACATTGCCGTATTTATCTGCTATAATTTGTATTTCAATGTGTCTTGGCAGCTCTATATATTTCTCTATAAAAATACTACCATCTTTAAAACTTTTCTCTGCTTCGTTTGTTGCTGATGTAAATGCTAGCTCAATTTCTTTTTTGGAATGTACAATTCGCATTCCTTTGCCACCACCACCTGATGCAGCTTTGAGCATAACGGGAAAACCAATTTCTTCAGCAACCATGGATGCATGGTCAGCGTTTTCGATCTTACCCATATATCCTGGCACTACATTTACTCCAGCCTTTCTTGCCTCTTCTTTTGCCGTTATTTTGTTGGCTGTAACTTCTATTGTCTTTGCACTTGGACCAATGAAATCTATGTTATGTTTTTCCAGAGCACAGGGAAAATCTGGATTTTCCGCTAAAAACCCATAGCCAGGATGAACTGCCTCAGCACCTGTTTCAACTGCTACTTCGCATATTTTTTCGATATTCAAGTAACTAAGATAAGCAGGCGAAGGGCCAATGTGCCTTGACTCATCTGCTTGCTTTACATACACAGAATTTGCATCTGCATCTGAGTACACAGACACACAAGATATGCCCATCTTGTGCGCAGTTTTGATTATCCTGCAGGCAATCTCCCCTCTGTTCGCTACTAAAATCTTACTATACTTCTTTCTTATCATCTTATAAGTATACTTTCTTAAGTTAAGAAAGTAAATTTCTATATTATTGCTTGCAAGTACTTCATGCTGGAGCTAAACCACCATCTACAAGTTGCATAACATCAGGATCTGTCAATGTAGTACTTTCGTTATTCAAGCTATATATCTCGTTACATGCCTTAAATAACAGATATGAAGATCCTCCAGAAGCTATTGTTGCTATTGAAGCCAATGCAAGAGATTGAGAAGCCGAAAATAGAAGATACAAAGATATACACATAGCGATAGCACACACTATAGCCCCTACTATGTATAAGCATAGATGAAACTTTTTACTACATATAAAGCTGCATTTTATGTCTGCAATTTGCTTAACTTCCTTCCGCTCTGCGGGGTCCAAGAAATAAAGGGGTGATACTACCTTCTTCCCGTCATCCTTAATATAGCTTTTATCGAGGAGTGCTTCCTTAATATATTTCTTATTGTTCTCAAATTCCTTTTTTAAGCTTTTTACTTTCTCCCAATCTTTAGCTTCTTTTGCTTTCTTGACTCTGCTCTCAGTATCTTCTTCTAAATACTCTATAATCTCTTTTAACGCAGGTAACAGAATTCCTTTACTTGCTGCTATATGAAATGGGTTTCCATTTTCATCAATTCTATGCTTAGCTACACAAGCAACTCTTTTCTTGCAAGCTTCAATAAATTTATTTTCATCCTCTTTTGTTATAACTCCTCTTGCAATTTCAAATAAATTATCCATATACACACCTCACTGCATTCACTAATATTAAATTATACAATGCAGTTTATTAAAAATAAATGTAAATTAATCTTTCAAATTTACTATAGTTCCACGTTGTTGCAAGTACAAATTTTAGTTATCATCGGTTACGTTATCACAATAGACAAATATGCCAGGTATAGTTACTAGATTCGCTCCATCACCAACAGGATTCTTGCATATTGGTGGAGCTCGTACTGCATTATTTAATTGGCTCTATGCGAAACGTCATAGCGGCAAATTTTTGCTGAGGATTGAAGACACAGATAGAAAACGTTCAACACAGGAAGCAATTGATGCAATAATAGATGGGTTAAAATGGCTTGGAATAAACTATGATGGGGAAATAATATATCAATCAAAAAAAATAGAGCAGCACATTGAGGTTGCAAATCTTTTAGTTGAAAAGGGTAGGGCATATCATTGTTACTGCCCCGAGAATGAAGTTGCGGAGAAGAAAATAAGAGCAAGAGAAGAAGGAAAAATATATAAGCATAAGTGTACTCATTCGACATCAAGTGCAAACCCTGTTGTCCGTTTCAAAGTGCCAGACTCAGAAGATATTGTTGTTGAAGATAAGATATGTGGCCAAGTTAAGATAAATAGTGACCAACTTGATGACATAGTAATTCTACGTTCTGACAACACTCCAACGTACATTTTTGCCGTGGTGGTTGACGATCATTCAGTTGGAATAACTGATATTATACGTGGCTCTGATCACCTCACTAACACCTTCAAGCAATTGCTAATATATCAGGCTCTTGATTTTGATGTTCCACGCTTCGCGCACGTACCTCTTATCCATGGAGAAGACGGGAATAAGCTATCTAAAAGGCATGATGCTACAAACGTTTGTGATTATGGAAGGATGGGAATATTGCCTCAGGCAATGCGTAATTACCTACTTAGGCTTGGCTGGAGTCACGGCAATGACGAGATTATTAGCGATGAGCAAGCAATAGAGTGGTTTAATTTAGAAAGCATCGGTCGTTCACCTGCACGACTTGATTTTAAAAAACTGGAACATTTAAATAATCATTATATTAGTAACATGAGCAATCTGGATATTTTAAATACATTTGCTCCGATGTTAAAACTGAGTGATATAAAAAAGAACTATTTATTACAAGGACTAACAGAGCTAAAGAAAAGAGCAAACTATCTAACCGAACTGCTGGATTTAGCAAAGTTTTATATTCAAGATCTGCCGCTTGATTTTAGTGAAGAAGCTCAGCAAATTGTCAAATCTAACCTCGATGTAATTAAGTTACTTGCATCATTTCTTTCGAGTGTAGGTAGTGAAGATTGGAATAAGAATTTTTTATCCTCTCAGATTAAGGAATTTTCAAAATTACATAATATAAAAATGAGCGATATATACCACTCATTACGCGCCCCAATAACTGGAATAATGGATGCGCCTGGAATCATTGATATCATGGTAATTCTTGGTAAAGATGAGTGTATAAAAAGATTGCAAGCAATTTAAATAAAAAATTGCTTGATAGACTCTGGTAGCTTCATTATAGTGGAAAATGAAGGTTTTTTAGGATCCAAAATCTATCTTCACCTGCAGGTTTTTTCACCAAATAATCAAATTTCAGCAAAAAATATATAAGTTTATTTTTGCTAGCTCTTTATTCATATAGGAGGGTTTATGTCTAGAATTCCTGATACTTGACTTTTATTTTTAAGTTAAAAACCAACTGGCGCCTATGGTTTTAACTATTAAAGTTATTTTACCTTTTTTATTGGTATTTTTTCATATTTTTTACACTGTTATACTTTGGTATCATACAGTTTCATGGTAATGGGAGCAGGCAGAGTAGTTCCGTCTCTCAGCTATGGCATTAAAAAATGACTATGTATAAGATCTAATGGTGTGTCTAATCTATAGATAATTTTTGAAATAAACTGTATTGCTAAGTTAATATTTTACATATCTATTCAGCAAAGTGGCAAAAAAGACAACTAAATGAGTGTCATGAAAGTAGCTTACACGTAGCTGTAGGAATATTCATTTTTTAAGGTAAATTACACAGCAAATATTGTCATTCAAGTAGCTGACACTGTAATTCCAGCTTCTATAATGTCATGCTAGTGCTCGACACTGGCATCCAGCAAAATTTATCACAAACAAGACAACATTTTCAATTAAAAAACCAGTGTCTGGGTGCTAAGATGACACCTTCATAAGGGAGCCAGTATCAGCTACTTTCATGACACTCATTTAGTTGTCTTTTCTCGTTTACCTTATTTTGCCACTCTACTGAACAGATATTAAAATAGCAAGCCTCAAGGTCAGAAGCCTGCTATTACTTACTGGTTACTTTACATCAATTTTTTTGATGTGTTTCTCTGACTTAGGTATGGTTACATGCAATACCCCATCTAAAAAGTTGGCAGATACCTTATCTTGCTCTACATTTGTTGGAAGTTGAATAGATCTATAGAAAGAACCATAGTACCTTTCTTTATGGTAAAACTGCTTATCTTTTGATTCATTATCACATGTTTTTTCACCCTTCACTATTAAGCTATCGCCAGATATACTAATATCTATGCTTTCTTTAGGAATACCTGGTAACTCTAATGATAGGCAATAGCTTTCCTTTGTTTCATAAAAATCACAAACTGGTAGTAGACTACTGCCTCTTTTGTAAAGCTCTGGGTTCTATCCTGTAAAGAAGCTATCAAATATGTCATCAACGGCTCTTTGTAACCCTCTTACACTAAAATTATCACGATTATTGTTTTTATTTAATGAACTATATTACTCATGTTGTACCTCCTTTTACTAATACATGCACTACATAATCATTTCACTTATTAATTTCAATCCTAAATCTAAAATTTTTTAGATGCGAAAAATTGTCCCCGTTTACTATAACTTGATTATGAGAAAAAATCTTGTTTGGATTACCACGAGTAGTTCTATAAACTAGATTAACTGTAAAAAAGGGCAAGTGTATGCAAATTTATTACTTCTCTTTCCGCTTCCACAATCAAACAATTTTGAATGTTTCTTATTTGACTTGCCAACAATGAGAATTGGTATAACTGCTAGCTCTGTCTTTCAGCTATGGCATTAAACAATGACATGCATAAGATCTAATAATATGTATAATTTATAAATAATTTTTGAGGTAAATTGTGAAATTGGGCGTTAATATTGATCACGTTGCAACCCTTCGCAACGCACGTGGAGCTTCTTATCCAGATCCATTAGAAGCAGCAAGAATAGCTATTGATGCTGGAGCAGATTTTATCACTGTACACTTACGAGAAGACAGAAGGCATATCGGAGATGAGGATGTATTCAATCTAAAACAAAACATTAGCACTGAGTTGAATCTTGAAATTGCAGCTACGGAAGAAATGCTCAAAATAGCAAAAGAAGTAAAACCCTATTCGATTTGTATAGTACCAGAAAAAAGAGAAGAATTAACAACCGAAGGTGGCCTTGATATCGTGAATATGCACAGTAAACTTTCTGGTATAATAGAGGAAATGCATAGCTTTGACATAAAAATCTCACTGTTTATTGATCCAAATATTAATCAACTAAAATATCTTGAGAAGCTAGAAAGAAAGCCTGACATAATAGAAATTCACACAGGGGATTACTGTGATAATCCATCAGAAGAAAAATTAAAACTTATTACTAACTCTGCAGAATACATTAATAAGCTAGGAATAGAATGCCACGCAGGACATGGCATAAATTATAAACATGCTAAAAGAATAAAAGAGACACCTCACATCTCAGCTCTTAATATAGGCCATTCTTTAATCAGCGAGGCTATATTTCATGGCTTACGTAGTGTAACTAAAAAGATGAAAATGACAATATCTAAGTAGCTTATACTTTCTCTTTGGTATTTAAAATACTTGAAAGAGCTTGACTTGCTTTAAACTTTACCCTTTTCTTTTTAGGAACGGTCATCATCACACCACTGTGAGGATTACGGCATTGTCTTTCCTTACTTATAGGACTAGAGAATGTCCCTATTCCATGCAAACGTATTTCACCTTTACGGGTTAGATCGTTCTTGATTATTTCCATAAAAATATCATGAAGCTTACCTAAACTAGCTTTTGTTATATCTATACCTTGACTAGAGCACTCTTTACTCAGTTGGTTTACTATATCTTCTTTACTCATAAATTACCTTAATATTGAAAAATTACATAAACAGCATATTATGCTAGTGCCAATAGTCAACTAAATTCGTCATAAAAAGAGAAAATGTCATAAACCCTTGTAAGAACTTGTATAATATTTACAAAAAAATACCATTATGAAACAATTATCTCTTAGAAAACTGACATTTTTTCCGAGCTTTATGTTGACCATATTTCTTACGCTCAACAACACGTGAATCTCTAGTTAGGAATCCACCTTTACGTAATATAGAGTGTAGATCTTGACTTATACTACTTAAAGCTCTGCTTATTCCATGAGCTAAGGCACCTGCTTGGCCAGATAGTCCTCCACCTTTTACAGTTGCAAACACATCATACCTATCTAACATAGAAGTTACTATGAATGGCGCTTTAATCATTTGACACACTGATTCTCTTTTAAAATAAGAAATTAAATCATCTTTTTTATTAACACTAAATTTTCCACTTCCTGGCTTCATCCATACTCTTGCTACAGATTCTTTCCTTCGACCTGTGGCATATGAACGACCAAGTGAGTCAATCATTGCCTTTTTTGGCTGATCATTATTATTTATTTTCACTTTTTACTCCATTATTTCTTATTTTTACGATTTAAAGAGGCAAAATCTATTTTTTCAGGTTGCTGTCCTTGATGCTTATGTTCTGAACCAGAATAAACATACAAATTTTCAAACCGTCTACGTGCCATAGGACCATCATCAAGCATTCTTTTTACTGCCATTTTCATCACACGCTCAGGGAATTTGCCATTTAAAATATTATCTGGAGTAGTTTTCTTTAAACCACCAGAATAACCTGTATGCCTGTAGTAGATTTTATCTTTAAGTTTCTTTCCGGTAAAATGTACCTTTTCTGCATTAACAATGATTACATTATCACCACAGTCCATATGAGGTGTATATTCAGGTTTATGTTTTCCACGCAATAGCATTGCTACAAATGCTGCAAGCCTTCCTACTACTAATCCTTCTGCATCTATAACAAGCCATTTTTTATCAATTTGTTTCTCTTTTAAGAAAAAAGTTTTCATATATCAATACATAACAGTAGGTTATGATATACTAAGTTGCTTGATAGTGTCAACAACATTAGTTATTGATTATTAAAGTAATTTATGCTAATAACTTAAACAACATGCTAGAAAGCAAAATGTTTCGATTGATTATTATATTTGTAATTGCTTTTTGTACCATAGGTTGCTATGCAATTGATTTGGAGGAAGCTATAAGCAAAGCTATCAAAAACAGCTCAAAGATAAAGTCTCAATTTTACCAATATAAGAGTGCTGAAAAACAACTAAAATCTTCCGGATTGGCTGGGTTTTTACCTGACATTAATTTACAATATAATTTCGATAGTAATTTTAATATTATTAACAATCTACAAAACTCTGGAAAACATCTAACATTAAGTCAAAGAATAATAGATGGTGGTGGCACTTTTGCTACATTCAGCCGATCAAATTATCTTCTTAAAGCAGCAAAAATTAGATTTCAGCAATCTAAGCAAGAAGTTGCACTCAGCGCTGTGAAAGCATATGTTAATGTTTTACAAAGGGCAGAAATATTAAAACTGGGGGAACATAAAGAACGTGTTTCTTTAGAACACTTGTCAGCTATGAAAAAACGCTTTTCTCTTGGAGAAGTTACTAATGCTGAAGTTTTATTCGCAAAAGCAAAATTTTCATCTTCTATATCCAAAAGAGTTGATGCTGAAGGTGAGTTGAAGCTGGCTAATATTGCTTACTATCATTTAATTGGTGAAGATGCCGATAATCTTTATGAGACTAATGGTAAACTACCTTCTATGCCAGAATTAAATGAATGTTTACAGTTAGCAAAAACCAATAACTTATCCCTAAAAGCAGCAATTTATAAAAAAAGGGCTGCTGGAATGGAAGTGATTGCTGAAAGTTCCAAATGGCTTCCTTCTTTGAATCTAAGCGCAAGTAAAAATTTTGGAAAGGACAATATAAAATTAGACACGTTACTAGAGAATGTGAGTGTTGTCTTTACTCTTGATATTCCGATCTTTAAAAGAGGAGTTAATATTTTTGGTCTCAGTAGAGCTAAAATGGATGCGAAACAGTCCACTTATGATTATTACGAAGCGGTAAAAACTATAGAGCAAGCAGTTATAAATGCTTGGAATAACGTGCTGACAGCAAAAGCTATTATTAAAGCAAGTCAAGAAGCAGAAAAAGCAGCAGCTTTAGCATTGGAAGGAGTTGAGCAAGAAGTAAACTTAAATTTAAAGAGCACAACTGATCTTTTGGATACTGAAGATGAATTATTTAAAGCACGTTCCGATCTAATTCAGGCAAAAAGCAATTATGTAATTAGTGTTTACAACTTGCTTTTTATGATAAATAGTATAAACCTTTAAATTTAATGGTATGAGCGATAATCAATCTGTAAAAGATATACTAGAAGATATAAAAAAAGCTATATCGGGTAAAAATCCAAGTGGCGATAGAGCAGAAATAATAGATGAAGATGATGACGTATTATGCCTTGAAGAGGAGTACCCAGAAGACATCGAAGAAAAAGAAAATAGTGAAGAAGAGAATAATTGCCAAAGTGAGAAAATGAATAACCTATTTAATAGCCATAGTTACAACTCAGAAGAGAAAAATTTGTATGATAATATCCAAATGAGTAATAACAAAGTGAGCTATCAAGAACAAAGTAACGAGCATTTAGTTTTAAAAGAAAATATGGAGGAAATTAAAACATTGCTTGAAAAGATGCAAAGCGAACTACGGCATAAACAACAAAAAAGAGCAGATCTTACTGTTGAAGAATTAGTTGTATCTCTTTTAAAACCTCAGCTTTCAGAGTGGCTGAATAAGTATCTACATGCATTGGTAAAAGAAGTAGTTGAAAAAGAGCTCAAAGATATAATCAATAATAAGTAGGTTATTAGTATAAAGACCAGAGTAAAAACAGCTAGAGGTAGAAAATTATCTTCAACAAGATGGCTACATCGCCATTTGAATGATCAGTATGTGGAAAAAACCAATAAGGACGGTTATAGATCGCGCTCAGCATATAAGTTAATAGAAATAGACGATAAATTTAAACTACTCCAACAAGGGCAAAAAATTATTGATCTTGGCGCTTTTCCTGGTGGATGGTCACAAGTTGCATCTAAGAAAGGAGCGAGTGTGATTGCTGTTGACATAAAACCAATAAACGCAATTAATGGAGTAGAGTGTATACAGTGTGATATTATCAGCGAACTTGAAATTTTAAGAGAAAAATTCAAGGATCACAAATTTGATGTAATTTTATCTGATATGGCACCAGAATCTTGCGGTTTAAAATCGTTAGATCATATCAGAATTATGCTCTTATGCGAAGCAGCGCTCAATTTTGTAAAGCATTTCTTGAATCATGGTGGCAAATTTGTAGTAAAAATTTTTCAAGGAGAGTCTGATAAAGATTTCTGCAATGAGCTAAAAAAAATGTTCAAAACAGTAAGATACTTCAAACCAAAGTCAAGTAGATCTGAATCTACAGAAATGTATTTAGTAAGTTTAGGCTTTATTGGTGGCAACGTTTCTGTATAGCAGATACTTACAGAAACGTTGACGAATCTTGCTTCCTTATTTAAATGAAACTGAAGATTAATAACTCTGTAAACGCTTGAGCAAAAGCCCCTTTTTCTTGTTTGAGTGTTTGTGATAGTGAATTAAATTCTTGACTTTATTACTAAAATATATGATAATTAAAATATATTCTTCTTATTATAGAAGAAGTTAATATGTCAAGGTACGAAGATTTAACAGAAGAGCAAAAGAAATTATATAATACGTTAAGGGATGAGATAAAAAATAAAAAGAATATTACTTCTTTTCTTAAAGAATGTACAAAAAAGGCGTATTAAAAAAAATTCTTACTACTGCAAATATAACTGAAAAGTTAAAAAATGGTACGGAGTATAATATAACACCGCTTGCCTATGCTATTAATTTCGATAATTTTAAGGAAACAATCAAAGTTATTTTAGAAGCAAGTGAAGATAATAATATGTTAGAAGAAGTTTTTGCTCGTGTAGAAGGAAATGATCGTAAAAAACTTCAGGAGATTTTAAAAGCATTAAAAAGTCAAGAGCAAGATGAAGGGCAAGAAACTAAAATTGATAATTGGCTAGCAATACTTGCAGATAGCATATCTAGTTGTAAAAGTAATGAAAAGCCTTTAGTGCCTGAAAGTAGAGTACCTAAAACTGAAGAAAATATAGTAAAAACTACTAATAAATCAATAATGATTGGTAGTGTTTGTGGTGTTATAGCTGCATTAACAGTTGGTGGTGGATGTTTTGCTGCTGGTATTGCATTACCAATATTGGCTTTAATTGGTATAGCTGTTGCTGCTGCTGTATTCACTGGACTTGTTGCTGGTGGTATTACGTATGAAGTGTATAAGCCTTGTGATGAGTTAAAGGAGGCTATTGCTGCAAAAACAACGTCAAGTCCTAGTGAAGTAGATAAATGGTAGTTGATGTACAATCAGAAGTTTCTTCAGAGTTAGGCACAACAGTGTAGTTAAGTAGAAGGAAGAAGTCCCTTCTTCCTTTTCAAGTAGCTGACACTGGTTTCTTACCAAGAAAAACTTAGCATAACTTTTGTGCTCAAAAAAACTTCTGGATTCCAGCATTAAGTGCTGGAATGACATGGTGAAATATTATTAAAGTAGCCTCTGTTCCAGTGTCCATTTGGTGTCATTCAAGTCAGCTCTCTTCTTGTCATCCCAGTACTGGGATCCAGAAAACTGACCAGGTTGGTCACGCGCTGGCTCTCTAAAATTACTTTAGCTATGAATATTAAGAAATTTACTAAATAAAAAAAAGACAAAAAAATTCCCGTGTAACGAGTTTTGACCCTATAATAATGTAAATTGGCGTTGTAATAATATGCTAACGCTTATTTAAAGCGCGATTTGGCTGAATGTAGAAAAATAAAAAAGACATGCAGCCGCTATAATTTTATGTAATTTGCCAATAAATATCTGAGTTTTTTACTGAATTTTGTCGTTGAGACCGCGCGTATCAAAAACAAGGATAAATACTCTTATTGATATGATAAGAAAAGTGGGAAAGTTTGTCAAGTAATAAAACTAGAGAGCTCAAATGGAAGAAGGTAAACTCTAAAGTGTACGTTCAGTAGCACTTTCTATAAGAGCGATTGTATTATCTATCCCATAAAGCTTGATAAAAGATCCCATTCTAGGACCGGTTTTTTGTCCAAGTAATGTTTCATACAAAAACTGAAACCAATCGCGTAAGTTGCTGTAATTATATTTTTTTCCGATGGAGAAAACCTGAGATTGAATCTCTTCAGCAGTGGCTGTAATAGGCAGGGAATGTAGGTTGTTCTTTAAATCTAGTAACGCTTCTTTCTCTTTTTCGTTTGAAGCTTTATACGCTTTTGTTGGCTTGATAAAGTCGTGATAATACCTAACTGCAAAATCCGAAAGTCTATCTAGCATTTTGTTGCTTTCTGGTGTAACGTTTGGTGCATAAGTTGATATAAAACCCCAAAGAATCTCTTTATTTTCAGCATTACAAGCTGCTGCCAGGTTTAAAAGTAACGAAAAATTTATGCCTGAAGTTTCTACGTTTGGAACTTTACCCTGGTGGATGTGCCATAAAGGACTGTTTACATCCTTTTCTTTACTTTCATTATAACGCTTAACAAACTCCAAATATTCATCAGTTGATTTTGGTATCACATCAAAATATAAACGTTTAGCTTTTTTGGGACTCTGAAAGATGTATAACGCTAAACTCTCTGTGGGTGCATAAGTTAGCCACTCCTCAATTGAAATACCATTTCCTTTTGATTTTGATATTTTCTTTCCTTCTTTATCAAGAAATAACTCATAGCAAAACAAAAGCGGTGGCTTTTCTCCAAGTATTTTACATATTTGACTTGAAAGCACAGCAGATGGAGTCAAATCCTTTCCATGAGCTTCGTAATTAACTCCGAATGCAGCCCACCTCATCCCCCAATCAGGTTTCCATTGCAGTTTACATTTTCCTTTTGTCACTGGAACTTCTATTTTTTCCCCGTTTGGGTCTTCATACGTGATTGTTCCTTTATCTGTATTTGTTTCAATTACTGGAACTTGTAAAACTTGGGAAGTTTTTGGGCATATCGGCAAGAATGGACTGTAAGTTTGCTGCCTTTCTTCCCGAAATGATGGAAGCATTACGTCCATCACTTTATCATAATTTTTCAGCAGGAGTAAAAGTTTTTCATCGTAAACGCCAGATTTATAACACTCTGTAGCGCTTCTAAATTCGTATTCAAATTCAAACAAATCAAGAAATTTACACAACAACGAATTCATGTGATGACCATAACTTTCATGAGTGCCAAATGGGTCAGGTATCATGGTTAATGGCTTGTTCAGATTCTCTCTTAGCATTTCCTGATTTGGTACATTATCTGGTATTTTTCGCAAACCATCCATATCGTCGGAAACTGCAATGATTTTGGTTTTTATACTAGGAGCTATTTTTTTTAGAGCGTTTGCAATAACTGTGGTACGAAAAACTTCCCCAAAAGTACCAATATGTGGTAAACCTGAGGGACCATAACCAGTCTCAAATATTATCTCTTTTTTATTAGGGAATTCTTGTAGTATTTTTTCTGCTTCTTGAAATGGCCAGCTTATAATCATTGAATTTAAATTAATTATCTTACCTAAAGTGCTATTCATTTCAATAGATTTTTAATTAATGATGTAGTATTAGTGTTAGAGCTCTTATTAGAAGGTTAAAGATATGTCTACTGGCAGCATACAAACGAATCAATTATTTAAAGGTCTTACAAGACCTGCAATGCTCTTTGGTGTGAGTTATATGTTTGCAATATTAAACGTTCTAATTTGCATGCTAATTTTCATTAATATAAATGATCTTAGAGTAATTCTCCTGATGTTACCAGGTATACATGGACTTGGCTATATAGCTTCTGCAAAGGAACCGTTGTTTATTGAGTTATTTATGGTAAAGTTGGGAAAATGCTCCAAATGTTTAAATCGGTTTTATCATGGAGCCAATTCTTATGACATTACTTGATGTTATGCAATGTTGAGATTTAGAGCTATTCAATCAAAGAATAAATCTATTCTAAGTAGAGAGGTTCACGCTGCTGAATTTATACCTTATTCTTGCTATTGGAATAGTACAACCTTGATAACAAAGCAGAATTGGTTAGTTAAATTTATAAAATTAAATGGCTTTGCGTTTGAAACGGCCGATGATGAAGACTTGGTGATACAAAATAATATCAGAAATCAGATGCTAAGAAGCATTTCATCTCCAGCATTTAGTTTGTACTTTCATACCATCAGGCGTAAGAAGAATATCTTTTCTGATGAATTTGCAAACCAGAGTTTACCAAATTTTTTTGCTAACCATGTAAATCTAAAATGGAGAGAAAAACACGCAACTAGGCAATCTTTTATTAATGATTTATACATTACGATTATTCGTAGGGCAGATACAAAGGGAGTAGAATTTTTATCACATCTACTGAAAAAATTTGGGCATGTAACTTCAAAACACGCTTGGGAAAGTGATATGCGTGATACCTATGAAGATTTAGAGGAAACGACAAATCGTATAGTAACAAGCCTTAGGAATTATTCGCCTAAAGTCCTTGGAGTAAAAGAAACTCCAAACGGACTGTTTTGTGAAATAATGGAGTTTCTATCTAGAATTGTAAATTGTGGCTTTGTTACAAATACGCTTTTTCCACTAAAAACTGAAATATCAAGATACTTACCAGTTCATAGGGTATTTTTTGGCCATAAGATGATACAGGTTGTGACTCATAATGAAAGTAAATATGCTGGAATAGTTAGTATCAAAGAATATGGAAATAATACTTCTGCAGGAATGCTTGATTCTTTTTTACAACTTCCTTATGAATTTATTATCACGCAGTCTTTTCAATTTACAAATAGGCAAATGGCAATTGCGAAAATGCAGATACAGCAAAATCGTATGATACAATCTGCAGATAAAGCTATTTCTCAAATAGCAGAAATTTCTCATGCGCTTGATGATGCAATGAGTGGTAAAATTGCGTTTGGTGCACACCATTTAACTATCTTATGTATAGAAAAAAGCCCTAAATCATTGGACAATGCTTTATCATTGGTTGAATCGGAGCTTTCTAATTGTGGTGTTTATCCTGTTCGTGAGAGGGTTAATCTAGAACCAGCATTTTGGGCGCAAATTCCTGGTAATTTTGATTATATAGTAAGAAAAGGTACAATAAGTAGTCTTAATTTGGCCGGTTTTGCATCTCAACATAATTATCCTACTGGTAAAAAATTCAATAACCACTGGGGAGATGCTGTTACAGTTTTTGATACAACATCTGGCACTCCATTTTTCTTCAACTTTCATATAAGGGATGTTGGACATACTATGATAATTGGGCCAACAGGTGCTGGCAAAACTGTTTTAATGAATTTTTTATGTGCTCAAGCAATGAAATTTTCTCCAAGAATATTCTTTTTTGATAAAGATCGCGGTGCAGAAATTTTTTTAAGAGCACTTGGTGGTATCTATACTATAATAGAACCAAGAACTAAGACAAATTTTAATCCTCTGCAACTTGACGATACTCCTGATAATAAAACATTTTTGATGGAATGGATAAAATCTTTAATTTTAGTATACAACGATAAATTCACTTCAGAAGATATTGCTAGAATTAATGATGCAATTGAGGGAAATTTTAAATTAAAAAAAGAAGACAGATTTTTGAGAAATCTTGTACCATTTTTAGGACTTGCGGGCCCTGATACTCTAGCTGGAGCAATATCTATGTGGCATGATGATGGCTCTCATGCTGCAATATTTGACAATAAAGAAGATTTGCTAGATTTTTCAAAAGCAAGAGTGTTTGGCTTTGAAATGGCTAGCTTGCTAAAAGATCCTGTTGCTCTTGGGCCGGTCTTGATTTATTTGTTTCATAGGATTAGTATATCGCTTGATGGCACTCCATCTATTATTGTTCTTGATGAAGCATGGGCGTTAATAGATAATCCAGTTTTTGCACCTAAGATAAAAGACTGGTTGAAAGTGCTGAGAAAGTTAAATGCTTTTGTGGTTTTTGCTACTCAGAGTGTTGAAGATGCAAGTAAAAGTGCTATTAGTGATACGCTTGTACAGCAGACAGCAACACAAATTTTTTTGCCAAATCTGAAAGCTACTAGTGTCTATCGAGATGTTTTTATGTTAACTGAACGTGAGTACATACTGATCAAACACACAGATCCAAGTACTAGATTCTTTTTAGTAAAGCAGGGAGTTAATGCTGTAGTAGCTAGAATAGATCTGAAAGATTTGGATGATGTGGTCAACGTGTTATCTGGACGCGCAGAAAGTGTCCTATTGTTACATGATATATTGAAAGAAGTCGGAGATGATCCAAAGATGTGGTTGCCTGTGTTTTATCAAAAGGTGAAAAATGTTTAAAACTAAACTGTCATTACTGTTAGTTGCGATATTTTTATTAAATATAGATTTTTTACTCTCATATCCAGTGTTTGCAGATACAGTAAGTGGTACTGACAAAACGGAATTTGTTAGCAGGTTTAATTCTACTGGTAGTTTTAGCCGTGCCTCTGATCCTGACTGTAAGGCGTTTGAAACAGCTGCAGCAGTTGCTGGGATAGTAATTGCTATTGGTGCAATATTTACTGGTATTGTTTTGATTGTCTCTTCTGCTGGTTTATTTACTGCTCTTGTTATCGTTGGAATGATAGCCGCAATTGTTGGAGTCTGGAAGGCAGTGGGGGGACTTATTGTTTGTCAGCATAGTTTTGTTAGGCATCCAGTTGCATACGATAATGATGGGAGATATAAAAATTTTAAACTAAAAGACACAGGTTATAGTGGTGACACAGATAAAAATTATCGAACAGAAGATGAGTATTTTTCCGCATTACAGAAAAGATCAGGAAGAGATGGAAAACAAACAGAAAGGGAGATTTTAAATTCTACTAACTGGGATGTTGTTAATGTTGATAGGGAACACTACTACTGGCCAAAAAATGGGGTGCAATATAGTGAATACATAGAAGTGTGTCATCGCAATCCTTTAACATTTGGCAACCTTTTCAAGACGAATGACTTTAATTTCAGGGGGAAAGATGGATACATAGACTTTGATATCAGAGAGAAAGACACTGGATATGAAAGTGGTTCATGGTCTCCGAAGGTTGATGGCGATCTAGAATGTAAAGTGCTTAAAGCTGGGCAGAGCGAAGACATACATGGATCAACGTTCAGGGCGGTGAGAAAAATGGGTAGGTTATGTGTGGAATTGGCTGAAGTTAGGGCAGCTGGAACTGCTTGGCCGCAAGGAATTGATATAGGATGCACGGAATTACCACCTGATCCAATTGCTCCTATGTGTGAAAAATCTGTGATGATATTCAAAAATAAAGATGGCACAGGGAAAGAAGAAGTTTCTATTGGTAGTGATAATGACTATAAAACTAATATAAGAAATAAGGAAAAAGAAGGAAAAATTTTTGTAGGTTACGACAATAAAGGCTGTTTTAGCTCATATGTCTCTGAAGCTTGCTACAATCAGGCAGGGAGTAAATCATTAGCTCCTCTTCCCATCACTTCTATGATAGTGCAATGCATTAAGGAATCGTTAGATAATTTAGTTGCAGGTATTGATTCAAGTGGCAGTCCACTTAACGATCAAAATGGACATAACAAGGGCAGTTTCTTATCTGTAGCACAGAAAAAGCTAAAAAACACCGTAACTGCTGTCTTAGTTTTGGCTTTAATACTGTTCTCTATAAAAGCCATGTCTGGTGGTGTTCGCAGTCCTCAAGAAATGTACATGTTGATTATTAAGTTTGCTTTAGTGATTTACTTCACAACAGGCAGTACTATGTCCCATTATTATGGAGAATTAACAAAACTTTCAAATGGTTTGTCGGAGATAGTATTGCAAGCATCATCTGAGAGCAAAGGTATATGTAATTACGAAGCAGGCAAAGATTATGAATACATGCGTAAAGTAGATGGAAAAAGAATATCTTACAGCTATCTTGCTCCTTGGGATAGGCTTGATTGTAGAATTTTATTCTATTTAGGTGCCCCTTTAGATGGAATTGGTGGTAAAATTGGTGCAGGGGGTGCTGTAACATTAATGGTTTTGCTTGGTGCTGCTCCTGTCTTATTAGTTGCAGGTTCGGTAATCGGTATTATTTTTGCTGGTGGACAGATCTTAGTAGCTCTTGTCTGTATATTTATGGCCATTTTGATGATGATGGTTATTTTGTGGATGTGCTATGTATTTATCTTATCTTTAGTTGCGCTTAGTGTAATTATCATCTTATCGCCTTTATTCATTCCTATGGTTTTGTTTCAACATACTAAGGGATATTTTGATGGTTGGCTAAAAGAGTTAATTACCTACAGTTTATACCCAGTTATCCTTTTTGCATTTCTATCTTTTATGTTCATAGCATGTGATAAAATCTTTTATAGAGGTCTAAATTTTGAGAAAGAGCAAGTTGAAATGCTAGGCAAGAAAACATATTGGTTTAAATTGAAAGGAGGAGAATGTACTAACAATCCAAATACTTTAGCGTGCATGCTACAAGAATATAAATGGGAGAAAAGTATGCTGCTTGGTCTGGTTGATTTTGCGTATGTTGAATTTAGTAACTCTGTACTTGGAGAGTTAATGAAGTTATGTTTGGTGCTATTTTTATTTTACCATTTTTTAAACGTTCTTCCCGGTATGGCTGCTGAACTTGCTGGTAACCACAGAGCAGCACTTGGTTCAGGTAGCACTCCTGCACAAATGGTGAATAAAGCTTTATCTGCTGCCAAAGCTGCTGCTGGAGGTGCTGGTCAAGTTGCTGCTGCGGCTGTAAATAAGGCAAGAGGGGCTATTGGAGGAGGTGGAGATGATAATAAGGGATCGGGATCTTCCTCTAGTGAATCTATAAAACCAGGTGGAGAGTGAGCGCAGGTGAGTAACAGATGTTTGAACATTTGAGCAACCAAAACTTGGTTAAGCTATGCATAAGTTTTGTGATACTCTTTTTATTATCTGGGTGCGGGTGTATTAAGCCAGAAGATTCATCAGGCTTGCGTGAGAAATTGGATATAGTGTCAACAGAGCAGAAATGGGTTGATTCTGGAGTCTATATTTCGGATAAAATAAAAGTAACAGAGATTAATATAGTACCTAATAAGGTTAATTTTTGTTCGCAATATAAAGATTTTGCAATTGAACCTGGAGTAAGAAACGTTACATTACCGTTTGCGCTTAAAGCTGGCGATGCGATAAGCTTTAGTGTTGTTAGAAGTAAAATGTGTAAAAACGATAATGGCACGGTCACCTATAAAAAAATTGACGAGAGTTGCGGTGAAGTAGAGAAGGAGTATTTTGCGCATGTTTTAAATCAAAATGAATGTCAGGCAATATGGCAAAATGGAGAATACAAGTACACAATATGTCCTAACAAACTCATGATAGGCAATGCAGAGTGGCTTCCCGGGCAAGAGTACTGGAGTTCAGATTTTTCAAAACCAGACCAAGAAGAAAAAAGAAAGGAGATTGAAAATATTAACTCTATAAAGCAGGGAGAAAATATAGACTGCAGCAAGCTTTCAAGCGATCAGAAAAGTAAGATGGATACGCGCATTTTAAATTTACTCTGTAGAAAGATATGTAAGTTTTCTTCCGGTAGCCGTGACAGTAATTGTGTGCATGTTGAATACAATGATATAGAAGATGAAATATTTAGATCCATTACTAACGCTTCAACTAACTCTAGTGGCAAATCTGTTAATACTGAGATTATTGATAATGTTTTAAAGAATGCAGAAGTAAAAACTGATGTTCCATTCTTAAATGTTTCTATGGATGGTGAAAATCTTGAACACATTCCTAGTGGTGGTTTATGTACTAATTGTGATCACAAGATAAGTAATGACCATCAAACATCAAAGTTAATTTTCAAGTTGGGTGATAGCAGAGATAAAGGTGGTTTCAACATAAGAGTAACAAAAATCCCTAATTTAGAAAAAAGCTTATATATACATGTTTCTGACAAATTTCCCGAGCACAACCCTGATGAAACTCAGGGAGATATACCTGTAGACATTAGCAAAGTTTATAATACTCAATATATGGAAGGCTTAAAAGAAAAGCTAAAGGACAAGAGTGGCACTATATATTACGGAATAAGAGATCATGGGTGTGATTATAAGAAAAATGAAGGTCAATTTAGCATTAACCTTACAACTAAAGAGCCACCTGTAAGAACTTTTAGTGCGATATATAATTTTTTTGATGAAAAAGTAAAAACTGCATTTTTCGGTTCTAGCTACAAAGACACTAACGCGATTCACTCTGATACTAGCCCTGTGAAGTCTCTTTATCAAAGTTTTGTAGCATCAAATAGAACAAATACCATCAGATCTACAATAGTGTCGTTATTAGTATTATATATAGTTTTATACACCCTTTATTACTTTTTTGGATTATCTCATGCTTCTATATATGAATTTTTAATTATATGTGTAAAGATAGGAGTTATTACCCAATTGCTGAACGATAACAGTTGGAGTTTTTTTTATAACAATGCATTTTCTATTTTTGTTAATGCTCCAAAACAGTTAATAGAAATAGCAAATTTCGGAGGTACAACATCAAATGTTTTTGAATTTCTTGATTTACCGCTCAATAGGTTTTTATCAGCACACTCAGTGTTGCTAATAATATCTCTTATATTCTCTGGTCCTTTGGGTATTGTATCGTTTTGCTTGGTGATTTGGGGTTTGATAACAGTGAGCTTATCGATGTTTAACGCCTTATTTTCTTTTATCACATCTATAGCAATAGTTGCATTATTGCTTTCCTTGGCGCCTCTTTTTATTATTTGCCTTCTATTTGGATATACTAGACAGATGTTTCACAATTGGGTCAAAAATTTAGCAAGATTTGCAATTCATCCGGTAGTGCTTTTAATTTTTATATCATTAATAAGCCAGGTTATGGATTATATTGTGTATTCGGTCTTTAATTTTGAGGTCTGCCCTACATGTATACTTAATCTTAACTTAAAGATTTTTAATCCTTGTATTCTTTATGGTTATGCTTCCAAACATGCACCTAACATCACAGCTATGATGGCTTTTGTGATTTTGGGACATGCCATGAAAGCTTTAGTTGAGGCATCTTCAACAATATCTGATTCGCTGTTTGGTGTTTATGTAGCAAGCGAACCAGGAAGGCAATATCAGCAAAGCTTAATGGGAACAGTAGGTTTAGATGAACAAAGTATCCAAAGAAGAGCAGGTCAGCAATCTGGTACACCAAGTCGAAGACCTCAAATACCACAATCAGCTCAAAGATCAGCACCTAAAATACCGACAAACACAGGAAATCAATGATGAGCAGAAAATCATTATTATTGATACTATGTCTTGTAATTACTGGCTGCACAATGGATTGTGTTGAACCTGGGTTGCAGAGCAGAAATACTAGTGTCAGTATAGATGTTCCAGTTCGTGAAGGTGGCGAAGGAGTTAAAATTCATTGGGTTGATTCTGGTCAAGTAATTAGCAAGGATGAGAAAATCAAAATTACTCTTGGTGGGTCAGTAAATTTTTGTCCTCTTAAAGAAGGGAAAAATCCAAAGAGAGTACTTGTGCCCGCTGTATTTTGTACTAATGATTTAATACCAAATTACAGTAATAAGTTAATTGATAATGCTAGTCTTGATGAACGAGAAATATGTGGGGATATAGGCTTTGGAAATAATGAATTCTATAGCAATAGACGTTATGTAGATACTGGAATTAAAGCAAATCCTGGTGATAAGTTAAGCTTTAGCTTAATTCCCAGAGAGATAACGATTGATTATGGCAATCCACAAGGAAAAGGAATCAGTTTTGATGGCAATTGTTATAGCTCTGAAAGAGGGGATGAAAAAGATAAAGTTACAATAAAAGACATGTTTGGTGGAGGAACATTCTTTTGTGGAGAAAGTGGTAAGAGGACTAAAGTAGAATTTCCTAAGATTAATAAAGAGAACATAGAAGAAAGAAGAGTGCTAGTTGGTAATGGCTACACTCCATATGATAATAAGGTACATTTTAATAAGGATTATATTCAAAATTCATGGATAAATGGTGCATTGTTAGATTTACGACGAACTAAAATAGGACTGGATAAATTATGTAATGGGAAAAAATGTGATTTTAATGAGATAAGCAAGTACAGCTCTTATGAGCTTAATTGTTACTATCAGAATATATGTTACAACGCAAAAGGTATAGGGGAGAATTGCGTCTCTTCTATAAGGTATGAGAAGTATGATAAAAGAAATACATGTGACATGTATTCTCACCTTAAACGTATTGAGGATGAACTAAAAGAGATTGAAGAAAATAAGAGGGATTCTAAGCAGATTGACATTAATTTAATATCAAATTCTAAATTAAACTTCAAAGAGGACAGAGAAGATATTTCTTGGGCCGAAGCTCTTGTTGCAAAAATTGGCGATCTTGATGATCAGAATACTGCTAAAGGTATTCAATGTTTTCCAGAGAAAAAGGGTGCAAAAGGAGATAATGTGTGTTCGCAAATTGGTGATAATTTTGAACATTTTTCTTTGAAATTAAATCATGATTATAAAATAGATGAAAAAGATATACTACATGGTAGTAGTGTGATGCTTGCTATAGCAAGTAATGGCAACTACCAACTTCATAGAGGTGGATATCATGTTGCAGTGACTAGATCATGTAACTTCGATAGTGGTGAAAAACTGTATATGTACTTGGGTGATAATCCGCCAGGAGATCCATCTATTCCGGAAACTAATGATTTCAGAAAAGTAGAGAAGTTGGATAAAATAACAGAGGATAATGTAGTCTATTATGCAATAGATGGAAGTCATTTAAAGGATAAGGAGTCTAAAAAGATATACTTTGGTATTAATGTAGAAAACGTAAAGAAAGATGATATTACGGACAAAGAAGCCAAATATTATGAAGATAACAAATACACAGTAAATTTATTTTTAAAAAGAAAAATAAACGATTTTATTTCATCAACTGTAAACAAGATTTTTGATTTCATAACAGATGGGGGTGAAGACGGAATTAAAATTCCATATGAAGGATATAGAAAGGGGCTTCTACAAGGAATAAGAGCTTTGCTTATTCTATACGTTATATTTACTGTTGTTGGCTATATGCTTGGAACAATACAATTAAGTAAATCCGATTTTATTATAAGAATATTCAAAATAGCATTTATAGCTTTTGCTTTTAGTGATAGAAGTTGGGAATTCTTTGGTACAACTTTGTCTGGGCTTTTTGTTGATGGTAGCATTTATTTAGTTGATAGTTTTTCTGGCTATATAGGGGAAGGAGGTAAAAAATTTGCATTCTTAGATTTAACAGCGGGAGTATTATTTACAGGAGAAACATGGCTGAAATTTTTATCTTTAATGCTATCAGGACCTTTTGGCTTTATTGCATTTTTGGCAATACTTTATGCTACTTTTGTGTTTTTAAGATGCATTATTAGTGCTACGTTTAAGTATGTAATATCTACTGTTTTAGTGGCATTTTTATTGTCATTGGCACCTTTATTTATCGTATTTATTCTATTTCAACAAACTAAAACATTATTTGATAATTGGATAAAAACGCTGGCTCATGTTTCATTGCAACCAGTCATTTTATTTTCATCCTTGTCTCTTTTAAATCAGTTAATGTATTCAGTTCTATACAACCTCACAAATTTTTCTGCATGCTATCAATGCTTAATTAGTGTAAATTTTTTATCGTATGATCTGTGTCTTATGAAATCAATATTACCTCTTGGGTATAGTCCTGGTACTAGTGTTGATGTTGCGCTCAGTACTGGAGAAAGGGCTGGTGGGCACTTTGCAGCATTACCTATAGATCTAATCCAGGCATTTATATATCTCATCATTGCTAGTGCAATGGAAGCTTTTGTTTTCATATCAGAAACTATGGCGCAGGCGTTGTTCAGCTCTGGTTATGGAGTTGCTCAAAGTGTTAGTCATATTGCTAGGAGCGCATCACAAGCTATGCTGTCAACTGTTGGCCTTGATGATAGAACCCAAAATATGATACATAACATCAAGCAGGGAATGAGTAAAGATCGTGGAAAAATTGAAGCTAAATTGCCTGATACACCAAAGCAAGCAGATGAAAAAGGGAGTTCTGGCAAAGAAATGAGCAAATCTGAAACACTAAGCCAGCAAGATAAGCAAAAGGATTCTGATAAAAAAAGGACAAGTTAAGGAAGATTGATGAGATATATGGAGTAACTAATTAAAAAGATATTTGAAGTAAGGTTTTAGAAATTTATTCTGTATTGGAAAAAGTTTAGGTATGCAATCACGCTTAGGCAAATGTTGGTTTAGGTTATTAATTTTGGTAATCTGTGTGCTGGTTACAGGTTGTAGTAAGAATGATATGCCTTTTCCAAGGTGCATATCTGCTGATTATTTTGGTCCTGAACCGGTTGCAGTTGGTGCTCATTTTTCAAAAGATCACGATGCTTTTATTCCGGAAGATCAGGAAATTATAGATCCTGATACTGGCGAAATTAATTATGGTTTTCACTCCAATCAAGTGGTGAAGTGGAAAGATACTGGATTTGAAACCAATGGAGATAGTTTAGTAGTACGAGTAAATGGTGCATGGACATCTTGGAGTAATAATAATAAGAAAGAATCTAAAGGTAGTTATAATTTGCAAAGCTTGGAACAGCTAAAATATGTGACTAAGTTTGAAGGTAAACAGGGCGATAATAGTTTGCCTGACTTTCACTTAATTTGTAATGATTACAAATCTAGTACACAAAAAATTTCAAGTAATCCTAATGCAAGTTGTACTGTAAATTGCAAGTGTATTAGTGAAGATGATAACAGAGAAAAACGCGGTGCTCCATGTTGGTTTACTAACGGCCATGGTGCTTATCTTTTATTTAAAAGGCCTAGCGATTCTAGTCCTAACGAAAATTTAAAATCCATGCGTAACCCTGAGTCTCCTACTGTACATCTAGGTTACAATTCCGTAGCGGAAGATGGAAGTGGGCTTTTTACTTTAGACAGAGATAACACCACATTACAGGACAGGAATTGTAATACGGTGAGGTTAGAAAAAGGATGGAAAATATATGTAAAGATATTAGATAGATATTATCTAGATAATGCAGGTGGCTACTCTTTTGAATTTTTGAGCGGAGTGCAGAAACCAAGTAACTTTGGATTTTTTGATTACGTTTATAACTATCTAAAATGTGTATTATTGATTAACGAAAATTGTAAAAAGCATTTTGATAGCAATGATCCTGCAGCTGCACAAGCGATGTTTCAAAATATAGCTGAAAAAAGTACGAGCTTTCACAATTTTGTTCTTTCCTTGCTTGTTCTATTTATAGTGATTTCATCGCTTCTTTATCTTTTTGGAATGATAAGAGAAACTAAGCATGATATGCTCATCAGAATGATGAAAATCACTCTAGTAATAGTGCTTATATCTCCTGGAAGTTTTAGATTTTTCTATGATCATTTTCTTGTTTTATTTGTTAAAGGTCTTGAACAATTGATAAGCATAATTACTAATTTTGCTCCCAACATGAACACCGGAGGTAATTCAAACGTTGCTCAAGGAAATGAAGCTAAATTGTTTAGCTTCATGGAGGATATGTTTAATAAGTTTTTTGCTTACTCTGTTTGGAAAAAGTTTGCAGCATTTTTACATTATCAAATGTGGGCAAGTCTCTTTATGATACCGGCAATTTTTATAGGGATTGTCTTATATTTCCTGCTGTGTATGTATGCTTACATAATATTCCTTTCTGGTTTTATGGGTATAGCTTTTCTTGTATCTATAATGCCGCTATTCCTAATCTCTATTTTATTTTCACCACTGAAAAGTCTATTTGAGGGTTGGATAAAATTCTGTATTAGTTTCTGTTTGCAATCAATTATGATATTTACCCTGCTGTCATTACTTGCTGCAATGATAATGAATACCTTTTATAAACAGTTAGGCTTTACTGTGTGCTATAATAAATGGCTTGAAATAAAGTTATGTGCTCCAAAATGGGTATTTGGTGGTTTTTGTATAATTGATAAAGAATACTTTAGCTGGACTCCAGGGCAAATTTTTGTACCTTATACTATCGGGGAGGCTTCTCCGTTGAACGTAGATAAGAATATAGAAGGTATAGAAAAACTAAGCAGAATAGGTGGTACAGTAAAGTTTACTGGTGGCGCTGGATATATCCCTCTTCCACCAAATTACATTAATAAAGGTTTTCGTTATATAGATTACCCTTTCTTTAATCCAGTGCCTGGTACTGAGAAAAATCCAGCAGACCATTATATAGCAGAAAGTGATATAGTAGTTGATGCTAATTGTAGTGAAAAAGATCTAGTGCGTCTAACGAATAGTTTATTACATGCATCAGAAAAGGCTGATATCTTATTGTTGATAGATAATATAAATGGTAAGATAAAAAGGCGTTATTGTCAATCTCAACAGCATGAAGAAGAATGCAGGAATTATGAGAAAATAATAGACGATTACAAAAAGGGTATCATTCAATCAAATTCAAAAAGTGAAATAAAGTCTTTAGTGCAAGGTGTAATTACGCAAAGTGTAAGCTGCCAATCAGAGAATTTTTATGATACAAATCAAAACTATCAAGAAAATAGCGATTACCAAAGGGTACAGGACATACAGAGAGGTTATTTAATCAACGCAGGAGAGATCTTTATGCTGTTCTTGCTTTCGTTTTTGATGTTTTCTTTAAAGGAGTTTGTACAACAGATGGGCTCAAGCATTGCCGGTGGTGGGTTTAGTGTTTACAGTATATCTAGTATGTATCAAGCATCACCTTTAGCTAGTGTTACAGATGGATTAAAGCAGCAGTGGCAGAACTTTGCTGGCGGAAAGTTAGAGTCTTTAGGTGATTGGGCTACTCATGTACCGGACAGATTAGCTGGAGGTACAGCTAATTTGCTAGGTAGAATACCAGGAGTTGGGGGTGTGCTGAAATATGCTATTAATGTACCACGTAAGCTTGTAGGTGCTACTATTGAAGCAACAAAATTTGCAACATCACCTAAAAATGATGTTGATAAGCTTGAGGAAAAAATCTACAGGGCGTTTGGAATTGATAAAGAAGATATTGCACATAGAAGAATTGATAAATATTTAGAATATTATAAAGGATATGTAGGATCACATTTGGGCTATACAATAGAAGATGCTATGAAGTTTGCTTGGGAACATGGTCTCGACTCTATAGGAATTAACCCCGCTAAAGGAGAAAAGGATGGTTATCAGCATAATTTGCTTTATAGAGCAAAAACGCACAGACGTGAGTTCTTGGAAAGGCTTCATGATTACACTATTGGACGTACAAAAGAACCAAAAGAAGAGGGTGAATCATCAAAAGAAAATAAGCCTGACCAATCAAATAGAGTAGCGCGAAAATTAGGCACGGAACCAGAAAATTTAAAAAACACTACAGAAGCTATACGTGCCGGAGAAGATAGAGAGCGTCAAGATAATGAAAGGAATGAGAACATAGAGAATGATGAAGAATCGTAATTTCAAAGGGCTAAGTTATTATGGTCTTCAGCAAGACGAAGATGGTAATATCAAGTTAAACGATTACAATGATGTTTTAAATGCGCGCAGAGCGAGGGTAGATTTGTTACTAGATAGCACTAAGCAAGGTGATGTTAATCTTTCAAAGCTAAATAAAGCTCTGAATGAGAGACTTATAGATGATAAAGGGCTATCGTCAGAATTTGACAAAGAAGACAAAGAAATTGCACAAAAGGAGCTTAAGATGTTCTCTATTTTAGATAATCTTGATAATCTTGTAAACATTAAAAGTGAAGATCTATTAGAGGTTAGTTTGTTACTATCAGATCTTAGTTTTATAGAGAGAAATATTGTGTTAAATGCCAATCAGAGTTTTGATCTAGTAGGGTTAAAAAGTTTATTTATAGAAAAAAAAGCATCTGGTGAGGAATATAGTGATGAAGAATGTAAAAACTTCCTCGATAATATAGAGAAAATCAATACTCTAATTAAGTTAGAGTTAGAAAGTAGAATTGAAGGGATGGGTCATGATGAAAAAAACAACCATGATGATTTACAAGATGAGATTGGTCGTGCAATCAGTATAGAAAATAAATCAAAGAAAAGCGATTGATCTTGCGTTTCTCCACAAGCAACCTTCTTTCTATTAGACTGCTGAAGCTATGTTGACATTAAATGTGTATTATAAATAATTAGTTAACTTCGAACTTGTTTTATATGTTACGTGTTATTGCGGGTAAATATCGTGGAAGAAAAATAACTACAGGCAAGAATTTAGCTGCACGGCCCACTATGAGTAGTGTCCGAGAAGCAATATTTAGTATACTTTCTTCAAGAAAACCTATTTATAACCTAAATGTACTTGATTTATTCTGCGGAAGTGGCTCTTTTTCATTTGAAGCACTTTCTCGAGGTGCTAAACATGCATTCATGGTAGATTCAGATTATTACAATTTGCAACTGCCTAAAAAAACCGCAGAAGATCTTGGAATTACGAACGATATCACGTTAATTTGTTGCAATGCTAACGGATTACCAAGACCTATTTCAAAGTGCGATATAGTTTTTATGGACCCACCTTATAATATCAATCTGGTTAACTCAACTTTAGACGAATTAGCTCACTCAGGCTGGTTAAATGATAATGCGTTAATAATTCTAGAAATGAGGAAAAATGAAGGTTTTGAGTGCAATAAAAACTTCAATATAATTGTGGAGCGTACCTACGGTATTGCAAAAATAATTTTTCTTTCTTCACTCACTTGAATTTCTTTTGTAAACATCTATAGCTAAGCTAAGTAAGATTTTTCCGAGGACTGAAAGAAAAAATCAATAGCCGAATTAATATTGGGCCAAAAGCTTGGCAGCACTTTTCTTATGACATGCTTAATGGCAAACCAGAACTTCTCAATCGGATTTAAATCTTACTTTTATCCAATTACAAAACAGTGAGGTTATTAATAAACGGACTTATAGAAACTATTTTGTGAAACTTCGTTACCACAATATCCAACGCTTTTTCTAGGAATATCTCCGAACTTAGCATATCTACTAAAATTCTTGAATAAACTTGACATATTACCCCTCTAAAATAAAAACATAATTATCTTACTAATATCGCTTGTTTTAGAATAAATGCAATCACTACCTAACTAAATTATCTGTTGCGCAAAAGCACATATTACCATACCATCGAAAATAAAGAGGTCAGCATGAGTTTTACTTTACCTGAGTTGCCGTATGATAAAGCAGCTTTAGAGCCTTATATATCTGTAAAGACATTAGATTTTCATTATGATAAGCACCATAAGGGATATTTAAATAAACTCAACGAACTGGTTGAAAACACAGATTATCAACATATGGAAATTGAGGAATTAGTAACGAAAGTTCATGGAAATAATAATACAGTTCCTATTTTTAACAATGCAGCACAAGTTTGGAATCACACTTTTTATTGGAATTCAATGAAAAAGAATGGTGGTGGTAAGCCTCAAGATGATGGTCTTCTAGCAAAAAAAATTCAAGATGATATTGGTGGCTTTGATAAATTTTGTGAAGAATTTTCAAATTATGGAGTAAGCCAATTTGGTAGTGGATGGGTGTGGTTAGTGCTTGAAAAAGGAAAACTCAAAATCACTAAAACTCCAAATGCGGACTTGCCGCTAATTTATGATCAAGTACCGCTGCTTACTATGGATGTGTGGGAGCATGCATACTATTTGGATTGCCAAAATCGTAGAATTGACTATATAAAAGTTTTTCTTGATCATTTGATCAATTGGGGTTTTGCAGAAGAGAATTTAAAAAAGAGTATATAAAATGAATGTACCACAGGTAACAAAATTAGATAATGGTCTGCGCATAATAACTGAGCGAGTGCATGATGTTGATTCTGTAGCTTTAAATATACGAGTTGGTGTTGGCAGTAGAGCTGAAAGTGCAAGTCAAAATGGAATATCTCATTTCCTAGAACACATGGCTTTCAAAGGAACAAAGACAAGAACTGCTTTTGAAATTGCAAAAGCTTTTGACGACATAGGTGGAGCTTTCAATGCCTGCACCGGTAGAGAAAGTACAAGTTATTACGCAAAGGTTCTTAAAAAAGATATAAAGACTGGCATTGATATATTAATAGATATATTAATGAATTCTATATTTCCAGAGGATGAATTGGAACGCGAAAAGGGCGTTGTAATACAAGAGATTTTTCAAACTAATGATTCACCGAGCGATATCATTTTTGATAAGTATTTTGAAGCAGCTTATAAAGATCAACCATTTGGTAGATCAATCTTGGGCACGCAAGATACTGTCAAATCTTTTACCCGAGCTAATCTAGATAACTACATAAATGAGCATTACTTTGGCGAGAACATTATATTTGCTGTTGCAGGAAATGTTGAACATGAGGAAGTTGTTCAATTAATCAAAGACTTTCTCTCAAAGATTCATTCAAGAGAGCTGAAAAAAAGCGAGAATGCAAGTTATACCGGTGGTGAGTATTTAGAACATCGTAAATTAGATCAAGTACATTTATTAATTGGTCTACCTAGTGTTTCTCGTGATGATAATAGATATCACACATTCAAAGTTCTTGATGCCATACTGGGAAGCGGAATGTCATCACGCCTATTTCAGGAAGTAAGAGAAAAGCAGGGTCTTGCTTACTCCATTTACTCATTCAACTCTAGTTATGCTGATACAGGAATGCTCTCCATTTTTGCCGGTACAGATAGTAGTAATCTAGATAAGCTTTTAAAATCCATAACGACAGAGCTAAAGAAATTGTCCACAGACGATCTGAAGGAAGAAGAAGTAAATAGAGTAAAAGAGCGAGTAAAATCCCAAATTTTAATGTCACGCGAAAGTGTTAGCTCGCGTGCTGAAACGTTAGGACATTACTACGGCAACTATAATAAATACATCAGTAAAAATGAATTAATAGAAAAAATTAGTGCTGTTACTATTTACGATATAAAAAAAGCAGCAGAAGAATTGCTATCTCAGCATGAAAAAATTACTTTAGCTGCGATTGGAGAAATTAATTCACTGCCAAGTTACGATAAAGTGGTTTCTATGCTTAGTGTACTTTAGTTATGTTGCTTATGCTCACTAAAAAGTTCAATGAATGGTTGCAAAATCCTTTCTATAAAAAGTTTGCTTTCTGATCCATAGTGTATACCACTAATCATTTTATTGAAAGTTTTTTCGCTGTTTTGTAAAAATAAATAGCTTTCTACTGATTGCACAATAGACAAGGCAGTTAAAATTCCTCCTGTCACTAAACAAGAAGCTATAGCAGGTACAGTACCTACTGCAATTCCAGTTGCGATCAATGATAAACCAGCTAAGAGTGTAAAGGCTGAAACGCAAAACGCTATTTGATGTTTTTCTTTACTTTTAACCATAAATGCCTCATAAAATTATATTTCTAGTATACCCGTATATATGCGGTACTGTCAAGTTTTTAAGGAAGATTAAAAAATGCAACGCACATGTGCAAAATATGAACTAGGTATATAATTCACAATGCAGCGGTATTTCACTAATCCAATTATTTTTTTCCTGATCTAGCCTATCATTCAATATTGCTTGTCTTATTGATTCCATCAACTTATTCATGAAGAAAACATTGTGAATGGTAACGAGTGTGTAAGCCAGCAATTCCTTCGCTTTTAGTAAATGGTGTATATAGGCTCTTGAATGTTTTCTGCAAGTAAAGCACAAACAGTCATTTTCAATTGGGTTATCATCTAGTTCGAATCGTTGATTTCGCAAATTAATATGCTCTTTACGCTTTGAAGAAATAGAATCTCTGTTTTTTACTTTAACAAGTGCGCCACCATGTCTTGCGAGGCGAGTTGGATGCACACAATCAAATGTGTCAACACCAAGCTCTACTCCACGAAAAATGTCCACAATTCCACCGATACCAAGCAAATGAGTAGGCCTCTCTTTTTTTAAACGTTCCATAGTAAAGGAAACTACGTCATACATCTGCTCTTTACTCTGACCAAGCGATCCACCTATTGCTTGACCAAAAAATGGCAAATTGTTGATAAAGTCACAACTTTCTCCACGTAAATCTTGATACACTCCGCCTTGGCTAATTCCATACAGCGCCTGTTTGCCATCATTATTTTTTTCAAACTCATTTAAAGAACGTTCAGCCCATCTGTGGCTCATGAGCATTGATTTTTTTGTGTATTCTTTACTGACATGGAATGGAGTACATTCATCTAAAACTAGGATTAAATCTGCACCTAATTTTTGTTGAATTTGTATAGACTTTTCAGGAGTTAGACAATAAGTTTTACCATTTATGTAAGAACGAAAAATTGCCCCATCTTCGTTAATTTTGATCAGAGTTTTTTGTTTCTGTCTTATTCCCTTTATTTCTTCTGAAACTGACCCGTGTCCTAAACTAAATATCTGGTATCCACCAGAATCAGTGAGCATTGGTCCACTCCATCCCATCATCTTGTGCAATCCACCAAGTTTTGCTACGGTATCTTCTCCTGGTTGGAGCATTAGGTGGTAAGTGTTGGAAAGTATTATCTGAGTACCTGCTTCCCTGATTCTCTCAATATCTGCAGCTTTAATTGCAGCTTTGGTTGCACAAAATATAAATGCTGGTGTTTCTATATTTCCATTTGGAGTTTTAATTGTGCCAACTCTTGCAGAACCTGATTGCTTGGTTATCCTAAACGAAAACTTTTCCATCTATTTGCTTGAAAGCTCTGCTATGATATTTTCTACTTTTTCAGGAGTGAGGTGTTCATAAAAGTCATTATTGATCTGCACCACGGGGGCATTAACGCATGCACCAAGACATTCAACTTCCCTTAAAGTAAATAGATTATCTTTAGTGGTTTCACCGATATTGATCCCAAGCTTCTTTTTAAAGGTACTTAAAACTTCCTCGCTATTACATAACCAGCAAGGAGTTGTTCTACAAACTTGTATCAGATATTTACCTACTGGTTTTAAATTATACATGGTGTAAAAATTTGCCACTTCGTATACACGAATATGTGGAATATGCAGCATATCAGCAACATAACGCATAGCAGATTCAGAAACCCATCCGCATTGCTCTTGAATCAGATACAGTAAAGGCATAACAGCACTACCTTCTCTACCTTTAGGATACATCTCTATAGACTTTTTCGCTTTCTTCAGGTTATCTGATGTAAAACTAAACTCCTCTTCTTTCTCTTTCATCTAATAAGTCTCTTGTAAATCTCAACAAATTATACTTGAAGAGTTAACAATTGCAATTGTTGGTTTTTTGAGCTCTACAATATTATATCTGTAGAGTGGGTGCACCCAATTTGTGAATTCTTTACTGCTAATCATTTTCCATATTTCGCTTTGCAGATTACAAAGGTATTAATTTCTTAACTTTAATTAAAATTTTCATTGACATTAACACGCGGAAACAATCATAATAGCATTTTGTTAAGATTTTAAATATAATTATGTCTATATTAAGTAGATTGCTTGGAGTTAATACAACTACACTGAAAGTTAAAGAAGCGATAGGTTTTAATCCAAAAAACGTAGGGTTGATTGAAGGAAATGGAGTTACTTATGGACTCAGCTATCAAGATAACGGCAATGGAAGCAGTAGAGTAAAATTACTTATTAGCCCATCATATCAATCAAAAACATACGAGTGTGATACAGGTGTCAACGTAGCAAATGAATTTAAGAGCCAATTATCTCCCACACTAATAGAAAATTCAGCTGAAGTAGATAAAGTTGGAGTTATCTTTCCTACAGAAGAAATTAACAAAAAAGAAAAGTGCATCAAAGGCTTAACATTCAACACTTACGAAATCAAGCATTCAACTAATGTTCCCTTGGTTGAATACGTAGGAAAAGTAAAATTATACAAGAACATTGATATAAATAATCTTGCAAATGAAGACAATAGTTACTTTTTACCAAAAGCAGTAAAAGTTGGTAATGGTAATGTTGTTATAATTGCTCATAACTTAAAGGATCAAGCTTTAGTTTCTTGGTATTTAGAATCGAAAGGAGATGGAAAGTTCAGACCTTTACCTGGAGCAAAACACATTATAGAAAGAAAATTATTCAAATTTGACAATCCAGGGCAATTAGTACTAGATGAAAATACGATGCTTTATACACAGATAAAGCCTACTAAAAACCAAGAAGTAAGAACAAATATTTTTAAGTTCGATATGGCCAAAGTGGTTGAGGATCTAAAAAGTGGAAAGAAAGATGAATGTTTGCTTAGTAAGAAAGGATGCCAATTAAATATAGCACCATCTACTATCTATAATCCAGGAAAAATAAACTTTTTACAGTATGTAAGACGAACTGAAGGTGATGATTTAGTTGCTTTTCTTGAAAATGATCAATCTTCTAACATGCAAAAGTTACATTTAGCAAGTCTTGTTAAGAGTCGATCAAAGTCGAATTTTATTATTCATGAATTCAAAGATCCTGTAGATCAATTGTACGTTAAAGACAATGATCAGGGAGGTTTTATCGTCACTGCGGTAAGTGGAGAGAGTATTATAACTTTTAATAGAGAGAGCTCTGGAAAATCTTCTGAAGCAACGATAATACCGACAAGCAGTATCAAAGCTCTCAGTGATTTTGTTAATATCATTAACGGCCAATTGATGCCTAGTATTATTTCCAGCAGTACTGTGGCTCCTATAACTGTTACAGAGACGGTTGTGACTTCTAAGAAAACGACGACTGCTGCAATTACTAGCACAACAGAAACCGACACTGTAAAGACTACCAAATTAACAACAGAAGCATCAACTATCATTGTACCAACTTCCACAATGAGTAAATCTTCAACAGAGTCAACAACTCAGGCAAGTACAGTAACAGTGGAGTCAACAACAGTAGCATCAACTACCACTGCACCTACTTCTACAACGAGTAGGCCTTCAACAGAGTCAACAATTCAAACAAGTACAGTAACAGTGGGGCCAACAACAGTAGCAAAAACAACCACTACTCCACAAGCGACCACAGTTGCTACAACGTCAACTAGTGCACCGATAGTAACTTCAGAAACTGAGACAAGTACTGTAAAATCTACAGCAGCGACTGTTGAGTCAACTTTTACAGCAAGCAGTACTACGATGAGTAAGCCTTTAACAGAATTAACAACTAAGATGAGTACGTCATCAGAACCAACAACAGTAGCTGAAACTATTGCGACCTCACAATCAACTATGATTACTACAATGCCAACTAATGCGCCAATAACAAACTCAGAGAAAACTATACAAACATTGTCCACTATATCAAATACTGGAACAAAGGTAACAACTCCTCTGTTCACTACAACTTTACTTCCTCAAACTACTCCTTCACCACAGCCCACTCAGCTTGCTATAGAGTCTAATAGGGCAGGAATGATAGGAGGGTCTTTGGTTGGGGCGATAATAAGTATTGCTGGAATTATAGGATTCATAGCATACAAATATGTTAAGGGTCGTAATGCTGCTCCTGTGTTAGAACTAACTAATTTCAATGATAGAAGGCGATCATCTTCAAGTGGCAATAGCGATGAAGAAATTTTTATCGCTAATAACAGAATAAGACATATATCTATGCGAACTATGGATCAATCTGAAACAGTGCTAAACAGTATATCGGTGGAGAGTAGTAGTCGGTCAAGAAGTAGCTCATCGTCTTCAAGCGGTGGACCAGGATCTTGACTGACTGAGCTAGAGTCTAAAAGTGAAAAAAGCTTATCTTGGGATAGCGATGATGTACCGGAATATCACCTTTAGCTATTTGTCTGAATGTTTTTAGTATGTAGACTGTTAGGAAATTTTCTTTTGCTTTTGTGATTTTAATGTTAAAGTATAATTTCTAGGTGGAATAAGTAGCTGCTGTTGTGTGATAAACACAGCAGAGGAAAGTCCGAGCTCCAAGAAAAGGTAGTGACGGGTAACGCCCGCCGGAGGTAACTCCAGTTATAGGGCTACAGAAAATTACCGCCTAAAATATTATTAGGCAAGGGTGAAAAGGTGTGGTAAGAGCGCACCATAACAATGGCAACATTGGTAGTCAAGTAACCAACACTAGGAGCAAGATTAAATAGAAGTAGATTTTATGTTTTTCTCATATCTACTCGGGTAAATCGCATGAAGTAAATGGTAACATTTACTCCAGATAAATAGCTACATAAACAGAACTCGGCTTATATTTCACCTAGGCAATACATGAATGTCAGCCGTACTATGTAAATGTATCAAACATTTCACATATCCTGTACGCTCAATTTGACCACCTATATTCCTTTTACTTCTTGGCTTATCTCTTTTTGTATTTCCTTTTGAACTTAACAAAGCTTTTCCTTTAACTCATCACCCTCTATCTCTAAAACCTTATTTTCTTACCTATAACTTTTTATCTTAGCTTACAACTTTTTTATTTTTTGTTGTAAATCTTTGTAAAGTTCTAAAAAACTGACCACGTTACCTCACTTTTACAATTGGTTTTTATCTTACCTATTTTGTTGCTTCAATGAATGGGTGAATAAAGCATTTCATGCGCTGTCCTTCACTTGTTCTGCTTGATAGTCACTACTGCTTTCGCTTATATTAGCACTAGAGTATTCTTCATCGTCAACATACTCTTTTAGAACATATCCTCTACCCCAAACGGTTTCTATGTGGCTTATTCCATCATTTGCACTTTCAAGTTTTTTACGTAATTTACACATAAAAACATCAACTATTTTGTTGTCTGAAGGTTCGTCCAAGCCATTGTAAAGATGGTTTAAAAACATTTCTTTTGTCAACACTGCTCCTTTACGCAATGCCAGCAATTCTATCATGGAATACTCTTTGTTAGTAAGGTGAACTGTTTTGCCTTTTACCTCAACAATCCTGTGATCAAAATTGATATTCATATTACCAATCTTTATCACTGATTCGGGATGACCTTTAGTACGTCGGACTATGGCTTTAATTCGAGCTAATAATTCGCTCTTGTGAAATGGCTTGGTTAAGTAATCGTCGGCACCATACCCAAGTCCTTTAGCTTTATGGTTGGCAGCGGAGATACACGAAAGTATTAAAACAGGAACTTCGATTTTTGCACTTCTTAATCTTAACAGTATATCATATCCGTCAATATCACCAGGCAAGTGTATATCTAAAATAACTAGGTCATAGTAATCTCCGTTTGAAGAAACCATATTATTGTTATAATCTTGTGCAGAAGTAACAACGTCGCAAAAATGTCCATCAGAAGTTAAGGCATTAACTACAGTCCTTGCACTTACTTGATCATCTTCAATTAATAATATACGCATATTTTACACCCCATAAATAATTTATAATTTTAGTAATATATATAACCAAGGAAAGTAACAAATCAAATTTTTATTAATGAATAATAGAAATTACACTTATTAATTAATAGTTAATGTGTCGTTCCAAAATTATACAAATAGATCTAAAATATAATAGATATACTATAATAATACTATTTTTAGTAAATATTGAATAGAAGCTATTTTTATTAAAAGAATACTTAGGTTAATAGATATTTAAACTATTTTATGTTATATTTTTAATTTACTTATTCTACAGTTTTAAATTATAAGTAATACTTTCAGGAATATTGAGTGGTAATATCAGTTTTAGGTGCTGGCGCATGGGGTACAGCAATTGCGATTTCATTAAGTAGTAAGAAAAATGTAATTTTGTGGACTCGCAATAAGGCCATATTTGAATCAATTAAAGAGAAAAGAGAAAGTGACAAGCTACCTGATTGTCCAATTTCTGATAATGTATCAGTAAAATTAGCTATTGAAGATGTAGTTAATGCTTCAGTAATAATTCTAGCTGTTCCCACTCAGTCTCTAAGGGAGATATGTCATCAATTGAATGATTGTAACCTAAAAAAAAATGTAGCAATAATTTTGGCTTGTAAGGGAATAGAAAAATCTACATTAAAATTACCTAGTGAAGTAGTCAATGAAGTTTTACCTAACAATCCTCTTGCTGTTTTTTCTGGTCCTAGCTTTGCTATAGAAGTTGCAAGAAAATTACCATATTCGATGGTCCTTGCATGTCAAAATGAAGTATTAGGTTCAAAATTAGTATCAGAGCTACAGCAAGAAAATATTAAATTGTACCTTAGTAGCGATGTTATAGGAATACAGGTTTGTGCAGCGTTAAAGAATGTTTTTGCTATAGCATGTGGGGTTGTTCTAGGTAGGTTTGGGTTTAATGCTCATGCAGCATTAATTACGAAAAGTATGAGTGAAATTAAGGCTTTATACTCAGCAAAAGTTGGTGACGGCAATGTAGATATAAATACACTACTTGGACCAGCATGCTTAGGCGATTTGGTTGTGACATGCACATCATTAAATTCGAGAAATCTATCTTTTGGATCTAAAGTAGCTAATAGTAATGGTTCTAGTGCTCAGCAGATTTTATCAGAAGGTAAGTCGGTAATTGAAGGTTTTAACACTGCTAAGTCTGCATTTGATTTAGCAGAAAAGCTAAAGATAAAAATGCCCATATGTGAAGCGATCTATAGATTGCTATATGAAAATACTTCTATAGAAGATACTATTTCTGTTCTTGTAAATTAGTTTTATATTTCGGTATATTGTGAAATTTTTATATAAATTAATATCAACATGGTGGCTATCTGGCACGGTAAAAAACATGCCAGGTACTATAGGCAGCTTGGCTGCTTACCCAATTGTTCCTATATTACTCAATGACAGAATTTTAGGTACAGCAATTATTTTTTTTTATTCTTAGTTGGATTATGGTCTACAGGCAATTATATACAACATTACAAAGCTCCGCATGATCCAAAAGAGGTAGTAATTGATGAAGTAGTTGGTCAATTGCTGACAGTACTTCTGGTTTCAATATTATTAGAACAAGAAATGAATAGCTCTGTATTGTTGGTGTGCTTTTTCTCCTTTAGGTTTTTTGATATAATAAAAGTGTGGCCTATAAATTTGATTGATAAAAATACAAAAGGTCCTTTAGGTATTATGCTAGATGATGTTGTAGCTGCAATTTTAGCCTTTGTTTTTATAGGAGCCTTTTATTGTTTATTGTTGGTTTATGCAGAATAAAAAAATTTGTTATTCAAGCTTAATTATTCAGAACCTGAAGGATTATATACTTTATGCAACGAATTTGTCCAAGTGGGAAATACATGACGAATTTGATAATGTTATATTTACAGTAAATGGTACCAGAGAATCGTTATTTAATTTTGTGTTTTGTGAAGATCAATGTACTGAGCTTTCCATATGCAGAACTCTAGATTATCTCAAAGCACGAAATATAGAAGCAACATGGATAATAAGTCCACGTATAAAAATAGGGGGTACTTTAGAAAAATGCGAAATAAAACACGTTAGCACACCAAAAAAAGTTTTACTCAATATAAAAGATTATTTTTTGCCTGATGATGCTGTTCCAAATTTGAAGTTCAATGTTGTAAATAGTAGTGAGCTCTTAGAGCAATTAGATTTACACACTTCTAAAATTTTTTATCACAGAATTAGTATTGTTAGCACATTTTTTCGCCAATTATCGAATTGTGATGATAAGAGCTCAAGGTTAAGATTTTTTTCTTGTAATGCTAAATAACGAAATTGTTGGAACATGCGGTCTTTATATTCAAGACAGCATAGCTGGTTTTTATAGCGATGGAGTTTTACCAATTTACAGGGGTCGTGGAATAGGAACTCAAATGGTTCTAGAAAGAATAAAGATAGCTAGGCAATTTGAATGCAAATACATAGTAGCACATTGCATGAAACCTTCTGTAAACCTTTATAAGAGATTAGGCTTTAGGGTATTGGGCAATCTTCACTTATATACCTCTTCAGTACAATCTCTTTGCTGAGAGGTTACAAATTTTTATATTTGTTTTAGAATACTATGTTTTTTTTGTATGAAATAGTTTTACTACTAATTCTAGTATTCTTCTTTTTCTCATATTCTAAATTAAAAATTAGTAATAAAATTAAGGACTTACAACATCAAAATGTTATCATAAATAATTTAATAGATACTGTGAATGATGGATTTTATATTTGGGACGCAAAAAAACGTATAGAAAAATTTTCTCCCAATTTACTAATTTTGCTTAATACTGTTTTTTATTCATTTAATGAGTTTGTAAATTTTTTTGAGCAATCAGAAAGCTTAATTAAAAGTTTTGCTGAGGCAAAGGAAATAAATAAATCTTTTACTCTAGATTTAAAGTCAAAAGACAGTGAGGTTTATTGCACATGTTATGGTAAAAGCATAATAGATTATTCTAATAATGTGATTGGTGTGTTGTTATGGATAAGGAATATCTCCGATTATAAGATAAAAGCTAATGAACTTGAGTTAGAAAATAGTAAGCTTATGCGAGAATTGGAGAACTATAAAAAAATTTTTGACTCTTTACCATTTCCAATACTGAAGCACAATAAGAATAAAAAAGTAAGGTTTTATAACTTATTTTATGATAAATATATAGGCAGCTCTAAAAAATTTACTGTTGCGAGTGGCTCCTATAACGTAAAACCAGGAGAGTGTGTAATAACTTACAAGAACGAACCTAAGGTTTTTAATTTTGTTGAAGTTCCAATGCAAAATTCTAATAGCATAGTAATGTATGGAAAAGATATTAGTGATGAAAAAAAATTACATACTGAGCTAAGCAATTGTTTAGCTGCACAAGAAAGTTTGCTTGATAAGCTATCGATTGCTGTAGCGATATATAGTAAGAATCAAAAGCTAAAATTTTATAATAATGCTTTTATAAAAACTTTTCAGTTTGATCCAAAATTTTTGGAGTCTTATCCAACTTATCACGAGATTATGCTTCACCTATTTGAATCTAAAAAGCTTTTAGGAAAAAAGGATTTTCAAACTATTAATAATCAAAGACATGAGTTATTCAAAATATTACTGGAATCATATGGTGAAACAATACATTTCATGAATGGAAGAACGTTTAGAGTATTAACAATACCCTATGCTTCAGAGGGTCTACTATTTTCTTACGAAGAGTGCCAGAAATAACACTCAAATTCCTTCTCTCTCTACCATAAGCTGTTTTACTTTCGCTATCGCTTTTGCTGGGTTAAGCCCTTTCGGGCAGGTTTTTGTACAATTCATTATTGTATGACAACGATACAACTTAAATGGGTCGTTTAAAGAAGCAAGTCTTTCTTCTTTCTTATTATCACGACTGTCAGCAATCCATCTATAAGCTTGCAGTAATATCGCTGGCCCTAAAAATTTATCACCATTCCACCAATAGCTTGGGCAACCAGTCGAACAGCAAGCACATAGTATACAATCAGACAGACCATCCAATTTTTTTCTATCTTCAGGAGATTGAAAGTATTCTTTATTTTTTAAGGCAGATTTATCTGTTTGTAACCAAGGTTTAATCGATTTGTATTGCTCATAAAATTGGCTTAGATCTGGAACTAGATCCTTTACTATATACATATGAGGTAGTGGATATATTTTTACTTCACCTTTTATATCATGTATAGATTTAGTGCATGCAAGAGTGTTGGTACCATCAATATTCATTGCACAAGATCCGCATATTCCTTCTCTGCAAGAGCGTCTAAAAGTTAAGGTCGAATCTATTTCATCCTTTATTTTTATTAATACATCAAGTACCATAGGGCCACAATTATCCATATCGATAAAAAATGTGTCTATTCTTGGATTTTTATCATCATCAGCAGACCAACGATAAATTTGAAATCTTCTAATATTTTTTGCTCCAGTAGGAGTAGGATAAATCTTGCCCTTTTTATTAACTTTAGAATTTTTTGGTAAAGAAAACTGAACCATATTGCTTACCTTTTACAGCTAAAACCCCTTTTTTGTAAATAACATATTTTGGTATTATCTACCATACTTTTCCTTTTCAAATTCAAGCAAAGCTAAAATCTTACTCTCTAAACTTTTCATTATAATTTCTTCATCTTCTTTTTGATGATCATAGCCAAGTAAATGCAGCAATCCATGAACTAACATGTGTGCAGTGTGAGTGAGGATAGATATACAGTACTCATGAGACTCTCTTTCTATTGTATCTACTGCAATTGCTATGTCTCCTAGATCACATTCACTAGATAACTGTTCGCATGGAAATGATAGTACATTAGTTGGCTTATCTATTTCTCTAAACTTAAGATTAAGTTGATGTAGCAAGTTATCATCAGCGAGAGCTATTGATATATTTGGTTTATAATGATCTATTTTTAATTCTTTTAGAGAAGCGTTAATAATATTTAATACAAAACTCTGTGGGTCCTTCGTAATACTATGCCACCTCTTATCAAGAATATTTACTTCTAACATGAATAAAGCACCAGAAAGGACATTATCCCATCACTTGACATTGGAACCCAAAAAAGAAGAATTATAGACCATCGTATCATACACACAACTATACGAATATTGTACACTAGAAGTATGTCATCCCAGTGCTCCGACACTGGGATCCAGGAATTCTGATTAGACATTAGGTGAGTGAATATAAAAGCTATATTAAAACACAACATTTTTAATGTGGTTGCATTACAGCTGGATTCCAGTGTCAAGCACTGCTTTGTGTTTGATGAAAAATCGGCTACTTCGAAACAAACACTCATACAGCTGTATGTTGTGTGCTGAGGTAATATTGTTTGGCAACGGGTATTACACATCACTCATCCTTATTATTTCATTCCACTCAGTCTCTAAAACTGGAGAAACTGATAAACGTGATTGTTTTAATATAACCATATTTTTCAAAAGTGGGTTTTGTTTTATACTGTTTAACGTCACTTGGTTACTTAAAGGTTTCAAAAGTTTTACATTCACTAGTCCAAATTTGGAATTATAAACATGATAATACTCCTTTAATACTTCAACTATTCCAAGTATAACTCTCTCTTTACCTGTATGATAAAAAAATGCAAGATCGCCTAATTTCATAGCTCTCATGTAATTTTGAGCTTGATAATTGCATACACCATTCCACTGCGTCACCTGCTCCTTTTCCATTTTTTGCCAGGAGTATTCGCTTGGTTCTGACTTTAGTAGCCAAAATTGCATTATTTTTTTCTTCTTAAATAAGCTGGTATATCATAAACATTGCTGCCCCACTTAACTCTTTCATTTGTTTGCTCAGTTGAATCATATTCTTTTGTTTCTGATATTGGAATTTGATTATAAGGCCATTTAAAATTTTTTTCCTCTGCTGGGATCTTGTTTTGATTAACAGATGAAGCTTCTGGCTTGTTGTTACAGCTATCAATGCCAGTTGCAAGAACAGAAACTCTAACTCTTCCCTCCATCGCCTGATCAAAAGTGGCACCAAATATTATATTTGCATTTTCATCCACTTCTTCACGCACTCTATTTGCTGCAGAATCAACTTCAAATAGAGTCATATCTCCACCACCAGTAATATTAATCAATATTCCTTGTGCGCCTTTCATTGATACATTATCAAGCAATGGATTAGATATCGCAGCTTCTGCAGCACTAATTGCCCTATCTTCTCCTTCTGCCTCTCCAGTACCAATCATTGCTTTACCCATCTCACTCATTACTGTTTCTATATCAGCAAAATCAAGATTAATCAGTCCTGGCATGATCATCAAATCAGTTACTCCTCTTATGCCAATATGCAGAACATTATCGGCGAGTTGAAATGCGTCAGCAAATGTAGTTTTCTCGTTAGCAATTCTAAATAAATTTTGATTAGGAATGACAATAAGTGTATCTACGTATTTTTGCAACTCTTCAAGTCCAAGCTCTGCAATGCGCATACGTCGCACACCTTCAAAACCGAACGGCTTAGTTACAACTCCAACAGTCAGTATCTTTTTTTCTTTTGCTCCTTTATCTTTAACTACCGCTCTTGCTTCTCTGGCTGCTTTTGCAATTACCGGTGCAGCACCTGTTCCAGTACCACCACCCATACCTGCTGTGATAAAGAGCATATGGCTATCTTTTATATGCTCCATAATCTCATCAATTGATTCTTCTGCTGCACCTTTACCAACATCAGGTAAAGCACCAGCACCAAGACCCTTAGTTAAGTTGATACCAAGTTGAATTTTTTTATCACACAGTGACTTCTCTAACGCTTGAGCATCGGTATTTGCTACAACAAAATTTACTCCTTGCAAATTGGATTGAATCATGTTGTTCACAGCATTTCCACCAGCACCACCCACTCCCACAACGGTAATCCTTGGGTGCAATATGGGTAATTCTGGTAAACTAAGGTCGATTGACATTTAAATTACTCAAATATTAGTGAATTCACTTGATAACAAGTTACTGCTTTTTTAACAATATGCAAACATTTTTCGTTTTGATGTATGCAAATAGTAAACAAGATTTACTTATTCTTAACATTATTAATCATTAGGTGTAATAATTGCAGACTTTCAAATAACACTGCTTAAGATGCAAAAAAAAATTGTGAAAAAGGGATAGAAGCCTATCCCTTTACTTTGTAAAACCACTGATTAGGGTTGTAATTGTACAATTTTAAGTTTTACACAAGCGTTAGTAAGAAGTCTTTTCGGTTCATCATCTTCAGCAATTTCAACTTTATTGTTTTCTAAGTTAACATTGCCATCAGAATCTTTCTTAAGAGCATTAGAAATATCTTGTTTCACTTCCTCAAATTTGCTTGCCTTATTATTGTTTTTATATGCATACACAGGTGCAGCTATTAGAGCTGCTACTGCAGCAAGAACTACCAAACTAGCAATGAGTGGATGAGCAACTGCAAATGCAGATATTGCAGTAATAGCAGGACTAACAAGTGTTGCAGCTTTTGTTCCAACTGTACCAACAAAAGTTGCATAAGCTGGACTTAAGAAATAAGCAGCTGTAAGAGAAATTGCTGTTGCAATTGCTACAAAAGTGGCAGCTGTTTTATACGGGTGGTCTTTTACAAAATCACAACCATGGTTATAAACTTCTTTACCTTTATCTTTGATTCCTTCTATTATCAACATAACTTTACTCCAAAAATATTAAAATTTCACTAATGGTAGTATATGACAAAAAAAAAGCTGCCTGTCAAGTAAATTAATTTATTTATACATTCTTATTCTGTAATTCAGCGCCTCTGCAATGTGTGCTCTTTTTATTTCCTCACTTTTCGCAAGATCTGCAATGGTTCTTGCGACTCTTAATACACGTGTATAGCCTCGATTGGAAATATAATTTTCTTTCAGTACGTATTTTAGCAATTCTAACCCTTCCTGATCTGGTTCAGTGAATTTATTTAATGCTTCACCACTGACTTCTGCATTGCAACGAATATTAAATTTACTATAACGCTCAGTTTGAATTTTTCTCGCTGCTATCACCCCTCCTCTTATAACCTCGGTACTTTCTCCCTCCACAGAGATTTCAGGAGAAAGTATGCTAACGTTTGGCATTTCAATGCATATGTCTATTCTATCAAGCAATGGTCCTGATATTTTGTTTTTGTAATCTGTGCCACACTTTGGAGCTTTGTTGCACGATCTACTTGCATCACCTAAATAACCGCACCTGCAGGGATTCATTGCAGCTATAAGTTGAAAATTAGCTGGATAAGTAATGTGAGCATTTGCACGTGCAATAGTAACTTTTCTATCTTCAAGTGGTTGACGTAGAGAATCAAGTACAAGCCTTGGAAATTCAGGTAGCTCATCAAGAAATAACACATCATTGTGAGCCATGGTGATTTCCCCAGGCTTTGCATTTTTTCCTCCTCCTATCATCGCTGGCATGGAGCATGAATGATGAGGTTCACGAAAGGGACGAGTTACTTTAAATGTTTCGTTACCGGCTTTTGTTATGCTAGAGATAATATTAACATCAATCATCTCCTGCTCAGTCAAATCAGGTAATAGCCCTATAAATCGCTTAGCAAGCATTGATTTTCCAGTACCAGGAGGTCCAACAAGAAGCATATTGTGTCCACCTGCTGCTGCAATTTCAGCTGCTCTTTTTGCAACAACTTGACCTTTAATATCCTTTATATCTGGAACTGAATTTTTTTCTTTGGGTGCAGCGCTATAGTTAAAAGTTACCGGCTGAATTAACTGCTCACCCTTAAAATGTCTGATAATATCGGTTAATTTCTCTATAGCTAGAATAGAAACATTCTTTACCCATGAAGCTTCTACTCCATTTCCCCTTGGGCAAATTACTCCTTTATTTGCCTGTTTTGCATTGATTGCTGTTGGAAGTACTCCTGAGATTGGTATGACTCTGCTGTCTAGTGCAAGCTCGCCCATAATTATATAAGACTGAACTTTTTCAACTGGTATCACATTCATTACAACAAGTAATCCAACAGCAATAGCTAAGTCATAATGACTACCTTCTTTAATCAAATCCGCAGGGGAAAGATTAACCGTAATCCTTTTTGGAGGTAACAGAAGATTGATTGAATTTAACGCTGCTCTGATACGCTCTCTGGATTCTGCAACAGTTTTATCCGGCAGTCCAACAATATTAAAAGCTGGAATACCATTTGACATGTGAATTTGTGCATTAATATTTACTGTGCTGGTTCCCTGAAGAGCAACGGTATTTATATTTGCAATCATACTATATTATACAAAGTTATTAATATAATATATTGACAAAGTAACGAAGTAAACAGTAGCTGCTAAAAGTGGTTTAATTTAGCAAAAAAGTGTAGTACTCTATCACTTTGCTGATTATATATGTTTATAAGAATAATCGCTTTTCTTTTGCTATATTCAAGCGCAGTTTTCTGTAGTGATTGTAACTTTAACTTACCATATCGTGGGCTCAGTTGTGATTTGGATCTATCATATAGAAATTTAAGTAATATAAAGAAATTATTGAATAACAAAGATAAGTTCGTTGCACTTACGTTTGATGATGGACCGTCTTATAATAGAGCAGGAGATATTATTAATATTCTGGAGAGCAATGAAACAAAAGCGACATTTTTTGTGCTTGGTGAGCGTATCAATAAAAAAACATCTGAAATAGTAAACAAAATCCATAAAGCAGGTCATGAATTAGGTAATCATTCTTGGTCGCATAGGAAGTTGACATCACTTTCAAGTGAGGAGCAATTGCAAGAACTGAAAAAGACAAATGTGGCAATTAAAAATGCAACAGAACAGAATGTAAAATGGTTTCGTCCACCATATGGATGTCATAACGATAATTTGATCAAAAATACTAATCGATTAAATATGTATTCCATATTATGGACAGTTGATTCTCTGGACTGGCAAGGCGATAAATCAGAAATTCTGGTTGAAAGAGTTTTAAGCAATGTACACAATGGAGCGATTATATTGTTCCATGATCACGATAACAAATCAAATACAGTTGAAGCTTTATCTCAGATTATTGAAATACTAAAAAAATCGGGTTACAAACTTGTTACCTTAAGTGAGTGGGAAGAAAGGGTTTGTGATGTAGTGAAGCTAGAAATGTGTCAATAAAAGGAGAATGAGTGCGTTCTAAAGGAATTCTATGTGGACAAAAAACAAGGTCTTCAACCGCAGGGCATTCATATTAGGTGGTATTCAGCTTACTATTTCTGCTATCTTCAGTTATAGGTTGTATACTTTACAAGTACGAGATAGACAAAAATATGAAGTGCTATCCAATAATAATAGGACAAAAGTTGTTACTATTGTGCCTAAACGAGGCAGGATTTTGGATAGGAATAGCGTTGAACTCGCAGTAAACAAAATTTCGTATATTGTTTTATTTGATGGGCAAAAAACCTTTACTAGGGAAGTTGATTTGCAGATGTTATCAGAAATTAAACCTGATACAACAAAATCATCAGATACAAAAATAACTGCTCTTTATAAACGTTATTACCCGTTTGGTTCGATATGTTCTCATATAATCGGATATACAAAAAAACAGCAAGACATAAATGAAGCAGGGGTTAGTGGAATTGAATATACATATGATCATGTATTAAAAGGCAAGACCGGAAAATCTGAGCAGGAAATAAATTCTAAGAAGCGTATCATGAGAGAGTTATCTAGTATACCGCAGCAAGATGGACAAGATATACAGCTGACAATTGATGTTGATTTACAGAAGAAAATTGCAGAGATATTTAAAGACCACCAAGGTTCCACAGTGGTAGTTGATGTAAATAACGGAGAAATTTTAGCATTATATAATTCACCTTCTTACGATAATAATCTTTTCACTAGCAGATTATCAAATGAAACTTGGAAAAATTTAAACAATCCTTCATTACCGCTTGTAAACCGTGCATTATCATATCAAATTCCACCTGGTTCAATATTTAAAATAATAGATGCGCTTGCGGGTTTAAAAGATGGAATAATAACACCAGAAGAAAAGTTCTCGTGTAGGGGCTATATGAAAATAGGTGAACGAAAATTTCGTTGCCTAAAAAGCAAAGTCCATGGATATGTATCTTTAAACGAGGCAATGGCCTTCTCATGCAACACTTACTTTTATAATATAGGAAAAAAAATAAATGTAGATTCTCTACTAGAAATGGCTAGCAAATTTGGTATAGGAAGTGGACCATTAATTGGAATGTTTAAGGAAGAAGCTCCGGGATTGTTGCCTGATGTGGATTGGCGTGCACGCAAGCTATATTCAGAGTGGTATTTAGGTGATACCATTAACTTAGTTATAGGACAAGGGTATTTACTTACAACGCCATTACAGCTTGCGGTTCTTGCAGCGAGGGTTGCAACAGGAAGGGAGGTAATTCCCCACATTGAGATGAGTAAACCAGGGCAAGACTTTCTTAATATTGATGTGAATCATGAGCATCTTAGTGTGGTTCGAAAAGCTATGTTTGACGTGGTGAATTCTAACTATAGAAAAGGACTAGGCAGTATACAAATTGCTGGCAAAACCGGTACACCAGAGATAAACTCTAAAGGTGAAAGTCATAAATTGTTTATCGCTTATGGCCCCTACCATGATCCGCGCTATGCAATCTCAGTGTTTATAGAACATGGCAAAACTCCACGCCAAGATGTTGCAATTGCTAGTGAGATATTGCAATATATGCTTGAAAAATGAATTTATGAAATTGCCATATATGTTACTTGTAATTTATATATTCAAATCAGAGCTTTGAGGTTAAAAAAAAGAAACGAAAATTGCATAAACCTTTTCAATTTAGTGCTTTAATGTTTCTAACGCAGAGAAGGTACTATCTTTATTTTCTATGGAGGAAGGTAGACTATTTTGATTATCACCATCAATTGAAGTAATAGGGCGAGTTAAAGCAATTTTTATAACTTCATCAATATTCTTAGCAAAAATTACGTTGATCCCTTCTTTAATATTTGCGGGAATCTCCTGCATATCTTTCTCATTTTCACTTGGTATAATCACAATTTTGATTGATCCTCTTAGCGCAGCAAGCAATTTTTCTCTCAAGCCCCCGATAGCCAAAACTCTACCGCGCAATGTTACTTCGCCTGTCATAGCAACACTTTTGTTAACTGATATATTTGTCATGAGAGAAACAATAGACGTACATACTGCACTGCCAGCAGAGGGACCATCTTTTGGCACAGCACCTTCAGGTACATGCAAATGTATATCATTATTTTGGAATTTTTCGGGCTTTATACCGAAAAATAAACAATTTGATCGCACATAACTATACGCAGCTTTTATAGACTCTTGCATAACTCCTCCAAGCTTTCCTGTATATTTTATCTCCCCCTTACCAGGAATTAGGACTGACTCTATCATCAAAATATCACCACCTGTTTCAGTATAGGCAAGACCAGTTACTATCCCTACCAAACTCTCATTTTCTGCAATGCCAAAGGTATACTTACGTACCCCTAGATAATCTTGTAAATTACCAGTCTCTACGGATATTTTCTTATTTTTATCAGTTAATATTGCTTTAACTGCCTTTCTCATGAGTTTTGCAAGTTCCCTTTCCATGCTTCGCACGCCGCTTTCACGTGTATATAAACGTATCAACTCGTATAATGCTTCATTGGTTATTTCCCACTCCTTCTGATGCAAACCATGCTCTTTTTTTAATTTTGGAATAAGGTGATGTGTAGCAATACTGATCTTCTCGTCTTCGGTATACCCAGGTAATTGTATAATTTCCATCCTATCACGCAAAGGATGCGGTAAATTTAAGCTATTTGCTGTGGCTACAAACATTACACTTGAAAGATCAAACTCAACTTCCAAGTAATGATCTGTAAAATGTTTATTGTGCTCAGTATCCAAAACCTCAAGTAATGCAGATGCAGGATCACCACGCGAATCAGAACCCATCTTATCTATTTCATCAAGCAGGAAAAGCGGGTTGCATGAATTAGCTTTTTTCATGTGTTGAATGATTTTACCAGGCATTGAGCCAATATAAGTTTTCCTGTGTCCTCGTATTTCAGACTCATCACGTATACCACCAAGAGATATACGAACAAAATCTCTTCCTACTGCTTTTGCCATAGACTTAGCTAAAGAAGTTTTACCAACACCAGGTGGTCCAACTAAGCAAAGTATAGGACCCTTTATCTCTTTTACTCTCTTTAATACTGCTAAAAATTCTATTATTCTATCTTTTACTTTCTCTATGCCATAATGATTTTCATCTAAGATTTTTTTAGCCGCATTTAAGTTAATTTTTGCATCTTTGTACTTTCCCCATGGCAAATCAAGCAACCAATGCAAGTAACTAGATATAACTGTTGCTTCAGGAGAAATGGGATTCATTTTCTTATATCTCTTTAAGTCAGTTATGGCTTTCTCTTTTGCTTCCTCAGAAAGCTTTGTTTCATTTATCTTTTTTTCAAATTCATTGAGTATATTCCCTTCATCTCCATTTTCAAACTCACCTAATTCTTTCTGTATAGCTTTTAATTGCTCATTAAGGTAGTAAACTTTTTGAGTACTTTCAACCTGTGATTTAATTGTCTTATACAAGCGGTTTTGTGCACTCAAAATACTTATTTCTCTCTCAATAAGAGCAAAAACTTTTTTTAAGCGCTCTTTTGGGTTATAAACTTCAAGTATGTTTTGCTTATCTGATACCTTTATATTTAAGTGCGAAGCTATCATATCTACAATTTGATTAACCTCTTTAACTTGATCAATGGGGTCAATAATAATCTCGGGTCGACTTTTCTTGCTTAGTTTACACCAATTGTCGAATGCATCTATAACAGAACGCCTTAAAGCTTCTAAATCAATATTATCTTCATTTTCTCCATACTCATAATGACCATCCAACGCTACTCTGGCCTGTAACAAAGTGTGAGAGCTAATATATTCTATAACTCTTCCCCTTCTTACCCCATGAATCATGACTTTTACTGCATTGTCAGGCAGTTTTATTAATGGTTGTATAATGTTTGCTAACACGCCTACTTCATAAAGATTCTCTGGCTCTGGATTATCAATAGAACCATCTTTTTGTGCTATGAGAAAAATCTCGTTTTGGTGACTGCTGCTACTTATTGCATACTCTAGTGCATGAACAGATTTTTCTCTACCTACGAATAAAGGCAACATTATATTTGGAAAAATTACTACATCTCTTAGAGGTAATACTGGTAATACAGTAGAATTAAAATTTACAGCACGTCCAATACTCATAATATATGCCTCAAATTAATCATTAACCGTTATAACACTACCCTTATTATTATGATTAATCGTCGCTTTGCCTAATTCTACCATTTTCTTAGTAACCGTTATAGTGCTACCTTCAAAACCTCCGTTGCCGGATATATACATAACATCAAGCAAAAGTGACCCTAAGATAGTACGTAATATTCTTGCACCTATTTTATAGCTCATAGCTTTTTTAGCAATAGCTGATATTGCTTCATCTGAAAACTCAAGGGTTACTTTGCTAAATGCAAATAATGCTTTATATTGTTTTATTAGCGCATTTCTTGGTTCCGTTAACGCATGTATTAAATCCTCATGATTCAGCTCATCTAAAACGGCAATTATCGGAACTCGTCCTACAAATTCGGGTATTAAACCGAATTTAATTAAGTCCTCAGGTTGAGCATCGCGTAAAGCATTTTTTTTCTTTTGTGCTTTAGACTGACTTATATCCGCTCCAAAGCCAACTGATGTTCCCTTTTTTCTTGCCTCAATAATTTTATTGAGGCCTTCAAAAGCTCCTCCACAAATAAATAGTATGTTACTAGTGTCTACTTGTATAAACTCTTGTTGCGGGTGTTTTCGCCCTCCTTGTGGAGGAACATAAGCAACCGTACCTTCCATGATTTTTAGTAGAGCTTGTTGGACCCCTTCACCTGAAACATCACGGGTTATTGAAGCGCTTTCAGACTTTCTTGTGATTTTGTCTATTTCATCGATAAACACTATACCATGCTGTGCCTTTGCAACATCATAATTTGCAGCTTGTAATAGACGTGATAACACGCTTTCTACATCATCACCCACATAACCTGCTTCAGTCAAAGTTGTTGCATCAGCCATAGCAAATGGTACATCTGAAACTTTAGCAAGTGTTTTTGCTAGCAAAGTCTTACCAGAACCCGTAGGGCCAATAAGCATTATATTTGACTTCTCGATTTCAATATCACTTATAGAATGAAGTTGCACCATGGATTGACAATGATTATACATAGCTACAGATAAAACATGTTGCGCATGTTCCTGACCTACAACATGCTTGCTAAGAAAATTTTTTATATCTTCAGGTTTCTTTAGTGATAGTTTCATATCAGATATATGATCTGAATTAAAAGCCCTCTCTTTCTTTTGACTTATTGCTTTATGGGATAACTCTATGCATTCATTACAAATGAACACCTTTAAACCATCCGAAGAGTTAGTAATCAATTTATCTACTTCGTTTTGTGCCTTGTTACAAAAAGAACAGTAGTGTAAATCATTATTGTTATCCATTAAACTACCTTTTGTTTAACTTTAATATTTTCAATCTTCACATCTTTACGCTCAGCTATTACTCTGTCAATTAAGCCAATTTTCATTGCTTCTTCAGGATCCATGAATTTATCTCTTTCCATCATTTCTTCAATTTTCTTCAGTGAATTTCCAGTATGTTTTTCATAAATTTGATTTAGTTTTTTCTTAACTCGCAAAATTTCATTGGCATGTATTTCTATATCAGTTGCTTGCCCATGATAACCACCAGATGGCTGATGTATCATAATTCTTGAATGAGGTAGTGAGTAACGTTTACCCTCCGCACCAGCTGTAAGCAACAAAGAACCCATAGATGCAGCTTGACCTATACACAAAGTTGAAACGTCTGGATTTATATACTGCATTGTATCGTAGATCGACAAACCAGCAGTTACAACACCACCTGGTGAGTTAATATACATACAAATGTCTTTATCGGGATTTTCCGATTCTAAAAATAAAAGCTGTGCTACTATTACGCTGGCCATGTTGTCTTCAATAGGGCCAGTTACGAAAATTATTCTTTCTTTTACTAGCCTTGAATATATGTCATAAGCTCGCTCACCGCGACTAGTTTGTTCAACTACAATTGGTATAAGAGTCATACCTTTTCCTATCAAATATTATCAAATAATTCCTTTAATTCTTTCACAGAAACAATCTGTTCTTCTTTACTAGCTTTTTCTATCATATAATCTGTCACTTTATACTCAAGCGCTTGCCCTCTAACTAATTCCTGAAATTGTCCGTCTGATTTAAAATGTTTAAATACTCTGTCAAATGATACATCTTTACTGACATATTGATTTACAATAACATTCATAATATCACTTTGAGTTAATGATATTTCATGTTCTTTACTGAACTCCATAAATAGCATTGCAAGCTTTACACGTCTTTCAGCTTCTTTACAAGAATCATCTTTAGCATTCAACTCTCTTTCCACTCTCTGCTGTTCCTGTTTTACTACCTCTATAGGCAAATCAAAACTATAACTAGCATCCAAACAATCAAATAGCTCTTTCTTAATTAAGAGATCTCCCATTTCTTTACACTGATTATCAATTACTTCTTTTACATGATTTATTAGCGAAGAATGATCTTCAAAACCAATTTTCCTAGCTATTTCATTATCACTTTGCAAATCTTCGGCAATCTGAATATCATTAACTCGAACAGAAAAAGCAGCCTCCTGCCCCGCAAGGGAAATTACCTGGTAATCTTCAGGAAATCTCAACTTAAAGCTTTTTGTTTCCCCTTTTTTCATGCCAATTAATTGATCCTCAAAACCATTTATAAATGTTCCAGATCCTAAATTAACAGTAAAATTTTTGCCACTTCCACCTTGAAAGAGCTTATTTCTAATTCGCCCTTCAAAGTCAATTATCAGTTTATCCTCTTTTTTTGCTTGATAAGAAGCATCATCAACAGAAACGAAGTTAGGAAATTTTGTTTTTATAGAATCAATAAATTCTTTTATGTCTCCCTCTTTGATTTTTGCCTTAACTTTCTTCAAATTTATTTTATCAAGATCTATTATTGGCACTTTTGGCATCGATTCAAAAGATAATTTGTACAGAAAGTCGCCTTTTTCATCCTTTTTATCCAGGTTTGGTAATGACATAATATCAACCTTAGGATGGATGTGAGACTTAACTTCGATTTTTTTCATTAAATCACTTGAGCAATAGTCAATCGTATCTTTTATCACATATTCCAAAGCTTCGTTTTTATAATTTGTAACAACAAGATCGTAAGGCATCTTTCCGGATCTAAATCCAGGCAATTTTGCATCCTTTGCTATTTCTTGTAATCTAGAGTTTATCTTTTGTTCTATATAATCACTACTAACTGTGATTTCATACTCATACTTTAGTTTATCTACACTAAGTTCCTTATAGGTATATATATTACTTAATGTATCTGCTTCGACTGCATTTTGACTTATATTACTAGACATTACAACCTATTATCAATATTTTATTTATGTTTTAATAAAGCCATTTTACCAGAATTTAAGTTAAATACAATCCTTAAGAACAGGTTCTTATACAAACAAAAGTGTACTTAGTGATTATAAATTTTCTCTTAAAACCTGAGTTACATGACTTTAAGTGCGGATAGAGGGACTTGAACCCCCACGAGCAAGCTCACCAGGACCTAAACCTGGCACGTCTACCAATTTCGCCATATCCGCAAGAACCCTTCATTAAATTATAGATAACCACTTCTGTCATCTTATGCAATTTAAAGATTAGATTTTAGTACCACAGACTGAACTTGTAATACTGGTTAACTCCACTATGAATCTAAGCCTGAATTACTTTAACTAACATTATTAAGATAGGTACTGTCTTAGAAATATTCAAGGCTTATTCAATTTATAGTATTTACACAATAAAAAAAGCTTATTAATATTCTTTAATTAAAGCTCTAAACTCTGGAAATTAATAATGAGATTAATAGCAAGCTTCTTACTCGCAATTTTTCTGATTACACAGAGTGGCTGTACGGCTCTTGTGAGTGGTATAGTGGTAACAGCAACTGCAGCGGCTACAGCAATAACAATGCAAGATAAATCCTTGGGAAACATTATTGATGATACAACTATAGTAATAAGAATCAATAAGGGACTCTTAAAACACGGACTGTTTTCATCTATAAAAGTTAAAGTGAGTGAAGGAAGAGTATTACTCATTGGAAATGTTGATAATCATGAAAAGCAACTCACAGCAGAGAAAATAGCTTGGCAGCAAAAAGAGATTAAAGAAGTGATAAATGAAATAAGAGTCACACCAATTAAAATGGCTTCTATGCTAGATGTTACTGTAGATGGTATGATAACAGCAGAGATAAGCACGAGGCTTCTGGGAAAAAGAAATATTAAATCAATTAATTATAGCGTTAATACAGTTGATAGAGTCGTTTATTTGATGGGTATAGCTCAAAATAAGGCGGAATTAAAAGCTGTAATAGCAATTGCAAGAAAAGTAAAAGGAGTAAAGCAAGTTGTAAGCTATGTGAGATATAGACATAGCAAATTGCGTCATTGATGAAAATTTACTTGAGTGTTAGTATCATGTAGCTAAGCCATAAAACTCCTTTACAAATTTCGTCAGTTCACTCTTATGGTATGTATAACAATGTTACAAAAAATAATATCATAGAATTCAATAGAATAATTCCTAGAAAATCTCTACATACTAAAAAAAGTAAATGCTATTTAAATAAGCTTAAGAATAAATAGCAAACATCTACATCTTGTGCGATATGGCGTTTTATTCCTGAGATTTTTTTACCAGCGTCATAGCCTTTTTCTTCATCAGTGTCTGCGTTCTTTACACTCTGAGCGTCAATTATGCAAAAGCTGGTTTTTTCTTTCCAAACATTGTTTTGTCGGACCACACTAACTATTTTTTTTAACATGCACTCCAAAATACTTTTTTTTATTTCCTTTTACTTTTTTACTCCATTTTGGAAACTCTTTTGGTAGCATCCTCCACTGATAACCACTTTTTAGGGCGTACAACACTCCGCAAAATATATCATACAAATCAAGTTTTCTTGGTTTTATTTTTTCCACAAGACTCCAGATCTAGTAAAATAATCTCAAACTTCTCTCGACTTATGTCACTTGGGTATACACTCCTCATATATCCTAATTTATACACTCTATTTCTTACTTTATGCCTTTCTTGAGATTATGAGCGGGTTCTTAGAAAGCTAGCGTTCTACTAGTCATGTTCTTTATCTTGCTTTACAACAATGCATCTTTTCATTCCAGCCAAGTCGTATGCGTATTCTTGAAAAGCCAGTCCATATAAGGGTATTATTTTGTCAATATTGCTTTGATCTTCGCCTATTTCCAGTATCGCAAACCCATCTTTTTTAAGGCACTTTTTCAATATTGGAAAAATACTCAGGTAACAGCTCAATCCATCGATACCACCATCAAGAGCAATTCTTGGCTCTTTTTGCACTTCAGCTTGCAGATCTTTTAACTTACTTCTTTTAATATATGGAGGATTGCTTATTATGAGATCAAATAAATCTCTGCATTCTGTCCACGAATTTGGAAATATTTTAGTTCTGCTTAGGAGATTATGTTTCTTTGTGTTCTGGCAGGTAATTTTGTATGCTTCCAGGCTTTTTTCAAAACCAACTCCAATAGCATATTCATACTCACTAAGTACGGAGATCAACAAACAGCCTGTGCCTGTGCCAAAATCTGCAATTTTTATTTTTTGCTTCTTATTTTGGTAATATTTTAACACTGTTGAAATTACTGTCTCACTATCTGGTCTTGGATCTAGAACATGTTGGTTAACTATAAAATTTTTACTCCAGAATTCACGATTACCTATTATTTGCGATATTGGATATCTTTCTGCTCTTTTTTTTGTTAATTTCCAGAATAGAAGCTCTTTGTTTCTTGGTACCTGATTGGTGTGATTCATGATTGTGAATGATCTTTCTACTCCAAGTACGTACTGCATGATGATTTCACAATCCAAATGTGGTGATTCAATTCTATGTGATGATAGTAGCTTTGACCCTTCTTTAATTAAAGCGCTGATTGTTTTCATTGTTCTAAAACGTGTTCCTTGTATGCAAGAACAGCAAAATTGAGTATAGAATTTTGAACTTAAGGTAGCTGCATTAAATCTAAGTGTCAAGAGTAGGATTGTAAAAATCATCTGGCTTTACTGGTAGTTCGGTTGGTATTTTTGCATTAATGTTGAAGTTCTTGGCTCTATTATAAGTTATAAGAATTATTTTCTGCATATTCTTTGATAGCCATCACAGTATATTACTTGTTCCATATCTATATTAATTCGACCACAGCAAGTGATAATTTCTTAATATTAAAACCAATGTGCGCTTTAGCATATAATTATCAGTAGCTTTCAAAGCAATTAGGCTGAGATTATTAGAGTAGTAATGTTTATTTTTATATTGACTATTGAGGTTTATTATTTTATAACTAAGACTTAGTTATTTTCAGAGTTTTAAATTTACAGTATATGCCTACGATAAATCAATTAATATGTAAAGGTAGATCAGGGTTAACTCGCAAGAAGAAGGTGCCAGCTTTGGGAAAATGCAATCCTCAAAGAAGGGGTGTTTGCACTAAGGTATATACTACAACTCCTAGAAAGCCTAATTCAGCACTACGTAAGGTAGCTAGAGTAAAGATTAGTGGATACGGTGAAGTGACGGCTTATATACCTGGCGAAGGTCATAATTTACAAGAGCATTCCGTTGTTTTAATACGTGGTGGGCGAGTTAAGGATTTGCCTGGTGTACGTTATCACATAATAAGAGGTGCTCTTGATCTACGTGGTGTGCAAAATCGAAAGAAAGCTCGTTCAAAATATGGTGTAAAGAAATCTGGTTAAAATTTATGGCACGTCGTAATAAAGCAAAAAAAAGAACAAGTCCTGACTCTCGTTATGGTAGTGTCTTGCTTATGCGTTTTATTAATATAATTATGGAATGTGGTAAAAAATCTATTGCAGAAAAGATTGCTTATAGTGCTTTGTCCTTAGCTGAAAAGAAAATAGGCAAAGATGCCTTATCAATTTTTGAAACAGCAGTAGAAAATGTTACCCCTTCTATAGAAGTACGCTCTCGGCGTATTGGTGGTGCAACTTATCAAGTCCCTGTTGAAATTCGTCAAGATAGAGCAATTTCTTTGGCATTAAGGTGGATTGCTAGAGCAACTTCTGCTGCTCGAAAAAAGAGCGGTAGAACTACTGTTTATTGTTTGCAGTCTGAAATATTAGATGCTTATAATAAATGTGGTGGTGCATTTAAGATGTGTGAAGAAAAGTATAAAATGGCTGAAGCTAATAAGGCATTTTCTCATCTTCGTTTTTAATATTAGCTGATTGATTGTGGTATGGAAGTTTTAATATCTAGGTATAGAAATATAGGAATAATGGCTCATATAGATGCTGGCAAGACCACCACAACAGAGCGTATTTTATTTTATACTGGTAAGCAAAATAGGATTGGTGAAGTGCACGATGGTGCAGCTTCTATGGATTGGATGGAGCAAGAGAAGGAGCGTGGCATTACAATTACCTCTGCTGCAACAACATGTTTTTGGAATGATCATAGGATTAATATAATAGATACTCCTGGTCATGTTGATTTCACTATTGAAGTTGAGAGATCTTTGAGGGTTTTGGATGGTGCGGTTGCTGTATTTGATGGAGTTGCTGGAGTTGAGCCTCAGTCTGAGACAGTTTGGCGTCAAGCTGATAAATATAGCGTTCCTCGTATTTGCTTTGTTAATAAGATGGATAGAATAGGGGCAAATTTTTATCGATGTGTCGATATGATAAAAACGAAGCTTGGCGCATCACCTTTAGTTATTCAATTGCCAATAGGAAGTGAGAAAGATTTTAAAGGTATAATCGATCTTATTTCTATGAAAGCCATTATATGGCAAGAAGAAACATTAGGCGCTAAATTTTCTTATGAAGATATTCCTTCTGATTTGCTTGATAAGGCTCAAGAGTATCGAAATCTTTTATTAGATGCTGCAGCTGAAATGGATGATGAGGCGATAAATACTTACTTTGAATCTAACGATCTGCCAATTGATTTATTGAAAAAGTGTGTGAGAAGAGGGGCCATTAAAGGAAGATTTGTCCCTGTATTATGTGGGTCAGCTTTTAAAAACAAAGGCGTGCAATCACTTTTAGATGGTGTGGTTGATTTTTTACCCTCTCCTATTGATGTTGATGTAATTATTGGAACTGATCCTAAAGATTCAGAAAAGAAAATTGAGATTAAACCTTCAGAAAAAGAGAAATTCGTTGCTCTTGCGTTTAAAGTGATGACGGATAAGTTTGTAGGTAGCTTGACGTTTATTCGTATTTATTCCGGTAAGTTAAAATCTAAATCTGCTGTGTTAAATGCGGGAAAGAATGAGACTGAAGGAATTGGTAGAATGTTGCTTATGCATGCAAATAACAGAGAAGATATAAACGAAGCTAAAGTTGGTGATATAGTTGCCTTAGTTGGATTAAAGAAAACAATTACTGGTGATACTTTATGTTCATCTGATTTTCCTATATTATTAGAGCGTATGGAATTTCCTGACCCTGTTATTGAAACTGCTATAGAACCGAAAACCACTTCAGATCAGGAAAAATTAGGTGTTGCTTTGAATAGATTGGTTGCAGAAGATCCTTCTTTAAGGATGTCAGTAAATGCGGAGAGTGGGCAGACTATATTGAAAGGTATGGGTGAGCTACATCTTGAGATTATTATTGATAGAATGAAGCGCGAGTTTAATGTTGAAGCTAACGTTGGTGCGCCTCAAGTTGCATATCGTGAAACTATCACTAAATCTGTTGAAATTGATTACACTCATAAAAAACAATCAGGTGGTGCTGGTCAGTTTGCTAAAGTTAAAATAAGATTCGAACCTCTTGAGCCTGGTTTTGGCTTTCAGTTTGAAAGTAAAATTGTAGGCGGTGCTATTCCAAAAGAGTATATACCTGGAGTGCAAAATGGCTTAGAGTTGATAAAAGAAGGTGGTATAATTTCCGACTTTCCATTGATTGATTTTAAGGCTACTCTTCTTGATGGTGCTTTTCATGATGTTGATTCTAGTCCTTTGGCTTTTGAACTTGCTGCTAAAGGTGCTTTTAAGGAAATGGCAAATAAAGCTGGTCCAAAAATGCTAGAACCTATAATGAAAGTGGAAATTATTACTCCTGAAGAATATATGGGTGATGTTATGGGTGATATAAATAGTAGAAGAGGCAGTGTTGTTGATATGCTGGATTTAGGTAATAATAGCAAAATAATTACTGCTTCGGTTCCTCTTGCAAATATGTTTGGTTATATAAATGTTTTGCGTTCTATATCTCAGGGAAGAGCTCAGTATAGTATGCATTTTTCTTGTTATGAACAAGTACCACAATATGTGGTTGATGAGTTAAAGTTAAAGTATAATTAAAGGTTAGTAATTATGACAGCGATAGTAGAAGCATTTGGAAAGCCGCATGTAAATGTGGGAACGATAGGACATGTGGATCATGGGAAGACAACGTTAACAGCGGCGATAACAAAGCATTATGGTAATTTTGTAGCATATGATCAAATAGATAAAGCGCCAGAAGAAAGAAAGAGAGGAATAACAATAGCAACAGCGCATGTTGAATATCAAACAGAAAAGAGACACTATGCACACGTTGATTGCCCTGGACATGCTGATTATGTAAAGAATATGATAGTAGGTGCAGCACAGATGGATGCAGCGATATTGGTAGTGTCAGGGGTTGATGGGCCGATGCCACAAACGAGAGAGCATATATTGCTAGCAAAACAGGTGGGTGTTGGATATATCGTGGTATATATAAATAAAGCTGATGTTGCTGATGCTGATATGATAGATTTGGTGGAAATGGAAGTGAGAGAGTTGCTGAATAAGTATGGATTTCCAGGTGATGAAGTGCCTGTGATAGTTGGGTCTGCGTTAAAAGCATTAGAGGATGATAGTAGTGAGTATGGAAAGAAATCAATAGATAAATTGATGGAGAAGTTAGATGAGTATGTAGCAGTACCTCCAAGGCCTATAGATTTGCCGTTTTTGTTGCCAATAGAAGATGTATTTTCAATATCGGGCCGAGGGACGGTAGTAACAGGAAGAATAGAGAAGGGGGAGGTAAAGACAGGGGATGAGATAGAGATAATAGGTCTGAAAGCGACGCAAAAGACGATATGTACTGGTGTTGAGATGTTTAAGAAGTTGCTAGATAAGGGAAGTGCAGGACTCAATGTAGGAATATTACTAAGAGGAACAAAGAGAGAAGAAGTGGAGAGAGGGCAAGTATTGGCAAAACCAGGGACAATAACCCCGCATAAGAAATTTAATGCGGAGGTGTATATATTGAAGAAAGAAGAAGGAGGAAGGCATACACCATTTTTTGGAAATTATCAGCCACAGTTTTATTTAAGAACAACGGATGTAACTGGGAGCATAAAATTGCTAGATGGAAAGGAGATGGTAATGCCAGGGGATAATGTAAGTATAGAAGTGGAGTTGCAAGTACCAATAGCAATGGATAAAGGATTGCGTTTTGCGATAAGAGAAGGTGGTAGAACTGTTGGTTCTGGCGTTGTTTCGGAAATTTTAGAGTAAACTTTGAATTATAGGAGTGTAGCTCAATTGGTAGAGTGCTGGTCTCCAAAACCAGAGGTTGTAGGTTCAATTCCTATCGCTCCTGCATTAATATTATGGTAGAAATGTTAAAAAACCTGTATGTTTTTTTTTGCGATATAAAGCAAGAAATAAGGAGAATTGCTTGGGTAAAAAAACAGCAGGTATTGTCATCTTTGTTTATTGTAATAATTGTTATATTATGCTTTTCGATTTTCTTTTGCTTCGTAGATTTTATGTCTCTTTACGTAATTAAGACTTTATTTGGAATTATTTATGGAATATAAGTATAAATGGTATATCATTAAAGTCGATTACGGGTATGAGAAGGATATATGCGAGTTGGCAGTCAATACTGTTTACTTTAAGGAGGTATTTATTCCTTATCAGACAGTATGTGATATAAAATCTGATATAAAAGAGTTATGCGAAGTATATATATGTATGCATCTGTGTGATGAAAGCAAAAATATTTTGAATCAAAAGACTGGGTTTTGTGGTGATGAGTCTGGTTATTTTGAGATGATTTCAGATGATGAGGTAATTTTAAAACGCAAGGAATTTAATAGATATAAGTGGTACATTTTAAGAGTTGCCTCTAATTATGAAGAGAAAGTGCGCCAATATATATTAGAAAATTCTATGAGATTGAATATTAATAATTATTTTAATAGGGTTTTTATTCCTTGTGAAGAATTAAGTGAGATGGATTTAAAATCTAAAAAAAATGCTAAACGAAGGAAGTCCTTTCCTGGTTATGTCTTTTTATACATGAATTTATGCGATGAGGTATTAAATTTTATTAATAATATACCAAAATCTCTTAAGGTTTATGGATTTTTGAAAAATGGTAATGTTCCAAAGGTGATTGAGGATAATGAGATTCGCTCAATGTGTAGTGCGCTTTACAATGCTCAAGAAACGAAAAAGTTGAGTTATGGTTATGAGAAAGGTGAAAAAGTAAAAATTAATGATGGTCTTTTTCAAAATTTTACTGGTAAGATAGATATGGTAAATGATGAGAAAAAAATTATTAATGTTGAAGTATCAATCTTAGGTAAGCCAACAATAATAGAGCTTGATTTGGCTCAAGTAGAGAAAATAGAGGATTAATTATGAGTAATATAGTTGCTAAGATTAACTTACTTATGGAAGCTGGGAAAGCAGTTCCAGGACCGAAAATTGCTTCAGTACTTGGCCCGCGTGGTATACCTGTTCCTAAATTTTGTGAAGCTTTTAATAAAGCTACTAGCGCTGCTAACGCTAGTTATAAAGTAGGTGATTTAGTAACAGTGAGAATTTCCATAAAGGATGATCGCTCTCATGATTTTACTGTCAGCGGTCCGCCTGTGGCTTATTTGCTTAAGCAGGAAGCTAAATTAAGTAAAGGTTCTGGTAATTCTGGTAAAGAATTAGTGGCTAAATTATCTATGTCTGCTATCATTAAAGTGGCAAAGTGTAAGATGGTTGATATGAAAGTAGATAATGAAGATTCAGCAGTGAAGATGGTTATAGGCACTGCAAAATCTATGGGTATAGAAGTTGTGGAAGGTTAGGTAAATGAGTACATATAATGATAATTCTAAGCAATGTTTGGAGAAGGTTGTTGAGTCTGCTTCAGCAAAATTTAATGAATCAGTTGATATCGCAGTCAATTTAGGTGTAGATTCACGTAAATCTGAAGAGCAGGTGCGTGGTACAGTAGTTTTGCCTAAAGGTATCGGGAAGAATATTAAAGTAGCTGTTTTTGCTCAAGATAAACATTTATTAGAAGCTGAAAAAGCTGGTGCTGATATTACAGGAGGAGAAGATTTAGTTGAAGAGATAAAAAAAGGTAGAAAGTTGAATGTTGATTGGTGCATCACTACTCCTGATTTCATGGCAAAAATCACTCCTATTGCAAAAGTATTGGGTGCTAAAGGGCTGATGCCTAACCCTAAATTTGGTACTGTGACTTCTAATATTGCGGAAGCTACTAAAACCATTAAGTCTGGTCAAATAAAATTCAGGACGGATAAAAATGGGGTTATTCATGGTAAATTAGGAAGTATTAAATTTGATATTGATGATTTGCTGGAAAATTTAAAAGCCTTTCTTAAAGTAATTAGAGACAATAAACCTGCTTCTGTGAAAGGAGTTTACTTTAAAAGCGTTTTTTTAAATTCAACTATGGGTAAAGCTCATAAAATAAACAAAGTAGAAGATATAATTTAAGGGAGAGAAATTGTGAAGCGTAAAGATAAGGATGAATTTATACAAAACATAATGAATGTGTTTGTAAATAATGATTTCTTAATATTGATAAATTTCAAGTCTATGAATGTTAGCAATTCATTAATTCTTAGGAATAGTCTAAAATCTGTAATGGGTGGGATGTTAGTAGTTAAAAATACTCTAGCTTGCTTGGCTTTGGAAAGGACTGGTAAATTTTCTTATTTATCAGGTAAATTTTCTGGTTCTGTTGCTATTATATACTCTAGCGCTATAGTAGAAGCTGCAAAGGTAATAGTTGATTTTATTAATGCTAACAAAGAAAAAATGTCTGTGATTTGTGCGGCTCATATAAATGAATTATTAACAGTGGAAGATGTTAATAAATTGGCTAAGCTTCCCTCTCTGGATGAATTGCGTATTAAAATTATGCGTTTAATATCTTATGATATTCCTGCTCGGTTAGCATTGTCTATTAATTCATCTTCTATGAGGCTTATGAGAGTTTTGGATTACTGTAGTTCTAAAAAATAAATTTGTTGTTAAATAAGGCGGTAAGTATGAATAATGTAACAAGTGATTTGGTTGATAAAATATTATCTTTAAATCTATTAGAGGCTTCTGAACTTGTAAAAGTTCTAGAAGAAAAAATAGGGTTGCCTAGTGGTTCTTTTCTTGGTGGAGCTGTTGGTGCTGGGGTGCCTATTAGTGATAATGCTATTGCTCCTGTTGCTCAAGAAAAAGCTGAATATAAAGTTGTAATCAAAGAGATTGATGCAAGCAAAAAAATAGGAGTGATTAAAGCTATTAGAGAAGTTAATTCTACATTGAATTTAAAAGAAGCGAAAGAATTAGTTGAGTCTTTACCCAAAGATTTGACTGCTAATGTTTCTAAAGACGAAGCAGAAAAAATAAAGCAAAAACTTATTGAAGCAGGAGCAACTAAAGTTGAGCTTGAATAAAATGTTAGTATATTAATTTTATGTTGATATAGCTCTTTTAATTAGTGAAGGTATTTTAATGGTTGATTCTTCTTATATGTGTGCTTCTAGTGCTTTTGTTCCTAGAGTTTCTTATTCCAGGTCGATTGATTTAAAAGATTCTTTGTTGGATTTGGTTAAAGTCCAAAAGGGATCATATAATTCCTTTACTCCTAATAATGAGAGTAATGAAAGACTTAAAGCTATCTTTCATACAATTTTTCCAATATCTGATCCTTTGCATAGGGCTACTATCGAATTTTTGAATTGTAGGGTAGATGATCTTAAATATAGTGAATCTGAATGTATAAAACGTGGTATAACTTTTTCTGCTCAGGTTATTGCTTCTATACGTCTTGTTATTATGCAGGATGGTATTTCTCTTGAAAAATATCAAGAGATTAAAGAAGGTGATGATCATTCTAAGCTTGCAACTGTTATAAAATCTGCTGAAGAGCAGGAGGTTCGCTTTTGTGAACTGCCTATGATGACTGATAAAGGTACTTTTATCATCAATGGCGTAGAGAAAGTTATCGTTTCACAAATGCATAGATCTCCCGGAGTGTTTTTTGATAGTGATAAGGGAAAAACTTATAATTCTGGCAAATTGATCTATTCTGCTAGAGTTATTCCTTATAGAGGTTCTTGGCTTGATATTGAGTTTGATGTTAAAGATCATTTGTATTTTCGTATTGATAGAAAGAGAAAGTTGCCAATATCAGTTTTATTAAAGGCTTTGGGCTTATCAAATAATGACATACTTAGTAGATTTTATGAAAAAATAGAGTATATAAAACATAAAAGTGGCTGGAAAGTACCTTTTTTCCCTGATAAATTCAAGGGAGTGAGGCTTCCTTTCGATTTAAAGAATGTTGAAGGCAATGTGTTACTTAAAGCTAATGTTCGTATTACTTCAAAATTAGCTAAAAATCTATATGATAACGGGTTGAAAGAGTATCTAATTCCTTATGATTCTATATGTGGTTTATTTCTTGCAGAAGATTTAATAGATAGTGCTAGTTCTACAAAAATCTTATCTGCTGGTGAATCTATAAAATTAGAGGATATAAAAAAGCTTGAATTATTATCTATAGATAAAATATCAGTGTTGAACATAGATAATGTTTCTGTTGGACCTTACATATTAAACACACTTTTCTTAGATGAAAACATGTCTTATGAGAACGCTCTATATGAAATATATAAAGTTTTGCGTCCTGGTGAAGTTCCTGTTTTAAAGATAGTAGAGGAGTTTTTTCGTAATCTTTTCTTCAGTCTGGAATATTATGATTTGTCTAACATTGGTAGATTAAAACTTAACTCTTGTCTTGGGTTAAATTATGAGGAAAATTTAACTACTTTAACACATGAAGACATTATTGAAATTATAAGAAAAATAGTATTGTTACGTGATGGTCAAGGATCTGTAGATGATATTGATCATTTAGCAAATAGAAGAGTCCGTTCAGTTGGAGAGTTTATAGAAAATCAATTTAGAACTGGATTATTAAAGTTGGGACGGGCAGTAGTTGATTCTATGTCTACTTCTAGTTTAGATAAAGTCTCTCCATCTGATTTTATAAACCCAAAAGTGTTAACCAATGTCTTAAGAGATTTTTTCAATTCTTCCCAATTATCTCAATTTATGGATCAGACTAATCCATTATCTGAAATAACACATAAAAGAAGGTTGTCGGCGTTAGGTCCTGGTGGTTTAACAAGAGAGAGGGCGGGATTTGAAGTGCGTGATGTTCATCCAACTCATTACGGAAGAATTTGCCCTATTGAAACTCCTGAGGGGCAGAATATAGGCTTAATTAACAGCTTAGCTATATACGCTCGTATTAATAAATATGGGTTCATTGAAAGTCCTTATAAGAAAGTAGTTAATAAGGTTGTTACTGATCAAATTGAGTATCTGTCTGCTATAGATGAAGGTTTATATTATATAGCCGATACCAGCGCAAAGCTTGATGAAAACAATTGTTTTGTTGATGATATGTTATACTGTAGGTATTCTGGTACCTTTGTAATGGTAAATAGTAATCAAGTAAGTTACATTGATTTATCTCCTAAGCAGGTAATATCGGTTGCTGCTTCTTTAATTCCATTTTTAGAAAATGATGATGCTAATAGAGCGTTAATGGGTTCAAATATGCAGCGTCAAGCTGTACCTTTATTGAAGCCTACCGCTCCTTTGGTTGCTACTGGTATGGAGTCTTTCGTAGCTTCTGGCTCTGGTGCTGTAGTTTTAGCAAAACGTGGTGGCATAGTTGACAGCTCAGATAGTAACTCTATAGTTATACGTGCTTTTGACAAAGAAGGAATTAACTACTTGGATGTAGATATTTATCATCTAAGAAAATTTCAGCGTTCTAACCATAATACTTGTATTAACCAGAAACCACTGGTGCATGTAGGTGATTGTGTTAAGGAAGGTGATGTGATAGCTGATGGTCCTGCTATTAATAGCGGTGAATTGGCACTTGGCCAAAACTTGCTAGTCGCTTTTATGTCTTGGCAAGGTTATAATTTTGAAGACTCAATCATTATTTCTAGTGAAGTTGTTAAAAAAGATCTATTTACTTCTATTCATATAGAAGAATTTGAATGTGTTGTACATGACACTCCTTTAGGGTCGGAAAAAATAACTCGTGCCATACCCGGTGTTAATGAAGAAAATCTTTATCACTTGGATGATAGTGGTATAGTAAAGGTTGGTACAAGAGTTGGTCCAGGTTATATTTTGGTGGGGAAAGTTACACCTAAGCATTCTCTTTCATTGCCTCCTGAGACAAAATTGTTAATGACAATTTTTGGTGAAAAGTCATTCGATTGTGTGGATTCCTCTTTATATACATCTCCAGATATTGAAGGGATAGTGATTGATGTGCAGGTCTTTACACGCAGAGGGGAAGAAGAAAACGAAAGAGCGTTTCTTATTAAGCAAAAAGAGGCAAACGACTTTGAGAAAGAACGAGACCATATAATCAATGTTATTAATCAATATTTCTATGATGAATTAAGAAAAATTCTTATTAATTCTGGCTCTCAAGATCGAGAAAGTATTAATTTTATTGAACGTGAGGGATGGTGGGATATAGGATTGAAAAACCAATCTATTTCTAAGCAAGTTGAGAACTTAAAAAAAGATTTTGATGAAAAAGTATCACATGCAATAACAAACTTTAAGCGAAAAGTAGAAAAATTGCATGAAGGCTATGATCTGCCTCAAGGTGTGTCGATGTCAGTAAAAGTTTTTATTGCTGTAAAACATAGTTTACAGCCAGGGGATAAAATGGCTGGTAGACATGGAAATAAAGGTGTGATTTCTCGGGTTGTTCCAGTAGAAGATATGCCTTATTTAGAAGATGGTACTCCTATTGATATTATTCTTAACCCTCTTGGCGTTCCTTCACGAATGAATGTAGGGCAAATATTGGAAACGCATGTAGGTTGGGCTTGTAAAAAATTAGGAGAAAAAGTAGGCAATATTCTTGATGAGATCAATAAAATCAAACGTGCTTTTTGTGAGGCAATTAGATCTCTCAGTGATGATGATTTTGTAAAATTTGCAGCATTATATCTTGATAATAAAAAATTTGAGGATATTAATGATGATGAAATAACGGCTTCTATTTTAGACACGCCTAATAAGGATGAATTAAATAATGAATTGACTACATTAGTAGAGAATTATTTTAACTCTTGTAAAGATGCACACAGTAGTTTACGTCACTTCCTGATTGAGGTTTATAGTTGTGGCAGTAATTTATCTATTTGTAATAACATTCGCGATATTAATGATAATCACCTCATTGAATTTGCGTATAAGTTGCGTAATGGCATTCCTGTTACTGCACCTGTATTTGAAGGTCCAAAAGATGAACAAATAGTAAAGCTATTTGAACTTGCTGGATTGGATAACTCTGGGCAAGTTGTATTATATGATGGTTGCTCGGGTGAGAAGTTTGATCGCAAAGTTACAGTTGGTTACATGTACATGCTTAAGTTGCATCACTTAGTAGATGGTAAAATTCATGCGCGTTCAGTAGGACCTTATAGCTTAGTTACTCAACAACCTCTTGGAGGAAAGTCTCATTTTGGTGGTCAGCGTTTTGGTGAAATGGAATGTTGGGCATTGCAAGCCTACGGTGCTGCTTACACTTTGCAGGAAATGTTAACTGTGAAGTCTGATGACATTAATGGCAGGGTTAAGATTTATGAATCGGTAATAAAAGGTGACAGTAACTTTGAATGTGGAATTCCTGAATCCTTTAATGTCATGATAAAAGAGTTGCGTTCCTTGTGTTTTAATGTGGATTTGAAGCAAAATGACATAGTAATTGAAGATATATCTCATACTAATATCGCACAATCTTTTAATGAGGTTAGCATTTCCATTGCTAGCCCTGAAAGTATTAAACGTATGTCTTATGGAGAGATAACGGATGTTTCAACTGCAAACTACCGTACATTCAAAGTTGAGAAAGGTGGATTATTTTGTCCTAAAGTTTTTGGTCCTGTCAATGATGATGAATGTTTATGTGGAAAGTACAAAAAAAGAAGACATAGGGGCCGTATATGCGAAAAATGTGGAGTAGAAGTTACATCTTCTAAAGTAAGAAGAGAAAAAATGGGTCATATAGAGCTTGCATCTCCTGTTGCTCATATATGGTTTTTGAAGTCACTTCCTTCAAGGATTGGAGCATTATTAGATATGTCTCTTAGAGATATCGAAAGTATTTTATATAGTGATAATTATGTTGTAATAGATCCTCTTGTTTCCTCTTTTGAAAAAGGTGAAATTATTAGTGAGAAAGCTTATAATGAAGCTAAAGATAGCTATGGGGTCGATAGCTTTATAGCTATGCAAGGTGTTGAAGCTATAAGAGAATTGCTAACACGCCTTGATTTACATGAAATTAGGAAGAATTTAAGACAGGAGTTAGAGTCTGTTGCTTCTGAAATAAGAAGAAAGAAAATTATAAAGAGATTACGTATTGTTGAAAATTTTATCAAGTCTGGAAACAGACCTGAGTGGATGATACTTACAGCTATACCTATTTTACCACCTGACTTGCGTCCCTTGGTATCGCTTGAAAGTGGTCGACCTGCAGTTTCTGATTTAAATCATCATTATAGAACTATTATTAATAGAAATAATAGATTGAGAAAATTGTTAAGTTTAAATCCTCCTGAGATTATGATTCGTAATGAGAAAAGAATGTTACAAGAGGCAGTTGATTCTCTTTTTGATAATAGTCGTCGTAATACTCTAGTAAATAAAGCTGGCGCTACTGGATATAAAAAGTCTATTAGCGATATGCTGAAAGGAAAGCAAGGTCGTTTCCGTCAGAATCTTTTAGGAAAAAGGGTAGATTACTCTGGACGTTCTGTAATAGTTGTTGGTCCAACTTTGAAACTAAATCAGTGTGGATTACCGAAAAGAATGGCTCTTGAGTTATTCAAACCTTTTGTTTACTCAAGGCTTAAAATATATGGAATGGCTCCAACTATTAAATTTGCTAGTAAGTTAATAAGAGCAGAAAAGCCAGAAGTCTGGGATATGCTTGAAGAAGTAATAAAAGAGCATCCTGTTTTGCTAAATAGAGCGCCTACGCTACATAGGCTTGGTATTCAGGCTTTTGAGCCAGTCCTTATTGAAGGTAAAGCAATACAACTTCATCCACTTGTTTGTACAGCATTTAACGCTGACTTTGATGGTGATCAAATGGCGGTACATGTGCCAATTTCATTGGAAGCTCAACTTGAAGCTAGAGTGTTGATGATGTCAATTAATAACGTTTTAAGTCCTTCTAATGGAAGACCGATCATAGTTCCTAGTAAAGATATAGTGCTTGGTATATACTACCTAACTTTACAGCAACTTAAGGAGGATGATTTACCACTTTTCTGTGCTTTTTGTGAAGTTGAGCATTCCTTAAACAACGGTACTTTACATATTCATTCTCGTATAAAGTACAAAATGGAATACATCAATAGCGATGGAAACATTCAGTATAAAATTATTTTTACAACTCCTGGACGTTTAATATTATGGCAGATTTTTCCTAAACATGAGAATCTAAGCTTCGATTTAATAAATCAGGTATTAACAGTTAAGGAAATAACTAGCATTGTTGATTTAGTATATCGTAGCTGCGGTCAAAGTGCTACAGTGGTATTTTCTGATAAATTGATGACACTTGGCTTTGAGTATGCTACATTTTCTGGTACTTCTTTTAGTCGTTGCGATATGGTCATACCTGAAACTAAAGCTACACACGTTGATTATACAAGGGGTGAAATTAAGAAATTTTCTGCACAGTATCAAGACGGACTAATCACTAAAAGTGAGAGGTATAATAAAGTTATAGATGAGTGGTCTAAGTGCACAGATATAATAGCGAATGATATGTTAAAAGCGATATCTGTGTATGATGAAAATAGTAAGTACAATTCAATATATATGATGGTTAGCTCCGGTGCAAGAGGTTCTACTTCCCAGATGAAGCAGTTAGCAGGAATGCGAGGGTTAATGACCAAACCTTCTGGTGAAATTATAGAAACACCTATAATTTCTAATTTTCGCGAAGGATTAAATGTATTTGAATACTTTAATTCTACTCACGGTGCGCGTAAAGGTTTAGCTGATACTGCACTTAAAACTGCAAATTCTGGATACTTAACTCGTCGCTTGGTTGATGTATCTCAAAATTGCATAGTTACAAAACATGACTGTAAAACGAAAAATGGCCTTATTGTAAGAGCTATAGTTGAAGGTAGTACTATAGTTGCATCTCTAGAGAGTGTTGTACTGGGTAGAACAGCTGCAAATGATATGTATAACCCAGTAACCAAAGAGTTATTATTAAAAGCAGGGGAATTAATTGATGAAGATAAAGTAAAGCAAATCAACATTGCAGGTCTTGATGCTATAAAAATTAGATCGCCTTTAACTTGTGAAATAAGTCCTGGTGTGTGTTCTTTGTGTTATGGAAGAGACCTTGCAACTGGTAAAATTGTTTCAATAGGTGAAGCAGTTGGTGTTATCGCTGCTCAATCTGTTGGAGAGCCAGGTACTCAGTTAACGATGCGTACTTTCCATATAGGTGGGGTAATGACTAGAGGTGTTGAATCCTCGAATATTATAGCTTCTATTAATGCTAGAATAAAATTAAACAATAGTAATATAATTATAGATAAAAACGGAAATAAAATTGTGATAAGCCGTTCCTGTGAAATCGTCTTAATTGATAGCCTTGGTAGTGAAAAATTGAAGCACAGTGTGCCTTATGGTGCTAAACTTTATGTAAATGAGGGTGAGTTAGTAAAAATTGGTGATAAAGTTGCGGAATGGGATCCGTATACACTACCTATTATTACGGAAAAGAGTGGTACAATATCTTACCAGGATTTAAAAGATGGAATTTCAATCACTGAAGTGATGGATGAATCTACAGGAATATCAAATAGAGTAGTAAAAGATTGGAAATTGCACTCTGGTGTAGCGAATTTACGTCCTCGTATTGCACTGCTTGATGATAATGAAAAAGTAATAACACTTTCAAGTGGTGTGGAAGCATGTTACTTTATACCAGTTGGTGCAGTGCTTAATGTACAGGATGGCCAAAAGGTTCATGCAGGTGATGTTATCACAAGAACGCCGAGAGAGTCAGTTAGAACTCGTGATATTACTGGTGGCTTGCCTAAGGTTATAGAATTATTTGAAGCACGTCGTCCTAAAGAGCATTCTATCGTTAGTGAAATAGATGGCTATGTAATGTTCTCTGAAAAAGACCGTAGAGGAAAACGCAGTATAGTAATTAAACCTGTAGATGAGCAAGCTTCTCCAGTTGAGTATTTAGTATCAAGAAGTAAGCATGTAATAGTCAATGAAGGTGATTTTGTGCGTAAAGGTGATTTATTGATGGATGGCGATCCTGATCTTCATGATATTCTACGTGTGCTTGGGTTAGAAGCGTTAGCACACTATATGATTTCTGAAATACAGCAAGTTTATAGATTGCAAGGTGTGCGCATAGATAACAAGCATTTAGAAGTGATCTTAAAGCAAATGCTACAAAAAGTAGAAATTACCGATCCTGGTGATACTATGTACTTAATTGGAGAAAATATCGACAGGCTGGAAATTGATAGAGAAAATGATGCTATGAATAACTCTGGAAAACGACCTGCTCATTATCTTCCTATTCTGCAGGGCATTACTAGAGCAAGCCTTGAAACTAATTCCTTTATTTCTGCTGCTTCTTTCCAAGAAACAACAAAAGTACTTACGGAAGCAGCATTTTGCGGAAAGAGTGATCCTTTGAGTGGGTTAAAAGAAAATGTTATAGTAGGAAGATTAATTCCTGCTGGTACGGGTCTGGTTATGAATAAGGTGAAAGCACTTTCGCTTTGTGAAAATATAGATAAATATGAAAAATATTTTGATATTGAGACTTATGACGAAAAATTGCTGAGTGATAATAGTTATCAATTACATTCTGATGAAGAAGAGAGTGTGGTGGCATCGCACTATGATCAGTCAAATTGAATATAGCTAATGAGGTAGTATGTTTAATCTGTTTTTAACTAAAAAAATCGATTATATTTTCTTTCACCTCTGTGCTGTCTATTATGTTATTTACTCTTACACGAAATTCAGATGAGTTTTGAAGCCCGCTACTGTACCATCCTATATGTTTGCGGGCCATCTTTATTCCTGTATCGCTTCCATAGTACTCAAGAATACTGTCATAATGCTTGAGTATTATGCTTAATCTCTCTAAGGCTGTTGGCTCAGAAACTTTATTTCCACTCAAAAAGTTTATTGCTTGATTAATCAGCCAAGGTTTGCCGTAAGCACCACGACCTATCATTACTCCATCTGCCCCAGATTCTTTAAGTGCACTTTGAACATCATTCAAACTCTTAATATCTCCATTTACTATAACTGGAATTTTTACCTGCTCTTTAACATTTCTAACGAATTTCCAATCTGCTTGACCATTATAAAGCTGTGCCCTTGTCCTTCCATGTACAGTAATCATCTTTGCTCCCAAATCTTCTGCAATTTTTGCCAAGCGCGGAGCATTACGATTTTCGTCATTCCATCCAGTACGCATTTTTACTGTAACTGGCACACTCACTGCCTTGACTACAGCTTCTATTATCTCAGCAGCCTTTTTTTCATCACGCATAAGTGCTGACCCTGCGTAACCGTTTACAACTTTTTTAACTGGACAACCAAAATTTATATCTATGATTTTCGCACCCATGTCCTCATTTAGCTTTGCAGCTTCCGCCATAATATCAGGCTCACAACCAGCAAGTTGTACAGCGGTTAGTTCATCAACTTTTGCTTTTTGCATACTCTGTAGAGTTTGCATGATCATAGCCCTGCTTGCAATCATTTCTGAGACTAACAAACCTGCACCAAGTTTTTTTACAATACTCCTAAATGGATAATCAGTCACTCCAGACATTGGTGCTAAAATAACCGGAGAATCAATAGCCAAATTTCCTATTTGAAGGGACATAGATCTTATTGATTAATTACTGAGGCCCAAATATTTTGCACATGTTGTAACAACATTTTGAATAATCGAACTTGTGGTAGATTCTGCCTCCTCTTTCTTACTATCTTCAGGAATGAGCTGCTGTATAGCATCATGTAAAATTCCACCTTCAGCAATGGATTCTTTCCACTCTTCATCCTCCATAAGTGCTTTTGCGAACTCTCTTCTCTTCTCGTGCAATTGTCCTGGCCTAGGCTTGTGCTTTGATAACTCTCTGTCAATTTCATCAAATGATTTATCTTCGTTGAGCATTTCCGTAATCCTATGAGCATTTTCTAAAGCAAATACTCCACAATTACAGCCATCTTTTTGCTGATCAACCGCAGAACTCTTTATGCTATCATTCCCTATCTCTAAGGTTTCCTGTAATATGCCCACTATATAACTAGTATCAATTGGCTTACTAACTAACTTATTTCTATCTTCTCTTGCATGACCTAATGTTTTTTCAACATCATCTTTTTTCTCTTTAAGGCTAGCATTATCTGGATTATTTTCTCTTTCCCGTATTAAACTTCCCACCTCATTACTTAAGGGTAATAGACACTTCTCAGCAATCTCATTAGCAAGACTTATATCGTCTTTTACCTTTCCTTCAACCTCATTTGGTAATTTATTACCAAATGAGTCACAATAATAAGCTCTAAATTGTCTGTTACCATTACATGTGACTATCAGTGTTACCCAGTGATTTCCTCCTAAATTAATAATCGAGGCAAAGATTTTTTTTGTGTTCCCTTGTTCTATTTTATACTCTTTCAGTTTTGAGTTTAAAGTACTCACATCACCAGGAATACAAAAAAGTACATTGCCACTTGAATTTTCTGAATAGTTATATACAGCTCTTGCAATATGAGAAATGTCATGTTCTTGTAGCCAGTAATAGTAATTTTCTCTATTTGTCTGATGCATAAGAGTTTGTAAATCTTCATGAAACTCTTTGCCACCCAAACCACTATCTCCTGAAGCATTAGAATTTCTACGACTATTGTTACTTGAGGCAGGTTCACTTCCTGGTAAAATACCACTATCCCCATCTGGGGTTTTTGGATTTCCTTGATTATTTACAGCTTGCTCTTGCTTTGGTGATTTTAATAGCTCATCAGTTTTAGCATCGCTTTCTTTTCCCTCTGAAACTCCTTTTCCATCAACATAATCTTTTACCAAGTAAAATAAAGGTTCAATAACCATCTTGTATGTTGCTGTAAGCACTATTCCCATTAAAATCCAAACTATAGGGTTGGAGATGAGCATAGCAAACGGTAAGGTTAAGAGGAAAGATCCCATTATCAATCCCAAACAGCCAATGGTAAATGTAGTTGCCAAATATATACAAAAAGCGTAGACAGCAAATCTTCCACTAGCCTTAAGTTTAGTGAAGTGAGTACTCTCTTTAAATGTATTGTGCTTTTTTTTGACGCTCAACATGTTATATTTTATGAATACTACGTTAACTAATTCTAGCAAATTATGAAGGTAAAATCAATATTAGCATTTATATGTAAAAATATTGAGCATTCAAAGCTTTTGAAGTAGAGTAATGATGTTAGTAATAGCACAACATATGCATGATATAGAAGATATACGCAAAAACCCTGAAGGATTTGAAAGGGCAATGAAAATCAGGGGGATAAGAGAATTTACTGCAAAAGAAATATTAGATGTTGATGATGAAAGAAGATTACTGACTACTACATTGCAAGATTTAAATAGGCAGCGCAATGAAATCACAGAGGAAATAAAGAAGCTTAAAATGAGCAAGAGCTCCTCTGAAAATGAGGTAGAAGTGTCAAGAAACATAACAAATGAGATAAAAGCAATCAGCTTAAAAGAGCAAATGGAGAAAGATAACTTAATGAATATCTTATCTAACTTACCAAATATCCCTGCACAAAACGTGCCAATAGGTGAAGATGAGAGCTCCAACGTAGAAATCAGAAAATATGGAGAAAAAAGGCAATTTAGTTTTATGCCAAAATTTCATTATGAACTCGGAGAAAGGTTAGGCTTGATGGATTTTGAGCAAGCAGCAAAAATTTCTGGATCAAGGTTTACAATATTAAAAGGACAGTTAGCTAAGCTTGGACGAGCATTAATAAATTTTATGCTGGAAACACATGTTAATGAATTTGCCTATACTGAGGTGTATCACCCAGCTCTGGTGAAAAACGAGGCGATGTATAACGTTGGTCAGCTACCAAAATTTTCCGATGATTCATATTTAACTACCGATGAGTTAAGATTAATTCCTACAAGTGAAGTATTTTTAACAAATTTAGTTGCTGACAAAATAATAGAAGAAAAAGAACTGCCTATTCGTTTTACTGCATATTCAGAATGTTTTCGTAAAGAAGCTGGCAGCGCAGGACGAGATACAAGAGGTATGATAAGGCAACACCAATTTGGTAAAGTGGAATTAGTAAGCATCACAACTGAAGACCAGTCAAAAGACGAGCTTGAACGTATGACTAGTGTTGCTGAAGAGATATTAAAAAAACTAGAATTACCGTACAGAGTAATGCTACTTTGCAGTGGCGATATGGGTTTTGCTGCACAAAAGACTTATGACATAGAGGTATGGTTACCTGAGCAAAATAAATATAGAGAAATATCAAGCTGCTCAAATTGCGGTACGTTCCAGGCAAGAAGAATGAACACTAAATACTTCTTAGAAACTGACAGAAAAACAAAAAAATACGTTCACACTTTAAACGGCTCAGCTTTAGCCATAGGAAGAACAATTGTTGCCATAATGGAGAATTATCAAAATTCCGATGGGTCAGTTACAATACCAAACGTGTTGCAAAGATATATGAGTAATGATACTGTTATAAGCAAACAATAATTTTGACATATATAGAAAAGCGAGGAAATAAAGATGAAGGTTTTGGTTATAGGTTCTGGTGGGCGTGAGCATGCTTTACTTTGGGCTCTAAAGAAGTCTCCTACCTTGACTAAGTTATATGTTACTCCTGGTCGCCCGGCCATGGAGAATTTTGGAGTTCTTGTGAATATAAATATTCAAGATTCAGTTGATGTTACACAATTTTGCAAGAAAGAAAATATAGAGCTAGTAATTATTGGTCCAGAGCAGCCGATAATTAATGGGCTTGCTGATGATTTAACTGCGGAGGGGATAAACGTTTTTGCTCCAAGTCAAGCAGCTGCAAAACTTGAGGCATCAAAGTCTTTTACGAAGGAACTATGTAAACAATATGGTATACCAACCGCCAAGTATGAGGGTTTTATTGATGAGAGGTTAGCTAAAAATTTTGTCCGTAGTAATAAAATAAAATTGCCGCTTGTAATTAAAGCAAATGGAATTGCAGCAGGGAAAGGTGTCATAATATGCCACACAGAAAATGAGGCTTTTTCAGCAATAGATTCAATGCTAGTGGAGAAAAATCTTGGTGAGTCAGGTGAAGAAATAATCATAGAAGAGTTTTTAATTGGAGAGGAAGTAAGTTTTTTTGCTCTTATTGATGGGTTGAAGGTAATAACCCTTGGGTGTGCAAAAGATTACAAGAGAGTTGGTGAAAATAACGAGGGACAAAATACTGGAGGCATGGGGTCATACTCATCACCTTCGATTATAAGTAAGGAGATGGAGCAAAAAATTATCCAAAAAATAATATATCCTACAATTCAAGCACTGACTAACATGGGAACATCCTATAAAGGAGTACTCTTTGCTGGTTTAATGATTTGCAAAGATAGTCCAAAGCTTCTTGAGTATAATGTTAGGTTTGGGGATCCGGAAATACAATCTATGTTACCTAGACTTGATCCAAATTGTGATTTGCTAAAGTTGATGTTGTCAGTTGCAGAAGGCAAGTTAAATACAAAAATGGTGGAGTTTAATCACAAAATTACAGTTTGTGTAGTCGTTGCAAGTAAAGGCTATCCTGGTGATTATCAAAAAGGAGAGGTAATTAAAGGATTAGATAAAATTGAGAACATTCCTGGAGTGCTAGTATTTCATGCTGGCACTAAGCGAGATGAAAGTGGCAATTGGATTTCAGATGGCGGAAGGGTGCTAAATATAGTAGGAGAAGGAAACACTATGGAAGAAGCTAAAAGTAAAGTGTACTCAGCATTAAATTTTCTAGAATGGTCAGGTGGATTCTTCAGGTATGATATTGGTAGTTAATTTAGCTCATGCAGAAACAAAAAAGTCACTTTGTAAGCAATAATACAGACAACTAAAGAAAAACATCAACTAGGTTTATATTCTATTACTACTGTTTTTGCAATCTTATCATAAAACGTTTGTTTGCGTTTATCAAATATTGCTAATACAAAAAGTAAAATTAATATTACAACAGGACACAAGAGACAACATAAGGCAATATAGTCAAATTGAGGATGTTCAAGGTAATAATAAGACAGCAGCCAAATTGGAAGAAAAATAATCCAAGAATAGTTTCTAAAAAAGCATCTTATTGTTACCTGTTTTAGGGTAACATCTGTAAATGTATTTGCATCTTTTATATATATTTTTAGCAATAATTTTCCTGGAGTACCACCAAATCTTGTTATCATTAGTATTTCTACTACTATATATAGTATAAGTATAAAGTCTTTAAATAAAAAAGAAGCGAGTGAATATATGACCGCATCAAGGGTGGATGCTACAGTACGCTTCATGAAGCCCACATGATTTATTTCAATATTCATAGCCTCATTTATATTTCTAGTATCACTATCTAATATAAAGATGCGTTATTAAATAATCGTAAATATACTAATTCGGGTAATATTAGCTGCTTGTGCCACTATATTATTTGAATTAACATTAAATCATTTACAGTTAAGGAAGTTATGTCAACATCAGTCACAGTTGCGTATGGTGATGGTATCGGACCAGGAATTATGGAAGCGGTGCTGTCGATATTGCGTGAAGCGAAAGCAGAGATCTCAATAGATATTATTGAAATAGGAGAGCGTGTTTATAGTAAGGAATGGTCTCATGGAATTTCTCCGAGTGGTTGGGAGTCTATTGAAAGGACAAAAGTGTTACTTAAATCTCCAACAACAACTCCGCAAGGCAAAGGGCACAAAAGCTTGAACGTTGCACTGCGGAAGAATTTAGGGCTGTATGCAAACATCAGACCATGCATTTCGTATCACCCTGTTATAGAAAATAAATTCGATAAATTTGATGTTGTTGTAATACGTGAAAATGAAGAAGACGTTTATACGGGAATAGAGCATAGGCTCACTGGTGACTCGTACCAATGCACTAAAATTATTACTAGATCCGGTTCAGAGAAAATATGCAGATACGCTTTTGAATATGCGCAAAAACACAATAGAAAGAAAGTAACTTGCCTGACTAAAGATAACATAATGAAAATGACTGACGGCACTTTTCATGCAGCATTTGATCGTGTTGCAAAAGAATACCCAGATATAAAGGCAGATCATTATATAGTTGATATTGGAATGGCAAAAGTTGCCACAGAGCCCGAGAATTTTGATGTTATAGTAACTGAGAATTTATATGGTGACATATTATCAGATATAGTCGCACAAACCTCTGGATCTGTAGGACTTGCTGGAAGTAGCAACATAGGTAATGAATATGCGATGTTCGAAGCAGTGCATGGTTCTGCTCCTGATATTGAAGGAAAAAATATAGCTAATCCTTCTGGTCTTTTAAATGCTGCAGTGCATATGCTAATTTACATAGATCAAGCTACTACTGCAAAACTAATTTATGATGCGTGGCTCAAGACTTTGGAAGATGGAGTACACACTGCTGATTTATATAAGGAGAAAAAAAGTAAACAGAAAGTGGGTACAAAAGAATTTGCAGAAGCTATTATAAATAATCTAGGAAAGAAACCAGGAATACTATCTGAACTTATAATTGACAATAGTGCAAGTAATAAAACAAGTAAAATACAAGATAGCTATGAACAGGACTATAAAACTAAAAAGCTAGTTGGTAGCGACATAACGCTTGCTTGGAACAAATCTGGCAATTTTAACCAAATAGTAGAATTATTTAAATCAAGTGATCCTAAGATTATAGCGATATACTCAAAAGGTCTTGCAATCTGGCCAGGAAAGTCAGAATCTTCAAGCGATCAAATAACCTGCAGGTTTATTGCAGATAATGAAAAGAAAGCTATCACAAACAGTGACGTGAATAACTTACTAACAAAACTCGAAGAAAATAACTTTGATGTAGTGAGAATGGACAAATTGTATTTATACGATGGGAAAGAGGGTTTTTTCTCTTAATGAGAGTTAAACATGTTTATGCTTGTGTAAAGCATAAAATGTATTATACTAACAGTATGTTCATGTGAGGCGTAGTAATGAGTCAACATTTTAAGTTAACTAGTCAGGAGTTTCGTGATAATGCTGATTTGTTTAATGTGTTGGAAATAGAAGCTAAACAAGTTGTAGACAAGAATTATGAAGAGCTTAGCTCAATTTTGAAGAAACAGCATAGGAAGTTAATTCTTGTAAATCATCCTGACAAGGGTGGAGATAAAAATAGATTTGATCAAATTTATAAAGCCTATCAAGAGCTAAAAAAATATATTGAACCTTTGGAATTAGGAAATCCTTGTGTTAAAGTCAGTATTGGCGCTGGAAGTGATGGGCGTTTAACAGCAAGAGAGTTTCACTATAGGAGAAAGTTGTTTAACGAGCTAAAAATCAGTGAGAAAGAAGCTGTAGGTAAAGATTTGATGGGTTGATTGCTATACTAAAAAGAAATGATCGTTCGTTTGGAGAAGACTTCAAAAGCTATAATGAACTTCAGGTTCAAATAGAGAGGGTTTTATTAAATCCAAATTTAGATAATTTTCAGAAGAGTGTACAAATTGCAAAGTTAATGCAAGAGTTATATCAATATATAGCAAAGCCAAGCATACAATTACTTAATTATATTACTCCTCTAAAAGAAAAGAGAAGCCTAATTGAAGAAGATAAAAAGACATTAGCATTGAAATTTATAGAGCGCAAAAATGCTCTAATGTTAGTCCCAAAAATAAGTTTTCTGCCTTTAACTCTATTAACTACAATTACTATAGGTTGCTATTTTTCATGGTGGATCATAGCATTTAATATCATTATTAATAAACTCTGTAATTCATTAGTGAATTATTATATGGAGAAGTATAAAAACTCAGAAATTTCTACTGATGAATTCATGAGTAAAATGAACTATATTGCGCTAAGCAGTAAACTTCTTATCAACTATCCTTTAGCTGCTTTTTCTGTTTATTTAGTTACAACAAATTTCATTGCTAATGGATTAACCGTTGGTGGAGCTATACTTGGTCCACTATTATTATTGGCAGTATTAATTGAAGCATTAGCTCCTATTTTCTCAAAAGGCTGTGAAATATATGCTGACAAGCACACAAAAGATTTACTAGAAGAGGATCCAAGAGATAGAGTACAAAAGGAAACTGACCTATTAAAATGGTATGATTTGCGGAAATTATTGATGCCAATTATCATGCCTCTTGTTAGAAAATGTTTTGCAGAAGTGGCAAGCGAGTTTGCTGAAAGGAATTTTGATGAGGTAAAAACTGATATGTCTGATGTTAATACTGAAGGACTATCTAATCCTCAAGCAATTAAATTTGCATAGTAACCAGTGTAGTTTTAGCTCTATACGTGAACTCAAAAAAAGTAGAATTGATATTTGAAAAATTCAAGCAATCAAATCCCATACCGAAAATAGAGCTAAATTATACCAATCATTTTACGTTATTAGTTGCAATAGTTCTATCAGCGCGGACAACCGATATCAGTGTTAATAAAATTACGAGGGAGCTATTTAGTATTGTTGATACGCCAGAAAAAATGCTAAATCTTGGGCAAAGTGAGCTGAGAAAATACATAAGCAGTATTGGTTTATATAATTCCAAAGCAAAAAATATAATCGGGCTCAGCAAAATATTGATTGAGAGGTACAATAGCAAAGTGCCTACTAATTTCGATGATTTGGTATCTTTACCAGGGGTTGGGAGAAAGAGCGCTAATGTGTTCTTAAATTCGGGGCTTGGTATTCCAACATTGGCAATTGATACTCATGTTTTTAGAGTAAGCAATAGAGTTGGGCTTGTGAAAGAAAAAGATATATTTAAAACAGAGCAATCTCTTTTGAATGTGGTTCCAAAAAAATACCTGCTTTATGCTCATCATTGGCTAGTTTTACACGGTAGATACATTTGCAAGGCACAAAAACCTTTGTGTGAAGCGTGCACAATTCATGATTTATGTGAGTTTGAATGCAAGAGGTATAAAGTCTAGTATAACACTTCGATATTTCTTACTTTTATCATCCAAGTAGCTGATCTCTATGATGGTGTCATCCGAGTAGCTGACACTGAAATCCAGTCTTTCTTACCAACAAAAATTTAGAATAACTTTTGTTCTTAAAAAATTTCTAGATTCCAGACTCATGTTTCAATGTTAAACAAGGTACAATAGAATTGAGTAGGGTAATTTCTAGGGAATTATTATATTCTAGAAAAAGTAAAATGTCATCCAGATAGACTAATGTACAAGGTAAGCTGAATGTCTATAAAGAAAAACAGCAAGGCATTTTAGGATTTGCTATATCGCATCAGGAGCTCAAGAGTACAGCTTACAATTACAGATAGGTATAGTTGAGTTTAAAGTAACTACATAAATTTACTACAATTTTCATACCTATAAGCTGCTATGCAACAAAGCCCTGTGTAGGTATAATTTTGACAGGATACAAAGCTTAATGGAGAAAGTTACGAACATCAGTGAAAAACATGGCAATTTTATTCTCATTTGCAGCTGCTATCACGTCTTGATCTTTCAATGAGCCACCTGGCTGAATTATAGCTGTAATTCCATGCTTTGCACTTTCTACTATACTATCTGGAAATGGAAAAAATGCATCTGAAGCAAGCACTGCGCCTTTACATTTTTCACCTGCTTTTTTTACTGCAATATTCACACTATCTATTCTGCTTGTTTGTCCTGCACCGATGCCAATAGCACAACCGTCTTTTGCTATCACTATTGCATTGGATTTTACATGTTTACATATTTTCCAAGCAAAAATAAGATCTTCCTTCTCTTTTTTTGTTGTAGTGCATTCTGTCACTCGGTTTATTTCTTCTACTTTTACTGTATGGTTATTATTTTCTTGCACTAAGAACCCGCCAACAACATTTTTGATTTGATATTTTGCATTTTGCTGAAGAGATTGATGAATAATCACTCTTAAATTTTTCTTTTTTTGTAAAATTTTTAGTACCTCATTGTTTACCGATGGTGCTATCACCACTTCCAAAAATATCTCGTTTAATTTCTCTGCTAGCTTTAAATCTATCTCCCGATTGAAAGCAACTATTCCACCAAAACTGCTTATTTCATCACATGATAGAGCTTTTTCATATGCTTTTAAAGCACTATCACTAACAGCAACGCCACATGGATTATTGTGCTTTATTATCACTGCTGCAGGTTCTTGAAACTCAGAAATTATGTTAAGTGCAGACTCTATGTCGACTATATTATTATAGCTCAATTCTTTTCCATGTATTTTCTCCAGTGGATATTTGCTAAATTGATTGCTATAAAATGCAGCTTTTTGATGAGGATTTTCACCATACCTGAGTCCTTGTGCTTTACATCCATATAGAGTAAAAAACTCTGGTAACTCATTGCTTTTACCCTGTGATAAAAACCAATTGTAAATATTAGAATCATACTGTGCAGTCAGAGCAAATGCTTTAGTTGCTAGATGTTTTCTATATTCTAATGTTGTCTGATTGTTATTTTTGATCATCTCAGCTTTCAGTGTTTCGTAATCTTGAATTCTAGAAATCACTGAAGTGAAATGAAAGTTTTTTGCTGTAGCTCTAATTAATGCTACTCCACCTATATCTATTTGTTCTATGATTTGCTTCTCACTTGAGTTGCTATTAACCGTTTTCCAAAATGGATATAAGTTAGTTATAAGCAGATCTATCGGCTTAATTTCTAGATTCTGCATTTCCTCTTCGTGCCTTTTTCGATCACAGAGTATTCCTCCATGAATTTTAGGATGTAAAGTTTTCACTCTGCCATCTAGTATTTCTGGAAATTGTGTGTAATCTGAAACTTCTTGCGTTTTTATTCCCGCACCTGATAGCACTTTATAAGTATTCCCTGTTGAGAGAATTTCTATTTGTTGCTGCATCAAAAACGATGCAAGTTCAATTATATTTGTCTTATCGTATACTGATATTAAAGCTCTTTTAATTTTCATATGGAAGGTTTCTTAAGATTATATCTAAGAAAAGAAAATTTGTCTATATATAGCTACTACGTCATACCGCCACGTTATCCACAACTGTACGAACATTGTGATACAAGAGACCAAGAAAGATGTCATCCCAGTGCCCAGACACTGGGATCCAGAAAACTTCACTTTCAATGAACACACCAGGTGGCTGTACAATAGAAACTGGATTCCATTATCAAGCACTGGAATGACACCATCTACTACTCAAATTACCTGCAAATTGCAATGTTCGTACACCAAAACGCGGTATCTTGTTGTAGATTCCGCTAACAAGCAGCGGAATACCAAATTGTAGAAGTTGCTTTAGCTCTCCTCACCCTCCCTTCAAAGTAGTCTATTCTATAAATTTTTTTGTTAAACTTGATTTTAAGCCACGAACAAAATCTTTAATATCGCAAGGATTTCTTCCTTCCATTTGTACAACTTTAGGAATTAAAGTACCACCTTTTAAACTTATATGCATATTATCATTAATGATCTCACCTTGTCCTGAAGTGAAGGCTTCAAATTCAGCATCAAGTATCTTGATACGTTTATTCTCTACCTTAATGAATGCTTTTGGATAAAATGCTTTAACCTTTCTATAAGCAATTTCACAGGCGTCACTTGCGTAAATTTTATAGTCTTTTACTTTGTCAGCATAGCACGCATCGTTATCGCTCTGTTTTAAGGGAACTTGCTTTTCAATTTCGTTTAGTACTTTCAGCAGTAAATCACTACCTAATTCAGACAATTTATCATACAACGTCTTATAATTATCGCTTTTTTCAATAAGAAACTTTTTCTGTTTTAAAATAGGGCCAGAATCTAATCCTTCATCTAGCTGCATAATGCTAACTCCGGTTTCTTGATCTCCGGCTAAAATTGTGTGCTGTATTGGAGCTGCACCGCGCCACCTAGGCAGCAATGATGGATGAATATTAATACAACCATATTTGGGAATATTTAAAATTTCTTTTGGAAGTATCAATCCATACGCAGCAACAACTGCAACATCTGACTTAAAATTTCTAAACTTTTCTTGCTCTATTGAAGATCTTAGAGAGGTAGGAATACATACCTCTATGTCACTTTCTTCAGCAACGACGTGTACTGGGGATTTTGTTAACTTTCGCCCACGCCCTGAAGGTTTTGGAGCCTTGGTATATAATGCTACTATTTCGTTATTTGATTTCAATAGTAAGCTTAACGTACTAACTGCAAACTCCGGTGAACCCATGAAAATAATTCTCATTAGGTGTTTTTGCTTTAAGAATTTTCTGCTAACTTACTATTTACAGTTTCTACTAATTTAGCAAAATCATCCTTATAGTTAACAGCCATCTCAGCAAGAATTTTCCTATTTAAATCAATTTCAGCAAGTTTAAGACCATGCATAAATCTACCGTAAGTAAGTCCATGTTCTCTTGCCGCTGCATTAATACGTATTATCCACAAACCACGAAAATCACGTTTACAGGTTCTTCTGTCTCTGTAAGCATATTGGAGTGCTTTTTCAACTCTTTGTAATGCAATTCTATAACAATTTTTTGCCCGTCCTCTATAACCCTTTGCTAGCTTCAATATTTTTTTATGACGAGCATGAGTAGTGACTCCACGTTTTACTCGAGCCATTTTTATTTTACCTCCATTTTGTTAAATACCATAAGGCATATAAAGCTTAACTATGCGCGAGTCAGATTTATTAAGAATCGTTGTACCACGCTGATTACGAATATTAGATTTACTTCTCTTTACCATACCATGTCTTTTACCTGACTGAGTAGAGATGACTTTGCCCTTAGCTGTAAGGTGAAAGCGCTTTTTGACAGAAGATTTAGTTTTTAATTTCATTTTTGTCATATCCCAAACAAGTTCCGCTATTTAGTTCTTTAGTAGTAATTAATTATGAGTATAGATAATTTTGTTAAAGAATCAAATTAAAATTGTGTTTTAGAGGAGCTTAAATGTAATCACACCCAGTATATGTGTTATACCTTCTTTATCTCCAATTGGCAACAATACTTGCCTCATTTTAACACTTTCACTTTCTTCCTCTTCGTTAATTGAGCATTTACTCTCTATTACAGTCTCAAGTTTATCAATAACTGCATCTATTTTATATAGCCGCAAAAATGGTGCATCAATTGAATACTTATTATCGATGTACATCTTTTGTTCAAAACCATAAAATTCAATAGCCTTTTCTCCTGCATTTTCACATATATAACCTCGTTCTTTAACTTCAATGATAAAACAATGCTGCCATGACTCCATGATTTCTGCAGTGTCTATTTCATGTCTTTCTGGCCATTCTCTATCTGATCCTTTTATATCACTCCAATGTTGAGTAACTATATTCACTATTCTTCTTTCTTTGCCTGCATAATTTTCCATTCGAAATTCCACATATAAAACACAGATATGAGGTAAACTTATCGTGAATGTATTGATTTTTTCTTACTAAAGGATGCAGATTATTGAAAATTCTCATCCTGTTTACACAACAGGTAATGATACATTAAGTATAATAATTAGAACATCAAAATTATTAAATGAGGAAACTGTAAAAAATAATAAAAAAATTCTATTTTTGCAATATTTTGGCTAAATAATACTATTACCTCTACTTTCTAAGGTTATTGTACTTAATAACTTACTAGATGGAGTTTCTTCCTTAGAACTACTATGGATTTTATTTTTTCTATTATAAAACCAACATTTAAATGGTACAGCTGCTGCGATAGCTGCTAACAAGACTACTACCACTGCTAACATACCTACTGTTAACACTCCCATATTTTCCTTATTTGATCGAGATGTTTCCAATAATTTAAATCTTCTCAAGTTCATATCATAAATCATAGGATTACCCAAAATATTTGTCGTATTTTTAACATTTCCTATATTTTGAATTGTAATTCCATTACTAGCGTTTAATTTTTTCATTTTTTCCATTACTTGTTTTAAGTTTGGTAGTTCTGTTGTTGTACTTTCAATATCACCAGCTTCCATCTTTTGCAAATTCTCATTACTCAAAAACTCTTTGAGATACTTTTCATAAAACTCTTTGGCATTATATTCTTTATAACTTCGTATTTTTCCACTCTTAAGATCAGAAACGATATTATCAATCATCACTTTTGGATTTTCTGCACGCACTATTTCTCCTTCAGCAACAAGAATACGATAAGATGTATCATCAAGCATACATACATACTTAAGTTTTAAATCACCTCCTCCCAATAGAAAATATATTGTTCTATTTTGTTCTACATTTTGCAATTCAGATTCAATACTAATCCATCTATTCCTTTTTCCTTATTGATTAATCCTTTTTCTCGTACAGTATCTTTAACGTGTAACAATCTTCCTGGCATATATGACCTCCAAATAGATCAATATTTCCTTGTGTATAAAAGATAAATTATTTAAGTCCACATTTTTTTACTAAGATTTTTATTATACTAAATAGTATATGTATTAATATTCGGATTGATCTTACTCTCATTGCAACTTATTATACCTTAGTAAAAACGATATAAAATTAGAGAAAGAGTTATAAAATTTTTTGTAAGACAGGAAAATTTCTTCTCCTTTGGTTCCAGAGCATTACAAATGCTAGAGAGCTAAGTTGATGGCACTGTTGTGCCATCAAACTCTGGAATTTTATTCGATGCTAATTTGAGGAGATAGATGTGCTACGGATGTAGCATTGCTGAGCAAAGATTCTATTTCTGATGTAGATCCGGAATGCTCAAGTTGAGCTTGTTCAGGAAGGTTTTTCATCGCTTTTTCAACATCGTAGCTACCTTCCCTATTTTTTCTATGCCATACAAAGTATCCTAATCCTGCAAAAGCTACTGCTAGCACTCCACCCAACATACCACCAGCAATCCCTGCTATTCCTATATACTGTCCTCCATTTATTTCGGGTAATTTAGGCCCTTCCACATCTGTGCTATTAAATATAGAATGATCTAACACTTCTTGTGAATTACTATCAAAACGGGAAACACTACTTATATCTTCAGGAGCAATTCCATAACTAGCATTTGATTCTTCTATTTCATTTATTACGTCATTAATCTCTTTAGTAGTTACTTTGCTTGATGCAAAATCGAATTCTTGTTTTGTTAAAGAAGCTGATTCGATAGTTACATCTTCCTGCATCTGATAATCAATTTCTTCAGTAGTAGATTCTCTCAATTGGCTATTTTCATCAGTTCTTTCTTTTAGCTTTTTTGAACTATCCTTACCCAATTCATCTACAAGGTTTTTTAGATATATTTTCTTAAATTCTCTATAATTATATTCTTTACCTTTTTCTATTTCTCCACTCTTAAGACCTAAAATAATTCCATCTATTGTCGATTTACGAATTGCTTGAGGAATGTCTATTGAATTTACTATTCCTGTAACCAAGCCTATCTCAGCTGCTCTAGAAGATATAGAGAGGTCTTTTACTGTTAAATTCTCTCCTTTAATTAAAAATTCTACCCTTCTGTTTTGTTTTATACTTTCCAAGTCAGATGCAATTCTAATTGTTGGACCATCCATCTCCTGCTTATTTGTTGTTTCTCTCTTTCGCATGCTATTCTTAGTGTTTTGGAATTTTTTTGGCATTTCACACTCCTTAAATTAATTAATAAAAGTATTATTTGAATTAACAAATACTTCTCTATGTTAGTGGATAAAATATTTAAACCTATATCTTTTTATTAAAATTTTTATGTAAAAGTTACTTTTATTATACTAAGTAATGTATATATTAATATCTAGATTGATAAATTGATTTTACTTCTGTTACAACTTATTATCCATAGATAACCTCAGTAAAAACGATGAAGCTAAACGAAATTAGAGAAAGATTTATAAAATTTTTTGTAAATAATAATCATGAGCAAGTTCCTTCTTCTCCTTTGATTCCAGAGCATGACCCAACACTCATGTTTACAAATGCTGGTATGGTACAGTTCAAAAACATCTTTACCGGCACGCAAAAAACTGAAATGAAACGTGCCGTCTCAAGTCAAAAGTGTCTCAGAGCAGGTGGTAAACACAATGATCTTGAAAATGTTGGCTATACATCTCGGCATCACACATTTTTTGAAATGCTCGGAAATTTTAGCTTTGGTGATTACTTTAAAGAAACTGCTATAGAATTTGCGTGGAAATTTATTACTGAAGAATTGTCTCTTGATAAAAACAGACTATCCATAACTGTTTACCACACTGATGATGAAGCATATGAAATTTGGCGTAAGATAAGTGGCCTTTCAGATGATAAAATCATAAGAATTACAACAGATGATAACTTTTGGAGCATGGGCAATACTGGTCCATGTGGCCCATGTTCTGAAATCTTTTACGATCATGCAAATCAGGATTTGCATGAAGACGGCAGAATTGTTGAAATTTGGAACCTGGTCTTCATGGAATTTAATAAAGATGAAGAAGGTAATTTACAAAAATTACCAAAAAAATGCATCGATACCGGAATGGGCCTTGAAAGAATAGCAGCTGTTATGCAGAACATTCATGATAACTATGATATTGACCTATTTTCTGCTCTGGTAAGTAAATCGCAAGAGTACTGTGGAAATACGGAAAATAAAGTAGCTCATAAGATTATCGCAGATCACCTTCGTGCAGCTGCATTTCTCATCGCAGAAGGAGTGCTTCCTGGAAATGAAGGAAGAAATTATGTACTACGCAGATTGATCAGGAGAGCAGTACGTTATATCCACCTACTTGGATATAATGATTCTCTATTGAACCTTGTTTTTCCTGCACTCATAGATGGCACAAGTTTGGCTTATATGGGAGATGCTTATCCAGAGCTAATCAGAGCTAAAAGCTTAATAGAAACAACGTTAAAATCAGAGGAAGAAAACTTTAAAGACACTTTAATGAAAGGCATTAATCTCTTGGACAAATTCACTGCAGATTTAAAATCAGGTGACACTCTATCTGGAGAATCAGCATTCAAACTATATGACACTTATGGATTTCCTTTGGATATCACACTTGATATTTTGAAAGAAAGGAAAATAAATTTTGACCAAAAAGGTTTTGATAATGCAATGAAAGAGCAAAAAGAAAGAGCACGTGCTAATTGGACTGGCTCTGGTGAAAAGTCTGTTGAACAAGTATGGTTTAATTTAATCGATCAGTTTGGCAAAACGGAATTTGTTGGTTATGAACGTGATGAAGTAAGGGATGCAACAGTACTCGCAATAATTTCCCCTAAAAATGAAGTAATTGATTCTGCAAAAGAAGGAGAAAAGATAACTATTATACTTGATAAAACACCTTTTTATGGAGAGTCAGGTGGACAAGTGGGAGATATTGGAAATTTTATCAAATCTGATGGAAGTATGGTAATAGTTGAAAATACCAACAAGATTAACGACCTATATTTACACAGATGTATAGTTGAATCTGATTCAGTTCGTAAAGGTGATACAGTTACAGCTAGTATTGACAAGAAAAGAAGACAAGACTTAAGAAGAAATCATTCAGCTACACATCTTCTACACTTTGCACTCAGAAAAATTTTGGGTGATCATGTTACTCAAAAAGGTTCTCTAGTCGCACCGAATAGGCTAAGATTTGACTTCAGTCATAACACGCCAGTAACTCAGGATCAGCTATTTTGGGTAGAAGATATGGTAAATTCTCTAATTAGAGAAAATCTTTCTACATCTACAAAAATTCAAGGTATGGATCAGGCAATAGATGAAGGAGCCATGGCCTTATTTGGTGAAAAATATGGTGATAAGGTTAGGGTTGTAAAAATTGGAGATTCAAAAGAATTATGTGGCGGTACACACGTGGAGCGTACTGGAGAAATTGGTTTGTTTAAGATAGTAGCAGAATGTTCCGTTGCATCTGGAGTAAGAAGAATCGAAGCTTTAACCGGTCAAGAAGCAATTAATTATGCACGCAATAATGAAATTAGCTTAAAAAAAGTTGCAGAATGCGTAAAAGCACCAGTAAATGAAATAATAAGTCGACTCAGTATTGTAAGCCAGGAGCGCAAAGAATTTGAAGTCAAAATAAAAAATCTTTATAAAAAGCTTATCAGTGTAGAAACTGTAAAAAGTACCGAAATAAATGGAATAAATTTCGCAAGCCACACTTTCAATAACGTTCCAGGAAGTATAATAAGGGAATTTGCTCTACAGCAACAAAAACCGAAAACTGTAATAGCCTTCATGGTAACAGAAAAGGATAAAACAGTTTTGATTGTCAAAGTAAGTAAAGATTTAACTAATAAGATCAATGCAAAAGAGCTAGTATCTACTGTAACCAGAAGGGATTGCGGTGGAAATGCCGAACTTGCCCAAACAGGTTGTGATAACAATAAAATAGATGATGCCATTACAGCAATCCATAGCAAAATAACAGCTTGCAAAAATTAATACACCCTACTACCTCGGTATCTTTTAAACGTGAACAGAATCGTCAAGGTATTATGCAAATAGGGGTAGAAAAGACTTAACTGTCAAATGAGCATATCAGGTAATAAAAACTGGATTACAGCTCCATGCTCTGGAATGATATCTAGGTTTAAAGTCCACATAAAAATCATTTACAATCTACGTTCAATATGATAAATTGAAAACAGTTTATTCCTCGGTAGCTCAGTGGTAGAGCAGTTGGCTGTTAACCAATTGGTCGCTGGTTCGAATCCGGCCCGGGGAGCATTATTTTATACAATCTGTACATTTCACTTTTAGCCCAAAATTCACTACCTTTTTTGTCTCTTAAACAGACAAAACGTGAGAAGTTATATAGGTTTAAAGCCTTTACTATCAAAATGCAAAGATGCCTGCACCTCACTTAGCTTGCTATCTGGCTCCTCTACTATTTTTCTTTTATTACATTGCCTTCTTAATTCAGGTAGAAAATTTTTAGGCAACGTGCTATCAATACTGCAATAATTAAAAATAAGCGAAGTAAGACGTACCAAATTTCCACTCGTCAAAGTTTGTGCACCTCTGTAATTAATGCTGTTATCATATACTTTAAGTGTAATAAGATTTGTAAGATTTCCACTCGCTAAAGCTTCCGCACCTTTGTCACTGATTTCATTAAATCCTAAACTAAGTAAAGTAAGATTTGTAAGATTTCCACTCGCTAAAGCTTTCGCACCTCTATCGCCAATTTTATTATCGTATAATTTAAGCTCACCAAGGCTTGGAAAATTCCCGCTTGCTAAAGCCTCTGTACCTTCATCACCAATTTCGTTTCCTCCTAAATCAAGTGAAGTAAGATTTGTAAGATTTCCGCTTGCTAAAACCTTTGCACCTTCTGTACCAACATAACTGCAACTTAGATCAAGTGAAGTAAGATGAGAAAGCTGAGCTAATTCTTTTATAACCTCATAATTAATTTTTGAACATCGTAAAATAAGCTTTGTAATGTTTGTATTGCTTTTTAAAAAGTTTACTAATCTATAAACATTAATTATAGAACCTGATGTTGCTAAAGTATTATCCTTTACATATTGGCTAGAGCTCATTTAACCTCACTATTAAAGCTATGCAAGTGTTTTAGTAAACACTTCAGCAACTGTCAATCACTTTAATAAAATATTTTATGAAAAACTTCATATACCATTGCCTCCAAGCAGCTTTTTCTATCTCTTATTTTAACACAAAAGTTGTGAGAAGAGTTTGTTTTTGGTACCATTGAGGGTTTCGATGTTAACTTTTATATGAACTTTAAATCAGTCGTTTTATGTATACTAGATGGCTGGGGTAATGGAATAGAAAATAGTAAATACAATGCTATTAGCAACGCAAACCCACCCTGTTGGCAATATATTCGCTCTCATTATCCAAAATGCAGTTTATCCGCCTGTGGAACTGATGTTGGATTACCAGAAGGCCAAATAGGCAATTCAGAAGTTGGCCATATGAATATTGGCAGTGGTAGAGTGGTAATGCAAAGCCTTCAGCGTATTAATCAAGAAATCGAAACGATAGAAAATAATGCAAATCTACAGAATTTTATTAATGATCTAAAAAGTAAGAATGGCATATGCCATATAATGGGATTGATATCAGATGGCGGTGTTCATTCGCATCAAAAGCACATTTCATCTTTAGCAAACAAAATATCACAGCGCGGAATTAAAGTTGTAATACACGCATTTTTAGATGGCAGAGACACACTGCCAAATTCAGGGAAAAGATGCATTCAAGAATTTACAGAAAGCATAAAGGAAAATGATATAAGAATCTCCACTATCTCTGGGCGTTATTATGCTATGGACCGTGATAATAGGTGGGAAAGAACAATTGAAGCTTATAAAGCCATCGCATTTGCAAAGGCGCCTCGTTATGATGATGCAGTATCGCTCATTGATGAAAATTATCAAAATAATATAACCGATGAATTTATCAGGCCCGCAATAATAGGAGATTATCAAGGTATAAAACCAGAAGATGGATTGCTATTGGCTAACTTTCGTGCTGATCGAATGATACAATTGGCAAGTATTTGTCTTGGTAAAGCAGGCTATACTGAAGTGGCAAAATTCTCTTCAATTTTAAGTATGATGCAATATAAAGCGGACTTAAAAATCCCTTATCTCTTTCCTCCTGAATCTTTTGCCAACACTTTGGGACAGATAATAGAAGACAATAAACTACGGCAACTGTGCATTGCTGAAACTGAGAAATATGCTCATGTGACTTTCTTCTTCAATTGTGGAAGAGAAGAACCTTTTTCTGGTGAAGAAAGAATACTCATTCCTTCACCAAAAGTTAAAACTTATGACCTGCAGCCTGAAATGTCAGCCTTTGAGCTCACAGAAGAGCTTGTAAAAAAAATTTATTCTCAAGAATTTGCGCTGATAGTTGTAAACTACGCTAACCCTGATATGGTGGGACACACAGGTAATATAAAAGCGGCCGAGCAAGCTGTGCTCGCTGTAGATGATTGCCTTGCAAAAGTACTCAGCGTTGTCAAAGAAGTGGGTAATACTGCACTCATTGTTACAGCAGACCATGGTAATGTGGAATGTATGTTCGATGAAGAAAATAACACACCTCACACAGCGCACACTCTAAATAAAGTTCCATTTATTATATCTTGTGAAAATTTAAAACTGAGAGATGGAAAATTATCTGATATTGCACCTACTATTTTACAGCTACTTGGACTCAAAAAGCCAAATGAAATGACAGGTAGTTCATTAATTGTGTAGTGCGCTTTATATTACTATAAATCTATAAATAAGGGCTGATTTGCATTAGGAAATAAAACACTGTGCATAGCAGATAGCATATCTATTTGCTGCTCCAAATGGCCATGTTGTGCTTCTACATTAGAGTATTGAATATGATTTTTGCTAGCATACACAGATAAAGAACCATCGTCTTCGACTGCTTTGTTATTTTGCAATACTATATTAAAAATTTCCTTCTGTTTTAAAGCATTAAACCAGCCCTCATCTGTCGTGTAAAAAAATTCACCCGTTCCATTTTCTGGACATACCTCTGGATAAATCTTTAGCACATCATGAGAAAGTGGTGGAGAAAAATAGCTTTTGAATGAGTAGCTGGGAGAGTTGTGATTATTGTGCAGAGCAATAACATGATCTTGACCAGGAAGCAAAAAGTCTAAAATTTTTTCTGCAAAGTTTCTAGTAATTCTCAAAGCATCTTCTGAAAAATTGCCAAACTCTCTTAAGCTAGCTTCTGCACCTACATCATCAAACATGCGATTGGGATCGAATTCATACCGCTCACTATTTAAGTAAAATTCTACATTGCGCGGAGTACCATCACCATGAGTAATGTACAGCATTCTTCCACCAAACTCCTCGATTATATTCTCACCGGCTTCTTTTGAAGTTACTTCATTTTGATGCACATTGATAAAATTGATTCCACTTGTATCGCTACTTTTAATAAAAAGTTTAACTGTAGTATCACCTAGCGCCAGATCATATTCTTTAGTGTCGATGTTTGACATTCCGCTGCCATCAATAATCAAAGCAAAAAAATAGCCCAAATTTTACTTTATGTTAGTTATAAGCTTTTATTTTAAAATTTTTTGCTGTCAACATTAATGATTCATTAAAGAAGCCATCAATATCATCAATACTACCTATGCTTTTTGTATTGATAGATTGGTCAATTCTTTTAACTAAATTGGATAGAACTTTATTAGGCCCAATTTCAACGAATTTATTAGTGCCACGGCTTGTCATATGTAAAATCATTTCTCTCCACCTCACTCTGCTTACGACTTGCTTAGCGAGCAAAGCTCTTATGACCTCTGGATCACTTTCTTTCTTAGCTGTAACGTTTGATACAAAAGGAATCGAAGGGCGAGTTATGTTGATGCTTTTTAAAAATTCCAGAAGTTTTTCATCAGCGGGTTTCATAAAAGATGAGTGAAAAGGCCCACTAACTTGTAATCTAATCATTTTCTTCACACTCGAATTTTTAAACAAATCAGGTAACACCTCAAGAGCTTCTGCGGTACCACTCACCACTACCTGCCCACCACCATTATCGTTTGCAATTTCACAATCAATTTGAGCTGATTTTAATATACCTTCTACTTCACTTATTTCTGCTCCAAGTAGAGCAACCATTCCACCTTTACATTTCAGCGAGGCTTCATGCATTGCTTCGCTACGAACTTTTAGTAATTTAACTGCAGACTCAAGCGTCAATGCCCCTGCAGCACAAAGCGCTGTATACTCGCCAACTGAATGCCCACAAACATACTGAACGCTGTAAAGAGATTCGCCAAATACGTGCTTCATAACACGTAGCGTTGCAATTGACACTGCCATTATAGCTGGCTGAGCGTTTTCCGTGATGGTTAATTTCTCAATAGGACCATTGAAAATCAAATGAGACAGCTTTCTACCCAATATGTCATCTACTTCATCAAATACGTTCCTTGCAACTGAAAATTCATCATATAAGCTCTTTCCCATTCCTACAAATTGGGAGCCCTGACCAGGAAAAGCAAAAATCATAAAAAATTTTTCATTCTTCATTGAGAATACTACTTTATTTATTTTTTGTCAATATTTCACAATAATGATTGACCAAATGAACCAGATTCACTAAAATCTTAGCTGGTAAGAAATTTGTAAGAACAATGGCAGAAATCGATTATCACAAAGTTACTATAGTTATGACAGATGGTCAAGAGTTTGAAACTTATTCCACTTATGGAAAAGAAGGTCAAAGAATAAAGCTTGATAGAGATCCTCTTACTCATCCTGCATGGACTGGAAGTTTGACAAGCGGTTCAGGGGAGAAGGATAGTAAAATAGCTAAATTTAATGATAAATACGGGAGTCTTTTTTAGTTCCTCCCCTCTTTATTTAACATGTATAAATATAAAAATGTAGGCTATATTGCTTCTTCACTACCCAAGTCTCAGGAAGTATCTAAACTACTACAGGAGCTTAATTTTATCAATATAGCAGAAGCAAGTAAGCCTGAAGTTGATTTGCTGATAGTTGTTGGTGGTGATGGTTTTATGCTACGCACCCTGCACGACTACGTCATAGGAAATAAAGATACACATGTGTATGGAATAAATACCGGCAACGTCGGGTTTTTAATGAATAAATGTTTTAAAGATCCAATTGATCATATAGAACATGCAGTCCCTACTCAGCTAACTTTACTAAAAATGGAAGCCACAGACATAGGTGGCAAAAAACACCATTACATAGCAGTAAATGAAGTGTATGTCTTTAGAAATGCAAATCAAATAGTAGAGATGAATATTACCATTAATGATAAGCTAAAAGTAGAAAAATTCAGAGGGGATGGCATAATATTGTCTACTCCCACAGGCAGCACTGCATATAACTTCTCTGCCGGCGGGCCAATCTTACCACTTAATTCAAATTTATTTGCACTGACTTCCATTAATAGCTACTACCCAAGGCGTTGGAATGGAGCGCTAATCTCAAATGATACAATAGTGCAAATTGATATCAACGACGTGGAAAATCGTCCAGCACTTGTAGTATCAGATTACAAGGAATTTCCTGATATATCGCAGATAAAAATGCAGAAAGATCACGAAAACACAGTCACTCTGCTTTTTGATAAAGATTGCTCATTAGACGAGAGGATTTTTGATAAGCAATTTTTATACTAAATTCTTCATATTTATCTTTAAATTAGTATTTACCATATCTTAGTAAATACAGAGTAATTAATGTAACATTGTAATTAATTTTGGAGCAAATATGCCTGGGAATGAAAAGAACGTCACACCGCTTTCTCATACAGCAGTTAATGAAAATGGTGCAGCAACTTCACCAATACCAACTCCCGGAACAAGCACTTCAAAACAAAATGGCAAAAATCCATTACCACCTGAAAAAGTAGAGAAAATTATCTCAAATATACTCGCAAGCAATAGCGCACTATTAATATTTGATTTTAATCAAACAATTGTCGAGAGTCCCATTTGCAATCAATTTGCATCCAAAAATTATAGTGATTATGGTTCAGGCAAAGAAAATGCATTAACTGACGAAAAAATAAAAGAATTTTTACAAAACTCAGGAATTAAAAATAAAGAAAAGTTAAAGTCTGTATTAGAATCTGCACTTTCAAGCGGAGTAGAAGTTGCCGTTGTATCACCTACATACCCCAAAGCAATAGAATATATAGTAAAAAATCATTTAGATTTAACAGAAGAGCAGACACAAATCATCAAAGTATTTAAAGGAATAACTAAGCGTCAAACTTCACGAATTGGAGATCAAAAAACAATTGATAAGCCTCAAGATCCACAAATCGGAAAACACCTATGTGTTTTATATCTTTTAAAAGCATATAAAAAAGACAAAGATATGTTACCGCAAAAAGTAATGTTAGTTGATGGTAATATTCGGAACACTAATCCTGCTGATGACTTTTGTAGAAACATACAGGAATTACTAGAAAAAGATATGAATAGCCTCTTAGAAAATATAGATCAAAAAATAGCGGAAGTTGATGTCAGTGAAAAAGAATTAAAAAATATCACATTAAAGGGGATTAATGTATCTGGTGAACAAACAACAGACAAAGCAGCGGGTGGTGATTATTTAGATGAAGTAAAAGAATGGATTAAATCGAATAAACTTAATTCAGAAAGTACTATTTATACAACTATAGAAAATAGTTCAGATGATAATTTTGATGTCCCCAATCCCAATAACTCATCATCACAGTTAAACAGAAAATTGAGTAGCAGTACATATTTAACTTCTCCACCATCATATAAGACAGATGGCTCTGAAAATTCTTTTATCTCAGATAGTAAATCTGATACAGATAACAAATTTAAACTGCAAAAAAACAGATTCTGGCCCAAAGCGCAGTACGCCATGCAGCAGAAAGGCGTTGTAATTTTTGGTGCGGCCGCTATCGTGCTTAGCACATCTACAGCTTTAGTATATTTACAAGATAAAGCAAAATTTATTACGTTCTTTACAAACAGTCCACTCTATACCGTCGTACCGATTATTGCAGTTGCTTCATTGTTTGCAATTAGCCCAATGCTGCTTGGAATAAAACAGTTTGTAAATACCAAAGAATATCAAACTCAAGGAAAAAATGCAGATGAAGTTTTAGACAATGTTTTTAGACACCAGCCAGAAGGTAAAGTTATAAAGTCTGTAAGGCTGAAGTATAGCAACGGCACTCATTCAAATTTTGTGCTTAATGCTTGGGAATCTAAAAAAGGCTTCGTCAATATTGATGAAAAAGTAATCAGTAAAACTAATAAAATAGAGTCCGTAATTAATAATAGGCCACTATTTACTGCATTATTAACTGGTGTAGTTGCTGCAAATATAGCGCTCCCTTCATTTCTTTATGCAGAAGGTGGTGTTAATAATATACAAACATTTTACCAAAACCCTTTGACCAATAATATAAGATTATTACCACTTATAGGCTTAGGTATATTTGCATTACTAGCTGTGTATCTTGGCGTGCATTACTATAGAAAAACAAATTGCACTAATCTTGTATATTCTGAAGAAACGATTGATCCCCAAAATATTAACGAGAAATTCATTGAGGAAATAAAACAAGAAAGAACAAACGTTCTTGGAGAAAATCATAGCAAAGACGCTAAACGCAGCAGTTTAACGCTTGAGCAGGTTGTAGTTCAATCTCACAATTGTAAGGATGCTATCTATAGTATAAGTGAATGAAATAAATCTCCTACAATGTCCATTGATTGGAATTTTTATACTTGCTAAGGCCTCGCTATTTGAGTACCTTAAGCTAAAGGGGTTTGTTTATGAAAAAAGCTTTAGTATTTATACCTTTAGCGGCATTTATATTGATAGTCGTTAATTTTCTATATAAAAATAGCGGAACTGATGATTCACAAGTAGTAAACGTTTATTCATCACGTAAAGAAGAATTAGTACATAGTTTATTTGATGAATTTACAAAAAATACCGGTATCAAGGTACGTTATATCATTGACGATTATTCTCAATTGCTTTCACGCATGGAAAATGGTGGTGAAGCTGATTTGTTTTTAACTGCAGATGCGGTAAATTTGATTTTAGCGAAAAAAAGAGGGCTCTTATCTCAAGTGGATTCAGAGACTCTAAAAAATTCCATACCTGCAAAATTTAGAGATAATGAAGATTATTGGTTTGGTCTAACAAAAAGAGCTAGAATATTGGTTTATAATAAAGAATCAGTAGATCCTAAGGAATTAAGTACTTATGAAGATTTAGCGGATGAAAAATGGAAAGGGAAAATATTAGTACGCTCTTCCACAAGTCCATATAATCGATCATTGATCGCTTTTATGATTGCAAAAAATGGTTTTGAAAAAACAAAAGAATGGGTGAGTGGAATTGTAAGCAACATGGCAAGAAAACCAAGCGGTGGTGATACAGATCAAATTTATGCTGTAGCCGCTGGTGAAGGCAATGTTGCAATAGTAAACAGCTACTACTTTGCAAGAATCCTTTCATCAGAAAATAAAAAGAATATCACAGAAAAGTTAGGAGCTTTCTTTCCTAATGATGGTGTAATGGTGAATCTTAGTGGTGCAGCAGTAACAAAAAACGCAAAAAATAGAGAAAATGCTATAGCTTTATTGGAATTTTTTGTAAGTAAAAAAGCTCAAGAATTATATGCTAAAAAAAATCAAGAATATCCCATTGTTGAAGGTATTGAAACTTCTGATGTATTAAAATCTTGGGGGAATTATCCACAAAATGATCTACCTATAAGTGAGCTTGAAAAGCACCTCTTTGAGGCTGTTATGATAGCAGATGAATGTAAGTGGAAATAAAATTTTATAGCTTCCTTCTACTTTACTTTACAGTTGTGTAGTTGAAATTAAGAAAGTAGAATAAGCTCAAAAAAGGAGCTATGGACAAGAGAAGGAATTTATTAAATATCTCAGACCTCACAATCGGTGATGTAGAAAATATAACTAAATTAGCCAACCAATACCTTGAAGAAAAAGTTGAAAATAGTCATGTTCTGAAAAATAAAATAGTCATAAACCTATTCTTTGAAGATTCAACACGTACGCTCGCATCTTTTGAAATAGCAGCAAAAAGCCTTGGAGCAAATGTTATAACTTTACCAATAAAATCTTCTTCTATTAACAAAGGGGAAGATCTAAAAGATATGATAAAAACACTAAATGCAATGAACCCTGACTCTATAATAACCAGGCATAAAAGTAGTGGTATCATTAATACACTGACAAAGTATGTTAACTGCTCGCTAATCAACGCAGGCGATGGAAGCAGTGAACATCCAACTCAAGCTCTTGCAGATTATCTTGTAATTATCAATTATAAAAAGCAAATAAAAAACCTCAAAATTGTGATATGTGGAGATATTTTGCACAGTAGAGTTGCAAGATCAAATATAAGATTGCTAAAAATGTTTGGAGCAAAAATAAGCTTAATTGCACCACCAGCTTTGATGTGTAAGCATTTTTCTGAAGTAGATTCACTTCATTATTCATTAACTGAAGGTATAAAGAATGCTGATGTAATTATGCTCTTGAGGTTGCAGAAAGAGCGCATGAATAATAATTCTTCAGAAAAAGAATATTTTCATTTGTATGGACTTGATGCACAAAAACTATCGCATGCAAAACCCGATGCAATTGTTATGCACCCAGGACCAATAAACAGAGGTATTGAGATTAGCAATGATGTAGCAGATTGTGTCATTTTACAACAAGTAAAGTTTGGATTAGCAACGCGTAAGGCAGTACTGCACTATTTAATAAATGTTTAAATTAATTAATTTTAAGGAATTTTAGACATAATGACCCTCCTATAAAAAACGATTTAGAAAAATATAACACACCTCATGACAGAAATTAAGTATGCACTGAAGTAGACTGTGCTATATTTTTTTATTGAGAGATTAGTTGAAAAGTCTGCAGACTTGAATAAGGTGAATTTCGAGCTCTAAAATACCCTCATTTTCACTAATAATAATCAAACTACAAAATGTGTCAAGTAATTTATATCCGTTCAGCAGAGTGAGAGAATCAGGTAGACGAGAAAAGAAAACTATAGGGTCAATGCGTGACACTAAAGTCCAGAAAATTTAATTTCAAACCAGCACTTCCTCCTTTATCATTCCAGCGCGTGACCAGTTCTTATTACCTGTTCAGTCCTCTGGATCCCAGTATCAAGTACTGGGATGACAAGAGAAATGGAATAACATTATGAAGGTGTAATTCCAGCGCGTGACGCTGGAATCCAGAAAAAAGCCAGTGTCAACTACTCAAATGACAATTTAAGGCAAAACCTAAATGAATGGGGAAAACTTTGATATTCAGTCTTTGCAAAATTACACTCGTATAGAAAAGGTAATACAAATGTTTTTTATAAATAAAACCTTAAGGCATTTTTTACTGTAGATTAATCATTTGATTATAGTATCATTTTAATTAATCATAATATTTATGAAGAATACCTTATATTTCATACTATTAGTTGCTATATTTTTATTATCTAACCTGTTTGCTATAGAGCAACCTGAAGAAAATATAAATCAAGAAAACGTATCGAAAAGCGATACTGATGCTGAAAAAACTTCTCCGCTTCTGAGCGAACTAAAAGAAAGCACAGACTCAACAAATGTAGTCGAAATACCTTCCAGCGAGCCAAAAGAAAGCACAACCCAAAATGTAATCAATGAAGAAGTAGCTTCAAGTAATGAAAATATACAAACAAACCTACAGCCTGAAGAGGGGACTAATATAAAAGATACCAAAGCTCTAACAAGTCCTTTATCAGAAGAAAAAAAAGAAGAACCTGAAGAGAAGAAAATCAGTCACAATAATCAAACAAACCTACAGCCTGAAGAGGAGATTAGCAAAAAAGACACCGAACCTTCAACAAGCCAATTAACAGAGAAAAAGAAAGAAGAACAGCCTGACAATATAACACCTGTGAACAAAGAAAATGAAGAAAGCGAAAAATGGACAAAGCTAAACAAAGAAATAAAAAAAGAATGGAACCATAAAAGCAAGTCTATATATAAAAGACAATATGATAGCCTAAATGAGCACCTTCCTAAAACTATATTTACTGATGATTACAGTAAGCAATTTTTTTACTGCATCAAGAAGGGCAACTTAATTTGTCTAAGAGGAGTAATAAATAAGCTAGAAAAAATTGGATTAACAATTCAAGAAATACTAAGATTTAGAAATAAATTGGGTGATACTCCTCTAATTTATGCAGTGAAACAAGGTCAAATAGACACAGTTCGCTTTCTCTTATTACAAGGTGCTGATCCTAGAGTAGTTGATAATAATTTTAAGTCCCCTATTGACATAGCAATTGAGAAAAAGCAGATCGATATAATAAATGCAATTGCTGAAATGATGCCATACCTTTTAGAGGATAAAGAAATAAACAATGAAGAAGACTCAGAGATGTATAACTTTGCTATAAAAACAAAAGAAAGTACCTGCGATGCAAAAGATAATTAGACTTTTGATATTAATTTTAGTTGGTCATTTATGCTATGGAGATGATGCAATCAATGATTTTTTAAGTGCTCTGCACGATGTAAAATACGTATCTTACAATACAAAAGATTTTGCTAAATTTTTAGTACAGTGCAACAAAGCAGGCATACCACAAGATTTTAAGAAAGGTTTTGGTCCTAATTTAAATGGTGCTAATTTTAGTCAATTGTATTTAAGCAAATCTATTTTTGATGGAGTAAGTTTAATTGGTGCCGATTTTTCTAACACCGATTTATCAGATGTGTCTTTTATCGATGTTGATTTGCGTGGTGCTAATTTTTCCAATGCTAATTTACATGGCGTTAAAATAAAAGGCACAAATTTAAGTTTTTCAAAATTTGCTTCTACAAGTTTAACAGATATCATATTTGATCAGTCTAATATCAGTTATGCTGATTTTATCAATTCTAATCTCAACAAAGTAAGTATGCGTAATATAATTGGTTTGCATGCAAAATTCTTGAATGTAAAAATGAATTTCTCCAATTTATCACACTCAAGTGCCAGCTACATAAATTTTAGTGATAGTGAAATAAACGATACTGTTATGCAGAAGAATAATTTCGACAATGCAAGTTTCTTTGGAGTGGATGCACACAAGCTCAAGATACAATTTTCTTCACTAAAAAATGCTAACATATATGGCACAGAAATAAAAAAATCGGATTTTACAGGTAGCAATCTTTCAAGCGCTTCTCTTAACTCTTCCATTATAGTTGATAGTAATTTCGAAAAAGCCAATTTAATCAATTCACAAATTTCCTATGTGAAAGGGAATAATTCAAACTTCATTAAATCTATACTAAATGGTTCCAAGATAAAACATGCATATGTTTTCGAAGCAGACCTTCAGGATGCTGATTTATCTAATATTGATTTTAGTTTTAGTGAATTGTATAAAGTTAATACCTATAACGCTAACATTTGTCATGGAAAGTTTCATAATACTAAAGTTGTGAATTCTGACATGAGTGGTTCGTTCTTTGATCATTCATTGTTTACCTCTGCAAAAATAGAAGATTCAGATCTTTCTAGAACTTCAATTTATAAGACAAAAATTAAAGACTCTCAAATTTATAATAGTACTCTTTCCCACCATAATATGGATTCGAGTGAGATAGAAAATTCAATATTCTTCAAATTATTAGCTGATAATTCGAGCTGGTCTAAGTCAAAAGTCACTAATTCAAACTTTATTGAAAGTGATTTCAAATCCTCCGTGTTTTATGACAATGCCTTTAGAAAGACTAGTTTTTTTCTTAGCAATTTGAGTAATTCAACAGTGAGTGATGTCTCTTTCCTCTCTTCAAGCATATATAAAAGTTCAATTGCTGATACTTATTTAACAGATTGCAAATTTGATAATTCAATTATGATTGACAATCAGGGACAGAGCAAAATTACAGGTCTAGAGAGTGCTATAACTTCAATTAAAGATCTGCAAGAGAAAATATCGCAGGGTGAAAAATTTGATGTAAATTATTCTTACTTTGAGTTTAAAGATATGAATTTAGAAAATGCTATTTTTTCTAATTCAATATTAAGCAGAGCAAAGTTTGTAAACGTTAATTTGAATAAGGCAAATCTTGAAAAAGCTGATTTACGTTATACTATTTTTGATAATTCCTCTCTTGTTGATGCCAATTTATCAAATTCTAATTTAGAAGGCTCTAGCCTTTTAAACTTTGACTCAAAAAATATAAAGTCTTAAAAAACTCTATAATGTACTTGTTAAATAAAGAAAAATGACCGTAAAAAATGAGGGCATACTACTGATTCTATCCTCTCCTTCTGGAGCTGGAAAAACTACTATATCAGAAAAATTACTTGAGCAATCAACTGATTTAGTTATGTCTATTTCTATGACTACACGCAAACCTCGTCCCGGTGAAGTAAATGGAAAAGACTATTTTTTCGTTACTGAAGAAAAGTTTCATGAACTATGTAAGGCTGGTCAAATGCTTGAATATGCTAAAGTTTTTGAGAATTTTTATGGTATACCAAAAGATTTTATAGAACAAAACCTGAGCAGTGGAATAAGCGTTTTACTGAATATAGATTGGCAAGGAGCATTCCATTTGTTTGAAATCTTAAGAGAAAAAGTTGTAAGTGTTTTTATACTTCCTCCCTCAATGGAAGAGCTTAGACTACGTTTACAAAAGCGTAATAGTGATGATGTAAGCGAAATAGAGCGGAGATTATCCGAAGCCCAAAAAGAGATAAGTAAAAGTAATAAATATGATTACGTCATAGTCAACGATGATCTTGATAAAAGCGTAGAAGAGATAAAATCAATACTAAGTAAAGAAATGCTTAAAAAATTAGAAGAAAAACCAAGTTTGAAAGATCTATAAAAATATTTGTTTATCTCTTTTAGCAGCATTCACGCTTCACAGTTTAGCCACATTTATTATTTTTTAAGATAAAATAGTTAAAATAGTAGACAAGTGCTAAAGTGGGGATTTGATTATGACAACAGATTTTCTAATAGAAACTAGTTTTCTGCCTTTTTACCTGTATTTTGACAACATCTAGCTCAATTTAAAAGTTTAATTCAATTCGTTAACGCAAAATAGCTTTTAATATTGAGGTTTTAATATGAGGATAGATCTAAGTGTGTTAGTTACTAAGGCAAACAGACTAGAATATATAAACAAAAATGAAAAACAAGAGCAAGATAAAAAAGACAAGCAATTGTATGACACTATAGAGAGAAAGGTAAAAAAAGAAAAACATAAGCATGAAAAAACAAGAAGTCGAGATGGAACACTCAAGGAATGCAAAAGGTTACTTAAGGAAGGTGCTAGCCCTGAAGTATTGATTAAATTAGAAGCATCACTTAGAGAACAGGAAAAATATTATAGATATTATATCCAGTGCTTCCTTCCAGTGCTAGGTGAAGTAGTAGAACGATCGAAAAGAATATCAAATGAAACAAAAAACCAAGTAATTTCTGAAATCACTAAAAGTTGTTTGAGTAGGTACAATGAACAAGACAGTGGCTACGGTAGCGATTTTGAAGATGAAATGAACGGAATATCAGATTCTGATAGCGATTTTGAAGATGAAGTAAACAGAATATCGGATTCTGATAATGACGTTCAATTACTAAATGCAATCCAAAATGGAAACAACAGGAAATTTAGAAAATATCTAAAAAATTGCACAAATGTCAGTGGCATAACAGATGAAAAAGGAAATAATATTTTACACCTTATTGCATCGCTCAAAAAGAAACAAAAGCTTAAGTTTCTAGATACCTTGATAAAAATAGCTAACGAGAAAAATTTAGCACAACTTGTTGATAGTGAAAATCAAGAAGGAAAGACTCCTTTTCAGGTAGCACTAATTAACAAGATAATAAAAGGGAAACATGATTCTCACACAATCCAAGATAACGATAACACATTTAAGTTTCTTACAAAATTGCTAGAGTATGGAGCCAACTCTGACAATTTAGGATTATCTACAAAAGAATTACAATACTTAAAAGAAGAGCAAAAGACATACTATTGTGATTTCTTAGAAAAATTAGCAAAGTCAGTAAAGAAACCTGAATTAAAATCAGAAATAAGAACAAAAATTAAAGAAATTATACCACATACCATAAATACTCCGGATAGTAATGATAATTATCAACTACATTTAGCAATTAAAAATAAAGATGAGAAATCCTTTAAGGAGTTATTGCAAAAAGGAGCAGATATTAGCCTGAAAGATACAGATGGTAATAATGCTTTACATCTAATAGTTTTAGAATTAAAGCAAAAACGAAAGTTTGAATTTTCAAATATAATATTAAATGTAAGTAAGGAGGAAGAAAAAGAGCATCTTAAAGCACAGTTTAAAAAAGCTATAAATGCTGAAAATACAGCAAAACAAACACCTCTTTATTATTTATTCCAGCATATAAAAGAAAAAAATGAAGATCGATCATGTACAGATAAAAAATTTGAAAAAACAAATAGATATAAAGCCTTAGAGTTATTTCTCCAAAATGGTGCTGATATTACTGCTCAAGACAAAGAGGGTAATAATATTCTGCATCACATTGCTTTACTAAAAGGAGAGCAAAAAATTGCATGTTTGGAGTTAATTTCAGACAAAGATAGATTTAGTAATGCTGTAAATACTACCAACAGGGAAAGATTAACACCTCTACATCAGTTATTCCAGTATATAAAAGAAAAGAATGAGAATCGATCATGTACAGATAAAAAATTTGAAAAAACAAATAAATATAAAGCCTTAGAGTTATTTCTCCAAAATAGTGCAGACATTACTGCTCAAGACAAAGAGGGTAATAATGCTTTGCACTATATTGCTTCGCTAAAAGGAGAACAAAAGGTTGCATGTTTGGAGTTGATTTCCAGTTTAGTAAAAGAAAAAGAAATATCTGAAGATCAGTTAGGTAAGGCTATAAAGGCCATTAACGAAGAAGGACGAACACCGCTACAAGTATCACTAACAAAAAAAGCAGAAAAAGGCAACCACCTTTCGCAAATGAAAACAATTTTTGATCTAGGGAAAAAGTACGACAATACAACAAAGTTTTGTGCAAAGCTGCTAGAAATAGGTGCTGATTCCCGTTCTCTGAAACTAAAAGATCGAGAATTTCATACTGAAAAATATTATTGCACTTTACGTAATTTAGAAAATTACTCAAAAACTCCACAAGAAGGAAAGGTAAAAGCTAAAGAACTAAGGAAAAAACTTGAAAAAAAATATAACGTTAGAACTTTTTCAAAAAAATGTCAGCATATTCTACACAAAACAGGAGATGGCCTCAAAGCTGCATGGAAATGCATTGATCCTGGCAGAAGAGCTAGCATATTGTTAGCAATTACAGTAGCAACTACTATTATTACAATGGTAACACTTTCTTGCTTCCAAGGACAAATTGCAATTGGAGCAGCGTTACCCATCATAGCTATAACAGGCATGGTCTGTCTGATAGTCACTTTGGGACTTAGCGGCATTAGGAAACATGTTAAAGAATTAACCAACGATCAGCAAACCAGTAAAGATAATCTCAAAACTGCAACACAACCTAAAAATGTTACTGAACAACAAAATTTAGCTAACAACTCAGCAGAGCAAGAAGTACAAAGATCGTCAAATCAATCGGAGCATACAGAAAGCCCAGCTACTCAAATGAGCTATGTATCAATACTACGTCAATTTATAAATAAACCAGATGGGTTGACTAATAAATTCTCTTTTCCGGGGCGATGAAATCAATCTCATCGCTCAGAGTTTTTTCAGCAACTTTTTTATAGTCAATTTCTACACTAACTTGGCTTTTCTCTTCTTTAAGCCATGCTATAGTATGCTTCATCCAGTTTTTATCATCACGTTCAGGGAAATCTTCACGAGCATGAGCACCTCTGCTTTCCTCGCGATTAGATGCGCATTCCATGGTAATAACTGCTTGTGGAATCATATTGGCAAGCTCCAGAGCTTCAACCAAATCACTATTCCATATCATACTACGATCTTCAACTGCAATGTTAGGCATCATTTTTGCTACTTCTTTTATAGCTTTTTTACCTTCCTCTAAAACTTCAGCAACACGGAATACCGATGCATATTTCTGCATAGTGTGCTGCATTTCACTTCGTATTTTTGCTACTTTGAACTCTCCAGAAGCAAATCGCATTTTATTAAATCTATCTACTATCAAGTCTGTGCAGTCTGAATGCAATTTTTTATGTGGTGTATCAGGTTTCAATTTTTCTTTTGCCCTAAGCGCGGCAGCTCTACCAAAAACCACAAGATCAAGAAGCGAGTTGGAACCTAGTCGATTTGCACCATGTACAGAAACACATGCTGCCTCTCCTATTGCAAATAATCCTTCTACCACTTCTTCTTTACCTTTTTGCAACGTGATCACTTCTCCATGATAGTTGGTTGGAATACCTCCCATGTTATAGTGAACAGTTGGAATAACAGGTATCGGATCTTTAGTAACATCAACTCCTGCAAAGGTCTTTGCTGTTTCACTAATACCTGGTAATCTGAGTTTGATCACTTCTGGATCAAGATGCGCTATATTCAAGTGCATGTAATCCTTATTCGGTCCAATTCCCCTTCCCTCTCTAATTTCAATTGTTATTGCTCGACTTACCACATCACGAGAAGCCAAATCTTTTGCCTTTGGTGCATAACGTTCCATAAACTTCTCACCCTGAGAATTAACGAGGTACCCACCTTCACCACGACATCCTTCCGTCATTAAACAACCTGAGCCATATATTCCTGTTGGATGAAATTGCACAAATTCCATATCTTCAAGTGGCAACCCAGCTCTTACCACCATGCCATTACCATCACCTGTGCAGGTGTGTGCACTTGTTGCAGAGAAATAAACACGTCCATAACCACCTGTTGCTATTACCACAGAATGTGCACGAAATCTATGCAACGTACCATCACACAGCGACCAAGCTATCACTCCACAGCATGTCCCTTTGTCCATAATCAAATCGATTACAAAATATTCAACAAAAAATTCAGCGTTAAATTTAAGACATTGCTGATATAGAGTATGAAGAATTGCATGCCCAGTTTTATCTGCTGCTGCACAAGTACGCTGAGCCGATTTTCCTTTACCAAAGTGAGTTGTCATTCCACCAAAGGCACGCTGATATATTTTTCCATCTTCCGTACGAGAAAAGGGTACACCAAAATTTTCAAGTTCAATCACAGCTTTTGCAGCATTTTTACACATATACTCTATTGCATCTTGATCGCCAAGCCAGTCTGAACCTTTTATTGTATCATATGCATGCCAGCGCCAGTCATCTTCAGCAATGTTGCTCAAAGCTGCACTAATTCCGCCTTGTGCTGCAACTGTATGACTTCGTGTAGGGAAAATTTTAGAAATGCAGGCAACTGAAAAATTAGTTGCAGCCATTCCAAGTGTTGCTCTAAGCCCCGCTCCCCCTGCACCTACTATTACCACATCATATTCATGTTCTATGATTTCGTATTCTGACTTATCCATATTCACTTATTTTATCATTACAGGCTTATAGTAGCACATAAGTAGGAAAAATCTATACTGGTTTTCCAAATGTAAGCTTCTGAAACAAACCTATAGTAAATAATGTCATAACAACCATAGGGTGTTATGAAAGTAGCTGACACTGGAATCCGACTTCTATTATACCAAACCATTTGATATGCTTATCCACAATCAAAATTCCTGGATCCCAGTGTCTGAGCACTGGGATAACACTATCATAGAGGAGTAAGTGTAGTTACTTGCATAACATTGATGACTTATGCCTATTTAATTAGATCTAAAATTAGATAGAAAAAGGTAATCTTGATAAAACTCATTTACAACAAGTTCTCTCGCACTTGAATTTTCCGTTTGCACTTTTTTGTATCCTAATTTATGGCTTATTGAATCTTTATATGCACTAACTGCTTTATATACCTTACTTACCTCTCCTGGAAAGATACCACCAACAATTATAACGCATAACCCTGCAACTGTTGCAAAAGCTAGAGTTAAACTTTGCCTCCAGTTAGCTTTTTTTTCTTGTATACCAGCAGGGCACAATTCACTTGACATTTCTTTTAGATACTCATGCCACATGTGATTGCAGTTTGTACATTTCACTTTTCTTCCAGATTCACCTATTTGCCCACGAGATACTAAGTAAGTTTTAGTACAATTATGACATTGTATTTTCATAGTGCTTGCGTATAAAATAATATAAATTTGATATCAATATGTATATAATAAATGAAAAATTTGCAACTAAAAAATTACAAGATGAGATAGAAAATATTTGGAAAGATAAAGAAAAACTTAACGACTATAATCTAAAACACGAAGCAAGATTAATAATCAAAGAGGTAATTGAGTTACTTGACAGTGGTAAAATTAGAGTAGCAGAAAAGCTATCAAGTGGAGAATGGATAGTACATAAGTGGATAAAGCAGTCAATATTATTACATTTTCTCACTGAGGAAAGCAAAATAATAGACAATACCAATTGCTGGTTTGACAAAATTGGTAGCAAGTTTAGTGAATGGAATGAGGAGAAATTTTACCAATCAAAAATTAGAGCAGTCCCTGGGTGTTTTGTCCGCCAATCTGCTTACATAGGTAAAAATGTTGTTCTAATGCCAAGCTTTATCAACGTTGGTGCATATATTGATTCTGGTACAATGATAGACACCTGGTCAACAATTGGTAGTTGTGCACAGATAGGAAAAAATTGCCATATTTCCGGGGGAGTGGGAATAGGCGGAGTTCTTGAACCCATTCAAGCTTCTCCGGTCATTATAGAGAATAACTGCTTCATTGGAGCACGAAGTGAGGTAACCGAAGGCGTCATAATAAGAGAAGGATCAGTCCTCAGTATGGGGGTGTTTATTGGAGCATCAACAAAAATTATTGATAGAGAAACGAGTAAACTATCTTACGGTGAAGTGCCACCTTATTCTGTAGTAGTGCCAGGATCCATTCCATCTAAAAATAACATTTCAACCTATTGTGCAGTTATAGTAAAAAAAGTAGACGAAAAAACGAGATCAAAGACCTCTATAAATGAAATATTGAGAGATTAAACTTATCTCACTACTTGTTATCACTTTTTTTATCATTGTTGCTAACTACAGTGATAGCATATGCACATAATTCTGAAAAAGAAATTCCGTTTTCTTGAGATAACTTGTGTAATTTTTGCAGACTTTCTTTGACTTTGTTAGGTATATTTCCTCCACGCTCCTTTGCAAGCCAGGAATCTTGATGGTGAATTGGATGAGTATCACCCTTTGGATCTCCTATGTATATTGCAAAAGGCGAATTTTGTCCTTTAAAATCACACTGTACAGTAAATTTTTTGATGGATGCAGTCATTTAAAGACCTCTACTTTTCTTTTTAATCGATTTTATAGCAGGTGGGAGAGATGGTTTTTTGATAAAATCTTGTCTATTGAGCATACTTTCTTTGCCTTCTAAAGCTCGAAGAACATCGGCTCTGCTTAGCTGTGACTCTTTCGCCATCCTCATTCCATGCTTTACCATAATATTAGCACATGCTAGTACTCTTTTGACCAATTCTAGATCACCATTCAGCATTTGAACCAACGCTTGAAACACCTCTGCTAAAGTTAATCCATCAGCACCTATAATTTTATTTTCTATAAAATTGACAACTTCTTCAAATTTATATTCAACACCATCATCTTGAGGTATAAGGGTAACATAATCCGTATCTTGACTATTCATAACCAAAGCACTATCGCTTTTAAACTTATATTATATATATAAATACTCCACTATTTTATAGTATGGCACGCTATAGTTAAACATTTATTAATAATATGCTCACTTATATACACGAATTAATTGATAAAAGACAAGGGTCAATATCAATCAGTGATTTTATGAACTCTGCTCTATATCATAAAGAGTACGGCTATTACATGAATAAATTACCACTTGGCAAAGATGGTGACTTCATTACTGCACCTGAAATTAGTCAGCTATTTGGTGAAACAATTGCAGTGTGGATAATGAATACATGGGAAAAATTAGGAAAGCCATCAAAATTTTCTCTAGTTGAACTTGGACCAGGTAAAGGAACACTCATTCATGATGTAATAAGAGTCACCAAAAAATATAGCTGTTTTTTTAGCTCAATGGACATTCATCTAGTTGAGATAAGCCCTATTTTACAGAAAACACAAAAGGGGAAATTAAAGGGATTAGATATTAACTGGCACACAGATGTCGACAACTTACCAAATCAGCCAACTATTTTTTTTGCAAATGAGTTATTTGACGCCCTTCCAATTGACCAATTTATTTATCGTGATGAGCAGTGGTATGAAAATAGAGTAATAAAACAAGATGATGGCAGTCTTTCATTGTCACTCCAGCGCTTAACCAGACCAAAAACTGGATTCCAGACTGGAATGACAGGGGGTTTCAATGGTGCAGTAGTGGAAGTATGCCTAGCCGGAATCGAAATATTAAAGAAACTTGAGAATAAGATAGTCAATAATGGAGGAGCTTCTTTGATCATAGATTATGGCTATATATATCCTTCATACAAGAGCACTTTGCAATCGATAAGGCAGCATCAGTATGCTAATTTTCTTGAAAATATTGGTAACAGTGATATTACTGCACTTGTAAACTTTCAAGCATTAAAAGATTCATTAAAATACTTAAATTGTGAGATTTTAACTCAAAGAGAATTTTTATATTTGTTTGGTATAAAGGAAAGAGCGCAAGCCTTAATGGAAAATGCAAGTAATAAACAGAAGAATGAGATCTTCAGTGAATTTTTAAGATTAACTGAAAATATGGGTACTCTCTTTAAGGTAATGCTGATTCAACATTTGTAGTCTTGTATAGTTCTTAGAGCCTGTACGTGATCTCAAAAAAGGGATAGAATGAGAGGATAAAGTATATAAAGTAGGATATGCGAAGTTTATATCCAAGTGATATAAGTCGAGAAAAGTTTGAGATTATTGTAGCAGATCTGGAGTCTTGCAGGAAGAGGACAAAGCCAAGAACACTTGATTTATATCATGTATTTTGTGGAGTGTTATACGTCTTAAAAAGTGGCTGCCAGTGGAGAATGTTACCAAAAGAGTTTCCAAAATGGCGGAATTGTTACGACTATTTTAAGAAGTGGAGTGAAAAAGCAGATGCAAATAAAGAAAGTGTTCTGGAGCTGGTATTAAAAAAAATAGTTGGCGTGGTCCGACAAAACAATGGTCGGAAAGAAAAAACCAGCTTCTGCATAATTGATGCACAAAGCGTAAAAAATGCAGATACTGCTGAAGAAAAAGGCTATGATGCAGGCAAAAAGGTTTCAGGAATAAAACGCCATATTGCGGTAGATACACAAGGTTTACCCCACGCAATTTATATAACAACGGCAGAAATAACTGATCGTAGTAGCGCTGTGAGAATGGTTAAAAATGCTAAAGAAAACCTATCTGAAGTTAAAAATATACTAGTTGATGCTGGCTACACAGGAGAAAATTTTGCAACACAGATGAAAGTAACTATTGGTGCAACTGTTGAGGTGAAGCGAATTACACACCTTTGTCGTATTGCCGAAAAGATGGGTTGTTGAGAGATCTTTTGCTTGGTTGCAAAAATGTAGGCGATTGTGGAAAAATTGCGAGCGGAAACTCAACACTAGCCTGCAAATGGTCGTTCTTGCTTTCGCTGCTTTGCTTCTGAAAAGATTATGAACAGGCTCTTATGTTAAACATACAAATACTAAAAAATTTACAGAATAAAAAAGGTAAAAGAAACGTATCTGTTCAGCAGAGTAGCAAAATAAGATAGACAGATAAGACTATCATAGGAACAAATAGGTGTCATGAAAGTAGCTGACACTGGCATGACAACAAAAAAGTTACTCAAATGACACCCTTTTGATGCACAATTTTTGGTGCATCACGTACTGATTTTCATCCAAGACGATGTCATGCAAGTAGCTGACACTGGCATCCAGCCTTTTCGCGCAAAAAACGTTGTAAAGTGTTTACCAACTTAGTTGGATCCCAGCTGGAATGACACTTGGTTATGCAAGAAATCTATTGTCAAAAAAAATTACTTCCGCATATTTTGAATCTGATTATAATGACAATTAGAGATATTTTAAGAGCTCAAAATCTATCTTTGTCTGCAGACTTTCAGTTAACTTTTCAATAAAAAACGTAGCGTATCTTTTTCAGCGTATACACACGTCTGTCATATGTGCGCTGCATTTTTTTCTAATCTTTTTATACAGGAGGATTTTATGTCCAGAATTCCAGATACTTGACCTTTACTTTAGCTAATAACAGGCGCCTGTGATTTTTATAAAGAAAGTGTAGGAAAAGCTGTTTCCAGGCATAAATTTACCATGTATACCTAAAAAGTAATTATATTAGCATAATATTCATACTTATATACCAATATTAATATTCTTTGAATTGAAGAATATTATGGAACAACAAACATCAAACAAAGATATAGGGATTAAATTTAGACAGGATCAATGTAAGCAGAAATGCTATATACCCCAGTTATGGATTATCCGAGTCAATAAAACTTAGAAATAGAGGGCTTTTTCGACTGCATGGAATACGAAATTAATGTTGAAAAAACATGTACCAAAAAATTTATGGGGGATCTATGCCGAAGCTCAAATTGCATGACACCATTTATTTTTATGGTTTTATCTATTTTATTTTGCCACTCTGCTAAACGGATACATTTAATTCCATTTTTATCGAGCAGATAATTGTCATATATTAGCTTAGTTCTCCTGTTATACTTAAATATAAATCAGCATAGCCCTAATTTTTTTATATATTTTACTTCTTTCTCTATATTTAATAATAGGCTTGAAAATAAATGGTAAACCTATAATTGTTAAGCTTAGAGCTAGAATTGAAAGTACACAAAAGGCTTTGTGTTTACTATGTAGCTCTTTCAAGTAAAGCATCAAAAACCTACAAAATTTTTTGTAATTTTCTTCAATATTTTTTTTGCTATGAGCCTTGTCAATAAACATGTCTATTATAGTAGAATCTTTACTACACTTAATTGCCCCTTTTTCTATTAATAGCTGAGCTATATCAAAATAATCCTTTTGAATAGTAAGATGCAGAGGTGAAAAACCTTGTTGATCACAAATATTCATATTGGCTTTTACTGCTAACAACATTCTTACAATTTCTACATGGCCTTTTTTAGCTGCAAGTAGCAGAGGAGTTCTGTTGCATCTAGTGACGGCATTAACGTTTACCTTAAGCTCCAATAAGAACTTAACTGCTTTAGTATCACCATTATAGCTAGCTTTATGTAACCTGGTGTTACCGCTACAATCTTGGTCATCTGCTTCTATTCCCTTTGAAACAAGAAATATTACCATTTGCCTATTATTATTCTTAATAGCGCAATCCAGTGCATCAAAACCATGTTTGTTTTTTGTGCAAATAAACTCTTTTAACCTAGCTTTTGCTTGCTTTACAATAAGCTTTACCAGTTTCATTTTGTTGTTATATGCTGCTAGAAAAAGCGTAGTATTATTTTCTGCATCTTTTGCTTCTATGTTTGCACCTTTCTTTATCAGATATTCTATAATCTCTGCTCTACTTTCATAATGTGTAGTACATTGATAAATGGTCAAAAATAAAGGAGTACGAAAGTTGTTATCTTCACATTCAAGATTTGCTCCGCTATCAATTAAAATCTGGACGCTCTTTTTAGAACCGTATAATGAAGCCATGTGAAGAGGAGTATAGCCTTCCTCAGCATCTTTTTCATTAATTTTTGCGCCTTTTGTTATTAAAAAATCCATTAATTCTGTGTCATCTTGTAGTGTAGCAAGGTGAAGTGGAGTAAATCCATTTTTATCTCTAGAATTAATTGTCAGTTGATTAACAAGAAGTTTAGCAATTTTTTTGTGTCCATGCATAATAGCATAATGCAGTGGATTTCTATTTTCGTTGTCCACAACATTAAAGTCAGCTTCGTGCTCTAATAATGATTTTACTCCAACTAAATCGCCTTCTTTTGTAAACTTATGTAAGAGAGTGACTCCGCTTATATCTTTTGAGTTAATATCAAATCCACTTTCTACCAATTGATGTATGTCTTCCTCACACGCCATACCATTTTAATTAAACCCTTTTCGCATTAATAATACTCCCACTTAATTAGGTTTGAATGAATCTATAAGAGATATATCACAATTTATTGAAGTTACTAAATTCCGATATATTAAAGTCCACAAATTCCTGAATATAGAAATATTTATTTTTATACATTTGCCCTATTTCTTGTCATCCCAGTACATTCTTTTTTGTCATCCCCAAGTAGCCCCATTTTACACTACTGTCATCCCAGTGCCCAGACACCAGCCTTTCTTACCAACAAAAACTTAGCATAACTTTTGTTCTCAAAAAATTTCTGAATTCCAGTGTCAAGCACTGATCTTCAATCTCCGTACATCTCTGCGTCACGCACTGAAATGACACCCTGAAGCTTTAGCTATAAATATTAAGCAAGCAAAAAGTGGATGTTCAATTATCTTAACATAAAAATCAAGGCAGCTTTAGGTATAAATACGAGTAACTCGTATAAGTAAAGAGGCTATAAGAAGTTTCTTACCATTCTATTCAAACGGGTTTTAAACTTTTGAAATGTCATGACATTGTTGATACGTTTGTCAAGAAACGACAGGGTATCTGCAAAATCTTTTGAATAATCATTGATAAAAAAAAGTATCGTACTTAAGTACACTCCAGCTAATATTGCTCTTTTTGTATAGTAGTTAAAATCTGTTGATTGATCATGAATGCCATACCAAATCGCGCTAACAGTTCTGTACAAGAGTTTACTAGAAAAATATGTATTTTGGGGTAATATAGAGAATGATAAAACATTTTTTAAAAACTCTCTGTAATTTTGTAACTTAGCATAGTTTGAAAGGCGTATTTGGACAGCTAACTTTATCCGCTCTCTTACCTTCATATTTTCTAAATTGGAATTCCAAAATTCAGTTTCCATTGAGCTATTTAAGTCCTCTGCTATGTACTCCAAAGCACTATATATTCCATTTTGAAATTTACAAAAACTATTGGCTAGGTTAAGGTTCGTGCACACTTTCAATAAGGTTGCATCACTTATTCCTTCAAATGGAATAACCTTAATCAACTCATCTACTATTAACTTTTGTTCCATACAATATTATACTAAACATCACATATAATTATACCTGAGATTTTCAAACATTCTGCAAAATGCTTCACCGCGCTCTTCAAAATTTTTCCACTGATCAAAAGAAGAACATGCAGGAGAAAGTAATATCGCTACTTCTTCTTTGCTATTTATGGCCTCTTCAAAAGCCAGTTTAAATGCGTTTTCTAGATTATAGCACTTCATATAATCTATTTTGTTCTCCATAATGTTTGCAAAAACTTCAGTTGATTCTCCAATAAGAAAAGCTTTTCTAATCTTGGTGAAATGCTTGCTTAATGATTCTATTCCGCCTTTTTTGCTTTTTCCGCCAACAATCCAATATATGTTTTTATAAGATAAAATTGCCTTTTCGGTCGATTCTGCATTGGTTGCTTTGCTATCGTTGATAAAAAGTACATTATGTATTTTGCCAAGAAATTCATTTCTGTGTCTTAGCCCTGGAAAGGATTTGATTTCATTGACAATAGTGCTGCTATCTACTCCAAGTAACTTGCACACAGCGTGTGCAGCTACTATATTTTCCACATTGGATACTAGGTTTACTTTCATATCACTCATTGATAAGTTGTGATTCTCTAGTTTTAGCGAGATCTCCTGAATCTCAGCACTCCTTTTGTCATCCAAGTAGCTGACACTGGGATCCAGATAATTTCGATCTATACCAGTAATCTGTTCACTATAATCAAGCAAATTGTTATCTGCCAATGATATTAGATCTCTTGCACTACCCTCTATCATCTGAGTAGTTGGCAATGGTTTTTCTTTTCTGGTCATGCGCTGGAATGACACCAGGGAATATGTTACTGAAATTGGAATTTTGTTCCCAGTGAATTTATTGAATACATCAGCGGTAATTTTGTTATCACATCCTATCACGGCAATCTTGCTACTGTTTATCAGTTTTAATTTAGTTGCTATGTAGTTATTCATACTTCCATGTCTATCTATGTGGTCTGGTGTGATGTTGAGCAATACAGAAATGTCTACATTAATTTTATTTATTAGCTCCAATTGAAAAGAGGAGAATTCAATTACATAAATTTCTGCATCTCTTTCTAAATCCAAAATAGGCACACCTAAATTCCCGCCAATAGCTACTTTTTTCCCTGTGGATTTTAATATGTGCCCTATTAGTGACGTGGTGGTTGATTTGCCATTTGTTCCGGTGATGCCTACAACCTTCTGGCTTGTAGTTTTAGTTTCGAGAAATAGCTCAATGTCTGATTTTATTTTGCAGTCAAAGCTTCTTGCAAGTTTTACTACCCAATGCGTTGGTATTGGCACTCCAGGGCTCAAAATTAGCGTGCTTATCTCATGCCAATTATACTCATTGGGATGAGTATAGTTACACTCTTTATATATCTTTTTTGCATTTGCTATTTGCTCTTTATTATCATCCCATGCATATATTTTTGCACTGCTTTTTGTTAGAGCATTAATAACGGACAAACCAGTTTTACCAAGGCCGAAAACCGCAACACTTTGATTTTTGTATTTGTTTAGTTGCACTTCTAGATAACTTATGCGAACCATTTTATAAAGATATAATACAAATTATAATGACTTCTTCCATAGTTTTTGGCAGTGCTTAACTTTATTGTCACAACCTTAGCCAATAGAAAACTCCTTGATACATTTTGCCAACTCCCTTACCATGACAATAAGCGTATTTATCCTTTAGAATTAATTAAGAGAAAGTTTTTTCTCGACTTGTTGTATAATTTGATAAAAGTGATCAAAATCTAAGCTTGCACTACCAATTAAAACTCCTAATAGATTTGGAATACTGAGCAAGTTTCCTATATTTTCTGAGCTGACTGAGCCACCATATATAATGTGTTTTTTACCAGTACACAATTTTATTATCTCTATCACCTCAGCAATTGCGTCATTATTTGGCACATTTCCTGTTCCTATTGCCCATATCGGTTCGTATGCTATGGTATATTCACCTTGTGTTGGCAAACGGTTTTTGCATTGATATTCTATTACTTCTTTTGTTTTTTTATTTTTATAATCTTCTGAGTTTTCACCTACACAGATGATTGGGTGTAATCCTGATTCTATTGCTGTTTTCGATTTAAGTTTTATTTCACTATCTTTTTCATGAGCCCTTTCAGAATGTCCAAGTATTACGTAACTACATCCTAGTTCCTTCAACATTCCTGCACTAATCTCACCTGTGTAAGAACCGAACTCTTTATGATGGCAATTCTGTCCTCCTATTTTAATATTATTGTTCAACTCTATACTGCTTGGAAATGATGTAAAAGGAGGGCAAATTACTAATTTAGAGGTAATTTCGTTGCTCTTGTTGTTAAGTTTGCCTATAAAGTCAACAAATGAAGAACGTGTTCCATTCATTTTCCAATTTGCTACTATTAAAAAGGACATCAACTTTACTTGTATGGATAAGAGTGCCGGCTGTCGGACTTGAACTAACAACCTACTGATTACAAGTCAGTTGCTCTACCAATTGAGCTAAGCCGGCATTAAATACACTGACAATATACAATTATTGATGAATTTTCGTCAACTAATTTTTAAAATACTGCATACTAAGATCATATGAAAAAATTTTCACTGAAGCCAAAAAAGAGTCTAGGGCAAAATTTTATTTTATCGAATGAGATAACAAAAAGAATAGTTGCCTTAGCTGGTAGCCTGAAAGATTTTAATGTTATTGAAATTGGTCCTGGGTATGGTGCGTTAACAAGAGAAATATTGGCGTATAATCCAAAGTTTCTGCTTTCTATAGAAAAAGATAGTAGTTTAGTGAAACATCACGAACAATTGATAAATGAGAATCAGGGAAAATATAGAATTATAGAAGCAGATGCACTTAATGTTGTAGAAAAAGAGCTGGTAGGATGTCCAGTCAAAGTCATTGCTAACTTGCCTTACAATATCTCAGTAGCGTTATTTTTAAAGTGGTTAAATAATATAAAATTTTTTACGAATTTGACGTTAATGTTCCAAAAGGAGGTAGCAGAGCGTATTACAGCAGAACCTAATTCTAAAGATTATGGTTCCCTATCAGTGCTAAGCCAGTTACTATGCGACATAAAAAAGGAATTTGATATTGAACCTAAGGAATTTTTTCCAAGACCAAAAGTATATTCTTCAGTAATTACAGTAAAACCTTTACCCACTCCAAGATTTGCAGTAAATCTAGAAACCTTAACAAATCTAATACGTGCTGTGTTCGCTCAAAGAAGAAAGATGCTGAGAAATAGCTTGCAAAGTATAACTAGTGATGTCTCAACTATTCTTGAGAATGCTAAACTGAGTGGAGAAGAACGTCCAGAAAGCTTAACTATTGAGCAGTTCTGTTTGCTAGCAAATAATGTAATTTTGCGATAAATATATTAGGAGCTACATCCCTCTTTTATCCTATTTTGATCTAAAAATAGCTGGAGCCAGGCTAATTTTGCAAAAGCTCTATTGCAATTTCATTAATTGGCGTATAAGCTTTAAATAAAGCATATGAAAAAAATGGAAGCTTGTTATTCGTTTGACGATGTACTTCTCTTACCGGCCTATTCTGATGTATTGCCTCGTGATGCAGACACAAGAACTTATCTAACAAATAATATAGAACTAAATATCCCTCTCATATCCTCTGCAATGGACACTGTCACTGAATCAGGCTTTGCAATAGCTATTGCCCAACATGGTGGAATAGGTTGCATACATAAGAATTTATCAATAGATGAACAAGTGTTAGAAGTAAGAGGGGTGAAAAAATATGAAAGCTGGATCGTGTACAACCCAATTACAATTTCCCCAGATAAAACGGTTGCAGAAGCAGTTTCATTAATGAGAGAGTATAATTATTCCGGCATTCCTGTAGTTGATCAACGCAAGTTAGTGGGAATTTTAACTAATCGAGATGTGAGGTTTATTGAAGACCAGAACATGAATATAAAAGTTTCCGAGGTAATGACAAAAGATAAGTTAGTAACAGTTCGAGAGCAGGCAGTAAACAGCGCCTCAGCAATGAAATTGTTGCATGCAAATAGAATAGAGAAGCTTTTGGTTGTTGATGAAAATTCTTGTTGCATAGGTCTAATCACAGTTAAAGACATCGAAAAATACAATAGATATCCAAATTCATGTAAAGACAGTAAAGGTCGACTCAGAGTTGCCGCTGCAATTGGTACTGGTAAAAAAGACGGTATAGAAAGATGTGAAGCTTTGGTCAAAGAAGAAGTTGATGTGGTTATTGTAGATACCGCTCACGGTCATTCCGAGAACGTTATCAGCACCATTAAGGAAATAAAAAAGATGTATCCGAATACGCAACTAATCGGCGGAAATATTACAACAAAGGAGGCTGCTGAAGCGTTAATTGATGCTGGTGTTGATGCAGTGAAAGTTGGAATAGGGCCAGGATCAATTTGTACTACCAGAATAGTTACAGGCGTTGGTATGCCACAATTCTCTGCGATCAAGAATATTGCAGAGGTTTGTAAAACAAAAAACGTCAGACTAATTGCTGATGGTGGAATAAAATATTCGGGAGATGTTGCAAAAGCTATTGCAGCTGGTGCTGATACTGTGATGATAGGTTCAATCTTTGCTGGTACTGAGGAAAGCCCAGGTGAGATTATCATGTATAAGGGTAGAGCATATAAGGAATATCGAGGAATGGGATCTATTAGTGCAATGAAACGAGGGTCAGCTAGCCGTTATTTTCAAGATTCAAAACTTGATTTAGTCCCACAAGGAGTAGAAGCAAGAGTTCCTTTTAAAGGTCCAGCTTCAGGAGTGATCTGTCAGTTAATTGGTGGGTTGCAAGCTGCAATGGGTTACACTGGCAACCGTAACATAGAAGAGATGAAAAAAAACTGCAAATTTGTCACTATTACTTCATCAGGGTTAAGAGAAAGTCATGCTCATGATATAATCATTACACAGGAAGCTCCAAATTACGCTTACCAAGCATCTAGTTTATCATCTGATTCAGAGTAAATACAATCCCCTTTTGAGTGGGTCATGTCAACACTGGTACACAATTGATATTAATATTAAGAGTCAAAAAGATGTCATCTAAGTGGCTGACACTGGAAAATCGATTATAAATAAACTGACTACATAAAATTTTTGATCAAAATCAGTGCTATAAGTTGGAATAGCAACTTAAGATAGATTGCCAGCTTAATATATTTTGATAAATCCAAATTATTTTAGCTATAAGAGAGCTTTGCTTTTTTGCTCCATCATAATAGGCTTACTTTTAGTGATTCATGGAGTTAAAAAAGTCAGCATTGCTCTTTGTTAAAAGTAGTTTATCACGTAAAAACTCCATTGCTTCAACAGATCCCATAGGATTAAGTATCCTACGCAATACCCATATTTTATTTAGTATGGCCTTATCAACTAATAGCTCTTCCTTCCTTGTTCCGGATTTTGTAATATCAATAGCAGGGAATATACGTTTATCAGCAAGTTTTCTATCTAGTATAATTTCAGCATTACCTGTGCCTTTAAACTCTTCAAAAATAACATCATCCATTTTTGAACCAGTTTCTATAAGGGCTGTAGCGATGATTGTCAAAGAACCACCATTTTCAATATTACGAGCTGCTCCAAAAAAGCGTTTTGGTCTTTGCAGCGCATTTGAATCTACACCACCGGTTAGAACCTTTCCAGACGAAGGAATGACTGCATTATAAGCACGTGCAAGGCGAGTTATAGAATCAAGCAAAATCACTACATCTTTTTTGTGTTCAACCATTCTTTTAGCTTTTTCTATTACTATTTCAGCAAGTTGGACATGACGGTAGGCAGGTTCATCAAATGTAGAGCTTACCACTTCACCCTTTACAGAGCGTATCATATCTGTCACCTCTTCGGGTCTTTCATCTATAAGTAATACTATTAGTTCTATTTCAGGATGATTTGTAGCTATAGAGTGAGCCATTTGCTGAAGCAATATCGTTTTTCCTGTACGAGGTGGAGCAACTATCAATGCTCTTTGTCCTTTTCCAAGAGGTGTAACTATATCTACAGCACGCATGTTTATATCTTTTTTATTATCTCCGCTACTGTTGTTTTCAAGAATGAGGCTTTTTTCAGGATAAAGCGGAAGCAAATTATCAAAATGGACGTACTTTCTTAATTCACTGATTTCAGTAGAGTTTATACTTTGAACCTTAGTTAAAGTAAAATATCTTTCTTTATCACCAGGTGGCCTTATTTCTCCACATGCCATATCTCCTGTACGTAAATTAAACTTCTTTATTTGGCCATTGGAAATATAAACATCATCGGTACTTGGAGCATAATTTGCACTTGATGAACGTAAGAAACCAAAACCATCAGGCAATATTTCCACTACTCCACTTCCTGTGGTTATGCCTCCTTCTTCACTCATTTTCTTCATTAAACTGAATATCATTTCCTGTTTTAGCATCCTGCCATTGCCTTTACCACTAGTTGAAATTTTTCTTTCTTCAGCTAGTTCTAACAATTCTTCTGCTGTTTTCTCTTTCAATTCGCTCAGGTCCAATGTTTTCTTGTTTTTTTCAGCACCTTCACTGGTCATTTGTTTTACTGCGTCAGCATTATGAATTTGTTCGCTTTTTTCAGGTTGACCTACAACCTCTCCTTTTGCTAAGACATCTTCATTAATTGTTGTCATAATCCTCCAAAAATTTTAATTGATGCTTACTAACCTAAAATGTGAATATAAAACAATAAATTAGGCTGAGCTAGTTTTTAGTGCGTATTTAGACTTAATTATTATTAAACTAGATACTTTACTTACATTATACTGATAAAAACTAACAAGTCAATCTAATATTAACAAAGTACAAGAATTTGAGAATCATCAATAGCTATTATTTATATTTTTTAATCTTTGTTTCTTCTCTTCTTCTACTTGCGCTTTTTCTACTTCCGCTTCTAAATTTTCCTGGCTACATAAACCAAGTAGTACAGGATCTTGAGGTTTGATATTGAGTATGTTATGATGAGATCTATCTCTTACCTGCTCAACTGTGTAATTTGTTGTACTAACTAGCTTAGCTATCACATTATTGTTCAAGATAGGAAATTTTTTTACCAAATAATAAATCGCATTAGGTTTATCTCTACGCCTTGCTGTGGAAGCAAAGGCAAGAAAGTTAATCGTCTTTGCCCTTTTTTTTATATTTTTTATAATCAAATTTGGTACACGATTTGGATTTTTTTTGCAATTATCGATTTCTTTTTCAGTAATTATTTCAGAAATAATAGGGTCATATTTTTCAACTTCTATTTCCTCATCAGCTATGTCTTGTACTTTTTCAAGGGATAACTTGCAACATTGTGCTATTTGATCAAAAGTTAAGCTAGTGTTATCAACCAACCAAGCAGCTACTTGCATGAGAAATTGTTCATTTCTATCTTTATTGTCTTTAGAAGATTCCATTGACATCGAAAAAACATCTCCCATTTTAATATTCCTTTACTGTTATAGAAATAAAATATAAACCATTAAAACTAAAAAAGCATTAACTTTGTCATCCAATGGCTTTTTGGTTTATATTTCTTATCTCTTAGAGCCTGTTCATAATCTTTTCAGAAGCAAAGCAGCGAAAGCAAGAACGACCATTTGCAGGCTAGTGTTGAGTTTCCGCTCGCAATTTTTCCACAATCGCCTACATTTTTGCAACCAAGCAAAAGATCTCTCAACAACCCATCTTTTCGGCAATACGACAAAGGTGTGTAATTCGCTTCACCTCAACAGTTGCACCAATAGTTACTTTCATCTGTGTTGCAAAATTTTCTCCTGTGTAGCCAGCATCAACTAGTATATTTTTAACTTCAGATAGGTTTTCTTTAGCATTTTTAACCATTCTCACAGCGCTACTACGATCAGTTATTTCTGCCGTTGTTATATAAATTGCGTGGGGTAAACCTTGTGTATCTACCGCAATATGGCGTTTTATTCCTGAAACCTTTTTGCCTGCATCATAGCCTTTTTCTTCAGCAGTATCTGCATTTTTTACGCTTTGTGCATCAATTATGCAGAAGCTGGTTTTTTCTTTCCGACCATTGTTTTGTCGGACCACGCCAACTATTTTTTTTAATACCAGCTCCAGAACACTTTCTTTATTTGCATCTGCTTTTTCACTCCACTTCTTAAAATAGTCGTAACAATTCCGCCATTTTGGAAACTCTTTTGGTAACATTCTCCACTGGCAGCCACTTTTTAAGACGTATAACACTCCACAAAATACATGATATAAATCAAGTGTTCTTGGCTTTGTTTTCTTGCGCACGCTTTCTAAAATTAGTCTAATCTTTTCGAATTTTTCACAACTTATGTCACTTGGATATGTATTCCTCATACTTTACCTCATGTCAACTATACCTCATCTTACCATATTCAGAGATCACTTACAGGCTCTTAGGTTAATATAAGCTTCCATTCAATTTAATACACTACAATATTACATATATTAGCTAATTTGTTAATAGATTTACAAATATTAAATTATTGCTATTCTAAATTTAAGTGTTAGTTAACTGAGTTTACAATGAGTATTAGAAATTTTTTTACCAAGGCAATAGTTCTCCTTTTAGTTTGCTTATTAATCTTTATGGGGATTGGCAATCTTTTATCAAATGATGGTGAAAGGAAAGAATTAGCTAAAGTAGGAAAGGAAGTTATAACATCAGATGAATATAAATTACTATATCAAAATTATGAAAAGCAAATTTCCGGATCTGATGTAAGTAAAGAACAAGTAAAAAAGCTGAAATATGATTTACTTAACGCACTTATAGAGCAAAAACTATTGTTTAACCTAATTAGCGAACTTGGATTAAAAGCTGGAGAAGAATCTATCAAAAGCCATATTAAAAATACCAAGTACTTTCAGGATGATAAAGGAGAATTTGACCATAATAAGTTTCATCAAACTCTAAATAGCCTGCATATAACAGAAAAGGAGTATATAGAAAAGCTAGAGAAAATTCTGCCTGCAATGATGTTCATGACTTCATTATTTAAAGATAATTATCCGGTAACTTTTGGTGAGAGTGTTGATGAGCAGATATACAAAAATCGCTACCAAACTAGAGTAATTGATATTGTTAAAATAACTGGGGATGCAATTATAAACGCTCCTGAACCAGATGATCAAGCCTTACTTGATTTGTATGAAAGAAATAAGTTTAATTTTTATTATCCTGAATATCGAACTGCACAATATATTTCTCTGGATCAAAAGTATTTCGAGGATCAAATCAGAATCTCAGATGAAGAGGTTGATAGTGTAATAGAACATCAGGAACTTAAAGATCAAAGAGACATATTTAATGTGATATTTTCTACCAAAGAAAAAGCTGAAATAGCAAGAAGGGCGCTTGAAGAAAGTAAAGCAAGCCTTGAACACATAATAGAAGAGTTCAGTAAAGTAAAACTTGAAGAAACCAGAGTAAATAATATAACTAAGGATTTCTTACCTGAAAATATGAGAGAAAAGGTATTTGCTCTCAAAACAGGTGAAGTAAGTGAAGTTTTAACAAGCAATTTTGGATGGCACGTAATAAAGGTAGAAAGCATACATAAAATCTCTGATGAAGACTTGGTTGATTTAAAAAAAGACATAAGGTCAGTTTTAACCAATCAAAAGTCTTTTGAAAAAGTCAATGATTTCATAAATCAAGTGAATTATAAGATATACAATGGTGCAACGATTGAAGAAATCTCCAATAATTACAATTTACCTATACAAACCATTGGTCCAGTAGATGCTAGTGGAAAAGACCAAAGTGGTAATGAAGTAGGAAATTTCAGTGATTTCATTTCTTTCATTTTTTCACGCGAGAAAGATCAGAAGAGTTATTTTAAGGGTATTGGAGATACTGTTGTTGGTGTAAAAATCAGTGATATCGTTCCTCCTAAATTACAAAATTTTGAAGAAAGTAGGGAATCAGCCATAAAGCTTTGGCGTAGTGAATTTATAAAAGAAAGAATGTTTAAAATGGGACAAGAAGTAGCAGTTCAACTAAGAGAAAAGATAGATTTGGAAGAAATGCAAGGTATAAAATTGGTTAAAGGCCAGCAAATACAACGCAATGAACAAAACTACCCTTTTTCTTTCATAGAAGAGATTTTCAATATGAAAACAACTAATTCGGTAACAGATCCTATTCAATACAATAATGAAATTATAATAGGCGTTCTAAAAGAAATGCATTCATCAAATGGTAAATTAAACATGCTTGACACCGGAAAACGTGTGATGATATCGCTAAAGGAACAGTTAATTAGCTATCTAAAATCAAAGTATAGAGTAGAAGTTAATCATGCTATGATTGATGATATATAAAAAAGTTTATTATCCTAGATCTTCCTTTTATGAGTGATTGTAGGGGGCTATATTGTATTTTTAGGTAAAAGAGGTACAATTAGTTTGACTTGAGCTGTTTATTGTATTTAAATTGTAATTAATATATGAATAAAGGTTGACATGGCAGTTAAAATAAGGTTAGCAAGGTTTGGGGCAAAGAAACGTCCTTTTTATAGGATAGTTATAGCCGACTCACGAGCACCAAGAGATGGGCGCTTTATCGAGAGAATAGGACAATATGATCCAATGTTGCCAAAAGACAATAAAAATCGTGTTGTAGTGAAAGCTGATAGGTTAAAACATTGGCTAAGTGTGGGGGCGCAGGCAACTGAAAGGGTACTGTGGTTCATTAAAAAAGGCGTAGTAACTTTAGAAGCAGAGCCAAAAAAGATAGAAAAGGAGAAAGTTAAAAAGGCACAAGAAGCATAAGTCCTCTTAAATGCTAAACACTGATTTAACAAAAAGTAGTAAATTAGATGATATTGTATCTTCTGATTTATTGGCTATGAATGACTTTATCTTCAAAAATGTCAATGATGAAGGTACTAAGCTTGCTACCGATATTACATCTCATCTTATTAATTCAGGAGGAAAAAAGATAAGGCCTAAGCTCATTTTTATTATGTGTAAAATGCTGAATTACTCTGGAGAGAGTAGGGTCAACATTGCTGCATCGGTAGAATTTATACACAACGCTACTTTACTTCATGATGATGTGCTTGATGAAAGTAAGGCACGCCATGGAGTTGCAACAGCAAATAAAATTTGGGGGAATAAATCAAGCATTTTAGTTGGTGATCTATTATTGACCTTAGCATTTAGATGGCTTATAGAATGTGGGAATTTAAATGTTCTCTCTATTTTATCTAAGGCATCTAATTTGCTTGTCAAGGGTGAGATAAAGCAGATGACAACGCGTTTTGACCCTAACACAATTAGGAAAAATTATTTTAATATCATTGGAGAAAAGACAGCATCTTTATTTTCTGCATGCTGCGAGGCTGCATCAGTAGTATCTGGAGCCACAAGTGACGAAACAGAGAGGCTAAGGAATTTCGGGTTTAATTTTGGTATGGCATTCCAAATAATTGATGACGTGCTAGATTATACTGCTAATCAAGGCACTTTAGGAAAGCAACTTGGAAAAGATTTCTTTGAAGGTAAAGTTACTTTACCTTCTATTATAGCATATGAAAAAGGCAGCCCATCAGAACAAAAATTCTGGGAGAAATCTTTTTCTTCAGCTAGACACAATTTTGACCAAGCATTACAATATATTAATCATCATAATGCCATTCATGTTTCTATGGAAGAAGCTAAACACTATGTTAATATGGCGCAAAGTAATATTGATACTTTTTCTGATTCTCTTTATAAAACTGCTTTGATTGACTTTTTAAATGCAAGCATAGAAAGACAAGGATAGCTAACGCTTGATATTTTTAGATTGATTGTTATATATTTATTAAGTTTGTAAGGGTGAATGATATGTCAGATAGTAATAAAGAGAAAAAAAAGAAATTTGCAGATATGGTCAGTAAACGAAAAGGGGATGATCAAGAAGATCAGCAAACAGGTGATTTAAGTGAAGAGCTTAATATATTAAAAGAACGTGCAGTTCAGCTTGAAGATCATTTACGTCGCGCTGTTGCGGATAATGAAAACGTTAAACGTATAATGCAAAAGCAAATTAGCGATGCAAGTGATTATGCAGTCACAAAATTTGCACGTGATATGATCGACTCTTGTGACAATTTAAAAAAAGCAATGGAAAACTTGAAAGATGGTGATCCTATTCATGAAGGAATAAAAGTGGCGCACCAAAAGATTGTGAGTGATCTAAAAAAACATGGAATAGAAGAAATAGATCCAATAGGTAACTCTTTTGACAGCAATTTACATCAAGCTGTTGTGGAAAGAGAAGATAATGAAAAAGAGCCTGGCACTATTGTAGAAGTACTACAAACTGGTTATACCATTAAAAATAGGTTGCTTCGTCCTGCAATGGTTATTCTTTCTAAAAAATCTGCTGATTGCGAAAGTAACTAATAAAACACTCAAGGTATGACAGAAGTTGTCTTCTCAGGTATTCAGCCAAGTGGAGTATTACACTTGGGCAATTATCTTGGTGCAATTAAGCAGTGGATAGGCTTGCAGGATAAATATAAATCTCTTTTTTGTGTTGTTGATCTGCATGCAATCACAGCAAATAAGCTTCCCGCAAATGAATTAAAAAATAATATTTTTAAAGCAGCAGCAACTTATATTGCATGTGGAATAGATCCGGAAAAGTCGATTATTTTCAATCAATCCGCAGTTAGTGGTCATGCAGAATTGGGCTGGCTGCTAGGGTGCTATACACCAATTGGTTGGCTTAATCGTATGACTCAATTTAAAGATAAGGCTGGAAGCGATAAACAAAAAGCTTCTCTTGGGTTATACAGCTACCCAGTACTTATGGCTGCGGATATATTGCTGTATCAAACTAAATACGTTCCTGTTGGCGATGATCAAAAACAGCATTTAGAACTTGCACATGATATTTCATCAGCTTTTAACAATCATTATAAATGTAGTCATTTCATCATACCTGAAATCTTAACTTTGGATTGTACATCAAGGATAATGAGCTTAAGAGATGGAGCAAGCAAGATGAGCAAATCTGATCCTTCAGAATATTCATGCATTAACCTTAACGATACAAATGACTTAATTGTCAAGAAAATAGAAAAAGCAAAAACAGATTCAATTCTAGGCTTTGATTTTTCTACTTTAAAGTGTCGTCCAGAAATAAGCAATTTGATAAATATTTATTCAGTGCTTAGTGGTTTAAATGTAGAAAAAGTGTGTAAAAAAGTGGATAAACATGACATGAAGAACTTTAAAAAAGAGTTAGCTGACTTAATCATCAGCGTTATATCACCCATACGCGAGAAGATGAATAGTCTTCTAAAAGATCAGCTTCATTTACATAAAATATTAAAACAAGGTACAGAAAAAGCAGCAGAGATTGCAAATAACAATATAAAAAAGATCAAGGATATTATAGGGTTTGCTCAATAGGTTACAACTATTTCTTCCCATGGCTTTCAAATCGTGCAGCTATTTTCTTTACGCTGACGTGCGTGAGAATAGGCTTTGTATTAACTGAAGGCTTGGGATCGGACTTTGCTGTTATGGGGTTCATTTTAGATCTTTTATTTCCCGCCGGAAATGATTGAGATTGGGAGGCAGTTTTTTGCGATGGTGCAGGATCTTTCTTCATACCGATATCTGCTTGTGTTGCAGGGGTGGCTTTGCTCTTAGCAACTTGATTTTGCTCAAATTTTCCTACTATTGACTTTACTCTACCGTCCTTCTTGCTATTTACTTTTTCTTTTATAATAACCGCTTTTACTTCTGATGCTGCTTTATCAGCAGATTTTTTCAGGATTGGTTTACTTTCAGCTGATTTTTGCGAAGTCACTTCTACTATTATTGGTTTCGTGCTCACTTGTTGATCAACAATATCTAGCCTTTTAGGATTTGACAGTATTTCAGATTTATCTTCTTTAGTTTCTTGCCTAATTTCTTGATTGGCAGCGTTTAGTGCTGGTGGCTCTGGAGCCTGTCTCTTTTTATATCCTTTTCTTGTTCCTGCATTTTTCTTAGGTTTCGTTTTGTGAGTTGGCTCCTTTTTAGCTAACTTTGAGTCTTCCGGATCTTTTGTTGAAGATTTACTACTTTTCTCTTGATAATTTGATATTTCCTCATGTCCAGACTCTTCACTTAATGAACTTTCATAGCCTGAATCTTCAGGAGATACATTCTCTATTTCTGGTTTAAAGTGTACCTTTTTTGAGGCAGTAGGAGGTGGCGGAGGTGCTGTTGTTGGCCGTTTTATTCTCTTCATAACTAATTTTCCTACCGGCTGTTTTCCTTCTTGCAGCTTAGGAGTATCTTCCTTCTGCTTTGATGTCGTTTTATTTTCTGTGCTTACTTCGTATGATTTATGTTCTTTATTGCCTTTTCCACTCTGCTTCGAATCTAAAATTTCTTTAAGTCCTTTCTTGAATAGATTAATTGTACTTAAAATATTTGTGTATTCGGCTGCTTTTTCTATAGTGAAACCTGATAATTCATCACCAACAAAATTTTTTATGTCATTATCATTAGTTGGAATATCTTTTCCCAAGACTCTATCTAATATCCCTTTTAATGTTCCAATAAAACCGAGTGGCTTTGTGCTCAAAGGTTCTATATAGTTATTCAAGTCGCTATATATAACAAATTTGGCTACATCTTTTGCATTGTTTGTAAAATTCTTCAGAGCTTGAGATAAATCTTTCAGTGTTTCATCATATTGTTCATTAATTTTTTTGTATCCTTTAGCTTTATGACTCTTATCAAAGAATTGAGATTTTTATCATAATTGTCACTTTTAAATAGATCATTCATACCAATTACTGTTTATCGTTTACTTAAATATAAATTCAAAGTATTAAGACCGAGTAAATGTTATATGACTTATCCTCTGACTCATAAACGCTTGCGTTCCTTAATGTGCAAAAAAATTTCAATAATCTTCAATCAGCAATAGTATAGAAATCCAAAAAACAAGTAGCTAACACTGGAATCTAGGAATTATGATTGGGCACAAGTTGATGAGTATAGTTATTTTATGTTGAAATACAGCATTTATGGAAAGATTAGATGTCAGTCTAGAATGACACCCTTTCTGGAAAACTCAGATTACAGTGTTTGTATAACTTAATAATTAGAAACTAAAGGAGTTCTTTTTTAAAAAACTTAAGTTATACTCATAAGTACTTGATACTTTTGTAGTGATTATGTCCAATTTTAAAAATAACTCCTGTTTTTATGGCGATAATGTCGAATTTGTGGAAGAAATTTATAGCCGTTACTTGCAAGGCGATAAATCAATTGGAGAAGATTGGTACAGAATTTTTTCGAGCAATTTAGAAGTTAATAAAGCAGAACCCTGCAGAGCACAGAATGAAGCCAAGGTAGATGCTGATGATTTAGCAAATTTTTTCAGATCTTACGGTCACTTTTTTGCAGACTTAAATCCATTATCAACGAATGTAAATAAGGAAATAGATTATCAAAAATACTTGAATCTTTCTCCTACAAGTGACACTAGAATCTACAGAGATATTTACTGCAAGAATATCGGTTTTGAATTTATGCATATTTCCTCTTATGAGGAAAGAGTTTGGCTGCAGGAGAAAATTGAAAATCAGGTCTATACGCTAAGCCCTCAGGATAAAAAAGAAATACTAAGGCACTTGATTGAATCTGAGATGTTCGAGCAATTTCTCCATATGAAATTTCCTGGATATAAGCGTTTTTCTATCGAAGGTGGGGAGTCAGCCATTGTTGCAATTGAAAGAGTTATTAGTGATTCTGCAGCTTTTGGTATTGAAGAAATAGTTCTTGGTATGGCCCACCGAGGACGGCTTAATGTTCTAACCAAAGTTATGGGGAAAGAATATGCGGCAATGCTGTCTGAATTTCAAGGCAACCTTGCATATCCAAGTGGTCTTGAGGTATCTGGTGATGTCAAATATCACCTTGGTTACTCTTCTGATCGAGCACTTGCTGGTGGTAAAAAAATACACTTAAGTTTATGTCCTAACCCATCTCACCTTGAGGCGGTAAATCCGGTTCTAGCTGGAAGAGTGGGGGCAAAACAAAATATGAGATCTGTGCTTGGAATATCAATTCATGGTGATGCAGCTTTTATCGGGCAGGGAGTGGTTGCCGAAACCCTGACTTTGAGCAACATTGAAGGTTATAAAGTTGGTGGTATCGTTCATATTGTCATCAATAACCAAGTTGGTTTTACTGCGAATCCTCGTTGTGCACGCTCTTCTTTTTATTGTACTGATGTAGCAAAATCAATAGAAGCTCCAATATTTCATGTTAATGGAGATAATCCAGAAGCCGTGAGTTTTGCCGCGAGTTTGGCAATGGAGTATGTGCAGAAATTTAAAAAGGATGTGGTGATTGACATAATATGCTACCGCAAATATGGCCATAATGAAGGCGATGAACCAAATTTTACTCAGCCACTTATGTATAAAGCAATATCAAGGCATAAAACTCCGGGAGCAATTTACGAAGAGAAGCTGGCTGCAGAGAAAGTCCTAATTAGTGATGAAGTAAGTAAATTGCGCAGCGAATTTAGGGTAAGGTTGGATAAAAGTCTTGCTGAGTCAGTGACTTACACTCCAAAAAAAGCTGATTGGTTTGATGGAGTGTGGTCGAAATTGAGAAGAGCAAAGTTGAACGATTTGAGTGAATATTATACGGACTCTGGTGTTTCACCAGATGAGCTAAAAAAATTAGGTGTACACATAAATAGCAATATTCCAAGTAGCTTCAATATCAATAATAAGGTTAGAAAAATACTCGATGGCAGAATAGACAGTATAAATTCCGGTAGCAACATAGACTGGGCAACTGCTGAAAGTCTTGCATTCGCGTCATTGCTTAAAGAAGGAATAGGAGTGCGCTTGTCAGGCCAAGACTCTGGCCGCGGCACCTTCTCGCACCGTCATTCAAGACTTATCAATCAAGCAACGGAAGAAGAGTTTATTCCACTAAACAACATAAGTGAGAAGCAAGCTCGCTTTGAAGTTATAGATAGCGCACTATCTGAGTATGCTGTGATGGGTTTTGAATATGGATATAGCCTTGACTCTCCATATTCACTGGTGCTCTGGGAAGGGCAATTTGGTGATTTTGCAAATGGTGCGCAAATCATTATCGACCAGTTTATTGCATCAGCAGAAACAAAGTGGTTGCGATCAAGTGGTCTAGTTTTACTTTTGCCTCATGGTTATGAAGGGCAGGGGCCTGAGCATAGTTCTGCTCGTATAGAGAGGTTTTTGCAACTCTGTGCAGAGGATAATATGCAGGTGGTTAATTGCTCTACTCCTGCGAATTATTTTCATGTTTTACGCCGACAAATTAATCGAGATTTTCGTAAGCCTTTAGTGGTGTTTACACCTAAATCACTATTGCGTCATAAAAGCGCAGTTTCTAACCTTTCTGACTTTGAAGGAAAATTTCTTACGGTAATTCCAGAGTGTAGAACAGGTTTAGTTGCAAGTGATAAAATACGTAAAGTTGTAATATGTAGTGGTAAAGTTTATTACGACATAATTGAAATGCTTGAAGCACAAAAAATAAACGATATAGCAGTAGTGCGTTTAGAACAATTTTATCCATTCCCGGCCGATAAACTAAACAATGAACTCGAAAAATATAAGAACGCTGAAATTATATGGTGTCAAGAGGAACCAAAAAATATGGGAGGATGGTTTTTTGTTAATCTGTTAATAGAAGAGATTCTATCTAATCTAGACACTCAAGCAAAAAGGCCTAAGTGCATTGCAAGACCTGCTGCTGCATCTCCTGCATGTGGTTATGCTAATGTCCATGCTCAACAACAAGCAGAAATTTTGAAGCAAGTTGCGCAGGCACAACTGTACAAACACTAAGTGGCTTCAAGCAGGCTCATATAATTAGATGCTGGCACCTAGATAACTCATAGCAATAAAAAATTTCCCATGTTACAAAAAAGATTGTGGCGAGCAAAGCTAGTTTACAGATTCTTAAATTTTATATTCTATGACTAGAATAAATTTAAGGAGTATTTTATGAATAATAATAACACTTTCCAATTACAATCTTATGCTATTACAAAAAAAGAAGAGAGACCAAATTCTCGAATAGATATTAAGGTTGAAAATGACGAACTTATTGATGTCAAAACAGGTGAATCTACTGGCAAAAACTATGAAGAATGCTTCAAGGTTATGCTAAATAATAAAGATAATATTACACTGAATCAATACGATAGGCTTGAAGGAGAATGTAATGATAGTGAATGCCAAGCTTGTATGGATGCAATGAATGCTGCTATAATAGGGGTCATCTGGCTTGAATCTTAAGACATAAAGGTGAGGGCGCTTTTAAGAATAAAATAAATGGAGTAAGAAAAATCAGCGAACATGTTTTTGGATATTGTGCTTAATCTGAAACCAATAGCGTTCAGTAGAATTGAGATCAGGTGAGTAAATGGGAAAAACGAAATCTTATATTCTTCTGATTCTATTAAAACTCTCACTCTTAGCGTTTTATGAAAACATATGATTGATTTTTTTTTTACTTCGGTATGGTAAGTTCCAATTTTGGAATTTCTTGCAGCTATTTCAGAAGTAGTGATGTATCAAGCAGAAATCGTAAAAGTACAAACACCGAACGGCTTCAAGTAGACTTATTAATTAGACGCTAGCACTTAGATAACTTACAACAATCAAATCTCTTATATACTCATACAAATATAAAAAGACTTTTATTTTTTTATAAAAGTATAATATTTATTAAGATTTTCATTTATTTTTCTCAAAATAGTTAATATAGTAAATATTAATATTAATTAATATGAGATATACATGAAGACAGAAACATTTGAGAGGTTAATAGGGCAAACTAGACTACGCAGAAATAGTAAAGCTGAGATCATAAAGTTAAATAGAAACAAAAAGGCTTTTATAGATGAGGATAAAAAGTCTATCGAATTAGCTGAGGCTATTTTTGCAGAAAATAATATGTTTCGTTTTCGCAAACCAGGTCTTGCTACGGATTACATTTTGCACAAACTAATAAATGATAAAAAGCTTCTTGAGGAAATGAAAGATAGAGGTACAAGTATAATACGTCTTTTTTCTTTGCTATCAATGTATCGTAATCTTCCCGATTGCTATGTTGTGAAAAAAGAAGGATGTATTACTGAGTTTGGAATACTTACTGATGTTGACGAATGTTTAGAATCAGTACCTTTAGAAGACTTTATACTTATTGAGTCTGTTTCGTACCTAGAGTACATTTTGTTTGATAATAATAATATTAGAAATAGGTTAGTTGAAGATTTAACTAAAGATAAAACAAAATTAGATATTTTCATAAATGGAATTTTGGCAATATATAGCAAAGAGGAAGCAAAATTAGATATTGCCCTAAATGTAATTTTAGCAATAAATAGCTCGGATTTGGTATTATCTTATATCAACACAATGGAGGCTTTTAATGAGGAAGCTAGAAATTTTGTTAATCTCTTACAGAAAAAACATGCTAGATAAAATCTTAAATAAAGATGATAAAACACTTGCAAAAATAGCTATAAAGGAGTTGTTAAAACTTTCTATTTTACAGGGAAGAGAAAATACTACATTAGTAGAATCTCCTCAAATTTCAAGTGTGGAATATTGTAATGGGCGATAGACTTTAAAATACACTGAGGCTCATATTTAAATATGAGCCTCAGTGTCTCTTGATTTTTGTAGTGGCTGAATAGCTTACTTCACTTCCACCAAAGGAATATTATTCCAACTGTTACTGCTGTAGTTGTCAATAGAAGCGTTTAGGTAATCTGTATCAAAGCGTACTGGTACATCAAATTCGAAGCTTGCGGTGATTATCATGCCTTTTGCTAGTGGTTTCATAAATTCTATTTCTCCAGTTGAATAATTTACTGAGTATTTTTCTGTCTCTACACCATCTAGGTAAATTTTTATTGTATCATGCACTGGCTTTTTAATCATACGTGTATGTTTGTCCTTTCCACTTATGTAAGTTTTCATCAGTTGAAAGATCATTTTTTTATTGTCTCCTATGCCAATTTCTTGATTGGTAACTGTAAAGTCTGACCAATCTTTAAAACGAAACCCTATTGCTTTACCCTTTCGTGCTTGAAAAAATGTTATGAGCTCTGTTAGCTGCTCGTTTGACCTAACTCCATAAGCTATGTTATACCTGGCACGTGCACGAGACCAATTAATATTGCGCTGTTCACAACCATTATGAGTTGTTACAACGTCAGTGGAAAATTCCGGTCCTCCAGTGGAACCATAAGATATATTTTCTGGAAATCTAATTTCTGTAAATGACATATTTCCTCCTGTGAAAACAAAATTGATTTGGTGTAGATAAAGTAAGAAAGAGCTTAAGCTTTTGAAGCTACTTTATCAATCAGGCTATAAATTTTAAATCCCGTTTCTTCTAGAAAAGTATGGGCAATATTTTCCTTTGGCTCACTTTTGAGTTCATTAATGTCTTTATGGCTCTGCGTCAACTTATACATACAAATACATGCAACAACTAAAGCAACTCCAGCAAGATATGCTAAAGGAATTGGTTGAGTAAAAACAGTAGCTATAGCAGATGCTGTGAATGCTATAGCTGTTATTACAGCAGCTATGCTATAAATAGCTTCTCTTCTGTAACTATTGATTAATTTCTTTTCTATTGCCTCTTGGTGTGTTTCTTGCCCTTGTTGATGAGAAATAGTAATTACTGTATCTGTATGAATTGGCTCACTAGCGCTGCTTTCTTGTTGTACTTCTGGCTTTGGTTGCTCATAAGCAGGAACTTCTGTAACCTCACCAAAGATTTCTTCAACAGAAACTGGTTGACTTTCTGTTATATCTTTAGAGATTCCACTAAGAAGTGGCACAAAATGCCTCATGTAATTCACTACTCCTACAGTTTTTTTGCTACTATCTATCTCTAGTTGATTGAGATTTATATCTTCCATAAAAACTTCTGGATCATCATCATGTGCTGTAATTTTAGTTACCGTAACTTTTTGACCGTCTTCCTCTATTGAATAAACACGGAGCTCCACTTTGTACTTGTCGCATATCATTCTACCTTCAATGTTTGGACGACCCCATATAGGTACGTCAGCTGTATGTGTATTAGTAATACACTCTAAATATTTGTAGAAAGACTTTGCATAGTCTTTCTTATTAGATCCATTTTCACTTATTACTTCTCCATCCGGATCTTTTTAGGTACAAAATACTCTCCAGCATCTTTTATTACTGCTTTATAAACCCACAAACTTGACCTTCTATTTTTGCTAGCATAATCTGCACAATCTTTTCTTAATGATTTTGCAGTAAAATGATGACCGAGTTTTAACTCGTTCAATCCTTGAGCCACGGAGTCAAAAAAGCAATCTCCTGTCTTTATAGCAGCTCCTATTTTTAGCTTTTCAGGATAAGTGCTCTTTAGATTATGCAATAAATCACTTGATTTTTTATTTTCTTTGATTTGTTGAAAAAGAGCAATTGGCTCTCTTACATAGTTAGAATCTCTCATGTTATAGCTCCAAAATGATAATAATATTTTAATAGATTAACCAGCATAGGAAGGCTAATTACTTAAGGTCGTGCTGTGTTGCAAGCAAACATCACCTACTTTTCTTGAACTAATATGTAGCCTATACATATTGTTACTTACTATATCTTAACTATACTTAAACTCTCTTATGCTGTCAAGCAGGGAATTTATTAATCTTTTAACTCATCTACTTTTTTGCGTAATATATTCAAATCAGTTTTTCCTACAAAAAGACTATCTCCTATTATCACAAAAGGTGTACCGCCTACTCCAAGCTCGCTTACTAAAAGTTTACTGTTGTTTATCATTTGCTCAATTTTGTCTGCATTACTTTTCATAGAGTTGTTAAAATCGTCCTCGTTAATCCCTATATTTTTCACTATACCTAATATAGTTTTATCTGAAAATTCTCCTCTGTGATCTAGTGCAGCATAGTGAAAATCTAAGTACTTTTCTTTATCGATAAAATAAGTTGCTAAAGCAGCTTTTGCTGCCTTTAAGGAATTGTTACCAAGTATTGGAGCATCCCTAAAGATATATTTAATTTTGCCATCATTGATCAACTGTTTTATGTCATTCTTTATTGCCTTACAATAGCCACAAGAATAGTCAAAGAACCCTACAGCTATGACATTGCTATTTTCATTTCCTGAGTAAGGATAAGTGGAGTCAAATATTTCATCTTTATGCTGAGAAATTTTACTTTTGACTGCGTTAGCATAACTATTTTTAGCTGACTCTTCTCGGAGAGCTTTTAGAACTCTATCAAAATTTTTACTGATGTAGTCATCTAATCTCTCACCTATATGGTCGTCATTTAAGACTTGACTGCGGTGTGAAAGCCAATTGTTTATTACTGGTAAACTTGCTACTGCAAATATAAAAATCAATAAAAATGGTATCTTAGACATATACTTACTTAAAGAATATAAACATTAAAGAAATGCTCAATATTAAAACATTTATATCAAAAAATGCAAACTTTATATAGTAGTATATCAGAGAATTTGGTGATATTAAGTAGCGAAAACTTGTGTATAATAAAGCATTTGAGATTTAAGTAATCCTTACCGCCATGTATAACAATTGTAACCGCGGCGGTAAAAAAGTTGATTATTTTATAACCGCCGCATATAATGCTGACAAACACGGCGGTAAATTATATGAACGAGCCAATAATTGGTAGAGAGAAGGAAACGGCCATTCTAGAAAATAAGCTTCTTTCCCAATCTGCCGAGTTTATTCCTGTTTACACTGTGAACAAAATTGCATGGATTTAATGGTTCAATAAGTGTAGGTACATAATGAAATTTTTAAAAACTCTTTTTAACTTAACATTATTAGTATTTTTTGTAACTCCTGCATCTGAAGCAAGGTGGAGTAAGTATGAAGATGCTTCTGTTGAGATTAAGTTTTCTAATGTTAACATCAATGTTAATAGAGATGGTACCTACGAAACGGAAGTAGAACTTCAAGCAAAAATACTCAAGGAGTCTGGGCGTGATAGATTCTCTCTATACAGTCTTGTTTATAATGATGATAGTGCAGATTTTACTGTTTTAGAGGCTAAAGCAGCTTACAACGGAGAGGAATATATAGTCACTGAAGACATGATGGAAGATAAACCGCTAGCTAGTCCTAGTAAAGGCTTCGATCAGTTAAGACAAGTAACCATATCATTTCCTAAAATAGAAATTGGTACAGAGGTATATTTAAGATATAAGCAAGTTAACAAAAAAGTTCCTGTTGATAATTTTTATGGCTTGAGCTTCTCTTATTATGGAGATTATTTACAAGCAGAAAATACTAAAATCAATTCTGAATTACCCCTGGAGATTAAAGTTAATGATCCAAGAGAAGTATTAGAAATCGCTGAGAAAAAAAATGATAATATACACTCTATAAGTATTGCTTTAAAGAAAGCAGTTTATGAAAATACAACAAATGAGCCACACAATGGGCTATTGAATATTAAACACAACACCTGGGTATCACTTTCAAGCTCATCTCAATGGGAAGATCTAGCTAAAAAATTAGCTCCTGGATATCATAGCGTCATTAATCAGCCACTTCCTGCAACTTTTACGGCTATAGCAGAGTCTGCTGCCAGTGAGAATACTGATGAAGATAAGATCAATGCTGTTACTTCTTTATTGAATGAAAAAGTTCAATATATGGGAGATTGGCGCACAGTATCAGGACAATATTTTCCGAGAGATTTAGAGAAAATTGCTGATTCTCAAGTTGGGGATTGCAAAGATTTTTCTGCTAGCACAGCTGCTATTTTACAGGAACTTGGTTACAAAGTTCAACCTGTTTTAGTTATGAGAGGAACTACTAACACTTCTAACTCTAAAGCATTACCTAATATGGGTAATTTTAATCATGTGATGCTCAGAGTAACAAATAAAGATGGAAAAATATATTGGATTGATCCAACTAATATCGTCAGTATGGCACAGGGTATTTTTCCAGACATTGCTGATAGGAACGCTCTAGTACTCAATTCTGAGGAAGCAGATTACATAAAAATTCCTGCTGTACAAGCTGAAAATTCAAAAGTGATATCTCATAGTGAATTAACTATAGAAGATAATGTTGTAAATGAATATGGCCGGCTTACCGTACAAGGGGAAGCAGCCCTAGGTTTAACAGGGGTTGGATTGTATTATTCAAATGAGCAATTAAGGGATTCTGTTTTTCATATGATTAGTGGGGTATATCTTGATGAAGAAGAAAAGAAGTTCTTAGAATTGCCTGACCTTACTTTACGTAATGTAGAAGATCTTACAATCAAATATGAGTTTCAGCAAAAAAATAAGATTTTTAAGACAAATCTAGGACCTGCTTTGAATTTAGGAGATAATTGGCTTAATGATGTTGTCAATACAGCTTCTGACCAAGTGTCAGACCTTTTTATTGGTGTTCCTAAAACTAAGGAAAGCCATATGATAATAAAAGATATCAAAATTAAAAACTGTGAAAATTTGAATTTTGAAATAGATACTCCTTGGTTATATGTAAATAGATTCTGTAAATATAAAAATGATGGAACCGAATTTAGCAATTTAATAACCATAAAGAAAAGTTTTATTACCAATGAAGAATTAAAGACTGCTGAATATAAAAACTTAAAAAGCGAATTGGAGAATAATTTTTCTAGAGCCTCTGTAATAATAAGTGAATGAGTTGTGCTGGGAAAAGCACTTCTTAAAAGGCTTAAAATTTTTAAAATATGTACAATAACTTACGCGACTTCATCAAGGCTTTAGAAGAGAGAAAAGATCTAATTAGAGTTAAAAAGGAAGTTTCAACTGTTCTTGAAATGACGGAAATTCATCGCAGAGTTTTGTCAAACAAAGGGCCAGCAATAATCTTTGAAAATGTTGTCACAGAAAATGGCAAAAATTCAATTCCAGTTTTAGTGAATTTATTTGGTACTATTGAGAGAATTGCATTCGGACTTGGTATAAATTCTGATGAATTAAGGGATCTGGGTAAACTTCTAGCATTTTTGCGATCACCTGAGCCACCAAAAACCTTCAAAGATGCTGTAAAAATGTTTCCTATGCTGAAAGCCGTATTGTCAATGCGAAGCAAAGTTGTAAGCAAAGCCCCATGTCAAGAGGTGGTGCTAACTGGGGATAAGGTGGATCTTAGTTTGCTACCTATTCAGACATGCTGGCCAAATGAACTTGCACCGCTTATCACTTGGCCACTTGTGGTAACAAAAGGACCAACAGCAGACAAGCAAGATAATTTTAATCTTGGAATATATCGTATGCAGGTCGTGGATAAAAAAACGACTTTAATGCGCTGGCTTGCACATCGTGGTGGTGCAGGTCACCATAAACGGTGGAAGGAGAGGGGGCAAAATATGAAGTTTCCTGCGGCTGCTGTGATTGGTAGCGATCCTGCAACGATTATTGCTGCGGTAACTCCGGTGCCGGAGACGTTGTCAGAATACCAATTTGCTGGGCTGCTGCGCAAAAAGCCTCTTGAGCTTGTAAATTGTAAGACTATTCCTCTTCAAGTGCCAGCTCATGCAGAAATTGTTTTAGAAGGATATGTAAGTTTGGATAAGTATAGAGATGAAGGGCCATACGGAGACCATACCGGTTACTATAATGCTGTTGAACAGTTTCCTGAGTTTAACATCACTGCAATTACAATGCGCAAAGATCCAATTTATCTCAGCACTTACACTGGTAAGCCGCCAGATGAACCATCAATTCTTGGTGAAGCACTCAATGAAATTTTTGTGCCAATTCTTATCAATCAATTTCCAGAGATAGTGGACTTTTACCTGCCTCCAGAAGGTTGCTCATATAGAATAGCGGTAGTATCGATAAAAAAGGCTTATCCAGGGCATGCAAAAAGAATTATTATGGGCATACTCTCTTTTCTCAAACAGTTCTTATACACCAAATTTATTATAGTTGTTGATGATGATATAAATGTACGTGATTGGAAGGAAGTAATGTGGGCAGTTTCAACGAGAATGGACCCTGTACGTGATACAATCATGATAGAGAATGCTCCAATTGATTATTTAGACTTCGCTTCTCCTGAAAGTGGTCTCGGAGGTAAAATAGGGTTTGATGCAACAAACAAACTTCCACCCGAAACCAAACGAGAATGGGGAAGAAAAATTGAAATGAGCGAGGAAATAATAAAGAAAGTTACAGAGAAGTGGAAGGAATATGGGTTGACAGGTGATTGAGCTATGATGTAGACTACCGCCGTGTATTTAGGTGTGGTTTGTGAGGCTTTTATATCTTTTATTTTTGTCGGTATGTTTTTCTCTGTACTACTATGCGGGTCCTATATCCTCGTCTTGCCCAAAAGCAACAGTTTGCTTCTCACCTGAAGAAGACTGTGCTGTACCGATAATAAGCGAGATAGACCAATCTAAAGAATCTATCTTAGTTCAAGAATATACATTTACTCTTGGAACAGTTGCAAAATCTTTGATTAACGCCAAAGAGCGTGGTGTTGATGTTAAAGTCGTCTTAGATAAATCACAACTCCATTCAAAATATAGTGTCATAAGCGAATTGTTTTCAAATGGAATACCGATTTGGATCGATAATAAGCCAAAAATCGCTCATAATAAGGTAATAATTGTTGATAATCAAAAAGTCATCACAGGATCGTTTAACCTCAGTAAGACAGCTGAAAAGGGAAACGCTGAAAATTTATTAATTATTGAAAATTATCCTGAATTAGTCCAGCAGTATGTGAAAAATTGGGAAATACGAATGTCAAAATCCTATCAATATACTCCCTAGATACTTGATATCAAAAAAGTCTTTTTATTGATAGATGTAATTTCTTGTGATATAATAGATTAAAAGGTTTTAAGGGGTAGGTAATGGATTACATAAATGATGCTGCTGATAGTTACACTGCCATTCATGATTTTTTTCAAAATAATGGTGTTGGAGATTACAAAGTTCAATGCAATTATGGTGTTGTACCGTATGCTACTGACAAATATGTACATTCTGGAGACAAATTTTGGAGCAATAATTTTATAGACTCACATTTTGGAAGGGAAATAAAAATGTATCCTCAAAGTGAGCTTTTAGCTAAAGAGTATGCTGGTAATACACTACCGGTTTCAATATCACTAGACAAGGATCTAATAAAAATAAAAGAATGTCAGAAAAAACTAAATTTATAGAACTAGAAGGGGAATCAGGTGATATAGTATATGATAAGCAAAAGCATATAAAATGCTACACGACAAAGTTATCATATGACGATGTTTCTGTTCATAGTAAAAACGAAGTTTCAATACTGAATATTAGATATGATGTGCCAAACGATCCAAGATACAGTTTAAACATAGCCTTCACAAAGGTTAATGATAATAAACCAGGGTTTTGGCAAAAGTTTAAAAATATGTTTTAATAGAGTAGCTTCTAAATCAAGGGGATTTTGTTGAAAAATGAATATCTACTTAATAATGAATTTGGTCAGTAGCTACTAAGTTTGTTTCATAGCTATGCAACAAAAGGTTTGTGCCCTCACGTTTATTCTCTGCAACACGAAAAGTTCGTACAGTTGTACATGCTATGTAGTAGATAAACTTCTACTATATTTTTTTATTCAACTTACCTCTTGTCTATTGAATAGATTTTGTATTAAACCTAAAATTCAACGCACCTAAATATATAAGCATTCCCAACAAAATCATAGGTATAGAAAGCAACTGTCCCATAGTTAAATTGAACCATAAATAGCCAATTTGATAGTCTGGCTCGCGGAAAAATTCAACCATAAAACGTGCTACTCCATACAACATAACTGCAACTCCAGTTGTTGCACCATAATACAATCTCATTTTGTTCAAGTAAAATAGTGAATTTACAACTACGAAAAGTAGCGCTCCTTCAAAAAATGCCTCATAAAGTTGGCTTGGATGGCGCAATAAATTATCACCACTTTCTGGAAATACCATACCCCACGGCATAGTTGTAACCCTGCCAAATAACTCTCCATTTATAAAATTACCTATGCGGCCTAGAAGTAAACCTATCGGAACTCCACAAGAAATTAGATCCAGTGTGTAAAATATAGGAATGTTATGTCTTCTACAGGAGATTATTACTGCAAGCAAAACTCCTATAGCACCGCCATGAAATGACATACCTCCTTCCCAGGTCTTTAGTATTTCGATAGGATTGCTTATATAGAGAACTGGATCATATATCAATACGTAGCCAAGCCTACCTCCAAGGATAATGCCTATAATAACGGCTGTTAATAACGAATCGTAAAAATTCTTAGTAAATATTTTTTGATTGTCTAGCTTATGTAAATACCAATATGCAAAAACTATACCCAAAACATATGCTAAAGAGTACCAATATATAGAAACAGGACCGATGCTAAAAATAACTGGACTTAAAGACATATTTTACTACAAATTATTCTTAGACAATCTACTTTTCTCACGGTCCCACTCTCTCTGCTTTATGGTTGCTCTCTTATCGTAGAGTTTTTTTCCTTTCACAATGGCAATTTTAGTTTTTGCCAACCCTTTATCATTAAAATAGATAGAAAGTGGCACAACAGTTATTCCAGAGGTTTTGATTTGACCAATTAGCTTATTTATCTCTTTTTTATGCAAAAGCAATTTTCGTTCTCTTTTTGGCTTGTGATTCTTTTGGTTCGCAGCTTTATACTCTGCAATATGCATATTGTTTAGCCATATTTCACCTTTTTTTTCAGTAACGTAAGCATCAGAAATGTTTGCTTTTCTTTCCCTTAGTGATTTTACTTCACTACTTAAGAGGATCATACCTGCTTCAAATTCTTCTAAGATAAAGTATTCAAACCTTGCTTTTCTATTTTCTGCAATAACTTCCATATCTAAAGATATCTTTAAGCTTCAATATATTACAGAACTTTTGGTTTAATTCATAACAAAACAATTATCTCAGTAAATGCAAGTTTGGTTAAAAAAGCTCCAATCTTCCTGCAAGTGTAATTTGTTCCACTCTTCCTACTGCCATTTCAGCCCTAGGACTAGCATTGCCTGACAAAGAACTTATTACATCTTTGCAGCCCCATTCAATAGCAAAGTGTAAAGGAGCATATCTATTATTGTTCTGTTTACTAACATATGCCCCACTTTCAATTAAAATATCTCTTATACTTTCATGATCGCTAGCAAAATGCAAAGGAGCGCGTCCACAACTATCCCACACATTAACACATGCTCCATGTTCAATCAGAGTTCTTACTATGTTTTCATTATCACTTTCAGCAGCAAAATGCAAGGGAGTGCTTCTATAATTATCCCACGCATCGACATATGCTCCGTGTTCAATTAGAGCTATTACTATCTTCTCATAGCCACTCTTAGTAGCAAAATGTAGAGGAGTGTGTCCATCATTGTTCTGCGCGTTAACATCTGCTCCACATGCAATTAGAGCTCTTACTACACTTTCATTCCCACCTTCAGCAGCAAGATGTAAAGGTGTACATACATCATTGTCCCACGCATTAACATTTGCTCCACTTTCAATTAAAATATCTAATATGCCTTTGTGGTTCCATTCAGCAGCAAAATGTAAAGGAGTGCATCCATCGCTGTCCCATGCATCAACATATGCTCCATATTCAATTAGAGCTATTACTATGTTCTCATAGCCACTCTTAGAGCCTGTTCATAATCTTTTCAGAAGCAAAGCAGCGAAAGCAAGAACGACCATTTGCAGGCTAGTGTTGAGTTTCCGCTCGCAATTTTTCCACAATCGCCTACATTTTTGCAACCAAGCAAAAGATCTCTCAACAACCCATCTTTTCGGCAATACGACAAAGGTGTGTAATTCGCTTCACCTCAACAGTTGCACCAATAGTTACTTTCATCTGTGTTGCAAAATTTTCTCCTGTGTAGCCAGCATCAACTAGTATATTTTTAACTTCAGATAGGTTTTCTTTAGCATTTTTAACCATTCTCACAGCGCTACTACGATCAGTTATTTCTGCCGTTGTTATATAAATTGCGTGGGGTAAACCTTGTGTATCTACCGCAATATGGCGTTTTATTCCTGAAACCTTTTTGCCTGCATCATAGCCTTTTTCTTCAGCAGTATCTGCATTTTTTACGCTTTGTGCATCAATTATGCAGAAGCTGGTTTTTTCTTTCCGACCATTGTTTTGTCGGACCACGCCAACTATTTTTTTTAATACCAGCTCCAGAACACTTTCTTTATTTGCATCTGCTTTTTCACTCCACTTCTTAAAATAGTCGTAACAATTCCGCCATTTTGGAAACTCTTTTGGTAACATTCTCCACTGGCAGCCACTTTTTAAGACGTATAACACTCCACAAAATACATGATATAAATCAAGTGTTCTTGGCTTTGTCCTCTTCCTGCAAGACTCCAGATCTGCTACAATAATCTCAAACTTTTCTCGACTTATATCACTTGGATATAAACTTCGCATATCCTACTTTATATACTTTATCCTCTCATTCTATCCCTTTTTTGAGATCACGTACAGGCTCTTAGCAGCAAAATGCAACAATGTAGTTTCTACAGGATCTAGATCACTATGTGTAGTGAATATATGATTGATATTAAATCCACTATCTTCCCACCTCCGTAAATCAATACTTTCTAATTTTATTTTTATTCTTTCAACTATGTTGTTCTTGCTTAAACCTGAAGTATCATTTATTTCTTCAAGCATTTTTAGAAAATCATCAAGCGTCATAATCTCCACTACTTATTAAAATAACTTGGTTATTATGTTCTTTGACAAAAAAATCAAGAACTTTTTATTTTCCTAAAAAATCATTTAAGTTATACTCCAAATCATGAAAGTCAGGCAAAATATTAAGTTTTTTTCTCTATCATTTGTGATTTTGTTTTCTCTATGGATTACATTGTCTGGTTATTTTGAGCCTTTTTTTATTCTCTGTGGAGTATTTTCTTCTGTGTTCACATTGATTATCTTTAAAAGGTTAATTGATGCTGAAAGTGCCCTTAGTCAAATTCTAAATGATAGTGGTAGGCTATCACTTTATCAGCTTATAAGTTATATGCCTTGGCTAATTTACCAAATTATTTTTTCAAGTATTTATGTAACAAAAAAGGTGCTACGATTCAAATCTACAGTTGAGCCAATTGTTATTGTAAGAGAATGCATAGGACATAATGATAAGACCATTGCATTATTTGCTAACTCGGTTACGATTACTCCTGGAACTTTAACTATCAATGTTGAAAAGAAGCAGAAAACATATTTATCTACCATATGTTTGATAGATAAAGATCTTGAAAGTGGCATTTCTGAAATAGAAGGTAAAGTCTTAAAAATGCTACACCTAGTTAAGTAATTGCTTTAAATAAGTTAACAGCGTCTCTGTATTCTCTTCTTAGGCTTTCAAGCATTTCTTTTGGAAGGCTATCAATAACAGTAGAACATAAATAATTGTACAAATCTTCTAGCCTTGATATGTTATTTTTCTTCTTGCTGTTGAATTTGTACGGAAAAATGCCCTCCATAATTTCAATATCAACAACCTTATTTAAAAATGCATTTTCACTGGTTATGCTTATTCTTGTAAGTATAGTATTAATTTCAGGTTCATTACTCGTATAAATATCTGATAATTCCGCCATTTTAATGACGTATAAAGTTACTACTTTTGATAAACAATTATCAGAATATTCACAATTTTTTATTACCTCCCACTGAGTAACCTGAGACTTGCTTGTTTTTGCATTGCTTGGTAATTTATTCATTGAATTTTCTCCATTTAATTCAGTGTAGTAAATTATACTAATACTTTGTTAAATAAATAATAACGCAGCCATAAAAATATGCATTTATTTACCATAAATTGCACAATATTCCCAAAGTAAACATTAAAATTACTCTAAAATGAATGATTTCTTTAATTCCATGTTATTCAGCAGTGTAAAATATTGCTACACAATAGTATTTATTCTAAAATAAACTTTCCTTTTGAGCTATTTTATTAATGTCCATTCTTACGGCTGCACTAAAATGAAAAAGATAAGACTCGGAATACTAATTTCAGGTAGAGGATCAAACATGCAGGCTTTAATAGAAGCATGTCAAGATCAGAATTTCCCTGCTGAAACTGTGTGTGTTATCACAAATAATAGTGAAGCTGGAGGCCTTAAAATAGCAAAGCAAGCAGGAGTTTCAGCGTTTGTTGTTGAAGATAAGCCACTTGATACTGATAAAATTCATGAAATACTTGTTCAACATAAGGTTGATTTAATTTGCCTTGCAGGATTTATGAGAATTATAAAGGCCGATTTCCTGAATAAATGGCATAATAAAGTTATAAATATTCATCCCTCTTTACTTCCATCCCTTAAAGGTCTAAATGCCCAAGAGCAAGCTCTGAAAGCAGGTGTAAAAATCACAGGCTGTACTGTGCATTATGTTATTCCTGAAGTTGATGCTGGAGCCATAATCGCTCAATCTACTGTGCCAGTTCTACCAAATGATGATGTTCAAAGCCTCTCAGAGCGCATTCTAGCTGAAGAACACAAGTGTTATGTGAAAGCAGTAAAGTTAATAGCAGAAAATAACCCTAAGCAATAGCAAATTAGAGAGATCGTGTGGTATTACTTTTTCCTTTTATTACATCTTGATCCAGGGAAAGATTTGTTGGAACTTTAGAGTTGTAGCTTTTTTGCTCGATGTGCTTTTCTTTTTTCATTTCAATAACCTTATCAGATGTATCACCATCGATTGGTTTTTGATTGCCTTCTTTTAGCATGTCTTTTAAATTCTGAACCTTTTCTCGCCTTTCTTTATTCTCCTGATTAGCGTGCAGTTTTGCTAATATTACTATATCAGGTAGTACTTTTGATGCAATTCTGTAAAGGCGTGATAAATTTATTTCTTTTTTCATTTCCGTATACAACTCTTCCTGCTCCTCTTTTGAAAGCTGTGAAAGATGAATTTTAAAGTTTTTAACTTGATGATAAATAGAGTTAATTATGTTACCAATCATTACTATACAGCCCAATGTAACAAGAGGTGCAGTAACAAAAAGAACTATAGGATTACTAAATAAAGCAATAGAAACTGTAGCACCTGTTAAAAATAATGTATCGCACAGAATGTCTAAGCAAATACCTTGAATTCTATATTTATCCCTTCTTTTTTCTTCTAATGTTCTCTTGTAATTACATTTTTTATATAAGCTTTTTTCTCTAAAACAGTCAAAAAAAGAGTACATGCTTGAAATTAAGGATACTGAGCTAAAAAAAACACCTGTGCCAATATTACCGAGCGTTATGCCTATCATACCTATCTGTTGACTTGTAATGTATATCAACTTGAGGATTATCAACACACCTGTATTGATAACAGAAAATATCGTTATTAAAGGATTTAACAAAGCAGTTGGAGTTTTTTTGCTTTCTTTTGCAGTATCGTTTTTCACCTGAACATAAAAATCAATCACATACCTAGATTATAAAGGAATATGGTTAAAATTTTAAATGTACTGTAGTGATTATTTATTTTCTTCCAACCTTAACAAAAAATAAATTTTCAGGATTCAGTAAAGAACTTGCCAATTTGTTTACTTCCTCTAATTTAATATTATTAATGATATTCGTATAATTATTTATATTGTTAACATCACGATCGTCTATCTGCATACTATCCAGCAACATTGCTGTATTCGCATTATTGGATAGGAAAGAGAAGGTAAGGTTATTTACTAAACTGGTTTTTGCATCCTTGAATAATTGTTCGTCAATTCCTTCCTTTTTTATTCTGCTAAATGTATCTTTTACTGCTGATATAGCTTTGCTAGCAGTAGAACTATCAGTACTTATAAATCCAGATATAACATTCCCATGTTTATTTGTAATATTACTTGCACTAACACCATAAGTAATACCTAGATTTTGTCTCAACTCTTTCATCAGTATTGAGTTTAGACTCATACCACCAAGTGCATTAATCAAAACACTAGCATTATAGTAATTAGGGTCTTCATATGCTATGCCTTTTTGAGCAAAAAGTATTACACTCTGTGGTATATCCATAAAAACGCTCTTACTTTCTGCAGGCCCAAATTCATTTTTTACAGATATCTTTCTAACTTTCGATCTTTTTGATGGTAACTTAGATAAATATTTATCGAGCAGCGTACTAACTTGTTCTTTTGTTGCACAACCAACAATACTAATAACGATATTATCCTTAGTAAAACTACGCTTTATGTATGTTAAAACATCGTCTCTAGTAATGCTCATTATAGTGTCTAGAGTTCCATATGGATCTCTTGAGTAAGGATGTTTTTTGAACAACAACGTATCCAACTCTTTTGCAGCAATAAAATAAGGATCTTTTTCAAAATTATTAAAGTTTACTTTGGCTTTTTCAAAAACTCTATTCAATCCTTCAGGATCAACTTTAGGACGCATTATAGCATCACTCAGTAGTGAAATTGCATCCTCTAAATTCTCAGATAAAGTATTTAATGAAACCCTAAATGCTTCTAAACCAGCAGTAAAATTTAAACTAATTCCTTTATCCTCAAGCTTTTTTACAAAATCTTTGGCATCATTTTTTCCTGCTCCTTCTTGAATTACAAGAGAAGTAAACCAAGCAAGCCCCTGCTTTTCTGCACTTTCATACACGTAACCTGCATCTTTGAATGATATATTGAGTGAAACTTTTGGTAAATCACGGTTTTCAACAAACAGAAACTCAAGCCCTTTATTAGTAGTAACCTCCTCTATATTTAGGTGGCTGCTCGCCTGCAAATTAAAGCCCAGACAGAAAAAAAGTAGAAATAAAAGTTTACTTACTCTCATCATTATTACCTCCTTTTGGTAGCAAACGGCCGACTAATTTATTAGTAGAAAAAATAGTACGAATTTTGTGATTTACATCTTTCAGATTGACATCATTAATTTTGCTATATGAAATGTCTATTTCATCAAGTGGGATACCTAGTGCTAGACGTGGTATATAAAATATTGCTACACTAGTTAAATCAGATAGATTATCAAACTGTGCTGCTTTGTATTTAGACTTTGTGCTTTGCAACTCTTCACTTGTTATTCCTTCAGAGTTAAAGTGATTAATAGAATGTTCTAACTCTCTTGCAACAGCATCCAAATTTACCCCGCTTTTTGGAGTTACCCGAATCTCAATGTAACCATTACTAAAAGCTAAGCTATTATAATAAGCAAACACTTCTACTGCTACATTCTTATCTAGAACTAAATCTTTATATAGCTTACTAGACTTGCCATTTCCCAAAACATCAACTGCTAAATCAACAGGAAAAGTTTCACTTATTTGCTCAAATAAAGGAACACGATAGCGAAAGTATAAAACTGGCTCTTTTACTTCAGTGCTTTCTAAAATGACCGATATGTCCGCATTATGTACTGGATCTTGGTTTGGATAATGCTTAACTAAAGGCTCAGCTTTAATTGCACCATATTTTTCCTTTGCTAATTCCGCTACTTCTTCAAATTCTACATCACCAACAACGAGCAGTATAGCATTACCTGGATGATAATAGTTATCATGAAACCTTGTTATGTCATCTTGATTGTAAGTTTTAATATCGCTCTCCCAACCAATAACAGACCTACCATAACCATTACGATAAAATGCACTGTTCATTTCCTCCCATAGTAAAGCTTCAGGATTATTATCAAATCTCATCTTTCTTTCTTCTAATACGATATTTTTTTCTCTATCTATTTTGTCTTGAGTAACATCAAAATTGCCCATTCTATCTGCTTCAATTTCCATTGCTAGTGGTAAATCTTTTTTGAGAACTAATTCGTAGTAGCAGGTGTATTCTTTAGTGGTAAAAGCATTAAATTGGGCCCCAATGCTGCCCAAAGTGGATTCTATGTCTTTAAATTTTCCTGTAGTTTCAAACATTAAGTGTTCAAAGTAGTGAGCCAATCCTGCTTTGCCAATTGGGTCATCCATTCCCCCAACTTTATATATTATTGCATGAAAAACAGTTGGAATTCGGTGATTAGGTACTACATAAACATCCAATCCGTTACTGAGCTTAGCATGCTTTATGATTTCAGCTTCCAAAGAAATCGGACAAATGAAAAAAAACACAGATAGTATAAAAAAACTAAAGAATTTGCGAAGCATTATTTCATTCCTCATTTTGCTTAGAGATAGACCTATCATATATATACCACTTATATAACAATGTACACATTCCACTAACTATAGATAGATCAGCTAAATTAAAGGCTGGCCAATACCAATCATTGATATGAAAATATATGAAATCATATACAGCTCCCCAATAGATTCTATCAATTACATTTCCGATCGCTCCACCAATCATCAGAGAAAAACTAAGGTAAATTGACTTATCATTAGATTTATATATCAAGTATGCAAGTATACCAATTATTAATATTGAACATGCCGAAAAAAAGAAGCTGCCATGCGGTAGAGTACTACACATTCCAAAGCTAATTCCTGAATTCCAAACTTCAACTAATTTCATAAAACTAGTAATCTCGATTGACTCCCCCTCATCAATCAATGAGTTTATATACAATTTACTTGTTTGATCGAATGATACTATAATCAATATAATAACTAAACATATCCTTTTCATAAATTTATCTTTAACTGGTAAGCCTTCATTATATCACGATCTATCTGTTTTGTTAACTCGTTAATACTATGGAATTTTTTTTCTGCCCTAATAAATTTTAAAAGTTGTATATCAACCTTAAAATTGTATAAATTTTCGTTGAAGTCAAATATATGCATTTCTACTATAGGTTTCTTTAAGTCCTTAAATGTAGGTCTCATACCAATGTTGACTACTCCATATAGCCAACTTGAACTATTTTCAGAAAATGCAACTTTGGCGTAATATGTACCAAGCTTAGGTTTTATCATGTAATCTTCTATCGGAATGTTTATGGTTGGAAACCCTATTTCTCTACCTCTACATGCACCTTTTGTTACAATACCAGAAACTTGATAAGACCTACCAAGCAATTTATTAGCAATTTCTATTTCGCCTTTTTGTAAACACTCCCTGATTGAGGAAGAAGAGCAAATTTTTCTATCGATTATCAATGGCTCTAATTTAGTTAAAGAATATTCATACATCTGAGAATATTTTTCTAGAGTTAATATGTTACCCAATCGTTTGTGACCAAAAGTACAACTTTCTCCAACGGTTATATGTTTAGCACCATACTTCTTTACCAAAATCTTACCAATAAAGTCATCGCAGCTAACCTCAGAAAAACCTCTACTAAAATTAATAATATACAAGTAATCTATACCATAGCTGCTGATTAGTTCCTTTTTTTGTTCTTGGTCTATTAACCTAAAATTGTTCCTACTAAATAAAACAGTTGATGGGTGAGGCTCAAAAGTTAAAACTGCAGAGGATAATCCTCTTTCTTGTGCTACCTTCTTTAGATTGGAAATTGCAAACTTATGTCCTAAATGAACGCCATCGAAATTTCCGAAAGTTAGTGCCACATTATCTTTTATCCCTTGCTCACAGTTGTAAATAATTTTCATACAATTTGATATTTTATATATATTTTTTATATATAATAGTTGTATTTTATAAACTATGGAGATAAATCGTGAAAAACACTAAAGGAAAAGTTGTAATATATGTGAAGAAGTACTGCCCATTCTGCAAGAAAGCAAAAGAGTTATTGGATGAAAAAGGTGTGAAATACGAAGAAATTGATGTACTTAGAAACTCGGATTTGTTTGACGGTATAAAATCAAAATATAACGTCAGTACAGTTCCACAAATTTTTATTACTGATGAAAATGGTGATTATGTACATCATATTGCTGGATGTGACAAATTGATGGATCTTGAAAAAGAAGGAAAGTTGGATAGTATGTTAAATAACAATGAAGATAGCATTAATGCAACAGCTTACACAAGCGGCAGTGATGAACACGAGGGATGTAATATAATACATAATGAAGATTTTATGTGATTTTTTTTGTCTTACTGTTGCTGGCATACCCACTTTAAACAATTTTTAATGAATTAAAAATACAATTCATCTAGTGAGTTTTCTTAGTGGGAAAAAATGATAAAAAATATTATAATTGTTAGTAAAAACTTAATTAGTATTGAATTAATTAACAAACAAGATTTAGAGAGTTTCATCAAGATTTTCACAGTGCTTGATAAGCATATAGCAGCTAAAACTCTTTTTACAGAAGAAGTGACAATAGAGTATAAACAACACAATTGCATAGAAGTTGTTGAATTGATAAAAGATACAGGTTTTACATATCATGATGTTGAGAATGTGTTAAATCACCTAAGTAATCATGGAATGAAAGTACCAAGTAGCGTTATAGCAAGCACCCTTTCTTCTTCATACAATCACGCACTTGAGTCTAAGGATGTAGCATTTGCCTGTTCTAAAGGGTTGCCACAATTTTACATCAGGGTAAATAACAATACCTTTATAATGACTCCTATAAGTGAAGAGAATCTGGAATTGAATTCGCAAAATAGCAAAATGCTTATAGAGTCATTAAAGAGCGAAAAAAGCACTTATGATTACATAGTGGAAGAAAATATCATCAAAGTTATAGTGCATTCTGAAATACATCAGGCTATAAACTCGATTATAAAATCACTGATAAAGTCTTGCCTTTTAGCAAGAGATGAAGAAGAAAAATTCAAAGAGAAATTGAGACAACTTGCTTTTAAAGATCAAGCTTTCGTTGAGTATTCTAGCATCAAAACCATTCATAGATATCCGAATAACCATCCTCTGAGAAAGCATGAAAGTGTTATTAAAGATATAGAAAATATTTTATGTGATTTCATAATAAATGAGAACAGCGGGTTTGCTATAGAGCGGTTAAATAGACTGGGCTCAGAAGTCTCTCCAAATACTCCAAGAATCATCACTAAAACTATAGATAAGCTTGTTAAGTTTCACTAAAATGTTGTTGGAATGATTTTAGCCAATGTCTACATATATCTGATTTTTACTGATTGAGTGGAGCAATTGAGCTGCTCTCTGTCATCTCAGCGTTTAACACTGGGATGATTTCGTTGTATGGTATCTTGTATAGTGTTTTACAAATTCACATAGCTATTTCACAATTTATCCATATCAATGTCAGTAAATTTATTGAGAAAATATTACTTAGTTCTTTAAATTTATGTTTTGGGATATATATTAATCATTTATTTTCAAAGCCTCAATAAAAGCATTTTGTGGGATGTTTATGTTTCCCACAGAATGCAATCTTTTCTTACCTTTCTTCTGCTTTTCAAGAAGCTTCATCCTTCGTGTGACGTCTCCACCATAGAGCTTGGCTGTTACATCTTTTCTATACGGGTTAATCGTTTCTCTAGCAATAATTTTTCCGCCTACTGCCGCTTGAATCGCGATTTTATATTGTTGGCGTGGTATCAAGTCTTTCAAACGTGCACATATTTCACGGCCTCTTTTTTCTGCCCTGCTTTTATGAACAATGCAGGCTAATGCATCCACAGGTTCTCCATTAACTAAAAAACTTAATTTATCTATCTGACTTTCTTGATAATTGGATATTTCCCAATCTAAACTTGCATATCCCTTGGAAATTGATTTTAGTCTGTCGTAAAAATCAAAAACAACCTCAGACAGCGGTAATTTATACTTCAGTAGTGCTGTTGTCGTATTACCAACATAAGATAAATCCTGCTGTTCTCCTCTCCTCTCTTCACACAGAGATAGAATCTCTCCTAAATATTGATCAGGTACCATTATAGTTGCAGTGATCCACGGTTCTTCCACTATTTCAATTTTTGTAGGGTCTGGCATATCGCTTGGGTTATGGATATTTAAAACTTTACCATTTTGTGTTGCAACTTTATATATAACACTCGGTGCAGTTGCTGTTAGATCTAAATCAAATTCTCTTTCGAGTCTTTCTTGAATGACTTCAAGATGTAGCATTCCTAAGAAACCGCAACGAAATCCATAACCTAGCGCATTTGACGTTTCAGCATCAAATGTAAAACTAGCATCATTTAAATGTAATTTTTCTAGTGCTTCCCTTAAATATTTAAAATCATCTGTGTTATTGGGAAAAATACTGCAAAATACTACAGGATGTACTTCTTTAAAGCCAGGTAATGCCTTGCTGCACGGCCTTTTCTCTTCAGTAATAGTGTCTCCTACTTTGCAGTCTGCTACTTCTTTCATTGAAGCAGTTATAAAACCAATTTCACCTGCTGAAAGTTCACCAGTCATAACTTTTTTAGGAGTGAAAATACCGATATTATCGACCTGATATGTAGCATTATTAGACATCATAACGATTCTCATGCCTTTTTTTAGTACTCCATTTTTAACTCGCACTAAAATTACTACTCCTAGGTAAGGATCATACCAACTATCAACTAAAATTGCTTGCAGTGGAGCATTTGTATCACCTTGAGGAGCGGGAAGTTTTGTCACTATAGCTTCAAGTACATCCTTTATCCCAAGACCAGTTTTTGCCGATATCAAAATTGACTCAGTTGCATCAATTCCGATTACCTCTTCAATCTGAAACTTTATCCTTTCTGGATCTGCAGCAGGAAGGTCAACTTTATTGAGTACAACTATTATCTCATGATTATTGTCAATTGCCTTGTACACATTTGCCAGAGTCTGAGCTTCAACTCCCTGACTGCTATCTACTACCAAAAGTGAACCTTCACATGCGGCCAAGCTTCTGCTAACTTCATATGAAAAGTCAACATGACCTGGTGTATCCATTAGATTGAGGCAATATTGATTACCATCATTTGCAGTATAATTGAGCCTTACCGTTTGCGCTTTGATTGTGATTCCACGTTCACGCTCTATATCCATTGAGTCAAGTACCTGATTGGTCATTTCCCTTGTCTCAAGACCGCTACATTCTTCTATCAAACGATCAGCAAGAGTTGACTTCCCATGATCTATATGTGCTATTATTGCAAAATTTCTTATATTTTTCATAGATCTACTTATTTAAGTAGATCTATTTTACATTTTAAGTATTACAAGAGCAATTATTTATATCTCTTTATTGCTGAAAACATTTATCTGAAGTCCTTGCCAATGGGCGGCAATGCTCATTAGCTGATGCTTGCTTCACTGTGCTACTTGGATCTTCTTGCTGTCTACACGTTTTTACTGCATCAGCAAGGCTTAGGTAACTAAGGACAGGAACTTTAATTTTTACATCTTTATTTTTTTCTAAATCTTTATCATCTGGTTTATTACTTACTATTTTAATACTGCCATCGCTAGCACTTAATGTGATGCTACATTCCCTTTCACCTACATACCAGTTAAACTTTATTCCATATTGAGCTGCAGTACCTAAATTATAATATCTAACCCCCTCATGTATGTAGCCACTGATAGGTTCTTTTTGATCTCCACTTGAAAGAAGAAAACCGGCAATATTGTTTTCTTTACAAAATTCACTATTTAAAAATTCGCTTACCCTAATATCTGTGTTTTTATTGTCGTCTTTTAGCTTGATTGTTGCATAAAGAGAATTTTGATCCTTACGCTTTTCAATTGACACCGCATCAATGGTGCCATTTTTTATGTACTTGCCAAACTCTGCTTTAGCTTTCTTTTCTAATTCTTTTTGCTTTGCTGCATTTTGTTGTTGTTGCATCTTTTCCAGCACTTCTTTCATTTTTTCCTGAAGTGATTTGATATCACAAATTAACGCAGATTCATCAAGGCCAGGGATCACGAATGCTCTGCCCACTCCTGTCTTCAACCCCTTAATTATGTTTACTATCTTTAAGATAGACTCTAAGTTTTGATAATGTACAATAATTTTTTGATCATTTAGGCTACTCTTATTGTTATCCCAGTCGCTAGCAATGTTATCAAATATTGAATTAAGTCCTCTATAAATGGTTATCAATTCATCTGATTCCTCTTTGCCTATTTCATTACCTTTAATACTGCTAATACAATCATTGAATGAATTTATTTCTTCAGGATCTATAAAGAGACTGTACAGTTCATTACTCGATACTCTATTTTGTATTTTTTGTTTTATTGCTTTTAATATCTTACTATTCATATATTTTACCTCATAAAGCTATTCAATGTTATATACATAAAGATTAGGAAATGTTCAAACTTTCTACATTTTTGCACACTTCCTATTATTCTTTTAACATAGACGATACTTTTTTTGAATGAGAAACCGCTTTATTAATCATATAATTCTCATGATTGTTATCTATTTTAGGCAATTCGTACAAATAATTCACCATTATTCCGGCTGACTGACTAATGCCTTTTTCAGAAGTATCAGCCATCCAGTTGATTTGTTTGATTGATGCACCATTGCTTAAATGAAAGTGTGCTACTGGATCATAAGCACCTCCACCACTGCTTTTAACCTTTAGCAAATAGTGTGCACAAAGTTTCAGTAGGCACTGTTTTTCGCATTCAACGTTAGTTTTTATGCTTTCTAAAATTTCTGCACCTGATTGTTTTATATTAAGCTTACCTAATAAAGCTACGTCTTGATTTTTTAGCCATTTTGTAAATCCAGGAACTGGAGAAAGAGTTGCATACACTTTTACGCTTTTAAATTCTTGCGATAGTTTTTCTACGACTCTCTTTATTAAAAAGTTACCGAGGCTAATTCCAGATAAACCAGTTTGAGTGTTTGATATTGAATAGAATATAGCAGTACTTGCACTGCTTGGGTCACTTGAAGGAACTGACTCGTCCAAAACGTGTTGAATACTATCTGCAATCTCATTCATCAGTGCAACCTCTACAAAAATTAAAGGTTCATTTGGTATTTTGTAATGAAAGAAAGCGAAACAGAGATGATCAGAATCTAGTCTGTTTTTTAAGTCACCCCAAGAGGAAATTTTATGTACAGCTTCATATTTTATAAGTTTTTCCAACAATGATGCAGGTGAATCCCAGGTGATTTGATGAAGATCAAGTAGATCAACATCAACCAAAGTACAAAGTATACTTTTTAATTCGTTTTCTAGTGGACTTAGACTTTTATATTGATTCTTCAGCTTGAGTACATCAGAACGCATATCAACAATAAACTTAAGGCCCTCCGGTAAGGAGATAAACTGCTTCAATATTTTAGAGCGTGGTGATTCAAGGACTTTTATTAAGTCTTGTTCAAACTTATAACTCGACTCAGAATCTTGATTTTTCTTATATACTTTTATTTCTTCATCTATTTTCGTTTTATCCGGATTGAACTTTTCTGCCAGGGTTTGTAAAAATTTTATTTGACCTGCCTCTGATAAACTCAAGTACAAATTACCAAGAGATACGGTGTTCTTACGTGCTGAGACTTCACCCCCCTTTGGGTTTAAGCATTCGTTCATCTTCAAGACTAAACTATCGACATCGCGACTACTACTTAAATCAGGGCCAATATTGCCAACCCATGACCTTACAGCATCTGCTACTTCACCTAATATTTTAAAAAAGCCCTTTGTTGCTTTCTTATCTTCAACTTTTACTATATCAGTTTTTGCTAATGGCTCTTTTATCATATTTCCTTTTATCGTGTATCTATCTTAATTTAAAGAAAAATCTTAGTCTACAAAGAAGGCATATATTTTCATGGTACAACTATTTTACAATCTATTTAAAATTTTCGTAAAGAGAGTTAGATTTTTAATTTCATTATTTCTCTTACAAAAGTACTTTTATTATAAAAATGCCCTTTTTCCTCTTTCTTTTCCGGGTAAGGCTGATTTTTTAATTACCTAGTCGAAGTTACTTAATTTTTACACATCTATTGTAAAGTACAAAATCTGACTTTGGAATGAAAATGCTAGCTGATGCTTGGACTTTATTGATACTTACGCTACTTGAAACTATACTTGGTATAGACAATTTAATCTTTATTTCTCTAGCGATAGATAAGGTGCCAAATCTGCTGAGAGAAAGAGCCCGCCTTATAGGTTTTGGCTTGGCGCTATTGATGCGTTTTGTAATACTATTTTTACATCACATATATTATCAATGCAAAAGCCTATATTTCACTCTGTATCACTAGATATTTCAGTAAAAGATTTGCTTATGATTGCAGGAGGGTTATTCCTTATTGTTAAAAGTTCTATAGAGTTATGGAGCGAAATTTTTGTACATAAGGAGAACAAAACAAAGGCAAACGTTAAATCACAATTTTTTTTAGTTCTGCTACAAATTATATTAATAGATTTAGTTTTTTCTGTTGATTCAATATTAACTGCTATAGCATTAACTCATAATATGATAATCGTTGCTATAGCATTTACATTTTCCATATTAGCAATGCTATTTTCATCAAGTTATACCGCTCAGTTAATAAAATCCAGCCCAAGCTTAAAAGTAATTGCCATTCTATTTATTTTACTCATCGGTATATATCTAATACTTGAAGGACTTCACATAGAGCTACCAAAAGCATGTTTGTATTCTTCATTCATGTTTGCATTGCTTGTGGAAGCTATAAGCAAAATAAAGACAATGCGGCCTTGAAATTATTTTGCACAAGGCAAAAGTCTAATTTTTATTCCGGTGTGTGACGAATATCTGTACGAACATTTCGATGTCATTCGAGTAGCTGACACTGGGATCCATTATTCTTTTTTTCTGGATTCCAGCGTCACGCTCTGGAATGACATTAAATAGTTTTTCTTAAAATTTGAGTTATGCAAGCAGCCTCTTTGGTGTGATTCGAGTAGCTGAAACTGGAATGAAATTATTGCTACTCCCACTCAATAGTTGCTGGTGGCTTGGAAGTTAAATCATACACAACTCGATTTACTCCGGAAACTTTGTTAACAATTATACTACTGACGTCTTGCAAAAACCTCCAAAATACTAACGAATGTTGATCTTTATTTTCAAATGGAAATGCATCAGCTGTCATGCCATCAGATGAAGTCACAGCCCTTAAAGCGCAAACATATCCGTATGTACGATTATCTCCCATAACTCCCACAGTTTTTACTGGTAACAGTACAGCAAAAGCCTGCCATATTTTATCATACAAATCATAATTTTTCATTGTGTTGATATATATTTCATCTACTTCTTGCAATATTCGTACCTTTTCTTCAGCAACCTCACCTATGATCCTCACTGCAAGTCCAGGTCCAGGAAATGGATGTTGAAATATTATCTCATCTGAAAGCCCAATTTCTTTGCCAAGCAGCCTTACTTCATCTTTAAAGAGATAGCGTAAAGGTTCTACTAGTGTCAGATTCATTTTTTCTGGCAACCCACCAACATTGTGATGAGATTTAATTGTACTAGTGTTTCCTGAAGCGTGCCCTGATTCAACTACATCAGAGTAAATGGTGCCTTGCATTAAAAAATCCACATCACCTATTTTTTTTGCCTCTTCTTCAAACACTTCGATAAAAGTATTGCCGATAATTTTTCGCTTTTCTTCCGGATCAGTTATTCCCTTTAACCTACTTAAAAACAAGTTTGATTTATCAACGTAATTTATTGGAATTTCTTTTAACATAGCAGTGGTCTGGCTCTTACGCAATAACCCAGTATCGATAAAAATACAGTTTAATTGTTTTCCTATAGCTTTGTGTGTAAGAACTGCTGCAACACTTGAATCAACCCCCCCACTTACTGCAGCAATTACTTTTTTCTCCCCTGCTAAGTTTTGAATTTTTTCCTTCTGTTTTTCAATGAATGACTTCATTGTCCAATCTCTCTCACAATTTGCAATATCTAAGAAATTAGAGAGAAGTTTACTACCATTTGTCGTAGGTTTAACTTCAGGGTGGAACTGAGTACAGTAAATCTTCCGCTGTTCGTTGGCAATTATTGCGATTGTTTGATTTATTACACCTGAGGCAATAACAGTAAATCCTTGCGGTATAGTTTCGACGCTGTCTGCATGGTTCATTAGCACATCGACTTCGGAATTAACGTCCCAAGTATCCTTTATAATTGGAGATTCTTTTAGTATCTTGATTTTGGTTTTGCCAAATTCCTGATTGAATCCTTTTCTTACCTTTGCCCCGAAATAATGACAAATGAGTTGCTGTCCATAACATATTCCAAGTATAGGAGTGTTTATTGTTTCGTTAAGTTTTATAATTTTATGTGCTACTTCACTTACTTCAGAGCAATTGTCATTTACAGATTGCGGTCCTCCAGAAAAAATAAATCCATTGAATTTTGATACTGTTTCGAAATCGATGTTGCTTGGAAATATTTCACAGTAAACGCCCATTTCCCTGATTTGTCTTGCAATAAGCTGTGTAAACTGTGAACCAAAATCAATAACGGCAATTGCTGACAATGTGCTCCTCCATATTATTTAAAGCAATATTTGATAATAAAGAAAACAATAAAGTAAGTAAACTAAGACCTGTTTAAAAACTTTAATATATGACTAAAGTAACTTAAATTTACCGCAATAGATTTATGATTAAGCTGTCTTAATTATCATTCCGATACTCTCTTCTTATCATAATAGCAACCCCAACATCTTTCCTTAAGTTGATGCCATTGCCTGAACGGATACGTTTAATATATATATAAATTCCTATCTTTTATATCTAATAAACCAAGTGTTGGTACGATTGTTGCTTTCGGGAAGATGACGGTTTCTACTGTCTTAGCCAGTTTTTTGACTTTTGATGCAATAAGTTTTGGTTATCTTTTCTATGCTCTATAAGCCCACCAATTACCATAACTTCGCCGCTCTTAATTTTTAACGTAGAGTGCATTTCTCTGGTTTCAATAATTGGAATGTCACTATTTAATTTCATTTTATTTTGTTGTGCGACATATTCTATATTTGGGTCCTTAGTGTAATCGTTAATTCTTGATAAGGTTGGGTGTATATCCATGAATATTTCATTAGTATCAATGTTAATGCTTGGGTGGATTATTAACACCACACCTATTGGAGTGCTATTCATCTTGGTAATTAATGCATGATTAGAATTTTTGGTATTTTTCTGTATATCGGAAGTAAAATAGATATGGTTTTTAGTAAATGAAATCATTGCTTGCTGATTATTTATAGCATGTACTCTAGGGCTTGAAATTACGGTTGAAGTGCCAAATTTGCCTAAATTTTTTACTAAATCTCCTAAATCACTCACATTAGAGTTAATTGCTAGGTCAATAATAGAGTTACCTTGATTTGTTATAGATTTGGTTTCATTATGCAAATCATTTAAGTTGATACCAGAAAGGTATTTATCGTCTAATAAAACTTCAACTATTTTGGCCTCGATCATTACTTGAGAAGACGCCAATTTCTTAACTTTATTAATATATTCTTCAACAGCTTTGTGAATATCTTTTCTAGTATTTAGAATAATGACACCAGCTTCTCTGTTGGATGAAAGAAACTCACCATCATCTACTCCGTTGGATGAAAGAAACTCACCATCATCTACTCCGTTAACATCCATTATTGCATTTAAGCCTTTTTCTAATGAATTCCATAAATCACTACTATATTGAGATTTCATATAGTTTCTATCACCATCACTGTCGGTAATATTGTTACCAATGATAAAACTCCTTTGCGCAGAGTGTTGAATATTGATGAAGTCTACGTAATAATTTTGTGCATATGGCAAATCTTGTTCAATTCTAATTACACCATTATTCATTGAGTAACGCAATTTGGCGCTGTTGGCTATATTCTGAATTACTTCGTTTATGTTCTTATCTTTTAGCTTTAAAGTAATATTACCTGATATTTTGGGATCTATGTCTAAGTTAATGTCAGAAAGTTTTCCTATTTCAATCAGTAAATCCTTTACTGGTACTTTTTCATCAACATTAATCGAAAGAAACTGATTACTGGTTGTAAGATCGGGAAACTCTACCGGTAAAGGTATCATTTCTGGTATTGCTGGTTCGTTATTCTTCAAAGGAGTATTATATTGTTGCAACGAATAATCGTGCTTATAATTGTCTATATTAACAGAATGTTGCTTGTTAGGTAGATGTGTACAAGAAATAATGAAAAGGAGTATTAAACATTTTAAAATAGCCATGAGGGCAGCATACAAATCTATACTAATAGTTTTCTATAAAAATGTTAAAAATGTATTTAATTGTATCCGTTCAGGGGAGTGGTTTAAGAAATGATAGATAGGAAATTATGAAAAGGGTTTAGCCGCATGGAAGTGGGATGAAAAGAAGCACTGGTTTCATATGCGTCTGAACAGACAGCATTTTAAATTTGTCCTGTGCAATTTTTGTACAGTTGCGATAAAAATTACTTGACAAATTTTGACAGCTTTGTTATTTTGATAGTGAAGATATTCTAGAGCTCGAAATCTATCTTCGTCTGCAGACTTTTCAACTTCATTAATTTACAATCTCTAGTTAAAGCATATTGTACTTATGTATAGATAACTTCTATCATAGCTATATACATTTTTCTGAGTTTTTTTGTATTACTTAGGAGGATCATTATGTTTAAAATCATGGATTACGCATATCATTGACATAAATGCCGTAAAAGGACAGATGGTACCTACGTCCTCTTTATATAGATTATGTATTTGTTCAGATACGACTAAATTGTGTCTAGTGTAGAAAAAATTAGACAAATTCAGCCTTATATAGAACAAAATTCAACGGAAGTAGAATTATCCTCATTTCCATAATAGTAAGGATTTGCTTCTTGCGTATTATTAACAGCAGTTTTTAATAGTACTTCCTTATCACTATTCCATGCAACTTTCTCCATAATTGGAATATAATCCTTACACTTTTGATTATCTCCACAATCCTTGATTTTACCATCATCATTTAGATAACGCTTCAATGCATCATAGTATACTTTAGTGTTATTACCCTCTTTATCTATCATTTGTCCTAAGGTATTAACAAGTATCAATGGTGCAACTTGTTTTGCTTTTACAACACTTGTTTCACTGGACTCTCTAAAGAGATTGGGACATGCTCCTCTGGAAAAAAAGCTCTTGTTGAATTCTGGATTACTACGGTAAACGTTCGGGTAACAGAAACTCTTAATCTCTTCTTCTTGACACGCTAACTCTCTTTGATCATCCACACATTTTTCACATTCTATATTACCAAGCCAGGATATTGAATTAAGATCCTCTGTAAAGGCAAATTTAAAATTTACTGCACCATAATTACCATTTGCTCCCTCTTCTATATATTTTGCAATCTTAGGATTGCTGTACATCTCGGGATATAATTCCTTTAGTAAATCAGATGCACTAAAACCTTGACAACCTATCTTATTATCAACTTTATAAAAATGAGAATATGGCCCACAATTTTCATACTTGGAACAATCTGAGGTTACTTTTCGAGATGTAATTTCTCCATTTTCATTCCCTCCTTCATCAGTAACAGGTTTATCTATACCATTTTCTTTTTTACATTCTTCAGCTACTTTTTTATACCACTCAGTCTCTGCTTTTGCTCGCTTAACCTCCTCTTCACATTTCGTAAGCTTCTTTTCTACTAGTTCAAAAACCTCTTTTACTATCGGAACTATATTTGTGAATTGCTTCTCAGTCGTAGTTTCACCCTCAGTCATCTCGTCTATACCTTCTTTACCATAAAAAAGTTTGTTGGTATATAAATAACTACTATTAACTTGATCACTATAGGTATTTTTTGACATAGGAACCTCCTCTACAGTCAAAACTGGAATTACATAAAAGTATAAGTATCCACCTGAATATAAAGAAACCACAGTTCAAGAAATCTCAGGTTAACTCAGAAATTATTATAAGCTAAAGTAATTAAAAATTTAATAACTTGCATTATAAATATAGCATATCTATCAATAGAAATTTTCTTTCAATTTTTAACGTATCTTTGCTAATTTTTCATACAGTTCACCTTAGAGAGTCATGATTCTTCTACTTTCCCGTGATTAATCACTATAATCTTGAAGTGTGGTTTGTACGTAATTAGTTCTGGAACTTGCTAATGGATGATTGCTCTACATTTTAATTTCCGTCGCTGTTCACAACATTACACTCTGGAACTGTATACCTAATATCGCATGCTAATTTCTCTCTTTATCTTCTGCAAATTAATTAAATGAAGGGCATTAAGTATCCACACTACTAAAAAAAGTGTGGTACAAAATATAAACATTGCAATGAGTGGCAGCAGTAAAGAACCTTCTATTGCTACTCCACCTTTTCTAAAAATACTTGCTGGCTGATGAAGAGTAGACCATAAATTCACAGAAAATTTTACTATGGGAATATTTATAGCACTAAAAATGGCAAATACTGCTGATGATTTCTCTGCTCTTGCTTGATTATCAAAAGCGCTCCACAATGAAAGATAACCAACATACAGAAAAAACAAAATCAGCATTGAAGTAAGCCTTGCATCCCATACCCACCAAGTACCCCATGTTCCTTTTCCCCAGATGCTACCTGTGATTAAGCATATTGCCGAAAAGACTGTCCCTGCAGGAGCAGCAGCATGTGCTAAGACACTAGCAACACTATTGTTCCATACCAACGAAATGAAACTGAGTAATGCAATGAGTCCGTATATTCCAAGAGCAAGCCATGCAGAAGGCACATGAAGATACATAATTCGTACAATTTCTCCTTGTTTATAATCTCCTGGGGAGAAGAATAATGCCAAGAACATTCCAATTAAAAAACATGCGAAACAAATAACCCCAAGCCAAGGTAGAGCTTTTTTAGTAAAAGAAGTGAAATTTGTAGGCTTTAATAAAAACATTTGTTTTGAGAATAATTGTGTTAAGAACTTATCAATTAGTTTGAGTTTTATCAACAAGATAGTTTTTCTATATTTACGTAGTATAATAAATTAGCACAATTTCAGTAGCAGATTGCTTGCTATTATTTTAGTATAACGTTGATGACCCTTAAAAAGCTTAACCTACACTTAGTGTCAGATTCAAGTGGTGAAACTGTTATATCAGTTGCAAAATCAGCTCTGAAACACTTTCGTTCTGTAGAAACGATCGAATATGTTTGGTCTTTCGTAAAAGAAGAAGAGCAGATTGACAAAATTTTAGAGGAAATTAATAGAAAAAGTGATGAGCATAATTTTGTTATATGCACTATTACTAATGATGAGCTAAGAAAATGTCTAAAAAATAATTGTATAAAGCTAAAAATTCCCTACAGAGCGATATTATCACACATTATTAGGGAAATCTCATCCTATCTTGAAATTAAAAAAGACGAAAAACTTGACTTACATGCTGAGATAAATAACGAATATTTTCAGCGCATTGAGGCAATAAACTATACCATTAATCATGATGATGGACAAAATATTCAAGATATTGATAAAGCCGATATAATTTTGGTTGGAGTTTCACGCACATCAAAATCTCCCACCAGTATGTATTTAGCTTACCGAGGCTATAAAGTTGCAAATGTTCCTTTTGTTAGCGAGATACCCTTTTACGTCGACTTAGCAAAATTAAAAAATAAACTGACTATAGGAGTAACAATAGACGTAAGAAGGCTAATAGAAATACGCAAAAATAGACTGACTTCAATTAATAATGAAGGTAATAATATATATGCTGACCCTAGAAAAGTAGAAAAGGAAATTAAAGAAGCAGAGGAGTTCTTTAAGCAAAATAACTGGCCAATTATTGATGTCACGCAAAAGTCAATCGAAGAAGTATCAGCGACAATTATACAGTATTTTAATAAAATGTGAAAAATTTATCAATTGACTAACTCTCTGTCAGTGATCATAATGTAAGCTAATTCTATTCTTACTGTAGATATGAAAGTTAAAGGGTCACTAAAATCTCATCGTAACAGAGATAAAAATTGTAAAGTTGTGAAAAGGGGTAGTAAGGTTTATGTTATAAATAAGGTAAAGCCAAGATGTAAAGCGCGTCAAGGTTCTTAGCTTTTTGTTTGCCTTTTTATGTCATATGTTTTTCATATGGAAGCATGTTTAGAAAAAAACAAAAATTGTTGTATTTAACCATAGCACTGCCCATTTCTTCTCTTACATTATATTTTGGTATTAACATGATTACAGGCAGACGTGGCTCGTTAACATTAATTAACTTAAAAAAAAGAAATTAATTACGTGCGTCAACAAGTCCATGAATTTTAGTTCCACCCTAAGCCCTCTTGAGCTTGAGAATTTTTTCTATATATAGGCTGAGCATGAATGACATCTGATCATCAATTATGTAAATCTGGATCTTGTTGTGCATACTTAAGTCATTTTGCCAAAATTCCCTTTTTGCATCACCTTTTAAACCTCTTATGTATACTTCTGTAATTGTGGTAAATTTTTGATCATTGGCAGCCACTGCTCCACACTGCTTCCATACATATTCTCAACTTCTCCTCGCTTTTACTGTGTATTCCTTTTGTGCTCTTTAAAACGGTACCTTCTATATATTTATTGTCATTCGGCTAAGTTACCGCTTTTTTTCCATTTTTATACTTCCTGCCCTTGATTAATTTGACCTGCTAACATTTTGTTTACAGGGCCTGCTATTAACTCTGCACAATTTATTCTTATGGTAAAAACTTCTTCTTCACTCTTATTTTTCCTTAACTTGACGCGTATGGTTTGTTAAATACTCCCGTCTGTCAAGGAACTTCTACTCATGAAGGTTATGGCTTGGAAGATTACTGAAATTTTGAAAAATGTAGTCTACTTCTATATTCAAATATATCAAGCAGTAATTCAAAATTAGCTATTGTACCTTTTGCATTATTATATGCAAGGTTGAGCAATTCTCTGTCCTCATATAAATCAGCAAATTTAAACTCCATGCACCCTGATTGTTTTGTGCCTAAAATATCTCCGCTACCCCTCAGCATCATATCCTTTTCAGCAATATAAAATCCATCTTGTGACTCACACATAATCTTTAACTTTGAATACGAACTTTTACTGAGATTGTCATATAACAGTATACAAAAAGACGGTTTATTTCCTCGTCCTACTCTACCTCTTAACTGATGTAATTGCGATAACCCGAACTGCTCTGCATTCTCTATAATCATAATAGTTGCATCTGGTACATCTATACCAACTTCTATCACAGTGGTTGCAACAAGCAGAGAAAATTCATTCCTCTTGAAGGAAAACATCACTTGATCTTTCTGCTCTTGAGTTAGTTTTCCGTGTATTATTCCAATTCTATCAAAAAATGTCTTTTGTAGTTCCTGAAAGCGCATTTCTGCTGCGGCAATATTGAGTTCTTCGTTTTCTTCTATATATGGACAAATCCAATATGCTTTTTCGCCTCTATTTATAGCATCTTTCAGTCTTTGAATAATATCTGATACTTTTTTAACGTTCATAATAACGGTTTTTATTGGCAATCTAGATTTTGGTTTTTCCCTTAAAATAGAACATTCAACGTCACCATACATAGCTTGCTGCAAGGTTCTTGGAATGGGAGTTGCAGTAACAAAAAGTATATCGGTATTTTCTCCTTTTCCTACCAACCGATTCCTCTGCATCACTCCAAATCGCTGTTGTTCGTCTATGACTGCGAGTCCTAAATTTTTAAATGTAACGTTGGCTTGAAATAATGCATGAGTACCAATTACTATATTTAAAATACCACTTGCAAGTTCGTTCATAATAATCTTTCTTTCCTTGCGCGCAGTTTTACCAGTAAGCAAAGCAACTTTTATATCAGTACAAGATAGAGCTTCTTCGATCCAATTATAATGTTGCTCCGCTAAGATAGTGGTTGGTGCCATTAAAGCTGCTTGCATGTTATTTTCTACCACATTCAGCATCGTAAAGAGTGCAACCACGGTTTTTCCACTACCAACGTCACCTTGTAGCAGACTTACCATACGGTATTTGGATTTTTGTCTTTCTGAGATTTCATCTATCGCTCGAATTTGATCATTTGTTAATTGGAACGGTAATTCATTTAAGACCTGCTCTTTGTATTTATTCAATATTACAAATTCCCTTCCTCCTTTTTTTACATGATTTTCCCTTGCAAGCTTTAGTGCCAACTGGTACGCAAATAGCTCATCATAAGCAAGTCTTTCTCTGCAAACTTCTGCTTCTACGAGTGAGCTCGGTCTGTGCAATCTTATGATGCTTTCTTTCCAATTCAGCCATTTCTTTTGCTTGATTAATGTTTCATCTATCCACTCTGGCAAATCAGGCAAATCTTTTAGATTAGAACTTATTATGTTTCTAATGCTCTTGTTAGTAATACCGCGACATAATTGGTAAATTGGCTCTATGCAGGCTATTTCTTTAAATTGATTGATATCAGACAACATGTAATCTGGGTGAGTAATTTGCCAATGTTCGGCAAACTTTTCAAGTTTACCACTGATGACTATATCTGTTCCAACTGGAAATAATTTATACAAATATTTAACTGAGTAATTAAAAAAAACTATAAATAAATACTGACTTTCACTTTCAACGATTATTTTATATGGCCTACCTCTAACAGTGGGGCGCTGGTGCTCATGCACTTTTGCCATAAAAGTTGTAAATTCTCCCACTTGAGCATCAGGTAGTGATTTACTTCTATCCACATAACTGAGCGGCCTATAAAACAGCAAGTCCATTACTCTGTCTCCGCCGCAAAGTTTAGGCAATATTGCGGAATGAAACCTTGGTATATTCTCAATTTTACTATTTAGAAAAGTCAGCACACTTGACTGCTCATCAACATTCATACTGTGTAAAACCGTTTATTCATAATAGAGCCTTACTAAAATCCTGTCACCCTATTATGACTGTCTATGTTAAGTATATTATTGACATATTAACTATTTTTATGTATTATTATACTATCAGCAATTCATATCAAAGTATTAACAATGAACAACTCTACACAGGAAAAAAATGAAAATCCAGTCGTTACACTAAAAGCTCAGGCAGAAAAGTTTGATTTTAGCAAGTTAAGAGCTGGTAAAAAGAATGTGGAAGCAAACTCTGGTAAACAGGCGTATCAAGACATTGACAGAATGGATTTTACTATTAATGATCAAAGTGTAGATAAAATCTTAATTAAAGCACTGATAAATAGAGACAAAAAAGAATTTGACAAGATTTGGGCAGAACATTACAAAAACGAAAAAATTCCTGACCATAAAAAAATGACCAGTACAAAAAGAAATTTGAAGAATTTTACAGTCTAGGTACAAATTATGCTCACCTATTACCAGAGAAAGAGAACGGAAATTATCGACCGTTCGCAAAAGAGATTTTTAAGGAAATGTTTAGATATGCTGAAGCTCAAGTTCCAAGTGACTCTATCTTAGAGGAGTTGGTTACCAATTGTAATCAGGCAGGGTATGAAGCTATTGTATCTATAGAATCTCAAAATTCACTTGAACAATATTCACTTATAGTACCTTCCCCTGAAAAAGTTATAAATATCGATTATGTTAACCAAAATAATGTGAGTATTAGGTCTGATATGAAACTACCGATATTCTTCCACGAGAGTAATGGTCAATTCGGTGATAAGCTATGTGATCTATCCAGCTCACTGGAATTTACACTTGAATCTCAGGATGGAAAAGGTAGTGTGGTATATAAAGATGGCAAATTCTCACTGACTGTGCCTCGAAAATTGAGAGATTATAAAACTGATGGCAGAAATTTATTTGATATTATTAAAGAATATTTCTACAAATTCTGCGAGAAGTTAGGATTTAAATTAAAAATAGAACATGATTTAGGCGATTCAATCGAAGTGAATAGCCATCTGGAAAGTGTGCAGCTACCCATTCATAGCAATGAACACGAAAATACACTCTAATTAAAATATTTCAAAGCTTATTTGCATAGTCAGTTGTACTAGACGCAACTTAATCTGACAGAAAAACTAATATCAATCTCTTGTTTGATGCTACTAATATTTTTCTAAAAAGCAATATGCTTGCTATCAAGAAAAGTCTGCATAGCAATATTTACCTAAATGAGGCCTTGTCTCAATTCCTAAATATAGACCTGTTCCACTTTCACTTACTTCACTTCGTTCAAGATACATAAGTTCTTTTAACTCTGCTATGTCCTCTCTAGAAAGCTGATTTTTTCAGAAAAAGTTGCTTCACTCATATAGTCCTCTTTTTGATAAAAGAGTATCTTATACAAGAGAATAACTAAAATAATCTAAATTCTTGTGTCATATTTGTAGCTTGGTGTAGTTATATGGTACATTTCAGATAAAAGTACTGATTACCTAATTGTAGGAGAAGACCTAGTCAAAATATAAAAAAGCAGTGGGATTGGGGGTGGTAAATTTTAGATGAAGATCAGTGGAATAAAGTGGTGAGTTCAGAAGTATCTAAATAACATACTGTAATTGTAGTTAAATTATGAAGTCTATATCAATATAGAAAGAGTTAATGAGTCTATTGCATCCAAAAGAACTGATATCTTGTTGTTTTTTCTGTACATTTAATAATAACTAATAATTTTATGATAAAATAAAACATAGCAACTATTATAGAAGATTTATGGGTATAGATAAAAAAATGCAAATTTTACCAAACACAGCGCCAATTATTGTAACGTGGATTCCAAAAGATACTGGAAAAACTTTGCCGGACGGCAAAAATAGCAAATTTAATTATGTGGATGTATTAATTAAACATAAACAAAAGACTAACGAAGAAAGAGATATCTTTTTAGTTGTAAACGGATCAGGATTCAAATCAGGTCAAATCGAGGAATTAAGAGATAGATTTAAAGAGGTAAAAGGAGTATATGTTATAGATCTACATGACCCTAAATATAATCCTTGTTGGAAAGAAGTTGATCAAGGATGGAAAATCAATGGAAAGGACATGAGCATTCAAGATTACTTTCATGATATGTATAACAAAAAACCTGAAGAAAGAACCAGTTTTGCAATTGAAATTGATACCTTCCGGTACATTGCAGCTTATTGTATGCTATGCAGGCAAAAAGAATCTAAAATAGAAGAAGGGATAATTTATATAGATTTTGATGCTCTCGATAGTATCGGTAACGATAAGTACATAGAACAGAGAAAAAAACTTTATAACAGGGATAATGAGCAAAAAGGTATAGGAAGTGATATAACGATACCTGATGGAATATTAGTAAGTAAAGACAATAATGACATAATTGCTGTTACAGATTTGCTTATATTACAAAAGATCTGTGATCAATATAAACAAAATATACTTAGCCAAGATAGAATAAAGACAAAATTTGAAGAAAAGCTAGGAAAAGAGAGAATAGAAGAGATACTCCAAGCTAAGCCTGGAAAAGATATAATGTGTGCAATATTTTATTCTAAGCCTGAAAAGTCGTATTTTTTTGAGCAAAACATCGCTCAACTTGCTTTTAATCATGAATTAAGAGATATGGCTCAATCATATGATGTTAACTTTATTGAAAATGGTGGTGAGTATCTTGACCAGGCAGAAAAGATCGATAATCAAAGGGTTGGCCACAATGATGTTTCTTGGTGTAAAGATCTTTATATTTAAAAAGAAGAAAGTGAGATTGATGGTATTTTTGCACTAGTTATACATTTATCCACCAAAAAATAGTCATTTTTCTTGGATATTTGATATAATTTAGACCTATTAAAGCAAAAGCATGAATGAAGTAATAACATTTGGTTGTCGTCTAAATTTCTACGAGAGTGAGTTAATCAAAGAAGCATTAAAAAAAGCGAAGAGAGAAAATGTTGTTGTGGTGCATAGCTGTGCAGTGACAAACGAAGCAGAACGTCAAGTAAAGCAAAAAATACGTAAGATCTATAAGAATGACCCAAGTAAAGAAATTATCGTAGTTGGCTGCGCTGTTCAATTAGATCCTAAATCATATAGTGATATTCCTGGTGTAAGTAAAGTGCTAGGTAATCAAGACAAACTAAGAGCTGAAAATTATCTACTAAATAATGATGAAACCTTAGTCAGTGATAACCAAGTAGAACCTATTCTCATTAATGGATTTGAAGATAAATCAAGGGCATTTATTGAAATTCAAAATGGTTGTAATCATAGCTGCACATTTTGCTCAATTACTGAGGCAAGAGGGAATAATCGATCTGTGCCAGTAAACAATATTATAGAGCAAATTAAGATTTTTATAGAAAATGGGTATCAAGAAGTGGTGTTTACAGGTGTTGATATTACTGACTTTGGTACAGATTTGTTTGGTAAGCAATCACTTGGTTCGATGGTTAGGAGAGTTTTAAAGGATATACCACAGTTAAAGAGACTAAGACTTTCCTCTATTGATGTTGCTGAAGTTGATGATGAACTAATGGATTTAATGGCTAATGAGTCAAGACTTATGCCTCACTTACACTTGAGTCTACAGTCTGGTAATAATTTAATACTAAAGAGAATGAAACGTCGTCACAATAGAGAACAAGTGATAGAATTTTATCATAAAATGAAGAGCTTAAGACCTAATATAGCATTTGGCGCTGATATTATTGCTGGATTTCCAACAGAAACTGATGAAATGTTTCAGGATACAGTTGATTTACTGAAAAAAATAAATGTAGTTTATCTACATGCTTTTCCATATTCAGAGCGGAAAAACACACCTGCTGCACGGATGCCACAAATACCAGAGAATGTACGTAAAGAACGAGTAAAGCATCTAAGAGAAATAAATAAAGAAATGATGAGCAGTTTTTATCAATCTTTGCTCGGCACTGAGCAAAGCGTTTTGGTTGAGCAGAATAATATTGGTAGAACAGAAAATTTTGCAGTAATAAAACTTACATCAAGAGTTCAAGCTAAAAGTATTGTGAAAGCTCATGTTAAAGGAATAGAAAATAATTGTTTAATTGGAAATATTATTTCTTAATTTTTGTACATTAAAGGAATATATGATATAGTAGTTATACTATAAGTGATAATTCATTTATGATAATTAGAATATCTATTGCTTTATTTTTCATCTTCATTCCGTGTGTCTATTTTTTTATTACTTATATCAGTAACAATAGACACATTGAGCAAGTACAACCGTTAAAATTAGAAACAGATAATAATGAAAGTGTAATACGTTCTGAAGAGGTTGCTGAAAGAGAAATACCAATAAAATATCAAGAACTTAAAAGTAGTTCACCTTCTATTTTCCAAGCAGCTGGTCAGAAAAATATGTGGCCACGTATTACAGATCAAGCTGAACCTACAAAGGAAAAATCAAAAAAACTTGATTTCTATGTTAGTGCTAACGGTGGTAAGATATACAATGATAATTCAGAAACATTTGTAAAGGGTATAAAGGCAATAGGAGAAAGGTTTATTAATTTAATCAATACAGCTAATCCTAATCTTTCTTTGCAAGAAAAAGTAGTATCATTGTTTATCAAAGCGGGATTAGTGGATGAAATTCAGAGTATAGAGAAATTTAACGGCAAAATTGATTTCCAGTGGCTTAGGAGCGTATCTTTAGGTTACTATGCTGGGGAAAATGGCCGAGTTGATTTTGAAGCCATGTATTCTACAGCCAATATTAAAGATAGTAATTCTCCTCCGGTATTTGAGAAATCAGCAAGCGTGTTTGCATTTTTATTAAACTTCTATTATAACTCCAGCATTCAAGATACACAATTTGCTCCGTATATTGGTCTTGGTATAGGGCCAACAGTTTTTAGATTAAAAAAGATTAATGGGTCACCAGAAAATTCAATGCCACTGAATGTTCCTTGGTTTGCTTATCAAATAAAGCTTGGTGTTGACTACTCAATAATCCCAGAAGTTAAAACCTTTTTCGGCTATCGTTACTTTAGTATCCCAATACCTATTGCAGATGATATATCCACTCATAATATTGAAGTTGGTTTGATGTTTAATTTCTAGTAATAATATCTGTTCAAGGGCATCTGAAGCAAAAGTGGTCAGTGCTTGCCATTAGACTTCTTGGATAACTTAAGAAACAAGTAGTAGAAGCAATATTAGAGAAGGTATAAATTTTGAGCAGGTAAGTAAACTTGATGAAGAGAAGCTTCGAAGACTAAGAGGAGTAAAAAGAAAAACATTGGAAAAATAATAGAAATTTTAATAGAGGAAGAGGCAAGAAAAATGCAAGAGGAGGAAAACCAAATAAACAATGCATGTTTGTTAATAGCACTAGAATATTTGCGTAAATACCGTACATATTTCCATATAGCGCAAAGCTATGGAATAAGTGAAAGTATTGCTAACGGATGAATAGAAGATGCATTGATAAACATTCAGATTTCAGGAAGATAAAGAGCTATTAAAGTCAAATGTAGAATACGAGATTTTAGTAATATAGCTAACCCAAGAAAGGCTTAGCTGATTGCTGAAAAACAAAATCAATAGCCGAATTAATATTGGGCCAAAAGGTTTGTAGAGCCTTTCTTATGGCGTGCTTGATCAGAACTTCTCAATCGGATTTAAATCTGGCGAGTATGGAGGTAAGAACAAAATTTTACACCCAATATTTTCTATCAAATTTTTCGTCCTTGCAGATTTATAAAAGCTCGCATTGTCGAGAACAATAGTCTGTCCAGGTTTAAATACAGGAACAAGTACATTTTCTACATAAGCATCAAAAATCTCGCTGTTGCAGTAGCCATCAATTATCCATGGTGCTTTAACCTTTCCTTCATTTAGTGCTCCAATCATGCTTACCCTCTTTCTTTTAAACCCTGGGCAAATAACCTCTTGCCTCTTTGAGACCACCCATATTCATAAAATTCATTGTCCTCTATTCCAGACTCATCTATGTATATCAAGTTTTCTTTATTTATTTCTTTCTTCTACTTTTTTTTTATGAACTCTTTGCGTTTCTCTTTCTCGATAAAGAAAAGTTTTTTTTATATGTATAGTTTACTTTGCTAAGGTAGTTATATACTGTGTTTCTACACATATTACCAAATTCTTCAATTATCTTTTCAATTCTAATATCTTGATTTCCATCCAGAAATTTGATAAATCTATCCATATCTTTAATCTTATGGCCATATCCTTTGTGATAGCCTGAAGATGGTTTCTGTTTCTTTTTTCCTTTTCCTCCACAAATATATTGTTTTTATGCTCACTAAATTGGTGAGCATGTTACAACGTTTTTGACGACGAAAAGACTGGATAGCTGACTTGCATGACAACCATTTAGTTGTCTTTTCTCGTCTATCTTATTTTGTCACTCTGCTGAACAGATACTAAAGTACTAGCTTTTTTGGGTTCATGCACAATTCTATCAGAAGTTTTGTGACTATAATTGCAGAAAACATCGAGCATAAAACTCCTATCGATAAAGTGATAGAAAATCCTCTAATTGCTCCGCTACCAATAATGAACATTATTCCCGAAGCAATTAGTGTGGTGAGGTTTGAATCAAGAATTGTTTTTATTGCGTTTTTAAATCCTTCTTCAATGGCACGAGCTGTTCTTTTTCCTGCTCTTATTTCTTCGCGGATGCGTTCAAATATCAAAACATTTGCATCAACTGACATACCAACAGTTAGTGCAATGCCGGCAATTCCAGGGAGAGTAAGAGTTGCTTCAAGTAAGGTAAGAATGAGTAGTATAGAGATTACATTAAAAACGAGTGCAACAGACGCTAAAAAGCCTAATTTGCCGTAAGTAATTATTATAGATAAACCAACGGCTATGATAGATATTATTGCTGCAACTTCTCCTGCTTTTATTGACTCTTCTCCAAGGCTTGGACCAATGTTTTTTTCTTCAATTATTTTAAGTGGTGCTGGTAGTGCACCGGATTTTAAAAGTATTGCAAGTTCACTTGCCTGTTTTTCAGTGAAGTTACCGCTAATTTCTCCCTCTCCATTTAGAATGGGCTCACGTATTGTTGGTACAGTTAAGACTGTGTTATCTAGAACAATTGCAAAGGGCTTTCCTACATTTTCTTTAGTGATTTTTGCAAATCTTTTGCTTGCTACGCTATCAAATTTAAAATGTACTGTCGGTTTACCTAAATTGCCAAATCTGACTGATGCATTAACTAATGAATCACCGCCTATTTCAGTTTTGCGGAATATCGGGTAGGAATTACCCAAAGAATCCTTGAGCATAATCGTAGTGTCATGATCGATATCTTGCATTTTAGCTACATTGGTGTTTGCCAAATGGAAGGTCAGCTTGGCTGTTTTGCCAAGCAGAGATTTTATCTGCTGAGTGTCTTCTACTCCAGGAACTTGGACTAATATCTTATTTTGTCCTTGTTTCTGCACACTTACTTCCTTAGTACCAAGCTTATCTAAGCGTCTTTGAACATTAATTATTGACTCTGAAACTACTTCATTGATTAATGAATTCTTATAATGTGGTTTATATGAAATAAAAATTGAAGTATCTTTTCTATTCAGCTCTAAGTTTGGGTTTATTTTATGAATTAACATCGAAACTTTTTTGTAATCATCCATATTACTTAAAGTTACAACTATTTGTTTATCGTTTTTTATGCTGAATTCAATCCTTTGTGTTAACAGACCTTCTTTTATTTCATCGGCTAGCATGCTCAATTTCTCTTTAAAATAAAAATCTAAATCTACGTTCAGGAGTATAGATGATCCACCTTTCAGGTCGAGCCCTAGATTTATCCTCTTTTTTGAGGTGAGAAACTTATTATCAAAGAAGTTTGGCAGTATTATATATAAAGATAGCAAAAAAATTAGCAATACTGAAAGAGATTTAACTGTGAGCTTGTTTAGCATAAATTTAAACTATACTTAGGTATAGTGTAAACTGAATGGTTGCTAATCACAAGCACCTAAATGAAAAGGTCCGTGAAAGATAAAAAACAAGCCTAGAACCAATATCTCTATAATTGATTTTGTTCTTCTAGAATATCATTTATTGAAGCAGTATAAACACATGTATTAGATTCAGAGTTGGCTCTCAGATTCTCTGTTTGTTTTGTCTAATTTTGTCAATTGCAAGGTAAGTGCATAAACCAAGTGTTAAGAAAATAACTATGCTAAGTGGTATGTGATTAGCAAGAAATTTACTATAACTTAAATCTTTCCAAACGAGAGGACTAGATAGAGAGGGGTGAGAGAAAAATCTGGGAATTGCTACTACTGCATTTAATGCTGTTAGAATAATAGCGACAGTGGCACCTACAAGAGGTAAAATATTCTTTTTATTAAATCTGCCATTAGAATCTTTTAAAATATCAAACATACATACTCCTCGATTACTAAATGTTCGCGATACTATGTACTAATTATAAAGTATTCAATAACTAAACTGGAGATAATAAAAAATGGACATAGAATATAGACATATAATATGAAGGATATATGCTAGTTAAAATAGGTACGAGAGGAAGCGACCTTGCGATCACCCAAGCTTTGGAAGCAAAACAAAGATTATTAGAGTCTTTTCCTAATCTATCCGTTGAGATCATAAAAATCAAAACTTCTGGTGATAAATATGCTAATGTAACCCTTGCTGAAATAGGAGGTAAAGGACTGTTCCTCAGGGAGATTGAGGATGAGCTACTTGAGAACAATATAGACATGGCGGTTCATTCGCTAAAAGATGTACCTGCGTTTTTCTCGAAGGACTTAACAATTCCTTGTGTTTTAGAGAGGCTAAGTCCATGTGATGTATTTATTTCTCATAAATATAAGAGCCTAAAAACTTTGCCACAGCAGGCTACAATTGCAACTTCTTCAATAAGAAGAAAAGTTCAGCTGTTAAATCTCAGGCCAGACTTAAATGTAGTGCCACTGCGTGGAAATGTGACAACTAGACTGCAAAATCAGAATTTTGATGGAATGATTTTAGCCGAAGCAGGACTGATAAGATTAAAAAAACACCATTTAATTACAGAAGTATTATCACCAAAAGTCATGTTAAACGCAGTAGGGCAGGGGGCAATTTGCATTCAATGCCGAAAGAGTGATATAAAAGTTATCGATCTTTTAGAGAAAATTAATAATAATATGTCTTTTATAAGGGCAAAATCAGAGCGCAGTTTCATGAAGACAGTAAATGGTTCATGCTTTACACCGCTTGCAGCTTTAGCAGAATATATGAGTGAAAACATGCTACGTCTTCGTTGTATGTTAGCGGGCGAGAGAGGTATATACTTTACTGAACGCACTTCATTTGTAGAAGATGCAGAAGAAATGGGTGTGAATGCAGGAGTAGAGTTAAAATCGAAATGCTTATAAGCTTACCTAAAGTACGTGGAATCTATCGTTATAATGTTTCGATGTCTAAAATGACATGGTTAAATGTTGGTGGCCAAGCTGATGTACTTTTTAAGCCATGTGACATTGAGGATCTAATATGCTTGATAAAAGATGCGGAGTTGCCAATTAGTGTTATCGGTGCAACATCCAACATAATAATTCGAGATAGTGGCATTCGAGGAATAATGGTGAAATTAGGTAAGGAATTTGCATATATAAAATGTAAAGATAATAACTCGATTGTTGCAGGTGGTGCTGCATTGCTTAGTAACCTTGCATACTTTGCCGGGCAGCAGCAAATTAGTGGACTTGAGTTTCTTGCAGGAATTCCAGGAACAGTTGGTGGTGGAATAGAAATGAATGCAGGTGCATATGGTAGTGATATTGCAAGTGTTGTACAGTCGATAAGGGCAGTGAATCTAGAAGATGGAAATTTGTATGAATTCTCCAGCGAAGAAATGGGATATTTTTATCGTGGACATGATCTAAAAGGCAAGTGGATTTTTGTTGAAGCTGAATTTAAAGGAGTAAGTTCAGAGTATGAGCTTATATTGCAAAGATTAAAGGAAGTTATTGACAAAAAAAACAAAAGCCAACCAGTAAGAGGAAAAACTGCTGGCTGTATATTCAAAAATCCAAGGGGTTATCAGGCATGGAAACTGATTGATGAGTCTGGCTGCCGAGGATTAAATAACGGCAGAGCTAAAATTTCTAAGAAACATTGTAATTTTCTGCTCAATTACAACAATGCAACTGCACTTGACTTAGAAAACCTTGGCAACAGAGTACAAAATGCAGTAAAAGATAAATTTAATGTTGAGCTTGAGTGGGAGATAAGGGTTTTAGGTAGTTATAGTTCTACCTCTACCTACTGATTGTTCAATGCTATTTACTTCTGAAGTGTTATCACTTGATGTAGTATGGTTGCTATTCTTTTCCTGTGAAGAAAAGCATTCTTCTACTTTTTCAACTATAGGTGGTAGATATATCATTGCAAGTACTGCTAGGACTGACATAACAAGTCCTATTAGTGCACCAAGGTTAGCTGCTGAGTTTATACTTGGCATTGTATCTGAAATAGCATTTATAGCTGCACTTAAACCAATTCCGATTACTACTTGAGGAATAAATAGTATACTGAATAACTTAAATAATTCTGGATCTGGATCAGCAAATATGGACATGAACAACACAATGGGTATAGAAATAAATGCTGCAGAAACAACAGTAGCAATACTGCCTATAATAAGAGGAGATAAAGGTGCACTTAATGCATAACATACAAGACCTGTTGTAGCACCTGTAAGCGCTCCTATTGGTACTCACTCCTATTGCCTTTCCTATCATAGCTGGTATAAATAATACATCAACTATTAAATTTGGCATATTTTAAAAACTTAATCAATAATAGAATATTCACTATTTTTCTCTTATTTGTCAAGTTATCTTAACCTAATTCCAAAAATTGTTGTATAGTATCAATTTGAAGTTTTGTTTTTAATGCATAAGTTCACAGTACTCTTTTCTATACTGTTTGCAATAGTTGCTTACTATTTAAACAATGAAGTGATATTTGAAGTCGCAAAGCTATTTAGTGATATATTTATCAGTTTATTGAAATTGATTAGTTTACCTTTAGTTTTTCTATCAATAGTTTCAACAATTTCTGGACTTAAAGACTCAATTGAAATTAAAGTATTACTTAAAAAGACGCTGTTTTATACTTTGCTTACAACCATTATAGCTGCGTTTGTTGCACTATCTTTCTATTTATTCATAGATCCAGTAAGAAAAAATTTCATAAGTAACACGATAGAAAGTGTGAGTGACAGCAACCACAATTACTTTTCATACTTAAAATCACTCATTCCTTCGAATTTTGTGCAAGTTTTTCTTGAAAATAACGTTATTGGCAGCATATTGATTGCTTTTTTAATGGGCGGAGCTATTATTTCACTTTCAAAAGAAAAACAAGATATATTACACCAAATATTTTCTGCACTGTTTGATACACTTCTTAAAATTGCTCAAGGGTTGTTAAAGTTTATTCCTCTTGCTGTGTGGTCTTTTATCACATGTTTTTTATACGAGTTAAAAGGTGGCAGTGAATTCCATAGTCTTTTTTGGTATTTTGCTTGCATAATGTCTGCAAATTTCGTGCAAGCATTTGTAATTTTACCACTACTCATGTGGTATAAAGGTATATCACCAATTCAAACGATGAAAGGCGTTATGCCAGCACTTACACTTGCATTTTTTTCTAAATCATCTAGTGCAACGCTGCCTACAACTATAGAATGTGTGCAAAATCAGCTAAAGGTACCAAAGAAATTGTCATCTTTTATTCTACCAATATGCACAACAGTCAATATGAATGCGTGTGCTGCATTTATTTTAATCACAGTGATGTTTGTTGCAGAGATGAATGGGCACACATTTTCCTTAAGTGAGATGTTCATATGGATTTTTTTAGCTACAGGGGCTGCAATTGGTAACGCTGGAGTGCCGATGGGGTGCTATTTTATGGCAACTAGTTATTTGGTATCAATGAATGTTCCTTTGTACATTATGGGATTGATTTTGCCTATTTATACAATCATTGATATGTTTGAAACTGCAATAAATGTGTGGTCTGATATCTGTATAACACAGATAATTAATAAAGAATTTAAAACTTAAGAATGATATTAGATAATACAATAATAAAGGAATTTGAAGAGGCTGGTGCGATTTTGCACGGACATTTTGTACTCTCGTCAGGGCTGCACAGCAACACTTACATACAATGCGCTAAAATTTTTGAAAATCCAAGCAGAGCAATGAACGTTTGTGAGCTATTGGCGAATAAAATAAGAAAAGAGATTATTGAACCTGTAGACTTAATACTATCTCCTGCAATTGGTGGAATAATCGTGGGTTATGAGATTGGCAGACAGCTTGGAATCCGAACAATATTTTGCGAACGTGTTAATGGTAAATTTGAATTACGCCGTGGATTTGAGATTAAACAAGGTGAGAAGATATTACTAATTGAAGATGTGATTACCACAGGTAAATCTTCACTTGAAGCAGTAAAATGTGCAGAAGAGAAGGGAGGTAAAGTTGTTGCTGAAGCTTCTTTGATCAAGAGAAATAGTGAAACAAAACTGCCCTTTCCTGTAATATCTTTGATTGAACTTAATATCGAAAACTATAGCGAGGAAGAATTGCCAAGAGAGTTAAAACAATTACCCATAACAAAACCTGGGAGTAGAGAATATTTAACAAAGTAATTCTATATAGTATATTTTCTCTTCATTTAGCTAAGGTTTGTATGGGCTTTTTAAATTTCGCCCATAAAACCCTATTGTGATTAGAAATACACTAAATCTTGGTTTGTACATGTTTCATCTTGTGCAGCAAAAGACAATAATTTTGCGCTCTCAAGGAAACTTTTTGCACTAGCTTCTAAGAGATCAGATTTTACTTCTGTGAGTTCACATGTAATCTGATCTATTTTCCCATTCAAATTTTTATGTGCATCTTCGATTAATTTATTCATTTCATCTTCTAAAAGCTTCCTTACTTCTTTGTTTTGTGAAGTGACAATATAATCTATTTTGCTTGTGATTTCAGGTTTGATAAGGCTTTCAATTTTTTCTTCAGTATATTTTTTACTTCTTCTTCTACCTGAGTTTTGATTTCTGGCTTTAGCAAATCTGCAACTTCTGGTCCTACTTTTTTCACTGCTTTTTCAGCTGCATTTTTTGCTGCTTTTTCAGCATTTGCTTCTACTGACTTTACTGTGTTATCAATTGAAGTCGATATTTTTTTTTCTATTTGATTAGCTTTCTCTTCAGCTAAAGTTAGCATTTTTCCTTCTATTGTTTTTACTTCATCTTGAGCTGCTTTTCTAGCTTCTAGTTTTAAATCGTTACCCATTTGAGATATTACTTGTTCTGCTGCTTTTTGTGCTGCTTTATCTATGCCCAACCAGCCTCCTAATGTATCACTCACACCATATGCTAAAGTTTCAGAACTCAATTGACTTTCCGAATTTTTTGGTAGTGAATTGAGCAGTTCAAGATTTGATCTTAGATTATAATAGCTTGGTTGATCGTTCGAATTATTACTATATTTTGCCATATAATATACTCCTTGATTTAAAAATTATTCTAATATTATCATGTGAATATAAACGTTATATTAATATTGATATAACTGATTTTCAGTTTAGTAGTATAAATTTGTAACGCCTTTTAAAAAAATTCATGACTTGGTTATAAAGAGCATTATATTGGTATCATGACTAACTTGGAAAAGATGAGAGAAAAACTGCAGAACCAAATTAATTACCATAATATCTTATATTATCAAAAAAGTAAGCCAGAGATAAGTGATGCTGAATATGATGAACTGAAAAAAAAGTTAGCTGCGATAGAGCCAGAAGCTTATGCAACACAAGATAGTGTTGGTGCTCCGCCTGATGAGAGATTTTCTAAGGTGGAACATCAAGAACCTATGCTTTCTCTTGAGAATGCTTATGATGAACAAGGTGTAGAAAAATTTTTGTCTAAAATAAAGAGATTTTTAATTGCAGATGAAATAGAGATATTATGTGAGCCAAAAATTGATGGATTGTCATTTTCTGCAATTTATGAAGATGGGAAATTTGTTAAAGCTGCAACTCGAGGTGACGGTTTTGTAGGAGAGGATGTAACTCACAATGTTGCAACAATAAAAGGCTTTCCTAAGTTTTTACAAGATGTGCAAGGAAGACTAGAAGTAAGGGGTGAAATATATATCAGTAACAGCGACTTTTTAAAGTTAAATGAAAATAATGAATTCGCTAATCCTCGAAATGCAGCTGCTGGTTCTTTAAAGCAATTGAATGCGAACATTACAGCAAAAAGGCCTCTTAGATATTTTGCTTATTCTTTAATTGGTGGAATAGAGAAAAGTCAAAGTGAGATACTAGAAAAGCTTGAGAAATTTGGTTTTTGCGTAAATGAGCATCGTTCCTTAACACGTAGTTTGAATGGAATGCTAAAGTTCTATAACGAGATCTATGATTGTCGTTATAACTTGGATTATGATATCGATGGGATAGTCTATAAAGTGAATGATTTGGTGCTACAAAGTCGTCTGGGAAGTACACACAAAGCGCCACGCTCAGCGCTTGCATATAAGTTTTCTGCGATTTATGCGAAGACAAAGTTAAATAAAATATTTATACAGGTGGGTAGAACGGGGGTTTTAACTCCAGTTGCAGATTTGGTACCAGTCAATATTGGCGGAGTGCTAGTTAGCAGAGCAAGTCTACATAACCAAGATGAGATAAAACGTAAAGATATAAGAGAAGGAGATGTTGTAACAATTAAAAGAGCTGGAGATGTAATTCCTCAAATTGTCAAAGTAGATGAAGGTTCTCGTCATACAAATATACCTGAATTTGTTTTTCCTGACATATGTCCTGAATGTGGTAGTAAAGTGCAGATTGAAGGAGTGGCAGTAAGATGTCCTGAAGAATTTAATTGCAAGGCTCAAATAGTAGAAAAACTAAAACATTTTGTGTCAAAAGATGCATTTGACATTGTTGGCCTTGGTGAAAAACAAATAAAGTTTTTTTATGATCTTAGCCTAATAAGACAAATTCCAGACATTTTTATTTTAGAGGAAAGATTAAAAGAGTTTTCCTTAAAAGAGCATCATGGTTGGGGCGAGAAGTCAATAGCTAATCTATTAAGTGCTATACAAAACAGAAGAGTAATCACTCTAGATAGGTTCATATTTTCTTTGGGTATCAGATTTATCGGCCAAGTTGCAGCAGAATTGCTCGCAAATTATTATGTATCTTATGATAACTGGTATAATTCGATGTCATCAAATGATGTTGAGTTGGTAGGTATAGATGGTATAGGAGAAAAAGTAGCTGAATCTTTAAAATCGTTTTTTTCTCAGGAACGTAACATTAAAATGTTAAATGATCTTACCGCATATCTGCAAATTCTTCCCGTGAGCTCCAACTCTAGCGATTCTTTTTTGAATAACAAAATTATAGTGTTTACTGGTAAGCTACGTGCTATGAGCAGAGGGGAGGCAAAAGTAAGAGCTAAAGTTTTAGGGGCAAAGATCAGTTCAAGCCTTTCTACTAAAACTGACTATTTAATTGCAGGAGAAGATCCAGGTTCAAAATATAAAAAAGCAATGGAATTGGGTGTGGAAATTTTAGATGAAGAACAATGGAACAAATTGTGCTAAAAACAACTTAATCTGACGGGAATGAATTAACTGATAGAAGAATTGAAAACTAATATCAGACTCTTATTTAATATAATTGAACACTCCCTGCTCTTTTTTTTATCAGTCGTTTATTATCAATTAATGAGACTATAGCCAAAATTGTTTCGATCTGCCCTACTTTTCTACTAATGATCTGATTAAGATTTTTTTCATTGAGCTTGGCAATATCATTGCTTACAAGGATAAAGGCATTTTTATATATTTCCCGAATAATTGAGAATTGTGAATCAGGGTACTAGCGCCTATTTCTAGTAGGTTTTTGTGTAAAATGTTCGTATAGGTTTGTAACAATTGAAACATCTGGTTTATTTATAGCTTCCCTTAAAGAAAGAACTAACATTTTCTTTAAGTTAGCTTGTTTATCTATATCAATTAAAAGTCTAGGATCACTTTCTACAGCTAATATCTTTTTCCACCATAAAATCATAACTTTTTTATTAGAATAATATAGCTTGATTGTTAATTATATCTGTGAGAAAATCAAGAATTGTGTATTTTTTTATATTTTATATAGGATTATTAACATTCACTTTAGTTTCAGAAACATACTGCAAATTAGAATCATAAAAATCTTTAATGTTCATTTTTCCAAAAACGCAAAAAAAGTACCTACCTTTGTGAAAACAAGCCTATAAAAATATGGTTGTAAAAATGGAAGCTTAAAATCATTGCAGCAAAGTTAGGCAAATTGGTTCATATGTAAATTTAGTGAAAGTAAGCCAATATAGATGATTTCATAGTGTAGCAAAATCACTATATTGAAAAGTTTATATGGTACACCAATTGATTCTAAAAAAATGTTTTCACACTAACTGGTTTTGGGTGCTGGAAGTGACCAAATTACTTAGGTTGTTTAATACTGAATGAGTATAAATTTATTTCCTTCTACTAATCGTACATGGCCCAGAGTGGACAAATGGGAAGATTATACTATTAAAGATCTATAATATTAGAGCTCTGCCTAAAAAGTAAATCCATTAACTTTTATTCCACAACTTTGCAGTATTACTTATTTAATGATGAGATAAGAATTGCGTACTAATAAATAATAAAAGTTAATATAATAATAGAAATATTGACATATTAACAATATTATTATACTCTTAATATAATTAAGTAATTAAGAGAAATTATGAGTATTGTATTGTTTTATAAGAAGTTTAATGACCATGATTTAGGTGATGATAAAAGTTCTTTGAGAAAAAAGTTCAACGAAATAATTAAAGATTTAAAAGAGAACAACAGTACAAGCCAAGGGAATATAAAATTAATAAAAGGTGATGGGAATATTGAATATTCTCGAGCTAAATTAAGTGATAGTGACAGATTATTATTTACAAGTATAAAGCATAACAACAAAGATGCTTTTGTTATTTTAGAAGTAATTCTGAATCATGATTATCATAAGTCTAGATTTTTAACAAATAGAGAGAAAATAAAAAACATAGAAGTAACAAGCGAAGAAGTTCCTGATACAGTGGAGATTGAAGATGTTCCACAAGTTAGTTGTCTCGGTAAATTTATTACTTTTAGTGCAAAGCAGGAAGATATAGTTGAAAGGGTTGGAAAGCTTGAATTACCTTTAGTTATCAATGGGGCCGCTGGTAGTGGAAAAACATCAGTGGCTTTGGAGAGCCTAAAGAAGATAAAAGGGAAGTTTGAGGGAGGAAAAATTCTATATATTACCAAATCCGAAAATCTTATAAAAGAATCAAAAAAATTACTTGAATACGAATACTATGATGAAACTGCTAATGAGTTCAAGATTGCTGCTCCGGAAGAAATTGATTTCTTATCTCTTCATGAGTTTCTTGAAAAGCGAGCAGAAGATATAAAAGGAAAGAAGCCTATTGATAGAAGTAAATTTTTTTCATGGTTCAACAGAATATGCAAGAAAGATAAATTTAAAGAGTATAAAAAAGATGGAGATAAAATATTTGAAGAATTTACAGCTGTAATAGGTGGAGGAGACTTATTGGGAGAAGATGGAAAAGATAGATATGGTAAATTAGGAAACAGACAATCTATGTTTTCTGTAGATGAAAGGAACAGTATTTATGATTTTTTTAAAGAGTACAGGAAGTTTATAGAAAAAGATTCAGAGTATTATGATCCTAATCTTGTTGCGTATGAGTGCATTACAGAAGGAATGTATAGTGCGATTGTTGTAGATGAAGTACAAGATTTGACCGAGAGCACACTGAGTTTAACATTAAAAAGTTTAAAAGATGAAAGTAAGGCTAATTTTTTGTTATGCGGTGATATTAATCAAGTAATACATCCTAGTTTTTTCTCTCTATCCAAGTTAAAATCTTTTCTCTGTCAAAATCAATGTATAAGGGATCAAGGGTCAGAAGTTTTTTATACCCTTGAGAAGAATTATCGTAATAGTGAACAAGTCATTGAGCTTGCCAACCGTATACTACATCTTAAGAATTATTGTTTTGCTTCAGAAGATAAAATAACAGTAGACAACGCTTTTCTAATGAAGAGTGAGACTAAGAACAAAGGGAACGTTGGCTTTATTATTGATGATAAAAAAGAAGAAATAGCAAAAAAAATAAATGAATCTGTAAATTGTGCTGTTTTAGTTCTGGATGATGAAAGCAAAGAAGATGCTCGTAAATTGTTTGATACTCCACTTGTGTTTAATATACATGAAGCCAAAGGCTTGGAATTTGAAAACGTGATTCTTTACAAGTTTATATCATGTAAAGCTTACAATGAAATATGGAATATAGCATGTCCGAATAAAAGTGAGGGGGAGATAGAGAATACTATTAATAGAATTCGTGATTCATATAACGAAAGGGAAGTTAACACTTCAAGAAATAAGGATAAGAAAGATAAGTCTTTGGAGAAATATAAATTTTATATGAACGCTCTGTATGTTGGAGTTACTCGTGCTGTTGATAGTGTATATATTATAGATGATGAGAGTAATTTATTGAAAATAATAGAGCCAGGGGAAGAAGGTAATGTAAATATTGAGCAGGAAAAATCGAGTCCTGAAGAATGGAGAAATAAGGCACTAGAGTTAATAGAAAAAGGAAACATAGAGCAAGCAGAACTTATAGCAAGGAAATTGCAAAACGAAGGAAAAAAAGAATATGCTGAAGAGATTATGAATGCGTTGAGAGCTAATAGGTATCATGAAGAGGATCAGATCTTAGATAAGAACAAGCATACAAATTCAGTGTTAGAGAGTGATATAAGTTCTAGGTCTTCACAAAGCTCAGAACATGAAGGGAAAGATGATGATATTAGCAACCTTCAGAATAAAAAGGGTAAACATGATCAAAATAAAAAGAAGAAAGCTAAAAAATATCATCAAGTTCAAGAGGTAAAACCACAGCTTTCTTTAGAAGATAGTACTAATAGAAAACACAATAGCAAAAAGCCTCAGAATGAAAAGTATAAACAGGATTTAAATGACGAAAAGGAATCAAAAAGATTAGAGAAAAATGCAAATGAATTATTTTTAGCTTTACAAAATAAAAATTTGAAAAAGGCTGAACGGTTAATTAAGAAAGGAGTTAATGTTTATGCTAGAGATAAAGTAAATCGTACTTTTTTACATTGGTCAGTAGAAAATGGTCACGTAGATATAGTTAAACTTCTTCTGGATTATGGAGCTGATGTTAATGCTCAGCTGGCTGGAAAGTACTCAGGTGTGACTCCTTTGCATTTTGCAGTACTAGGCCATCACACTAATATAGTTAAATATCTTCTGGATTATGGAGCTGATGTTAATGTTAAGGCTAAGAAAGGTATTACTCCTTTGGTATTTGCACTCAAATTTGGCCATTCCAAGGTAGTTGATCTTCTTCTTGCTGATCCAAATATTAATGTTGGTTGTATAGATCTCAAATCCGTTAAAAATGGAGAAGGTAAAAGAAAATATGTTATAAAAAGAGTTCAAGATGGTGAGTTGTTTAATAAGGTAAAAGAAGTGGCAAACCAAAAGGATACAGGTAAGCTAGATAAATTACTTAAAGAGATAGAAGAATTGCTGGAATCAAAAAACAAACATGGTTTCAAACCAAGCTTAAACTATTCTCCAGATGGTAATGATGAAAATACTACTGTTGAAATTGCTATTCAAGCTGGTGGAAAGTTACTGCATCTTTTATATGCTTATGCTGAGAAGAATATAAGTAAAGACACTGAAATATTTAAACGACTCAAACATGCTAAAGAAAACTCTCATTCTAAGAGAGATCTTTGTGATGTTTCTGTTTTTAAACATTCTACTCCAGATCAAGGCTTTTTGTTTAGTAATGGTTAATGCTTCCTTCTATAATTCAAAACCCATACTCACCCAACCTAATTGATTACTTGCAATCTGGATTCCAGTTTTAAGCTACTCGGATGACAGAGAAAGGGCTACTTGCATGACATGAAAAGGAGCGCCGAGCAGATCACTTCTTCACAAGGATCTTATCAGCAACACGCATATCAATTATGCTCCAATTGCTAAAAGTAAAGTCGGTTGTATTTTGCAAGTGGCTTAAATAATCCCATGAGCTATAAGGATTATCTTCAGGCAATTTTACTGTGGCACTGTCATCGAGTATGATATTCCATCTTCTATTGCCTACATAAACACAAGAAGAAATATGATCACTTAATTGAGTTTTCCTCTCTAGTATATATTTAATGAATTTTAGGCTTGATAACGAATTTTGTCCTTTGATTATAACGAGGTTATCTATCTGGTAATCATCTACGATTACTTTACCTTCAGAGTCAATTACTGAAGTTCTGTTATCATCTTTCCAAAGAGCAAAAGGTTTGTGTTCGTTTACATCAATGCGTAAGGTGTTGGGTAAAATCCTATAAATTCTTACATGTTTTATCCATTCGCTTACAGATTGTATATTATCTGTTAGTTTTGAGAGTGATACATACATGATAGGTTGTGTTCTATCTACTAAACTTAGAATGTCCTGTTCATTTGTAAATTTGTTTCCAGTAACGGTTACTTTGTCGATTGAAAATCCATTGCTAATTAATAAGCTCGATAAGCGATCGTTACACCAAGTAAAGTAGTAATTGAATCGATTTGTTATTTTATCAAGTGAACTATAAAGTACTAATGTGAGAAAAAGTGCAGTGATAATAACAAGAGCGCACTTGCGCAAAAAACTTCTTTGGCTTCTAGTAACATTGTTCAACATCGGCTTGATCTCTAATATTCCTGTGGTGTAAACTGTCTTCGACAATAATTTTGACTAATTCATTAAAATCAATTCCTCTTGTCAATTTTGCAATTTCTGGTACTAACGACAATTCAGTAAAGCCAGGATGTGTATTAACCTCAAGCATTTTTAAAGTGTTATTTTGGGGATTATAACGGAAGTCTGAGCGGGAAACAGTTTTACATCCTAAAAATTGATGAACTTTTAACGCGTGTTCCAAGGTTATTCTATATATGTTGTTAGGAATTTCAGCAGGAAATATATGTTCTGCAAATCCATCTGTATACTTTGCTTCATAATCATAGAATTTATTTTTCGGTCGTATTTCCATAGTGCCAATTGCTTCATTCAGTAATACAGCAGTATGTAACTCTATACCCGGTATGTATTCTTCTATGATCATCTTTTCCATTATAGTAGAACTGTTATTTTTCAGCTCTAAGTAATCCTCATGCGAGAAAATCATGTGTACTCCAATGCTTGAGCCTTCGTTAATCGGTTTTAAGACGTACGGATAATCAATTTTAATATTATTTTTTAGCAGATCTTCTCGACTAATTACATAACCTTTTGGAGTGTCGATACTAAGGGATCGGAATATATGCTTTGACATCACTTTATTCATAGCAACAGCCGAAGCTGTAACTCCAGAGTGTGTATATTTTATACCTAAGATTTCCAATAAACCTTGAATACAGCCATCTTCACCATAAGGACCATGTAGAGCAATAAAAGCAAGAGCAGGATTAGTTTTTTTAAGCTTTTGAGCAATGTTGCTATCAACATCTATTTCTATTGCCTTATATAAAAGGCTATCAAGCGCCTTCTTGACTGCTTTTCCGCTCATAAGTGATATTTCTCTTTCGCAAGAAAATCCACCACTTAAAATTGCTATAGTTGGAATCATAGGCATTCTATACCTTGCTATATATCATATATAAAAGATACTTTTATCTTCAATAGAAAAAACATTTTGAAAAATTCTATACTATGTATAGCTATACAGATATTGTAACTTGCAGGTGGTGTCATGCAAATTAATTCCTTGATGATCAGATACCAGATTGCAAGTAAAACTGGAAGATCTTTTTCAGTAATATTCTTTAAAAATTTAATTTTGTAATCCACTTGATTTCCACTTTACGTCTTTGTAATCAACTGTTTCTACACCTTCAATGTCATATTGATCAGCAACTACAGATAGTTCCATTTCATGATCTATTGAATAGTCTTTCTGCTAATTCTTGAGTGGGCTGCTTAGTAAGCTCAACTAGCTTAGCAAAATGCTGTAAAGTTTTTTTACTGAAAGATATATTAGCGTTTGCCGTAAGTTTTACCAAAGTTCATGAGTAATTGTACAATATTTTCCCAAAATTTTCAATAAAGTAAACTTATCTGGAAAGTAATTATGCTGATATAAATATTACAATTTTATTAACACATAAATGCTACCGTGGTGTTAGTTTTTTAATTTAGGAATATATTATGGTTATATCTACACAAGACTCTAATTCATTAACGTTTCAGGCACGCAATCTATCTCATATTTGCCACAAAAACTGTGAAGAGGCGTTCAATGAAACAGACGAACCTCTATGCAAGGCTAGATGTGATGCTTTCTTTTCAGTGCTTAAACCTCGTTCACAAATTAGTGAGAAATTAATAGACATTGCAAACAATCTCCGTTTTGAAGGTGCACAATTATCGTCTATGGCAGATGAAATAGATGCTTACAATTCAATGTCTATTTAATCAAAAAAGAGTAAGTATACAAAAGTAGACTTACTCTATTACCCTAAATTTTCATCAAAGTAAGCTGTTTTATCCTTTTTTTCTTTATACTCTTCTGCTGTATCTAGGGGTTGCTTTTTAGCTGTAATGTTTGGCCATTTTTGCGAATATTCTACATTTATGTTGTAAAATGATTTAAAGATTTTTTGTTCATTATTCAGTAAGTCTTCATCTAGCTCTAGAATATCTTTTATGGAATCATCAGTTACAATTGCATCTACTGGACATTCAGGTATACACACTCCACAATCAATACACTCATCTGGGTTAATCACGAGCATGTTTTTACCTTCATAAAAGCAGTCAACGGGACATACCTCCACACAGTCTGTATATTTACATTTTATGCATTTATCTGTAACAAAATGCGTCATAAAATACTGTATATTTGCATTATCTTGGGTACACTAAATTAATAAGAAATTCAAGCATTTTATGAAGATAAATAAATTGAATAACGAAGAATTAGAAATATGGCTAAGCTTGGCTAGAACTGTGGGACCAGTAAAGTTTTTTAGTGTACTAAGAGCATGTGGGTCGCTAGATGAAGTACTAAAATATCTTAATAAGTTGACTAACAAGGATTATGGAATTCAAAGTGCAAAAGAAGAAATTAAGAATGCAGAAAAAATTGGAGCCAAAATAATACCAACATGTAATCCAGATTACCCTGACATTTTAAGGAATATCTCTGGTTGTCCTCCTGTAATAACTACACTTGGTGATGTATCATTATTAAGCCGTGAGATAATTGCAATAATCGGTGGACGTAATTCTTCAATGAATGGAAGAAATTTTGCCAATAAGTTGGCACTTGATTTAAGCGAAGCTGGTTTTGTTATTGTTTCTGGACTTGCAAAAGGAATCGATACTGCAGCAAACAGTGTAATATACAAAAATCATCCCACTATTGCTGTTACAGCAAGCGGAATTGACGTAGTATACCCAAGAGAAAATCTTGATCTATACAAAAGAATCACTGAAAATGGCGGATTAGTAATTACTGAGCTTCCATTTGCTACTAAACCAAAGCCTCAGTATTTTCCTCAAAGGAATCGAATTATATCTGGTCTATCGCTGGGTGTTGTGGTAATTGAAGCATCAAAAAATTCTGATTCTCTCATAACAGCAGATTTTGCTTTGAATCAAGGAAGAGAGGTATTTGCAGTTTCTGGTTTTCCTCTAGATTCACGCTGTAGTGGTAGTAATTATTTAATTAAGAACGGTGCTAAGCTTATTGAAGCTGCTGATGACATAATAGAGAGTATTAGGTTTAGTTTACCTCCGCAGCAAAAAGCCTATTTGATGTTGAGCACTGTTCTATTAACCAAAAACAAGAAAAATTACAACAGGCAAAATCTGTTATAGTTGATCATATTAACTCTGTACCTGTTGATATAGATGAACTTATATTAGCAAGCGGACTTTCTACTAACATAGCTCTAATGGCTCTTTTGGAACTAGAGTTAGAAAACAAAATAGAGCGTTCGCCGGGGAATAAAATATCATTAATTTTCTAGATTGCTTTAGTTATAAGTCCACAACCGTACAAACATTATGATTTGAGTCCACCAAGAAAGATGTCATTCCAGCGTGTGACGCTGGCTTTCCGTAATCTCACTAAAACGTTGTATTTTTACATAACTTTTATACTTACTAACTTAATATATAATCAGAATTCCTAGATTCCAGACTCATGCATCAATAGACCTGCTGCAAAAGGTAATGATAAAATGATGGGAGAGAGGTAGAAGAGGAATAAGCAGATAGAGTAAGGTAAAAAAATGAGCTTTAGTTACTACAATATAAAGAAACACCCAAGAAATTTTCGTAATATAACAGGCTTAACTGTAGAAGAATTTGAAAAGGTGATAGAAAAAGTGGGGAACGTTCAAAAAAGTGTGTCAAGCCGAAAAGAAAAGTAATAAAGTGATATAAAAAATGGAGGTTTGAAATGAGTCAAGCAAATAGAACTACCGGATTAGTAGACTATAAAAAACTAGAATCAAATATTTTATCATCTATAGCTAACCCAAGAGAGGTTTAGCTATATGGCAAAATTGGTTAGAATGGTATAATAAGTAATGAGAAAGAAGAAGATGCCAAGTCCATATAGTGAGGATCTGAAAGAACGTGTTCTCAAAGGAGTCGATAAAAAAACAATGACGATAAAAAAATCAGTCAAATATTCAAAGTGAGCATAAAAACAATATATTTGTGGAGGAAAAGGAAAAAAGAAACAGAAACCATCTTCAGGCTATCACAAAGGATATGGCCATAAGATTAAAGATATGGATAGATTTATCAAATTTCTGGATGGAAATCAAGATATTAGAATTGAAAAGATAATTGAAGAATTTGGTAATATGTGTAGAAACACAGTATATAACTACCTTAGCAAAGTAAACTATACATATAAAAAAAACTTTTCTTTATCGAGAAAGAGAAACGCAAAGAGTTCATAAAAAAAAAGTAGAAGAAAGAAATAAATAAAGAAAACTTGATATACATAGATGAGTCTGGAATAGAGGACAATGAATTTTATGAATATGGGTGGTCTCAAAGAGGCAAGAGGTTATTTGCCCAGGGTTTAAAAGAAAGAGGGTAAGCATGATTGGAGCACTAAATGAAGGAAAGGTTAAAGCACCATGGATAATTGATGGCTACTGCAACAGCGAGATTTTTGATGCTTATGTAGAAAATGTACTTGTTCCTGTATTTAAACCTGGACAGACTATTGTTCTCGACAATGCGAGCTTTTATAAATCTGCAAGGACGAAAAATTTGATAGAAAATATTGGGTGTAAAATTTTGTTCTTACCTCCATACTCGCCAGATTTAAATCCGATTGAGAAGTTCTGATCAAGCACGCCATAAGAAAGGCTCTACAAACCTTTTGGCCCAATATTAATTCGGCTATTGATTTTGTTTTTCAGCAATCAGCTAAGCCTTTCTTGGGTTAGCTATAGCAGCTATAATGTGATTGCAACAACTAATTCGCTATGACAACTGCACCGTGACAGTTTTTGTATTTTTTTCCAGAGTTACAAGGGCACTTGTCATTTCTTGAAACTTTTGGAAATCTGCTATTTTTAGTAGAGCGTGACCTATTGCCTATTTCTTGATTGTCTAGCAACTTAAAGTGCGCTAGGCGGTGAATGGTAAGCTCCCCCCACTTTTCAAGCATCGACTCAAACATTAAGAAAGCTTCGCGTTTAAATTCATTCAGTGGGTCTTTTTGCCCCATGGCACGCAAATTTATGCTTTGTCTTAGGCTCTCTAAGACCGAAAGGTGCTCCCTCCATAAATGATCAAGCGTCATGATCATCACTTGTTTCACTATCGTATTCCACAAATCTGTAGTTTGTTGACTATTGAAATATTTTTCTTTCTCAGTAAAAAATTCTTGTATTTTGTCATTTATATAATCCAAGGCTTCTTGTTTATTCAAAAACTCTGCTAGATTAAGCGTTATCCCGTATCTTATGTGGAATTCTTTTGCAATATCTTCAACATAATCTTCGTAATAACCACTTTGTACTATACCTTCTATTATATCCTCATTTACTTCACTATATACTTCAACTAAATCATTGATTTCATTGTTTAAAATATGATTTCTCTGCTTAAAAATAACCTTACGTTGATTGTTAATTACATCATCAAACTTTAGCAAAGACTTCCGCACATCATAATTTCTAACTTCAACTTTCTTCTGTGCTTTCTCAAGTGCTTTATTAATCCATGGGTGATGAATAGCCTCATTGTTCTTTAGTCCCACTTTTTGTAAAAAATTCCTCATTCTATCAGAGCCAAATATTCTCATTAAATCATCTTCAAGTGATAGAAAGAACTTAGAAAGTCCAGGGTCACCCTGACGACCAGAACGGCCACGCAGTTGATCATCTATTCTCCTGCTTTCATGCCTTTCGGTTCCGATAACACATAAGCCACCAGCTTTTATAGCAATTTCCTTATCTTTTTTTACTCTTTCGACTATTTCTTGATATTTTTTTTCTCTTTCGACTATTTCTTGATATTTTTTTTCTCTTTCATCAGCATTTTTTATTTTCTCGAGCTCTATTTTTGCAATCATTTCAACATTTCCACCAAGCTGAATATCAGTTCCACGTCCTGCCATGTTTGTTGCTATAGTAATGCTGCCTGGTATTCCAGCTTGCGCTATTATATACGCTTCTTGTTCATGATAACGAGCATTCAGTACTGAATGCTTAAGAGAATAGCTTTGCAAAAGCGCAGAAAGTTTTTCAGAGTTTTCAATACTTACCGTACCAACAAGGACTGGTTGTAGGCGTTTGTGGCATTCTTCTATGAATTTCAATACAGCACTAAATTTTTCTTTTTCTGTGCCATAAATTTCATCGTCAACATCTATTCTTTTAACAGACACATTAGTTGGAATTTTTACTACATTTAATCTATATATATCATGAAACTCCTCTGCCTCTGTTACTGCTGTTCCTGTCATACCAGAAAGTTTGTTGTACATACGAAAGTAGTTCTGAAATGTGACTGATGCTAAAGTTTGACTTTCATGCTGAATTTCAAGATTCTCCTTTGCCTCCAGTGCCTGGTGAAGACCATCAGAATATCTCCTACCTTCCATCATGCGCCCAGTAAACTCATCAATAATTACCACCTTACCGTTTTTCACTATATAATCTTTATCAGCAGTAAACAGCTTATGTGCACGAAGTGCTTGATCTATATAATGAGTCAGTATAATATTGCTAGTATCATAGAGCGAGGAATTTTCAGGAATGATGTTATACGATTTTAGTAATTCCTCCACTCGTGAAATGCCATTTTCAGTGAGGAACACTGCTCTACTCTTTTCATCGACTTCATAGTCAGAATCAACTAATTTGATTACTATTTTATTGATATGCTTATATATCTGATTATTTTCCTCAAGTGGGCCAGAAATAATGAGCGGAGTACGCGCTTCATCAATCAGTATGGAGTCTACTTCGTCTACTATTGCATAATTGAAGCCTCTTTGAACCATATCTTCTTGAGAAAATTTCATATTATCTCGTAGATAATCAAAGGCAAGTTCATTATTTGTTGAGTATACTATATCTGCGCTATAAGCCTTTTTTCTCTCGTCGTCTGTCAAATTATTTGTAATAAATGCAACAGAAACTCCAAGAGAATTATATAATTTACTCATCCACTCTGTATCTCGTTTTGCAAGATAGTCGTTAACAGTTACGACGTGCACACCTTTTCCTTCTAAAGAATTTAGATATGCAGCTAAAGTTGCGACGAGTGTCTTTCCTTCTCCTGTTTTCATTTCTGATATCATGCCATTATGGAGAACCATTCCACCAATTAGCTGAACGTCGAAATGCCTCATATTAAGGAATCTTCGTGATGCTTCTCGTACAACCGCAAATGCAGGTACGAGAAGGTCATTTAGTGTTTTTCCATTTTTCAGTTCTTGTTTTAATTCCGTAGTTTTACTAGCAAGATCCTCATCAGATAAGCTCTGCATTTCTTGCTCTAGCGCATTAATTTGCTGAGCAATTTTTCTGAAGGATTTTATTATCTTCTTGTTTGTTGATCCAAATATCCTTTTTATAAAAAAAAGTGACAACGTAAAGATGAAGAATATAAGAATAGTTGTTAAAACTAACGTAGAGTCTGGCATAAACTTAGGTAAAGTTTTATTTAATATGAGATTATATTACTAAACGTAACCTGCGGCAATTAGATTCAGAAAATCTTTATTTACAAACTAAGGAAAAGATTCTTGCAGATGAAATGTAAAAGAGTATATTTATTTTATTAAATATAATAATTAATAATTAAACTTTCTTGATAAATTATTAAAATAGTCTTAAGCTACATGTATAAAACGGTTAGTGGAGTCACAATGTTAAGCAATATTATAAAAGTAAAATTAGAGAAAAATAGTTGTCCTTTTGAAGAATTAGAAGAATTTTTTGCTTCATTAAAATTTGGTACAAAAGGGTTTAAAGATTCTTCAATAAAATTAGTTTGCCAAGTATGGGAAGATTTCACCTTAATTCTACCAAGAGAGGCAGTACCTAATTCTTTCGCTTTGAAGCTTTTATCTTTGCTTAGTAAGGGAAATGAGCTAGCTTTACCTATTATATTAAAATACCTTTCTTGCAGAACTGTATTTAAAGATTTTGGTCAAAAACTACAGGATAAAATGGATCAAGATATAAAAGGACAAAACGATTCTAAAATTTCTCAGGAGATTGAGTTATGCAAAAAAGACATTTTAAATCTTCTCAATGGTGGTAAATCAGTATTAGACGTTCAATTGAAGCAGCGGTATAAAAAATACTATTCGTTAATAGATAATGAGATTGAAGAGTTAAAGACTCAAATTTTAAAAGAACTAGAAGATTATATTAGCAATACTAACGTTAATAAAATGTATCGAAGCCTTAATAATAAAAAGAAAAACGAAGAATCATTAAAAGAGGTAGCGTTAAGATCTTGTTCATTGGGTGGAATTTGCTTGTTAATATTTTTTTCACTTGGTTTTTTTATTTTTTTAGCAACAACCATTGACCCACCTGCTCATATGAGTATGTATAAAGTAAAGGTTTTTAGGTGTATAGGAGCTTCACCTTTAGTTTTTGCATCATTAGAACTAACAGTAGCAGGTGTAGCTTACTTAACAAGTTGTTATCTAAATCATAGTTTTACAAAAGAAATACAAGACTATACAGAGCAACCAGTAAAATGTATGGATAAGGCAACTAATAATAAAGAATCAGACAATTTTCCTTCTGACAATTATGAAAAAGTACAACCTTCAGCACCGCTTGAGGAACTACTACCTTCATACGAGGAATCGTGTCACAGTAGTTTAGGTTATATTTAACCATCTAATCCAATACAGCAAAATCAGTTGTTGTGATGAAGGTATAAAGAGAACAAGCAAAATTACATTTGTAATTTTGCTTCCTTTATCATCACTTAGAAATAGCTGGTTATGTTATGCTTGCCTATACTTGATTAAGTATATCAATAGGTAAATAAATCTTAATACAACTTTATTATACTGGTAAATACATTTTATAGAATGAAAGCATGGAAGATTTTATAACGGCAAGAAGGAAAGATGATGCTGTGATATCTGTTTCTCAGGATAATGAGAAAAAAACGTGTTAATCTTGGGACTCAATCAAGCAGCAAGGAATTTATTAAAATGTGAAGAAAGGAATTTACTTAATAAGCCGTTAATCAATATTTTAAGTGCAAGAGCAGCTGAAGATATGAAAAGCTATTTGGAGTATACTGAAGATGGGTGCGATTTGCGCGATATATTGCCAAAAGTGATAGGCTTTTCTCTAATCGACGCTAAAGGAGAAGATATAAAAACAAAGGTAAAAGTTTTTCGCACAACGCAATTTACTAATAGCAAGATTAATTATGAGCTATTAATACGTGACATTAGCCTGTTTCATAAGCTAGGAATGTTTAGGGATAAATATCTGATAGGTAAAAAATATAAAAACCACAATTTGTTTAACATACCAGACAATGAGTCCACTATTTTTGAGTTATATGTTGTATTAAATTTTGCCTTTGAATATCAAATTAATGCAGTTATAGGAATAATAGGTCTAAACAGCAGTTGTAATAAGGAAAATGATGCACTAAAAATTATCATAGAACATTTTTATAAAAATTGCCGTAGTGATGATTTTTTGGGATGTATTGATGAGAATAAGGTACTTTTTATTTTGATGAACTGTGATGCAAATAACACATCTAAAATAGTTAATCGTATACATTCTTCCATTAACAAGCAGTTATTAAAGCGAAAACTATCAAGCATATCAATTATTTATGGAAATATAATTCAAAAACATAGTGTGAAGAATGCTTAAACGCTTTTGTCATTAATTGGTTTGTAGTATCTAAGTTCTACACAATATAAGGATTGTTTTTTATTTCTGTTAAGCTTATATTAAGAATTTAAGCTTACCTATGAGGTTACTAATCACACTATTTTTATCATTACTTGTGGGAGGAAGTGCTAACGCTAGGGTAATTCTGGATAAGGAGATGTTTTATGTAGAACTAGATGGAAAAGTAGATTTAAGATTTGGCTACGCTTTCAATAGAGATTCTTTTAGCTCTACCAAAGACAAGACCTCAAGTTATTCAGACCTGCGCTTGCTTTATTTACAGCAAGTTCATCCAAATACTAAAATGGGTTTTGATGTTAAGGCAGGAGTTTCTGGTATTGCAAACTTAAAGGCACTAGACATAGAAAAGTTAGAAATGGAGAAGTGGTATTTTATCATAAAGAATCAGGAGTTTGGATCATTTGAATATGGTAAAGGAAGTTTAGTTAGTCAGAGTATGTTAATTAACACTTCAAAAATTTATACAGCTGCTGGGGGAATAAATGGTCATTGGACAAACTATGCAAATCTGCGCGGTAATGGAAAAAAAGATGATGACCCTGGGTATGATAAGGACAAGGTATTTTGGGTAAAACCCAATGTTTACAGCGACTATAATGGACTAGAGCTGAAGTTAAAACAACCAATGATAAACTATATTTCTCCTGAAATTCATAACTTTCAACTTGGATTCAGTTATGTTCCAGGTAAAAATAATTTACAATATAATAATTTAATAGCCGCTGGTCTTTCCTATAAAAATGCCCTATCAGATGAAATAAATTTTACTACTGCTTTGACTGGTGAATTTGCAAGGGAAAATTTAACTGATTGTACAAACAAAAATTCTAGCGATCTTCAGTGTCATAATCAATTACTACACTGGAATTTTGGTGTGAAACTAAAGCTTTTTGAACTTGATTGCATTTTGTCGTACGGGAATGGTGGTAAATCTGGTGAGAAGCGTAGTCATGAAACAAATAATATGCATTATGTAAATGCAGGTATTGCTTATCATTCTGATTCTCGTAAAGTGAGCTTAACATATTTTAATAGTGTCAGGGATATTGCAGACAAAGGTACAAACGAATTAACATCACAGGCTTTCAGTCTTGAATATCCATTAGTTGTTGGTACTTCATATTACTTTGATATTGTAAGATTTAGTACTAAGGAGCTTGCAGTGGAAGATAATAACTCCGGATATGTGCTTTTGGCCGGATTGAAGCTAAGTTTTTAGTGAAGTAACTGGTATGTAAGTATTGTAATAATGAGAGTAAAATTGAGTTGTTAATATATGTGCTATTTGATATTATAAAAATAACTATTACATAAGATTTTCAATAAAAAGACATTCTGTTACTAATCCAAGTGTAGAAGAAAACGGTTATTAATTAGCAAACCAAGCCCTTCAGTAAGCGCATCTCTTCAGGTGCTCTTTTTTTCTTTTTTATATATAAAAAAATTAGATAGTATTGTGAGTACGGTTTTTTCTGTGTTCTGATGCTTTTCAATTCTATAGCTTTTGTATTGAATTTCCTTTTTTTACTACTATTTCTCTATATTGTTGTAAGAAAGAACAGAAAATTTAGTGAGAATCTTGAGAAGAATTTACTTAAAGTAGAACATGAACTTCAAGAGGCAAAACAGTCTTTAGTAGATAAAAATAAGGAAATAGTTGATTTGAAAGTGAGGAATGCAGAGCTTGAAGTAATTTTGCAAAAAGAACGTGAGGAAAAGAAAAAAGAGATGGAGTTACTGACAAAAGCAGAGGAGAGGCTTACAAACACTTTTAAAGCGCTCTCTCTTGATGCTTTGCAGGTAAACAATAATAATTTTCTGAATTTAGCGAAGGAAGTAATCGATAGTAAACTAAAAGAAACAGAAAGTGACTTCAAAAAAAGGCAAGCAACGATCAATGAAGTTATCACTCCAATAAAAGAAAAATTAGAAAAATTCGACAGCGAAATACGTGAGCTAGAGAAGGAGAGGGTAGGGGCTTACGAAGGTTTAAGAGAGCAAATTGGAGCGCTAATGAGCCAAACCTCTAACCTTGCCAACGCCCTGAGGAAACCTCACATTAGGGGCAAGTGGGGTGAAATGCAGCTCAAAAGAGTGGTAGAAATGGCGGGAATGATTGAATATTGCGATTTTTTTACTCAATCCTCAGTAATTGATAAAAATGAGGGCAATTTGTTACGTCCTGATTTAATAATAAAAATGCCATCAGGAAAGCAAATAATAATAGATGCTAAAGTACCACTTGATTCTTACATGGATGCTATGTCGCAAAATGATTTACAGATACAAAAGGAAAAATTGAAGAATCATTCTCTGGCAATAAAAAAACATATAAATGATCTAGGCAGAAAGGAATATTGGAACCAATTTGAAAATACGCCAGAGCTTGTGGTGCTTTTTTTAACAGGAGAAGGGGTTTTCAGTGCAGCACTAGAATGTGAACCAGCTTTGATAGAAATTGGAATAGAAAAAAAAGTAATTATTGCAACACCAATCACTTTAATCGCGCTACTTAGGGCAGTAGCCTATGGATGGAAGCAAGAGATGATAGCTGAAAATGCAAAGAGAATAAGTGAACTAGGCCATATTTTATATGAGCGAATCTGCACAATGGGCGAAAATTTTGATAATTTACGCAGAAGCTTAAAAAGTGCTGTTGATCATTACAATAAAACTGCTGGTTCGCTTGAGGCAAGAGTGTTTCCTGCTGCCCGAGAATTCAATAAGCTTGGTATACATGCAAAAAATAAAGAACTCACTGCTGCAAAAGAGTTGGAATCTTTACCACGCAGTTTACATGCTGAGGGGTTGAAAGTAGATTAGTATTTCAGATCTACTTAGCTTATGTTTGCTGGTTAAAACAACTTTCTAAAAATTTTTTTTATATAGCTCAATTCCTGCACATCATTTGCTGCATAAACAGGTATAGTTTGTTGCTCAGCACCAGGTATTTCTACGAAGATTTTGCCCACTTCTTGCCCTTTTTTAATTGGTGCGGGTACCATATCTTTATACTCAATACGCACTTTAATTTTATCATGTAATCTGCGGTTATAAGTTATGGTAACATCGTTTGCAACTGTAACGGGCACCTTTTTATCTCTTCCATAAACAATATCTATTTCTTCAACTACGCTATCTTTAGCAAATATTTTCTTGGTATTAAAATGATTTAAGGAATATTGTATTAGTCTTTTTGCTTCCTCTATTCGCTCTTTCTCGGTGTCCAAACCATTCACAACAGCAAAAATTCTCCTATCGTTCCGTTTTGCAGATGCTATAATGCCATAACCACCAGCACTCGTATGACCTGTCTTTAGACCATCAACTCCAATATCATGGAAAAGTAAAAGATTTTTATTTTTTTGTACAATATCGTTATATGTCAAATATTGTTCAGAGAATAGATTATAGTATTCAGGAAAATCGGTAAAAATCCTTTTTGCCAGCATTACCAAATCTTTTGCACTCATAAAGTGATCTTCATCTGGCCATCCACTTGAGTTAACAAAATGACTATCATTAAGATTTAGATCTTGTGCAACTTCATTCATTTCAGCAACAAAATTCTCCTCTGATCCTGCAATACCTTCAGCTAGCACTATGCATGCATCATTACCTGAGGCGATTGTAACTCCTTCAAGTAATTCTTTTACCGTAACAAATTGACCTTCTTTCAAAAACATAGAAGAGCCTTTTCTTTCCCACGCTTTTCTGCTTACTCGAAATTTATCTTCCATATTTATTATTCCAGCTTTTAGATAATCAAAAACTACATATAAAGTCATTAACTTGCTCATTGAAGATGGGGCCATTTTTTCACTGGAATTATGGTCAAAAATGAAAGAGTCTGAAGCTAAATCTAAAACAACTGCTTGCTTTGCTTTAGTTCTAAACTGATATGAGTACGAATTAAAAGGGAGTATAAAAATTAATAGCAAAGTTACTAATTTGCTTAACATATTTATAATTTTAAATTTATAGTGTACTAATTAATAGTATGATTTTGCAGGAGTATTTCAATAGATCTCTTGCATAAAACTTCCTTGACAAACTGTGCCAGCTCCCTTATTATGACAATAAGAGTATTTATCCTTGTTTTCGATCCGCGCGGGTTCAACAACAAAAATTCAGTAAAAAACTCAGATATTTATTGGCAAATTACATAAAAATTATAGCGGCTGCATGTCTTTTTTATTTTTTCTACATTCAGCCAAATCGCGCTTATTTTAAGCGTTAGCACATTATTACAGCGCCAATTTACATTATTATAGGGTCAAAACTCGTTACACGGGGATTTTTTTGCCTTTTTTATAACTAGTAAATTTATTAATATTTGAGGTGTCATCCCAGTGCTTGACACTGGGATCCAGTTGAGCTATTTCAACAAAAATACTGCATTTGAGATGAACATTTGTTCTTACCAGAGTTATTTACAAGTATAACAATTAAAGTCTGGATCCCAGTGTCAAGCACTGGGATGACATATAAGGAGCACTGGGATAATATATAGAAGGGACACTGGGATAGAGGCTACTTGAATGACAAGAAGGAGGGAGCAAGGGATGATAAGAGAGGGGCTACTTTCATTTGCTGTCTTCAAAAATTTACAATTATGCTTCATGTGTTTTATTAAATATTTTACTTAAAAATTCAATTTCTTATTATAAGAGATAAGCAATTCATGAATAATGAAAGATTACAAAAAAGGTCATAGAAAGCGCCTAAGAGAGAGAATTATTTTAGATAACGGACAATCATTACTTGATTATGAGATTTTAGAACATATTTTATATTCAGCATATAGTAGAATCGATGTAAAGCCAGTAGCAAAGAATTTGATAGAAATTTTCGGCAGTTTGAATAAGGTTTTTAATGCCGATTTAGAAGCACTGCAGAATATCGAAGGAATTAGTAATGCAGCTATATCTGCTATCTTTTGTGTTAAACAGGCTTTTGTTCGTTCTGCACGAGAAGAAATAAAGGACCTACCTATAATCAATAACTGGGAAAATTTGCTTGATTATTTAAAAGTAAGTATAGGAAGCCTTAATAAAGAAAATTTTCGCGTCATCTATATGAATAAAAGATATCGTCTAATAGCGGAAGATCTGCAGAACTTTGGTACAGTAGATCAAACTCCTATTTACGTTAGAGAGATCATAAGACGCGCTCTTTTGATTGGCTCAACATCGATTGTAATATCCCACAATCACCCAAGTGGAGATATACAGCCTTCAAGTAGCGATATGTTTCTCACTAGACAGCTTGCAGAAGCTTGCAAAAGCATAGGAATAGAATTAATAGATCATATTATTATCACATTTAGTAGCTATTTTAGTTTCAAGGAAAATAGGCTTTTATTAGAGTAGATCTAAAATTGCTTTTGCCATTTTTCTTATTATGGAAGTAAAGCTATACATGAGGTGGTTGCCAGTGGAACAAAAATTTTCCTTCTGGAAGACAATGTGTGATTTAGGTGGCGTAATAGTGGCAAATACATGTTATTTGCCACTATTAGAAATCTCCTGTTTTGATAAGACTTATGAGGTCTTTATTGGTTTTTTGAATTTTGTTGAAGCACTCACATGCTTACTCTAATATTTTGTTCACAGAGCCTAGTTAGCTCAATTTCAACGTTAATTTGTGAAGCTCTGAGTTCTGTTAGGGGATTTTCTGGTTGAATATCTAGCTTATTCTGTATGTTCGGTAAACAAATTAAAGCCGAATCAAAAATTTCATCATACTGCTCTGCTTCATGCACGCAATTGATTATTTCCTTAAATTCTTCCACATCTTGCGGCGTATCTTTTAATATTGCTCTTATTTGGTTTGGGTTTTGACGAATTTTTTCCTGATATCCAGCAATTCTCTCTTGATATATATCAATCATTTTTTGACATGAGGTGCCTCTAAATGGGTGTTCTGCTTTTTCCTTTATGTAGGAGCTCTGAAAATTTTTGCAATTAAGGACTGCTTCTCTACATTTTTTTATGTCACTAATTATACTGGTTATTGACTTACTTGCTTTCTCATGTTCTTCTTTTTTGATTATACATTCATTCTTTGTTTGGCTCATTTTATCATACAGATTTCTGCATTCTTTATATGATACCAGCGGTTGTAGTATTCCTTCCTCTACACCTTTATTATAAAAATTCTTCAACTCATCGCTTGATAGTATTCGTATAGCATCTTCTCTTTTACCTTGTGATTTAGGATACTTTTTGTTCAGTGAACTAATATAATTTAATAGGAAACTCTTAGTTAAATCTTCCTTTTTAACTTCTGATAATTTTTCTAGTGTTTCTATATATTTCAAAGTTTCCGCAAAAAGCTGCGCACCAGATGTAGCAAATCCTGGCAGTGGTTTGCTCTGCGCCTTATAAAAATCGGTTTGTAAAAAATCTTCGGCTTGTTTTTTTATTACTGAAAGTTCATTGAAGGCTTTTTCTGGATTGATTTTTTTTAAAATACTAGTAGCTTTTTTAATCGCTCTTTCTCTCTTTTTATTATCTTGTTTGTCGTTTAAGATCAAGCTTTCAGCTTCAGTAAAAGCATTGCCTTGGGCACTTTTGGCAATATTACAAACAACGTTTTTTACAACTTGCTTAGTTGCTGCATAATCTATTTCTTTTGCAAAGCAGTCAACAAATGATTGCCAAATTTTTTTGTTAACGGACTTACTTGTCTTATGTTCTAAATCTTCTACATCTTTGAATCCTAAAATAGTATAGAGATTTTTTTCAATTATTGGTTCAGCATGTTGTTTTGCCACTTTACCTTTTATATTGAATAGAAATTCACTAATCTTAGTTGTGCCCATAATATTACCTCACAATATTAATGTTATATAATATAAAGTATAAAAGCTTAATGCTTAATTTTTACTTACTATTAATATAATTGAAGATTAACTTTGTTCCTATATTAAAACTTTAACTCCCAATTTATTATTAGTAGTATCATTATATGAATCTTATGCCTGAATTTGGGAATATATTGTTATTGGTAGCCTGTTTGTTATCTTTAACGTATTTGTTTCTACCGTTTAGTTCTTACCGATTCGTCTCCTCTGCCATATTTTTTTGTGTGTCAGCATCAATGGCTATTTTGATCTACTGCCACATTAAAAATGATTTCTCACTTGAAAACGTATATTACCACTCACACACAACAAAACCTTTGATCTATAAGATTTGTGGTGTTTGGGGAAATAAAGAAGGGTCTATGTTGCTTTGGACCTTAGTGCTTGTCATGTATTTATTACTAATGGATATTTATATACCTTCTGTCATCCCAGTGCCCAGAAACTGGGATCCAGACAATTTAATTGCAAATGAGTACATCAAATGGCAGTGTAATAAAAACTGGATTCCAGCGTCAGCTACTTGCATGACACCAGAACGAACTAGTGGTAGTAAATTAAAAAAAATATCTCTTATCACTCATGGGCTGATTTGCTTTTGTTTTTTACTGTTCACTTTACTTGAATCAAACCCCTTCACTAAAATGCCAGGCATCGAAACAGATGGTCTTGGTTTTAATCCGATATTGCAGGATATAGGCCTTGCTATTCATCCACCGATATTATATTTGGGGTACCTTGGATTTAGCGTTCCTTTTTCGCTCTCTATAGCTGGATTAATTTTAAATACTGAAGGAAATGTTTGGGCTAAAATTGTCAGGCCTTGGGTACTTATTTCTTGGTCGCTGCTCACTTTGGGCATCAGCTTGGGTAGCTGGTGGGCATATCGTGAACTCGGTTGGGGTGGATTTTGGTTCTGGGATCCAGTGGAAAACGTTTCTTTGATGCCGTGGCTAATTGCAGTGGCGCTGACACATTTGTTGCTCGTTGTAAGAAATTTCAATACTTTAAGGAATTTCGCTATTTTACTTACGCTTACAACTTTTATATTGAGTGTAACTGGAACATTTCTAGTCCGCTCAGGAATACTCACCTCAGTGCACACGTTTGCAGATGACCCAAGATATGGACTATATATATTAGCGCTACTTGGTGTAATTACGGTCAGTAGCTTAGTAATATTTGTAGTGTTTACGAGAAAGAATCACACATCTTTCCAGTATTCGATATTGGAATCTGAAAAGAAATCTGCTACTCAAGTGACAGAGGGTAGAAGATTCTTTTCACGCCTTACGATGATGCTGATGAACAATTTATTATTCATCACTGCCTTTTTCATCGTGTTCGTTGGCACTTTATACCCTACAGTGCTTGAGTATTTAACCGGTGAATTAATTTCAGTTGGAGCACCATATTACAATTCTTTATTTAACTCTATTGCACTAGCTATTCTAGTGCTCACCATGATAGGGCAATACTTCAGTTGGCAGGGAAATAGTCTATTGCCAATATTTCACGAATATAGATTTTCATTCTGCAGTGCTGCAGCTATTTTGCCGTTTATCTTTCACATGGAGCTAATAATTGTGCTATCAATTACTATCTCCATAGCATTATTAATCTTTGTTTTAGAAGCATACAGTAAAAGAATTCGTTTATTTAAAAGCGAATCAATTTTATTAGCAAGAAGAGTTTCTAAATCCTACTATGCAATGATGCTTGCTCATGCTGGAGTGGCAATCCTTGTGCTTGGTATAGCCTGCTCAGTAGGTTGGCAGGAAAAAAAAGAAAACTACTTGGGAATAGGAGACAGCATAACAGTCAATAAATTCAAAGTCACTTTACGAAACATTGAATTTATAAAAGAAAAAAACTTCCATGCAGTAAGAGGTACAATGGATATCAGGAATTTGCTTAATAGTAAGGTAATAGGTGATGTAACTCCTGAATATAGATTTTACCTTGCGGAAGGTCAGAAAAATGTTGAAAGCAGTATCTATCACAATTTATTTTCTGATATTTATGTTGTAATTGGAGAGATTGATAAGAGTAAGAGCAAAATCGCAGCCAAAGTACACTATAAACCAGGAATGTCTATAATTTGGCTTGGATCTTTTCTCATCGCCTTTGGTTCACTACTTGCTGCTTTTTCTTCTAGCAAAAAAGTAGTTCCTTCAGTATCATAAAGTTTGCATTTTTTGGCAATTTAAACTTAAGCTAAGCAACACTAACCTCGCGAGCGAATTTTCTCTGTGTTCTGTTGTACAATAGAAAATAAAGATATATTTTCTAATGAAGAACTTCCATGATATATGGAATCTTTTTCTAAAACTTCCTCAGGCCTTTTAAAATATCCCTGCTTAATAGCGTCGTAGACAGAAGAACCACCAAGCAAGCAGTTCTCACCTAACTCTTCTTTATAATTTTTAAACTTTTCCAATATTTTCTCCTTGTTACTCACTTCTACTATAATTTTGTTTTTATCTTCCATATCAGGATACAATCTAACATCTACTTTTCCCAAATCAGTATGAAAAGTTAGTACTATATTACCTATAAGGTCAGTATAATTTCTTACCCCACCTTCCGTTAAAATTTCTATCTCGCTTTCACCGATTGCTATCACGTCTCTTCGAAATCCTGTGCTTTCATCTGTTTCATTTGTGACTTTTGCAACCTCGACTACACTATTCTTTGAGTATTTCCAGTAGAAAGTGAAGCTGTCCATTTTTGCCTCTTTTACCTTACCAGTAGTTGCATTTTTTGCAGCTTCCAAAAACCTTAGAGAATAATGTATATAGCTTTTACGTGCTTCTTTCAGATTAGCTTTGTGGTCTTTAAACTTCTCTAGTTTATCAATTACAATTATACTGCTTAGAGTTTTAAGTACTGCACCTCTTTTTACCAAATTACATACTATGCGACTAGCAACTTCTATGTTCCTTACATCTTGGAAACTCTCTTCTAATTCACTAATTCTTTTTATTATATAATCTGTAAAATTATAATTACTTTCATAAGTATTTTTATATATATCTCCCTTATAAGTAAAATTGAGCCTTACACTAGATTTTATAGCTTCATTTACAATCTGTTCTAGCTGATTTATATCTTGAGCTTCATTTAATGAATCTAAATATTTCAATGGATTTTGGTCATCTAGCGTGAAATCACTCCATAAATTTATACATTCGTCTTTTCCATTAAGGTCAATTTGTGTTTTTTTACGAAAAATTCCATCAATAACATCATCAGTTAAAAAGTACTCTTTAATATTAAGATTGGGACTATTAACTGTAAATTCTATTGGGGTTTTACCTTTTTTATCCTTTATATCAAGATTAGCTCCTTTCCTTAGAGGCAATTTGATAATTGTATCACAATGACCAGAACGAGTAGCATAATGCAAAGGCGTTCTTCCTGTGTCGTCCTTTTCATTAGGATCAGCACCTGAATTCAACAGTAAATCTATGCATTCTTCTGAATTGCTACATTCCATACTTGATAGAATATGCAGTATTGTCAGTTTAGATTCTCCTCTTTTAAGGTTGAGAATGGTTTTTAGATCTTGATTACTTTTATGATCTAGTAAAAATTTTTTAATTTTTTCAACATCCTTCTTATAATCCTTATAAGTAATATGTGGAAAGTCTTTAAAAGTACTTAAGAATTTTTTATTCAACTCCTTCTGACTCTCTGTTAAGTTGGACATGTCAACAAGCCACGTAGATATCAGCTTGCCAAATGCACTTCTTTCGACAACATCCGTTAAGGAGCAGTCATTGCGAAGTAGCAACGAGTATTTAATCAATTATATTCATCATCTTCTTGTTGCTGTGTTTCTTCTGCTTTCTTAGAGCCTGTACGTGATCTCAAAAAAGGGATAGAATGAGAGGATAAAGTATATAAAGTAGGATATGCGAAGTTTATATCCAAGTGATATAAGTCGAGAAAAGTTTGAGATTATTGTAGCAGATCTGGAGTCTTGCAGGAAGAGGACAAAGCCAAGAACACTTGATTTATATCATGTATTTTGTGGAGTGTTATACGTCTTAAAAAGTGGCTGCCAGTGGAGAATGTTACCAAAAGAGTTTCCAAAATGGCGGAATTGTTACGACTATTTTAAGAAGTGGAGTGAAAAAGCAGATGCAAATAAAGAAAGTGTTCTGGAGCTGGTATTAAAAAAAATAGTTGGCGTGGTCCGACAAAACAATGGTCGGAAAGAAAAAACCAGCTTCTGCATAATTGATGCACAAAGCGTAAAAAATGCAGATACTGCTGAAGAAAAAGGCTATGATGCAGGCAAAAAGGTTTCAGGAATAAAACGCCATATTGCGGTAGATACACAAGGTTTACCCCACGCAATTTATATAACAACGGCAGAAATAACTGATCGTAGTAGCGCTGTGAGAATGGTTAAAAATGCTAAAGAAAACCTATCTGAAGTTAAAAATATACTAGTTGATGCTGGCTACACAGGAGAAAATTTTGCAACACAGATGAAAGTAACTATTGGTGCAACTGTTGAGGTGAAGCGAATTACACACCTTTGTCGTATTGCCGAAAAGATGGGTTGTTGAGAGATCTTTTGCTTGGTTGCAAAAATGTAGGCGATTGTGGAAAAATTGCGAGCGGAAACTCAACACTAGCCTGCAAATGGTCGTTCTTGCTTTCGCTGCTTTGCTTCTGAAAAGATTATGAACAGGCTCTAAGAGTGCTTAAAATCATTTTTTATTAATTCAATCAAGAGTTTTAATGTGTTAAAACTCTTATGTCCCAATAAAGGATCTGCTTTGTTTTCAAGTAGAATTTTTGCTACTTCTGAATAGCCATTTCTAATAGCCCAGGATAATGGAGTACGCCCGTATTTATCCGCTATGTCAACATCAGCTTCCTTTTGTATGATAGCTTTTACTATTTCCACTTGGCAATTTTCAGCAGAAATAGCATGATGTAATACGGTACTCTCAGCCAGATCTACTGCATCAACATTAGCCCCCTTGTTTAATAGGAGTTCTACTATCTCTTTATTTTCATTGTGAGCAGCACAATGCAAAGGAGTACACCCATTTTGATCTGCTACATTAACATTAACCCCGTTTTCTATGAGAACTTTTATTACCTCTGTATAACAAAAGAGAACAGCAGCATGTAAAGGAGTTCTCTTAACTTTATTTACTGCATCAACATTAGCCCCTTTTTTTATTAAAAGCTCTGCTATCTTTACAAGATCATTTCTAGCAGCTATATGTAACAATGTACTTTGATCATCGAATGTATAATTTATGTTAAATCCATTATCTTGCCACTTTTTATACGTGTCTGGATCTTCTTTTTCCAATTCCTCTTTTACCCTTTCGATTATATTGTTCTCATTTAAGTCACTTATTGTCCTTAATATTTTTAACAACCGTTCATATTCCATAATTCTACCTCAAACTATTTGTTTTTGTACTATAGCTAAAAAAAATTATTGATCCATAATAAAATAACCAACACCAGAGTAAGCGGTTTGCTGCTAACATATTTAAAAATGTTATGAACTTAATAAGAGAAAAAAATACCCCTGTAATGGAGCAATATTTAAATTTGAAAGCTCAATACAAGGATCATCTGCTATTTTATAGGCTAGGAGATTTTTATGAGTTGTTTTTCGACGATGCTATTAAAGCTGCGAAATTGCTGAATATAGTGCTAACCAAGAGGGGCAATTCAAATGGGCAAGAAATACCAATGTGTGGAGTGCCAGCGCACAGTAGTGAATCTTACCTGCATAAGCTAATAGATTTAGGATTCAAAGTGGCAATCTGTGACCAATTAGAAACTGCTGATGAAGCAAAAAAGAGGGGCTATAAATCCATAGTAAAACGTGATGTAGTACGAGTTGTAACTCCAGGTACAATTATAGAAGATTCGCTACTGGAGGATAAAAGCAATAATTATCTCGCGTCCATAGTTGAGCAAAATGACAAATATGCTATTAGTTGGCTTGAATTATCAACGGGAAAATTTTTTCACACTTTAACGAATTTGAAAGCTCTAGATAGCGATTTATTGCGTATATCACCAAGAGAATTATTAATTTCTGAAAAATTCATTGAGGACGAAAAAATTAGATCGATTTTAAAAAATTATAAAATATCAATTACACAACACGCACAGAGTTTTTTTGAGTATAGTAAATCTCACAGAACGTTATGCGAGTTTTATAAAATCAGGGAACTTGGTAGTATAGGAAATTTCAGCAAAGTAGAAATCATGGCGTGCGGTGCACTGCTTGAATATGTCAGAGTAACACAAAGGGGCTCCATTCCAAGGCTTGAATTCCCAAAAACCTATAAGCAACAAAATTTCATGCTTATTGATGCTTCAGCAAGGAGAAATCTTGAGTTGTTTACAACTCAATTTGGTGAAAAGAAAGGTTCACTAATTTCAGTTATTGATCACACAGTTACAGCCTCTGGTGGACGCCTGCTCAAACAAATGCTCGCTTCACCACTTGCTTGCTCCAAGGCAATCAATTTGAGGCTCAGCACCGCTCAATTTTTTGTAAATAATCATGAGCCACGCAGAAAAATACGAGAGATATTATCTAACATTCCGGATATTGAGAGGTCTTTATCGCGCTTAATACTAGGACGTGGTTCACCAAAGGATATGAACCTATTAAAAATAGGCCTAGGAAAAACTTTAGAGTTATCTGAGTTTCTGTCTACCTTGCATAATTATTGTTTAAGTGAAAAACCAGCAATTAACTCTCAGATATCATTCCAGTGCTTAACCAGAGAAAAGGAACCAGTGTTTACTACTCAGGTGATAAGTAGTGACGAGAGTGAACTAAGCACAATACATAAAAGTCTTGGTAATCATAAAGATCTATTCGAGCTTCTAAACAGCGCTATACTTGATAACAACCTCAGTTCTGTAAAAGAAGAAGGATTTATCAATCCAAAATATGATCAAGAATTATCCGAATTATATTATATATTGAACAACAGTAACAAGTTGGTAACTAAGCTCCGTGAGTCTTATCGCGACCTAACTGGCATTGCTGCACTCAAAATATTACACAACAATATACTTGGTTATTACGTTGAAGTGTCGGCAAATCACAAAATAACTTCGGATATATTTATTCATAGGCAAAGCTTAGCAAATAGCATGCGCTATACTACTAATGAATTTGAAAGAACTAGAAAATAAAATTCTTACGGCACGTGATGCTGCAATCGGCTTAGAAGTGAAAATTTTTAGTGAACTATATAGTAAGGTCGCTAAAGAATCTGAAAAAATTGCTCTTGCTGCAAATGCTTTGGCAAAACTTGATATTAGAGCCACGTTTGCGGAGCTCGCAGTGCAAAATAATTACGTAAAACCCATTATCGATGACAGTAAAGAGTTCAATATCTGTAGTGGAAGACATCCAGTGGTTGAAGTTAACGATAAATTCATTTCAAATAGCATCAATTTAGCTGGTATACATCTAATTACTGGGCCTAATATGGCGGGAAAAAGCACTTTTTTGAGGCAAAACGCTCTCATTGCAGTTTTAGCTCACATGGGGTCATTTGTGCCAGCAGAGAGTGCACATATAGGAGTGATTGACAAGATATTTAGCAGGGTTGGTGCAACAGATAATATAACAGCTGGTTATTCTACCTTCATGGTAGAGATGATCGAAACAGCAACGATAGTAAATCAGGCAACAGATCGTTCCTTGGTGATACTTGATGAAATTGGTAGGGGCACAGGAGTGTATGATGGATTATCTATTGCACAGGCAGTGATTGAACATATTCACAATGTAAATAAGTGCCGCGCCATTTTTGCAACTCATTATCATGAATTAACTAAAGTAGGTGAATACTTAGAAAATGTGAAATGTTTTTGTATGAAAATAAAAGAATGGAACGGAGAGGTTATCTTTCTACATGAAGTAATTGAAGGCATTGCAGATGAGTCATATGGAATATATGTAGCAAAACTTGCTGGTTTTCCTGACTCTGTTTTAAATAGAGCAAGTGAAGTGTTTGAGGAGCTAAAGGCTTGAGGAAAGTAATATTATATTACTACACAATTATGGAGTTTTAGCAATCTATGACGCTTTAATTTTAGTCAGCTTTCTGAGCAGCTAAATTAACGTAGCATTGATCTATTGCCACATTGGTCAAGATTCCAATTCCACCACCTACAACTGCACCTGCAGCTCCTAATGCCAATTGAGTGCCAACCCCAATAGAGGAACCCATTATTAATGGAGCAAGAAAGTATATCGCTAAAGCACAGGTTATTGCAGCTACACTTATAACAGCCAGCTTTCTCGGACAAAAATTTTCTGGTGCCTCAGCACTAGATATGAATGATGATTTTACTAGATTTTTTCTACTTTCATGATCTAAAAAGCCATTTATTGTTCTCATTATAGGACGGGTAGAGCCATCACCAGTCAAGTCAATTCTATCTTCCACTATATCATGAAGTTCTTTAACTTGAGCTTTATATTCGTCCCAGTAGACTGATAACTCTTCTTGATTATTAAGAAGATCTAGTTTATTTGACCGTGAGTTATGTTCCAAAATATATCGAATTGCAGCTTTCCCTATATCTATATGCCCTACAGTAACAGCATAATTTAAAACATCTTCTGCTTTTTTCTTTCCAGCATTAAGATCAACACCAGCTTTTATTAATAATTCTACTATCTCTGGAGTGTCAAAAAATATAGCAGTATCTAGAGGAGTTTTTTCATTACAATCTTTGATATTTGAGTTTGCTTTTTTTCTATTAAATAACTTATAAATTCTAAAGCTCTATTAGCTTTTTCAGGATTTAGGTCTTTATTATTTCTGTATACTCTAATTGCAAAGTGCAACACAGTTTGACCCTTCAGTGCATTAGCATCTATGCCTGGTCTCCAATAGCCATCCTGTTCTTGATTTACTATGTTTACATCTGCACCGTTTTCTATTAAAGCCTTAGCTCCTTTTAAATTGCCTCGTGCAATTTGCAGATGAAGTAAGCAACGACCACACTTATCGGTTGCATTAGGATTTGCACCTTGTTCAATCAAATACCTTGCAATTTTATCATTAAATTTGTGATCATAAGTTGCAGATTCTAGTGGCTTAGAATCTTGCTGTAACTCATTTTTAGCTATTGATTTATTCATCTGACAGATTGATTTGACTAACTCTAAATCTTTTTTCATAACTGCCTTTCCGACTGCAGTGATGAATTTTACACCTTGCTCTATTAGATATTTAGCCATTTTACTATCAACAGCATAACCTAATAAATTTGTACCATTTTGGGAATTAATCTCAGCAACAACATCTTTAATAATAGAGCTATTTTTCTCAAAAATTGATTTTACTTTTTCTAAGTCATTCTCCTTAACAGCTCTAAGAAGCTTTTTTAATACAGAATCTTTCTTCTTATTTTCAGCTAGAATTTTCTGTAGTTCTTCAGGATTCATAAATACACCTCAACACACACAATCAAAGAAATTATATCCAAATTGGAATTGTTTGTAAAGGATCTTTAGATATTATCTTGCCCAAAGGTTAATTTATTTTATAATCTTTCTGTATTCTAGAAATTTCAATTAAATGAACTGCTATAAAACTCACGCGTGTAATGAATTAAGGAAGAATGATGTAGAAAAGGAAGTTACTCTCTCTGGGTGGCTGTACCGTAAACGTGACCATGGTAACCTAATCTTTGTTGATTTAAGAGATTTTTATGGAATTACTCAACTGGTATTCAATAATGACAAAGACTTTTTTGATGAAATTTCAAATTTAAAATCAGAAAGTGTGATTACTGTCACAGGAATAGTCAAAGCTAGAACTGAAGATACGGTAAATAGCTCTATTTCCACAGGAGAAATTGAAGTTATAGTTAGTAATTTACAAGTTGAATCGCAAGTTGAGTTCCACTGTGATGAAGAAATAGCAAAAGAAGAAAGGAGTATATTGGCAAGCATTGCCGGTGAGCAAGAATACCCAGAAAATATGAGATTTAAATATCGTTTTCTTGACTTAAGGCGAGAAAAAGTCCGCAATAACATTATTCTTCGCTCACAAATCATCGCAGAACTCAGGAAGCTCATGATAGAGCAAGGATTTTTGGAAATTCAAACTCCAATACTTACTGCCTCTTCTCCTGAAGGTGCACGTGACTACTTAGTGCCAAGCAGACTAAATCCTAGTAAATTCTATGCATTACCACAAGCTCCGCAGATTTTTAAGCAGTTGCTTATGGTTTCGGGGTTTGATAAATATTTTCAAATTGCACCTTGTTTTCGTGATGAAGACGCAAGGGCTGACCGTTCTCCTGGGGAGTTTTATCAGCTAGACCTTGAAATGTCTTTTGTAACTCAAGAGGATATATTTCAGGTTATTGAGTCTACTTTATATAAAGTGTTTGCCAAATTTTCTCGAAAATCAGTTGATGAAGATTTTCTGCACATTACATACAAAGACGCAATGCTCAAATACGGTTCTGATAAACCAGATCTGCGCAATCCACTATTGATTAGTGATGTAACAGAAATTTTCCGTGATTCAGAGTTCAATATTTTCAAAAGCAATATCGAGCGTGGTATGGTAGTGAGAGCCATTCCTGCTCCTAAAACAGCAGAAGAACCTCGTAGCTTTTTTGATAAAAAAATAGAACATGCACAAAAAGAATTAGGTGCTAAAGGTCTTGGGTATATAACATTTGATAAGGACGGCATTGCAAAAGGACCAATTGCTAAATTCCTTGATGACAATAGGTTAAATTCCATAAAAGAAATAACAAATATAGAACCTGGAGATAGTGTATTTTTTGCTTCTGATAAGGAAAATGAAGCAGCAATAATTGCAGGGAAAGTGCGTACTCTTTTGGGATCAGAACTGGGTCTTATAGATGACAATATCTTCAAATTCTGCTGGGTCATCGATTTTCCATATTTTGCATATGATGATAAAAGCAAAAAAATAGATTTCTTTCATAACCCATTTTCCATGCCACATGGTGGCTTGAAAGATTTAGAAGAAAAAGATCCGCTGGACATCCTTGCTTACCAATATGATCTTGTTTGCAATGGAATAGAGCTGTCAAGTGGGGCGATTCGTAATAACAAGTTGGATATTATGTATAAGGCTTTTGCCATTGCAGGTTATAGCAAAGAAGAAGTTGATACAAAATTCGGCGCGCTTGTTCGTGCATTCAGATTCGGTGCTCCTCCTCATGGTGGAATAGCACCGGGGGTTGATAGAATGGTTATGCTACTTGCCGATGAACCAAACATTCGTGAAGTAATCTGTTTTCCTATGAATCAGCAAGGAGAAGATGTTCTAATGGGTGCTCCTTCTAAAGTGGACAATAAACATTTACGTGAGTTGTCTTTAAATGTTATTGAATAAAAATTTTTATAGCGGAGTGTGGTAAGCTGGAAGTCATGAACGATATTCAAAAAGCAATACTATCAAGCATAATCTGCAATATGATTATATGGTATGAAGTAACTCTGTTTGGAGTTTTAACTCATATAATAAGCAACGTTTTTTTTCCTTCAGAAAATGATTATTTGAGCACAATCAAATTTCTTGGCAGTTTTGCAATTGGCTTTGGATTTAGACCACTTGGTGCGTTTATTTTTGGTTACATTGGAGATAAGCACGGTAGGAGGAAAATTTTGCTGATTTCCGTAATATTGGCTTCGATATCGTCTACTGCAATTGCGGTTATACCAAGCTTTAGAGAAATAGGAATATTTTCTCCTATACTGCTTCTGTTTTGTAGGATAGTACAAGGAATGGCAGCAGGTGGAGAAACAAGTGTTAACTCTGCTTTTTTAATAGAGCATTCAAGCGATAAAAAAAATCTAGGATTCTTAGGGAGCATGAAAGCGTTTAGTGGTGCTCTCGGTTCTATCACATGCTTTGTAATGATAGCTATTTGCAAAAAGTTTACAGGTGAAAATTATGAAATTTGGGGCTGGAGGTTGCTCTTCTATTTCTGCTTTGTTATGGGTATGATAGGTTTTTTAATAAGATACATAATGGAAGAGAGTTTAGCGTATAAAACTCATGACAAAAATAAAAGCTTATCTAGTTCTCCATTTTTTGAACTAATCAAAACCTACAAAAAAGCATTTATATTAGCAATTGGACTTGGTATTGCCCAAAATGCAATCGTTTATTCGGTAATTATGTTTTATAACATATCTGTCAAAGAACTTACCTTCTCAGGCATTGATATTAAAAATCTAGTAAGGATCATGGTTGAAATTACATTTGGAACGTCTGCAGTGCTGTTTGCAATACTTTCTGATAAAATTGGAAGAAAAAATGTGATAATTCCTACATTAGTAACTTTAGCTTGTGTTAGCTTGCCGGTACTTTCGCTATTATCATATGATAATCACTATATTATAACATTCACTTTTCTGTTGATGAGCATACCGATAGGTGCATCTTTTGGAATATATAATTCTCTTGCCTGCGAATTATTTCCAACAAAAGTTAGATGCACTGGCTTCAGCCTAGCACATAATATATCTGCAGGTATTTTTGGTGGCCTTTCTCCATCGATATGCATGTGGCTTATAGAAAAAACTGAAACAAAACTTGCAGCAGGTGTTTATCTTACCACCTGCGCATTAATTAGCCTAATATCTGTGCTTCAAATCAAAGCCAAAGACAGAAAAGTTGATTGGTGAAATCGCTTCAGTCAAAAGATAGCGCTTCAATAGATTTTTCGATATGTTTAGGGACGGGAGCAGTAATAGTGACTTCTTTATTATTTGGCAATTTTAAAGACAAAGAATATGAATGCAGGTGAATCTGATTTGCTACTCCATCAATAAAAGCTTTTTTACCGCCATATTTACCGTCACCAAGAATAGGGCAATTTATATGAGCTAAATGTACACGTAACTGATGGGTTCTACCAGTAATTGGTTGTAATTTTAGATAAGCGACATTGTGTTTTAGCCCTGACACAATTGAAAAGTGTGTAGTGGCATTCTGCGGTGAGTCTTCGTCAATGACCACTCTTTCTTGTCCTGAAATATATTTTTTCACCAACGGATAGTCTATTGTTCCATTATCTTTGCTCGGCATACCAGAAGTTAATGCTAGGTAAGTTTTTTTTATCCTCCGTCCTTTAAATTCTTCCATAAGGTATTTGGCAACGCTGGCATTGCGTGCGAATATTATTACTCCGCTTGTATCCCTATCCAGCCTATGAACAATTTTAAATATTTCTCTCTCTCTTATTTGGTCAAGCAAATCACTAATGCTAATCTTTACTTTTACGCCACCTTGAACGATGACCCCTGCGGGTTTGTTTATAGCTAGTATATATTCGTCTTCATATAATATGTTCTCTCTTAGTAGATTCACTAACTTTTCATTATATTTGCGATCAGAACTAGCATTCTCAATATAATTCAAGTGTTTCAGCGTTATAGTTTGTCCAGAATTTACTCTATCACTAGACTTTGCTTTGCAATCATCAACTTTGATTAACCCTTTCCTTAAAGATTTTTCAATTACAGATTGCTTTAGATCAGGAAAGATTCTTCTGATGTGCCTATCCAGCCTAACGTTATCGTCTTTTACTAATATGGTTTTGATACCTTCTGACATCTTACCTACAGAAATTTTATAATGAAAGTAGCGTACACTGAAATCTAATAGCACACAATTCTACCCAATGTACTTTCAGTGTCAGTTACCTCTACATCTATCATTCGAGCGTAATTAGTTAAAACCTAAAGGAGATTCTATAATAGCCGAATACTTTTCTATCATCGAGGGGGAAGATGTTAATGGTAGTTTCTCCATCATAGAGAGGTAAGTATTAGGCTCTTTAGTACTAGGGCCTGGACACGCTTCAGTGTTAGGCCCTGACTTCATACACTCAATGCCGTTAGCTAAAGATGTTACTCTTCCTACATTAACATTTTTAGTGCGATATGACCACCTGTAAGGACTATGTAATATTTGTTCTTTTACTCCATCCATTTCATCTGGACACGCTTTAGTGTTAGTCCCTAACTGCACACATTTAACGTGGTCAGTTATAAGTGCTACTCCTTTTTCATTAAGTTTAGCGTTATACTGTAATTGTTCAATTTGATTAGCTTGATCTCTTATCATATGTTCAAAGCTGATAGATAGATTATGTGATTCTATTTCTTTCAACATATGTGATTCTATGTGTTGCACTGTCATTAATTCTTTGTTTCTGAGTATACTTGATTCTAATTTAAGCCACGCAAGTATATCTAGTGCTCTTTTTTCTGCTTCCATTAGAAGATTACTTATACCTTGACGTTCAGCTAAATCTCTTACAGTTTCACCACAGTGATCAGGCAATGAAGTATTTGCGCGATAACATAGTAAGGTCATTACTACTATCCAGTGTCTACGTTCGACAGCATAAGCTAAAGGAGATTGCCCAGAGCTATCCTGTGCATTAACATCTACTCCATATAAAATTAAGATCCTTACTACTTCCGGATGGTTATATTTGGCAGCTTTATGTAAAGCAGTTGATCCTAAATCATCATCTGCATTAGCATCTACTCCAGCTTCTAATAGAGTATGTACCATTAGTGTATTACCATGTCCGGCAGCACAACGTAAAAACTCAGCTTCCATCAATTTCATCACATCCTTCCATATTCCAAGTTGTATTATAGTAGTTACTGCTTCTAGATAATTATATGGACAAATAGAAAATAATATTTTCTGTGGATCATTCGTCACAATACTTGCTCCGTTCTTTATTAGACAATTAATTGTTTCTATATTGCCTCCTGCAGCAGCACAATGAAAAGGAGTCCATTCCCATGCATCCTTAAGGTTAACCTCTGCTCCATAGTTTATTAAGAGCTCTACTGCTTCCATATTACCATTCGTAGCAGCAACATGTAAGGGAGATCGTCCAAGTAACTTATCCTCTACATCAACACTTGCTTTACATCGTGATTTACCCTGTAATAGGATCTCTAATATTAATGGACTATTCCTTGTAACAGCCCAATAAAAAGGAGTCCATCCAAATACATCCACTGTCTCAATAGTTTCTTCAATATTATTATCATTTTTCATTATACAATCCACCAATGCTTTATCAGCATTTGCAACAGCAATATGTAAAGGAGTAAGTTTAAGAGCCCCATTCTTCTTAACATCTGCTCCATTCTGCATTAAGTACTTTACTACTTCTTTATGGCCATTCTTGGCAGCTTCATATAAAGCAGTCAAGTTCATCAGATCTTTCACATTAGGATTTACCTTATTCGTTACTAAGATCTTTGTTATTTCTATATCGCCTGCTTCAGTAGCCAAATGTAAGGCAGTTCGTTCAGATGAATCCAATTGATTAACATTTGCCCCTTTTTGTAGTAGCTTGAGTGTGACTTCTATATTACCCGCTTCGGCAGCCCAATGTAAAGCAGTCCATTTGAAAAACGGACTTGGTGCATTAATATTGATTCCTTCTACTTCAATCATAGCCTCTATTAAATTGCTCAGCTTAAAATCAATAACTAAATATAATAACGTGTATGAAAAGCGTTCATGCAAACAATCTGTTTTAAACCAATAATTTACATCAAATTTGGCTTTCTCCCACTCTTTATACACATTGTCACTTTTTTTCTTTAGTATACCTAATGTTTCTACTATATTTTGTGTATCTAGCACCACTGGTACCTTTTCTGAGATCTTTCGTGCATTTAAGCACATCCTCTAGCGCCACTGCTTTTGATTCTTCTGATGTCTCTTGTACACCTAACCTTTTTAGCATTCTTTTTACCATCTGTTGAGCATTTGATACCCTTGACTCCTTTAGTATCTTTTTTGCTTCTTCTTTTGTCTGCGGTACATTTACCACCTTTAGTCTCTTTTTTAATGGCTCTTGTGTCTCTTGTACTCTTGGAATCTCGTTTGGTACTTCTAATCCATGCGATATCTCTTCTAACATTCTTAATGTTTCTGCTTGCCCTAGTATCTTTACTTCCTTTAATAGCTCTTTTATTCTTTCAATTACATTGTTTTCACTTAAATTTACCTCTTGATCAATTACACCTAATATTATGTTCCACTGTTCATATGTCATTACCATAGCTTTACCTCATACTATAGAGTATTTTTTGATGCTATATATTATGGTAGAATAGTCAACGCATTTTCCATAGCGTAACTTGAGAGTCTAAAAGGACTGTTATTAACTTACAGAAAACCAAGCTTGCCTGAAATCACTTAATTGATTATAATCATAGGTTTTAAGGCAGTAAAATGACAGCTTTTTTTCCTTTGGTTATTTTTTTAATCTTATACCTTGGAAGTGGTGTCTATTTTTTCTTTATTGGAATTGATAATCCGCTTCGCCAAGTTTCACCGGTAATTTGCCTACTACCGGCGCTATTTTTTGCTGTTGCATGCAGTGCAGGTAAAATTCAACGTCACATCGATACTGTCATCGAGGGTATGGGCGATAAAAACACCCTTACTATGTGTTTAATTTTTCTATTTTCTGGAGCATTTTCTGTGGTGACTCAATCAATTGGTAGTGCAGATACTGTTGCTGATTTAATTCTCAATTTCCTTCCAGCAAGATTACTACTGCCTGGAGTATTTTTGGCTTCCGCTTTTATATCAACTGCAATTGGTACGTCTATGGGAGTTGTTGTATTAATGGTACCAATAGCTGTTAACTTAGCAAAAAGTGGGGCTTTTGGTCTTGAAATAGGAACTGCAACTGTAGTTGGAGGTGCCGTATTTGGTGATAATCTTTCAATGATATCTGACACTACTATTGCATCTGTTTCTTCACAGGGGGCCACGATAAAGGATAAACTTAAAGTGAATTCTAAAGTAGCATTTGTTGCCAGCATTATAACGCTTATCTATCTGGCAATTATGGCAGATAGTACAAAAATTATTCCTACATCAAATTTAGATTATTTATCAGTAATAAAGATTATTCCTTATATTTCTTTAATAATCATGGGGTTATTTGAAGTTACTACTTTAGTAACAATAACTATAAATATAATTGTTGCTAGTGTATTAGGGATGATTTTTTTTGACTATACTATCATTCAACTCTCTCATGACATATATGACGGTTTCAAAAAAGTAAACGAGATAGTGATATTTGCTCTATTTATTGGCGGATTGAGTCATATAATGTACAAGCAAGGTCAAAAGGCATTACACAAACTTATCGATGAAAGCAATATCACAAAAACTAAAGCTGAATTTGTAATAGCGGGCATAGCATCTATGTTTACTGTTTTAGTTGCTAATAATACCATTGCTATTTTATTAAGTGGCGATATTGCAAAAAGGCTCGCGCAAAAGCATAATATTCCGTCATACCGTAGTGCATACTTGTTAGACATTTTTGCTTGCGTTACAAAAGGCATTTTGCCTTATGGTTCCCAGCTGCTGCTAGCAGGTAGCATTGCTTCTGTCTCACCTATTTCTTTGTTAACACAAGTTTATTACTGCTTTATTTTAGCAGCAGTTACAGTAGGTGAAATAATCATCAATGGCAGACGTTGCGCGGCTACAACTTAATGTACGAAGATTTCTCTTCATATTACATTTTTGTGCCCATAAGAAATGAGTTGCCATTTTCATCAGCTACTTGAATAATAGATATATTCACAAAATTGTTCCATTTTTCTCAATAGGTTTTGGTTTTCTTTTTCCCTTATTAGCAGAGCATAAAACTTAGCTTTTTAATAAATCTCATTTTAACTCCAATACGCTAACTATGAAACAATCTATATTTCCATCAAAAACGGAATTTATATTGCCAACTTCATGTCCAGTCCTTAAATCCTTCACCATTTGATACGGATGCATAACATACGATCTGATCTGACTGCCCCAACCTATATCGCATTTCTTGCCATATTCTTCGGCCATTTTCTGTTCTTTTTTTTCCAATTCAATTTGATATAAACGTCCTTTAAGTAGTTTAAGTGCTTCATCTTTATTTTTATGTTGAGAACGACCATTTTGGCATTGAACTACAACGCCTGTTGGAATATGTGTAATACGTACCGCACTTTCAGTCTTATTTACATGCTGACCACCGGCTCCAGAAGCACGGTAAGTGTCGATCTTTAAATCCTTTTCATCCACAACAATATTTATTGAATCTTCAATTACTGGAGTTACTCCTACACTTGCAAAACTGGTATGACGTTTACCATTTGCATCAAATGGTGATATTCTAACCAATCTATGAACTCCACTTTCGCTTTTTGCCCACCCGTAAGCTTTTTCTCCGATAATCTTTATTGTTGTAGATTTTATACCAACCGAATCACCATCTAATTTTTCTACAACTTCAACTTTAAAATTGTGATAAATTTCTGCCCATCTTGTATACATGCGCATGAGCATCTCAGCCCAATCATTGCTCTCTGTTCCACCAGCTCCTGAGTGGATTTCTAAAAAGCAGTTATTATTATCTGCTTCACCAGTAAATAAGGATTCTGTCTCTTTAAGTTTGATTAATTTCTCTAGCTTGGCTAATTCATTTTCAACTTCAGAAAAAAATTCTTCATCATTCTCATCAATAGCAGATTTCATCAAGCTGATAGCATCGTTGTAATCGCTTTCTAATTTTGAAAACGATTCTATTTCATGCTTAATTTTAGAGCGTTCTTTTAAAATTTCTTGTGCTTTTTGATTGTCTTGCCACAGATTATCATTCGATGCTTGAGAATCCAGCTCTTCAAGACGCAACTTCGATCTTTCTATGTCAAAGACACCTCCTGATAAGAGAAATACTTTTATTTAAGCCTTGAAAGTATTCAAGGATTTCTGGATGGGTTTTCATTATACTTTAGACTTTAATATATTTATTATCACTAACAATAACAGCAAACAAAATAGAAATTTAACCATATAATAGTTAATTCAAAATAATTTTATTATACTTGAATGTTCAATAAAATCAAGTGTGTATATTTATTAAAAAAATAAGGTAAAGTAATGAATATTAAAACAAGTTCTCATTATGGTTTAGACAAAAAGGCTATTGATGATTTAATAGAGTCTCTCGATAATCAAGAATTAGAAAATGTTCGTAATATTGTAAAAACGATAGATAGCGTTCAGTTAGCTTATTTTTTATCTACTTCGATCAGTGATCACAGGGAGAAATTAGTTAATATCCTCGATCAACGTCTGTTAAGTGATGCCTTAGTACATGTAGTACCAGATTTACAATTAGAGGTCATAGAAATATTGGGAATAGAAAATACAGCAAAGTTACTAATGCTTCTTGATATAGAAGACATAGTAGCCATAGTGAAAGATTTAGATAGAAAGTCTATAGAAAACATACTTAACTATTTACCCAATGCAACTCAAAAATTAGTAGAGGAATTGTTATCATACCCAGAAGAAAGTGCAGGAAGGTTGATACATAAAAATATGGTTATAGCTCCATATTATTGGACGATAAATCAGCTAATGGAATTCTTGCGTAATTATAAAAAAATACCGGAAACATTTTACCAAATCTTCATCATTAACTCGAAATTAGAACCTATAGGTAGTTTCAACTTAAATAAGGTAATATCTCACTCAGGAGAAACAATAATAAAAGAGATAATGAGTCAAGATATAAAAATAATTAAAACTGGAATGGACCAAGAAGAAGTAGCAAGAATATTTAAGGATTACTCTCTATTATCAGCCCCAGTAGTAAATAAGAATGGTAAAATTATCGGTGTAATCCTTATTGAAGATGTAATCAAAATTGTTCAGCAAGAAGCAGAAGAGGATGTACTTAAAATAAGCGGTGTATCTTCTAAATCTGATATAAATGCTCCTATACATAAAACTATAATTAAAAGGCTACCTTGGTTATTATTTAACCTCTTAGCTGCAACAATGTGTTCTATAGTAGTTGGCTTTTTCGATAACGTAATAGAAAGTTTTATAGTACTACCAATTATTATGCCAATAATTGCATCAATGAGCGGAAATGCAGGATCCCAAACAGTAACACTAACTATCCGGGCAATTGCAACAAAATATCTAACTGAGCAAAATGCAAAAAGAATACTGATGAAAGAATTTTTAATAGGTCTTATAAATGGAGTGATTTTATCTACAATTTCGCTCGTAGTATTAGCAATAAGGTTCCATAGTTTAAAAGTAGAGATCATTTTCGTAGTTTCTATGATTGCAATGTCGATCATTGCAACATTTATCGGCACTTTTATTCCTATAATGCTTCATCGTTTAAGATCCGATCCTGCTGTTTCGTCTTCAATCTTAACATCAGCAACAACTGATATTCTCTCAGCTCTTATATTTTTTGGTCTAGCCACGATCTTTTTATTGAATAGCTGAATCTTGCTATATAAAAATTGCTTTACAAGCTTTAATTGCCACGTTATCATTACTCACAGGTGCATTGAAGAAGAAAAATAACAGTCGATAAAGAAATAAAAGTACATGAAACTGAGCTGCTTTAGTTTTAAAATACAAACTAAAATAAAATACTCAAACATGTAAAAGAGTTCTTGCTCTGCTAGATCTTTTTAGCTATAATACAGTTTAATGTAATGAATACATGGAATGTGAGTTAGATGCATTGTATTATATACATCATTCGGAAAGCAATCCTGACTTTTTTAAGCAAGTATTTAATTTAGTAAGAAATCAAAAGAAAGACACACTGCTACTCAGCAATCAAAGTTACCTAGGGTTACCGTGAGGTTTCTACAGTAAATTTGTAGAGCAGTTTAGTACAACTGTATAAGAATCAAATTAATTAGATATTAAAACCAATCTTCAGAAAAGAGATTTACGGTAAAATAATCAAGTATGAATATTAAAATATAGGGGGTTTTATGTTAGGTAAAGGAAATACAGGAGAACAAGTAGCAGATGATCGAATGGATTATGTAGATGATGAGTCAACAATAGGAGCAAAAGGAGGTCTTGATCATGAAGATAGATTATCTAGTGGAGAACTTCAGTGTGGACCAAGTCAAGAGAGTCTTGGAGTAACAAGATCTTCATCTATAAGCAGCGGTAGTGTATGGTATAGCGCATCGAATGATACAGCCAATGTTATAAGTCTTACAGATAATGAAGTAGTGGAAAAAGCAACTTTTTTTGTTAAGACTTTTGTTAAAGAATTCGAGGAAAAATTATCTAAATATTTTGAGGAGGCAGAACCAGATTCAAATATACAAAAAATAAGCAAAGCTTCAGCCAGCTTTAATTCTATTTTGAATAATACTATTCCAGCAAGTCCACTAAAATTATTTAGTGTTAAAGTTAATGAGAGTATCAATCATTGTGTTACAGGAAAACGGCATAAGAAAGGAGCGAAAAATATTTTTACAATAACTACACCTTGCTACAAAGCTGAAATGAGAGAGATTTTAGTAAAAGCTGGCTTAGAAATTTTTCACAGGTTTGAGGAACCATTCATAAAAGTTGTAGATATCAATCCCTCTTTTTATCATAGGAGAGTTAAGAAGTTAGTAATAGATGCTGTACATAGAACAATGAATTACCTTTTAACTTCTGAGGAACAAGACTTTTCTGTTGATCTTATAACACAAGGTGTTGTTCTAGGTAAGTCAAAAAAGAAAGGATATTTTACGCGTCCTGGATATGAAATAAAAGATGAGCAAAGTAGTGAAAGTTTATTAACCTCAGAATTGTATGAATGGGTAGGAATAAAGAAAAAAGAAGAAGATGAAACTGTTAATTATTATCAATATAATTCTGAGGAACATAATCTAGAGGAATATAGCTGTGCTGAAAAATACGGCTATCGGCTTCCCTTTGAATGGGAGTTAAGAAAGTGGGAGGAGATAAAACAAAAGTATGTATTCAGTGAAGCACCCACAGAAAGATATGTGCATATTTTAAATGATGAAAAAAAAGAAAAATTAGCTCGTTTTATATTAAAGAAGATTAATGAACAAGATCCTGTGAAAAGGAAAGATATAGAAGATGTAAAAGAACATCTTAGAAAACAAGATGAAGATAGGCGTCAATTTTCCTATAGTTTTGGCAAGATACCAGAAAATTTCATTGAAAGAAAAGAGGTGGTAAAAAATTTGAACCTAAGATTACACAGTAGTAGTCAAGAAATAAAAATGTCACGAGTAGTCTTAATTAGTGGGAAGTCTGGAATAGGGAAAAGCGAACTTGCTAGAGGCTATGGGTTTAGTGAAAGGCGTAAGGGTACTTGGGCAAGGATTATGTGGATAGATGCCTCGTCATATAACAAGCTTTCAAATTCATTTCTTAGGTTGGCTGAAAGATTAGGAATTTCTATAAAAAGTGAGCAAAGGAGAGAGAAACATTAAATCTATTGTCGAGGATGTATATGAGTATCTTCAAGACACAAAAAGTTTGTTTGTTTTCGATAATGCTATTAGTTATAAGGAGATTGAAAATTTTTTGCCATCAAGCTTTCCTATTTTTTCTAATAGAGAAAAACCTTACGTTTTAATTACTTCTTCTAAGAGCCTGTTCATAATCTTTTCAGAAGCAAAGCAGCGAAAGCAAGAACGACCATTTGCAGGCTAGTGTTGAGTTTCCGCTCGCAATTTTTCCACAATCGCCTACATTTTTGCAACCAAGCAAAAGATCTCTCAACAACCCATCTTTTCGGCAATACGACAAAGGTGTGTAATTCGCTTCACCTCAACAGTTGCACCAATAGTTACTTTCATCTGTGTTGCAAAATTTTCTCCTGTGTAGCCAGCATCAACTAGTATATTTTTAACTTCAGATAGGTTTTCTTTAGCATTTTTAACCATTCTCACAGCGCTACTACGATCAGTTATTTCTGCCGTTGTTATATAAATTGCGTGGGGTAAACCTTGTGTATCTACCGCAATATGGCGTTTTATTCCTGAAACCTTTTTGCCTGCATCATAGCCTTTTTCTTCAGCAGTATCTGCATTTTTTACGCTTTGTGCATCAATTATGCAGAAGCTGGTTTTTTCTTTCCGACCATTGTTTTGTCGGACCACGCCAACTATTTTTTTTAATACCAGCTCCAGAACACTTTCTTTATTTGCATCTGCTTTTTCACTCCACTTCTTAAAATAGTCGTAACAATTCCGCCATTTTGGAAACTCTTTTGGTAACATTCTCCACTGGCAGCCACTTTTTAAGACGTATAACACTCCACAAAATACATGATATAAATCAAGTGTTCTTGGCTTTGTCCTCTTCCTGCAAGACTCCAGATCTGCTACAATAATCTCAAACTTTTCTCGACTTATATCACTTGGATATAAACTTCGCATATCCTACTTTATATACTTTATCCTCTCATTCTATCCCTTTTTTGAGATCACGTACAGGCTCTAACAAGGATGGGAAAAAAGAAATAGAAGATATAGAAGAAATAAAGTTGGGTAATTTTAAAAAAGGAGAAGCCGAGGAATTTATTCGAAAAACCTTAGGGGAAGATGAATCACAAGATAAATTTATATCAGAGTTAATAGAAGAACTTAATTATTTTCCATTAGATTTGAAAGTAGCAATATCATGCATTAAATCAAAAGGGCTTAGTATTAGAGAATATCTGGAGGAATATAGAGTAGCTCAGCAATCAAAAACTGATTTTTTGGAGACACAAGTTGTTAATAAAAAATCTTTTAAAGCTTTGAAGGTTAACATTGATAAAATAAAAGAAGAAAAAAATGTTGGACAGCAAGCATATGTTATTTTAGTATTCATGGCTTACCTGGACCCTAATCAAATTAATACAAAAGAAATTTTTTTCAAGGGGGAATCAAAAGAAAATCAACAAAGGGTTTTGAATGCACTTGATCTACTTAATCAGTTCTCATTGATTGGATTAGAGAAAGGGATAGCAAAAATTCATCAAGAAGTACAAAAAATGATAAGGTTAGAGCAAAGAAAAGAAAAAAGAGAAGAAGAATTTTTAAGAAAAATAATGACATCATTGATGGATAATAACTGTAAAAATGTAAGCCATATCATATCCATTTGGAATTATGCAAGTGAATATAAAAAGTTAGTTAATGAATTTATTGAATCTGATTATTATGGAATGAATATCTTACATTTTCTGGCCATAGATGATAGTGAAGAAGTTATTAAGCTTATATTCGAGAATGTAGATCTAAGTAAATTAAGTAAAATTGTTAATATCGGTGATAAAGATGGATCTACTCCTTTAGAATATGCTGTTATATATGGTCACTTAGCGTTAGTTAAATACTTTATAGGAAAAGGGGCTAATTTTAAGGTAAGTGATGACCCGAGCCTTACCCTTTTAGACTGTGCTGCTCTCCATAATCGACTAGAAATAGTTAGGTATTTTATTGATAACGAACATTTTCAGTTTGATAGTACTGTTTTATACTATGCTATTGAAAATAATTGCTTAGAGGTCGTTGGATACTTTATAGAGGAAGAAGAGATTTGTATAAATTCAAAGGACGGAGAAGGTAAAGGTTATTTGCACTATGCTGTTGAACATAATTCCTTAGAGATTTTTGAGTACCTTCTAGCGTACGGGGCTACAGTAGATTTACAGGATAAGAATGGTATGACTCCTTTGCATTTTGCTGCTATGTATGGTTACCTAGGAATTGTTCGCTATCTTGTAGAGCATGGAGCTGATATAAATTTACAGAATGAAGATCATATGACTCCTTTGCACCTTGCTGATATATATGGTCACTCAAGCACTGTTCGCTACCTTGTAATGAATAACGTTAATACGAATCTAGAGGATATTAGTAATAATATTTCTCAGAACTACGATGTTAAGTTTTATTGCTACGACAGCGCTAGGTGCCTTTTTTCTTTAGAACAAGGAGCTAATGTGAAACTTGAACTCAATGATGATTTGTACCATTATACTACCAATTATTACCCAAGTAGTATTTGTTGCTATCAACCTCAATCTACTGTGTGCTCAGCTCCATACTTAAAAATGCAATCACATGAAAGACACCTAAAAGCATTTGATGAATACACTACTAAAAAAAGAAAATTAGAAAATATAAGTGAAGCATTGCAATTTGAAGATAAAAGCACGGTTAACTTAACTCATAGGTCACCTATATCTTCATTTAACAGCGTCTCTGTACAACCTGCAAACAAGGACTTAAGACTATAATTTTACAGTAAGCTATTTAATTTTATGAGGGGAATTTCAAAAAAACAGAGAAATAAAGTAATAAATTGATATAAATTCGCGTAGAACAAGTGGTAGACCATACGATCTCAAAATAAAATCTTCTTACAATAGCTGGTTTTGGGTTCTGGAAATGGCTGTGTCGTTTAGGTTTTTAGTGATGTGTGAGATTAAGTGGGTATTAATTTATTTAAAAGTAGAAAGAGTACATTAAAGTAAAAAATAGAAGTATTTTTGCAAGCACTGGCTTTAGTTTAAAAAATACAAACTAAACTAAAATGCTAAAACATGAAAAAAGTTCTTGCTCTGCTAGATTTCTTTAGCTACAGTGGAGTTTAACATAATAAATACACGAGGTATTGAGTCAGATGTATTGTATTATGTACATCATTCAGAAAGCAATCTTGACTTTTTTAAGAATATATCTAGTTTAGTCAGAAATCAAAAGAAAAGCACACTGTTACTCAGCAATCAAAGTTACTTAGGATTACCGTAAGGTTTCTACAGCAAATTGATTTGGTACAGCTGCATAAGAATCAAATGTTGAAACCAATCTTGAGAAAAGAGGTTTACGACAAAACAATTCAAATATGAACATTAAAATTATAGGGGGCTTTATGTTAGGTAAAGAAAATACAGGAGAACAAGTAGCAGATAATCAATCTAGGTTAATAAGAATGCAAAAAGAAGACGCACCGCTATCTAGTAATCAGCAAATATTACAGCTGCCGGAAGGTTTTACAATAGGGAAAGCAATTGGAGGAGGGGATTGTTTCTTTCACGCAGTTGCACAAGGACTTAAGCAATTAAAACCTGAAATGAACTTTACTGTGAAGTCTTTGAGGGAAGTTTGTAGGAAGCAAGCTTTAAGTAGTCAAGAAATGAAAAAAAAGATTATAGCAGATGCTAGAAACCGTGGAGATTCTAAAGTAGTACTTCCAGAGCCTGGTATTGATAATGATGAATTATGGAAAACTTATTTGATTTATATAGAATACAGTATTGAAGATATAGAAAAAATGCAGAGGGATAATAAGGACGTGTTTTCATCATTAACTGGTTTAAAGTATGGAAGTACGTTGCAGATTCCTATATGGGGTAGGCCTGAAATTGAGGGAAGAATGATTTGTAATGAATATAATGAATATAATGTTAAGCTGCATGTTATTGAAGATCTTTCCATGTCAGGGTGTCTTATTGATGGGTTAGCATCCAAACCTGTGAGTACAGATTATAATGACAAAGATACTATACATATAATAAATAAAGGAGGTGCGCATTTTGAACCAATCTTGAGGAAGCAAATATTACCTCATTCTGACCTAACTCAAATTCAGAGTATGTTGAAAGAACTGTCCTTGGAGCAAATATATGAAGAACTTATTGATACTATAGAGGACTGTAGTCTTTTAGAAATGGAAAAGCTTGAAAAGCTAAAAGTTTTTTTTAGAGCACATCCAAGGTTGGATGTTAATTTTCAGGTTAATCAACGTGGTGATACACTGTTACATATTGCTGTTCGTAATGACGAGTTAGAAATTATCAGGTTTCTATTGAGAAAAAAAGCTAACGCTAATGTTTTAAACATGGAGGGTAAGACTTCCATAGACATCGCTAGAAGTAATAACAGGAAGGGCATTGCTAAGATACTGCAACCACTTGTTTCGTATAAAAGAATTGATGTTCCAGGAGATGGTAGTTGCCTATTTTGGTCTGCTGCTTTGGCTTATTTAACTCCTGTAAAATTTGACAATAATGAATTCTGCAAGAGATTTTACAAATTATTTGGAGACGGCCATGATGTACAAATAATCCAAAGGCTAATCCAAGGTGATGTAGATATTTATCAAAATGACATGCTAAGGCGGTTAGTAGAGAAAGTATTTCGTGAAAGAGTTGTTAAAAAAATGCGTTCATTTCAAGAGGAATTGAAAGATGAGATCAGTATGACAGACTTTTTTGAGAGTAAAAATGAAAATTATATAACAAATGGTAGCTTTAAAGCAAAATTTCTTTCTGATTTTGGCTCTGAAATTGAAGTTGAGCAGCAGTATGGAATCAAGTCTAGTAAACTCCAGCCCAGCCACTTCAATAGTAAAGCAATAGATGACATTTGTATTGAACTTGAGAAGATAAATAACCCTAAAAAGGTTCAGAAATTTCAATTTGAAGCATATTTAGAATGTATGAGGAGTCCTAAAGCTTGGGGTGGTACATATGAGATAAAAGCAATGTCCCAGCTATTAGAAACTGCAATAACACTGTGTAAGGAAAATTCATTTGAAACTCATGGTGAACAGAGAAAATGTCATAATAAAATACGCTTGTCTTACGAGAATAGGAATCATTGTCAATTTTACAAAACAGAATATTCAAATTTAGTAAATTTTGTTCAGAGCTTTGTACAGTCATTTGAAATGAAGCTTATTATATATTCTACATTTAGAGAGATGATAAGAAGGGAAAAAGAAGTGCTTCCACAAGAAATAGCTAACAAAGATTTTGTACGAAGCATCTTTGGATTTCCAGTATGTGTAGGTGTCAGGACAATAAGTGGCGAGAGAGCATATAGGAGCAGAAGTTTTTCTTGTCTATCAGATTTAATAGAAACATTTGACAGTTGTAAGCTGATTTTTAGGAAAGTGTTAGTAGATGCTGGGTGTGATATTTTTCAAAGCTTTGAAGCACAACTTGAGAAAATTGGTTTTGATCAAGTTTCAAATGTGGTAGAGGATATTATGGATAAGATAATTCAATATTACATTCAAAAAGAATATGATAGGAGTGCAGATGGTGCAAGCATGGTTGAGGCTCTTGTTCTAGATAAATATTCACAGAAAATACATGGTAAAGTGGTGCAGTATGGAAAGAGAAATTATAACATCATAGATCTATGTGAAAATATTGGAATTGTAACAGAAAAAGAAGCCTCTCTTACCTATTATGAAAAAAGAGATAAATCTAGTCAGTATGGTTATCGTCGTCTTTTTATATACGAGAAGTTAAGAAAAGTGTATGATGAAGCAAAAACTACAAGTGCAGAATTTGAGGATTACGTATATACTTTAGATCAGCAAAACTTTGCAAACACTGTGGGAGAGGTGTTCTCTATTGTTAATGAAGAGATTCAAATACCAAGTAGAGAAAAATGGAATAATCTTTTAGGACGGGTTAGATCACATATTGAGAAAGAAGCAAAGTCTTTATTTAAGGAAAGCATGCTTTTTTATAAAAGAAGAAAAACAAGCCTACTCTGTCGTCAAAAATCCTTAATCACAGCAGAAAGTAAGCTCAGTAGGGAGCGAGATACGGCAAGAAGCATAATGAGGCTAAAAAAAGCTGAAAAAAGTTTTGAGTATGTGTCTTTAGTGGAAAGCAATCTAATAAAGTTACAAGATTTAGATTATTATTCCGAGCTAGAAAAAATATTTAAAAGCCGTGCTGAAGAAATTTTTCAAGAGTATAAGAAATCCTTTGAATTAGAGCATACTGACACAAAAGAGACTGAGGAATTTCCACTTAGTATAAAGGGAGTTAATCAATCTTTCTTTTCTATCAAAAAATTTAAGTCTAAATTTAAGAAACAGAAGCTTAAAGATGTATGTGCCACAGTAGATAACTTTACAGGAAGGCAGGAGCAAGTAAAAAAGATATGTCAAGAATTGCAAAAGATAGAAGGGACAGTGGTAGTAATAACTGGCAAACATGGCATGGGTAAAACTCAACTGGCTAGAAAGTGTGCTGAAAAAAGTAAAGAAAGTTATAGCCATATCTATGAGACAGAAGACAGCAACATGTTGTCTATAGAGAGGCGTTTTTCTTCTTTAACTCAAAGGAAGTTAGGTATGTGTATAGAAGAAACCAAATCACTAATAGGAAGTAAGAGATGTCTCATTATTTGTCATAATGCTAGAAGAGAAGACGTGGAAGAGATTATAAAGGTAGAGGATCGAGTAGGTTTTGATTTTTTATTCACTTCTCTTGATCAGCCTTGTAAAGGCGTAGTAGAAGTGGCTTTGGGCACTTTTGAAGAAGACCAAGCTGTACAACTTACTAAAAGAATTTTAGGAATAGTAGATAAATTACAAGACGAACAAATAAAAGTATTTGTAAAAAAGCTCGAAGATTTTCCATTAGCCATAAGGCTGGCAGCAGCTTATATTAGAAATAGTAAGTTAAGTAATTTAGAAGAAGTATTTGGAATTTATGAATATTTAAAAAAATATGAAGATTTTGATCGGATAATTCCAAAAAACAACAAGCAGAGCAAATATGATAGGGTTGTATCAATAACGACGAGCATTTCCATGAAAGTAATGGAAGAGAAAAATGAAGGAGTACCTTTTAGGTGTTTGAGAGTTATGGCTCATTTGGGTAACAGCTACATTAACCCAGATATGTTTTCAGTTTTGGTTGAACTAGAATCTACTTTCAAATTGATGGAAAATTATTCTCTGCTTGATATAGAAATGATAGGCGAAAAAAAATGTATGTTATGCATAAATCGATAAAAGAAGCCATACGTTCGCAAATCGCTGAAGATCAAAAGGAGGATATACTGCTAACTGCTGTAGAAATATTTGAAGATGAATTTAGCAATTTGTTGGAAGAAACTGATACTTTGCATCTTATCGCCTTAGTTGATCACCTTGGAAACTATAACACTTTTAGAGAAGAAGAGCCTTTTATGATTAGATCTATCACGCGTTTACATTTAGAGGGCGAGTATAAGGAAGTTGTCGGGCTTTCAACAAGAATACTGCCGGTTATTGCATCTTCAACGGAAAATTCTTTAAAAATTAGATATTTACGTGCCCTTGCGTTAGTTGCATTAGAAGATTGCTCAGGGTTAAAAGAGCTTTTTAAACTCAGAGAAAGCAGCTACAGGAGTTATTTTGAGCAAATGCTCCTAGATCATTTTATAGTTATTACTTACACCATAGAAGAGAAGTATGATTGTGCATTAGATTATTTACGAAGTTGTGCTTCTCTACTTTCTATAAGTGATAGCTTATCAAGTAGATTGGCGACTCTATCAATTGATTTGGCTAGAATATTTGTAATGAAGGGAGAATATCTATGTGCATTTACGGTATTGTACTACGTTGAACACTTTAAGGTAGAATTTAATTCTACAGAAAAAGATGCTTTCTATCAAGATTTTTTTAAAAATCATGACCTATTGTATTTTTCATATCTTAAATACACCCGGACCTTAGCGGAATTTTATAGCATTCAAGATGAAAAATACTTCTATCTTACAACGACATCATCACATATTAACTTACATAAATTGAATTCGTCGATTTTACAAGAGAGTTTGCTCGATATTCTAAAATACCAAAAACAAAGTCAATTTCTACTTAGAAGTCCTTTTATTGAAAAGATGAGAAGTATAAAAGACAAAAAAAATCTATTAGATGAAGTGTTAACGGAGTTCAACGACTTGATTAGCTCAGGTGAGTTGTATGAAAGCAATCATATAGGTTTTTATAAAAATCTTATACAATTATCTGTTGGGTATAACTATCTTGGAAAAAAAGAGGCATCACAAGAGCTTCAAAACTGGCAAGAGTTACAGGAGAAAAGAATAGGGTTAAATCATCTTAGCACTACACAAGAAATGTCTATTGAAAGTGAAAGAAAAAAATATTTAGAAAAGGAAATAGAGAAAAAATTATTTTTTCCACAACCCGAAGTAGTTGATTTTGCTGTTGGTAATACTTTTAATGCTATTCTGAACATTCTCAGGTATGAAGATATTGTAAATCTTCATGGTAGAAATAGTATAAACCTTTTACACTATACTGGTGTCACTGCTAGCTCAGATATTATTGAATACCTTACAGATAAATGGGCTAATGTGAATCGAAAATTCAGTGGTCTCTTAAATATTGTTCCTAGCCTTTTAGAGCGAGAAGATTGCATAAATCTACAAGATAGTCGTGGTAGGGGTTTTCTGCACTATGCTGTTATTGCTGGTCACCTAAATATTGTTAAATACTTTGTAGAAAAAGGAGCTAATGTAAATCTACAGGATAGAAATGGTATTAGTCCTCTACACTACGCTTTTATCGCTAGTCGCTTAGATATTATTGAATACCTTTTAGAGCGAGGGGCTACTATGAATCTAGAATATAAAGATCTTTTGCTTTATTGTATTGCTATTCATAGCCAAAAAGCGCAATCAATTATGTCCTCAGGCCCTTGTTCTTCAGACTTAAAAGTGCAATCACATAAGAAACGACATAAGACAACTATACATTTAGATAAGTCTAAGAAAAGGAGATTAGAGAATACAAGTGCAACATCTCAGGAAAATACGCCTAATATACAACTGCTTCAAGGTAACATACCAGACATATCAATGCAATTTGAAGATCTTAATCATAGAATGCAAGGTGACATTTGTAATAAGTTAGAGAAAAAAAGTTAATAATCAATTGGAAAATAGTGATTCACAGAAGTTAGTTGACAATAGGTATTGGTGCATACAATAAAATGAAGAAGCATAAGTAATAAGGTATCTGTATCTTCATTTAACAGAATGGCGGTAGACCATAAGATTCCAAGAAAAACAGTTCTCACGCTTGCTGGTTTTGGTTGCTGGAATGGTTATATTATTGAAGTCGTTAGTAGTAACAAAAGTATAGAGTTACTCCAAAAAAATTGAAATTATAGGTTGATAAATTTTACAAACAAAGTATTACCTTAATCACCTTATAAAATAATTGATTCTTTATGTATGGAAAATATTGTGACTATTATATTTGGTGTAAGTAGTATGCTATATTGAGTATTCTCAAAGTTTGATTCTTATTGAGGTATACATATGACTCTAAACAATAATAATTTATTAATTAGTTCTGCAAGGGAAGGTGATCTTAGCAAGGTTGAAAAGTTTCTTGAGAAGGGAGCGGATATTGATGCTAAAGACAATGATGGCTATACTGCTCTACACTTAGCTGCAAAGTATGGTCATTTAAATGTAGCAGAAAAGCTCTTAGAAAAAGGAGCTAGCTTTGATATTAAGACCAATAGAGGCTATGCCCCTCTGCAATATACCTATTTCCATATGAATCCTTGCAAAGAACATCAACGATGCTTTTTTTATCAGAAGCAATCTCAGGATTCATGATAGTGCTGAGGAACTCAACATCTTCTATAGTGTTAACCCCAGTAAAGCCTAAGATATCGTTGAGGAGGTGGATAAGGATATTCTTATTTTTCTCAGTGCCAAACACTCGTTTAAAGGACAGGTCAAATTTTGGATCGAGAAACTTTGAAAGAGCCATGAGAAAGTAAGATAAAAAGCATTAATAATTATACACAATTGTGTAAAAATATTCAACTAAAATTCAAACATAGATCCATATGAGATAACATTTCGGACTGGGTTTTTACAACTATTTCTGTTTTTAAATTAGTTAAGACACCTAATAGAGAACTTGATTTGCATTGATATTCAAGCTATATCCTGATCAGACTGAGAGTTGGAAATATGGCAATAATTCTTTTAGATACAAAAACAATAAACCGTATAGCAGCGGGAGAGGTAATAGAGAGGCCAGCAAAAGGAATTAGTAGAAAATGCAATAGATGCTAGAGATAGAGATCAAAATAGAAAGTGGTGGGCGTAATCTTATAACTGTAACAGAAGATGGAAATGGAATAGAAAAGGAAGATTTGGAACTTGCGTTTATGCGCCACGCTACTTCAAAATTAAGCGATGGTGAGTTAATAGAAATCAAGCACCTTGGGTTTAGAGGAGAAGCTTTGCCTTCAATTGCAGCAGTAAGATAACATCGCTGAAAAGCTAAATCCTTTGAAATATGGCAATAATTTTTGATTGATACGAAACATCTTTGCTTTATTTTTAGACAATTATATCATTCTTCTTTCTACTTCCTTACAAATGCGACAGAACCTTGATAAAAGCGGCAGTAATACTGCTGCTCTTGATGATTTGAATGCAGAAATTTCTGAAGATTACAGTTCTTCAAATAAAATATCTAAATAATATTGTTGATAGGTTTATCAAGAAGCGAATAAAGCCTATGCTTAGTTTTAAAAATTTTCATTCCGCAAAGATTACTATTACAGGTATAGAAAATATTCGCATGATTCAGAAAAAACAAATTATCGGAGCTAATGACAATGTTTCTACTTTTGAGAATTTTGCTATGTTAATGGCTCTATAACTCCTATAATCTCAGCTTTAATGATCTTCTTTTCTATGGTTTATAGATGCGACAGAACCAGATTTCCTACACCTTTTAGCAGGTCTATAGTTGAATTTGGATGTTCTATGAGCAGCAACAAATAAATGTAACTTGCCTTTTTCTATATGATGCTATTAACCGAATAGGTATTCGCTTGACGTTTCCATATCTTTGTTATCATTAGTAATACTAAAGGGAAAACTAAATTATGAACAACTAACTTTACTTCTTTTTAACCTGATACCTATGCTTTGTTTCAAATTTCCATCAAAAAGTAACATTACCCCCTCCAGCCAACCTTTCTGCTTCATTTCGTGAAATCAATGCCTCAATCAATTCATCTAGTTCACCTTCTTTTATAATCTGTTCTAATCGATGTGAAGTGAGATTAATTCTATGATCTGTTATTCTTGATTGTGGAAAGTTATAAGTTCTTATACGTTCAGAGCGATCTCCAGAACCAATTTGGCTTTTCCTCATTGTTGACCTTTCCATTTCTTTTTTTTGTCTTTCAATTTCGTATAGCCTTGCTCTCAACACTTTGAGCGCTTTAGCCTTATTTTTGTGCTGCGATTTTTCATCTTGCTGTATTACGACTATCCCTGTTGGCAAGTGGGTGACCCTTACTGCGCTGTCAGTTGTATTCACTGATTGCCCTCCAGGACCACTGGATCTATAAACATCTATGCGTAAATCTTTTTCTTCTATTTCAAAGTCAACCTCTTCTACTTCAGGTAATATTGCAACAGTAGCTGCGGAAGTGTGCAATCTTCCTGAAGATTCAGTTTCTGGCACTCTTTGTACTCTGTGCACCCCTGACTCAAATTTCAGTCTTGCAAAAACTTCTGTTCCATTAATGAGTGCAGAAGCTTCCTTATAGCCACCTATACCTGTATTGGAAATACTTATTGGCTCAAACTTCCAATTTCTTCTTTCTGCATATTTTTGATACATACGAAATAAAATCGCTGCAAATAATGCCGCTTCTTCTCCGCCCGTGCCTGCCCTAATTTCTAATATTGCATTTCTTGAGTCATCTTCATCTTTGGGTAATAATGCCAACTTTAGTTTTGCTTTTACTTTCGGTAATAGTATCTTTTGCTTCTCAAGAAGTTCTTCTTTTGCTAACTCTTTTATATCACCATCGCTGTTCTCATCTTTCATGATTTCTTCTAAATCTGAAATTTCCTCTTTTAATATATTATATTCATTGATTATCTCGATAATTGGTCTGAGTTCAGAGTATTCCTTTGAAAAACTAACGAATTCTTTTTGACTCAAATTGGTAGGGTTTTCCAGATTTCTCTCTACATCAGAAAACTTTTTTTTTAAGTCTTGTAAATTATTCTCTATATCCATATAGTACAGGTCTAGTTTTCAGCTGTTTAAGTAAGTAATATATACTGAAATAAAAAATTTCTTATATCAAGCAATAACACTATAATTGTCTCGAATATTTCTACCTAAGTATAATGGCAAAACAGATAACATCAATCTGCAGCTTCATATTTGGAGCTTCAGACAAAAAATCATTACCAGATGAGTCGGCTCCAGAGATTGCATTTGCTGGTAGATCAAACGTAGGAAAATCGAGTTTAATCAACTTGCTGATAAACACCAAAAAAGCTGCAAGAGTTTCTTCTAAACCTGGATGCACTAGACAAATAAATTTTTACTCTATGTACAATGATAAGTTTAGGATTGTCGACCTACCGGGTTATGGCTATTCTTTTGCAAGCAAGGAAGAAGCAGTACAATACTTAAACCTAATTGAGTACTATCTAATTCACAGGAGAAATCTAAAAAGAGTGTTTGTGCTTATAGATAGCAAGGTAGGATTAAAAGAAATAGACAAAGACTTTATTTATTGGTTAATATGTAATAATATTAACTTTAATATTGTGCTAACAAAAATAGATAAAGTGAGTCAGGAAAGTCTAGATGCTATTCTAGAAAATACTCAAAAGTGGGTTAATAATGAACATGTGTCAATTCATCAAATAAGCATTCGTGTTAAGCATAAAATCACCAAGGTAAGAGATGAGTTTTTCAAATTTACAAGATAAAAAAATGAAAAGTGATGAATCTTTAAATGGTAAGATGCCATTGAAGGAAAAAACAGAAATATTATTTGAAATTCTGTCTAACATACCTAAATTTGTAGGCGAAACTTTTATCATCAAATGCAGCAGTGTAATAATCTCAGATGAAACGCTGCTTAGTGCTTTTGCGCATAATGTTGTTCTGTTGAAACAGCTTGGTATAAATCCGGTGGTAGTTCATGACGGAGAATATGAAATTAACTCAGTGTTAAAAATGCTAGGTATGAATGATAAGTTTATAAATGGTGTCAGACTTACAGACAAAAGCACTATGAAAATCATTGAAATGGCACTATGTGGTTCAATTAATAAAAAAATTGTTCAGCATATAAATTCTGCTGGTGGTTCAGCTATTGGACTATGTGGAAAAGATGGCAACCTCATAAAAGCTGAAAAGATAAGCACTACGCTTAGGGAAAATAGATTAAATAATATTGAAAAAATACTAGATATGGGATTTATCGGTAGACCAACTGAAATCAATCCTGATATATTATTCTTTATTGAAGAATCAGATTCTATACCAGTTATTGCACCTATCGGTTATGGAAAAAATGGAGAAACATATCATATTGATACTGATAGCACTGCAAGTGCAATTGCACTTGCAGTTTACGCATCTAAAATGATAATCTTGAGTGATACAGATGAAGAAATAAACAAAGTTGGCAATAGAAGAGTCTTGATTAAAAATTTAAAAGAATCGATTGATTGTGGAAAAATTAAAGGAGAAAAATTTGTTGAAAGGCTTATGTCATATACTAAAATGGTGGAAGAATGTGCAGGGGTTGTTCACATAGTTGATGGTAGAGTACCTAACATTATACTTGATTTATTTACTGAGAATAATTCAGGTATATCAATAATGGATGATTAATAGCTGTACTGCTTATAACCATATGAACATTGAAAATTTGGGAATATCTTATGTCAAATTCCTATTCTCTTTTCCAGTTTTTGGGGGTTTTTTTCCGGTTCTGTCGCATCTATAAACCATAGAAAAGAAGATCATTAAAGCTGAGATTATAGGAGTTATAGAGCCATTAACATAGCAAAATTCTCAAAAGTAGAAACATTGTCATTAGCTCCGATAATTTGTTTTTTCTGAATCATGCGAATATTTTCTATACCTGTAATAGTAATCTTTGCGGAATGAAAATTTTTAAAACTAAGCATAGGCTTTATTCGCTTCTTGATAAACCTATCAACAATATTATTTAGATATTTTATTTGAAGAACTGTAATCTTCAGAAATTTCTGCATTCAAATCATCAAGAGCGGCAGTAATACTGCCGCTTTTATCAATGACAATTTTCTCAGGAAGATAGTTACTCCTGAAGGCTTTACGAAAGAATGCAAGTGCTGCAGACTTGTCTCTACTAACACACAAGAGGAAGTCTACAGTATTACCAATAGTGCTCTATATAAATAAACCCATTTACCGTTTAATTTAATGTAGGTCTCTCCAATTACTACCAACCTGCTTCTTTCTTTTCCTTACTGCCTAATCTATCAGTGGTGATAAACCACTTTGTAACGTAGCATGGTCAATTTTTGCTCCCCTTATACTCATAATTTCTTCCAAATCTCGATAGCTCAAAGAGAATCGACATTTCATGTATACAGATAACATCGCTGAAAAGCTAAATCCTTTGAAATATGGCAATAATTTTTGATTGATACGAAACATCTTTGCTTTATTTTTAGACAATTATATCATTCTTCTTTCTACTTCCCTACAAATGCGACAGAACCGAAGTTTGTCAGTAACTGCCAGTTCTTTTCTCTTGAGTGATGCAACAAAGCCTCATAATTCTCCTTCTGCCATAACATTCGGATAATGGACTAAAAAACAACCCTCCTATGCAAATGCCTAAAAAATTATAAGCAATAGTTAATTGAATTGTGCCTTCCGGTACGTTAAAATAGCGTACTATATCAGGAAAACTAGGTACAGAAATATCAATTTCAATGAACTTAGCAATTAGAGATAGAATTAATAAAAACGGTAGTAACACTTAAAATCTTTAATTAATGAATAAAAATATCACATTTAAAGCGTTGAAAGAAGAACATTTTTTACTATTATTAAAATGGGTAGAAACGTCCCATATAAAGAAGTGGTGGGATGCGGATATAAATCGGACACCAGAGTTAATTGAGAAAAAATATAGCAACTATGTTAAAGGATTCAAACGTTTGAAATCTAAGACACAAATTATTGAAAAACCGATGCACGCATTCATTATTAATTGTGATAGAGTTGATATTGGTTATATTCAATATTACAACAAACATGATTTCCCACCTGAACAGGTCTATAACACTTTAGAACTTCCAGAAAGTTGTGCTGCTATAGACTGGTATATCGGAGAGCTGAATTATGTAGGTAAAGGAGTTGGTTCACAAGCTTTGAATATATTTTTAAACAAATTTGTCTTTAAAGTTTATGAGAATGCCTTTGTCGACCCAGGTATAGCAAATGTTTGTGCAATCCGTGTTTACGAAAAAGTTGGCTTTAAAAAATTATGGAAAGTAATAGTGCGATTTTAATGATTAAGGCAAGAATTCCTGAGAACCATTCAAGATGAGTGTTTTTTCAACAATCTACCTAAATTACTACAAGTGGTTTATAAAAATATACAAGGAGCTTTATACAAACTTAACATAATTTAATCATAAAAATATCATTATTAAGTCCTATATAAGAACAAATTTTGGCACTCAGTGAATCTTTTTTAACTAACTATGAACTTGATTAATTGGAAAATAAATTTTACTTACTTTTACAATACCTTAAAATCTAATATCACTTTATCAGCAAAGATATCACAATAGGCTAGTATGTTCTTTACTCTTTTCCTCAAAATATTACCTATTTACATTACAATACTTATTGGTTACTTAGCAGGAAGATATCTTAAAATTGATAGAAATACTATATCTCAAATACTCTTTTATATAGCTAATCCAATAGTGATTTTATACGGAGTATCTCATACAGAAGTTAATTTAAAAGTAATTTCTCTGCCGATTTTGATATGGTTTATAGGTAGTACTATGTCCTTATCAGTGTATTATCTTTCTTCTTTTTTATTTAAGGACAACACGAGAAACATATTAGCGTTTAGCTCGGGCAGCACAAGTATGGGTTATTTTGGTCTACCGATTGCCATGGCTTTATTTGATGAAGATTCAGTGTCTGTGTATGTTGTCTGTTACATAGGAATGGCACTATTTGAAAATAGCTTGGGATTTTATATAGCTGCAAATGGTATCTATACTGCAAAAGAATGCGTATTAAAGTTACTCAAACTTCCCTCATTATATGCAATGATTCTAGGTTTCTTTTTAAGTATATATGATATACAAATACCCACTTTTTTGACAGATGTTATGATAAATATCAGAAGTACATTTATCACATTAGGAATGGTGCTGCTTGGAGTAAGTATTGCACAAATTACAAATTTTAAAGTAGATTGGAAGCTTGCCTTGACCACTATTGTAGCAAAGTACATATTCTGGCCGTTATTTGTTTTGGGAATTGTCTTGCTAGACAAGCATGTTACAGGTATATACGATGAAAGCATCTATAAAGCACTGATGTTACTAGCTATTATTCCGATTTCTGGATCCAGTATAATACTTGCTAATATTTTAAATTACCAACCAGATAAAGCTACTTTATTGCTCTTAATTAGTACTGCAGTGGGACTATTTTATGTTCCACTTATAATATCATTATTTTTTACTAAACTTGTCCCTTTTTGATCAAAAATTTAAGCGCTAGGCCTATTCACAAAACTTGAATTTAGACTAGACTTCTTGGATAATCATAAAAGAAACTAATCCTTTTTTCCTCTCCTTTCTTATTTTTTCACACAGAATAGGAAGTTATCAATTGATAGAATTTTCGCAATAATGTCAATAGCAGTAAGATCTCCGGTTCTGTCGCATCTATAAACCATAGAAAAGAAGATCATTAAAGCTGAGATTATAGGAGTTATAGAGCCATTAACATAGCAAAATTCTCAAAAGTAGAAACATTGTCATTAGCTCCGATAATTTGTTTTTTCTGAATCATGCGAATATTTTCTATACCTGTAATAGTAATCTTTGCGGAATGAAAATTTTTAAAACTAAGCATAGGCTTTATTCGCTTCTTGATAAACCTATCAACAATATTATTTAGATATTTTATTTGAAGAACTGTAATCTTCAGAAATTTCTGCATTCAAATCATCAAGAGCGGCAGTAATACTGCCGCTTTTATCAATGACAATTTTCTCAGGAAGATAGTTACTCCTGAAGGCTTTACGAAAGAATGCAAGTGCTGCAGACTTGTCTCTACTAACACACAAGAGGAAGTCTACAGTATTACCAATAGTGCTCTATATAAATAAACCCATTTACCGTTTAATTTAATGTAGGTCTCTCCAATTACTACCAACCTGCTTCTTTCTTTTCCTTACTGCCTAATCTATCAGTGGTGATAAACCACTTTGTAACGTAGCATGGTCAATTTTTGCTCCCCTTATACTCATAATTTCTTCCAAATCTCGATAGCTCAAAGAGAATCGACATTTCATGTATACAGATAACATCGCTGAAAAGCTAAATCCTTTGAAATATGGCAATAATTTTTGATTGATACGAAACATCTTTGCTTTATTTTTAGACAATTATATCATTCTTCTTTCTACTTCCCTACAAATGCGACAGAACCAAAAGAACTCATTACTCAGTGAAACAAGACTTGAAATTTTGTGCAATGCTGCTGATTATATCTAGATATGCATCCTTTCCAGGCTCTACATCTGATCCAATAGGATCAAGAATCACCATTTTTACGTCACTAGAAAAGACATTAGGCTTTATGCTATCCTCTCGTGAATGAGAAACAATACATTTAACGTTTTCCTCTTTCATTACCTTTTTTAATTTCATTAAACTCTTCATACCTATGTAAGAATCCTCTTCTATAGAAAGAATGGCGCTTGGGTAACTTAAATCAAAATATTTTTCGAAATATTGATAAGCATCGTGAGTAACTATGTATTTTTGATTTTTTAACTCATCCAATTCTTTCGTAATTTTTTCTACTTCTTGGTCTATCTTTCTTATAGCCTCCTCTGCGTTAGTATTGTATCGATAGGCATTTTCTTTATCTATATTAGATAATGTTGCACTGATAGAAAGTATCATACTTTTTGCATTTTCAGGACTCAGCCAAATATGCAAATCTTTTTCATCTTGAATGTGACTAGAAAATGAATGTGGTCGAGCAGGAAGTAGATCGATTGCGCTTGATAGCGGTATTAACTTCTTATTTTCTTTAGCGAAAGTTTTAATGAATGTTTCCAAAGAATCATCGGTATAAAATATAATATTACTAGATTCTAATTTACTTGCGTCTGAAGGCCTGAGCATGTAGTTATGTTCAGACACTACTTCGTACATTAGTAGTTCTGGCTTTGAAATTCCATCTGTAACAGAAGCTACAAGTGAGTGTATAGGTTTGATTGTAGCTACAATTTTTAAATTGGATGAAAAGGCACTATTGTAGTATAATGTAAATGAAAGTAATAGAAAAAAAAACAGTAAATGTCTCATATAAGTGTTGAGAAGAAGTCAATTTTTGACAAAAAATTAAGTAGTGTCAATAACTGCATTCTAAAAATAGAAAACCTTACTCTTTCATACGGTAATAAAAAAGTTCTTGATAATATCAACATATCAGTACAAAGAGGAGATATAGTTACAATACTTGGTCCAAATGGCGGAGGTAAAACCTCTTTAGTGAAAGCAGTTGCTGGTATAAATAAAGGTTTTATTGGCAGTATTGTATTCGCTGACAATATAAAAATTAGCTATATGCCACAAAATTTTAGTATTGGTAATTTGATGCCAATAACAGTTGAGTCTTTCCTTTTCAATAGCTCCTCGAAGAAATTGAAGAAAAATCAACCCATTGTTACAGAAGCAATAGAATTGGTTGGTATCGGTAACATCCTAAAAAATCAAGTATTAGAAATCTCTGCAGGACAAACACAATTACTGCTGCTTGCACGCTGTTTAATTTCAGAATCTGATTTGATCATTTTAGATGAGCCAGTCAGTGCAATGGATATTAACGCACGAGCTAAATTTTATGATATTATAAATAAAATCGCAAAAGAACGATCAGTGTCAATTCTCATGACTTCTCATGATCTTAACTCTGCTCTACCATCCTCAGATTACATAATTTGCATAAATAATACTATCTATTATCAAGGTAAACCTGATGAAATTATGGAGATAAATGAAATATTTGGCAGTTACGCAGCGAAATGATTCAAAATATTCTACGTCTTCTGCAAATAACTACAGTGCTAACACGCTACAATGTGTTACCTTATTTACTTCCACCATCAAAAAAATCAATAAATAAAATACAAGGTCATAAACTAAAGCGTGCTCTTGAAAGATTAGGTCCGGTGTTCATTAAATTTGGGCAATCCATTTCATCACGCACTGATATTTTAAATGAGGATATAACAAATAACTTGCTATTGATATGTGATAGATTGCCATCATTTTCGTATAAAATAGCAGTTAAAACTATAGAAAGTGAGTTTAATTGTAAATTAAGCGATATTTTTTCAAGCTTTTCTGAAAAGCCAATTGCAGCAGCATCAATTTCTCAAGTGCATAGAGCAGTTACAACTGCGGGTAAGGAAGTTGCTGTAAAGGTTTTAAGGCCAAATATTGAGAAAACCTTCTCAAGGGATATAAAAATGCTTTCTTGGCTTGCAGAAATTGCAGAAAAATTTAATGAACAATCAAAAAGGCTGAAGCCAGTTGAATTAGTCAAAACTTTTGCTGAAATTTGCCGATTAGAGTTAGATCTACGCTTTGAGGCTGCCCACTCTTCGGAACTGAAGGAAAATACTAAACATGACAGAGGTTTCTACGTACCTGAAATAGATTGGAGTAGAACTTCAAAAAAGGTTTTAACATTAGAATGGATGGAAGCTATACCAATATACGAAGTTGAAAAGCTGAATAACCGCAAGCAAATAGCTATCAATCTTATAGAATCGTTTTGTAATCAGGTGTATAGGGATTGCTTTTTTCATGCTGATATGCATCCAGGAAATCTAATGATTGATAGTAACAACAATATTATTGCCCTGGATTGTGGAATCATGGGTAGAATAGATCGTGAGACATGCTATTACGTTATAGAGATACTCAAAGGCTTTTTAAATCGGGATTATGATCACGTTGCAAAAATGCACTTTAGAGCCGGTTATGTTCCATCACAGCATAGAAATTTTATTACAGCTTGCAGAGCAATAGGTGAGCCCATTGTTGGACAGCCTATACGAAAGATTTCATTTGCTCGCTTACTTACTCAGCTATTAAAAATAACTGGTGATTTTGATATGAAAGTTCAAACACAATTATTATTACTGCAGAAAACTATGATTTTATTAGAAGGGATATGTAGGAAAGTCTATCCAGAAATCAATATGTGGAAAGTAGTTGAAACATGGATAAGCAGTCAACATGAAAGTAAAATAGGATATAGGGAAAAAATTAAAAGTTCTTATCCCATAAAAGCAATCCAAGGAATATTTACCCTTATAGAAAAATTAAACCTAATAGCTGATAAAAAAATACAAGTGAAAAATAGATCAAATGGAAAAATCTATTTTTTATTGTGGTCTGTAATTATAATTCTAATTGTTAAAATTTTAATTACTTGAACTAAAAGATAACAAAAGCAAGTTTACAGGTTCTGTCGCATCTATAAACCATAGAAAAGAAGATCATTAAAGCTGAGATTATAGGAGTTATAGAGCCATTAACATAGCAAAATTCTCAAAAGTAGAAACATTGTCATTAGCTCCGATAATTTGTTTTTTCTGAATCATGCGAATATTTTCTATACCTGTAATAGTAATCTTTGCGGAATGAAAATTTTTAAAACTAAGCATAGGCTTTATTCGCTTCTTGATAAACCTATCAACAATATTATTTAGATATTTTATTTGAAGAACTGTAATCTTCAGAAATTTCTGCATTCAAATCATCAAGAGCGGCAGTAATACTGCCGCTTTTATCAATGACAATTTTCTCAGGAAGATAGTTACTCCTGAAGGCTTTACGAAAGAATGCAAGTGCTGCAGACTTGTCTCTACTAACACACAAGAGGAAGTCTACAGTATTACCAATAGTGCTCTATATAAATAAACCCATTTACCGTTTAATTTAATGTAGGTCTCTCCAATTACTACCAACCTGCTTCTTTCTTTTCCTTACTGCCTAATCTATCAGTGGTGATAAACCACTTTGTAACGTAGCATGGTCAATTTTTGCTCCCCTTATACTCATAATTTCTTCCAAATCTCGATAGCTCAAAGAGAATCGACATTTCATGTATACAGATAACATCGCTGAAAAGCTAAATCCTTTGAAATATGGCAATAATTTTTGATTGATACGAAACATCTTTGCTTTATTTTTAGACAATTATATCATTCTTCTTTCTACTTCCCTACAAATGCGACAGAACCGTTGAGCAAGTATTCTAGGGAAAACCCTTCGATTTTGATCTACTAACATATGCACTTTAGGCTAGCTAATCTTCAAAGTATTTTCTGTGTTTTGTACTTTTATCTTATACTGTTTAGCTCTATCGTTATAGTATAACTTGGTTATAAATTGTATATAACGATAAACTTACTTTAATTTTTCTTCTTTAAATAATACGTGTCTTCTGACCACTGGGTCATACTTCCTAAACTCGAGCTTCTTGGGAAGGTTCTTAGGATTACGTTTTTTTACACAAAAATAGCCTGTTAGTTTCTCTTCTCCAGTTTTTGTTGTTTTAGTTGCAGTGCTAACCAGCTTGACAAGCAAAGAAGCATTTTTTTTCGCCATAATTGTTAGTGATATAATAAACTCTATGCAAGTTTATTACGCAAAACACTAAAAGTCAACCCAATAATGCAGATCGCAAAATTCTTGACAATCAATAATGTATTAAGTAGTATAAGAACATTTCAGAATGAAAAGCAGACGGTAAATAAGTGGCAAGTGATGGCAAAAGGTTATTGTTGATAGAAAGTACTACCTGTTCTAACGAGGTAAGGGTTGCCCTACTAGTTAATGATAGGGTTGTAGAGTTTGAACAAGAATTCAAGGAAAAAAGACAATTAAGAGGTAATATATACGTTGCTTATATAAAGCGTATAGAGCCTGCTTTGCAGGCCGTGTTCATTGAGTATGGAAAAAATAAGCAAGGTTTTTTGTCTTTTTCTGAGATATCTCTAAATTACTTTAATATTCCAGAAAAAGAGAAGGAAATTTTCCCTGACGAAGGCTATTCGAGTGGTGTGGACTGTTCAAATGATAATTGCACAGAAGAAGGCCTAGATTCTACAGCTAGTAATGAATCCAGCAGTGGTTTTGTGAGGGAGGTACCTTTACATAGAAAATATAAGTTACAAGATGTGATTTCAGTAAATCAAAAGTTATTGGTTCAATTAACTAAAGAAGAACGAGGAAATAAAGGAGCTTCATTTACAACATACGTAACTTTGGTCGGTAGATACTGTGTTTTCATGCCCAATTCCATAAGTAGGGGTGGAGTATCTCGCAGAATTGAAGATACCAACGTTAGAAAACAGTTAAAGGATATATTAGATTCAATAAATTTACCAAAAAGTTCAGGTTTAATAGTAAGAACTGTTGGTGCAGGAAAAAGTAAGAAAGAAATTGAGCAAGATTACAATAATTTGACCTTATTATGGCAAAATATCCAGCAAAACTTCTCTTCTTTAAATGTTCCATCATTAATTTACAACGAAGCAGATGTAGTTATGAGATCTGTACGTGACTTTTGTAGTAATGATACAGAAATTATAGTATCTGATAGAGAAGTTTGTGAAGCGGTAAGAAAATACACTAAAAATGTGTTACAAGGAAAATTACGTCCTAGGTTATATAGAGGCTCTGTTCCAATCTTTACTTACTATCGAGTCGAAGATCAAATTTCTGAATTATATAGCAATAGAGTAGAATTACCATCTGGCGGGTCTTTGGTGATAACCTTAACTGAGGCATTTGTTTCAATAGACGTAAATTCAGGAAAAATGACAGGAGAAGATAACATAGAAGAAACAGCTTATAGAACTAATATGGAGGCATTATCTGAAATATCAAGGCAAGCGAATCTCAGGGGCTTATCAGGGTTAATAGTTGTTGATTTTATTGACATGTTGAAACTTGAGTATTGCAAAAATGTTGAATTTGCTATCAAGCAGGCGTTTAAAGATGATAGAGCTAAAGTTCAATTTAGCTTTATCAATGACTTTGGTTTAATGGTCTTTTCAAGACAAAGAATTAAACCAAATATACAGGAAATTAATACTACAGAGTGTTTGCGCTGTAAAGGTATTGGAAGAGTGAAATCAAACGAAGTGGTTGTTGCATCGATACTAAGGGATTTGCAACATATTGCTAATAAAAATCAAAATAAGTCCTTTGATTTAATAGCACGCAGTGCAGTTATAGCGCACATTTTTAATAATAAGCGTGATATGGTTTCTACAATCGAAAAAGAGTTCAATATTACATTAAATGTTAGTATTGATAATAGTTTAGATGCAGATACATTTATTTTAAAGCAAGGAGATCATGTTAATTTTAATGATTATAAGCCATTGCAGAATTCTGGATGTCAAATTGTGAATAGCGGGGATAAAGAAGCTGGTAGTTCAGATAAACTACCGGGCAACTTTTGGTTAACTAAATGGCTTTCGCGCCTTTTGAGCCCTAACAACTAAACGGGACTTGTAATTAACGAGTTTTATACTTATATATTTTACATCAGATAATATTTAAAAGGGAGTATTCATTATGGGAAGAGCAATAGGTATAGATCTTGGAACAACAAATTCTTGTGTTGCAATAATGCAAGGCAAGGATGCAAAAGTAATCGAGAATAAAGAAGGAGCAAGAACTACTCCATCTATAGTTGCATTTACTTCATCTGGAGAAAGGTTGATTGGCGCTCCAGCAAAAAGGCAAGCAACTACCAATGCAAGTAATACTTTTTTTGCAACTAAGAGATTGATAGGTCGCCAATATAGTGATCCTGAAATGAAAAATCTACAAGCTCCATATAAAGTGTTTGCAGCAAAAAATGGGGATGCATGGGTTAAAACAACTGATAGTAAAGAATACTCTCCTAGTCAAATTGGTGCATTTATACTACAAAATCTGAAAGAAGCAGCTGAGGCTTATCTTGGGGAGGAAGTAAAAGATGCTGTGATAACAGTGCCGGCGTACTTCAATGATTCTCAACGTCAAGCAACAAAAGATGCAGGAAAAATTGCTGGATTAAATGTCCTCAGAATAATTAACGAACCAACTGCTGCAGCACTTGCTTATGGTCTTGATAAAAAGCGCGGACACACAATAGTAGTGTATGATCTTGGTGGTGGTACATTTGATATTTCAGTTCTTGAAATAGGTGACGGAGTTTTTGAAGTAAAGGCTACAAATGGTGATACTCACCTTGGAGGGGAAGACTTCGATAATGCAGTAGTAAATTATTTACTGGGTGAATTCAAGAAAAGTAATGGCATTGATTTGAAAAACGATCCAATGGCTATGCAAAGAATCAAAGAAGCTGCAGAAAAAGCAAAGGTAGAATTGTCAAGTGCAATGGAAACAGAAGTAAATCTACCGTTTGTTACAGCTGATGCAAGTGGCCCAAAACACTTAAATATGAAGCTAACAAGAGCAAAGCTTGAAAGTTTAGTGAATGATTTGATTGAAAGGACTATAATTCCTTGCAAAAAAGCTCTTGAAGATGCTGGTTTGTCTGCTAGTCAAATTGGTGAAGTAGTTCTTGTTGGTGGCATGACTCGTATGCCAAAAGTCATAGAGAAAGTTAAAGAATTCTTTGGCAAAGATCCACACAGAGGGGTTAACCCTGATGAAGTTGTAGCAATTGGAGCTGCAATACAAGCGGGGATCATTCAAGGTGACGTAAGAGATGTGTTACTACTTGATGTAACTCCACTTTCCCTTGGTATTGAAACTTTAGGGGGAGTATTTACTCCACTTATTGAACGTAATACTACTATTCCTACTAAAAAATCTCAGGTATTTTCAACTGCAGATGATAACCAAACAGCTGTTACAATTAAGGTGCATCAAGGTGAAAGAAAATTGGCGATTGATAATAAACTGCTTGGTCAGTTTAGTTTAGAAGGAATACCACCTGCTCCTCGCGGGGTTCCTCAAATTGAGGTGACATTTGATATAGATGCAAATGGAATAGCGCATGTTTCTGCAAAGGATAAAGCTACTGGAAAAGAGCAAAAAATACGTATTCAGTCTTCAGGTGGTCTATCTGATGATGAAATAAATCGCATGGTAAAAGAAGCTGAAGAAAAAGCGCAAGAAGATGAAAAGCGCAAAAAGTTTATTGAAGTGAAGAATCAAGCGGATAGCTTAGTCCATTCTACAGAAAAATCTCTGAAAGAATATGGTGATAAAATTTCTCCAGAAGATAAATCTGCTATTGAAAATGCAGTTAATGAGCTAAAGGAAGTAAGTAAATCTGACAACATTGATGATGCTGATTCAATACAACAGAAAGTTACTAACCTCTCTCAGTTATCTATGAAACTTGGAGAAGCTATGTATAAGGAATCTCAACAACAAGGTGGAGAAAGCTCATCCACAACAAATAATGAGGAAGAAAAAGTAGTAGATTCTGATTATCAAGACATAGATAATAAAGAGGAAAATAAGTAATTGTGATTGCTGTATCACTCTTCTTGTCATTTCAGTATTTGAAGCTGGAATGACAAGAGGAAGACTATACTGTATTGTTGCTTAAAGGAACTATTGTGGATATTATTAAGACAATAGAAGAAAAATTACGCGATTCAATAGGTGTAATTGATATTAATATTATCGATGAATCAGCAAAGCATGTAGATCATTATTTTGCTTCTTCTTCGACACTACCTTCACATATCAAATTAGTATTAATATCTAACGACTTTTCTGGAATGAGCTCTTTGAAGAGGCATAAATTGATCTATGAATTATTAAAGAGTGAAATAGAACGAGTACATTCGATTTCTCTTAACTTATATACGCAAAGTGAATATAATTTAAAAAATAAATAGTAGAAACGTGAGAGGAGAGTCTTTATTAGTTAAAGCAGGAAGAAAATTTAATGATTATAAAGGATCGATGAACCCACCAGTTTATCATTCTTCTACCATATTATTTCCTACTTACAAGGATTACTTAAGTGCAGCGAATGGGGAGAGTATATATGATGTGATCAATGATGGTGTTGCAAGGGATTACAGCTATAGTAATGTTGGTACGCCTACTGTTCATTATTTTTCAAATGCACTAGCTGAAATTGAGGGTAGGGGGCAAGCACTCATCTACCCTTCTGGATTATTTGCACTTACTTTTGCTATTTTGACTTTCACTAAAGCAGGTTCGCATGTCTTGATACAAGATAATAGTTATTATAGACTAAAGAGATTTGCCGAAAATGAACTACCAAAAAGAGGAGTAGAAGTAACTTTTTATAATCCGACACAGGATATAACTGATTTAGTTCAGGGTAATACTTCACTCATCATGATTGAGACTCCTGGTTCTATAACGTTTGAGATTTCAAATATAGAGCATATAGTAAAAGTTGCTAAAGAATGTGGAATCGTAACCGTTTGTGACAATTCATGGGCCACTCCTTTGTTGTTTAAGCCGCTTGATTATGGAATTGATGTTGCACTATATGCGGTGACAAAGTATCTAGCTGGTCACTCAGATTTAGTGATGGGAGCTATGGTTGCTGAAGGTAAAACTTTTAAATTGCTTTATGAGAGCTATAAAAATTATGGAGTCACCATTCAATCGCATGACTGTTACCTTGCACACAGGGGACTTAGAACACTGCAAACACGCATGAGGAAGCATCAAAGTACAGCAATGCAAGTGGCAAAGTGGCTGGAAAAACATCCAAAAATCAAAAGAGTTTTGTATCCAGCACTTCCCTCCCACCCTCAACATGAATTATGGAAAAGTTATTTCAAAGGGGCAAGTAGTGTATTTAGTATAGTACTAGATAGAGAATATTCATGTGAGGAACTAAGCTGCATGGTTGATCACATGAAAGTTTTCGGCATCGGTGCTTCTTGGGGAGGATGTGACAGTTTGATATTACCAATAGACCATAGATCTATGTCAAGATCTGTAATGAATTCAGATTATGGTGGAAGTTTTGTGCGAATATTTTGCGGACTAGAAGATCCTGAAGATTTGATTTTTGACTTGAATACTGCATTAATAAGACTGCCATGTTCAAGTGTTAAAGATGATTGTGAGACTGAAAGAGCTACTGCATAACATTGTAAATGCTGACTTTGATATTGAAATCAAAGGCGTCACATGTAATCCTAAGAGAGTTAAAGAAGGTTACCTTTTTGTTTGTATATCAGAAAGGAGTAAAGAACACGCAACATGTCTTCCTACTGGATGTGTACACAACTGTGTAGACGTTGTGATACAAGGGGCCAAGAAAGATGTCATCCCAGTGCTCAGACACTGGGATCCAGAAAATTTAATTGTAAACAAGCATACTAGACAATTGTATAATGAAAACTGGATTCCAGTGTCAAGCACTGGAATGACAAGTACTCCAAGTTTTGCAGTGCTTTACCACTCGGACCCTCAAGGAATATACAGTGAAATAGTCAGCAGGTTTTATCAATTCAAACAACCTAAATATGTTGCTGCTGTAACTGGTACGAATGGTAAAACTTCAGTGGTGGAATTTTGTCGCCAGATTTGGCAAGATAATGCAGCGTCTATAGGAACACTGGGAACATGTGTCAATAATAATAGAAAAGATAATAGCCTTACAACGCCAAGTGCAGATGATCTTTATTCCACATTGCGTGACATAAATAATAAGAACGTAGAACACTTAGCATTAGAAGCTTCAAGCCATGGAATCGATCAATATAGAATCCATGGACTCAGGCTCAATGCTGCAGCTTTTACTAATTTCTCTCAAGATCATTTGGACTATCACAAAAGTATCGATGAGTATTTTGAGGCCAAGAAAAGGTTGTTTGATGAGGTATTGCCAAAAGAAAAAACAGCGATTTTAAATGCAGATATAGGCGAATATGGAGAGTTGCTCAACATAGCTGAAAAGCGTGGCAACAAAGTTATAACCTATGGAAAAAAAAACTCTGACATTACTTTATTAAAGCAGATACCCACTGCCAATGGTCAATACCTGACAATTCAAATCGGTGATGAAATTTATAACGCATTTTTTCCGATTTTTGGGCGATTTCAAGCATATAATTTGTTGTGTGCAATCGGTATAGTTATTTCATCTGGTATGGACTATCAAAGAATGTGTATAGATAAACTCGCTTCTCCACCTGGAAGAATGGAAAAAGTGAACACTTTTGCATTTGTCGATTACGCTCATACTCCAAGTGCACTCAAACAAGCTCTGTTGTCTTTAAAATGGCACTTCAATAAAAAGATAGTTCTAGTGTTCGGTTGTGGCGGGAATCGTGATCAAACAAAACGTGCAGAGATGGGTAAAATAGCACAAATGCTTGCAGGTAAAGTTATAGTCACAGACGACAATCCGCGTGATGAAGATCCGGGGAAAATTCGTCACGATATTTTGTTACATTGCCTTGATGCACTGGAGATAGGAGATAGAAAAAAAGCTATAGAGAAAGGTATAAATATAGCACATGATGAAAATATGATTCTGCTAGTTGCAGGAAAAGGACATGAAAGGTTCCAAATAATAGAAGGCCAAGCCCTTGAATTTAGTGATGTTGAAGTTATTAGAGAGGGCCAAAAATTTGCTACTGCTGTTTTGCTCTTTCCTTCATCCAACGCCTGAATGGCTTTTTTCCTTAAGTCATAACTGTACGCTGCTGGCATTTTTACCTTCTTATTACACTAAATCACTATCTTATCTTGTTCCTACTATTATGAGAAGAGCTATACAAGGATATGAAAGTGGAGATTGTGGTTACAAGATTAGTGAGAGAATATAGAAAAATTGAGGATGAAATATTGCGTGATATAGTTCATTTAGTGATAAAGGCTCTTACAGGTATAGTAGCGCTTCATAAGTAAGAATATTTTTACAAAGAATTTAATAATCACAATTTAGGCAATGATGAAAGTTCTTTAAGAAAAAAGTTTAATACTATCAAGAAAAGTTTGCATAGGCATAGCAATATAATACATAATAATCAAAATATTCCAAATTCTGTCAATTTGCTTGCACAGTCAATTACTTCAGAACTTGGGAACTGGTTTTTAAACCAAGTGTACTGGCGTTTTGCGTAGTGTCTTGTGTTTGTTTGAGCAATCTGTATTGCTTCGTCTAAAGTAATCTCCCCTTTTAAGTATCTTATAATTTCTGGTACTCCATGTGCTTTCATAGCTGGCAAATGTGGAGATGGGTTCATGCTAAGTAGGTTTTTTACTTCATCAATTGCTCCATTTTCAACCATTTCAATAAAACGAGAATTTATTTTTCGGTATATACCCTCACGTTTAGGTAGAATTGTATATACCTTAAAATTATTGAACAAAGGAGGCTGTCTATTTTCTTGCCATACAAAGATTGTCTTGCCAGTTTCAGTGATAACTTCAAGTGCTCTTGAGAGGCGATGTGAGTCATTAATAAATATTTTACCTTGAATCCTTGGATCTTTGCTTAGCACTAATTTGTAGAATTCCTCTTTACTTAAATTTTTCCTAAGTTCATTTACGTTTTCTCTCACTTCCTGGCTTATTTGTGGAATCGATGATAATCCCTTGATTAAGCTGCTAATGTAAAGCCCACTTCCTCCAGTGATGATGGGTATTCGTGAATTTTTCAGCGCGTTGTTAACTTCCCTCTTTAAATCCTCTAGCCATAAACCTACGGAATAATTTTCTCTTGCTGAAACATAACCGTATAGCCTATAAAATTCTTTCTGCTTTGGTGGTTGAGCGGTAATTACGGGAATCTCTTTGTATACCTGCTTTGAGTCACAGTTTATTATGCTAATGTTTTTATACTTTTTTATCAAGTTATCGCATAATTCTGATTTACCTGAGGCTGTAATTCCTGTAATAATTACTATATTATCTTTCATTTATATTAATTTAACTAACCTATGATAGGGTGTAGTAAAAATTTGGATTCTACAATCTAAAATTTGGAGACTTTTATGGCAGAAAATGATAACGATAACTCATTTACTAAGCGTTTTACAAATAGGACTTCTAATGAGACAAGAGGAGGTTTTTCCAGTAAGTATTCATCTCAAAATACCAAAGAACATGCACTAGGAGCAAAAGGAAAAATTTCTGAATTGGCAAACAAAAAAGCTGAAGCCAAGGAAGCTTTTTCTGAAAGTGGCGGCATAAAGAGTAAAAGCAGAACTATCAATGAAAGATCCTTTGCTGATGCAACAAGAAGAAGTAGATCAGATCTCATATACTTAGTCCGTGGTAAAGACCGTGGAAGGTCAGCTTGGCACTATGTATTAGTTGATAAAGAAAAAAGAGAGATGTTTCTAGCAAAAAGCAGAACTGGCTCTATAGATGTTGCAGATTATGGAGAGATTTTATATTCAGGATGGGGAGATGATCCACCACAGACGATAGTCGATAAAATCAATGAGGAGTTCGGGTTGTAGCAGATCTGTTGTAAAAGTGAGCAGTTGCTGATAAAATTTATTGTAAGTATGCAATAGATGCGCGCTAGCCATTTCGGTATCTTAATTGCTACCATATAGCGATATAACGGTAAACCCAGAGCTATTGTAGACATAAGTTTTAGCTATATGGTATTTGAAGTAATAAATGCAATAAAAAATAATTTGTTAGCATGCTTTCCAACAGAGACAGTATATGCTCTTTCTTGTAATGCGCTAGGTAAGGAATCTATAGAAAAAATATATCGAATAAAAAAGCGTTCTCAAAACAAGCCGCTCTCTGTATTTGTTAGTAATATTGATAGTTTGATAAATATAGCAAAGGTAAAGGAAGAGTATATCGATTTAATAAACTATTTTTCTCCTGGACCAATGACCTATATTTTACCACTTCAAGATAACAGTATATTACCAAATGAGTGCTTTAAAGATAGTATAGGCATAAGAATTCCTGATCATCCTATTGCGATTTCAATATTAAATGAACTGAAAACTCCAGTAGTTGCAACTAGTATTAACATTTCAGGAGAAAAAAGTATATGCAAAGCAAGAGATATACCTCAGTCTATTAAGCAACACTTATCTGCAGTAATTGAAGATGATGAATTAGTTTCTGGTATAGAATCTACTATTATTGACTTAACTGGAGATAAGATTAAGGTTTTAAGAAAAGGCAAAATTTCATTGCAAACAATAAATAACGCATTTTCAAGCTAAGATCTATAGGAGAAAGAATGAAAAAAGTGATAGGCCACACCCAAGCAAAAAAAAGGATAATGAACAACTTATCTGTTCAATCTTGGCTGGTCTGTGGTAAAAAAGGTATAGGAAAAGCGACATTCGCAAAATCCTTTTCTAATTGGTTTCTTGTCAAAAATTATGATGAAGTAGCATTAGACTTACGAATTGTTGAAGGTGATACAATAGGAGTGGAAAAGGTGAGAGAAATGAAAAACTTTTTGCACTTAAGTCCCATTCAATCAGAATATAAAATAGCTATAATAGATAGCTTAGAGTCAATGACTAATAATGCTAAAAATGCAATATTAAAAATATTAGAGGAGCCGCCACAAAATTCTAAAATACTTATAATTAGCCATAAACCATATGATATACAAACCACCATCCGGTGTAGGTGTTTTCAGCTGAATTTACTTCCATTAACTTACGATGAAACAAAGCAAGTTGTTGCATCTCAATGTAAATTTGACGATAAAATATTTAATGAAACCATGAATTTATTCCCTGGAACTCCAGGAGCAATAATAGATGCAATAAACAGTGGTGCTTATGAAACACATAAGTATTTTTACACGCTTTTCCGTAATCTCAATGATTCTGATATAATTAGCAAAATAATTAATAGTGAAATTGATCTAGAACTAGCGTCACATATAATTCAAACCTTCATTTTAGAAAGTATAAAGAAAGAAGTAAATAATGTTGAAATTCTGCTAAGTCAGTGGAAAGAAATAGATGAACTTTTCGTTGCTGCAAAGCAATTTCGCTTAGATAAAAAACATGTTTTAGCTAATGTAGTTAATATCGTGACACAAAAGTGTAATACTTTTAACATAAATTTATGATAAAATTCTGCTAATTTAATACTGAAAGTATATAACTTGAATGATAGTAAATTAACTGTATGGCAATCAATAGAAGTTTTGACGAAAGCCATATTGAACATGCAGAAAGAATTAAGCTTAATTAAGAATATAGCTTCAGATCAAGACGTAACTCTAGAAAAAGGAAAGGAGCTATCAAGTGGCATTTATGAAGCAAATTTTAAGCTAAACAAGTCAATCAATATAGCTACTTTGCCAAAAATTGGCTATTATATGCTCAATGATGAGCTTGTTGTACGTAATCATATTACGGAAGAGGAAGTAAAGATTCCTAGAGATTTTCATTATCTTAAAGTTATTAAACTCAATCATGATGACTATAAACTAACGTTTTGTAATTTTTTGGGTAATGAGTTTTTTGAATATAAAAAGTATGATCCACAATATTCTGATCTTTCAGATGAATATAAATTCGTGGATTTTGGTAGTGTAAAAAAGACTAATAATCTAAAATTTAAGGAGTATGTTGGTCATGCACCTAAATTTTTTGCTGTAGGAGGTCTTATTGAGCCTGGATCTGAAAATCATGTAATTGATCTATTTGAGCTAGTCAGAGACGGTAAAGGCAGAAAAGTGGGAACCCTTGCTGATGAATTTGGTTATTTTGATGATCAAAATAAATTACACTACTATAATTATCACAAAAGTGCAGAAAGTAATACTTATGATCCTGAAAGCTTCAGTGTAAAAATGATAAATTTAGATGTGAGCAAAATCGACAAATTCTACCTTATTGCGGAACAAGGTGATATAGTCATCCATCCTTTTTTGGAAAATTTAGACATATTTTAAAGTTTTTTTAGAGTTATTATAATTAGGTTATGGAAGTTGAATCAGTAAAAAACAAAAGTTATTTCAGGAAAGCAGTAGAATGGTATTGCCACAGATACATGTTCTGCGTTGTAGAAAGATCTTGGATGGCGTTAATAGCGTTACTTCTCTTAGTATGTTTATTTTTATCATTACTAAACATATACCTATTACTTCCTGTTAAAAAAGATTTAAATTTTGTGAAGTACACGAACCACACGGAAGATGAGTTTTCTACAATACATAAACTTAGTTTTAGTGAAAAAGAAGATGAATACACTTCCATAGCAAGGTACTTGGTAAGTCAATACGTTGAAGCATACGAGTCCTCTCAGATCGTTGAATCAAAGTATCAAGAAAATTTTATAAAAAACAATTCTATATATAAAATCTATCAAGACTTTCAGGAAAAAGTAAACAATGAAGCTGTTTCATCCACAAGAAAAATTACCAACACAAACGTAACAACACTATCTATTGACCGATCGATCAAGGACTTAGTTACATTTGCTGGAAATGCCACTGTACTTTTTGCAGCTGAGCAAAATAAGAAAATGAAAGACTATGCTGTGGAGGTTAGCTTTACTTTATCAAACATGAAAGCAACTCTAACTGGTATAATACCATTTAAATTTATTGTTAACGGCTATAAATACAGGTGATTACATTTAAAAAATTACTTGGTAGCTAAAAAAAATAACTAAAGTGCATACAGCAGTAACAACTGGAGGTAAAATTAGAAGCATTGGTGTCTTTTTAATAAAATAATTTCTAGAAGGTTTTAAGAAAAAGGCATTGTAAATTATCGGTAAGAAGTATAGAGCGTTGAGTATAGTACTGACAATTAACACCAGAGCTACAAATACAGAAAGTGTTACATTACTAGAGTTAAAAACAGCTTGAAAAATGAAAAATTTGCTCCAAAAAGTCGGAGCAGGTGGTACCCCTATCATGGACAATGCACCTATAGTAAATGCTATCATACTAATTGGCATACTACGTCCTATACCGTGAATTCTATCTATGTATTTCTCACCTGTTTTCGTTATTATTGCTCCAGCAGTGAAAAACAAAGTGATTTTTGCAAATGCGTGGCAAACTAATTGAAAAATTGCAACCCTCATGCTAAATTCACTAAAAATTGAAGCGAACAATATAATATATGACAACTGAGAGATAGTAGAATAAGCAAGCAATTTCTTTAATTCCTTTTGCTTTAATGCAATTAACGATGCAGTAATAATAGTAAATCCAGCAGCGTACGGAAGCCATCCTCCAGCAAACCAACTTTGCTGTGCAAAACGTTGCATATTATCGATGCCAAAAGTGTATAATATAACTTTGATGATGATGAACACTCCTGATTTCACAACAGCAACAGCATGTAGTAGTGCGCTTACAGGAGTTGGTGCAACCATTGCTTTTGGCAACCAAAAATGCATTGGCATTAATGCAGCTTTTCCTATTCCATAAATCAGCATAGCAAAACACACTGCAATAAAAGTTATGAACGAAGTATCAAACTTGAATATTCCACCTCTTACAAAGTCTAAAGTATGGAATTCATTATATAAGAGGCCTATTGCAGGAAAAAATAACACTAAAGAAGAGAAAAATAGTAAACCAAAGTAATAGCGTCCTGCAATTACTGATTCATTTGTTGAATTGTAAGTAATCAGAGGGTATGTACTAATAGTTAGAAGCTCGTAAAAGACAAATGTAGTGAGCAAATCTCCAGAAAAAGCAATAAACATTGCACAGCTAATCGCTATTGAAAAAAAGCATAGAAAACTCGAGTAGTTACTATCAGCATAGTTATTTCGCATATAACATATTGCATATATACTGGTTAGTACCCACAAAAATGATATTAATAAACTGAATATTGCTCCACTAGACTCTAACTTTAAACTAATATGCAAATTATTACCAAAGTCCATGAGAATAAATTGAGAATGATCACCATACACCAAATATAAAGTGCATAGAGATGTATACGCAAATAGAAGCATAGAAGAAACAACAGTAATGCTATTGTTCACTCTGGGCCATTTACTAGTAAAAGAAATAGCTAATGCACTTAAAAGTGGGATCAACGCAGTAATTAACAAATAATTCTCAGTAATAAAAAGTGGCAAGGAAAGAGATATTAAAACAAAATCCATTAAGTAATTCATCTTTCTGTTTAGGTAAAGCTAAAATTATATTCAAGTTATAGAGAATTTGCTATTTTTTAGTTGTATATCGGAAGTGTTAAATAAACCATACGCATCAAGTTAAGAAAAAGTGGCGTAAGGAAGAAAGGAAATAAGAAAAAACTATTTTATATATTAAGTAATAAGGTTAGTAATTTATAGATCTTTCTAAAAGATTATCTTATCCTAGATAGGAATTTCCTAAAAAAATAAATGTAACAAATAAAATGCCAATCTTAAATATTGCTATGTTTCACGATAGCTTCTTAATTTGGCACGTATGGTTTGTTAAACACTTCCAGAATTACTCAAAACCGCTACAGACTATATCTTTCTGTATAATCTTTAAATGCACCTCTATTGGAGTCAAAATGTAGCTTCACACTGCCAATTGGCCCGTTTCTTTGTTTTGCAATGATCAGCTCTGCAATATTTCTAATTTTCTCCATTTTCTCTTGCCACTCTCGATGTTTATTACTTCCTTCATTTGGTTGCTTTCTTAATTCATAATATTCTTCTCTATAGAGGAACATTACTATATCCGCATCCTGCTCTATGCTTCCTGAATCACGTAAATCAGAAAGTTGTGGTTTTTTATCATCCCTTTGCTCAACAGAACGAGAGAGCTGTGATAGTGCAACAATGGGAATATTTAGTTCCTTTGCAATTGCTTTTAAACCCTGCGTCACTTCTGAGATTTCTTGCACTCTATTTTCACTACTCCTTTTTGTTGTTCCTCGAATTAATTGCAGATAATCGATAAATACCACCTCTACATTGTATAGTTGATATAGCAGTCGTATTCTGGTACGAAGGGCACTAATTGATAGAGCAGGAGTATCGTCTATTATGAAAGGTAATTCTGATAGACCTGTACTAGCATTAATGAATTCATGTAATTCAAAATCACTAATTCTCCCAGTCAGTGCCTTATAATAACCAATGCCTGAATCTATAGTAATCAATCTTGCGGTTAATTGCTCTGCTGACATTTCAAGTGAGAAAAAAGCTACGTAGTGTTGTTTATCTGTTCTTTTTTGCAAAATCTTACAAGCGTTAAGTGCGATGTTCAGTGCCAATGCTGTCTTTCCCATTGAGGGCCTTGCAGCTATAATTAACAGATCAGATTTCTGCAAACCACCAAGAAGCTGGTTTAGATCTTGAAGTCCGGTTGTAATACCTAGAGCCTCTGGGTTATTCTTCAGCTTGCTGATCTTCTCAACCACATCTTTAATTGAACTTGCAAGCTTTATATATGTCTTATCACCTTGCTTTTTTACTGCTAAGTTGAACAATTTTGTCATTGCCTGCTCAATTTGTAACTGTGCAGGATTTTCAATGTCGTAGTTGTAACTATCGTCAACTATCTCCTGCCCGAGCTTGATTAAGCATCTCCTTAAATAAGTATCACGGATTATTCTGGTCAAGCTATAGATATCAAGCGCAATGCTTGCCTTTGCTGCAAGTTTTGCTAGGTACTCAACTCCACCACATTCGGCAAATGCTTTATCATTTTCAAAAAACATCTTAAGGCTTAGTTCATTGGCAACTATGCCGTGTTTTCTGGTTTTAGATATCTGGGTAAAAATGCTTTGATGTAGTGGATCATAGAAATTGTCTGCTGCAATTATATCTTCAACTGCATCACAAATTCTATTATCACGAATCATTGCACCAATGAGCATTTGCTCTGCTTCTAAATTGTGTGGCAATTTACATATTTCTTCTCTTGAATCAATAAGATTAGCTAATTCATTCATTTTAAGTTTTCAGAGTAATGATTGATTATTGTAGAATATTCAGTCCTTACTTAAAAGATAAAAAATTTGACTAATCTTGTGTTGCTTATAGCATTAAAGTAGGCCCCTGTGGTGGAATGGTAGACACGGCAGACTCAAAATCTGTTGCTTGCAAAAGCATGCTGGTTCAAGTCCGGCCAGGGGCACTCAAACATTGGAAAATGCATATATGTTACATAAAATTTTTAATCGTTTATTTTCCATTCTTTCTTCTATAAATGCTATTCAAAAAGTGAAAAAGGATGATAATGGAATATGCTATGTAACGGGACTTAGACGCTATTTGTCAGTGCTGCTTGATTTAATCATCATCGTTTTATTTTTGCAGTTTTGCGGTCAGGCCTTAAATCAACTCTTCATGAGCTCAGAGAGCAGTAAAATATTAGGCCAAATTGCTGCAAAATATCAAATGCAGGTACCACTATCTGCAGAGGAAACAGCAATGCAGAGTAAGCTAATCAAGTTACTAATTCTAAATCAGATAGTTCAATTTATTATGCTTTTTAGTTATGTAGCATATATGTGGATAAGATTTGGCGCTACACCTGGAAAGTTATTACTTGGACTCAGAGTTGTAAATGCACAAACTTTTGAAAAATTGACTCCAAAACAAGCAATAAAGAGGTTTTTTTCCTTTATATTGTCAACTGCACCACTATTCTTAGGTTTCATATGGGCAAGCTTCGACAAACGTTGCCAAACTTGGCATGATAAGATCGCAGACACAGTGGTTGTCATAAATAAGAGTCTTAAGCGTGATAAAATGAACTAAATTCGTTAAAAATAAGAAAATTTTAATAGCTTTATTGATTAATTTTAGTATATCATTAATTAATGATATACTAAAATGAAATAGTAGGTAAAAAATATGCCAAGTATTACTCATTGTCAAAGTATGGATTCTATTAGCGATAGTATTGTACATATTGGTGGTAATGAAATAAAAGAATGCGCAATTGAGGCGCTAGAACCATTTAAGAACGAATTAGAAGCTCAAAGTTTTAACCTTAATGGGCTAGGAACTTCTGACCTAGTTAAAGCATGGAAGAAGATAGAAGATTTTAAAGATGCTGAGTTAAAGAATGCTTCTGACCTTGCTGATCTGATAAAAGGGCAAATTGCAGGATTTGATGAAGAAAAATTACTAGAAATGTGTACCTTCAGCAAAATTTCCTATGGTAATGTGGATAGAAAATTAGAAAAAGGTAAATATAAAACTAAAAGACAGTTTGAAGAAGAAGGTTATCAGATTATAAGATTTTACGACAATGATCTCATCGAAGACAAGTATTCTTTGGATACTGATTATAAATTAGAACAACATGATATTGGCTATGCTTTAACTGGTAGCAATTCATATAATCGAGATGCTGGTTATATTTTTATTAAAGATAAGGAAGTAACTATAGCTTATCACGGCACTCGTGATTTAAATGATGTAAAGGAAGATCTTCGTGCATCTTTAGCTAAATTGTCATTTTTACCTGAAGATCATCGTGTCCATTCTGGTTTTTACTCTTTATTCAAACGCTCTTGGCCCAGTGTGCATAAGATATTAAAAGGGCATGCTAATGATAAAGGATTAGCAATCAAAGATTTGAAAATTAATGTTACAGGTCATAGCATGGGGAGGGTGCTCTTGCTAGTATAGCTGCTTTATGTCTTAATAAAACAGAAGATGCCGAAGATGTTCATGTTGCAACTTTTGGCTCCCCAAGAGTATTCTACAATGGTGCAGCTGACGTTTACGATAAGTGTCTTGGAAATAAGACTATTAGGGTAGCTTGTCAATCAGATCCGGTACCATGTTTGCCACATGGTAATGCCGGTATGCACTATAAACATGTCGGTAAACCATTAAAATTAGAAACGGGTAAAACTCTAGAGTATTTAGAGCCACACTATCATAAAATTGACACCTATTATAACCTTATTCAGGAAGTACAGCGGGAAAATTTTAAATCAGATAATAATCCATCTAAGTATCGCCATATTGCTTATATTTGTGGCCTATTTTACCATGCAGTTTTGTCATATGTCGATGTGGATGATAAGGAATTCTTTGAAGAAGTCAGAGAAGAAAATAAAGGCATTAAGCCTTCTGAGATACCAATTGAATATGCTCCAAAATTAGAAGAGAAAATTAAACGACTAGGACAAGAAGTAGCTCAGCTTACTAACGACAAAACTCAATTAGAGAAAAGGTTAAAGAGTATACAACAAAGCTTGGCTGAAAAAACTGAGGAATTTAAGAGCGCACAAATTCAGTTAGAACAGGAGCGTAAGGGTGCAAGTGAAAAGTTAACACAAGAACAACAGAAGGCTAGTAAATTTAGTGATCAAGTAGATAAACTTACTGAAGCACTACGAAGGATAGAAGATCAGCTTGCAAAAAAGAAAGCAGAGTTGAATGGACAGACTAAAAAAGTAACTAAGCTTAATGATACTATAAAGGAACTTAAGGAAACAAATGCTGAATTAGAAAGAAAGAATAGTAATCTGGCTAATCGACTGGAGAAACTTGAGGAAGCAAAAACTAAGCTAGAAGAAAAGGTAGAATTTGCAGAAAAAGAGCTGAGGGATGCTAAAGCTCAATTCAGAGAGAGTGAGGGAGGGCTAAGGGGAGTAAAAGCTCAACTTGAACAGGAAAATAGTAATTTGTCTAGTCAAGCAAGGGAGCTTGAAGGGAAATGTGAGCAAACAGAAGTTCAACTTGTAGAATCAGAGCAAAAACTAGCTGAAGAAACTAGTAAAGTCATGCAACTTAGCAAAGAATCTAATGAAGCAAGAGTTCAGCTTGAAAAGAAGAAAAAAGAGATTGCAAAGCTAAAAGATCAAGTAGATCAAATGACTATACAAAACAATCAATTGGAAGGGCAGCTGAATGATGCAAGACAATCGTTCACTGATCAAATAATGCAACGCGAAAATGAAAATAACGACTTAAAGACAAAGCTGCAAGAAATTGAAAACAAAAGTGAAGTACTAGAGAAGAGTCTACAGAAGCAATTTGAAAGCAAGAATGAAGAGCTAAGTGAAAAATTCTTGAAAGCAAGAACTTACAGTAAAAGGCAAGGTAATTATTCTTCTGTTTCTTTTGTATTATTTGGAGCATTTGCTGTTGGTACAAGTTTGTTTAACACTCCCACAAGTTTAACAATGGTTCATTTAGCAATGTGTGTTTCGCTTGCTGCTGCATTAACTTTTCATGCAGTAGGATGTTACTGTGCGTATAAGGCAAACACAGCACTTGATAATGTCAAAATCGAAAATGATATTTATAGAATAGAACGGCTGCTTGAGTATTAATTTAAATATCCTTCATTGCTAGTTATTATACCATCACTTTAATTTGGTTGTGTTTTACTAAAAAAACTTTAGATTTATTTTATAATTGATACTCAAATATGATTTGGAATTTATTGCAGAAAGGCCAAAAGGAAGGCTATAAAATTGCGTATACTAATGCTCGTATTATTGACCCGGAAACTAAACTTGATATAAAAGGTTCCTTATTGACTGAAGGGGATAAAATTATTGATTTTGGTAAATCATTATTTTCAACAAGTGGGGTTGATGAAACAATAGACTGTGAAGGGCTTGTTCTAATGCCAGGCCTTATTGACATTCACGTACATTTTCGTGAACCAGGTCAAGAGCATAAAGAAACTATACATACAGGCAGCAAATCTGCGGCTGCAGGAGGCGTTACAACCGTAGTTTGTCAGCCAAACACTGTTCCAGCGATTGATAGTGTTGTCTTGGCTAAATATTTGAAATATAGAGCACTTGAAACTTCACATGTGAATGTTGAATTTTACGCCAAAATTACCACTTCGGAAGAAAAATTAACTGAAATGGCGCTTTTAAAGGAAGCAGGTGCGGTTGGGTTCACCGATGATGGTATGCCAGTTATGAATCCAATGATTATGAGACAGGCACTGCTTTATTCAAGTATGCTTGGTGTTCCTATTGCTCAACATGCAGAAGATTTAAATCTATCTGCTGGTGGCGCAATTAATGAGGGTAAGATTTCTGAAGAATTGGGAGTAAAGGGAATCTTGAGTGCATCAGAATCGGTTATGGTAACTCGTGATATACTGCTAATGAAGGACATAGAAAATGTACACTATCATATTTTACATGTTTCTTCAAAAGATTCACTTGATGCTATTAAACGAGCGAAAGATTTGGGGTTAAATGTTACATGTGAAGTAACTCCTCATCACTTTACTTTAACTGAAGATATAGTAAAGCAACATGGAGCAATCGCAAAAATGAATCCGCCACTGCGTACAGAGGAAGATCGTTTAGCTATGATTGAAGGTTTAAAGACAGGTGTGATTGATTGTATTGCAACCGATCATGCTCCGCATGATCTTAGTTCTAAAGATCTTCCACTTGAAAATGCTGCATTTGGTATTGTTGGCCTTGAAACAATGCTGCCCATTTCACTTGAACTATATCACAGTGGACAAATGGGTCTACTTGATGTGCTTGCAAAATTGACATATAAGCCTGCAGATATCATACATGTGCCACGTGGCCGCGTACAGAAAAACCTTGCAGCGGACTTAATTTTAGTTGATTTGGATCATGAATGGAAAATTAAAGTTGACAACTTTGCTAGTAAATCAAAAAATTCCCCTTTCGATGGACGCAAAGTAAAAGGGCACGTAGTACGTACTGTTGTGTCTGGCAAAACTGTGTACTTATGGAAGAGTTAGTTATCATATAGTTGTGCTTTAAATTTCAACTAATTGTAAAGATTTAATATAAGTGGTAAAATATAGCCACTGAATAAAAAATATATGCTAATTAATACGACATTGGAACTGAAGAATGCGTGTGAAGAATTGATAGCAAAAGAGCCAAAATTTATAGCAGTGGACACGGAGTTCATTAGAAACAATTTAACCTATTACCCAAGATTGTCGCTAATGCAAATTTCTTACGGAGATAAGAGTTTTATTGTAGATATACTAGTGCCAGAGATTGACTTATCGCTCATTAAGAAGATAATGCTGAATCGAGACATAACCAAAGTGTTTCATAGTTGTCGGCAAGACATAGAATCCTTACTCACCGTACTTAAATGTGTTCCCACTCCCATTTTTGATACCCAAGTTGCTGCTATGTTTTGTCATTATTATCACGACTTTATTGGTTATTCAAAAGTAGTAGAGCAATATCAGGGGGTAGCGCTGGATAAAATTAAAGCTAAAAATTCAGACTGGTTAAAACGGCCATTATCTGAGGATCAATTAGATTATGCAGTAAATGACGTTATACACCTATATGACCTACACCAAATATTGTGCAATAAACTTGAAGAAGATAATAGGATGGGCTGGTTTCAAGAAGAGATGGAATCAATAGTTGATGTCAATAAGTATTTGCATAATCCAAAAGATGCATGGAAGAGGATTAAATTTAATTATGAAGCAAATCCAAGGTTGATGTTAACTGTTAAAGCAGTTAGTGAGTGGCAAGAGACCTTAGCACAGCGTTACAATATAAATCGTAATAAGGTAGTCAATAATGCCGTAGTAACTGGTTTAATTGAAAAAAACGTGGAACATATTGATGATATTTTAGATGACCTTAAGAGAAACACAAAAAATATAAAAGAGGAAGATTTATTAGAATTTATAGATATTTTTAATGAGAATGAGAAGGAATTTGTGCAGCAAAATTATACTCTGTCAGATAATTATGATAAATCTGTATTTGATATACTCTCGATTATTTTGGAGAGCAAATGTAAGGAAAATAACATATCAAGAAAGTTAATTTCATCAAAAGCTGAGTTAGCTGGCTCAATATCTGGGCAGATAGATAAACTATTCAAGGGATGGAGATATGATTTTTTCGGCAGATCAGTAGAATCGTTTTTGAATGTAGGCTCAAGGTTTGAAATTTTAATGGTAAAATCTGCTGATAGTATAGCTAAAATTCAGAGTAATCTTGTGGAGAATAACCGTATCACGTGTTGAGGTCTAACGAGTTTATTATATCTTTCACTTGAGAAAGAACATTTGCGCTGGTATTGATGATAAAGTCGCTCATTTGCTTTTTTTCTTCAATAGGTAGCTGAATACTAGACATTAGATCCAGCTTTTTTTTATCCATATTACGCTCACTGATCCTTTGAGCTTGTACAGCGCTATCTGCATGGATAAAGACAATAAAATCGCAATATGAACGGAATCTAGTTTCCAGCAGGAGTGGAATGTCTAGAACTAGAAATTTTCCGTCGTTTTCTTTCTCCTGAGCAATAAAAATTTCTAATTCATTTCGCACAGCGGAATGCACTAAAGACTGAAATTGCTTCCAATTTTCATCATAAGCTAAAAAATATTTAGATAATACTGTTCTATCTATTTTTCCATTTACTATCACCCCAGGAAATTTTTCTTCTGCGTAACTTATTATGTTTTTGTTTACTTTATAAAGCTGGTGCACGACAGAGTCGGCATCAAACAAAGCGGCACCAAATTCTTTAAAGCAATTGGCTACAAAGCTCTTTCCGACTGCAATTCCACCTGTTAAACCTATGATCATATAGCAAAATGCATTAACTTCTTTTGAAACTATAGCTAAGGTTTCTCTATATATATTAACTAGATTTTCTAGATCCCAATGTCAAGCACATAACTATACGAACATTTATTTGCGAAGGCAGTGTGTTAAATGTTATAGCCGATTTTGCCTCAAACACAAAGATGTCATCCCAGTGCCCAGACACTGGGATCCAGGAAAATTGATTGTGCACTATAGCAACATTTTTGATCAAAAACTGGATTCCAGCGTCAAGCACTGGAATGACACCCTTCCGGTGGAAATTGCTCTCAAACTACAATATTTGTGCAGCGTGTATAGGATAGGCTTTGTTAGCTATAGAGGCTCTGATGATACAAGAAAAAAGAAAAGCTATTATTTTTTTAGTAATTAAGTAAAATAGAGTGAAAGATTAAGAGGAAATTTTGAAAAATAAGATAAAAAAGATAGTGATTTCAGGAAAAGAAGTGTGGCCGATTATCGAAGGTGGCAAAGGCATTGCAATTAGTGACGGAAGATCAAGTGGAGCATTTGCTGCAGCAGATGCTGTTGGTACGTTTTCTGGTGCAAATGCTAAACTTATCGATGACAATGGCGAGCTGGTACCACTAATTTATAAAGGTAAAACAAGAAATGAAAAGCATGAAGAGTTAATCAAGTATAGTATTGAGGCTGGAGTTAGTCAAGCAAAAATAGCGAATGAAATATCAAAGGGCCGTGGAAGAATACATATGAACGTGCTTTGGGAAATGGGAGCAGCAGAACAAGTCCTTCATGGCATATTAGAAAAAGCAAAAGGCTTAGTTCATGGCATCACTTGCGGTGCTGGTATGCCTTACAGGCTTGGAGAAATTGCAGCTAAATATCAAGTTTATTACTACCCTATTATCTCATCGGCGCGCGCTTTTAAAGCGTTGTGGAAACGTGCTTACCAAAAAATATCTTCTTTTTTACTTGGTGGAGTAGTATATGAGGATCCGTGGCTTGCTGGTGGTCACAATGGACTCAGTAATAGTGAAGATCCAGAATTATCACAGGCTCCATTTGAAAGAGTTGCAGAGCTTAGATCTTTCATGAATGAAGTCGGTCTTTCTGAAACGCCAATTGTTATGGCGGGGGGAGTGTGGAATTTGAAGGATTGGGAACATTGGTTTGACAATTTACAAATCGGACCAATAGCTTTTCAGTTTGGCACTCGTCCACTTTTAACAAAAGAAAGTCCGATTTCTACAGAATGGAAAAAGAAGTTACTTACTTTAGAAGAAGGTGATGTATTTTTAAACAAATTTAGTCCAACAGGATTTTACTCATCTGCAGTAAGAAATAGCTTCATACATGAGCTACAGGAACGAAATTCACGTCAAATGAAATTTTCAGAAAGTGTGAGTGGAGAGTTTAATAATGAATTTGCAATGGGTAGCAGAGGTAGAAAGATTTACCTCATTGCAAAAGACAAAGAGCTAGCAAATGCATGGATTAAAGCAGGGTATACAGAGGTAATGAAAACTCCAGATACAACTGTTATTTTTGTGACATCAGGCAAATTTGCGGAAATAAGACAAGATCAAATTAATTGCATGGGATGTTTGAGTCACTGCTTATTTAGCAATTGGAAAGATCATGGTGACCATTCAACAGGGCGAAAACCAGATCCACGAAGCTTCTGTATACAAAAGACACTGCAAAACATTATACATGACGGTGATATTGAAAATGAACTTATGTTTTCTGGACACAATGTGTACAAATTTAAGCAAGACCCATTTTATGAGAATGGCAACGTACCAACAGTAAAGGAGCTGGTGGAAAGAATATTGACAGGTTTATGACTAACTTGACAAAAAGACATTATTCTATATAATTTATAGTAATAATTGTTTATTAATTTAATCTTAATTTGAGGAGAATATCTATGCGCGGTAGTGTTTTAAAAAGGTATGCACTTGCCTATATAAAAGAAAATGGCAGTGACAATAATGTTCAAGAATTTTTACGTTCTCGTGGTATGCAAAATATTGAGAACTGGAGTGATAAAAATTTTGAAGATGCGTATAAGGAATTTAGGCGCTATAACCTAACTAATGAACACAATATAGGAAGTGATCGACGTGATAGTAGGCAACAACCTACAAGCCCTCAGGTTACACACGTACATGTACACAATAATAGAGGTTTAGATTTTTGGGATTATTTTCTACTTCGTAGCCTGTTTAGTGGTAATACTGGTCATACTACAGTGATAAATAACCTTGGTTCCGGTAGCAGTAACCAGCCAAGCAGAGAAGATAAGAAAAAAGACGCAGAAGACAACAGGAAATTATTAGCTTTAGGGATAGTAGCTGTAGTTGCGTGTGTTGCTTTCCATGCTTTAATGTGTGTGTGGTACAACAGCAGCGAAAAAACGGCTAGAAAATCAGAAAAGGTAGATTACCTGGATAATAAACTTAAAATGTTCAGAAATATAGAATTTGCAGTTGGTGCAATTTCTTTAGCAGCTTTGATAGGTTGCGCTATTAACCCAGTCTTACCAGTTTGGGGTTTAGTCATTCTTGGCATTAATTCTCTTGTGTGTCTTGCTGGTGGTGTGGCTTTTCATATGAAACATGAGAAAGAGTCAGAAGATATTGAGAAAGCTAAAGAAGTGGTAGCTGATTATCATAAACGAGGACCTGGGCATAGCTTTGGAGATCCTTCTCATCGTGAACCACCACCTCCTTACTCTCCTCAAGGTCCTAATGCTGCTCCAAGTGCTCCTCCTCAAAGTGAGTTTAGCAATTCTTATCAGGAAAAAAATTTTGGAGATCATGGAATATAGCTATACGAACATTCATTTTGAAAGGTAAATTGCACAGCAAATGTTCAGTGCTTGACACTGGAATCCAGCTTTTTGTGATTTTATTGAAAATGTTGTATAGTCATTTGTTTACAATTAATTTTTCTGGATCCCAGTGTCTGGGCACTGGGATGACATCTGTGTGTTTGAGGCAAAATCTGCTATAGTATTTAACACACTACTTTCACAGACGAATGTTCGTACAGTTGTGAGGTTATGGACAGCAAACTGCTTACCCTCAAGCGTAAATTACTTACAGGATACCGCTGCAAAACGCAGCGGTATAATGGATTTTCAGATTGCTTGTATGATAGGATATATATTGATTTTTATTACTAGTGCAGATACGATAAAGCTTTAAACAGTACAAAATGGAGCAATTTGAGAGCTTTTACGTCACTACGCCAATATATTACGTAAACGACAAGCCACACATCGGCCACGCATATACTTCCCTTATCTGTGATGTTGCAGCTAGATTTATGAAACTAGCTGAAAAGAACGTCAAATTTACTACTGGTACGGATGAACATGGACAGAAAATTGAAAAAGCGGCTAAGGTAAAGGGAATAGAGCCAAAAGAATTTACAGATGAAATAAGTGTTACATTCAGAAAATTGGCTGAGCTAATGAACCTTGATTATGATGATTTTATTCGCACTACAGAAGAACGTCATGAAAAAGCAGTTATAGCTCTATGGAATAGGCTTGAAGAGAGAGGGCAAATATATCTGGATTCTTACTCAGGTTGGTATTCAGTTCGTGATGAAGCGTTTTATCAGGAATCAGAGTTGATAGATGGCAGAGCGCCAACAGGTGCTGAAGTTCAGTGGATAAAAGAAGAGAGCTACTTTTTTCGCTTGTCAAATTGGCAAAACAAATTGCTGGAGTTATATGAAAATCAGCCGAATTTTATCTTTCCTGAGAGCAGAAAAAATGAAGTGGTATCGTTTGTAAAATCAGGACTGACTGACCTTTCGATTTCTCGTACTAGTTTTAATTGGGGAATAAAAGTACCAGGGAATGACAAGCACGTAATTTATGTTTGGATAGATGCGCTCACTAACTATCTCACATCAATAGGCTTTCCTAATATAGAAGATGAGGAATATAAGAAGTTTTGGACAAACTCCTTCAACGTTCATGTGATCGGTAAAGACATATTGCGTTTTCACGCTGTATACTGGCCAGCTATTCTTCTTGCAGCAGATTTACCACTGCCAAAGCAAATTGCAGCTCATGGTTGGTGGCTAAACGAGGGGGAAAAAATATCCAAATCCCTTGGTAACGTTATAGATCCAATTGATCTTGCAGAAGAGTTTGGTGTTGATCAACTACGCTATTTTCTCCTTCGGGAAGCAAGTTTCGGTCAAGATGGTAATTTCAGTAAGAAGAACATGATCAGCCGCATAAACTCAGAGCTGGCAAACAATATAGGCAATTTAGTGCAAAGAACAATTTCATTTCTGCACAAGCAATGTTTTGGAGTTGTACCAGTGGTCGATCGCAATTTGCTTAAAGATGATAAGAGTCTACCAGATTGCAAAGCCATAATTGATCAAGTAATGGATCATCTATCAAAGTATGAATTTAACCAGATTATACTTCTGATTATCAATATTTCTTCCAAAGCCAACGCTTACATAGATAAAAGTGCACCTTGGATGTTAAGCAAAACTGACAGAGAGCACATGAATTTAGTAATTTACAAACTACTCGAATACATTAGAATAATTGGTATTTTATTGCAGCCAATTGTTCCCAGATCAGCAGAAACGATACTAGATCAATTGCAAATTCCAAAAGAACAACGTGATTTAAAATCTCTGTGCAACGCATGTGTAAGTTTAGGCATTACACTGCCTAAACCTACGCCGATTTTTTTGAGGATCGATATTTAAAAAATCCTTAGTAAGCCGTTACAAGACTAGACTGAGTTGGCCGTTCTGTAGTTAGCCTTTTTAATTCAACAGAGTCAAAAAAAGTGCCTTGACGTTTTGATGTATCTATACCGTTATCTACTTTGGAAGAAATGATTGAGATGCACCGAAATTATTTTTAGCACTCTTAAAAGAAGAATTTAACATTTCGTGAGACTCATCAACTTTACTTTTCAACATAGTCTGTGGAGTAGGTACATGGTGAGCAGATGGTAAATTTACAGTAGAATTACCATCAGCTTGGCCTAGATGTGCCTGCTGCTCAGATAATCCAGAAGCAGGATCTAAAGTACATACGGGAGTTGGAAACAACTTTGATGCTAAAGCTGCTACTATAACTGATGCGTACGTTGCAATACTACTAAATTTTACAATCTGAGTTGTTCTATCTTTTAGTTTTGGTTGATCACCTGTTTCTTTTGCTACTGCATGCAATTTTGGTTGATTACCTTCTTCTTTAAATAAATTGCTAAGTGACCTTACCCAGAAAAAGTAGAGAGGAAGTTAAGACGTTTTTGAATTAAAATAGAACGTTTTTTCAAAGAGGTGTAGTATGGGAAACAGAAGGGAATATACAATAGAGTTTAAATTGGAAGCAATAAAACTAGTAAGAGAAACAGGTCAACCGTCAGCAAAAATAGCAAGAGATTTAGGTATGAATGGAGATTTATTAAGCAGATGGGTAAGAAAATATAATGAAAAAATGTCTGGAGTAGATGCATTTCCAGGCAAAGGAAAGTTAGCTCCTTATGACAAAGAAAGGTTTTACTTAAAGAAAGAGTTAGCAAGAATAACTAGGGAAAGAGACATTTAAAAAAAAGCTCTGGGATATTTTGCCAGCCAAAAGGAGTAAAATATTCTTTTATAAAAGAGCATAGAAGCAGCTATAAAATACAGGAGTTATGTAGGGTTTTAAATGTATCTGCTTGTGGTTATTATAAATGGGTTGCTCAGGAGAAAAGCAATAAAGAATTAGCAAGAGAGGAGCTTCTAGCAGATATTCAAAAAATATATCAAGCATCACAATGCAGGTGCGGAGCTCCTAAAATCCATGCTGAACTAAAAGCTTTAGGCAAAAATTATAACATCAAAACAGCGCAAGATGTAATGCAAAAAAATGGCATTCAAGCTAAGCTTAGAAGAAGATTCAAAACTAAAAAACAGCAAACAGATAGTAGGATTATAGCTCCAAATATCCTGGATCAAAATTTTACTACGGACCAGCCCAATAAGGTATGGGTAACTGATATTACTTATATAAAAACCAAAGAAGGCTGGATATATTTGGCAGTCAATAATTGACTTATATTCACGTATGGTAGTTGGTTGGTCAATGAGTAGTTCAATGGATAAACAATTAATTATAGATCCTTTATTTATGGCTGTTAATAAACGAAAATCCACCGAAGATCTACTGTTTCATAGTGATCAAGGGTCACAATATACTTCTAAAAATTACCAATTCTTATTAAATAGGAAAAATATTATCTCTAGCATGAGTCATAAGGGTTGTTGTTATGATAACTCACCTGCAGAAAAGCTCACTCAAAAGAGAGCTACTTATTGATCCTTCACAACACTCTGCTCAACAAGCTAGAACTGCCATATTTGAATACATTGAAATTTTTTATAATAAACAACGACGTTATTCTACTATTAACTATTGCATCCCTGAACAATTTGATGCATCATTTTCATGACAAAAACGTCTTAACTTCCTCTCTACTTTTTCTTGGTAAGGTGACTTGTCATGCATACTTCCATGTAATTGATCGTGGCAGTGCTTATGAAGCAAGGATAGATTTTTCATATTATTGTGCGTCTATTGCGGTCTTGATGATGTACATGTGTTAAACCTAAGCCAAAGATAACAATAATTACATTTACCTTGCTGTAACTTCAGTAATTTTATTACTCGTGATCTGGTAATTTGCTTAACGGTTTCCTCAGTATGGCCAATCCCCATCATATGGAGATCTATTCCCATTTACTTTGATATGTCGTTTAATAGCATGATCTCTATGTCTAATAAGATATAGCTTGTTACTTACCATATACCTTGTATATTCATATAAAGTTATTACTAACCACTTTAGTTCACTGTAGCCTAATTAATACAGAAACATACCTTCTTTAGCATTAACGAAAATTCATTTATTTACTTTCCAAAAAATCACAAAAGTACCTACCTTTGTGAGAACTTGTTGGGTAAAAACGGGGTTGTAAAAATAAAGGTGTGAAAATTTTGCAACAAAGTTAGGCAAATTAGTTCATATCTAAATGTGGCTAAAGTAGGCTAAAATAGCTGCTTTTACGATATAGCAGAATTATTATAAAGAAAAGTTCGCACGGATCCAGCGGTGTACGTGGGTGTTTCTAACCACTTTAGTAGTAATGAAAAGTGTTTCTCGCTCAACGCTTTGAATGCGATATTTTTATTCATCATTACACCGTGTTTAGCACAAGGTTATGCAAGAAATCTAATACTTAATGCTTGCTTCCCGCAGATAAAAGCTCTATCACCTCTTTATAACCATGATAAATAGCATAATGTAGAGGAGTAAATTCTTCTTTATCTACTGTATTAATATCAGCTCCTTCCTTTAGTAAGAGCTCTACTATTACTTTATCATTAATATGCACAGCAAAATGTAAAGGAGTCTTCCCAAATTGATCCAGTGCATTAATATTTATTTCTTTTGCAAGTAAAAACTTCACCATTTCCTTATGACCTTTCGAAGCAGCTGAATGTAAAATAGTAAATCCTTCTTTATCTACCGTACAAATGTCCGCCCCCTCCTGGAGTAAAAATTCTGCCATTTCTTTATTGCCTTGGTGAACAGCATGACGTAAAGGAGTCCAACCATGCTGATCTGCTGCATCAATGTTTGCTCCTTTTTCAAGTAAAAACTTCATCACTTCTTTATGACCTTGTGCAACAGCAAGATATAAAGGAGTCCAACCATGCTGATCTGCTGCATCAATGTTTGCTCCTTTTTCAAGTAAAAATTTCACTAACCCTTTGTGACCATTTTCAGCAGTATAATGTAATGGAGTACGTTGCTCTCTATCTACTGCATTAATATTTGCCCCTTCTTTAAATAACAATTCCGCTATCTCTTTTTTACCACTGAAAGCAGCAACATGCACAAGAGTGCATCCATTCTCATCTGCTAAGTTAACATGCAACCCCTCTTCTATTAGTCTTTGAAGTTGCTTTATATCTCCTTCCATAATAGTAGCATAAAGCTGTTCAGTTGACTTCATAAGCGGTGTATCCATATGTGCCTCCCAAAACTCAAAGCCCTTAGTATGACTTTGGGCCCCCTCATAAGCATGATTTGAAAAGGTATTTATATCAGATAAGTTTGCTGTTTCTATTACTATAGGTCGGTAAATGACTAGACCTTCTTTACTTTGTGCTGAACGGTAAGGTATTGCAAAAACAAGAGTTATTCCTTCTGGATCTCTGATATCATATGCCTCAATAAAGAGCGATTCATCACGCTTATTGTTCTGTGTAAAAAAACCGTCATAGGCAAGTAGCGCGTAATCATCACGTGAAGAAGAAAGTATAGACTGCAGTTGTTCTCGAGCTATGGCTACAGCGCATTCGTATGGGAGATCATCACCACCAACTCGCCTAAATACACGTTTATCTGCATTCTGTATGGCAATTAGTGGTACAACATTCTCCTCATCAGGTCCTATACAGTTTAACATCCAAACCATATGAGCCGTAAAAAAAACCGATAAACTGTGCAAAATCATTCTTAACAAGACTTTTAGGTTTTATCCAAGGTACTTTACGCCACGCACAACTTTCAGTGTACTTATACGTTCCTGTCCCTTTAAGATATTCTGCTATTTCATAGTGATCATATTGAAAAGCTAAATGAAATGGATTATTATCATATTTATCAAGAACATTTACATCGGCTCCTTTTTTCACAAGATGTTTTACCGTTGGAAAGCAGCCATACTGAGCAGCCATATGTAATGCAGTAGATCCATTTCCATTAGTAGAATTTATCTCGATTCCTTTTTCTATAAGGTGTTTAACCATCTTTAAGTGGCCATTTTTAGTAGCTAAATGTAAGGCAGTCCATTTATCTTTTTCCACTGCATTAACATCAGCCCCTTTTTCTATAAGGTATTTAACTATCTCTAAGTGGCCATTTCCAGCAGCTAAATGTAAAGGAGTCCATCCATCAGGGTCTTTCTCATCAACCTTAGCCCCGTTTTCTATAAGGTATTTAACTATCTTTAACTGACCATTGTAAGCAGCTATATGCAGTAATGTAGATTCTTGATCAAATTGCTCATCATTTATGGTCCACGAAATGTTAAATAGGTGCTTTACATCAAATCTATCCTGCTTCCACTTCTCATATACACCTTTAAATTGGTCTTGTAATTTTACCTTTATCTGTTCAAGTATATCATCATTTGAGTTTACTGCATCCAATATCTCCTTCCACTGGCCCAATGTTAAAATCATAAGTATCTCCTTGTTGCTAAAAATAGTAATACAATTTACTTATCGAGTATTCTAATAGAAAAGTCCATATTTATATACTTTTTATACTTTAATGCAAAGTTATTAATAATCACCTTAGCTTCAGAAACATACTACAAATTAGCGTCATAAAAATCTTGAATGTTTACTTTTTCAAAAAACATAAAAATAGTACATATATTTTTGAGAACAAGCCGCGTAAAGATAGGGTTGTAAAAATAGAAGCTTGAAATCTTTGCAACAAAATCAGGCAAACTAATTCGTATATAGATTTAGCGAAAGTGAGCCAATATAGATAGTTTTAGCGTTATAGTAAAGTTACTATATTAAAAAGTTCGTATGGGTCAAGTGGTAGACCAATTCATTCCAAAACAAACTCTTCTCACAATAGTGGTTTTGGGTGATTGGAAATGGTTATTTTATTGAATTTTTAGCAAAATATAATACTAGATCAATTCTAATTTATTTAATAGTAATAAAGAAAAACTGAGATAATTTAAAGATAGAATAAAGCTTTTCTACAAGCTCAGCTCAAAAGCTTAAATAAAATAATAAAAACCATTTGCACCGCCAATTTTATTTACTAGCATGTAACAAGATCTTTAGATTTTATGTGAAATAGAAGGGATTTTATGCCAAAGGTAAATATTGATCCACAATCAGTTAAGTTACAGAAAGAAGAGAAATCTTTGCAGCTTAAAAATAGAATAAAGCGTCAATATAACCCTAGTGATATTAACATTGCCAAGTTGTTTCTTGCGATACGTGAGCATAGAACGGGTAATCCTCAGCTAAATAAAATTAGTGAAATTGAAGGATTACTTACTCAAGTGCAAAATATTAATGATATTGATCTCAATGATATTGGTAATACACCACTACATGTTGCTGTAAGCAAAAAACATCCAGACATTGTCGAATTTCTTTTGAATGTGCCTGGTATAGATCCTAACATTCAAAACAATCAAGGTGATACTTCCTTACATATTGCTGTTTCTGAAGATGATGAAGAATTAGTACGATTACTCCTAAGTAAAAAAGCAGAGATGAATATTAAAAATAAGGACGGTAAAACTCCATTGGATATTGCTAGAAGTAATACACAACCAAATAAGGAAAAGATCATCTCTACTTTAGAAGAACATTTAAATAAATCTTCTAATCAAGTAGAAAGACTTTCTGAGCAAGAAAAAGAAGTACATGAAAAATTAAGACGTTTTGTTGAAGATTTTGTTTTTATTTATGAAGGATCTTTGTCAGAGTACTATGAGAGATTAGAAAATCAAAAAGGAAAGCCAGGTAAATGGGCTGATTTTATTAATAGAGTGACAAGGACAGGAAAAAGTGGAACAGAACAAGGAGAAAGGGAATCAAAGGTAATTCCTCTTATTGGAATTAGCGTTCTTCAAGAAGCAATATCTGGCATTGGTAGTTATTATAATAGAGAAGAGCTAAAAAAGCTGATAGATCAATTGTATATCTTTAAAAAAGATCCGGTTAAAGTTAGGGAAGAGTTAGTAAAATCTGGTATTGAGATCTTTCAAGCTTTTGAGAGCCAATTTGTGCAAGTTAAAGCAGACGGGAGTTGGCAGAGAGCAATGGCAAAGTTAGCAAAAGATGCTGTAAGTAGAGTGGTTGATTACTATAGACAAAATAACGCCAAGGAGTTTTGTGCTTTCTCAATTACTGAGGGTATCATTTTAGGAGAGTCAAAAAAATACAAACAAACTTCTATTGGTGTTCCTCATATTAAATCAGGACATACGTTAGAAAGTAAAAATTTAAATTCATGGAATACTGCAGAATTATTTGATAAAGCAGGGTCAGTAACAATAAAGAGTGATGGTAGTGCTGATAAATACTACAGGAAAAGAGATGGAAAGAGTGATACTAGCAAATATGGTTATCGTCTTCTTTTTGAATGGGAGTTAGAAAATAAAATAAAAAAATTCGTGAGAGAGTACAGTGAAGAAAAACCTCCTAGAGAAGAATATAGGTATATTTTAAAGTCAGATGAGGAAAAATGGGAAGGTAAATTATTGGATGAGCTTAATAAGCAAGATCCAAAGTTAGTCAAAGAGAGGTTACTAAGCAATTTCAAAGAAGAAATGAAACAGGAAGCTGAAAAGAAAGTTAATGAATTAGAGGATTATATAGGTAAGAATTTTAATGAGTTATCAAGTTACATAGAAAGTAATCAAAATGAGATTAAGAGAGTCCTTAATGAATTAATCAGTCAACATCAGCAAGCTAGTCAAGAGATAGCAGATTCTATTGCAGAGGAAAGAAAAGAAAGTAGAGAAAGCTTTGAGAAAGTAGATAAAAAGCTTGATGAAATACATAGTTTAATTATAGCAGGACAACAAGTAAGGGAACCCATTTGGTTTGATGTAAAAAAGCCAGTAAGTTTATTTACTGGAAGAGAAGAAGAATTAATTGACCTACATAATAAAGTACAACGTAGTTCAGAAAAGATAACAATACTATCACAAATAACCTCAATTAGCGGTTTAGGAGGAATAGGTAAAACAGAGCTAGCTAGGGAATATATTCAAGAATATAGTAAAGATTATTATAACGATGTTATATGGATTAATGCTGAAAGCGAAGTATCTATTATTGAATCATTTACTCGATTAGCGAAGGATAAACTGAAAATTGATACAAAAGATGCAAATGGAAAAAAAGGATATACAGGATATTGTAGAAGAGGTTTATAAATTTTTCAGTGATAGCAAAAGCTTGTTTATTTTTGATGATGCCGAAAAAAGTAATTATTTGAATAAATTTTTACCACTTCATGATTTATTACCAGTTGGTAATGGACCTTATATTTTAATTACTTCTCGTAATCAAGAGTGGGGCAGGGGGATAGAAGTTATTAATCTGAACGAACTAAAGTCAGAAAAAGCGATAGAATTTGTAAAAAAGAGCTTGAGTATAGAAGATGAATCTCAAAATGAAAAGATAAAAGCTTTAGTAGAAAAGTTGCAACGCTTTCCTTTAGCTATACAGCAAGCGATAGCATACATTGAAGATCAAAGAATTACAGAAGAATTTGATATAGATGATTACCTAGAGAAGTATGAAAAGAAGACGAAAGATTTGCTTGATTCTGAAGTATTCAGGGGAATTGATAATGATTACGCTAAAACAACTTTTACAACTTGGAAGATTACAACCAATAAAATAGCAAGTGATAGAGAGAATGGAAAATTAGCTTTAAGGGTTCTTAATATTATATCTTATCTTGCACCTGAGAGGATTAGTAGAGAAGTATTTTTAGGTTTGACAGGAAGTAGTGAGGAGAAATTAAGGTCAGCTGTTCGCTTACTTATAAAATATTCTATGGTGAATGGTGAACAAAAGCAAAGTGTGTTGAGTACTCATAAATTAGTTCAAGAAGTGACAAGAATAGTATTAGAAGAGGAAGGTAAAGATAAGGAAGTTATGGACGAGGTTTTCAAGCTACTCAGAGCAAGCTTTCCTTATGGTAGTGATAAGTTAGAAGATTATGTCAAGAAACGAGAATTCTTGCCACACTTAGAAGCATTTTTATTACATGTAGATAATTGGTTAAAAAAGAACCCGAAAGATAAACAAAAAATAGAAGAGGATTACCTTGAGGGTTTGTTAATATTGATAAGTGATGGGTATTTTAGCTTGGGTAATCCTAAAAGACAAAAAGATTTGCTAGAAAGAGCTTTAAAAATTGGAAAGCAATATTATGGAGCAGATCATTTTCAATTAGCTAGAACACTAGTAAATCTTAGTGTCACTTATCGAGCTTTAGGTGATTATCATAGGGCAAAAGAGTTGCTAGAAAAGGATTTACCTGTTTTAAAGAAGCATTACGGAGCAGATCATTTTGAAGTGGCTAGAGTTCTAGTAAACCTTAGTATCACTTATGGAGTTTTAGGTAATGCTCAAAGAGCAAGAGAGCTGCTAGAAAAGGCGTTACCTATTTTAGAGAATCATTACGGAAAAGATCATCTTGAAATAGCTAAAATATTAGTGAGCTTGAGTATTACTTATGGAGCTTTAGATGATTATCAGAAACAAACAGAGCTCCTAGAAAGGGCGTTACCTATTTTAGATAGTCATTACGGAGAAGATCATCCTGAAGTAGCTATAGTCTTAGAAAATTTAGCTACTGCTGATAGAGCTTTAGGTAATGACCAGAGAGCAAAAGAGTCACTAGAAATGGCTGATAAAATATATCAAAAAGGTGAAGTTGCAGAATGTTTGCCGAACACAAGTTCAGGAATGAGGAAAAGGGAAGCAAAGATTGGGGAATGTGAACTGTCTTGGAAAGACGTAGATAAATTTAATACAGAAGAGGATGCAAAAAGGGATTTTAGTAAAATAAAAATAGATAGTGAAAAGTTTCTTCATTACATAAAAGATTTACCGAAAGATAAGCGTTATCAGCTAATTGAGCTAGCAAATAAAGTTGAAGTTACAGGTGGGTTTCGTGATTTGATCAATAAGCTTTCCAATAATCAGAAGGTCATGAATCATTTAAATAGAGTAAAGAAAATCTCTAGCATAACTATGCATGGAATGATGGCTAAAAATGTTTTAGCTGACTTTTTAAACGGAGATTATCAGGGTGTAGCAATTAATGTTGGCTTTATTGCCGGTGGTCAAGGATTTGCTAGAGTTGCTGAAGTTGCATCTCGTGAAGGATTAAATTTGCTCTCAGAAGGAAAAGCATTACTTGGTAGATCTTTAAGAGCAGCATCACCTTTTCTTGCTCGTGGCACTTCTGCCTTTATTGCCTATGATCTAGTAAATCAGGTAAAAGCATTTAAAAATGGTACGGAAGGAGCATTGGTTGGCGTAGTAGGAGATAGTATTTACCTAAGTGTTGATGCTGCAGAGATTGGCATAGAAGTAGCTGAAAGTTTTGCAATATTAGAAGGAGTGTCAAGTGTTACTGGACCAATTGGGTCAGGAATAGGCGCTGTAGTATTTGTTGGCACTGATGTTTACATGGCAGTAAAGAAAGTTGATAAGATTGATCAAATTATTCACCTAACTGAAAAAGAGAAGTTTATTGAAGGTTTACGTGCGTTTATCGGTATGCAACCTGAACAATATATAGAAGAGCTAATGGAAGAAAAACAACTCTATAACCAATTAGTTAAGCAAGGGTTTGAGTATTTGAAGGAGCATAGTAATATTCAAAGCTATGTATTCCCTACTAGTAAGTCATCTGTGGATTCTTGTCGTAAGGTACCATATCAACAAACCATCTGTAATATGGCTAGACTTAGCATTTTATGCCTTAGAAAGGTTAATGTGACATTTTATGCTGAAAAATGTACAACTAAGTTTGAGATAGATTTAGACAGTACAGTATTGCTTGATAGAAAAAGGACCGATATAAGATGGAGCAGAGCAAGACCGGATAATCCAAGTGGTGGAAAATTGTTTTGTTTCTCGCAGGGAAATGACGAACCTGCGCCAAGTTATGGGTCATATTTATGTGAAAATGCAATTGGTTTATCTAATAACAAGATAGAAGGATATACTCTAATTGATTTAGGAGAAGGTAAAGATTATGCCAGAGGATTTAAGGATAGTCAAAACATATTTGTAGTAAATGATGGTTCTAAGGAATATTACGGAGGAAATAAGAATGATATATTTATTTTACAGGGAGATCTTATAGGAGGATCCTTGTACGGAGAAGGTGGAATTGATACCTTAGATCTCACTGGATTTGCTCATGGTGTTGTCACTGTAGATGTTTACTTAAATGCAAACATTGGTATTACCGTATATAAGCACCATGGTTATCATAGTTTTAAAATTAATTCAGTGGAAAGAGTGTTTGGCAGAAAAGTTGAGGGAGATCATATATTTAGTGCATGTGAAACTAAATTCGTAGATGGCAATGGTGGTGCAGAAGATCAACTTGATTATGTACAGATAGAAAACAATGACTGTGTCTATGATATACAGGTAATAATTAAACCTTATACTGAAATAGATAATATGGCACTAAAGGGTAACTTTAGCTATATTCTACCATCTCAAAATGGTAGCGCATCTGTTAAATTACTTACTAATTTGGAAAGTAATCATAGGTTTACATTTGGCTATGTGCTTGCTGATGTTCAGAGTATTGATGTTGAAGATCAAAATAGTATAAGGTTCAATTTTTTCTCAAAAGTAATAAATAGTAACTTTAGTATATCTATCTCATATAACATAATGAACAATATAATCTATCAATTAAAAGACAGTGCTGAAATAAAAGTAGGCAAGGAAAGAAATTTGTATGCAATACAGAGTACTAATAAAACTATTGATGAAATTATAGAAAGTTACCCAGCTATAGCGAATAAACTCAATATGACTATTGCTGTACAATCTGTTAATGAATATATATTTGTTGGCCATGAAAAATGTGAGGTGCTTCAAAATAACCCGATTCATAACAGTCACTTGATTAAAAATGGTGGTGAGAATATATACGTAATTACTATAGCTTCAGGTAAGCAAAGATATGACCATAGTATTTTTTCTATACCAGAAGTAAACATCTATAATCTTGATAAAGGAAGTTCAATAGATACATTAGATTTACGAAAAGTGATAAAAATCATACAACAAGATGATCTAAGAGTGCATATTGGCCTGCCAAGAATTTATCAAGATGGAAATGATTTACTAGTTAAGTTAGAAGCAGAATTCGGACAAAGTTTTCCAGCAGAAGTGCTGATGGTAAGATTAAAAGACGGTTTGAATTGGTATGAAAAGCTTCATATTATCTCGAATAATATACCTATGAAAATAAGTTCTGAATTAGAACTAAAACCACTACCTTTGATATTTGAAAAGGATAAGGAGATTATTGTTGTAACTGGTCAAGATGTGGAGGAAGGTACTGAGCTTATCATTTCTAGAAAAGGAGAAAACTATAGGTTTGTTCGTAGTAATGATAATGATCTAATGATAACTAATGCTTTTGATTCGACTATTACTAGAGATGATTTTTGCAGTATTACACTTAGTGAATTCTATAAAACACCTAAGATGAAAACATTATCTATCAAATTTGCTGATAAAGGGATAGTGTTAAGAGATCATGAAAAGGAAATAAATGCTGCAAGAAACGTGGATAGTGTGAAAAGAGAGTATAAGGATCAAGTATATAATGATGTTTTCAGCAAATATAAACAGCAAAATGTTGCAATTAGGCATAGAAGACATAAGGAGTACAGTGATTTAGATAAAAGATTTTCAGAAAATATTAGAAACAGTAGCACAAAAGCATCTTCATGGATAAATGATTTATTTGGTTGGGTAAAGAACTCTATAGGTAGGTTTAGAGCTGCTCTGCCTGAAATTTTAGCAAATTATTCCAATACAGCTGGTACTAGCCAATTTAGTAGCGAAGTTTGTATCAGTAATAATGTTGGTTTAGGATTTCTCTTACTACAAGGTTTCCTAGATAGAAAATATCCTCTGCCTAAGTTTTGTTCTGCTACTCATGAAGAAGTTCTGGCTGATACACTTGATATAATGGAAGAGTTTAAAAAGACACTTAAAAAAACAGCTAAGCAATCTGGTGTATCAGTAAAAGGTTTTGACTTTTTTAAAGTGTATTCAGATATAGCAGGTCATGTAAGGAACGAAAGATATTCTAAAATACCAAGTACATTATATTCAGCCGTAAAAGAAGCTTATCCGAAAAATGAGAAGTTTTTGAGTACTTTCAAAAGCAGTATTGGGAAGATGCTAGATAGGCAGAAAATGGTTAATAATCATAATCAGGAGCAAGGTATAGCTAATGTAGATCCTTCATTTTACTTAATAGGATTGTTGTAGAATCTGTGAATAACGGGGGCTTGAAAGGAGTTAATTGTGCAGGTCAAGTTGCTTAATCTCATCTACCGAAAGGCCAGTGATTTTAGCGATAACATCAATAGAGACACCGACCTTGAGTGAGTTTCTGGCAACTTCAATTTTACCTTTTTCATGGCCGATTTGGATGCCTTCATGAAGTTTTTCTTCAAGACTAGATAAATAATCATCGGTACGTTTCTTAGCTTGGTCATAAGCAAGACGTTCTTCTTTACTCCAATTATATTGGTTCAGCTCATCATAAGCCCTGCCAATAATTAAATCACTTCCTATTATTCTCTCTAGCTCTTGTTCACTAGTTTTGTCTGCATATCGCTGTCTAAGTGAAGAAGGTCGCCTCTCCTCACTCGACTTCAAAACCGTACGTGAGACTTTGCGCCTCATATCGGCTTCTCTCCAATTTGGTGCTTTTCATGCACACCTCCTGTGTAATTCATCATGACAATGTCCATGCAACAAAGATAAGTTTTTGATCATATTATTTTCCCTGTTTTGGTCTCTATGATGTATTTCTAGAATATCATCACTCTTGAACCAAAGTTGACATTGATCACACTTACTTTGTTGTAACTTCAACAGCTTTATTACTTTCGGTGATTTATCTAGTATTCTATTAAGACGATTCCCCCAATAAACCCAATCACCATCATATGGGGATCTGGTTTTTTGCACTTTGATATGTCGTTTAATAACATGATCGCTGTGTATAGTAAGACGTACCTTGTTACTTGTCATAAAGCGCCAGTTTTCGTTATTATATTTCTTAAAGTACCTTCTTTTTATCCAGCATCTCCCTTTGTTTGGGTGCCTAAAAACTGCCCACTTCCAGAATTTTCTATGCATAATATTATCCAATGAGCTAAAGATTTTACATGAAACTACCGAGGAGTAATATTGACTCCATCCTCTGTTTATTGGATTGAGATCCTTTATCACCCGTTCTTGTGGTGCTCTACGCATTTCTCTGAGTTTATGTTTAATAGCTAGTGTATGCTGTTTTATAGAATTACGACTTGGTTTACTTGTAACCTTTCTTACTTTCTGTTATTGGATATTATCTTATTGAAAATCCAAGAAAATCAAATCCTGGTTTTGTTTCGTCAGTGGTTCTTAATGTATGAGAAACTCTTGTTTTAGAGGGCTTTAATTTTAGTCCAATGGTTTCTAACCATTCTTCAACTAAAATTTTTGCTTTAAGAATAATCTCTTCATTTTCATGTATGATGACAAGGAGAGTAGACCAGTGGAACTTCCCCACCAGTCTCTCGCAGAACTGTACGGAAAGTAGAGTGGGCAGCCAGCGAGTTACTTGTTAAGTACTTTTCCAACAACCCCTCTCCGAACCACGCATGATCGTTTCCGTATCACGTGGCTCTCCAATAATCTAACGTTTTAAGGAGTCACCATCATATTTTCCATATTGGATTTTCTTATGGCATTCATGACAAACAACAAGAGTTTTCCTCTGTCGTTCAATCATTCTCTTTTTCCATTCCGGTAGTTCAGTATTACGTTTACCTAGCAAATCAGCAAGTTTACGTACGTGATGTACTTCAATCTGCTCTTGTGATTTACATAATTCACAAGTTTGTGCCAATAGTCTTTGCTCTATTTCACTACGCTTATTCCATATTGGTATAAGGTTATCACTTATGCTTACCCATTTATTCCATTTTAGCAACACAGCACCAAAGTGTGTAATTAATGGTATCTTTGATGGTAAACGATCTACTCTGATTTGGATGACTTTTCGTTTTTCACCTTCATCATTTTCGATCGTCGCACCAAATTTTCTATAAATTTTCCTGCAAGTTGTTTTGTATTTAGATGCTAAAGTCTTTACTAATGATACTTCCATCACATATTTCAGATAACTTAGTGTGTGAAGGTTGTAGGCCATTTTGTAGTATTGTACAATTCCTCGATATTCAGTTTGATACTGAGCAACAATACTGTAAGCTGTATCAATTGTACGTTGAGGTAAATGTATCGGTTTACCACAACGCATATATTCAGAACACTTTTTCTGCTTTATATGATGTGGTACACGTAACCCAATACTACCGTTAATACATCGTTGTGTCCGATGATCATGTTTATCATCTGCATGCAAAACATGTATTTCATAACCCAAAAAATTGGCTTTGCTATCACACGCATGTGTAATAAACGTTTTATCTTCATTAAGCATAAGTTTGAGCTCCTCATTGAGAAACCCAGCAATCTCATTCTTAATTTGTTCAGCTTCATTCTTTGGTCCTGCAAACCCTACCAGAAAATCATCAGCATACCTAACATACCAAAGACGTCGATAATTTAGATCGCAAGAATCCTTAGATGGCATACCCTGCACTAATTGACGCAGTTGTTTTGCTTGATCCCAGTTCCCTTGTTTTCTCATCATCGATACTTGCATGGTTAACCTTAAATATTTTGGATTTGTCCTTCTTCGCTTACCTCGGTTATTTGCTGGTATTAGTATATGCTCCACATGTTTATCTAACCGATCGAGTAATATGTTACTCAGAATTGGACCAATAATAGAACCTTGTGGTACCCCACTATGACTCTTATTGTACTTCCAATTTTCCATATATCCTGCTTTTAGCAGTCGATTGATTAGCTGAATAAAACGGTTATCTTGGAAGCTTTCACTCAGTATTTTCAACAACATAGTATGATCAATTGAGTCATAACATGCACTGAGATCTCCCTCTATAAACCATTTTGTACCTCTGCCTTTTTGCATTACTGCTCTTAATGCAGTGTGGCATCCACGCTTTGGTCGAAATCCATGTGAACATTCACTAAATTTAGGCTCATAGTAGGCTTCCAATATTAATCGAATTACTTCTTGAAGTAACTTATTTGACCATGTTGGCAACCCTAACGGCCTGCGTTTACCACTCTTCTTTAAAACATAGATACGTTTTACTGGTGTCCACCGATATCGCTCATAGCGTAAACCCTCTATGATTTTATCGATCTTTTCCAAAGACATACCATCAACTGTTTCAACTGTCACACCTTCTGTCATAGCACCTTTATTACGACAAAGTTTGCCATACGCCCGAAGGTAAAGATCACGCTGATAGAGTAGGCGATATACGTTTTTAACCGGCAAATTTCTTTGTCCACGTTCACGTATAATGTTAAGTATTGTTTCAGCTTTCCGCATCTTGCGTACCTCCCAATTTCAACATTCAATTATCTGTCACCCTTTGCCCTGTATGTGGCTTTCCCACACTCCCCGGTGATTCGTTACTTTCACGACTACTACGATGACTCCGTAACCATAGAACTCGCGTTCCTTAGGTCATCCCATGTTCCGTCACTAAGAACTGTTCTAGATCAACTTAGGTTTTCTATTCATCCTCTTAAATAAGCTCACTACTTATCGTTCTACAGCCAGAATGTCACACAAACGAAAGTTTAATTTGTGCTTACTGTAGACATGGGGTTTTAAATGTGATACCCATGGATGTGAAATCCCACCCCTGAAGATTAGAATTCAAGCAGTTTAGCTTTAACCATATTGATCGGGTGTTGCAAGCCGTTACCTTACACATCTTCAGATAACTCTCGCTTTACATACATGCTCTTGTCCTCCTTCCCTTTCGGGTTAAAGTTAGTTGTTCACCTCGAGGCCATTTATTCTGAACCCCGCTTAGCTCCGCTAAGTATTTCTTAATGCGTACCACGGCGCACCCTCTCGGTTTATATAGCTCCCATTATTTAGTCCTTTGATCCTAACCCAAGTGTCCAATGATAGAAAATATTTGGAGACCTCTTTCTCACTTTTCCTAGAAATTGCTTTGCTAGTCTTCCATGATCTCGAAGTTTCTTATATTTGGTTCTGACCCATCTTATGAGGTATCTCTCTATATTTCTGAGAGATGTATAAATCTCCGATTTATAAAACCTGCCATAGTACTGAAACCAGCCTCTGACTATTGGATCTATTTTCTTCGATATTTCCTCTAATGTGGTCCACGTAATCCGATGTATTCTCCATGACTTTATGGTTTTCTTGATCTTCTTCTTGGCTTTGTTGCTGATTGCAGGTAGAAAAGAAACATAACAGTCCCTCTTCTTATTCTTTGCTCCTCTAGCTCTAAAGGTATAGCCCAAGAAATCAAAGTTTTGTGTAGGAAACTCATCTCTCCTATCACCATCCTTACAGTACACTATCTGTGTCTTTTCAGGATGTAACCTCAATTTACACTTAGCCAATCTTTCTTCGATCATTACTTTCATAAATTCTGCCTGTCTCTTAGTTCTGCAGTGCACTATCGCATCATCCACATACCTCTCAAATGGTACTGTCGGGTAGTTCTTTTTCATCCATATATCAAACACATGATGCATGAATATATTAGAGATGATTGGGCTAACTGAACCTCCTTGCGGAACTCCTTTATCCCTAACTACCTTACTGCCATCTGCTTGCTGAATGGGGGCTTTCATCCACCTCTCAACATACAGTATGATCCATTTGCAGTCAGTGTGTTTCTTGATAGCCTGCAGTGCTAAATCGTGGTCCAGATTGTCGAAAAATCCAGATATATCAAGATCTACTGCCCAATCATTTTTCCAACATCTCTTCCGTGCTGTATATACCGCATCCAATGCAGACTTATTTGGTCTATAACCATATGAATCCTCGTGAAATTTCGGCTCTACTAACGGTTCAAGATACATAGTAGCGGCTGTTTGTGCTATCCTGTCGGACAACATATAGAGTTCTTTGTCCTCCCGTATCTTTCGGTATTGTAACAGCTTTTACTGGCTCGGGAAAATAACTTCCGGATGACATCCGATTCCATAGTTTGTACAAATTATCTTTTAGATTCTCCTCAAACTTTGTTATCGAGACCTCATCTACACCTGCAGCACCTTTATTTTTCGATACTTGTTTATAAGCCCTACAAATAAGTTGCTTTGGTATATCAAAAGACTTTGTTTTATTCATTAACTCCTCCCTTTCGGTTGATACATAATTAAAACTGAATAACTCAGCTCCTTCGCTCCATTTCCATTACAGAAACTTCTTCACTACTACGAGCTGATCCGCCCCTGTTTTTCGCATCGGTACTCTCATCCTTAGAGTTTAGCTCCTTGGATTTCTCCCTTATCATCGAAACGACAGGTTCCCGTAGTTCCACACAATAGCCTGAAATAGATTCATGCCACCTTTATGCCGGACGCCATCTATCCAGTAAACAAGCTCCCGATAGATTTATCCCAGGTTACAAACGACCCCCTGGTTTTGACGTCATTTAAAAGGTTTCGACACTTCATCAGTGGTTCATTTTCGTTCATCTCTCTATTCCTTACATGACATATAATTATGCCTTTTCCATAACGCTCACTACCTTAGCTCTTTACCAAAGCAGCTTATGGTTGTTTGAAGCCTGCTCTTGCAAACCGGCTCCGAGGGACCCTCCCTCATCTATTGCACAGCTTCAACACTTCCCGTGTTTCTACGGCGCACAGTCGTCTGCGTACCTGATTACATTCACTCCACTTCTGATTTTTCCTCTTCTTTTGCTACCTAATTTACCAAAGCGACTTTCTAATAACTGTTCAAGACCATCTAAGGTAAAGTTAGCTAGTATTGGAGAAATTATACTTCCTTGCGGAGTGCCAGCAGTTGTGGGATACAGAGTTTTCGATTCTAGGAAACCAGCTTTTAACCATCTATGAAGAATTTTCTTCTCCATAGGAATATGCTTCATGAGCCATTCATGGTTAATGTTATCAAAACAACCTTTGATATCACCTTCGAGTATCCATTGTAGTTGATTACGACTTGCCAGTAATAAGTGGCAAGCCACAGTAGCGTCTGCGCAGGATCTTTTAGGTCTAAAGCCGTAAGAGTGACGATCACTGATTGTTTCAGCTACCGGTTCCAACGCGAGCAGATACAATGCTTGCATCGCTCTATCTTTTATCGTGGGTATACCAAGAGGCCTTCTTTTGCCATTAGATTTACTGATATAAATTCGTTTGAGCGAAGAAGGTTTATATCCTCTTTGTTTTAACAGCTTTATTCCTTGAAATTTAGCATTGCAAGTTGACCATAGTTGACGATCTACACCTGCTGTGGTTTTTCCTTGGTTTTCAGTTACTCTCTTAACAGCCAAAGCTTTTCCGCTAAAAGAGCGTGTGAGAAGATGTTGTAAAGCTTTTACCTTACCCCATCTTCCTTCTTGGACAGCCTTAACAATACGTCTTTGTAGCCTCACAATAACTTTCTGGCATTTCTTCCATGGCAATTGCTTCCATGCTTCAAAGCTTTCGGTAGATGCACTTACAGGTTTACTTGTAATCATCTGCTTTCCTACCTTAAGTGGTTAACAAAGTTTCTTGTCACGAGGGACCAAATGGAAGTCTGCTCGTTTTCACGAGAATTAATGTTACAAATTCTATCCATTTCGTTACAAAATGGCATTCGCTTTCTCCATTATCCTTTACCTGCACCTTCATCAGCATTCCTTGCGGTTTGCTTGCCATATAGGCGAAAATACAGGCTTACCCTGTTCCTTCTATCATACAACAGTGGGTTAGGTGGCTTCTCTATACCGGTGGAGTTATTATTTGCGTACATCCAGAAATGAAGAATGTAACTTATCCACATTACCTTTTGGTCAGAGCTTATCAGCATCTTTAGCTCTTTCATCGTATCGGTACTTATAAAGCTTCACTTACGTTCACCATACCACTAAGCCTAGCCCTCCAACCACATGATGCTTGCAGTTTATGCCCCTCTCACGATTGAGCATCTTCTTTTTCAAGAGGAGGTTCATTGTCCGCATCGCTCGGCACCAACCGGTTGCCCGATTCGCACTGATGCGTAGACTCAGATGGCAAAACATCTGGTTTAATAAGTTTTAGAATCCTTTCAGTTTCTTTCTGAATAAATTCCTCTCCTTTTAAACAATATGACCGAAGACTTTCAGGTCGCACCATCTCTATAATATATCTTGAACCTTGAGAGTCCTTACAAAGAACATCAACAATACTCTGCTTTTTAGCGGCAATTTCAGGGTCTAAAATGGTAGCTAAGAATTCAACATCGTGAATAGCAGCTAAGCCAGTAAAGCCTAAAATATCGTTCAAGAAATGAATGAGGATATCTTTATTCTTCTCGGTGCCAAATATTCTTTTAAATGCATAATCGTTGCGAGCATCAAGAAACTTCGAAAGAGCCATAGCAAGAGTACGTAAAAAGCATTAATAATTATACACAATTGTGAAGAAATATTCAACTAAAATGCAAACATAGAAGTTTTTGTATATCTTTGTTTGGTAGTATTAACATGTATAATATTTATGGCAAACATCTCAATAAGGTATCAGATAGCACAAAAAGTAAGGAACTGGAGGTTAAAGCGAGGATATACTCAAAAAGATTTAGCAAAAAAAATCGGAACAACATATCAGGTAATACTGCAATATGAAAAAGGAACACGCAGAATTTCAATTAAGAAATTATATGAGTTAGCAGAAGCATTATCAACAACTGCTAGAGACCTAGCTTGCGGACAAGAAGTATCAAATGAGAAAGGGTATGAGGGAGAGGAGGTACTAAATCTAGTAAGAAGACATAAAGAGATTAAGGATCAAGAATTACGTGAAACGTTTTATTTATTAACTAAATTCATCCGTATTAGTGAGGAAGAAAGTGGAAAGGCAGTAAAAGTAGAGGTGGCAAAGGGTTTAGTTAAGGAAGGAGTTTCTATCTCTCAAACGACCAGTTTATCTATTGATGAATATGATGAGAAAAAAATTTCTATTCCGTATAAAGTAGGTCAAAGAATAAAAGAATGGAGGTTGAGAAGAGGATACACTCAAGAAGATTTAGCAAGTAAAGTAGGCATAATAAATCAAAGAATATATGAATATGAACAAGGACGAGCTGCTGTTTCACTTGAAATGTTAGATGAAATAGCAAAGGTACTATTAATTAATATTACAGGTCTGCTTCCAGAAACAAGAGAAAATGAGAATAGTGAAGTGGAACTATCAAGGTTAATAGAAGAATACAAAAAGATTAAAAGCCAAGAGCTACGTAATGTACTAATAAAATCTCTGTTTGAAAGCATACAAGTTTGCAAAGAGAAAGTGAAGAGAGTAGAAAAGATGAGAATTGCAAAGAATTTAGTTAAGGAAGGAATTTCTATCAATATTATTTTAAAAACAGTGGGCATCTCTTTAGACGAAATTCAACAAATTTAAAATAAAAAATCAGTATATATTAATATCTTTACCTATTCGTGAAAAAATAAGTAAAAAAGATTGAGAAATTGATTTGACTTCACTCAAAAGCTATGGCTTTATGCCAATGCTGACAAAAAAAACAGCAGTAAATATATAAAAACATTTTGTTATTAGTGAAGGGTAATTTTTATGAATAATAAGAAAGATCGTAGAGAAGAAATAGAGTTCAGAGCATTAGAAAGCAACGGTAAAGCTCTACTTGATCGTGAAGTAATAGAAACGTTTCTAAGTGCAGTGCATGACAGGGAAGAAGCTCGAGTTATTGCTAGAAAGCTAATAGATAATTTTGGAATAGGAGGAGTTTTAGGCCAGGAAATAGATGACTTGAAAACTATAGAAGGGATAACTGACTCTACAGTAGCAGTAATTTTATGCCTAAAGGAAGCTTCAAAGAGAGTACCAAGAGAAGAGTTAAAGAAAGGACCTGTAATGGATAACTTGGAAACCATCGTAAAATATTTAAGGGTGAGTATTGGTTATTCAGAAGAGGAAAAGATGAAAATAATATATTTTGATCAAAAGTGCCGTTTAAAGGGGGAAGAAGTGTTTACTGGTACAGTGGATAAGGTACCTTTTTACATAAGAGAAGTAACAAGAAAAGCATTAATAAGAAAAGCGACGTCAATAATAATATCGCATAACCACCCAGAAGGAAGGTTAAAGCCATCTGATGAGGATGAAGCTGTAACTAAAGACTTGGCTAAAGCTTGTCAGACTATAGGGATTAGGTTGCTGGATCACATTATCATCACAAGTGTTGGGTATTTTAGCTTTAAAGAGCAAGGACTGTTATAAAGCAGATGTTTGAAGATTTTCATGAGTTGTTTAACTACTTGAATGAAGAAAGTATTTGTAATCACATTAATTATTGCTTATAATTAATGAGAAAATATATATTGAATTAATAATAAAGTAATAAAGTCGGTTATAGACTTAGTAAAGTATATTTAATAGCGGAGGCTAATATGAGTAATAAAATAATTGTACCTTTTGATGATCAAGAAGGAGGTACTTACGAGTTAAACATTGATCTTGATAGATTATCAAAAGGTGAGGTGTTAAATGCTATTGTAGGAATAGGTCGTACTAAGGAGCAATCCACCTTTGTAAGCAAAATTAATAAGGCTAAAAAGCCTGAGGAAATAGCACCCTTCCCTGGTAGAGAAGTTCGCGAAAACAAAATCAACTATGGGAAAGGATTTGACTATGTTTATGGCACAAAACCTGTAAGTGATCAAGAAGATAAAAATCCATTTGCTTCAGCTTTGAAAAAAATAAAGCCGAGTGCAGAAACTTTGAGCTGGTTAAAAAGTGAAGTGGTAGAGGCAAAGAATGTAAATGAATTGCACAAAGTTATAGACAAAGTACTAGCCTCAGGAGCAAGAATAAATGCATGTGATGACGGAGAATGGAGTTTTGCAGAGTATGTAGTATTAGGTACACATTTTCATAAATTTGATAAGGTTGATCGTAAAAAGCTAATACGTAAATTAATGCTAAGCGGTGCAGAGTTTCATGATACTCTACTACAGAATAAACTGATAGATGAAATCTATGATGAGCTACAACCAGAAGTTCAGCCACAGATAGATAAGCAACTAGAAGAACTAGAAAAAGCTGGCGAAAGTGCTGTTCAAGAAGGACCCTTAATAGATCTCGAGATAGACAATACAACATCATATATAGAATTTTCTGATAATAGCAAGGTAGAGGTAGCCAAAATACTGGAAGCAAACAGAAAGTTAGGAAGTAATATTTTAAAAATTGGTAATGATGCAGTTGAGGTTAAAAGCGAGAAGGGAGGTATAAGAAACTATATCGATATGTCAGATGAAAGCTCTATTATATTAGAATTTTCTACAAGCATTGGTCAGCTAAATATTATATTGTACCACGATGTAAAAAAATATGATCAAGTACAAGTGAGAGTAGAAAACAAAGAAATGTGGGCTGAGTTACAAAAAAGAGGCGAAGAAATAGGAAAAAACTGCCTTTTTGGAGGAGTGAAACTTCAAGAAGCAGTAGAGAAAGGTAATTTCACTAGATGTGGCATATGGAATGAAAAGTATGCTATAAAAGAGATTAGCAATGATGAAGTATTGTCTTCATGGGTAAATAGGGTATGTGGAGGTAGTAAAGAAACCTTTAGGGAACTTTAATTCATTTATTTTAAGGTTCCAGAGTTTACTGGAGCCTTTGAGCTATAGTAGAAAATATTATATATATGGTTTTTTGCGTGGAAAAAAGTCTAGACTGTGAAGTAGGGCAAAAAGTGAAAAGTTGGAGGTTAGAGAGAGGGTATACTCAGAAGGGTTTAGCAGAGAAAATTGGTGTAAAGTACTGGGTAATACTGCAATATGAGAAAGGGAACCGTAAAATTCCAATTAAGAAGTTATATGCTATAGCAGAAGCATTATCAGTAAATGTTAAAGGTCTAGTTTGTGGAGAGACGCTACCAAATGAAAAAAGATATTTTGAAGATAAAGAAATATTAAATTTAGTAAAGGGGTATAAGGATAAAGAATTAAGCGAGGTATTTTATTTATTAACCAAATTTATTCGTTTGAGTGAGGAAAGAAGCAGAAAAGCGGTAAAAATGGAAGTAGCAAGGGGTTTGATGAAAGTAGGAGTTTCTGCTCATGTTATCTCTCGAACAACTAACTTATCTATTGGTGAGTATGAGGAGAACAAAATTCCCATTCCATACAAAGTAGGGCAAAGGATAAAAGAGTGGAGATTGATACGAGGATATACTCAAAAAGATTTAGCGAATAAAGTTGGCATAACAAATCAAGGAATATACGAATATGAACAAGGGCGAGCTGCTGTCTCACTTGAAATGTTAGATGAAATAGCAAAGGTATTATCAATCAGTATCATAGATCTACTTCCCGAATCAGATGAGGATAGTGAAGCGGAAGAAAAGCTATCAAACTTGATAGAAGAATACAAAAAGATTGAGAGTCGGGAATTACGCGATATGCTAATCAAGTCTTTATTTGAAGGTATACATGTTTATAGAGAAAAGGTCAGAAAGGAAAAGAAGATTGAAGTTGCAAGGAATTTAGTGAAAGAAGGAATTTCTGTTGATATTATCTTGCAAACGACAGGCTTATCAAATTATATGATTAAGAAATTTTTGTGATTTCATAAAAACTTAGCCAATAGTGGATTTTTTTGTGATAGAACATATGTTTGCTTCTGTAGGAAAAACAGCTTTTAGAGGATTTATCTATGATAATTCAGAGCATATTGAGCTACGAGCTGGGGAAAAAAATAGAAGGTTGTAGGATAGTACAAGGGTATACTCAGGCAAAATTAGCAAGCAAAATTGGTTTAACATATAAGGAAATACATAACTTTGAACTAGGGTGCAAGGCTATTACAATCAAAGAATCGTATATAATAGCAGGAGCATTGTCAGTTAATGTTATAGATCTACTTCCAGAACCAACAGTACTAAGAGAAAACAGTTGGTATGAAGATGAGGATAAAGAAATAGTCTATCTAACAAAAATACATAGAGAAATTAAGGATCAGGAATTACGCAAGAAGCTGTATCCATTAGTAAGGTTTGTATATATTAGCGAGAAAATTAGCCAAGAAGAAGCGAAAATAGAAGTAGCAAAGAATCTAGTGAAAGAAGGAGTTTCAGTTGATATTATTTCCCAAGTGACTCGCTTATCTACTTATGAGTATGATGATATAGAGAAAGAAATTTGCACTGATTCTATACTCTACAAAGTGGGGAAAGGGATAAAAGAGGAGAGATTAATACGGGAATACACTCAGGAGGACTTGGCAAATAAAATCGGTTCAACACCTAAAGAAATACACGACTATGAACGAGGATATACAGATATTCCAATTGAAATATTATATAAGATAGCAAAGACATTATCAGTTAACATTAAAGCTCTTGGACTAACAGAATATGAAAATGAGCCAGTTTTTGGGTTTATAGGTAAATGCGAAAAAATTGAGGATCAAGAATTACTGGATACGGTAGCCAGATCTTTATCTGAAGGAATGCAAACTGGTAAAGAAAAGGTTAAAAAAGCAGAGAAAATCAAGATTGCAAAAGATCTAGTTAAGGAAGGTGTTGCTATTGATATTATTGTGCGAGCAAGTGGCCTAACTGCTGGTGAGTTGGGTGATTGTGAAAATTGAATTGTGTTAAACAATATATTAAGATATAAGTAAAGATAGTTATATATTTAATATTTCTATACAGAATTTTTCTATCACTTTCTGATTGTCCTCTATCATTGCATTTGCCTCTTGCTGAAGAGATCTGATATTTTTTGATGTAATATTATCCATGTCAGGTGATGCTATTTTCAATTGCGATTGTATTCTTACGTATCTATTGCCTATTACTTGATTCATCTGATAATTTACGCAGTCCAATCCAGAGGCAAACATCACATTCAGTAGTGGCTTGATCCACCCTATTTTGCCAAATTTCCTTGAGTTAGCATACTTTATACTTCTATCTGTTCTTCCAGTACCTATCGATAACAGTACAATATCATCATTTGGAAATAACCTCTTACCACTTGCATATGCACAAGCCGCTGGATTATTGGCAAATATCCCTCCATCCACTAATACTCTGTCTATCTGATCAATTTTTAGATGTTTTGGTATGAAATAAGTGGGTGCAGCCGTTGCAGCTCTGAGTGCATCTTTCAGCTTAATATTACCTTCTTTCCAGCTTTTGAAGAAAAATGGGCAATTATTGTGAATATCGTAACTTGCAATCAGTACATTATTTAAGGTGCTTTGTAAAGTATCATCACCAAAATATTTATCCAGTACAAATTCAATATTTTTATGTGGGTATTGTGCACAGTTAAACCAAGATAATATTGATCGCCTGAAGAATGAAGATTTAAAAATATATGACCCGTATTCTTGGTAAAATTCAACTAAATCATTGGCAGAGTATTGAAGTTTATTGCTTTTACAAAGTCCAGCAACAATAATCCCACCGGTTGAGGTGCCTGCCATTAAATCAAAAATCTGGGAAATTGGCTTTTTTGTCCTAGATTCAATTTCTGCTAGAATAATGGCAGGTATTATCCCTCTAATGCCACCTCCATCTACAGATAAAATGTACTTTGTCACTGTAAAATTTATTTGTGTTTGTGAATAGCTTCAAGTTCGTTGACTTCTTCAGTGAGGTTTTTCACTCTCTCTTCAAGTCGATAGACTATTTCGATTAGTCCTTGGTTTTTTTCTATAAATTTATCATGGATGTGTACACGTAAGTCAAGTTTTGCCAACCACCATATGAATCCTACAGTCTGTAGAACTATTGTTATTATTACCGCTATTGGGATTTTTTGCTTTTTCATGTGAAAATATTAACTTGTTATGGATAGTTTTGGAAATTTATATGCAGATTATAGAAAACTTACAGCTTTAGTGATTACTTTTTGTTGATTCGTATCGGTCCTCTGCTTCTGCAAGTAGCTTAATGATTTCTCTGTAAGGTTTATCTTTGTTGTGCCTTGATGCCATTACAGCTATTCTTCTAGGGCTTTTTCCATTGCTATCCTTTATATTAGGATTCGCTCCTTTTTCTAATAGAAACTCAACGATTTCTAAATAGCCTTGATCTGCAGCAGAATGTAGCGCTGTCCATTTGAATTTATTAGTAGCATTAATATCAATACCATCTTCTACTAAAAACCTTACGATTTCTAAACATCCTTCTCCTGCAACATAACGTAATGATTTTTCACCAATACCTATATTATCTTTTATCAAGGATTTCACAGTTTCCAAGTCACAGTTCTTAGCTGCGATTTCTAATGTGGCACTATAACTCTCATCTCCTTTTTTAAAAAAGGAAAAATATATAACCACAATACACACCGTTAGCACTATAAGAAAAATTAATCCATCAAATTCTCCTTGGCGTATAATTGAATTTTTATGAAAAAGCCTTCTTACATTTCTGTTCATGTAGTACTGCAATAATTATACCCATCTAGAATTAAATGACTATTTGCTTAAGTTTCACTTAAACAGCTTTGCTCACTGCTGCCTCTACTATAGTTTGATATCCTCTATTATTCAGAATATGTTCTGCCCTGCTGATTACCCATTCACCTTCAATTTCCTGACAAAATCCCGAAAGGCTGATCTTAGCTTCTGCAAATAATTCTGGATTACCAGGAACAGTTACATTTAAATTTGATGTACTACGTTTAGTTGTTTTAACTTGGCTGCTGCTGCACTAATTGCTGATTCTGCGGTAGAGTAAAGCGTTTGCAGGGTATAACTTGGACCCTCATTTCCCACTTTCTCTTCTATAGTTTCTCCCTTTTCATAACTGTGCCATTTTGCAATAACAGATCCATATTTGTTACGCACATTAAAATTTACCTCCCAATTTATAATATCTTTAGGTGTCAATACTGTTGTACCTAACATCTTTCCAGTCGCTGATCTCGCTTCTCCCTTCGGAATAAAAATTATATATCCTCCTGCTGGTTTTACTAGTGCATCATATTTTTTGCCTAATCCTTCCAAAAAACTCATGTCGCTTTCATCTGCTTGAATGGTATGTGGTATAAATATATTTTCAAATCTTTCAGCGACTTTACCTTCATACCCATGTTCTTGTGCTATTTCTTTAATCAAATCTCCCAAGGTAATGTCTTTCCATTCCTTTGATTTTCTTTCCTTTAATGATCCTCTTAAACTTGCAGCGTCACATTTTATTCTTAAAGTTTGTGGTGGACTTTGTATTGTAATTTGATTTGCCTTATATACCCCCATAGGTAATAAACCTGTTTCTTTATATCCTAGAAAAACCTGTAAATTACCCTTAAGTTCTAAAGCGCTAGAGCTATAATTAATACATATCTCAGCTTCGTCACTTGTAGTACCTGATCCATCAGTGACACGTAGTAATATTAAACTCTTTTTTAAAACCTCTGTTACTGGGTTATTTTTTGCTACTATATCAAAGTCTGGTGTCATTCATCTAAAATGTTTATAACAGATCCTTTCGGTATTTTTTGAATTTTAGGAAGCTTAATTCTTAATCCAGCGGGCAAAAAACTTCCATGTTCTGCAAGGCCTGGATTTTCAAGCAATACTTCCTCCACTGCTCCACTACTGTATCCATAATGTTTCCAGCAAATTTCATCTAACATTTCGTTTTCTTTAGTGTAATAATAAATCACTTGCTGTAACTTTTTAACTTCAAAATAAACTCAACTTTTCTTGGTTTTCCATCAGGAAAAAATAATATCTGTTTTTCTTCTACATTAGTAATGACAAAATTTCCAAGCACATTTCCTGAATTATCAACCAGAACTTGAGTATCGCATATATTTTTTAGCTGCTCTAAGCCATTACTCTGATAACGTGGATAAATTACTCCTGTCAGATCAATACATTCAATTCCTGAGCCAATGTTTTGTAGCAACGTTTTTTCAATACATTCAATTGTATACCACCTTTTTTCTTTACTGTATCTTAGGCTTGTTGGTTCAATCTTACATTTCCCAAGCAACATCAATGTAACTCTTCAACTATATCAAAAGTGCCCCACGTGCTTGTTCTCTAAATCGTTCTATTACTGCATCAGCAACGCTGCGGACATCTTCAGACTTAATGTTGATATTAAACGTTTGATAGAATGCTTGATTATATACTTTAGATTCCCTATTTTCATATCTACTTTTCTTGAATGCTTTCTCAACTTCTTCTTGTTCTATAGCTCTTTTTTCTTCTATAACACCTTTAACTTTAAAACTCTCAAAATTGCCTTTACTATTTTCTGAAAATTGTTTAATAGCGCTATTACTTGTCAATGGGTTTCCGTTACTGAAAATGCTATTTTTAGAAAGCCTATTAACAACATTTCCATTATTTTCAAATTTTCTAATCGGACTATTCTCAGCAAATATGCTACTAACTTTATTTCCTATCCATGAAAAAGTTTCTCCTATGGGTTTAATGAGTGATTTCCAAAAGTTAGAGAAAAAGTCTTTTACCTTTTGCCAGTTAGTGATAACAAGAGCTGCGCCAGAAACAAGACTCGCTATTAAAAGTCCAATTGGGTTAGTCATTACAGCTAGTGTTATTGCTCTTAGCCCTGTTATTACTGCAGGAAAAACTATACTTGATAAAGATGAAAATGTTGTCAGTATTGTTGCTTTAAGACCAAAAATTGTACTTCCTAATAAAGTAATTCCATAGCCTACTCCCACTACTAAGACTTTCAAACTTATCAAAGCTGCTAAAGTACTCATGATTGCCGTAGTTAAAGTTGGATATTTTTCTGCAAAAGAAGCTATACGCTCTGTTATTGCTTTCAAACTTCCAGCTACATAATTTAAAGTAGGCAACATTACTGACCCTAGATTCATGCCAGCTTCAAATACTGCATTTTTAAGTAATTGTAATTTATTAGCTGTAGTATTTGCCCGATTGTTAAATTCGTCCTGCATTGAAGCGTTATATTTTTCTTTATCAGCTAAATGTTCAATAGCTTTCTTGTAAATGTCTAAGCTTCCTACTAAAAGAGCAATGTCATCTTGAAACCCAGCACCAAATAGATTCATAAGAATACCGGCACGCTCTTGGTCATCTATTTTTTTTAAAGTTTCAAGAAATTGCAGTATTGCCTCTTGAGGATTTTTTTTAATAGTTTGTTCGAGCTCTTCTATACTTGTTCCCATCTCATCTAATGCATCGTGAAATTCAGGACTTTGCTCCCTTGCGGTCTGTAGTTTACTAAGAAAGTTATTTATAGCAGTTGCTGCTTTTTCAGGTTGTTTACCTAAACTTATGAACGCACTTGCTAAGCTACTTGCTTGATCAACTTCTAAACCAAACTGTTTAGCATTACCGCCAATTCTATTCAGTGCAAGAACCATTTCCTTTGCTTTAGCAGCGGTATTATCTGAAAGATGGTTTATTATGTTACCTACATTTTCCATACCATCAACTTTAATTCCATAGACGTTGGATATTTTCGCAATAGCATTACCAGCTTCCTCTGCCGACATATCAAACGCTGTGGTCATTTTAGCAACTACTGTTGTAAACTTCATAAGATCATCTTTGTCAATACCAAGTTGACCACCACTTGCGGCTATTTGTGCTAATTCTGCAGCTGACAATGGCATCTCCCGAGATAATTTCTTTAACTCTTTAGCGAACTTTGATGCTTCATCTTTAGTGTCATTTTGTACAAATTTTACTACCTTTTTAACGTCAGCCATAGCACTTTCAAAGTCAATCGCAACTTTAACTGGAGCTGCAAGCGTTAGCCCTAGCCCAATAGTCTCTATAATTTGTGACTTAAAATGTGCTTTGCTTGCTAAAAAACTTTGGTGACTACGTATTGCAGATCCAAGCTTACCATACTTGCCTTTCAGCGCTTCAATGGACGAGCCAAGTTTATATTGGTCACTTACTAATGACTTAATATTTCTTCCACTTTTTCTTACTTCTTCATTAAATGAATGTAAAGCATCTCTCTTTTTTAAGTATGCTTCTTTTGCTTTTGTTGCAGAGGTTTTGGCCTTGTCAAACTCTGCTTTTAAAGTTTTGCTTGGTTTCTCTATTGCTTTCATTTGTTTAGCTAAAGATTTTACTTGATCTTCAAAGCCCTTCCACGACCTCCTGCTAGTCAAAACATCACTACCCAACTGCTTAAATTTTGATACTGATTTTAAAGATGAATCAAGCTTTCTTATATTCTCACCAAGACGGGTAAGTTGACTACTGCTTCCCTTTATTACAGTATTAAAACTGCCATCAAGTACCGCACCTATTTTTATCGATAATACTGACATTTGAACTCCCTAGCTAATTTGCTCCATAAAATAAACTCACTAATCTCCATATCAAGAATGTGCTCAACTCCACCACCTATGATAGAGCCAAGCACTAGTATTTCTAATCTCAAGTTTTTTGGATAATCGGTGAAAAAAAAATCCTTTAATACCTCTTGAATTTTCACATAATCAGCAATATCTAACTCTTCAATTGCTTCTTTTGCAACTGATGTCAGGTTGGCAGTCAAAGTTACTTCCTTACTTAGATCACTACCATTAAGTCTCTCAATAGCTAGATAATCTCTAACTTTTGGACGTCTAATGGTAAGTTCTGAGACAGAAATACCATCAACTGTTATTGGATTATCAAGTTTTACTGTTGTCATACTTTCTCCTAAAAAATAAAATTCTAAAATCTTTTTAAAACTAAACCTAAATCCCTAGAATCGTTTGTAACAAGGCCATTTGATCAACACCATTTATCTTTCTTATCATATTTTCAGCATCGATCTCTATTAATTCATTACCACCTATAGTAAGTTTATAATAATGAGCAGCTACAGTGCATTTTAGAGTGGCTTTTTCAGCAGGTTTCCAGTTGCCAAAGTCAAACTCTTTAAAAATGCCTCTTAAATTGATTATTACTGCTTCAATATCATTACCTTGCATTCCTCCACGGAGCGTTAAAGATACTGAGTTTCCATCTATCAAGCCAAAAAGTCTAAATAGTTCTGAATCATACTCAGCAAAAGTAAAGTCTGCTTCAAGTTTCTCCATGCCCATATCAATATTTATTGGAATATCCATACCACCAGCACGATACTCCTCTGTTTTTATGGTAAGCTTCGGCAAGGTTATTTCATCTATTTTTCCTGCATAACCACGACCATCAACAAATACGTTAAAATTTCTCAGTATTTTGGGTAACACTTCGCTTTCTCCTAACTTATTACACTATTATTTACAAGATGGGATCTGAATATTATTTGCTCAGCTGGATATGGCGGTGTAAACTCAAAATCAAAAGACACTTTTCCGCTTGCAATATTTGCCGGTGTATTGAGTTCGGGAGTTGCATAACATTTTCCACTGATAATTGCTCCTTGCGCTTTTAAACTTGCAAGGTAAGAATTCACCCCCTCAATCACATCATCTATATAAGTTTTGGTGATATTGCGATCAACTGCCCATAAATGAGCCCTAAGTAAACTATCGTTAATTAAATCTGCAGTTCTTCTCACTGATAAAAAAGCCCATTTTGAGTCATTTGAACATGTTCTATTGCCCCAAAGCCTATAGCCATTTTGATGAATTATCGTTGTTACTTCATTTTCATTTAAGTGGTTTGCTCTGCAATTTGCATAACCTAAGCTAAAATCAATAGGCCTGCTTGTGCCAACAATACCATTTATCTCTTTATTTGAAGGTGAATGCCAGAAGCCTTGTTCGCTGTCTATTTTAGCTATTAAACCAGCTACAAATGGACTCGATGGCAAGATTTTTTCTTTTCCTTCAATAAATACCTTAACCCAAGGGTCAGCTATGTAAACTCTTGAGCTGCCTACACTTTTTCTCCATTTTATTGCTTCTTCATCATTAGTATTTGGTCCGTCTGCAACAATAATTGCTCTTAATTTTTCTGCTATGGAAATTAAAGCACTCACTACTGAATTTACTCCATCTATTTCAGGTAACTGATGAGTAAACTGAGGTGCAATTAATATTCTTGGAGCAACATGAACTATACTTTCACTACTGAGGAATGCCTCTATCCCTTGATATTCTCCAGTCTCTTTATCAACTCCACCGATTATACTTTGAATAGTTTCACTTTCTTTGAGCTTTGGATCGCTGTTTCACTTTCTTTAACTCGAATAACTACTACTGTTGCACCAATCTGGGAAAATATTCCATTTATTGCAGAAGGTAAACTGCCACTCTTTCCGAGCTTTGCTGCTTCCTTTAAGCTTCCTGCAACTAACACTGGTTTATTTAGCGGAAATTTTTGCTCATCTGCTTCAGGTGCAGTACCAATTACACCTATCACTGATGATTTAGCTGTACGTACTGTCTTTGCTCCTGAGGTTACCTCAATAACATTTACGCCATGTAAAAATTCTTCAGCCATTTCTTTGTATTTTTTTCCTGAAATCATCTAGCAAAGTCTGTAGCTCATTTTCACTTTTGGCTTCTTCAATCTTTCTTTTGGCTAAATCTTCAAGCTCTTCACATTTAATTATTGCTTTTACTGCTTTTTTCACTTTTTCCTCAATTATTCTTGCCATTTCAATAACCGTAATACCACGGACTTTTGCTAAAGGTTCTATAATTTCTTTATCCTTTTCATCCTGGTCTGCTAGAATGCTTTTTGCGGCTTCCGCTTGAATCTCATAAGATTTAGCTTTTTGGTGAGAATGACCTGCATATTGGTGAGTATGATTATCATAATAGAAACGCATACTATCAAATGCACAAAGCTTCGCATTATCCAGTAACTCCTTTTGTATATCTTCTTTAGTACGCTGAGCAATTTTTCCTCCTTCTGTTAAACAATAGCTTTTTTGCCAATCAAAATCTTCTGGTGCTTCATACCAATCATTTTCAGTTGGCTTGCTTTCAAGTGTTGTTGTTTCTACTTGTTTATCATTTTCAAATCTAATGTAGATAGACATTGTTTGTTACCTCCAAATCTCATACGTGTTAGATAATCCTGGACATTGCCAACCCCTGAGCGTCCTTTCCACATCTACCTCAAGCCCTGTGGTGAGAAAATTGCTACGTATGTTATAAATTCCCCACTGAATAAATTGACCATAGGTGTACACATCACCTGAAAACGCACCTTCACTAACTTTTGTTCTGGAATATAGATAAGATGATGTATAAAGTAATGTTGCAACTGTTTTTCCTGCTGGAATCTCCACATTACCAGATCCGGCTAACTTGCTATCAGAACTCGTGTATTGGTAAACATTTTTCCATACTATTTTTGAAATACTTGATTTATTAGAATTAGTGTTATCAGGAGTTCCCACAAATAATCCTGCTCCCCCATACTCCGTACTCGAATACGATGATCCAACAAATTCCATTGTCTTATTTATGTTCACATTGGTTGTATTTTTTACAAATACTACTCCAAGTGCAGCATACGGGTAATAGTATATCTCATCATAACTACCCGAAAAACTTTTTGTGCATAACTCTCCGTAAATAAATGTTCCTTTACTTCCCTCTATAAAACTTAGTTGTCTTGGCCGATAAAAACTAACGTAATCTGTATTGTACGTATGGCTACCTGCTAGTAGTTGTAACATATAGTCAGTTTTTGTTATATCACTACTCCACTTTCCAAGCTCTGTCGTAAAAGTTCCGCGGCCAAAATAATTATTTTTTCTGCCAAGTACACCAAATAAGAAAGGTAATGACCCTGGTTCAACCATGTTGCGATTTCTTATTTCATTTATAAGAGACACTTTTAACTGTTCATCCCGAGTTTTTACCTCATTCAGGATGTTTTCAATTCGAATTTCTATTTCTCCTATAATTGATGAGCCAGATGGTACATTATTAACAGCACGAAAATCTTCTACTAAACCTTTAAGACCATCTTTATGACTGTTACTAATGCTATTTATTGCTGCAATATTGGCATTCTTTCTCGTATCAAGTAGCGATATATGTGAATCTGATGATGCTTTTAAAGTGTTTAAGGAATTATCCCTAAGCTTGTTAATTTCATTGACAGAATCTGTTTTCGCTTCAGTTATTGCAGATATTGAATTTTCCTTATTGCTATTTATGTCACTTAAGTGCGTCCTTGCAGCGCTCAAGAGTTCTTTTAACTTACCATCAGTCATCTGTACAATTTTAGAAACTGCACTTTTGTCGACTATTGATTCCAATGCTTTAGCAAGATATGCCAGCTGATCTGGCGTACTATTTGCTGCTAAATCCTTAAGTCTCTTTTGTAGTGTATCAATTATTTCTTTTACTTTAGTCATTTGCGCAATATCAGAAATAGCTTTTTTACCTATCATCGATTCTAATGATTTAGCAAGGTACGCTAATTGATCAGGTGTGCTATTTGCTGCTAAATCTTTAATTCTTTGATGCAATGCATCTATGGCTTCGTTAGCAATGGTCATTCCAAAAATTCAAAAAAGTCTCAAAATTCAGTCGTTCAAATGCTTTTTTAAGCTTATTGTGCTCATTCTCTCTTTTAGCGATATCTTCATCTATTTTCTTAATTGTAGTACGGATACGAACAACATCTTGAACTGCAATATTTTCTGGATGAGGTAATGGATACTCTCTGCTTGTTTTATCATTTAGCATTTTTTTTATGTTATAATAATCCGCAAGTTTTTTACCTTTGGCCGATAGATAACCGTACCACTCAAAACTAATTTTACTCTAGTCTCACTAGCATTAAAATTTGATAGCACATGAGTTCTCTCTACCCAATTTTCTCCAATTGGTTTTCCTGATGTTAAATTTACTAATTGCCAATCATTGTTGCTTTTTTGCACATATGCTTTAACATCTGCAGTGCCAGGTATTAGTGCATCATAGGTAATTGTTATCTTAGTGTTAGCTCCTGCTGTAATGCTCCTAGTTACATAATCTCCTTTTTCCCCTATATTACCCATAACTAGCTGTAACCCAGGATATAGCACTGGACTTTTCTCTCGCCCTCCTTTTAGGCTTGCCTTTACTGTTAGCTCTCCAGATAATCTTTCACGCAGTGCAAGTGGCAAATTATCAGACAAAAAGTTCTCTTTTCCCTCTTCGTCTGTTAAGATAAATTCTACATTGGTATCAAATGCTACTTTTTCGACGTTCGTCAAAACAATTAAATCTGATACGTTATTTGCAGTAACTTTGCCCAGATCAATAATGTGAGAATTTTCAGTGAACTTTGCAGCTAGTAATCGAAACGTAAGGTCAAAGTTTTGATGTGGAGTCCAGGTACTTGCATTGCTTGATGAAAGTAATACTCCTACTTGATAAGGCTGACTTGTTACCCACCTGCTATTTACTGCATCATATTTGCCAAGTTCTGCTATTTTGACTGCAGTACCCGAATCATCAGTAAGCAGTACTATTGCATACTCCTCTCCTGCATGGCAAAACACTGGTGACCAAGTAATACGTGTTGCTGTGCCATCTATCTTTATATCTTTTGGCTCAATATAACTTTCAGCAATGACAGTCTGCGATGGCATTCCCACTGCTGTTTCTCTAATCTGCACAACAACACGTTTTTTGCCTTTATTTACAAACCATAGCTCCACGCCTCCTATGTGTCTGCTCTCATTTAAAGTAAATGTTTGCGCTAAAGGATCAACTCTTCTTGCTGCGATAACTCTTCTTCTCTCTTCTATGGTAATAGTTTTTTTACCAGTATACGTTGCTTCTCCATAGCTTCCTTTATCTCCATAAAATTGCACTAATTTAGTACCTGCTGGAATATTTGCCGGCACTTTCACCTTTCCTTTTAATTTTCCCTGATTGTTAGCTTCCACTTTTTTTTCCTCTATGCCATAGGTATAATAGAAATGCCATCAAATTTTACTTCTTTAAGTTTTTCATTTGGCTCAAAACCTTCGATCTCAAAATTCTGTACTGCTTCTCTCATAAATTCAGTTTCGTATGAGGTACTTGACAGCAGCTCTGTTGTTTCTTTAACATTAAATACTCTAGTTACTGGACTTTTCCAATTCGTGGTAGCCTCGGTCCAGTGATCAATGTTTTTATTTAGAGTAACTTTTGCGGTTACTTTATCAAAAGCTTGATATGGATTAATTTTTTCACTTTTAGTCTGTAAAAGCTGCTCCAGTACCGGTTCAAGTTCATATGGCAAAAGATATCTTTCCCCACCTTTTTCAATATCTGCAACTTCTACATCTATTGGCAGAACTAGCTCTCTATTTACTATTGCTGCAGACTGCAAAATTCCTTGATCACGCATATCATCGTCGAAGAACGAATCAACAAATACTCCTTTTTTGCTGGTAGGTTCTCTTGAATTTGCATCACTGCGTAGACGTTCCTGTGCAACCAGCGCATAAAGATCATTTATTCCTTTTTTCATTGCTTCAAGCTCATTCATCGGTACTGCATGAATAGCATTATTCACTATTTTCACCCCTTCTTTTTCTCCGTTTTTCCATGTCTGGTGAATATAGCAGAGCAAAAGCTGTCCAGAGGGAGCTTTAGGCATCGATGGTCGCCAAGGGTGAGAAATTCCTTTTATTCTTCTTACCACTCCTTTGCTATCGATAGTAATTAAATCAAAGCGTGGCATTTTCCAGGTGTAATCTATCAAAACCAAGCTATTATCAACTGCTCCCCTTACTTTACATCCCTCTTCATTTATATCTTCAGGGCTTACATGAGTGCGACAGCGATAAGTTATTAGGTAACTACTTCCAGGAGCTGGTTCTTTGCCAGGTAATGACCAATCAACGTTTCCTGCGTTTAACTTATAATCTACACTATTTTCATAAATAACATTGCCTTGTTTAATTTGAATAATCTCAAGTACCGCAGAGTCAGGTATTGGATCAACAGCTCCTGAGTATGAACCATGAGTAACGGTAATGGTTTTTTGAACAGTTATATCTACTTTTTTGATTTCACTTATTGGAAAATCATTAACCTTCAGTTCCATTACCCTTTGGCTATTTGGCTGAAAAGTATGTGGTTCTGATTCAACTGATTTTATATTCGGATCTTCATCAAAAGAAACACGAATACTGTGAGGAAGTTCAATCTCATAACCATCAACATGAGCTTTGCCCTCATTAACCACGAATACTTCTTTTCCACCTTCTTTATGTAGGAACATAACTTCCAAGCCATTTACAACGTAGGAACCATTTGCCTCTTTGTCATAACGAGCAAGAGCAGTAGTTACTATGTTTGCTTGTGGAGGTGGTGAGTGCTGAATGAGAACTCCATTTTCAATGTTATAAATTGGATAAAATTCGCCATTTACAGAAAAAGGGGAAGAAGCACCTTCAGATTGATAACCCCAGATGGTAGAAACTTTAAGTCTTGCTGCTCCTACTTCCTGATAGTTTCTTGTACCAACAGCAGGATCACGAAGATTTTCATCCTCAAGCTCTGTAATAGTAGATTCTAGATAATAAACACCTATACGAACTGTGGTACTCAGTGGAATAATAAATTCTTCTTTTTCGACTTTTCTAACTGCTCCACGAAGATAGATTTTTCCTGATTCAAGTGTAACTTTACCAGTTTCTCTATCTATAATACAATTGCTTCCTGTTATAACATCACCATCACGAAATATTGCATCACCTATGCCTTTAAGCTTAGAGAGAGCATACTCCTGAGTCTCGTTTAGTTCTGCTGACTGTAGACCTCTTCCTGCTAGAAACAAGCTTTTTCGTATTCTTTGTCAGGATTAAAGTGGTTATAATAGCTATTTAAGGTCATCTTTTTTCTCTTTTTCTAAAATGTCACTACAAACGAAAAAGTTTCCCTGGTTGCTGAAGTCCTAATGAGCGGTACTGTATGTTCTAAAACTAATAAGATCCCTGGGTCTTCTATATCTTGTGGTTCAAAATACCTTTGTCCAGGAGGCAATTTTTCTTTTACCCTTGTACCAACCATAACTCCTAGTTCCCTTATCACTTGATTTGCTGCATCCGTGAAATCGAAAGTAAATTTAAGGTACAAATTATTGGTTGGTACATTTGAGGACCTAAACCTCCCTGTTGGAGTCAAAAGCTCTCCATTCTCATCGCCTGTGCAAAAGAGAACCTCATCTGCAGTACGTCTGCCAAGTTCATTCAAGAGCTTTATAGAATTTATAGGTTCAGGTGGTGTGCTTTGAGTATATTCTACAGTAACTGCACTATTTGCCGTGATAGAGCTATTTTCCGTAAGTTTTATTACACCAGTACTGCTATCAACTGTATAGTCTATACTTGGCTGATAAATTATTTGTCCTGTAAAAACCCTTACATCTTTAATAGTGTGGTGATCTAGAGCTATTTCACCCTCAACAAAAACTTTTTCGACCTGATGGCTACTTTCCCAATTTGAGTCACCACTGCCCCAGGCAAGATGTAGAGACTGCTCTTTTATACTTGCTGCTATTGCTGCTCTTCCTGATTGTGTAAGAATTGACACCTGTGATGAGTTTGAAAGGCTTATATAATATATATTCAGGATTTGGAAAATTTTTGTCCAAAAAAAATGAATTTTTGCCTAATTTTTTGTTGCAGTATTATTTAAAAATCGAACTGTATTATTCTCGAAAAAAAACAATAGAATATCAATAGGTTAAAAATTGCATCTGTATTATTTATTTTTGCTCCTGTCCTACAAAGTGCACCTATAAGTTCTCATCCTTAAAGCATTAATTGTTTTAGGGAAAAGTTATGAAACTAAAAACTGCCATAGTTGTTCAAAATATACGGTATCAAGCTAAGAGATTAAAACTTTTTGAATGCTTTGCTCATGAAACTCATGAAGATCTTGAGCAAGAACTTTTCTGTGAAATTTGGACTTATCTTGATAGATATGATGAAAGCAAAGGTAGCTTTAACACTTTTGTAGCAAGATTAACTGAACGTCGTGCCAATAACTTATTGGAGAAACAACTATGTATAAAACGCAATATTAATAACTACATCAATATTGAGAAAACAGAAGCTTTTGAAGATGAAGTAGCAAAACGTACTGATGTAGATTACATGATTTCAACGCTACCAAGAAAGATGCAGAGGATATGCGAACAACTCAAGTACTTTAACTTATATGAAGTTGCTAAGATGAACAACATATCAAGAACTGCTTTAAATACTATGGTAAGAAAAATACGTATAAAACTCTCTTCCATCTACTACAAGGGCAAAAAGAAAAATTGAACATAAATTCTACCTTTCCTGAATATATAACATATACCATTGAGGTGAATAAATGACTTTTAAAATTTTAAACAATAATGAAAGATTGAAAACAACTACAGGCATAAAAGTAGTAATCTTTGGTCCTTACGGTATTGGTAAAACCAGTCTCTTAAAGACTATAAGTGAACCAACACTATGTCTTGACTTTGAAGCAGGTCTGCTTGCTGTTCAAGATTGGCAGGGAGATTCAATTAGTGTTCGTACTTGGAGTCAAGCTCGTGATATTGCTTGCCTAATTGGTGGTCCGAACCCTGCACTAAAATCTGATCAAGCATATAGTCAAAAGCACTATGAACATGTATCTGGTAAGTACAAAGATTTTTTCTCTGAGTTTTCTAAATACCGATGCATCTTTGTGGATAGTATAACCGTTGCTTCACGTTTATGTCTATTATGGGCGAGGATGCAACCTGAAGCTTTTTCAGATAGATCAGGAAGAGAAGATAAAAGAGCTGCTTATGGGTTGCTTGCTCAAGAGATGATGGCATGGCTCAATCAGTTTCAACACATCAGAGATAAAGACATCATCATAGTTGGCACACTAGGTCAATATCTCGATGACTGTAATCGTTCAACATGGCTACCTCAATGTGAAGGGGCTAAAACTGCTAGTGAGATTCCAGGGATAGTTGACGAAGTAATCAGTATGGTTGGAATCAAGAAAGATGATGGCACGGAGAAACGTTCATTTGTCTGTCAGACTATTAATACTTGGGGATACCCTGCTAAAGATCGAAGTGGCTGCCTTGATATGGTTGAAGAACCGCATCTGGGTAAATTACTTGCGAAAATTAAAGCCAAAACTTTTGCGCCTATTGCTTAATTAAAAATTGGAGAATAGTTATTATGGAACAAAGCTTTTTCAATATCGGTCAAAAAATTCCCTTTTTCAGCGTAAAAGAGTATTTAAACGACAAAGCACCGATACCAGAAGATATAATCTCACCAAGGATTTTAACAAAAAGAGGTCTATTGGTACTAGGTGGCCCACCTAAAATTGGCAAAAGCGATTTTCTAATTTCATGGCTTGTCCACATGGCTGCTGGAGTTTCATTTTTGGGTATGACTCCAAACAAACCTATGAAAATTTTCTATCTGCAAACTGAAATTGAATATGAATATATGAAAGAACGTTTGCAACAACTTCAGCTTGATGAGGAACTTCTGAATATAGCTGCCAATAACTTAATCATTACACCAAGAGTACAATTATCTTTCAGCAGTGAAGAAATAGATGAAATTAAAAATGTTATTAAAGAGCGTTTTAAACCTGATATTATTGCAATCGATCCTCTTCGTAACATTTTTAACTCAAGTGAATATGGCAATGAAAATGATAATAGTGCTTGCTGTTCTTTCTGCAAAAGACTCTTGAGAAGCTACGCAGTGCTGTCAATCCAGATTCGGGTATAATACTCACTCACCATACAAAAAAACTATCCAAAAAAATGTTAGAAGAAGATCCATTTCAAGGCCTAAGTGGTGCTGGATCTTTACGTGGATTTTATAGCACTGGCATGGTGATGTTTGCTCATGATGAGGAAAGCACTGTCCGTCAAATAGTATTTGAGTTGCGAAATGGTGAACGTGTGGCAAGCAAGCTTGTCAATAAGATAAATGGTCGTTGGAAACTTGTAGACCAATGGAGTTGATTCTTTTTTTCACTTAATTTATAGGAGGACAATATGTTATCAGATTTTTTAACTGATTTTAATACTGCAAAATTACAAAGTAATTTAATACCAAAAGGTACAATAGTTAAGGTAAAAATGGCAATTAAACCAGGAGGTTATGAAAATTGGTTCACTAAAAGCTATGCTACCGGCAGCATCTATTTAAACGCTGAATTTACCGTCACTGAAGGTCAATATGCAAAACGTAAGATTTTTCAAGTAATTGGTATTAAAAGTGGCAAAGCAAGAGTTGAAGGAGAAGATACTTGGGGAGAATCTGGTCGTTCCATGCTTAGAAGTATTTTGGAGTCAGCACGAAATATTCATGCACATGACACTTCAGAAAAAGCAGTTATTGCTAGAAAAATCAACTCTATAGCTGATTTTAACGGATTAGAGTTTACTGCAAAAGTTGGTATTGAAGCTGATCGGTATGGAGAAAAGAACAAGATTGCTACGGTTATTACTCCAGAACAATCTGAAGTTGATTGGTTGCCATTTTGAAGTACGACGAAGAGAAGCTATGGACTGCTGTCATTGAGAGGGCTATGAAAGATGCAGTAGGAAAAAACGTAAAGCTGAAAGAAGAAGCGATAAAATGGTTAAATTCTGAATCTTTTGAAACTGTTTGTGAGCTAGCTAATCTCAGCTCTAAACGTATGAAAAGTATGTATGGGGGTTTTATGCAGAGAAAGGAAATAAAAGGATTATTGATTGATAATATTAAGGAGTGTGTACCTTACCTAATTCCAAACGGTAATTTTTATCGAGAGAGGACTTATGTTGGCAACTGTGACGGGGATACGATTACAGTTAAAATAGTGGGTAAAAAAGCTGGGAATTGGCGTAATTTTACCAAAGGGACTAGTGGTGACATTATTGATCTTTGGACTTTAGTTAAAGGTGATATAAATTCCGCTAAGAAGTGGTTAAATACTAAAGAAAACACAACAGAACATAAAGTTACATCGTTTTCAGCAAGGCATTACTTAAATGATAAATCACCAATGCCAAAAGATATAATAGGTCCAAGAATTTTAACTCCAGGCGGTCTTTTGGTGATAGGTGGAACTCCAAAAATAGGAAAAAGTAATTTTCTTCTTTCTTTATTAGCACATATGGCATCAGGAGTGCCGTTTCTCAACATGAAGCCTCCAAGACCATTAAAAATATTTTATCTGCAAAACGAGATGGAATATGGTGATATGAAAGAACGCTTACTTCAGCTTAAAATTGATCAAAATCTTTGGAAAGAAAATTTATTTATTACCAATAAAATGCCATTAACTTTAAATTCTGAAGAGGTAAGAGCAATAATAACAGAGAAACTTGATGCAAAAACGGTAGATCTTATTGTTATTGATTCTTTTCTCGATTATAGGGAGATAATCTCTTTTGTAAGAAGTGACATGGAGAAATTACGTTCAATAACTAATCCTATGGCCGGGATAGTGCTCACACATTGTACCAAAAAAGTGTCTTCGACTGTATTGGAGAAAAATCCATTTCAAGCTTTAAGCGGCTCAAACATTTTGAGAAGTGTTTATACATCTGGCATCGTTATATTTAAACCAAACGAACGTACAAATACTCTGAAAGTGGTGTATGAACTTAGAAATAGCAAGCCTATGACAAAATACATTCGCAAAGTTAATGGATGTTGGAAGACTTCTAAAGTTATAGCTACCGCTTAGTTTTAAATTGAAAATATATTCAGAGGATTTTATGGATATCTATTGCAATTTTAATACTGCAGCTTCACGAAAAAATGCATCGTTAATAGAAAAAGAACAGCTTAAAGCTCAGCTTCTGTTAAATATCAGATCATGCCTTTCTTATCTATTGCCAAGAGGGATTTTTCGTGGTGATAAGTTTTATGTAGGCAATGTACAAGGTGATAAAGGAAAGAGTCTAGTAGTAGAATTAAGTGGCAGTGAAGCTGGCCTATGGCATGATTTTGCAACAGGAGAAGGTGGTGACATTATCGACCTTTGGGCGGGAGTAAATAGAAAAAGTACAAGAATAGAGTTTCCTGAAATAATGGCTTCTATAGCTGAGTGGCTTGGTCATTTCAAGAATTCAAGTAGTCCAACTGCATATTGGGATTATTACGATGAAAACGGCCAAGCTATTGTTAGAGTCTATCGTTATGATGATAATAATGGAAAGCGATATCTTCCTTTTGATATTAAAAAATCTGACTTTGGTGCACCGAAGATAAGGCCACTCTATAATATTTCAGGTATCTTAAAGTCCGATAAAGTTATTCTGGTTGAAGGAGAAAAATGTGCAGAAGCGCTGATAGAGAAAGGAATAACTGCAACAACAGCAATGTCAGGAGCAAATGCACCTATTGAGAAGACAGATTGGACTCCACTTAAAGGTAAACATGTTATTATTTGGCCAGATAATGATGAACCAGGCAAACGATATGCTGAAAATGCTGCAAAAAAGCTGTTAGATCTTGGAGTTGCATCACTTGCTGTGCTTGAAATTCCTCAAGATAAGCCTGAGAAATGGGATGCCGCTGATTGTGTAAAGGAGGGTATAAGCATTGAAGAATTTTTAGCTTCAACTCCTTTACTTACTATTGATACCCCATCTACTGACATTCCAAATACTTCAAATATGAAAAGTTTAGAAAGATCTACAAAACAGCCGCTTAACATTTTAGACTGGAGTGTGAGTCGTTATTTAGGTTCAGTACCAATACAAAGGTTTCTTGTTGAAGGTTTATTTCCTTTAGGTGTTACCTCAATAGTAGCTGCTATGGGAGATACAGGTAAAGGTATGCTACTCCTTGACTTGGCACTTAAGGTTGCAAGTGATGCAGATCAGATATGTGGTTTTGGTTCCCTTGTTACAGAGCATGGATCAGTGGTGATTTTTTCAGCAGAAGATGATGCAGGTGAGATACACCGTCGTCTTGATCGTCTTGATCCTGGTAGCAAGAGAGCAGAATATCAAAATCGATTATTTATTATACCTATTCCAAATACGGGAGAGCCCTTTTCTATAGTGAAAAGCAACATGCGTGGTAAATGTCCTGAAACTTCAGATAAATTTGAAGACATCTGTAGACAATTAGATAAAGTAAAAGATCTAAAACTAATAGTATTTGATCCACTAGTATCATTTGTCCATGCTAATATAAACTCAGATCCAGAAATGGGATATTACGCAATGGGGTTACTTGCAAACTTAGCAAATGAAACAGGAGCAGCTGTAATTGTAGCACATCATATGAGAAAACCCAAGTGCAGTGAACCGATTACGACTGTGGAACAGGCAAGAGATGCGATAAGAGGTACAACTGCACTTGTTGATGGTGTGAGGTGTTCTTTTGCATTATGGCCTGCTTCAAAAGAGCATCAGAATACTGTGTTTAATACATTAAAGGTTAGTAAAGTTAATAATGCAGTATACCAAGGAGCTATAGTTAAGTCTAATGGTGCAACAGATAGGAATATAAGAACTTACTTACGTTCCTCAACTGGCTTGCTTGAGGATATATCTGAGGAATTTAAGCTTGGAAAATTATCTGATGAATACTTAAAAAAGATACTGATGCAAGCTATTGCAGTGTCAGCAGAAGAAGGTCATCCGTTTACTCATACAGGTGGACCAGGAGTGTTTCAACAACGGCATAGATTACCAGCTGCATTTCATAGTGTTAGTAGGCATAGACTTGAACGTTTAGCACAGGAACTATTAAACGAAAGAAAAATAGTAAAAGGTATGGCTACAAACTCAAAAGAGGATAAATGGCTTGATATCAAAACTGGTTCTTTTGCCAGAGGAGAAGGTAAGTTTAAGCTAGGTGCAGGAAGGTTTGAAATAGGTAACTTCTAAAAAATACTTAAAGCTCACTTATGAAAGTTTTGTGGGTTCATTTTGTCTCTCTGAAAGTAAGGTTTTAAGAACAAAAAATGAATTCCACACGACCAAATTTCCATGATTTCCGGAAAATTTATCAAGATTTGGAAATTAGAGTATATTCACACTTAAACCATTGAAATTCGTTGATTTTTAGCCATCTAATATAAGAAATATTACGTTTCCATTTCCAAAAAATTTAGCTAATTTGGTAATACTCAAACCCGCTACAGTGGCTGATTTCCACTTTCCGAGAATCTTATATATTATATATATATAAATAATAATAAATGATATAATAATAAACTAATATAAAATACAATAACTATAGTAATGGTTCATAGTAACTTTTGAGCAAAAAGAAAGAAGTTTGGAAAAGTAGTCACTAATAGAAATACAACACAGAGACAAAAATACGAAAAACCTACTATTGCATTTTGAACAACTTGAAAAAAAAGATGAAGGACCTAAAAGTGAAAGACAAAACAATTTATAATAGCGTTTTAAAAAGACTCTATGACCCAAGGGTACAATTATACCACCAAGACCTAAGTTACTCATGTAGGGTAGCTTAAAACTCGATTACGAGGCGCTTCTAAATTATTTTTTACCCCAAACTTTTATTTACTACAAGAAACCCTAAAACTAGTCTATCATGTTTTTTTGTTGGTTGCAAAGAAAATTTTTCAAACTTAAAGAACAAATGGTTAGTAGACTTTTTGAAACGTTATTTTTGCAACAGCCAACTTATGTCACTTCTATCATAGAGAGGGTAACAAAATACTCCTACCTTTTAAAACGCTTTAGGAGGTCCTTACAACACTATTTGTAATTTAGATATAAAAGTTCGTCTTTTTTTAATTAACGCGTGTAGCTCCCCTAAAAACTCGAATAAAAGGCACCTTTAGTAACCCAACTATTGCAAAATAAACTTACTAGTAGGTTTAACACATTTTTTACACTTTGCAAAGAAAATTCTTCAAAAAAGATTGAACGACTTGTGGTGAGTATAAGAGCCTGTTCATAATCTTTTCAGAAGCAAAGCAGCGAAAGCAAGAACGACCATTTGCAGGCTAGTGTTGAGTTTCCGCTCGCAATTTTTCCACAATCGCCTACATTTTTGCAACCAAGCAAAAGATCTCTCAACAACCCATCTTTTCGGCAATACGACAAAGGTGTGTAATTCGCTTCACCTCAACAGTTGCACCAATAGTTACTTTCATCTGTGTTGCAAAATTTTCTCCTGTGTAGCCAGCATCAACTAGTATATTTTTAACTTCAGATAGGTTTTCTTTAGCATTTTTAACCATTCTCACAGCGCTACTACGATCAGTTATTTCTGCCGTTGTTATATAAATTGCGTGGGGTAAACCTTGTGTATCTACCGCAATATGGCGTTTTATTCCTGAAACCTTTTTGCCTGCATCATAGCCTTTTTCTTCAGCAGTATCTGCATTTTTTACGCTTTGTGCATCAATTATGCAGAAGCTGGTTTTTTCTTTCCGACCATTGTTTTGTCGGACCACGCCAACTATTTTTTTTAATACCAGCTCCAGAACACTTTCTTTATTTGCATCTGCTTTTTCACTCCACTTCTTAAAATAGTCGTAACAATTCCGCCATTTTGGAAACTCTTTTGGTAACATTCTCCACTGGCAGCCACTTTTTAAGACGTATAACACTCCACAAAATACATGATATAAATCAAGTGTTCTTGGCTTTGTCCTCTTCCTGCAAGACTCCAGATCTGCTACAATAATCTCAAACTTTTCTCGACTTATATCACTTGGATATAAACTTCGCATATCCTACTTTATATACTTTATCCTCTCATTCTATCCCTTTTTTGAGATCACGTACAGGCTCTAAGGGTTTAATGGAGACTATATGAGAATACAACAACTTTTATTGCAAACCTCTGAGCAATTGATTGCAAAACTCTCAGTGATGAAATCAGCAAATTGTAGATGAAGCTAAAGGAAAAAAGTTACTGCCATAGAAGAAGAAACAGAAGCTACAGAACTCTTAACCCGCTTAATAGTTCAAAATGGAGACAAAGATCTAAATTTATTTATTTACGTCTCCAATTTTATCGCGTATAATGAAGACAAAGATTCATGTTTTCACTATTTATTGGCAGATAGGGCTTTCTAAAGGGTGGGTCACCCCCCTTGAAATTAAAATAAAAGCAAGATGTCAAACATAGATAGCTCAACTACAAGCTGGTTTTTGTTGTAGTTATTTTCTCACTTTCTTTACTTGCTTTAATTAATTCATCAAAGTCAGATTCATGTAATTTATCTTGTATAACTCTATACTTTTCGTATTCTCCTTCAGCTAGAGCTTTTGCAACTTCAGCACTAACTTTACCAGCATCTTTAAGCACTTCATAATCATTGAACAATAGAAATGCATCCAACTTTTCAACCCAATTCTGCATTTTCATTAGCCGATGCTTTCTTGCTTGAAGTTCCGCATAATCTAGATACATCGAAACAATATGATTTAGTTCACTCAACTCTTTTTCAGTCAAATAGTTTTTTGCAGTACTCACATCACTCTTATGAATTTTGTTGCCAGAACCATCTTTCCATGTAGTTAGTCCCATATGTGGCTTTTCGTGATCAACTCGAGAACATATCAACTCTGCTGCAGTTAAACCATAAATTGCCCAATATAATTTATTTTGTACTTTTGCGTAAAATTGTCTTGTTATATCCGAATGTGGATCATAATCTGCAGAGCATTCAGCATAAATATCTGTAATCTTCTGGTAAAATCTACGTTCGGATGCTCGTATTTCCCTGATTTTTTCAAGTAATTCATTGAAGTAATCTTTGCCAAACTTTGGGCCGTTTTTTAGCCGTTCACTATTCAATGCAAATCCTTTGATGATAAAATCCCTCAAAACTTTTGTAGCCCATACTCTGAAAGATGTGGCCTTTTTAGAATTAACTCGATAACCAACAGCTATGATTGTATCTACATTATAAAATTGCGTCGGGTAATTTTTACCATCTGCAGCAGTTACCTCAAAAGTGGAAACAACTTCTTTTTCTTGTAATTCACCAGATTCAAATATGTTCTTTATATGCTTACTAATAGCCGGCAGTTGCACATCAAATAATTCAGCCATCCTTTTTTGCGTAAGCCAAAGATTTTCATCTCTGCATAAAACTTCAATTTCTATATTTCCACCTGGGGTAGTATAAAATACAATCTTATTCTCATCCATTATCTATCTCCTATAACTTACAAACAAACCATTAATGAAGTTTAAGGAATTTAACCAATTAATTGTCTTTACTGCAACCAAATTCTTTAAAACGTCTTTAGAGGGCTATTATAACTTATTAATGAGCTAGATAGAGGGGGATATATGTTTTATCAAAAATCCATTTGACCTCTTCTCAGCTCCAGTAAACAGTTATTTCCAAAATGGAAACAACTCAAATAGTAAGATGTCTAGGAGTTCCGTTTAGCGGATTCTTAAAGCTCTTTAATTTCTGAGCTACATTCAAATTATTTTAACTTTTTTTCAGAAAATCCCGGAAAAAGTAGCAAGAAATCCGGTATATATATTATAGAAGGGCATTGAGTGTAGATGTGCTTCAAACACAAAAGTCGGCAAACGAACAGAGTAGAAAAGATTGAAGAAAGCAAAAGAAACGAGATAGGTTTTTGGTGAGTTGCGTAATTGAGAATTTATATTTTCAAATTTCTTTAAATAAGACAAAAACTGTATTTTAAAGCTAGATGTGACTTTAGGGTAAAATATACTACTTTTACTTCTCGTCAACACAGTTAACGAACTACCACAGTAAAAGGGTTAATACGGTAACCATAATCTCTACGCGATGATCCAGGCCAACCAACTGTTTGAATCACATCATTACGTTCGATGTTTAGTCCTAATTTTTTAGCTAAGGTGGTTTTTATTGTTCTTTGGATTGTGTTTAGTGGTTTTCTGATGTGATGTTCTGGATCTGCTTCTGGATCAAGATTTAGGCGCTTTTCTATTTCAGTTATGCGAAGCAACATGTGTTTTTCGGGAGGTAATTCTTTTTTACAATCATTCAAAAATTGTTCAAATAATACGCGCAAAACTTTCATACATGCTACAGCTTTCTTATTTAGAATCTCTATATTGTTTACGTAAAGTGAGCCCTCTATCAATTGCAACTTTAGTAATTCCCTCTCTTTAGGAGGTTCAATTAGATTAAGTGCAGTATGTAAGATTTGCATTGAAGTATTTGGCATGAACTCTAGTACTCCTCTTTGTGCTGCTTCTTGGAATACTTCAATTAAAGTCTTATGCTGAAAGAAAAGGTCAACCATTTTTACTGTGGGCAAATCAAGAGGTATGTTTGATGGATTTTTTCTTAGTATTATTAATACAGTTGGATTAGCTTTAAGCTTATCTATCGTTAAGAATGTTGGATTGGTGCAAAAATCAAGTATGATTAAACTTACAATCTTACCTTGTCCACCAACATGATAAACTCCACTTTCCACTTTTTGCCACATAAAATTTGTATCACTTAGCTGACCTTCAAACCAATTCATAAATTTCTCTGGGTTTAAATATGCAGATAAGCGGTGAAATCTTTGCTTCTTGTAGGTATTAGGTAAAATATCACGGTTGCAGTTTTTACAAATTATATTATCGCATGCTTCGTTAAAGTCCTCATCAATGAAAATCTCATTGTTACAGTATGGATCAACTATATTTGGCCAATCTAATTTATCTTGTCTACGAGAGCAGATAATGTAAGACCTCTCTTGCATCTTAATTAATTCAAGATCTGACAAATACCTTGCTGCTTTGATGTAATTTTGATTTGGATTAACCCAAGAGCTGCCAGAATTAAGAAGATCAGAGATTTGCTCTTGGCAAGATTGTAAGACCATAAAATTGTTTTATGTATGCTTTAAAATCCTCTCTTTCCCTTTTATTCAGAGGATGTTCAGAGTAGTAAATTGCTATATACTCATCACTTCGCTTGAAAAATAAGCCTATCTTTTTGCCTTGAAATATTACTTTAATCGACTCTATCAATGGTACTATGTCTCCTACAAATGGCTTTAAAACATGCAATTCCGGTGCAATAGGATCATATGGAGCGACAGTCAAAGTGATATTAGTATAGCTGTAATTGAAACGATTTGACTGAAACTTTAACTCAAAAACACGAATATTTGAATCAGATTCATTAATACAAGTTTCTATAAATTTATGCACCTGTTCCGCGAAGTTTTTATCCTGCACATCTACAAAAATACATTCGCAGCCAAAGTAACAACTTGCAATGCTATTTGCTATTTCTATAGCTTGATCAATATTTCTAGCACCAAGATCTACCTGAGTGCCATTTAGTAGAAAATCCAAAATCATCCACTCTGCCTTATGGCCATGAATGACTTTGTTTGAATTTAACAACAAATCTATATCGCTAGCTTTGCGTATTAACACATATAAACGATTCTGATGATAGAAGAAACCTTGTAGTTGATTCTCGAAACTGTCATTTCTCTTAATGTTATCTTCTTTCAGTATTTGTTGTATGATTTCCTCTGAGATAAAGTCCTTAAATGGAGTATTTGGTCGTCTTGGTATTTTTTGTAAGGCAAAAGACATGAAACTCTTTCTTTGTATTTTTTCAAAGTGATAGACAGACTTTAAAAGATTGTAATCTGCATGAAACAGTAGAAACAGCAAAGACTTCTTATCATATTTATTATTATTTTTTACAAGGTAGGATTTCATGAGTTCTGTAGTTAATGCAGATCTTGCAATTTCACTGACAGTAACTTCTAGTTTTGCACGGTCAAAACAGGTAATCAAGTAGTAAGTAACGAGAGAATCGGAATAATTAGCAATCACTTTACGTTTGTATTGTACAGATGTATTATCGTAACTTTCGTCATCAAAGAGTTGAGCATTTAATTTATCTTTAAAGGAGTTTTGAAAAATAATATTTAATTGCTTACCAGAAAGTGAATCTATCCAAGACTGACGTATTTTTGTATTGTGAAAACGATCAAGCAAATGGTTAACAGGGACTTCTAAATCATCTTCCCAAAATTTACGATTTGGATAAATGTTCATAAGAAACTAACCACAGCATAATAGACTATTTAAATAGTTAAGATAGAAATCTGAAAGCCTTGACCAATAATTATGCAAGGGCTGTTTACTGATTTTTAACCAAGCTTTTTCTAAAAAGTTTGCTTAAGAAGAAGATTTTTTGGACAAAAATTTTTCAAATCCTGAATATATATTATATAGCACTCTAGCGAAACAAATTCTGAATATAAATGTCAATCCTAACACTGGACCTTGGCAAGCAAACGGGCTGGGCAATTCTAACAGATGGAATAATTGAAAGTGGAAGCAAAGGCTTTCATGGTAGTCGTTTCAGTGGAGGCGGTATGTGCTTCTTAAACTTTCGTAATTGGCTTAATTCTTTGAAGGACATTTCTGCAGTGTATTTTGAGGAAGTAAGAAGACATCTAGGAACTGATGCAGCCCATTGCTATGGCGGTTTTCTCGCAGTTCTGTCTGCTTGGTGTGAAGAGAACAATATTCCCTACCAAGGTGTTAATGTTAAAACTATAAAACGCTTTATAGCAGGCAAAGGCAATGCAAGTAAGAGTGAAGTTATTGAAGCGATACGTGAAAAAAGTTTTTCACCTAGAGATGATAATGAGGCCGATGCTTTGGCATTAATGTTCTATATTAGTAAAGATATTAATAAGATGAAAAACCCATAAAAAGTGGGTCCTTTCGGCCATAATGGCGGGTTTGGTGGGTCCGACCCCAGGCCTTCTTTAGCGTCAGATATATTTTGAATATTAACTTTTTAATTATTAAGATATGAATTTAGCAATCCACTACTATCCTGTTGAAAACCTAGTTGAATATGAGCGTAATCCACGTAAGAATGATGACGTAGTAAATAGAATGTGTGCTTCAATCAGGGAATTCGGTTTTCGTATACCAATAGTTGCAAAAAGCGATGGAACTGTGGTTGATGGTCATTTAAGACTTAAAGCAGCAAGAAAACTTGGTATGGAGAGTATTCCAGTTGTTTTAAGTGATAATTTAAATGAACCACAAACCAAAGCTTTTCGATTACTGGCAAATCAATCAGCTAATTGGGCAAAGTGGGATGATGAGCTTTTAAAAGTAGAAATTCAAGAGTTAGAAGATTTACAGTTTGATCTTAAAATGACTGGATTTGAATTAGAAAAAGTTCAACATTTCCTTGATGATTTAGATAGTGAAAAAGAAGATCTTTCTGACTTAGCTGTTGATGACAAAAAGGTAGAAATAACAAAACTAGGTGATCTATGGATTTTAGGTGATCATCGAATCTATTGTGGTGATAGCTCTTTAGTTGAATCATATAAAGCGGTATTAGATAATAAAATGGCAGATATTACCGTATGTGATCCTCCATATAACGTTGATTACGGTAGCAGTCAGGAGAGAGAAGAGAAAAAAATATTAAATGATAATCAAGGTGAAAAGTATGAGCTTTTTCTCTACGACATCTGTTCCCATATTTTAGCATATACGAAAGGTGCAATTTACATCTGCATATCATCATCAGAGTTTTCAACGTTGCAAAAAGCATTTGAGGAGGCAGGAGGAAAATGGTCAACATTTATCATTTGGGCGAAGAATCACTTTACGCTAGGAAGATCAGATTATCAAAGACAATACGAAGCAATGCTCTATGGATGGAAAAGCGGTAATAAACGTGAGTGGCATGGGGGTAGAAATCAAAGTGATCTGTGGTTTTATGATAAGCCAACACATAACTCATTACATCCAACAATGAAGCCAGTAGAGCTAATGGAGAGAGCAATAGTAAACAGCAGCAGATCAGGAGACATAGTTCTTGATCCATTTAGCGGCTCTGGAAGTACACTGATTGCATGTGAGAGAACAGGAAGAATTTGCAGAACAATAGAGCTAGATTCAAAATTTGTAGATGTAACGATAAAACGTTGGCAAGTGTACACAGGTAGGGAAGCAATTCTTTCTGGTACTGGTAAAACTTTTGCAGAAATTCAAGAAGAAAATTCGTAAAAAGGAGCAAAAAGAGAGGAGGAAAAGAGTGGAAAAAATCACGCAGACGGAATGGGCAAGAGAGATAGGAGTATCAAAGCAATATGTCTGTTATTTAGTAAAAAAAGGAATAGTTGAGTTGGAGGATGGTTTGATCAATAGAGAACAAGCAAATGAAGCGGTAGCAGCAATAAGAGATCTAAGTCAGCCACTGAGGAGGAAAAATCCAGAAAACGAAAATACAAGTAACCTTTCCACAATGTTGCTTAAAACGCGAATAAAAAATGAGATGGAACGTGGCAAATTGCTTGAGGCGAAAGCTAAGGCTGAGATTGGTGAACTTGTAGCAGTAGAGGAAGTAAAGCGCGATGCATTTAATGTAGCAAGAGTTGTCCGTAATAATTTGCTTAATATTCCAAATAGAGTTTCAGCACTGCTTGCCTCACTGAGCGACACTGAAAAGATTCATAAGACGCTAACCGAAGAGATTACAAACTCATTACAAGAATTATCTAATACTAAATTTCAAATATAAAAAAGATTTTGAATATAAAATGGCTGATAACTTAAGTTTAGAGTTAATAAAGTGTCTCATTAATCAACCTGGATTAGATGTAAATGTTAGAGGATTAAATGGGAAAACCCCACTACATTGCGCTATAGAGTTTGATGAATTAAGTATGGTGGATTTGTTACTCACGAAGAAGAACATTAATCCTTTTGTGGAAGATAATAAAGGTAAAACATCTCTTGATTACGCCAAAGAAGGGAAAAAGCAGAGATATTACAAGCGCTAATTAATAACAAATACGGGTCAGAACAAGATAGTTTACTTCATTTAGCTGCAATGATAGGTGAAATTAATGCAGTGAGATATTTGATCAGAAAAGGTATTGACGTTAATGCACGAAATGCTTTGCATCATACGCCATTACATCTAGCGGCAGGCATAGGACATGCAGAAGTTGTAAAGATTTTGATAAGAGAAGGAAATGCTGAAATCGAGGTTTTTGATGCACGAAATCAGACACCGATGCACTATGCAGTTAACAACAAAAAATTGGAGATAGTAAAGTTATTACTGGAGCTAGGAGCAGATGTAAATAGCGCACGTGTAGGACAAAACTCGATGAAATTGTCACCTGTTCATATAGCTGTAAGTAATACTAATTACGATGAAAGAGACTTATGTCTTGATATTCTCAAATGCTTAATAAGGGAGCCTAATGCTCAAGTCAATTTGCAAGACTACGAAAATAAAACACCACTACACTATGCTGAAAGACTTAAAACAATAGAAGTTTTACTAACGCGAGAAGATATAGACCCTCTGGTAAAAGACGATAGCGGTAAAACACCATTTGATTACGCTAAACCTGAGATAAAGAAGGCTTTGATGAGTAATAAATACGGTTCTGAAAAGAATAGTCTACTCCATTTAGCTGCACAAAGAGGAGAAATTGAGCTTGTAGAGTCTATCTTAAAAGAAGAAATTGATATTGATATTTCAAATAATAAGAGTCTATCACCGATTTACCTTGCTGCAGAAAAAGGGCATTTACATGTAGTAAAGTTATTGCTAAAAAAAGGAGCAAATTATACACCTGTTCTGCACTTAGCAATCAAGTTAAATAATTTAGAATTGCTAAAAACTTTATTTAAAGAAAAGAGCATCAAATTACCAGACGAGATAGGCAGATCTGTACCAATTTATTATAGGTGTATAGAGCATAGAGATGCAAAAGTGAGAAAATACAATAGTGTGATCTGTGTTTTTACCTCAGTAAGTGCAGTAGCAATAGCGGTATGTATAGGGTTAACAGCAACAACAATAAGCAGTGTGATCATTTTTGCAACAATAACAGGGATATTTGCTCTTGCTGTAGCAATAATGGTAAGCGAGATGAGCAAAAGATATATAGAAAACGAATTTCAGAAAAAGATGTTTATGGAATTGGAGGAGTGTGGAGGAATAAACTCTACTGTTAACAATATTGAGATAGAACCAATTATGAGTAGATGCAGACAATGATATACGCCACATCTTTTTCTGAAGGTTTAAAACCAGATCCAGAGCTTAAAGTATCAGAGTGGGCAAATGAATATCGAGTTTTAGCAGCAACTGCAGCATCAGAGCCAGGTAAATGGAGAACAGAAAGAACTCCTTATTTAAAAGAAATAATGGATTCACTATCACCATCTTCACCTGCAGAAAAAGTAGTATTCATGAAAGGAGCGCAGATTGGAGGAACAGAAGCTGGTAACAATTGGATAGGCTATATTATAGATCAGACTCCTGGTCCAATGTTAGTTGTGCAGCCAACAGTTGAAATGGGAAAGCGTTGGTCAAAAGGAAGATTTGCGCCGTTAATAGAGAGTACGCCATGTTTAAAGAGTAAAGTAAAAGACCCAAGATCAAGAGACTCAGGCAATACTGTGCAGAGTAAGGAATTTCCAGGTGGAATAGTAGTAATAACCGGAGCAAATAGCAGTGTAGCACTGAGATCTATGCCAGTAAAATATCTCTTTCTTGATGAAATAGACGCCTATCCAGGAGATTCAGGTGGTGAAGGAGATCCAGTGCTGCTCAGTATTGCTCGAACTAATACATTTGCACGGCGAAAGATTTTTTTAGTATCAACACCAACAATTCATGGAATAAGCAGAATTGAGAAAGAATTTGAAGCAACAGATAAGAGATATTTTTTTGTTCCCTGTCCGCATTGTAATTACTATCAAGTTCTAAAATGGTCACAAATAAAATGGGAAAACAATGACTCAAGAACAGCACATTATGTCTGCACTGAATGTAGCGGCAAAATAGAAAATCATCAAAAGACAGAGATGCTTGAGCGTGGAGAATGGAGGCCTACTAATAGAGTAAAAGGTGAGAAAAAAGGATTTCATCTTTCAAGTCTTTATAGTCCAGTTGGCTGGTATAGTTGGACTCAAGCAGTAGAAGATTTTCTTTATGCAAAAGAAAGTGAACAATTACTAAAAGTATGGATAAATACTACGCTTGGAGAAACCTGGGTAGACAAAGGAGAAGTACCAGACTGGAAACAATTATTTAACAGGAGAGAATTTTTTCAGATTGGCACAGTACCTAGGAGAGAAGTGGTACTTACTGCAGGAGTAGATGTCCAAAAAGATCGTCTAGAGGTGGAAGTTGTAGCATGGGGAAAAAGCCGTGAAAGTTGGTCAATAGACTACCGAGTATTTGAAGGAGATACAGGAGGTGGAGAAGTATGGGGAAAACTTTCGGAGCTTCTGAGTCATCATTTTATCGGTGAAAATGGGCTTGAATATATGATAAGCATGATGGCAGTAGATGCTGGATATGCAACGCAAGAAGTATACAACTGGGTAAGAGGTCATCAAGGATCTGGAAGAGTAATGGCAGTTAAAGGTGTAAATAAAGCCCTAGTACCACTTAGCAGTCCAAGCAGAGTAGATATAACAGTTGGTGGTCAAAAGCTGAAAAGAGGAATAAAGCTCTGGCCAGTGGGAGTATCGATTTTAAAGTCAGAACTTTTTCAATTACTTAATGTTTTAAAGGACGGTGAAGAAGCTCCAGCAGGATACTGTCATTTTCCCGAGTATGCACCTGAATATTTTAAGCAGCTAACGGCAGAGCAATTAGTCAGCAAAGTAGTAAAAGGTTATACCAAACAAGAGTGGCAAAAGGTAAGAGAAAGAAATGAAGTATTAGACTGTAGGATTTATGCAAGAGCTGCATCGATAGCACTGGGAATAGACAGATGGCCAGAGAGTAAATGGAATAGTTTAAGTGAAAAGCCAGAAAGCAAAAAACCTAAAAAAGTGAGACAAAGTAAATGGTTGAATGAGAAGTAAAATGTACAATCAGGAATATTTAAGTCAAGTCGAAGAAGCGATAAAAAAACTGCAAAGCGGAGAGCGAGTAGTATCAATTGCATATGGTGACCATGTGGTGAGATATGCTGAAGTTCAGATAAATGACTTGCTAAGCTTAAGACAACGCATCAAAGGTGAACTAAAGATTGCTGGAATGAAGCCAAAGAGAAAGATTGTTTTTTCAACGAGTAAAGGGATCATATAATATCGTTGAAAGGAACCATATGACAAAAATTATAGCAAAAGAATATACAGAATTTTTAGAGCAGCTAAAAGAGCAGATTGCTACTAGTCGTTATAAAGCAGCACTGGCAGTAAATAGCAAGCTTATTGTGCTTTACCACCATATTGGTACAGAGATCTTAAAACGCCAAAAAGAACATGGCTGGGGTGCTAAAATCATAGATCAGCTAAGTAAGGATTTAAGAAGCGCATTTCCAGAAATGAAGGGATTTAGTGCTAGGAATCTTACTTATATGCGCCAATTTGCTGCAGAATATCAAGATACTGAATTTACGCAGCAGGTTGCTGCACAATTGCCTTGGTTTCATATTGTAGTTATTTTAGATAAAGTAAAAGATCCAAAAGAAAGACTATTCTATTTTCAAAAGGCTATAGAGCACGGTTGGTCACGTAGTATAATGGTGATGCAAATCGAACGTGAATTGTACAAACGTCAAGGAAAAGCTGTTACTAACTTCAAAGATAAGTTACCTTCTCCCCAATCAGATTTAGCACATTATACATTAAAAGATCCATATATTTTTGATTTTTTGAGTATAGGAGACGATGCTCACGAAAGAGAAGTAGAAAAAGGGCTTGTAGGCCATGTAGAGAAGTTTTTGCTTGAGCTAGGGGAAGGATTTGCATTTGTTGGTAGGCAGTTTCACTTAGATGTTGGAAATAAAGACTTCTATATTGATTTATTGTTTTACCATTTGAAGCTACGTTGCTTTGTAGTAATTGAGCTAAAAGACAAAGATTTCAAGCCAGAATATGCAGGAAAAATGAATTTTTATCTTTCAGCCGTTGATGATTTATTAAAGCATGAGACAGATCAACCATCTATAGGATTAATTTTATGCAAGTCAAAGGATAACGTACTAGCTAAGTATACACTGAAAGACATAAATAAACCGATAGGGTTGGCAGAATATAAAATTACTGAAAATCTACCAAAGAATATAAAGGCAGCTTTACCAACAGTAGAAGAGCTAGAGGCTGAGTTATCCAAAGTTTCAGATCAGGAAAAGTAATGTTATTAAAATCGTTCAAGCAATTATTTAGCAAGCCAAAGATAAAAAGCTCAGCATGGGATGCGGCAGGTTCAGGAAGAAGATTTTTTCACTTTCAACCAGAGTTAGGAAGTATAAACAATTTGCTGTCTCAAAGCCTTGAAACTTTACGTAGTAGATCACGTGATATGGTGAGAAAAAATCCATATGCAGCAAATATTATTGATACGATAGTAAGTAACTCTATTGGAACAGGAATAAAGCCGCAATCAAAAGCAAAGAATGCAGAATTTCGAAAGAAAGTGCAAGAATTATGGCTAAAATGGACAGATGAAGCAGATAGCTGTGGAATAAGTGATTTTTATGGATTACAAGCTCTGGTATGTAGGAGCATGATAGAAGGTGGAGAGTGTTTTGTACGCCTCCGACATCGTAAACTCGAAGATGGATTTTCTGTACCATTGCAACTTCAAGTATTGGAATCAGAGCATTTGGACAATAAGAGCAATCAAACACTAGCCAATGGTAATGTAATAAGAAACGGGATTGAGTTCAATAGACTTGGGCAAAGAGAAGCATATTACTTATTTAGAGAACACCCTGGTGAAAGTACGTTTGGAGAATCAGTGAGAGTACCAGCAAACGATGTTTTACATATATATAGACCACTAAGACCTGGGCAAATCAGAGGAGAGCCATGGCTTTCGAGTATACTGCTAAAGCTCTATGAACTTGATCAATATGATGATGCAGAGCTGGTGAGAAAGAAAACCGCAGCAATGTTTGCAGGATTTATTACGAGACTCGATCCAGAAGCAAATATCATGGGAGAAGGTGAAGCAAGTGAGCAAGGAGTAGCACTATCTGGCCTAGAACCTGGAACAATGCAGCTTTTAGACCCAGGAGAAGATATAAAATTTTCAGAGCCATCAGATGTTGGAGGAAGTTATGAAGCGTTTATGAGACAGCAGCTAAGGGCAATAGCAATAGGTACAGGAATAACATATGAGCAGCTAACAGGAGATTTAACCGGTGTTAATTATTCATCCATTCGAGCAGGGCTGATAGAGTTTCGTCGTCGATGCGCTATGCTGCAACATAACATTATAGTATTCCAATTTTGCAGACCAGTATGGAGTAGATGGCTAGAGTTAGCAGTACTTTGTGGAGAACTCTGTATAGATGAAAAAGTAGTAAAAGCAGCGAAAGAAGAAGTAAAATGGATACCACAGGGATTTGATTGGGTAGATCCACTAAAAGATCAGCAAGCACAACAAATGGCAGTAAGAAATGGATTTAAGAGTCGATCAGAAGTAGTTTCAGAGCTAGGTTATGATGTAGAAGAAATAGACCAAGAAATTGCAGAAGATCAAAGACGTGCTAGTTCCTTGGGTTTAAGTTTTGATTCCGACGTTACTACTAATCAAGAGATAATATGAAAAACCAAGCGATATGGCTAAACAGATGTGTAATGGTAGAACCAAGGAGTTTTGAATTACTGTCACTACAAACAGGAAAGCAGCCTATCTTTAAAAATATAAAACATGCGGTAAGAAATAGTGAAAGAGGAATAATACCAATACATGGAATCTTGACGAAAAAGTCAGAAGTTTTTGATGATGTATTGGGGATGACATCGTATGAGAAGATAAGTGAAGAGATAGAAGAAGCTTTAATAGATAAAGAAGTAGAAACAATAATTTTGGACATAGACGGCCCCGGAGGAGAAGTAAACGGTTTATTCGACCTTTCCGACTTTATTTACCAAGCAAGGAGAAAAAAGAGGATTGTGGCAATAGCAAATGATGATGCGTATTCTGCGGCGTATGCAATTGCATCAAGTGCTGAAAAAGTATTGGTAACTAGAACTTCAGGAGTTGGAAGCATAGGAGTAATAGCAAGTCATATAGATCAAAGTAGATTTGATGAAAAGCAAGGTATTAAGTACACCACAATCTTTGCTGGTAGTCGAAAGAATGATTTAAACCCACATGAGCCAATGACGTCTGAAAGTCTGGAAAGCTTACAAAAAGAAGTAGACCGACTATATGAAATGTTTGTGCAGCTAATAGCGAGGAACAGAGGTCTTTCAATTGAAAAGATTCGATCAACGGAGGCAGGGCTATATTTTGGCGAGAGAGCAATAGAAATAGGCCTTGCTGATGAAATAACAACATATTCAGAATTTATTAGGAGTTACACTATGAATTTAAACGCAACAGCTAAACAGATTGTAGACACAAATGAATTAATTGAAAAAGGTGGATGCAAAAAATGTCGAGGAGAAGTTTTAGAATTAATACGTTTATGTAACTTATCACGAATGCCAGAAAAGATAGGAGAATTTATTGAGCAAAGTGTAAGTGTTGAGCAAGCTAGGGAAGTTTTAATGGAATTACTTGCAGAGAGAACAAAGAAGACAGAGATACTGAGTGCAATACCGCAGAATTCAGGAGAAGAGTTGATGATGGAGGTAGCAAGGACTAGAGCACAATCAAGTATTTAAGTTTTTTTATAACCGCCGCGTACAACAATTATAAACATGGCGGTAAAACTAAAGGGGAAAATAAATGAGGAAATTTTATGAGTTGTATAAGCGAACAAAATAATCTTGGTGACCTATTAAAGTATGAGGTGTCAAGTCTATATTCAAGAGATCAGATAACAGTAGCAAAGGGACAAAATCTTAAACTTGGTACAGTAGTGGCTCTCGATAAAGATAACATGATTAAGATAATAAATCCAACTGCCACAGATGGTACACAAACAGCAATAGGTGCAATAGTAAGTGATGTAAATGCGACAGAAAATGCCAAAGCAGTAATTATTACTCGTGGTGCAATACTAGCAGATCATGCAGTGGTGTGGCCAGCAAATATCACTGAAGAGCAAAAAAATGCAGCAATAAAGCAACTTGAAGGACGAGGGATCATTATCCGTAAAGCAGTCTAAGGCTATATTAAACAATAAAAAACACAAAGGGGGAAAATAAAAAATGCAAAATCCATTTACAAACACAGCATTTAGCATGACGGCACTAACAAATGCGATAAATATATTGCCGATAAATTATGGACGAATTGAAAATTTAAATTTGTTTCCAAGTAGATCAGTAAGATTTAGACATATTACCATAGAAGAACACAACGGAGTGTTAAGTTTACTACCAACGCAAGTACCCGGAGCACCAGCAACAGTAGGAAAAAGAGGAAAAAGAAAAGTAAGAACATTTACGATTCCACATATTCCTCACGATGATGTAGTGTTACCAGAAGAAGTACAGGGAATAAGAGCATTTGGGTCGGAAAGTGAACTGAAAGCGCTGGCAGATGTAATAACTGACCATTTGCAGCTAATGAGAAATAAACATGCAATAACGTTGGAGCATTTGCGTATGGGAGCGCTGAAGGGAATAATTTTAGATGCTGATGGGTCGGAATTATTAAATCTGTACAACGAATTTGAAATAACACCAAAAGTAGTAAATTTTGCCCTTGGAACAGCAACAACTGATGTAAAGCGTAAGTGCTTGGAGGTATTGCGACATATTGAGGATAACTTAAGTGGTGAATATATGACGGGAATTCATGCACTGGTAAGCCCTGAGTTTTTTGATGCACTAACTTCGCATAGTAAAGTGAAAGAGGCATATGAAAGATGGCAAGAAGGAGCAGCACTTCGAAATGATATGAGGTCAGGATTTACGTTCTGTGGCATAACATTTGAGGAATATAGAGGGCAAGCAACTGACCCCGAAGGAACAGTAAGAAGATTTATTGAGAAAGATACAGGGCACTGTTTTCCAGTAGGAACAGCGAGCACATTTACAACATATTTTGCACCAGCAGATTTTAATGAAACAGTAAATACACTAGGACAGCCACTATATGCAAAACAAGAGCCAAGGAGATTTGATAGAGGAACTGATTTACATACGCAGTCGAATCCATTGCCAATGCGCCACAGACCAGGAACATTAGTAAAAGTCGTTGCAGCATAACAATACTGGTAGAGTAACTACAAGTTGGTGAGGTACAAGAGGACTCTACTAGTATATAACTTATTAGCATACTTATGAAAGAATGCAAGAGAATATTAAGAGATTACTAAAAGATTGTTTTGCCCATTTAGGAGAAGTAGCTTTGTATAAGTCGAAAAATAAGGCGTACATGGTACAAGTACTAAAGCAAGAGCCAGATAAATTATACGAGATTGGTGAAGGACAATTTGTAGGAGAGATGCTTTTTCTTGAGGTAAGCATTTTTGATATACTGAGGCCAATTGTAGGAGATATTTTTGTTATAGGTGATTGCAAATACAAAATACACACACCACCACTAAGAGCCTGTACGTGATCTCAAAAAAGGGATAGAATGAGAGGATAAAGTATATAAAGTAGGATATGCGAAGTTTATATCCAAGTGATATAAGTCGAGAAAAGTTTGAGATTATTGTAGCAGATCTGGAGTCTTGCAGGAAGAGGACAAAGCCAAGAACACTTGATTTATATCATGTATTTTGTGGAGTGTTATACGTCTTAAAAAGTGGCTGCCAGTGGAGAATGTTACCAAAAGAGTTTCCAAAATGGCGGAATTGTTACGACTATTTTAAGAAGTGGAGTGAAAAAGCAGATGCAAATAAAGAAAGTGTTCTGGAGCTGGTATTAAAAAAAATAGTTGGCGTGGTCCGACAAAACAATGGTCGGAAAGAAAAAACCAGCTTCTGCATAATTGATGCACAAAGCGTAAAAAATGCAGATACTGCTGAAGAAAAAGGCTATGATGCAGGCAAAAAGGTTTCAGGAATAAAACGCCATATTGCGGTAGATACACAAGGTTTACCCCACGCAATTTATATAACAACGGCAGAAATAACTGATCGTAGTAGCGCTGTGAGAATGGTTAAAAATGCTAAAGAAAACCTATCTGAAGTTAAAAATATACTAGTTGATGCTGGCTACACAGGAGAAAATTTTGCAACACAGATGAAAGTAACTATTGGTGCAACTGTTGAGGTGAAGCGAATTACACACCTTTGTCGTATTGCCGAAAAGATGGGTTGTTGAGAGATCTTTTGCTTGGTTGCAAAAATGTAGGCGATTGTGGAAAAATTGCGAGCGGAAACTCAACACTAGCCTGCAAATGGTCGTTCTTGCTTTCGCTGCTTTGCTTCTGAAAAGATTATGAACAGGCTCTAAGCAAATATCTGGTCAATCTAAGTCAATAAAAAGTCAAAGGGAAGGTACTAGCATTCAAAGTGACTTGAAGCTGCCAAAAGATTTTACAATAGGAAAATCAATTGATGGGAAAGATTGTTTTTTTGATTCAGTTGTACAAGGTCTTAGACAGATTAAACCTGATGTGAACTGTACTGTAAAATCTTTGAGAGAGGTTTGTGGTAAGCACGCTTTCAACAATAAAGAAAAAATGAAAGATAAAATTATAGAAGATACTAAAAATTCTAGCAATACTACAATAGCACTTCCATTGCCTGAGATTAATAATGATGTCTTATGGGAGACTTATTTGGTTGGCATGCAATACACTGTTAAAGATATAGAGAAAATGAAAGATGAAAGACCACACTTATATAAAGAATTAACTGACCTAAAGTATGGAAGTAGATTACGAGCCCCTATATGTGGCAGGCCTGAAATTGAGGGGAAAATGATTTGTAATGAGTATAAGATAAGATTGCATTTAATTGAAGTAACAACCACTATTGATGGAAAAAATGTACCTATACATAACATTCTTGATAGTGAAGGTTATCAAAAGAATGTGTTAAGCTCTGAAATTCTTAGTAAAAAAATTTACAATGAAAAAGATACTATACATATACTAAGTATTGGAAGTTTTCATTTTGAGCCAATTTTAAAAAATACAGTGGAGGAATTACACAAAAGATTTACCAGTGTTATAGAAGACTGTAGTCTTTCAGAAAATGAGAAGGTTGTAAAGCTACAAGATTTTTTCAAAGTATGTCCAAGGCTAGATATTAATTTTCAGGTTAATGAACATAATGATACACCTTTACATATTGCTGCTTATCTTATAAGGGGGAGTCAAAAACTGTTAAGTTTTTACTGAGAGTGGGAGCACATGTTGATATTTCAAATAATGAAGGAAAGACTCCTATAGATATTGCTGAAGAGAATAACAGGAAAGATATTGCTAAGATAATGCATCCTCTTGTTTCGTATAAAGAAGTTGATGTACCAGGAGATGGTAATTGCTTATTTTGGTCTGTTGCTTTAGCTTACTTAACTCCCGTAAAATTTGATGATTATGCTTTCTATAAGAGGTTTAAAAAACTATTTGAAGAAGGTTATGATGTACAGGCAATGCAAAAGCTAATACAAGACAATATAAATGTTTATGGGAATAACACACTAAGGAAGTTAGTAACGAAAGTATTCCGTATTGAAGTCATTCATGCAATGTATTCTAACCGAGAAGTACTTGAAACAAAAATTAATATGACAGATTTTTTTGAAAGTTGGAATGAAAGTTATTTTATAACAGGTATCTTTAAAGAAAAGTTTAAAAGTAAATTCAATGATAAAAAAATTAAGCAGTATAATATTGATGTTAATAAGCTCCAGCCTGATTTCTTTAATGAAGATGAAGTAAAGAGAATTCGCACTGAGCTTGATAAGATGCAAGAATGTAGTCAACTTCAGCAGTTTATGTTCGAAGCTTATTTAGAATGTATGGAAGTACCCGGAGCTTGGGGCGGAGAATATGAAATATATACAATATCTAAATTACTAGAGACTATGATAATAGTATCTCAAAAAGGCTCAGAAGATCGTATATATAATGAACAGAGAAAATATTATAATAAAATACACTTATCTTATAAGGAAGAGCAGCATTATCAATTTTACCAAATAGAGCATTCAAATTTGATAAGTTTTGTTATAAGTTTTGTACAGTTATTCGAAATTAAACTTGCTGCATACGATGCATTTGGGAATATGCTGAGGCAAGAAAAAAGAATGTTTCCACAAGAAATTAACATTGATGGGTTTGTTCGGTGCATTTTTGGAATTTCAGCGTATACAGGTGAAAGGATGGTGTCTAATATGAGATTATCTTTGAAAGTAGGTAATGTAACAAAAAAAAACAAAAAGTTTTGTTAGTCTATCAGATATGATAGAGACGTTTAAAAGATATAGACTGGATTTTAGAAAAATATTAGTGGATGCTGGATGCAATATTTTTCAAAGTTTTGAAATGCAGTTTGAGAAAATAGGCTTTGATCATGTTTCAAAGATAGCAGATGATACTATAGATAAGATAATTGAATATTACACTCAGAAAGAGCATAAGAAAAAATTGGATTGTATAGGGATAGCTGAGGCTCTTATTTCTGATAAATACTCGCAAGAGGTACCTGACAAGATAGTAAAGTATGGAAAGAAAAATTATAGCCTTAGAGATTTATATGAAAATATTGAAATTATAAGAGAGGAGAAATCTTCTTTTGTCTATTATAGAAGGAATAACGAAGATAAGTCTGGTCAGTATGGTTATCGTCGTTTTCTTATTGGTGAAAGAAAAGACACAACATATATTGGAATAGAAGCTAAAAATAAGGGATCAGAAAACTATCTTTATACTTTAGATTCACAAGACTTTAAGAAAATCGTGAAAGAGGTATTTAATATTATTAATCAGGAAATTCAAGTGCCAAGCACGAAAATAATTCAAAACTGTATAGTAAAAATTAAATCCCATATTGAACTGGAGGTAAGCTTTTTAAGCAATTACATCTTACCTTATCGTCAAGACCGTAAAAAAAGCTTTAATGTACATATGAAATCCTTCAAAGAAACAGCGAAGTTGAGAGAAAGTGAAAAGGCAACAAACAGCAAAAACCGACTAGATAGAGCTAAAAAAAATAGTAAAATTATATCTTTGATGGAAGAAAATTTAAAAAAAACATCAAATTCACTTTATTGTCAAAAAGTGAAAAAACATTTGTAAGCCATACTGAAGCAATTTGTCAAGACTATGTCAATTCCTCCGACTTACAGTGCGCTAGTACAGCAAGACCTAGGAACCTTTGGTCTCGTATAAAGGTACCAAGTGAAAAAGGATTAGTGTCTTTGTTTAGAAAAATAAATTTAAAGGATGTGTGCGCTCCAGTAGGGGAATTCACTGGAAGGGATGAACAAATAGATGAGATATATGAGAAATTACAGGAAGGGGCAGTAGCAATAGTAGGTCCATCTGGCATTGGCAAAACTCAACTAGCTAGAAAATTTGTTGAAGAAAACAAAGGAGTTTATCTTCATGCCTATGAGGTAAATACTCAAGATATATTGTCTATAGAAAGTTCTTTTGCTTCCCTTGTCCGAGATAGGCTAAGCATGTGTATGGAAAGAGAAAGAAATAAAGAAAGGAAAAAATGCCTCTTTCTTTTTCAGGGAGTTAAAAAAGAAGATCTAAAGAGGATTTTAAAGATCAGAGGTCAAAGAGGTGGTTTTGATTGCTTGTTTACTTCTTCTGATCTGGATTATCAAGATATATCAGAAGTATCTTTAGATAGTCTTCGAGAAAAACACGCTGTACAACTTGTCAAAAGAATTTTAGAGATAGTAGATGGATCACAAGATGAACAAATAAAAGCACTTGTAGGAAAGCTTAAAGGTTTTCCATTAGCTATAAAGCTAGCAGCAGCGTGTATAAAGAACAAAGGATCAAGTCCTTTGGGTGAAGCATTTGGAATTTGTGAATATTTAATACAGTATGAAAAGTTCGATCAGAAACTTCCACGAAACACTGGACAAAATGAATACGCTAGGATATTACAAATAACATCACTAATTTCGATAGAAGCAATAGAAGAGATGTATTCCGGAGAAGAAGTTTTCAAAATTTTAAATGCTATGGCTTATTTTGGTTGTAGTGAAATTAACCCCAGTGTATTTCTTGCCTGGATCAGAGATGAGGATGAGCTATATTCCGTTTTCGAATTGCTAGAACAGTATTCTATGATTTATTCAGAAGAGGAAGATAAATACAAAGTTTATATTATGCATGAATTAATAAAAAAAGCAATACGTTCACAGCTTAATATAGATGAGGAAAAACAAATATTAAGCTGTGTCATAGGACTGGTATCTGAAACTGAAGGAGGTTTTTTAGAGGTAAGTCATCTCTTATCTTTGTTTGAGCATAGTCAAAAATATGACTATCTAATAGGGGAAAATAAGAATTTTTCTTGTTTAGTCTTAAGTAGCTTAAATAAGTTGTGTGAGTATCAAAAAGTTATCAATCTTGCGTCAAAATCATATGAATTACTTACTGTAGATGATGGATATTCAAGATTAATTAAATATGAGTTCGCCTGTGCGCAAGCTAGTTTAGGATGGTATAATAGAGCGTTAACAATCTTTCTAGATTTAAAAAAATTAGAGAAGACAAATGGTGCATTCTCTCCTATTGCTTTGGATAAAAAAATACTTTCTACTTATCTCAAACAAAAAAATTATAAAGAAGCATTGTCATACGTTAAACGTAATGACTTTATAGTCACGAGGTTATTTGACGAAGAAGCTCTGGAATCTATAGAAGAATATCTGAATGTAGCAACTATTGTAGCTAAAATATTCGTAATGCAAAAAAAGTATACTGAGGCTTTTACGATTTTGTACTATGTAAGACAACTGAGAGATGAAATTTTCCTTGAAAGAAATGATTTTAAATCTCATGGTGATCCTTATATTTATCCTTCTGAAGCGTATGAATTTTATAACTTAGATGAAAAATATGCCTATGCCTTAGCGTGTTTCTTTATAAGTCAAGATAGAAAAAAAGTAACTATAAATGAAAGAATGCTACCATGTGAAGAGGATTTATCACCCAAGTTGAGTATACAAGCTTTACTTGAGCAGCTGCAAGATGTTCTGAAAAATCAAGAAGATAGTCAGTACTTGCAACCCGCTCCTTATTCCATCGAAGAGAATATAGATGAAGGGCTTCGGAAAACATTAAGCAATAGAACGTTACAATATTTTAAAAAAGTGCTGAAGCTGCAAAAAGACTATGAGTTTTCAGAGAGTGCTGCTATAGTACTATCTGTCAAATTTTATATAGCTCTTTTACATTCTGATTTAGGAGAAAGGAAAAGAGCATTACAGGAACTTCAACAGCTGCAAGAAATACAGGAGGAAATTATAGGGATAAGTCATCCTGATACTTTGGAGACTGTAGATGCTATACAAAAGTTGTTTACTAGGGGTGAGGATAGATTAATATATTTAAAAAATGAGATAGAAAAAAGAGAATCACTCTTACAATTTAAAAGATCTGATTTGAATGCTCAAGGTGTTTCAATCTTAAAAGAAATGTATGCAAAAGAAAGTAGCAACTATTATCCTTCAGTCAATACTTCATCAAGTGAAGATTTGCTGTCTCAAGATAAAAGGCCCTTAGACATAGGGAATACACAAGCTAAAAGGAGAAAAATAGACAATAAGCAGGTAAGTAGTTATTTTAATGATGTCAACGTTGATCTTAGCTATCAGCAAGATGCTATAGTTAATTTATCATGTATATAGTTATAGTCTCAGTCTCAGTCTATATTAAGTCTATAGTATTATTTGTTTTTCTTTCTATGTATATGTATCACTTGGTAGACTAACCCATCCTAAAACGAACAATTCTCACATTTTTTAGTTTTGAGCGCCGAGAATGGTTATATTGTTTAAATTTTTAGCAATATGTAATACTAATTCATTAAAAAATGGAAAAGAAAAATTATGGTAAGAAAAGTTTATGCTTATCTTATGATAAAAGTGCAATAGAAATTTTCCTAAAGAAAGCAAAAATCGAAGAAGTATACAAAAAATACAAGCATTTATAATGCTTAAAAATGTAAGTACAGTAATGTTGAAAAATATTAAGTATTTATGCTGCATAATGTATCTCTAGGTTAGAGGTAATTTATGAACGAAACACAACAATCACAGAAAAATATTAAATATAAAATGTTAATGGCGGCTGATAATTATAAAGCATTTAGGGAAGCTGCTGCTGAAGGTAATATTGAAACGTTGAAATCTCTATTGGACAGAGCGAAATTACTAGATGTACAGAGTAAAATATTGGCAGCTAATAATTATGAAGCATTTAGAGTAGCTGCCGGTAATGGTAATGTTGAAGTGTTGAAACTGCTGCTGGATAGAGCAGAATTACCAGAAGAACGACATGCAATGTTGGCGGCTAATAATTATGAAGCATTTAGAGAAGCTGCTGCTGAAAGTAATATTAAAGCATTGGAGTTTCTATTGGACAGAGCAAAATTACTAGATGTACAGTATAAAATGTTGGCAGCTAATAATTATGAAGCATTTAGAAAAGCTGCTTATGCGGGGCACACTGAAGTACTGGAACTTTTATTGAATAGAACAGAATCATCAGATGTACAGCGTGAAATGTTGGTGGCTAATGATTATGAAGCGTTTAGAGTAGCTGCAAATGATGGTGGTGATATTGAAACGTTGGAGTTTCTATTGGACAGAGCGAAACTACTAGATGTACAGAATAAAATGTTGGCGGCTAATGATTACGAAGCGTTTTGGGAAGCTATCAGTGAAGGTAATATTAAAGTGTTGAAGTTGTTGCTGGATAGAGCAGGATCACTAGAAGAACTACATGCAATGTTAGCAGTGAAGAATTATGAAGCATTTAGGGCGGTTGCTGACAGTGGTAATATTAAAATATTGGAGTTTCTATTGGATAAAGCGAAATTACTAGATGTACAGAGTAAAATATTGGCAGCTAATAATTATGAAGCATTTAGAGTAGCTGCCGGTAATGATAATGCTGAAGTATTAGAGCTGCTGCTGAATAGAGTAGAATTACCAGAAGAACTACATGCAATGTTAGCAGTGAAGAATTATGAAGCATTTAGAGAAGCTGCTGCTGAAAGTAATATTAAAGCATTGGAGTTTTTATTGGATAGAACAGGATCGCCAGAAGAACAACATGTAATGTTGGTGGTTAATGCTTGTCAAGCATTCAGAATAGCTGCCAGTGAAGGTAATATTGAAGTGTTGGAGCTGCTATTGGATAGAGCAGGATCACCAGAAGAGCGACATGCAATGTTGGCGGCCAATAATTATGAAGCATTTAGAGAAGCTGCTGCTGAAGTTGATATTGAAGTGTTAGAATTTCTATTAGATAAAGCAGGATCGCCAAAAGAACAATATGCAATGTTAGCAGCTTATAATCATAAAATGCTTTCTTCCCATATAATTGAGAGCCATGCATATTCTTCTGAGGAGTTCAAAAGGGTGTGTCTTGAAGCTGTGACAAACTATAGTAGTAAGGAAATGCTTGATACGGTGCAGTCAAACCTTTTCCCTTATAGTACCCGTCAAGAAGTAGATGAATCTTATCAAGTGAAAAAGCGAAAATTTGAGGCAATAGAAGATTTATCAAAATCACAGCCAGGACCTTCTGGATATGAACCACTATCAAGGCATCCTCAAAGAAAAATGTCATGTGTAAATATTGAGCCAGGAAATGGAGAAAGAGAAAAGAGAGAGAAGGTAATGAAATGCTGAGAAAACATTCAAAAAAGTGTGTCAAATCAAAAAATAAATTTGATATAAAGGAAAATTTGTGTAGAACATTTAATAGACCAGCACATCCAAAATAAACACTTCTCTCATTAGCTGATTTTTACTGCTGGAAATGGTTATATTATTTAACATTAGCCATGCATCTGAACGGATACAAAAGTAGAATTTACAATTCTATCTAAAAGGATACCGAAAAAGAGCAGGAGTCCTATCTGGGAATTATTTTTAAATATGGACATGCATTGATTAGAATCGTCTGGATTGAAATTTTTGTGTTGGTGGTGAAATATGAATCCTATGGCAAGTAAAGCAATATAAAAGATGTTATTTAATGATGATAGTATACCAGCGTACAACCATGCCATTAAGGATATTAAGTAAAATCTTTTCAACCAAGATTTTGTTGTATTGCCAAAATATAATGCAGTAGATTTCATTCCTAATTTCTCATCATCTTTTTTATCTTGATGAGCGTATATAGTATCATAACTAAGCGTCCAAAAGACGCATCCTATATAAAATAGCAAGGATTCTATGCTAATCTGGTTTGTTATTGCTGCTGAACCCATGAGTGATCCCATGTTGAAAGTAAACCCTAAAAACAATTGTGGCCACAAAACGTAACGCTTTAGCAAGGGGTAGATAACTATCATGCACATTGAAATTATTCCAAGTATAAGAGTAGTTTTATTGGTTAATAATAAGATTACCAGGGCAATAGACAGTAACAGTGAAAGTAAAGCCAAAGCCTGCTTTATGTTTAATGCACCACTTGCAAGTGGCCTATATTTTGTTCGTTCAACGTGCGCATCTATTTCTCTATCGAAGATATCATTGATTATGCACCCTGCGGGTCTCATTAAAAATGCACCTATAGTAAACAAAACAAGGAGAAAAAGAGCCTGATATGATAGAGAAATTGAGGCTAAAAGAATGCCGCTTAAGCTAGGAAATAGCGCAAGCCATAAACCTGTTAAACTGTGTATTCTCATTAATGAGAAATAATGGTTGAAATACATTAATTAAGTGTGATTATGTAATATTTTGCTTACATTGACAAAATTATCGAATGCTAAATCAGGCTTGAAAATTAACTCAGGTATAAATCGCAAATCAACATAACACAATATAGATTTACGTATTGACCATGCAGATTGGTTCATTTCATTAACAACAGTGCTGATATCAGCATTACCATTTTGGATGTTCAATGAAGATAACACAATATATACATCTGCTTTCTTCAAATCTTTGCTTAGCTTTACATCAGATACTACTACTTTTTCATTAAGAACATTACCTTCCATTAAGATTTTTGATATTGCCCTATGTAATACCGATGCTACTTTTAGGTTTCTAATTTCCTTTTTCATATTCAACTACTATAACGTCCTTTCTTCTTGCACTAATTGATAAGCTTCCAAAATATCTCCAACTTTAATATCGATATTACCCTCTAGCGATATTCCGCATTCAAAGTTTACACCTACTTCTTTAACGTCATCTTTAAATCTACGTAGTGCTTTTAACTTTCCTTCATGCACCAATTTGCTGCCACGTACTACCTTAATTAAAGAGTCTTTTTTTATAACTCCATCAGTGACATAACATCCGATTATATTACCGGCTTTGGATGCATTAAATATTTGCCTTACAGATGCAGAACCAACACGAACCTCTCGTGTAACAGGCTTTAACATTTTAGTTAGATACATCCTCATGTCTTCAATAAGCTCATATATTATATTGTAAGTATGTATTTCTATACCTTTTTGTTTTGCTAATTCTCTTATTTTTGAATCCACTTTTACATTAAAGGCTAAAATTACTGCGCTTGATGCTTCTGCAAGCAGCACATCTGAATCTGTTACTCCTCCTACTGCTTTGTGTAGAATATTTAATTTTACTTGGTCTTTACCAAGCTTATCAATTGAACTTGATATTGCTTCAATAGAACCAGTTACATCGCACTTTAAAACTACAGATAGTTCTTCTGTTTCACTATTATTACGACTGAATATATCTAAATTACTGTCGTCTAAATCTTCTTGCTTTTTCTTGATTAATTCTAACCTGTATTCAACAATTTCACGAGCCTGCCTTTCAGAGTTTACAACAACAAATTTATCTCCAGCATTTGGTACACCATTTAAACCAGTAACTTCAACTGGAGTAGAAGGTAGTGCCGCTTTTTCTCTTTGACCAAGGTGATTAATCATACTGCGTACTTTGCTGTATGTTGTACCAACTATCAATATGTCACCAATCTTTAATGTTCCTTCTTCAACTATTAATGTAGCTGATATTCCTTTAGCTTTATCTATTTTGGACTCTATTACCCATCCAAGTGCTCGACAATCCTCTATTCCTTCTAGCGTCATTAATTCAGCAATTAATAAAATTGCCTCTTCTAGTTTATCTAAGTTGATTTTCTTTTTTGCTGATACTGGCACAATTATAACATCACCACCAAGTTCTTCGGGGATGAGGTCATACTGAGGCAAACTATTAATTATTCTTTCTACATCGCCAGGTTGTGATTTATCAATTTTATTAATGGCAACTATAATAGAGACATTTGCTGCTTTTGCATGGTTTATTGCTTCAACTGTTTGTTTCATGATTCCATCATCAGCTGCAACTACTATTACAACTATATTAGTAATATTGGCACCACGTGCACGCATTGCAGTAAACGCTTCATGCCCTGGTGTATCAATGAAGGTAATTTTTTGCTTATTTTTTGTCGTTAATTGATAAGCACCTATGTGTTGAGTGATGCCACCTGACTCTCTTTCTGCAACATTGGATTCACGAAATGCATCGAGTAATGATGTTTTACCATGATCGACATGTCCCATAAAAGTAACGATAGGTGGTTTGAGTCTTTTAGGTAAGTTTTCTCTGTTGCTTATGAAGAGTAAATTCTTTTCTTTATCAGCATCACTTACTCGTTTAGCCGTATGATTAAATTTTTTTGCTATTTCACATGCTATATCTGGATCTACTGTATCATCTACTCTATAATTCTCACCAACTTCTTCTTTAAACATTTTTAACACACTTTTGCTATCTTCTGCCATACGAATAGATAATTCCCTGATAGTTATTTTGTCTGGTATAATAACTTCTCTTGCTATATTTTTACCCTTAGTAAACTTTGATTGTTTACTTCTTATACCAAATTTTTGCTTAAATACAGGGAGGTGTGCATTTCTTTCATCTATTGCCTGTGTAATTACTAGCTTAGAATGCTTGGAGTATATATCTTTGCTAGCTTTAAAAGACTTTTTATCATTGTTCTCATGTTCAATACTATCTTCTTTTTGTTCAACTGAGTTAGTATTACTTAAAACTTCCTTATTTATTTCTTTAGGTACAGAGTGTGATTCATTTTTATCTTCAGCTTCTTGATTGCTTTCTTCTTTTTTTATTTTCTCTTCTTGTTCTCTCTGATTCCTTTCTTTCAGCAAAGTAGCATTCTGTACAGCATTAATGCGGGAAATTTGTTCTTTTTCAGTTAAAGAGCCTAATTTACTCTCGTCAAATAAACTATATTCTTCTGCAGAATGAATTTTTCTTCTTTTTTTTACTATTGTAGTACCAGTACTTTGACTATCTAAAGAGTTTAAATTAATGTCTAATTTAAGCTTGCTTAAGCCTTGTAGGGTTAATTTTTTATTACTGATATCTTCATTATTCATATTGTTTTTATATTAATCCAAGCTTTTTGCGTGCTTCTATGATTATTAAATCTGCTGTATCTTTTAGATTGTCTTTATTGTTAGTTGAGGAAGAGAGTATGCTACAAAACTCATAATTTGATAAATCTGCTATGTCCTCTAAAGTTTTAATATTATGTTTACTAAGAGCAATTTTATTATCTATTGATAAGGCTAAGTTGATTACATCGTCTTCCATACCTAAATTTTTTAGCTCTTCTATTTTTCTATCATTCTCTGCTTTCAGGTAATTATTTGCTCTATTATGAAGTTCATTTGCAATATCTTCATTGAAGCCCTCTATTGAAGCAAGTTCCTTAATTGAAGTGTTAGATATATCTTCTACACTTGAAAAACCTTCTGTTACCAATAATTGGCCCATAATCTCTTCTAAGTTTAAAGCTTCAGCAAATAAAACTGAACATTGACTAAATTCTTTATTTCTTCTTTCTGATTCTTGCTGAGTGCTTAATATCTCAATTTTCCATCCAACAAGCTCTGAAGCTAATCTTACATTCTGACCCTTTTTTCCTATAGCTAAACTCAATTGATCTTCAGCAACTATTAACTCTATACAATTTTCATTTTCGTCAATAATGACCTTTGATACTTCTGCAGGAGTAATGGCTTTAATAACAAATCGACCCAAATCTGATGAGTAATGTATGACGTCGATTTTTTCACCGTTTAATTCGTGTATAATAGTTTTTATTCTATCTCCTTTAACTCCAACGCAAGCACCTACTGGATCGATATTCTTATCAGATGAAAAAACAGCAACTTTAGATCTTGAACCAGCGTCTCTAGCTATACCTTTAATTGTTATCAATCCGTCAGCAACTTCTGGTACTTCTTGATTCAACAATGCCTCTAAAAAGCCTTCATGAGCCCTAGAAAGAATGATTTGACGTCCATCGTCAGAGCGCTTAACAGCCTGTATGTAAGCTTTAACCTTATCGCCTTCACGAAATGACTCACCACCAATTAAGTTTCGTAAAGGAAGGTATGCTCCAATTCCGTTTATGTCTATAATAAGATCTGAATATTCTACTTGTTTAACGATGCCATACCTCATTTCTCCTACCTTGTCTTTAAATTCCTCATATTGCTTTTTTAACTCTTCATCTTTGATTATTTCAGAAATCTTTTGCTGGGCAATTCTTGCTGAAACAAGATCAGTGTTAAGAGAAATCAACTCACTAATAGTATCTCCAACTTTTGCATCTTCTTTTATTAACTTAGCTTGTGTCAACTTAATTAAGTCACACTCATTTTCATTTGATTCATCATTAATGACTTTTAGTTGTCTATATGAGGTAACTTTGCCTGTGTTTCTATCTATATTAACTACAATTTTACTTTTGCTACCATACTTTTGTTGAGCTACTGCTTCGATAGCACTTTTAAGTGCATTTATTATAATATTAAAATCCAAACCTTTTTGAAGTGAGAGCTCTCCCGCTGTTTTTATTACATCAAGGCTTCCAACTATGTTATTCTTGTTGCTTTTCTGCTTAACACTGCTTTTACGATTAGCAATCATATAAATAAATCCAATTTAATTAGTTATAATTATAGCTTCAACATGTAAAGAACGCTATCTTAAATGTTGAATGATTGCTAATTTAAGTCAAGTTTTTTCATGTCTTTGTATGATAAGCAATGCCGGAGTAAAGAATAAAGTTAAGACCGTTGCAGCCAATATTCCACTTGCTATGGTTGCTGAAATATCAACCCACCACTGGCTTGATGGAGCATCATATGTGATTTGTAGCGTAAAAAAACTGATATTTAACCTAGTAATCATCGGTATTAAACCAAGAACTGTAGTTGCAACGGTAAGTAGTATTGGTCTTATTCGAGAAATTGAAGCGTTTATTATACATTGCTTAATGTTATTTTTGCGCACCTTAATTTGCTGATGAAAGGCATCAAGCAATAGTATATTATTATTCACTATAATTCCTGCTAAAGCAATTATCCCCACTCCACACATGACAACTACAAAAACTTTCTGAATAAGAAAGAAAATGAAAAATACACATGTTGTTGATAAAAACACTGCTGTCATTACGATAAATGTATAGTATATGTTGTTAAACTGTGCCACTAGCACCAATATCATCAATGTAATTGCTAATATAAAAGCCTTTAATAAAAATGCTCCTGATTTCTGTTGATCTTCCTTGTCACCTTTGAAATTAATCTTTACTCCTTTACTACAGTCTTGAGTAATCGAATTTTGAATGAACTTAACTCTTTCATCAATAAGATAGCCAGTATCAACGTCAGCAGAGATTATTACTGTGCGTGATCCATCAATCCTACTTAGTTTATTTGCCTTTTTTTCGGGAACATATTTCACTATGCTACTCATAGAATATGGTCCATTTGCTGTGTTAATAAAAAGGTTATCTATAGTTTTCATGTTGCGATTCTTTCTGGGAAAACGTAGTACAATATCAATTTCTTCATCTGCGTTATTTGGTCTATATTTTCCAATTAATACTCCATTTGTAACCATCTTTATAAAATCACCGATGGTTGCAACACTTACTCCAGAGCTTGTAGCCTTACTCTTATCAATACTCATATTCCACTCTATTTCAGGTGCTGATCTACTATCTTGAATATTTATAAATCCAGATGAAGGTTGGTCCATAATTTTTAGGATTTTCTCTGCTACTGAATTCAAGTTGGATGCACTTCCGCTTAAGTTAATTTGTATTGGCTTGTCAGCTGATGGTCCTGACTTTTGTTCCTGTACATCAATTATTACTCCTTTTATGTTTTGCACACTGCTCCTTATATCATTTAGTATTTGCTTAGCTTTGCGCCTGCAGCGCCAATCTACAAGTTCCAATTGAATTTTGGCAATAACGTTGTCTGAAAATTTTCCTGATCGAGCATAAAAAACATAAATTTCTTTTTCAACACCCAAAATACGTTCTTCTACTTTCTTAAGTATCAAATCTCGTTCTTTGGCTGATAAGCTTTCTTTTACTTTAACGCTGATTAAAATGTTATCTGAATCTACATTTGGAAAGAACTTTAATCCAGGACCAAAAGTAAAATATAATATACTAGACAAAAATAAAACACATACAATAACACATACAAATTTTTTGGGGTGATCTAAGACTTTCTCTAACATACGTACATAAGTTCTTATTATAAGCCCAGTATTTTTTACCTCACCACTTTCTATAGCACTCATTCTTATTATTTCTTTTTTTGAAGTTATTGAAGGTTTACCAAATATTGCACCAAGTGTTGGTATAAAAACCAAAGCCATAATTAGCGATCCAGTTAAAGTTAGAATTATTGTAATTGGTATGTACTGCATAAATTTACCGACTGTATCGGGCCAGAGTAACAGAGGGAAAAACACTGCTAATTTAGTCAATGTTGATGATAAAACTGGATAGAACATATCATGAACTGAGGTGCAAAAGGCTTCTACTTTATCCATGCCACAAATCATCTTTCTATCAGCATATTCGCTGATTACAATTGCATCATCAACCAGCATGCCAACTGCCATAATTAGACTGAAGAGCACAACTATATTTAGAGTAATACCCATTAGGTAAAGAGCCATTATTCCTATGAGAAAGGAGCCAGGTATTGATAGTGCAACAAGAATAGCAGCCCTTGTTCCCATAAAGAGCATCATTATGGTTAATATTAGTAATACGGCAAATATTATACCATTTTCCAAGTCGTCAAGCACATCACGTACATTTTTTGACTGGTCATTCAAATAAACTACTTTTAAATTTTCAGGTAATTGATCTTTTGCTTTGTCCATTAAGTATTTTACTTGATTTACCGTGTCTATTATGTTTTTTCCATTACGTTTTGAAATTTCTAGTACAATGCTAGGTAGTCCATTAATACGAGCAAATCCTTGGTGATCCTCAAACCCAAGGTATACTTTTGCTATATCTTTGATTCTCAAAACTGCATCACTTTGAGATCTAATAGGAATATTCATAATATCTTCTATATCTTTTAATAACCCTGATATTTTAATCGAATATTTACCGGTATCATTTTCTAGTGATCCGACTCCTACCAATCTGTTGTTGTGTGATATAGCTTGAAATATCTCATTTGATTGAATGTTATATTTTGTTAGAACTGTGGGCTCAATTATAACTTCCACTGTTTCTTTACGCATACCTGCTACTTCAACTTTAAGAACATTTGGCAGAGCTTCTATTTCTTTCTTTAGTTTGCGTGCTATTTCAGTTAAAGCTCTTTCCGGCAAATTACCAATCAAGCCAACGTTTAGTATCGGAAATAAGCTCAAGTCTATTTCATTGATTATCGGAGATTCTGCTTCAATAGGTAATTTTGATTTTATGTTTAAAAGCTTTGAACGGACATTATCGAGCACTTCTTTATTATTATACTCTGTTCTAAATTCGATTATCATGTGAGCACCATCATTAGTTGCAAAAGCTCTCAATTCTTTTACACCTTCGATGGATCTTAGTTCATTTTCTATAGGAAGCACTAATAGCTTTTCACTATCCTCGACAGAAATACCAGGAAACCCGACAAATACACTAATTATAGGAATCTGTATATCAGGATTGCTTTCTCTTGGCATCTTTATATAAGTGTATGAGCCGAAGGTAAAAATCACGATAAGCAATAATATTACTATTCTATTCCTCTCTACAAGTAAGCTTTTCATGCCAAACATTATACGTATTTATATCATATTATAGCTAAGATAAATTATATATTAATTAATCCTTATATGTCTTTATGTAAATGATTAAAATTTTTACAGTTTTGCAAGCGTAAGAAAATTTCTATATAATATAACTTTAGTATGGTATTTGAGGGATTATTATGGTAGCACTTCTAAGTGTGACAGAAGGCAAGAATAAAGTGATCGTATCTGGGTTGATTGGGCTTTCATCAACCTTGGTGTTTTTGACAGTGATTCACATTGCTGCAAAAATAGCCATTATAGTTACTGCTGCTGCAGTTACTTACTTATTACTTTTGCTGATTCATAAAATAAGAACTAAAAAAGAACAGCCTGCTGAAATTACTGGTGTTTCAGGAGATAAAGTTTCAGAAGATGAAGGGTATATCAGTGTTGATGAAGGTGAAGAAAAAGATACCGTAAAAGAACCAGAAAGAACTGAAACTGAGTTAGAAGAAGAAATAATAAGGAAAAGAGCACAAGAACGCATGGAGAAAGGATCACTTGGTGGCCCTATAAATGCGTTTGGCGAACCAATTCATGTAACTATAGATGCTGAAAATAGTAATCCTGTTGATTATACAAAAACTATGGTAGTGCCTGAGAAAATTATTCTTGGCATGCCAGATGATAAAACTCTTACACAAAATAGCTCTAGCTCTATAAAGAATCAGATGAAATCTCTTCCTGAACACATGGATGTATCTGGTAATCCACTTCCTGAGCAGCCACCAAGCAACCTTCCCAATATAGGGCCTAAGTCTAAAAGTACGCAGAAACTATCTGCTGCAGACTTGCTATTACGGTATGGGAATGTAAATAATGATGTGAGGAAAGTGCTAGAATGGCCAATTACCTCAAAGGAGTTTAATGGGTTAGGGTTTAACAGGTAGTTGCTATATCAAACTCTCCATCTTATATTGAGGATCAGATGCAATCCCATACACTCTATTTGGCGGAGCAATTTTGTTCTCTATACCAAAAACTATACCTTCAATTATTGCTGTGAGTACTTTTTCAAGGTTACAATCTGCTCCAGGAACACGGTGCTCTAGGCGGCATCTTTTGGAATCGTTGCCAAAATAGGGGATTCTTATTGCAGCAGTTCTGTTATTCACTCCCCAACTAATCGTCGTTGGAGTATGAATATCTGGGTACTGAAATCTTAAATACGAATCATCATTTGGAGCAAAAAACAACATATGTTTTTTCATCATTGCACATAGTCCACCTATGCTGTGAATCAGGTGGTCACTATATTTTTGTTTGCTGCTGTAAAATAAGTTATCGTTATTTGAATTCATAAGGTTAACATGCACATTTAATGCACTGCCTGCTCTATCCAGATAAGGCTTTGCTTTAAAAGAAACATTTCCCCCAAGTTTTTGTGCTACTTCAGTAAGTAATTGTTTTGCCAACTCAAAATGCATAATTAAATTATCAGAGCTCGTATAACAGTCACTTTTTATCTCATATTGGTTTAAAGAACTCTCTTTCTCACAAAAAAATCCAAGAGAAGCTATTTTATTTTTGATGCTATTCAGAAATAAATATTCTTTTTTTATTCCCTCAGTGTAAAACTCCAGTTCAATACCGAATACAGTATTATGACTCAAATTACTTAATATAATCATAAATTTGCTTTAATAAATTTATACTAAATTAGCTATATTTATGCGAGTACTTTACTTATTTATCAGTAAATTTAATATCTTATTTATACATAATATATTACTATTTTTTTAATAACATACTTCTAACCCTCGGTACAAGCGACATTTACAAATTGATTGTTTTTATTTCAAAAAAATGATCAATTTTAGTGCTTTTATACTCTTTACAACTCGTCAAAAAATCTACATAATTTTAAGTATGTATTAAGTAGTGTTAGCTTTTTATCTTGCAGTAAGCTATTGATTATCTTGCATCTTTCTGATTATTGTTCTTTCTTGGTGTGGTATATGAGCTTAATTAACCCTAAGGTTTCTACTATGTTTTTTGATCAGATTATTACAGTAACGGACCACAATGTTACTTGGGAAAAAATCCAAAATTATCTCCATAATCTCTATGGAGAAGCAACATATAACAGCTGGCTGAGTTCACTAAGGTTTATCAGCAACAGAAATGGAGAAGTTTTGTTGTCTGTACCAACAAGATTTATAAAGGAGTGGATTGCAGTTCACTACATGGAAAAAATATTATCATTATGGCAAAGCGAAGATCAAAGTGTATGTTCTATTGATATTCAATTAATTGAAGAAAGAAATTCAAATTCTAATACGATACTAAAAAATAGAGAGGAAAATAATCATAATCTTGGTTCACCACTAGATACCAGATTCACTTTTGATAATTTTGTGGTAGGAAAGTCAAATGAGTTAGCATTTACAGCGGCAAAGCGTGTAGCGGAATCTATAGATCCAATATCAGGAAGCAACCCTTTATTTCTATATGGTGGAGTGGGACTTGGTAAAACACATTTAATGCATGCTATAGCTTGGGACATAGTCAATTCTCCGTCAGCAAAAAGAAAAGTGGTATATTTATCAGCAGAGAAATTTATGTATCAATATATTACGGCGCTGCGGAGCAAAGATATTATGTTATTTAAAGAGCAATTTAGATCAGTAGATGTATTGATGGTAGATGATGTGCAATTTATCAGTGGTAAAGATAGTACACAAGAAGAATTTTTTCACACTTTCAATGCATTGATAGACCAAAATAAACAATTGGTTATATCAGCTGATAGGTCTCCTAGTGATCTTGATGGAGTAGAAGAAAGAATAAAATCACGACTTGGTTGGGGATTAGTTGCAGATATTAATGAAACAACTTTTGAATTAAGACTTGGTATATTGCAGGCGAAAGTGGAACGAATGAATATGTATGTTCCAAAGGATGTCCTAGAATTTTTGGCAAGGAATATAAAATCCAATATAAGAGAACTAGAAGGAGCATTAAATAAGGTTGCTCATACCTCGTTAATTGGAAGAAGCATGACAGTAGAATCAGCTAGTGAGACCCTGATTGATCTTCTTAGGTCAAATCATAGGTCAATCACAATAGAAGAAATACAGAAAAAAATAGCTGAATTTTTCAATATAAAGATTGCAGATATGCAATCTAATAGAAGGCTCCGTAGTCTTGCGAGGCCGAGACAAATAGCTATGTATTTCGCAAAGAAGTTTACGCAAAAAAGTTTGCCAGATATTGGAAGAAATTTTGGTGGTAGAGATCATGCTACTGTTATACACGCAGTCAAACAAGTGGAAAATTTCATAAGAACTGATCCAAAATTTGCTGATGAAATCAATCGATTAAAAAAGATGTTTAAGTAGCACTTTATTAATGACAACCAGACTGTTTTCATTTTTTTTGATCAAATATCTTTTTCAAGTAGATTAAGTAAATCAAAGATCATTATTAGTATAAGCTAAGAGAAAATAGCTAGTCGATTGCTTAAAAAGTATATAAAATCATAATTTAAGTAGGAAATATGGCAATTAGACTTATTCCAGATAATCTTGATATAAAATTTAGTAAATATAGAAATTTGACAGCACTTGTTAGCGTTATTCTTATCATTTTTTCAATGCTTACTTTTATGCTGCGTGGAATGAATTTGGGTATAGACTTTACAGGTGGAATTTTGATAGAGATAAAATCTTCAAGCAAGGATGATGCTATTCTCAGTATACTAAAAGAGAGTGGATTTACGATACAGAGTTCAAAAGCTGGTGATAACTTAGTTGTGCGGTTTAAAGATGAAGGAGATGAAGATAAAATTAAAAAGGTTAAAAGTATATTAGAAAGCAAATTAGGTAATTTAGTAACTTATCGCAAAATAGATTATGTTGGTCCACAAATAGGCTCAACGCAGATATTTGAAGGGATATCAGCCATGTTAATTGCAATTATTGGAATATTTTTTTATGTTTGGCTTAGATTTAACTGGCAGTGTGGACTTGGTGGAATAATGGCACTGATCCATGATGTGATTTTAACTCTTGGCTTTATCAGTTTAACGAGTATTGAGTTTAATATTTCATCAGTTGCAGCTCTCCTTACCGTAATTGGCTACTCAATCAATAACTCAGTGGTTATATATGATCGGATTCGAGAGTATCAAAAAAGTGGAAAAAATGCAAAAATAGGTGAAGTAGTTGATGCCAGCATTAATTCGACGCTATTTCGAACTATGTTAACTTCAGGTACTACTCTTCTTGCCGCTCTTCCTTTAGTGCTGATTTGTACAGGTATGGTCAGAGACTTCTGCTTAATCATTTCTTTTGGCATTGCAATCGGCACCTGTTCCGCAATATTTATCTCTGCTCCTATATTGACCTGCAGAGCGTTGATAAGTAGAGTATAGAACGTTTAACTACGATATAATATCAACTTATTATCCCTAATAGTAAAATGAAAATATCTCAAAAAGCTCATGCCAAGTAATGAATGGGACATAGAGTGAGTATTAACACTAGCGCGCACATCATTAATTAAAAAATTTCCTATTTTAACTTGAGGGATGTGAACAACACCAGCTTTTATTTGACCTTTTGCAGTTTCATATATTTTAAAATCTTGAATGTTTTGTAAGTTAATACCAGCATGTAACGCATCTTTTTGCGATAGAACAATATCAGTTGCTCCGGTATCAAGCAAAAACGTTATATTACGATCATTGACTTGAGCTTGAATATAAAAGTGTCCATCGTATGACTTTGTAAATTCAATACTTCCGCCATTTTGAACCCTTCCTGTGTACGGTAGAAAAGTGCTCAGAAACCTATTGCTTAGTTTATCTCCTTGTGAATCAATAAACATTGCAGTAATGACTATTATCAGTAGCCAAATAACTAGATTTTTTGCTGCATTCATATTATTAAAATTTGAAGCTATAAGAGTAAATTTTTAAGATTAGCGTTAAAAGCTATTATTAAAAATAAGTAAATCTTATTGTTTTAGTACAATATTTAATATATACTTTAAGGAGGTATGTTCGATTTAATTTCATGTCAGAAGCAAAAAATTTAATTTTAGCAACAATTCTTTCTATATTGATTATAGTATCATGGCATATTATTTATGATAATTTTCTTAACACGAGCCAAAGACAACCATCGATTGAAAATATTGAACATATCGAATCTTCTAACGACCTTGCTCCTATGATATACCAAAATCGTTCTGAAATTATTAATTCTACTAGAGAACAGAGAGTTAATTTAACCAATAACATGCTTGAAGGATCAATTTCTCTGAAAGGCGCAAGGTTTGATGACTTAATCTTAACTAACTACCACTTAGAACCGAGTTCTTCTTCTTCACAAGTGGTGTTACTGTCACCTGCAGAATCAAAAGATGTATATTTCGCAGAATTTGGGTGGCTCGATCCGAATGAAAAGATTAAAGTTCCAGATTATAAAACAGTATGGCAAGCAGATAAACTCAATCAAAAAGAGGTCAATTTATTTTGGAATAATGGAAATGGCATTTTATTTAGAATGAAAATTAGCCTTGACGATAACTACATGTTTAAAGTTGAGCAAATTATTGAAAACAATACAAAAGATAATGTAGTTTTGGTTCCCTATGGTAAAATCAATCGTAAACGTGATAATATTAATGAATCCTATTGGATATCACATGAAGGAGTACTAGGTGCATTTAACAATAAGCTAGAGGAGTGGACATATAAGGATATTTCTAAGAAGCGTTTAATAAAGGCAAGCACGAGTGAAAAAAGTTGGTTTGGTTTTGCTGATAAATACTGGCTTACAGCCATCATACCTGAGAAATCAGATAAAATAAATGTGAGCATTAAACACACGAATGTTAATAACATTGATAAGTTTCAAGCAGATTTTGTTAGACCTTACACACACATACTCCCTGGTACAAGTGCTTCTACTCTGAACTACTTTTTTGCTGGGGCAAAGAAATTGAATTTACTTGATTCTTATAAAGACACTCTCAATATACCTTTGTTTGATAAGGCTGTAGATTTTGGTGTTCTTTATTTTATAACCAAGCCGGTGTTTTTACTGCTTGAATATTTTAACTTTGTTTTGAAAAATTTTGGCTTAGCAATATTATTGCTAACTTTAGTAATCAAACTTTTAATGCTTCCCTTATCTAATAGATCATATATTTCGATGTTCAAGGTGAAAAGCCTGCAGCCTGAATTAACTCGTATAAAAGAGTTGTACAAAAATGACAGCTTAAAGCAGCACAAAGAGACAATTGCGTTGTTCAAGAGAAACAATGTAAATCCAATGTCGAGCATTTTCCCTATGCTCATACAAATACCAGTATTTTTTGCTCTGTATAAAGTATTATTTGTTACTATAGAGATGAGACACGCCCCTTTTTATTTATGGATTAAGGATCTTTCAGCTTCTGATCCAACAAACATTTTTACATTATTTGGGTTATTTAATTATAACTTTCCTATTTCTATAGGCATTTTACCTATAATTTTTGGCGCTACCATGATAATTCAGCAGAAGCTAAGTGAGAAAGATCAAACCAGTAAAGATGATATTCAAGTAAATGTTATGAAGTTTTTACCTTACATTTCTGTCTTTATTTTTTCTTCTTTTCCTGCCGGCCTGGTAATATATTGGATATTTAGTAATATTATAACTCTGGTTCAACAATACTTAATAAAGTTCTTCTTAACAAGAAAAGTCGGGATAAATGTCGAAAATACTAATAGTTAATTCAATTTATTATACCGAAATAGCGAACCTTTTGCTTGAAGGTGCAGTCGATAGATTAAAAGAAAGTCATGCAAGCTATGACATAATTGAAGTTCCTGGTGCATTTGAGATACCAGCTACAATTCTCTTTGCAGTAAAAAGCAAGAATGCTAATTATGACGGTTATTTAGCTCTTGGGTGCGTGATTCGCGGTGAAACTGATCATTATAAATACGTTTGTAAAGGAGTAATTGAAGGCTTAAATGAAGTTATTATGCATTATGCAATACCCCTTGGTATAGGCGTAATTACCGCTGACAGCAAAGATAAAGCACTAATTAGAGCTGACAAAAATAAAAAGAACGTTGGTGGTCATGCAGCCTCAACTGTTTTGCATATGATAGATCTACACAATAAATTAAAATAATGGAGGAAAAACCAATAGATAAAAAGTGGCGCATAAAAAGAAGTACGGCAAGATTTCTTGCTGTACAAATTGCTTATTCAAATATTTTTGTAAGTTACAACAAAAGCACTTTTAAATTGGAAAATTGTGAGCTTAAGGACTACATAAGTACGTTGAAAGATATATTTGAATGTGAAGAATTTGAACATCAGTTCTTAGAAAACTTGTTATGTAAGGTTATAAAAAGCAGTGAAGAATATGATAAAATAATAGAGTCTTATTTACACCCAAGCTGGTCACTTTCACGATTAAATCTTATAAGCTTATCTATTTTGCGTATTGCAGTATGTGAGTTAATTGATTTTGATACACCAGCACCAATTGTTATTAATGAATATACTAACATTGCATCTGATTTACTTGATGCTCCAAACAAAATTGGCTTTATTAATGGGTTGTTAGATAAGGTAAAGGATGCAGTCAGACTAAATAAAAATCCTTAGCAAATTTCTTACAAGTATGTGAATATCTATTTTTTGAGACAGTTTCTACAATAAGTTTAAGTCATTAACACTAAAAAATGAAGGGAAGACTTATTCCTTTTATACTTGGCTGATTAATAATCTTTCTGGCTTTTCGTGTTCAACTTTTGGTGACTTAACAATTGAGCTTGGCACAAATTCGATGATTATTTCTTTAGCATCATTTTCTTCAACGCCTAAACCTAACGTTTCTAATTCCTGTTCACAATTTATCTGTTCAAATATACTATCCCCTTTCTTCTTGTATAGCTGATGTAGATCAAGGAGTTTAGTGTTGCCAAGCAAGATCGGATCAGGATTATCCTTGTATTTAATCTGGCCATAACTTGCAGCTTTGAATATTTCACCTTTTGAGTTAGTAAAATCTATGATATATTCACCATTTTCGTTCTTATAGTTCTCTTCAATAAATTTAAGATCTTTATCTGTTACCTGCAACATCAGGTATCTTTGATAGCTACCAGTAACAATTCTCGGAGCTTTAAGCTCAGATATTTCATTATTTTTCATGATGGAATATGTTACTGAAGCAATCAGTGCAACGGTAACAGTTGCAAGTAGATTCATTCCAATTGGCCCTATCATCAAAGCTGAAGACGTCCAACATGGAGCTGAAAGTGCTGTTGCTGCACTTATGACACATAGAGAAGTAAGTACTATAAGTACAATGTTTGTTTTTTGAAGATAGCTCTTAGAAGTTAACATAATTATCTCATTTAAATAAGTTGAAGTAATATGTAAAAAATTATTATTGTCAACTTATAAGCAATAAATTATCTACCACTTGAGCCAAAGCCCCCTTCATTGCGGACGGTTTCTTCTGTGTAGAATTCTTCTCTGTCATCCCAAATTACTTGAGATACAGGAGTAATGAGGATTTGTGCGATTCTATCTCCTCTTTTTATTTCATATGGCTGATTACTTAGATTGATTAGGCAAACTTTAACTTCACCTCGATAATCGGAGTCTATAGTGCCCGGAGAATTTAAGACAGTGATTCCATATTTTGCAGCAAGCCCAGAACGTGGGCGAACTTGCCCTTCAAAACCGTTTGGTATTGCAATCACAATGCCAGTTGGAATAAGTAACCTTTCAAGTGGATTTAAAATAACAGAGTCGTCCAATGCAGCATAAAGATCCATGCCAGCACTCTGCATAGTTGCATAACAGGGAAGAGGCAAGCTTTTGCCATGTGATAACTTTTTTATTTCTACTTTAATTTTATCTCTTTGCATTTTTATTCACCAGTTATGAAAATTTGATTGTAGCATGTAAATTATGCCTGTAAAAGATAAGAAAACTACTTGACAAATTTTTCAGCTTCCTTACTATAAAATTGAAGTTGTTTTATTGCCTTCAATCTATGCAGATTAGACGACAAAAGTATTATACAGTTGGCGTCTTATAAATCTTTGCGCTATGTGCACTTTATGTCTTCACAATAATTTCTAGGGTTTTCACCTAATATAAGCTGAAGCGAGCTTATAAAATGTTTAAATACAGTATAGAACGCCAATTTTTAGGATTAGAGAGTAACAACTAGCTAACACTTTTACCTTTTTTTATTAGTAAATTTCTTAACGTTTATATAGAGGGTGTCATTCCAGTGCGTGACGCTGGTTCCTAGATCTCAGTGCCTGGGCACTGGGATGACAAAAAAGGGGTACTTGAATGACATACTTGAATTTACGCTATAAAGTGAACCGGTTTGGTGTGCTGCTGTTGTTTGCAGTATTGTAGTGCTAATTTTTTACTTCGGTAGTCTTTTTATTGTCATTATAATTATAAGAATAGTTGAGGCCAATTAATATGAAAACTTTTACGAAAAATTTTAAAGGTAAGGAAAGAAAGCTAGAAGAGTTCAATGAGAAAGTTGAAGACATATCAGCTGTAGCTCAAGATAAGTTTGCACATGAACTTGAAAATATCGCATATGAAAGTGTGCAGAAATTTCGCAGTCTACTTGCTAAAGAGATAAACTCCACTTTCAATAACATTCATTCTCAGAATGTCAATCTACTAAAATCCGGCCTAAAAAAAGGAGAAACAGCGTTAATACGTTCTCTTCTCAATATACTTGTACGATAGAGTTGCTGCTGCAACTTAATATTAAGTGATAACTAAAATAAGTAAGATTTTTTATGGATAAGTCTTACTTATTTTAGCTATATATAGAAAAGGAGGGTTGTTATGTCAACAAGACCAAAGTATCCCATCATAAATATACGACGTAAATCTAAGCCTAAATCTTTTCCAGTAACTTTAGGAGAGGTTAAATCTTTTTTACGAATTGAAAATGATCAAGATGATAAGTTGATTTCAAGTTTTATTTTTATGGCAACTGATTATGCTCAGTGGCATATGGAAAAGTCTCTAGTAAAGCAAACTTGGCAAGTTTCATATGAAGGCTATATACCTCGTAGAATCTATTTAAGTTATGGTCCTGTGAACAAAATAATATTGGCTACTGATAAAAATCGAAAACTTAGTTATTATTTTAGTGACGTAGGGAGCTATATTGAATTTTTCAATTATTTAAACATAATAAGGGCTGATGTTGTATATGAAGCTGGTTATGATAGCGTTCCTGAGCAAATAAAGCTAGGTATTATACAGCATGTTTCTGCTCTTTATAAAAATCGTGAGCCAGGGGTAAGTAGCCATTTATCTGAGGTAAAGAAGGTGTATTCTCCATTTCGCGAACCAAAGGTTGTTTTGTGGTTCCTGTTTGTCATTCAATAGCAGATACAACAGATGGTGTCATCCGAGTAGCCCCTTCGATGTCATACCAGTACTGGGATCCAGTTTTTTCATGATCATCAAAATGTTGTATTTTAAAATAAAACGGCTACTTTTATGCTTACCAACTTAATAAAATTCCTGGATCCCAGTACTGGTATGACAAGAAAGAGCTACTGGAACGACATCATTATAAAGTGAACCAGTGTCTGGGGATGGGATGACATCTTCTTGACAGATAATGTTCGTACAGTAAGCACTAGGATGATACCATCTATTGTACCTGCAAATTGCAATCTTCGTAACCGTATCTGTGAGATGGAAAAAATTCAAATTATAAATGAGTTGTATAATAGTATTTATGCAGCATTAAAAGCAAACTCTGATTTAAAGAAATATGTTACTAACATCTATGATTACCTGCCTAAGCAGGTTACTATTCCTTATCTGAGATTGCGCATAGTAAATTATGTTAACCTGCATATGCTATCTAATTTTGCTACAAAAGTAAGATTTTCATGCGACATATATACTTATCATATAAGCAGCATGCTTGCTGCTATAAAGCATGTTGGCTTGGTGGTAAAGAGCATTAGTAGTGAGACCATTTTGGAAAGTAATTGTGCTATAAATCAGCATGATGAAGTTTTACATTCAGCAATTAATTTTGATATTTTAATACAAGGAGGTAGCGATGAGAAAATTACAGCTGAAAATTAAAGGTCATGACAATAATTTTGTTGTGCTGAATAATATACGAAACTTAAGGTTTACTTTGCGTAATAACAAAGAAGAGATGAAAGATATTTCCTCTTTTGGCTGGAGAAAAGTGCTTGATTGTGCTGGAAGTAGAAAGATTACAATAAAAATTAATGGCATTTTAAATTCAGTATTGGCTGATGAATTATTGCGTAATTCTGCAATGTTAAACTCTAATAATGATTATGAGATTAGCTTTAATGCTAAGGAGAAGATAAAACTCAGATGTTCGGTTGAATTATATGAGAGATATTACGATCCTGCCACTTTTGACAGCTTCACTGTAGTTTTAGCTAGTGCTGAAGTTGTAAACACTTTTCATTAGTGTTAATTTAATTTTTTCATATACAATAATAATAAGTGGGGGTTTTAACTAAATTAAAAAAAATTATGAACGATGAGGATCTTTTCGAAGAAGGAGATGATAATGTTGAAGAGAATAGCGATGACAGAAGAGAAAGGAATTTGAAGAGTGAAAATCAGCTGGAAGAGCAATTTAAAGAGTATTTAAAACCTTTTGAGGATATTTTAAGTCAAATTGATGAAGGAGTTGATAATTTAGATAGCTACGAAAGGACTATGCAAGTAAAGCGAAGTATAGATAGGCTCATAGAAACCTTATATAGTCAAGCAGCATCTGAGGATATTGATGTAGAACTTGAAACCACAAAGCACACTCGCGATAAATCAGAGTCCAAGAAAAGAGTTCTGGAAAAGAGAAGAAAACAATTGATGGAAGAGATCTTAAGTGCTCAACAACAAAAGGAGCTAATGAATAATAGGCAAAAACATGAAGCAGTAAGTGATGGGGATGTTCAGAAGGCAAAAGCACGAATGAAGTCTTCAATTAGGGGAGTGTTGTTTTCAGTTATTGCTCATAGAATGGATCCAAGAAGGAGGGCAGGGGAAACTGCTGATGATAATGAAAAGCAAGCTCGCATATATGGTAGGGAAGCAGTTGGTGGAGCTCTAGGTGCACTTCTGAAAGCATTTTTAACCGCAGTTACTGCCGTTGTACGCGAAATTGCTAAACCACTTCAACATATGAATACACAAGAGACGTCTTTTGCAAAACAAGTTGAAGAAAGCAGAAACCAGGATTCACAAAAAGGTCGATCTGTGTAGGTCAAAGTATAATTTCAAAAAAAATTTTTGAAATCATATGTACTAAACAATATCTACTAAACGCAAATTACAACAAACGCAGTAGCATAATCTTGATCATCACTTAGAGAAAGGTGTATCTTGTAGTCTTTTGAGATGAAATCCTTTGTGATAGCAAGATGTGGTTTTCCCCTGATATTACTGTATATTTCTATATCTTTCATTATAATTCCCTGGCTGAATCCAGTGCCTAGCGCTTTAACAAAAGCTTCCTTTGCAGCAAAGCGTTTAGCAAAATATTTTGCCCTTACTTCTTGGCTATTATATTTTTTGCTTATCTCTATCTCCTTCTTAGTATAGACTTTATTGAGAAATTTTTCCCCGTATTTTTGTGATATTCTCAATATTCTGGGTATATATACTATGTCAGTGCCAATACCGTATATCATTTTGCGCTAAAACGATTTATTGCTTCTTCAACTTGTATTTCCTCTACCTCGCCAGTTGCTCTATTTTTTACTTCAACTATATTTGAAGTTACTGCTTTCTTTCCAATAATTATTTGCCACGGCAAGCCTATCAGATCCATTCTGGCAAATTTCACTCCTACACTTTCGTCCGTATCATCATAAAGCACTTCATCGCTTTTCAAAGCTTTGTATATTTTATCTGCAGCCTCCGTTACTTTCGTTTGTAAATTGATCAAACCAACTTTAAAAGGAGCTACTGCCTCTGGCCAGATAATTCCTTTATCATCATGGAAAGCTTCTATTATTGCGCCAACAAGCCTTGAAACTCCAATACCATACGAACCCATATGCATATTAACATTTTTTCCATCTTGAGAAGTAACACTTGCCTTCATAGGCTTCGAATATTTATCACCAAAATAAAAAATGTGCCCTATTTCAATACCTTTACTAACATTTAACTGTTCTTGCGGTATAGGACAAATTTTAGGGTCATGCATATCGTCTGCAACTGCATATATGCTCTTCAGACTTTCAATATCTTCACTCTCTAGTAGTTCAGAAAATTTATTGTCATAATATAAGGTGCTCTCACCGGTGTTTGCCAATATATGAAATTCATGACTTAAACTTCCTCCAATTGGCCCCGTATCAGCTCGAACTCCAATTGGAGTAAGTCCCATGCGTTTGAAGATTTTTATGTAAGTTTTATACATCAAATTATATGCATTCAATGCACCTTCGTAATCTACATCAAAACTGTATGCATCCTTCATCAGAAATTCCCTGCCTCTCATAACGCCATAACGAGGTCTTACTTCGTCACGAAACTTCCACTGAATTTGATATAAACAAAGTGGCAAATCTTTGTAGCTTTTTACCGTATTTCTAATCAAATCAGTTACCACCTCCTCATGTGTTGGACCAAAAAGCATATCGCTTTCATGCCTATCTTTAATACGCAGCATTTCTTTGCCGTAATCATCGTAACGTCCTGACTCTCGCCAAAGACTTGCTGGCTGCACACAAGGCATCAACACTTCAATAGCACCAATTTCATCTCTGATAATATTTTCAATATTTTTAAGTACCAAAAGGCCAAGCGGTAACCAAGAATAAATTCCAGATGCTGTCTGCTTGATTAAGCCCGCACGTAACAAATATTGATGAGAAATAATTTCAGCACCAGCAGGGGTTTCTTTTAAAGTTGGCAGGTAATATTGAGATAAGCGCATTTGATAAATCTGATTGTACTAAGTAATCTTAATACAATCAGACCTGTAGGTAAACTTATTTTAGGAAAGGAAAGTTGTAGTGTTTTCCTTCTATTTGTTTAAACCTTAGAGATTCTTAATCCTTTCTCCTCAAAAGAAACAATAGATGAATTTTGCACCTCATTACTCACTTGGTTTGCACCACTTCCTTTTGTTGCAGAAGGAGAAGCACCTTTCTCCTTTTTCTCCTGTCTCATCTCTTGTCTTGTCTTATCAAGGTTGATGTAAGGTATAGAATGTGGTTCTGTTTCCCAATCTTCATCATCAGATACATTACCACTATTGCTCAATAAACTATTACTAGGGCTATTTAGTAGTGAAAGTGTACTTACATTTTTGGATAATACTGTTGCTACATCTAGCCGTTGTGCGGGGTTCTTTAGCTCTTTATTGGACGTGTTATTTGGTTCTATAAGTGATCCTTCCAAACTACAAAGAGAATCGTCTCGTTCCTCTAAGGAATCTGATTGTTCATCTTGATAATCTATTCCCTTTCTTCGTTCTAGAATTGTTTCTCTCAAATTATCGGTTTGTTGCCTACCCTCGCTATTGCTTGGCTCTTTGTCAGTTTTTTGACTTTCAACCTTCCTTATTGGACCTGTAGTAGTATCACTATTGCTATGTTCAAGCTTTTTTGCCTCCTGTAAACCACTATTTTGTGGTTGATTTTGATTTAGCGTTTGTACGTCGCTCTCTTGCTTTCCATCTTCAGGAAGATAATGTTTCTGTTTATCTGGAACTTTTTTCAAAGTAGTACCTTTGCTAATCTCTGAAAATAGATTGCTTAGAGCATCTACTAGAGTACCAGATTGTTTTTGCTGCACATCTTTTTGATTAGCATCACTAGGGCTATTTTTTCTTATTACCCTTTGTGCTGTAGATAGATCGTTTGATTTCACAGGTGGCGGAGGTGGTGGTGGCGGTGCGCTGAGTGTTCCAGATATTTCTAGAGATGGTATAGGAGTATTGCTATGTCCGAAGCTTTCTGCTTCTTGTGATTGTTTTCTATTAGGACCTATTTTTTTCTCACTGTTTAACGCAAAAACACATGAATTGATAAGATATGCAGCTGAACTCAACATAACCAATGCAGAAACAGAAGCAATAACTGCAAAAAATACTGGTACTGCAACACCACTTAATACCGCTGAAATCATAAAATACGTGCATACTCCAGCTACAGCACCGGATGTACACAATAACAAAATAGCAATTGAATATTTTAAGCCAGTTGCCTTTTTTTGTTCTGCTAAAGATGATTTTTGATTTTTACTTTCACATTTCATTTCTCCTGGCTTATCCTTATCAAACTGTACACCACTATGTTGTTCAGTCATAGGTTTTTGCGGCACACCCTGTCCAGTATTGATTTCACATCTTTCTTCAAGGGTGTTTTGCCCTTCTAGGGGTTTATTATTCTCTTCCAACTCTGACGATAGATTATAACTATTAGATAGATCTGGTATTGTTTTAGTTCTCTTGCTATCTTCTGAATTACTGAAAGGTTTGTTACTACTACCATTATCTTGTTGAGGACTCAAAACTCTAGGAAATATAGGCTTGGGAGTTGAGCTTCTATTTTTCTCACTCTGTCTAATATTGCTTCCTTCATCTGCAGTTTTGCTATCCACATTATTTTTTTCTTGCATTTTCTTAAATAGTGGATTTTTTGCAAAATTAAGAGATGATTGTTGAACGGGACTCTTAGATTGACCTTTTTTTAGTTCAGTGCGACTGCTAATTCCTGATGTAGCCACATTAGAAGGTTTTTTACTATTACCATTATCCTGTGGAGGTGTCCAATTCTTTAAACCTCCGGGTGGTAAAGGAGGAGGTGGTGGTGGCGGAACTGATGCAGGTATGTTATTATTAGATGAATCAGTAGTAGGCATTTCTCTTCCTTATTATTAATATAATACTAATAATAATTAAATTATTAGTACTTGTCAATAATTTATGAGTAAATTAATATTAAGATAATAAAATAAAAAGGAAAGAGAGAGGAGCAGTCTTCTAAGAAGAAATAGAAGTTGTCTTAAACCTCAAGTCATCACTTTGTTACTACAGCACATCATCGATGTTTTGGTATAGAGTAATCAGAATCATAAAAATAGCTTAGTGTTAGCTATTTTTATGATAACCTCTCTTAAACAATTGATATTTTACAGTGTTTTTGGTAAAATAATAGCTTAAGGCTTAGAATAAAAGTTTATGAGTGAAGCACAAGGTCCAAATATTGCAGAATGGCAGGCACAGCAGCAACACCAGGAAGCAGCTAGTGAAAAAAGTGGTTTCGGTCTTGGTCATAGCGACTCTGTTTCAACAATTGTGGATGGAATGAAGTGGATGTTCAACTTTCATGAAGGAGCAATTGCTGCTTATAATAATGTGTTTGAAGGTTTGGTCAGTGGTAGCAGTCTAGTAACGTTATTTGGGAAATCAGGTAATATGTTTGGCATAAAATTTCTTGAAAGCCTTGCTGAATATTTTTCAGGTGGTGGTGGAGAAGATATGCCATCAGAAGGAATGGGTATGGACTACGGTGATGAGGGGTATCATTCGGATAATGATTATCCCCACTCTAACAATGAAATAGCTCAAAGTGCCGATGGTTTGCATGATATGCATGATGCAGGTGATCATCATGGCCAATCTTTTTCACCTGGTCCTTCACCATCTGTTGGTGATGATCATGAGCTTGGTTACTAAATAACTAAGAAGATTTTATTGTAGTTAGTATCTTGGTGAAAAAAGTTTCAGTTTTAGGATCAACAGGAAGCATTGGAAAAAAGACTGTAGATTTGCTCTCAAAGAGAAAGGAAGAATATCAGGTGGAAGCACTAAGTGCCAATTCTAACTTTGCTCTGCTAGCACAACAGGCAAATCTACTTAATGCAAAATATGCTGCCATTTCTGATGAAAGGTTCTACAAAGATTTAAAAGAAGATCTACTTGGTACAAACGTCAAAGTAGAAGTTGGCGCTCCAGGTTTAGCAAATGTTGCTTCTCTACCTGTTGATCTCTCAGTTGTTGCAATAGTTGGCATCGCAGGCCTTGATCCAGTTATAAAGGTTATAGAAAGCGGTACTAAAGTTATTGCCCTAGCAAATAAAGAAAGCATTGTTTGTGGTGGCAAGTTACTGCTTGAAAAAGCTAAAGAAAGGAGCGTACAAATAATTCCCATCGACTCTGAACACAACGCAATTTTTCAAGTTTTGCAAAATGATGATAAATGTGTAGAAAAGATTATACTCACTGCCTCTGGTGGACCATTTTTAAATTATAGCCTTGAACAATTAAAAAATATTACAGTAAATCAGGCACTAAGTCACCCTACTTGGAAAATGGGAAAGAAAATCTCAGTTGATAGTGCAACAATGATGAATAAAGCACTAGAAATAATAGAAGCACATCATTTGTTTAAAATTAGCCCAAATAGAATTGAAGCAGTAGTGCACCCTGAATCGATAGTACATGGAATTGTAGTTTATCACGATGGATTCAGCTTTGCTGTGCTTGCAGAAACTGATATGGAAATTCCCATTGCATATGCTTTGTCTTGGCCAGAAAGATCAACTTTGAATTACAAGTTAGACTTAACAAAACAAAAAAAATTGACCTTTCAAGAACCAGATCATAAACGTTTTCCTGCACTAAAGCTCAGTATGGAAGTGTTAAATTCCTCTTCTCCACATACAAATAGTATTGTTTTGAACGCTGCAAATGAGGTAGCTGTTAATGAATTCTTGAAATCACGAATCGGTTTTTTAGAAATATTAGAGGTGGTAAAATCAACAATAGAAAATTTTGACAAGTACGCTGATATTAACTCATTATCTGACATAATAAATGTCGATTTTGAAAGCCGTATTCTTGCCAATGAAATCATAAAAAGTAAAGGTATCCGTTCAGCAGAGTGGTAAAATAAGGTAGACGAGAAAAGACAACTAAATGGTCAAGTAGCCCCATTTCATACTCCTGTCATCCTAGTAGCTGACACTGGGATACAGAAAAGCAGCTAGTTTCAGCTACTCGAATGACAAGACTAGAAAGAAATGGGTGTCATCCCAGTCTGTCATCCAGTCTTTTAGTCATCAAACATTGTAAAGTATTTACCAAATTAGCTGGATTCCAGCATCAAGTGCTGGAATGACACCTTATCTAAACAGATACATCACTAGTACGTTTGTCCACAATAACTTGAGAGAAGTTTAATATCATTAATAACTGTATTTACTCTATACAGATAACCGCATCCTATTGCAAAGAACAGCAATGAAACTGCAGCAAGCGGAACTGGGTTGTCAACTACGAAACATAGACCAACAGCAAGTACTCCAGATAACAAAAAAGCACAAGCATACTTAGTTTGTTTCCTTTTTTGAGCAACTTCTTCTACCTTTATGAACTCTGGTTCTATTATTTCCTTAACATATTCTTATATGTTAAAACAAGTCTTTATAAATGTCACGAAATGGCGGTATAAAGACACGCAGAGAGGAGGAACCGTACATATTCTTGGTCATAAGGACCGTTTTGCAGCAAGGTTCTCCTCTCTGGTTTATTATACTGAAAGTTCCGAACAACTGGTTGAGCTTTTAGGCTCGTATATAAGGGTGGAAAATGCAGTATACAGATTATTTATGGAGGAATTATGAATTTATCAAATATTATTACTGGCATTGATATTAGCAAAAATAAACTAGACATCCACATTCATCCACTTGGACATCATAAAGTATTTGAAAATAACGTTCAAGCTATTGATCAAATACTTGACTTTTTGCGTTTACATAACGTAACCAAAGTTGGACTTGAAGCAACGGGTGGATACGAAAAATTATGTGCTTATACTTTATTAAGACATGGTTTTGAAGTATATGTCATTCAACCAAGATGGGTAAGAGACTATGCAAAAAGCCTTGGTATTGCTACTAAAACTGATAAAATAGACTGTAGCATCATCTCACGTTATGTTAGTAATACAGACATGCGTGTCACTCCTTTAAAGGTTACTAGTATTGACTGTTTGAAGCAAAAATTATCTCGCAGGAATCAACTAGTAGAAATAGCAAAAATACAAAAAACCCAAGCTCATCAAGTAACCGATTTATCTATAATCAAACAAATGGAAGAGCTACTTGCAGTTTTACAAAATCAAATTCAAGTCTTAGAAGATGAGATAATGGAATTAGTCGATAAAAATCAAGAGCTTAAAAAAAAGTATATGTCAATAACTAGTATACCTGGTGTAGGTGCAATAACAGCTATTACTTTTTTTGTTATCTACCCGAGCTTGGAACTCTCCAACATAAAGAAATATCCAGCCTTTCCGGAGTTGCACCTTTTAATCGAGATAGTGGTTTTAGTAAGGGAAAAAGGTGTATTCAGGGTGGTAGATCACAAATTAGAAAGGTTTTACATATGTGCATTCTTAGTGCGCAAAGGTACAATTCTTATTAAAAATCTTCTTTGATAAGCTATACAATCAATATAAAAAACCATATAAAGTTGCTTCTACTGCTGCAATGAGAAAATTACTTATCCTTGCTAACTCTTTAGTAAGAGACGGTAGACTGTTTACTGAGAAGTATAGCCCTAAAACTGCTTCTATATAGTAATAGCATAGCTGTGAATAAGTACGCCCACACAAATTTTAAGTACTTATTCACAGCTACATCAATTTTTCTATTGACTTTTAACACAACTGCTGCAATACAATCTCTTGGATTTTTGTTTTCATAGTTTTTAATATTAGTTTTGATCTTTGGATGTGTAAGTAATATTTTTACCATGTCTACATTTCCCAACTTGCAAGCAATGTGTAGAGCTGTATTTTTTTCCTTCTTGCCGGTCTTAATTTCATCCTCTGCACGAGCATAATTTTGAGGTATAAATCCTTCATTAACAGGTTGTGAATTGTCAAGGTATACACAACCCCCTCTACCCTGATCTACTACTTCTCTCCCCTCAAATTCGTACACTGGATAACCATCATGTTCCTTTGGTCTTCTCTCAATAACAGCTTGCTTGCTTTTAATATTTATATCAATGTTTTCATGCTGTACAAGCAACTTAGCCATACTCTTTAACTTAGACTGCTCTTCATCACTACTAGAGCTAAAAGCTAGGGGGATGGACATCAAAGGTGTCATCCCATCCTCAAAAGCGTTAACATTCGCTCCTTCTTTCAATGCTTGTTGAAAATGATTCCAAGCTTCCTCAGGTGTTATTCTTTCACCACTAGCATTTTGTAATTCAATAGCTTTAAACAACTTTCTTGTTGCTTCACTTGTGCTAAACATTTTAACCCCCTATCACAACAAACTTGATAAAATTATACATATAAAAAATTAAAATATCAACTATTAAGCTAATGATCCAGAATATACTCCTTCGTTAAAGGAGACTGAGCATTTTCAAATATTTCTTTAGTACTTCCGAATTCAACAATCTTGCCATTGCAAAAGAAAACTATGCTGTCAGATAATTTTTTAGCTTGCTTCATCGAATGAGTTACCATAATTATGGTGAACCTCAATTTCAATTCTTGTATAAGATTTTCGATTGCATTGGTTGCCATTGGATCAAGAGCAGAGCATGGTTCATCCATTAATAAAATAGTTGGCTTTACTGCAATTGCACGAGCAATGCATAATCTTTGTTGCTGGCCACCAGATAAATTTAGTGCACTATCTTGCAATCTATCTTTCAACTCTTCCCATAAACTAACCTTAGTTAAACTACTTTCTACTATTTCATCTAATTTTTGCTTATTTTTCACCATGCCATGCAATTTAGGCCCATAAGCAACATTATCATATATTGATTTTGGAAAAGGGTTGGGTTTTTGAAATACCATACCAACTTTTGCTCTGAGCAATACAACATCCATATCACGTGAATATATATTACCCAGCCCATCGATTACCAGTTCACCAGTCGCTCTACATCCAGGTACGTAATCATTCATACGATTAAAACAACGCAAAAATGTCGATTTACCACACCCAGACGGTCCGATAAAAGTTGTGACTTTCTTTTTGCAAATATTCAAATTTATGTCAAATAAAACTTGCTTAGAGCCATACCAAAGATTTAAATTTTTAACGAAAGCGTATTTATCATTCATACTAAATCCTGCATTGAATAAAGTCCTGGTATTTCCTTTTTATTCTTGCATAGCCATATTGCTGCTTGAATAGCCCCTCTAGCAAACGTTGTGCGGTCAATTGCCTTGTGATTTAATTCTACTCGTTCATCGGAATTGACAAACATGACACTGTGATCTCCTATTACTCCACCTCCACGAGATACTGCAAAGCCTATTCTTCCTTTCCCTCTTATATTTGAATTATTATGTGAATATTGATTGAGCTCAAAATCCACTTTTGCAGCGTTAGCAACTGCTTTACCAAACTCTATAGCTGTTCCAGATGGTGAATCCTTTTTTAAATTGTGATGCATTTCCCAAATTTCAACGTCATACTCATTACCTAAAAGCTTGGCAGCTTCTTTTACCAATTTCATCAACACATTAACTCCTATACTCATATTTGCTGACCATAATATTGGAACTTTAGCAGCATATTCTTTTAAATTTAGACCTTCTATTCCAGTTGTGCCACTAACTAGCGGTTTTTTAAATTTCACGGCCGCCTTAAGGCAGTCTAGCATACATTCTTTAGTTGTAAAATCTATTACAACATCGGACGATTCAAATACCTCACTAATAGAACTTGTAACTTTGATTCCTAAATTGCAATTATTGCCTACAATAGGACCAATATCTAAGCCTATATACTCACTGTCCAAGCGAGCAACAGCACCTGCTATTTCCACTTTGGTATTCGTAATTAATTCATTGAGTATTTTCTTACCCATTCTGCCTAAGCAGCCTATTACTCCAACTCTGATTTTCATAAAGCTTATATTAGGCCTTTTTTCGAGCTTTGTCATCCTTATAAGCTTAGCATATTTAGCCTTACACTGATAAAACTATAGCTATACATCGATGAATCTATTGAAAATTGATACGAGGAAGATACAAATTGTAATTAGTCAATTTTCTCCTATGGAGAAAACTTATAAAGAAAAAAAAGAGCACAGAGGTGCTCTTTTGTGAAGACTAATTAATAATAACCGTTGCCTACTTTGCTTATGGATTAAAGATATAATATTTTTTTGTCACTACTGCTTCAGTTGTTTGGCGTGGTTGTGTAATTCCATCATCTTCTGCATCGAAGAATTTTTCATCTTCCTCTTCCAAACAGGCAGATGAGCTTGCTTTCGTTTCCGGAAGTTGCTCTTCCATTTCTCGTTTTTCTTCTAATACACGATCATGTGCCTCTGAAGGAGGTACTAGCCTTACTCTTTTTGAACCTGATCTTTCTGTATCAGATAAATCTTTAGATATTTGAGTTATGATAACAACAGCTCCGCTTAGGCCTAACATGCTTTTCATTTCTTCTAGTTCACTACATGGAGTAATACAATCATGCGGCATTATTGAGCATACATTAAAACTTGAATAAAACGGATTACTGCCAAGAACTCGGCCTAGAGTTACTTTGAACACGCTTTTGGCACATTCGATATATGCAGAATATTCTGATAAATTTTCCTTAATATTCTCAATACTATCACAAACAACTTTTGATATGTCATTTGCCCTCACATGTAGCACCAGGTATCTATCGTTACCTTTTCTCATAATATCACAAACACCAGGTTTATCTTGATCTTGTAACAGGGTATGCACTCTATTATCAAATGAATTACCTGCTCGACTTTCTAATTCACTTATTCGACTCACCTTGTCATTAGGGTGATGATTTTTCCAACCTAATTTTCCTAAAATCCATGAAATTGCTGTATGATCAGCAATCCATTTAAAAAAGTTTTTTATTTTTTTTAACATATTTTACTCCTTGAATTAATAATTTAATTATTAAGTATAAAATTTAATTAGTCAATTTTCTCCTATGGAGAAAACTTATAAAGAAAAAAAGAGCACCAAAGGAGGTGCTCTTTTTAACAGTTTGCTATAGTTACTGTGCATTAAGAGATTGATTATTATCAGTAGCGTGTTGTTTTACTTCTAGATCAATAATTTTTGAACTTAATAAAAGACTTGTCATTTCTTCTGGTTTATTATCACCATAAACTTTGTTGCCATTTAGGGTACCAACTGAATTAATAGATAGACATATATTACCATCTTCCATTTTCGTTTTCGAGTCGTAACGACCTGTAATATACAATGATTCATCATTAAAATCTAAACGAAACTCACCATCAATTACATTACCATCTTGATCTTTATTTTTTAGAAATATTATATCTTGCGGCATAACCAACCCTACTTTACCGTTGCTCAAATTTTTAACAGTTAACATTATCTTTTTATTAGGATCAATTACTCGGTTTACCTTATTACCAGACCACCAATTTTTAATGCTGTTCCAGCCTGATGCAATTTTTCCTGCAATTGACTGAAAAAAGTTTTTTATTTTTTTTAACATATTTTACTCCTTAAGTTAATAATAATTTAATTATTACATAAAAAATATAATATGTCAATTATTTCATAAAATAATATAAAATATTAGCACTTGCTCGCAATTTTCAACAATTTAATAGCACTGGTGTTTACAACTTCTCCGCCAACGCGCTTAGTGACAAAAAATTTAACATAAGGTTTGTTTGTATAAGGGTCTCTCAATATTCTCATTCCTCTGTTATCTACGATCTTATAAGCTTGTTTGAAATCCGCTACTGCAATCATTGTAGGTGGCATATCAGCAGATTGATATACTGGTATTCCCATCAAAGTATCTGGTGTTTCAAGCGATAAACTCGGCTGCCAAAGATACTGACCTGTTTCAGATTTTAGTAGCCTCACGTCCTTTAACGTACTCCTGTTCATCAAAAATGATGCATTTTTAGAGTAATGTTCATTTAGAGAGTAGTACAATATCATTATGGCGTCGCTGTCTAGCTTATCAGCTTTAATTTGCTCTATCTTATTATGACCATTTCCATTTTCGTAAGTTAAAATTCCTTTAGGCTGAAAAGTGCCATCACCTTTAATAAAGGCTTCATTCTCCTTCTTACTGAAAGTTTCGGCAACCTTTTCTACAAGCCAATTTTCAACATTGACAAATGCATCATCGAGCAATTTTTGTGATATTTGCGGCTGAGCATAGAGCTCATAAGTTGTGATGGAAATCTTTTGAATTTTAGGTGTACTTGTGTCTTGTGCAAAATCATACTTGGATTTATAGCCACCATCTTCGTCGTCTACTACTTCACCACTCCAACCTGCACCAGCACGGTCACAATCTTCTATAATATAATCCAATGTTTCAGTGGAGATTCTTTGACTAGAACATATCTGCCGCATTGGAGATGAATCAGCTATACGCTTGTTTATCCGTTTTACAATGTGAGGAGTAACTAAATACCCTCCAATATCATTGTCATCTCCACTTAGGGTTTTGTGTGATAACCTGTTTTCCATTCCTTTGCGAATATAATCAGAAAAATATTTATCACCTGTATTAAAATCTGTGCTAATCTCTGGGCGTTGAGCTGAAGTTTCAATAAAATCTAAGCGCTCTTTGCAATTATCAATATTACTATTTATCTTGCATAGCTGCTCAAGCCCTTTGCTTTCGATTTCTTTTAGTTTGCGATCATTTATTAATTTAAATTGCTCCCATGATGAAGCGAGTTCATTAACACGGTGAGCGATATCAGTAAGTGACATAATAGCCTCCTTTAAAAATAAAATTAGAATAGTTATTGTAATTTGAAGGTAATCTTTATCAGTAATCTCAGCGTTGTCATGCAACCTGCATTCAGAAAAAAGACCGGTGAATGGCAGCTTAGTATAACTCAAACGCTTGTTTACAATATGGATCCCAGTGCTGGGAGGCGCCCTCATGGTAAACAACGTTCATACAACTGTGACGTATAATGCTCGTACCTGCCATTCACCGGTCTTTTTTCTGGATTCTAGCATTGGCTTCATGGTAGATACAAATGAACGTAAGCTGCTTGGTAACGGGAGAAAAATGATAATGATTACTTGTTGAAGTAAAAAAGCAGTGTAGCATTACACTACGCTAAGTATTATACTTAATTGTCAGTACTATACAGCATCCATTTTTTTTGTGTCAAGCACTTTTTTTCACTGAGTATCTATTCAGGAGAATGTGCAAATAAAGTACGTAGCCGTATAAAGCTGGGATCCATTTTTCTATCATCACCAGAAACGTTGATTACTTTTATACCTGTAAATTTAACTGGATCCCAGTTTCAGGGCACTGGGATGACAGAAGAAAAAGGCCTGTATCGGCTACTTCGATGACACTCACAGCCCTGTCATTCCAGTGCGTGAAGCTGGAATCCAGAAAAAAAAAGAAAAATGGTCAAGCGCTGGGATGACACCCATTTAGTTATCTTTTCTCGTCTACCTTGTTTTGCCACCCTGCTGAACGGATACATACCGTTTGTTGCTTTTACCCTATGCTACCTTATCTGCCCTGCTTCAATCAATAAAAGATTTCAATATTAATTCTGCACTACTTGCGGGATTGCTACTCTCTGTAATGGGTCTGCCAATTACGATATAATCAGCTCCTGAATTTATTGCTTCTTTTGGTGTTGCTGTCCTTTTTTGATCATCATGACCTCGATTCATACGGATTCCTGGAGTAATAATTTTAAAGTCTTTACCACATTCTTGGTGCACCTCTTGAGCCTCTAGTGCAGAGCAAACTATTCCATGTAGACCAATCTTTTTTGCAAGCTTTGCCAGCAAAATTACCTGTGATTTTGTTTCTCTTGCCACTCCAAGCTCACTTAGATCTTTATTACTCATGCTAGTTAATACTGTTACTCCAATTAGCTTTATTTTAGTGCCTTGCACTATACTTAGCGCTTCTTGAAGCATTTTTGTTCCACCACTGATATGCAATGTTAGCATTTCAACATCTAGAATCTTGATTGCTTCAATCGTTCTAGCGACAGTGTTTGGAATATCATGCAATTTCAGATCTAAAAAAATTGGTATATTGCATTTTGCAACTTCTCTCACTCCAGAAGGGCCATGTGCAGCAAAAAATTCTAACCCAAGCTTTACCATGCCAACCTTATCACGCAGAGCATTAGCTAAAGATATAGCTTTATTCAAATCTTGTGTATCCAGTGCGCATATTATTGGGTTCATTATCTTGTATAATTTTTTTTATAATAAGAGTAATTGTTGCATTTTACAATCCATATTCAGGGATTGGTCCACTTGCAATGCCTTGTACAGACACTGAACCCGATAATCTGGTCGGAGTGGGTGAACGACTGGCATATCCAAGATCTTCCTGTAAAGAATCAGACGTTTCCTCCGATGTTTTGGAACCGTTAACTGACTTGAATTGCACAAGCTGCCCTAATACAAATTTTATTTTCTGAGTCTCCCCTAATATTATTTTTGTGCTATAATCTTTAATTGCTCTATTTTCTCTTATTGATTCTTCTACCTTTTCTATCACATATTGAAGTTGTTTTATTTGACTGTCTCGCTCTAAAAGTGAATTTCTTAAATTTTTCACTTTGTTATTACAATCTTGTCTTATTTTGTCTAACTCAAAAGACTGATTTTTAATTAAACCGTCTGCTTTATCTAGCTCTTCAAATTTCCTTTTTAATTCTTTAGATAAGTTTTTATTTTTCTGATTAATTTCTTTGAATTTACACTGTAATTCATCTAATGCCACACAAAGTTCTTCTTGCCTTTTATATAATTCTTCTTTTTGTGTATATAGCATATGTTTCTCTTTACGTAATTTATCTATTTCCTTAGATAACTCCTCGTTTTCTTTGAATAATTTTTCTATTTCCTTATTCAATTCTTCATGTTTATTATTGTCTATTTTTCTTTTCAATTCCATTATGTGTTTTTCCCTCTCAGTTAGATTAGCTTCTTTTTCCTGTAACTGTTTACACAAATATGAGATTTTATGGAGTAGTTCTTTTTCTTGTGCAGCAAGCTCATCTTTCTCCTTCGTTACTTTTTCTAATTCGTCTGTTATTCCAATTATATGGATCATTTTTGCTTCTAATTTCTCCTCCAAAGATTTTTTTTCTTTAAGAAAAGATTTCCTCTCAGCTTCTATTTTTTGACCAAATTTTCTTCCTTCCTCGTATAAATTGTGCTTTTCTTGAGTCAACTCAAGCTCTTTGTGAGCAAATTTCTTCTCCACTTTACTAGTGTCAATAATTATTTTATACAAAATCATAAGAGCCAAAGCAGATAATACAACTAAAGCGAGAATTAAAGAACTAGGTGCATTAATAAGCGCTAAAGATGTAAGTAATGTAAGAGTAGCAAGAGAACTAGCTATAAAATAAAATGTATTATATTTATTAAGTAAATTGCTCATCACCCATATACAAAACTTCAGCAGTCTTGTATATATTGATTAAAATTATCTTACCTGTAGAGGAGAACACTTATCACAATTGTACCAGTGATAAACTTTAGTTGATATGCTAACTAAACTCAAAATACAAGGTGGCATCAGACGGGAGTAGAACATCTACTAGAATATCCAAAATCTTCTGAATATGAAGCTTCATCCAGCTCTTTATTTGGTAGTGCTGATAAGTCTCCATTACTTATATCTGAAGGAGCAAGGCTGGGGATGTTCAAAAAAGTGTGTCAAACCGAGAAATAAAATATAATTGAGATAAAAATGGAGGTTTGACATGAGTCAAGCAAATAGAACTACTGGTTTGGTAGATTATAAAGAATTAGAAACAAATATCTTGTCGTCTATACGAGAAGGTAGACCATTAATGGGAAAAGACGGTGCATTAACGCCATTTGTAAAAAGGCTACTTGAAGCAAGCTTGGAGGGTGAAATAGAACATCATTTATCTACTGAAAGCGAAGAAAACAATCGTAGAAACGGAAGGAATGGAAAAACTTTGAAGACAAGTGCAGGTTCATTTGAACTATTGACACCAAGAGACAGAGAGGGAAGTTTTGAACCACAGATAGTGAAAAAAAGGCAAACAAGCCTACATCCAGAGCTTGAAACAAAGGTCTTGAACATGTTTGCAAGTGGTGTGGGATACAGAGATATATCATCATATGTGGAAGAAATTTATGACCATAAAATATCTGCAGCAGAGATATCTGGAATTACAGATAAATTACTACCTATAATCAATGAATGGCGTAGTCGTCCACTGCAATCAGTGTATCCAATAGTATTTATGGATGGGATGTTCTTTAAGGTAAAAGAAGACGGTCGCTGTGTAAGTAAGTGCATGTATAACATATTAGGAATAGACCAAAATGGCAGAAAAGAAGTACTGGGTTTTTACTTAGCAGAAAGCGAGGGAGCTAGCTTCTGGTTAGGCGTATTAAATGACTTGAAAGAGAGAGGAATAGAAGACATTTTGATAGCTTGTGTCGATGGCCTAAAAAGCTTTCCTGCAGCTGTAAATAGCGTATTTCCTAATGTGGAAGTACAGCTATGTGTAGTGCATCAAATAAGGAACTCTCTGAAATACGTATCGAGCAAAGATGTAAAAGTTTTCATGAATGATTTGAAAAAAATATACCGTGCTACAAGTAAAGAAATTGCAGAAAATTATTTGCTTGAGCTAGAGGAAAAATGGGGTGAAAAGTATCCATTAGTTGTGAAATCTTGGCAGAACAATTGGGAAAGTTTATCCGGTTACTTCAAGTATTCAGGTCCTGTTAGAAGGCTAATTTATACCACTAATCCCATCGAGGGGCTACACAGGCAAATTAGGAAATTTACCAAGACCAAGGGCGCATTCACCAGCATAAATGCCTTGTACAAGCTGGTATATTGTGCTATAAGAAAGGTGGAGGAAAAATGGACGATGCCTGTACATGATTGGGCATTATCTATATCTCAACTCGATATTTTTTTCCCTAGTAGATTAAAAATTGAGTTGAACTAAAAATTCGGTTTGACACACTTTTTTGAACATCCCCGCAAGGCTATCATTAGTTTGTACAGATATTTCTTCAATTACTCCTTTTATTTCTTGATCACTGACTCCAACATTCTTGATTAATTCCTCCAATCTATTCAAAATCTCTAATACAGTTTCCTGCGATATAATCACTTTATCTCCTTCTCTTACATTCTCTTTGAACAAATATATCATGTTTTTTGCCAAATCTTGTGCTAAGCTCACACGATTCTGATGAACTAATGAAGATTGATCATTCAAATCTGAAATTTCTTCTTTTATAGAATGCTTCTCAAATAGTAACTCTTTGTACTTTTCATGTTGAATTTGACTTTCTTCCTCCAGATTGATGCTATAATTTTCTAACTCTTCACTGTTTTTTCTTTCTTTATTAAGAATTTTTTCTAACTCTTTAATCCTACTGAAATATTTAGTTTCTTTCTCTTCCGATTGCTTACTTAGTTCTTCTAAATCTACAGTTAGTTTAATCACTTCTTGAGTTTTTTCATTTAACTTTTTTTGTAATCGTTTTTTTCTTCTTCTGAATTACATAATCTAGATTCTAAACTAAAAACTTCCCCCTTTTCTTCTTCCAACAGCACCTCTAACTCTGCTATTTTTTTCTTTTTCTCTTCTAAGTATATTTCCAATTCTGTTATTTTTTGACTTTCTAATTCGTGTGATTGACTTTCTAATCTCTGGATTTCACCATACTTACCATCCAACTCTTTTTGAGTATCATTCAATTTTTGTTTTAATCTTTTATTTTCATTCACTGCTACAGCCACACTGTACTCTAATTGCCTTATTTGATCCTTTAGTCTTTGTACTTTAACATCTAGACCTTCAGCAAATTCTTCTAAATCTTGCTTTTCTTGCACTAATTCAGCTTTTTCTTTACTTAACTTTTGTATCTCTTTTTGCGCTTTCCTTAACTTCTCCTCTAACTTTTCCTTCTCTACTTTTCTCCTTTCAAATTCACTCTCTACCGAATCACTTAGCTGCTTGAGTTTTTGTGTTACTTCAGCCAAAACTTCATCTTTTTCCCTTACCTTTCCATTTAATTCCTCCACCTCTCTCATTTTTGCTGTAATTGTTCTAATATAGTTTGATTATTTCCAGTTAATCTTGTATTTTCTTTTTCCAATTTATTAATTCTTTCGTTTAAGCTGTCATCTACAACTTGTGCAATTTTGTCTTGCATTTTAGTACTGCCTATTTGAGCTTCTTTGCTGCCAAGCTCAATTTCTTGAGTTGTTTGAATGTTAATATTTCTATTACTATTTTCTATCACAATCTCAGATGATTTATGATTGCCTTTCTCCTTATTTCTAAATTTTATTTGATACAAGAATAAGTTACCTATTTTTACATCTTTATTTGCTTTCAATTGATCATCAGTAACACGATTACGCTCGATAAGTTCTATACCATTAGCATCAATATTAATTATAATAGTGCACTTTTTTCCGTCCTCATCACACCAATTCAGAGTTATTTCGTATGCACCATCAGTTACAACATAGTGCCTTATTCCTTCTTCAGAAACAAAACCGTGCATTCCATTTTTTCCATTGCTATGCAGAGTTGAAAATCCTGAAATTCCATTATCTTGACAGAAATTACTATTCAAAAACTCACTGACTTTGAATTTGTTTTTATTAGCTCCCAATTTAACTTCTGCACAACTACCATATATTGACACTGTTTCAACACCATTTGCAATATACCCATTCAATACTTTTTTAGCCTTATCTTGAAGCTCTAGTCTCGCCTCCTTTACATTATTGAAATCTTGGATAACGGCTTTATACACTTCATCTTCATTAAAATTGGCATTGTATTTTATTAAAAAAGATAATATGTGAAAACTAGCTACAGCAGTGTGAATTGATTTATTCTTTTCTTTTATCTTACCGAGCAAAAACAAAAACCTTTGAATGAAGTCATGATAATCATCTTTTTGTTCTTCAATTTTATTATCATATGAATTACCAAACATTATTACCTCACAACTAAATAATTAGTATAGTAATACGAATGCTAAGTTACATCAATCAATAAACTTACAGTAAATTTTCCATTCTCAGTTATAAGCTCTGCTTCTGTACTCTCAACCCATTCTATCACTTCAGCATTGCAAACTGACTGCAAATCATCATGTGCAGATTGATTTAACTTATCATCTTCTGCGTTTGCTTTTATCGTCAATTTTTTTATCAAGTGCTTAACTGATACATTATTATCTGCTTTTATTTTTCTCACGAGGTTTAATATCTGCACAAAATTATCTCCCATTTCCTCAGAATGCTCATCATAGATCAATTCTTCCTTGCTAGGCCAATTACTTTTATTGTGCACGGAGTTATAACTATACAGTTGATGATATATCTCCTCTGTAATATATGGCAAAAAGGGTGCAAATAACCGCAAAATAATATTGAGTACATATGCTAAACTCTGTTTCGCACTCATGTTTGCCTCGCTGTCCAATGCATCTCCATATGCACGTTTTTTAACTAACTCTAAGTAATTATCACAAAAATCTTTCCAAAAAAATTCTTCTATTGCGCTCAAAGCTTCGCAGTATTCAAACTGTAATAGGTTGTTCGTCGTTTTTTCTATCACTTTATATAATTTGGACAATATCCACTTATCCATCGTCTCACTGATGGAATTTATGCTCAATGCTTGATGTTTTTCCATAAACATGGAAACAAATTTGCTAGCATTCCAAAGTTTCGTAACAAGTCGTTTGCCAATTTTGAAGATATTTTCAGAGTAGACTGTGTCAACTCCAAGTCTTGAGTTTGCTGCCCAATAGCGTACTACGTCAGCTCCATAGGTTTCAAGCATTACATGAGGAGTAATGATGTTACCTTTTGATTTACTCATCTTTTTTTTATCATCAGCCAAACACCAACCACTAATCATGATATTTTTCCACGGCAGTGAATCTGCATGATAATGTGCCTTCAAAATCGTATAAAAAGCCCAAGTTCTTATTATCTCATGGCTTTGGCTGCGCAGATCTGCAGGAAATATCTTATCATACCGATGGCTTGGTAAACCGAGCTCACTGTTTACTGCCAGTGCACTTAGTTGAGGAGTGATCGCACTTGTTGCCCAAGTATCCATCACATCTTGATCTGGAGTAACTTCTTCTCTGCTATAGCCTTTCGGCAAACCTTTTAATGGATCTACAGGTAAATCCTTTACTTCAGCTAGAATGATTTTGCCTTCTTCTCCCTTACGTTTTGAATACCAAATTGGAAATGGCACACCAAAATAACGCTGTCTTGAAATGCACCAATCCCAATTTAGCCCCTCTATCCACACCTCCATGCGTTTACGCATAGATTCTGGATGCCAATTGCATTCTCTCACTTTATCTAACAGTTGAACTTTTTGTTCTAAAGTCTTGATAAACCACTGATAAGTAGATAATATTTCAAGTGATGCACCAGATCTTTCTGCACATTTTACGGAATGAGAAATGTTAGTACTTTCTATCAAAAGGCCCTTTTCAGTTAGGATTTCAATTATTTTCTTTCTTGCTTCTTTGACCTTTAGCCCATGGATCCCAGTGTCAAACACTGGGATCCATTTCACTGCATGCAGATTCATTCTTCCATCCTGATCAATGATAATTGTCACCGGCAGATTATGCTTTTGCTGCCAATATATGTCGAGCTCATCACCAAATGTACAGCACATAACAAGTCCAGTGCCTTTATCTATTTTGACCTTATCATCAGCTGTTATTGGAACTTTTGCCCCTGTCATTGGCACTATGGCTGTCTTACCAATCAGCTGAGTATAGCGTTCATCCTCCGGGTGACAAAAAACCGCAACGCATGCTGGAAGCAACTCAGGTCGTGTAGTTGCGATGTGAATCTGCTCATTTTCTTCAGTGGAAAAAACTATTGTATTTAAAGATGATTCAAAAATTTTATCTTCTATTTCCGCTTGTGCAATTGCGGTTTTATCAACTGGGTCCCAAAGAATAGGTTGCATTTTCCTGTATGCATATCCCTTATTATATAAATCAACAAATGACATTTGAGAAAGTGCCACAGCTTCCTTGCTGATCGTGTGATATTCCAAACTCCAATCATAACTAATGCCGACCGATTTAAATAACTCCTTGAATTCTTGCTTTGACTTCTCAATAACTTCATGGCACATTTCTATAAATTTTTCTCTGCCAACTTCTTTTGCACGGGTTTTATAGGTTTGCTCAACTAACCTTTCAGTGGGAAGCCCATTATCATCAAACCCAATTGGATAAAATACATCTTTTCCCAGCATACGCTGAAACCTTGCAATAAAATCCGTATGGCAATAGCTAAATATGTGACCGATGTGTAACTTTCCAGATATCGTTGGTGGAGGTGTATCTATAGTGAAAGTATTATCCTTTTCACCATTCCATTTATAAACTTTACTACCTTCCCATAATATATTGTATTTGTCTTCAATTTCTCTAAAGCTGTATTTTTCTTCTAACATAAATATTTTTCAATTTTAAGCTTTAAGTTAGCACAATTGAGCAAATACAGCAATTTTAATGTCTGCCATTTTTAGTTTAGCCTCGTTACAATACAAAATTTTCTTGACCTTATAATTTTAAATGTATTACATAATAAATTTTTAGTATTGAGGTTTATTATGCCTGATTTTAAATTTTCTGATTTACAAGATCTTATCAATGCTCTATATGATCCATACTATCTGCCCTCCAACGAAAAAATAAAACTAGCAGAATTGCTTAAGGACGTGCTGGAATTAAAAGGTAAAAAAAGCCCAGAAGAGGCAATAGCTACATTGAAAGATAAAATAAGAAATGAACTAAAAAATGAAATGAGAAGTGAAATGAAACAAAAGATAAATAAATTTGAGCAGCTAGAGGAGGAAAATAAAGACTTACAAACTAAAAAAGATAAGGTTGAGCGGTTAAACAGAGCTTTAGAACATGCAAAGAATACAGCTCAGAGCGAAAATATAGAGTTAGAAGATGAAAAAAATAAACTAAATACTCAAATCCAGCATTCACAGCAAGAAAAGAAAATATTAGAAGTCAAAAATGAAGCAAATAAACAACTAAAAGAAAAAGCAACATACATCGCTACTGCTAGTACTAATCTTGCTATTGGGTTAGTAGTGTATATTACACTTGAACATACAACAAAATTGGACATGTGGTTAATCGTTGTTATAGCAACAGTATCTGCATTCTTAGCTGGTGGTTTAATAATGAAACCTAGCTTTCAAGTAAATGGAACACAAGAACCACAAGGAGTAGCAAATAAGAATTCAGTTTAGCTTGATATAGTTTTTTTCATTTCACTGCCTTTCCAAATTTGAAGCAGGTTGTTTGAGCCATAGTACAAAGTAAATATAGTAATTATTTTACACTAAAATTTTTAGTTTTGTTTCTGTGGGTTAGTTGGTACGAGCCTTGCCTTTAAGAAGATGTAAAATCACAATTATTACGAATAACATTCCACCAATAACTGATATAGCTCCACCCGTAATAAAACAAGCACGTGCCAAAATTGATGAAATGCTTGGCAAATCTGCAACTTTTCTTAAAGCTCCATATCCACCAAGCCAAACAAGTCCAGTAATATGGAGAAAATGTCCTAAGCTATATGCATAAATCTGTAATCTTACTATGGAGCTTTTTATTTCTTTACAGCCCAATTTTGGTAACAGCCAGTAGACAAAATTCATAAAAGCTATAGTAATACCAACCACAGAACCGTGATAATGCGCAGGAATGGTAACATTTCCTTCAATAGTTAGCACTCCAAGTACACCTCCATAAATAAACAATACAAACGAGTGGAGCAGATAACTGCCCTTATCATTGAGCAGAGTTTTTATGTTGCAATACACTAATATTGTTAAAAAGCACGGCAGAACTGCTCCAGCAATTCTCATATGCCAGGTAAAAAACTGTATCAATTCAGCACTATCTACCGAATAAATAAAGTATATAAACGGCGCACCTACGGCCAAAACTGTGTTTATAAATAGTGGTAAAATGGTAATTTTATTTAGACTAATATAACGAGCATTCAGTATGGTCAAATAAACTAAAAACATTGCTTGAGCAAAAGCAAACTGCAGTAAATGTCCGCCTCCCCAAAAGAGATATTCATAAAATAAATTCTTGTCTGAGTGATATAGACCTGGAGGCATATTTTTATGTGCTAAAACAACACAAAGAAATGATGACACAAGTATAATGACCAGGCCAATTTGTCCGATTGAAAGATATGAGTCTTGTTTATTTGATATGTAGGCTAGGGCTGCATTTATCAATATGCTGGTAATGAAAAGACTGAGTCCAAGTAAAAATAATTTGTTTTGTAATACGGGAATATAGTTACTTTTGATAACTTCAGTGTTTGGAACAAATGCGGATATAAACATCAGCAGCATAGAAAGGGTTGATAGAGCCCATAAAAAATTGAGCCATTTACTGGTATTTTGTAGGTTTATAATAAAGAGCAGAGATATTATAGAGCACATCCACACCAAAATTGACAAATTCACATGTATCACCAGTGCATTATCAAAAATATATTGTGCGGAGGGAATGAGAGAGGAAATGAAAGGCAATCGTAGAAAGATAACAATTATTGATAGCAAACCAGAGCAAGCAAGGGCACATACTGCCAAGAATACCCATTGCCTACAAAGTGGAGTGTTATCTTGTATGTTGAGCATTTACTTTTAGGTACTATAGCATAAGACAGTGTACATTTTTCAAATTGATATGCATAGTTTAAATGAATGACATTACAACAATATCTTTCATCCTGAAAATGCTGCGTCCATTTCCATTTCATATTGTGGTAGTATTACTGACAGCGTTAGTCTGGGCTATCGAAATGTGTTTTAATCAATACTTGATAAAAATTATTACAGTAAGAGCATCTTTACATAATGGCATGACATTACGTTAATGCTTTTGATCCACAATTAAGAACATTTTCGTTGTGATTTAGGTTTCTAGTATGTATATTAATGAATCTTGTTTTCACTAAATAATGAAAATAATAATTGTCATGATAATGTTATTGTATAGTAACTATACAATGGCAAGCGAACGAATAAGTTTAGTAGATAAAAAATTATCTCAAGGATATGTAGCTCCAATACTTACAGAAAATAGCGTTATTTTACCAGACAAGCACGGTACCTTATATTCCTTTGATATCGATAACCCAAGAGTTATAAATTGGAAATTATACCTCTCAAGTAGAAAAAAAATTGGTAATATGAGTCTATCGAGCTACAAAAAAATGTTTTCTTTGTAGTGAATAACATTCTACACACAATAGACGTAAAGACAGGGGAGATTCAATGGGAAAAAGAATTGAGATCTCCGGTAAGAGGGAAAACAGTAGTAATAAATAATAAGCTCTTAGTATTGACTATTGATAACTATCTGCATGCATTTGATATAAAAGATGGCAGTCCCATTTGGGCTTATCAAAATGGTATAAATGAGGTTCGAGGTTTATATTCCATCTCACCAGCAATCTCTAATGATAAAATAATAGCACCATTTTCAAATGGTGAGTTAATAGCTTTTAATGAAGAAGGTAAAAAATTATGGAGCCAAAAATTGGCTACCAACCTTTTGGATACACAGCTTACAGATGTAACTACTACACCTAGAGTGCACGATAACATCTTAATAGCTACGAGTAATTCTTATATTTACGGCATTGATGTAAAATCAGGAAATATCTCATGGTCAAAGCCACTACAAGTAAAAAGTGTATCAGACATAGAGTCATATTATAGCCCTCTTATTCCTGCAGAGAAACAAAAAGAAGGCGGAAGAATTTTCATGGTGACTAAAAATAATAAGGTAATTGGCATCGACATACAAAGTGGAAAAACAGTTTGGACATCTGATTTTATAGAGAATGTGCAATTGTTTGTTCCAATTATGTATGCCCATACGCTTTGGGTAACAAGTAATAAAGGTTCAATATTTGCTTTTCCTGGATCTGAAAGTACAGGAAGGGTAATTAAAATACCTGGTAATGTGTTTCATGCTCCAGTATTTACCCATGGTAAGATGTATATAACGACTGAAGGAAATGGTGTTTATTCTTTAGAAAATAGGTTTATTTTTTATGACTGATTATGATTTAATTATTATAGGTGGTGGTCCAGGTGGTTACAAATGCGCTATTGCTGCTGCAAAACTTGGACTCAAAGTTGCTTGTATAGACAAAAATAGCATTTTTGGTGGCACGTGTTTGCGAGTTGGGTGTATACCATCAAAAGCATTACTCCATTCCTCTTATCAGTATGCTAACGCGAAAAATAATCTATCAAAACTTGGCATAAAAGTTAAGGATGTAAGTCTCGATTTGAGAGAAATGATAGGCTATAAAGACGCTAGAGTTCAGGAACTTGGAAAAGGCATAGAATATCTGTTTAACCTTTACAAAATTACTAACATCAATGGACTTGGAAAAATTACTTCTTTTGATCAAGGCAACCTTGAAGTTTCAGTTGAAGGTAAGGTACTGAAGGCAAAAAATATAGTAATTGCAACTGGTTCTGATGTTAGTTCTCTACCAGGAATTGATATTGATGAGAAAAATATCATTTCATCAACTGGTGCATTGTCTTTAACTGAAGTACCAAAAAAACTTGTTGTAATTGGAGCTGGGGCAATAGGACTTGAAATGTCTTCTGTGTGGAATAGGCTGGGCTCTGAAGTTACTGTAGTAGAGTTTTTTGATAGAATCGCTGCAGCAATGGATGGCGAACTAAGTAAGTCTTTACTTTCTAGTCTACAAAAGCAGGGAATAAAATTTTTACTCAGCACCAAAGTTGAAGAGATAAAACAAAGTAGTAACTCTTTGAGTGTGAAAGTTTGCTCTGTAAAAGATAATCAAACAAACTCTATAGAGGCGGATAAGGTATTGGTTGCAGTAGGACGCAAACCATGCTCTGAGGGTCTTGAAAAAATAGAAAAAGACAGTCGTGGCTTTATTCAAGTCAATAGTAGGTATGAAACCAATGTAAAAGGAATATTTGCTATTGGTGACGTCATTGGCGGAGCAATGCTTGCTCACAAAGCTGAGGAAGAAGGGGTGACAGTTGCAGAGATACTAGCAAGGCAATTGCCTCACGTTGATTATGAAATCATACCGTCAGTCATTTACACCCACCCTGCAGTTTCTTCAATCGGTAAAACTGAAGAAGAACTAAAAAGTGCTGGTCGAAAGTATAAAGTTGGTAAATGTCAATTTGCTGCAAACGGTAGAGCAAAAGTCACTGACGATGCTGAGGGATTCGTGAAAGTTCTGACTTGTAGCAAAGCAGATACAATACTCGGTGTACATATCATAGGAGCATACGCTGATACGCTAATCAATGAAGCAGCGGTTGCAATGGCATATGGTGCAGCAGCAGAGGATATATACAGAATTTGTCACTCTCATCCTGATATAAATGAAGCCTTTAGGGATGCGTGCATCGATGCTTTCTTTAAAAAGTAACTGTGGACCTCGGTTCAATCATTGAAAAATGGTATGATTGGCTAAAGTACAACAGGTCTTACTCACCAAACACTTTGGAGTCATACATGAGGGACCTCAAGGATCTTATAAGTTTCCTAAATACTCACATTGATGAAGAAGTAAATGTTGGCTCTTTAGAAAAATTAAGCATACCTGAACTGAGAAGTTGGTTTACCTCTCGTTATGCAAGAGGTGTAAATGCGAGATCTAACACTCGCGCATTGTCAGTAATCAGAAATTTTTTCAAATATATAAAAAACAATTATGAAATAAATAATGAAGCGGTATTTTCTTTATCAAGGCCAATTCAGAGAAGAACTCTACCTAAAGCACTTTCAATATCTAACATAGAAACTCTATTGAAAGAAATGAAATTGCCTGATCTAGGCGAGCCTTGGGTGGTAAAAAGAGAAATTGCAATTGTCGTTCTGCTATATGGTACGGGCTTAAGAATCACTGAAGCATTGAATCTTAAGGTTAGTGATATTAGCAATGAAAGTTTAATAGTAACAGGTAAGGGAGATAAACAAAGGCAGGTATTTATTCTTCCAGTAGTAAAAAAGTGTATACAAAAATATATAAAAGCTTGTCCTCACTTTGACGAAGTGGGACATCTTTTTGTGGGGGTAAGAGGAAAAAAATTGGGAAGAACTTATGTTGCTAATCGTTTGCAAAAAATAAGAAGATTTTTAAACTTACCAGAAATTTTATCTCCACATGCATTTCGCCATAGTTTTGCTACTCATTTGCTTCAGGAAGATATTGACATAAGATCAATACAACAGCTGCTTGGCCACTCAAGCCTTGAAACTACTCAAGTTTACACTCACCTAAATTATCAAGATGTCTTCAATATGTATAAAAACTTTCAGAAAAGTTTGAATAAAAAATCGAAATCTTAACTTCGTCTTAAATCGATAATATTGCCGAACTGAGTGCTTGCAACATCATTCAGTACTGTACTTGCTTTATATAAGCAATAGTGACCAGCAGAGAAGAAAGCAAAAACGTTTTGCAAAAGGTTATGAATGAAAGAGAATAGACAGCAGAATTTAAATTAGAAGCTATGTAAAGAAACAAGTCAAGCAAATAGCAAAAGATCTGGGACCGCACACCTAGGCACTCAATTTTAATTTTTCACTCAAAACCAAGTTTACGACATCAGGGCTGGCTTTTCCTTTGGTGGATTTCATGACTTCACCAACAAAGAACCCATACAATCTTGTTTTACCACCCTTATATTCTTGAACTTTATCTTGGTTGTCATTGATGATTTTATCTATTACCTCTGAGATTTGACATGTGTCAGTTATTTGCTTGAGATTCTGCTCTTCTATAATAAGGGATGCAGGCTTTCCAGTTTCAAACATAATATCAAAAACTTGTTTACCAAGTTTAGCAGAGATCGTTCCATCGACGATAAAGTCGAGGAGCTCGGATAAAGCATCTGCTTTAATTGGAGAACTAACAATATCAATATTTGTTTTATTTAAACGACCGAAAAGCTCGACGGTTAACCAGGTAACTGCAATCTTTGAATCATGCTTTTTTGCTAATTTTTCAAAATAATCGGCAATTTCTTTATCAGAAGTGATAACGTCTGCATCATATTCATTGATACCTAATTCCTCTATGTATCGAAGTTTTTTTTGATCTGGCAACTCGGGTAAAGATGATTTAATAGAATCAATTTTGTCTTGGCTTATTTCAACAGGTAGCAAATCAGGTTCAGGGAAATATCTATAGTCACTTGAATCTTCTTTGCTTCTCATCACTTTTGTTTTTCCTAAAGTGACATCAAACAATAAGGTATCTTGACTTATTTCTCCTCCGCTTTCCAAAATTTTGATCTGCCTTTGTGCTTCATAATCTATAGCTTGTACAATATAACGTATTGAATTTAAGTTTTTTATTTCACAACGAGTGCCAAACGTGCTACTACCCTTTAGGCGAACAGAAACATTTGCATCACAGCGAAGTGACCCCTTTTCCATATCACCATCACATGAACCGATGTAACGCAAAATCTGCCTCAATTTTTTCATGAATTCTGCAGCTTCTGCAGATGAACGGAGATCTGGCTCTGAAACAATTTCCATTAAAGCAACGCCTGCACGATTTAAATCTATGTAAGTTTTGCTTTCTTCATGAATACTCTTTCCTGCATCTTGCTCTAAGTGAATTCTTGCGATTCTTATTTCTTTTTCATTATTATTGATAAAAACTTTGCCATTTTTAACTATTGGCTCAAAGAACTGGGTTATTTGATAACCTTGTGGTAAATCGGGATAAAAATAATTTTTCCGGTCAAAGTAAGAGCATTTATTAATTTCTGCAGAAATTGCAAGTCCGGTGCATATTGCTTGCTCTATGCAGCTATAATTTAATACTGGTAATGTACCTGGCATTCCTGCATCAACTAGAGAAACTTGAGTATTGTGCTCAGTGCCAAATTCCGTTAGTGAACTAGAAAATAGCTTTGTCTTAGAAGAAACCTGAGCGTGTACCTCAAGTCCAATTACTGTCTCCCAGTTTTCTTTTGTCATGTATTTTATTCAATTAATAACTTTATATTCTGCAAACTAGCACAAAAAGTCAAATAAAACTCATTTAACCTATGATCCAAGAGCGGTGTATATCAATAATATAAGAGTTACTACAGTTTCTATTGACTAGGCTGTTATATAATAAAGTTAAGTGCTGCCAAAAAATATCTATAGTAGGCCAAAACATAATTTTGATGGCAACTGATTAGCTAACAAATTTATAAATATCAGTATATAGTTCATCAATGCCTGGCTCTTTACTATTTTTAGCAAAATCTTCTGACTTTTTTACTAAATCTCGTATTTCCTTATCAATAGCTTTGCATTCTTCATCAGAAGCGATTTTATTGTCTGTTATATACTGCTTTAAGGTGCTTATAGGATCATGATTTTGCTTCATATCTTCAACTTCTTCTTTTGAACGATAAGTAGCAGGATCTGACATCGAATGGCCACGATATCTATATGTCTTCATTTCAAGTAAGAGAGGTCCTTTTCCCCCACGTACGTGCTCAGCTATTTCACTTGTTACCTCATAGACAGAGAAAAAATCCATTCCATCAACTTGTTTTCCAGGAATACCAAAACTCTCTCCTCTTTTATATAGTTCAGTTACTAAAGTTGATCTTTGTACAGAAGTTCCCATTGCGTATTCGTTATTTTCTATGATATAAACCACAGGTAACTTCCACAAAGATGCCATATTAAATGATTCATATACTTGTCCTTGATTTGCAGCACCGTCACCAAAATATGTGAATACAACGTTATCTTTTTTCTTGTATTTATTAGCAAATGCTATTCCTGTACCAATTGGGACTTGTGCACCTACTATTCCATGTCCACCAAAGAAATTTTTTTCAACATCAAATATGTGCATGGAGCCACCTTTGCCTTTTGAACACCCTGTTTCTTTGCCGGTTAGTTCTGCCATCACAACATTCGGATCAGAATTACATGCAAGCATTAAGCCATGGTCTCTATAGCTTGTGATAAAAGCATCACCAGATTTTGATGCAGCTTGAGTCCCAACTGCAACTGCTTCTTGCCCTATTGATAAGTGACAGAATCCGCCTATTAATCCCATTCCGTATAATTGTCCTGCTTTTTCCTCAAATCCGCGTATGAGAAGCATTTTTCTGTAGAATCCAATCACCTGTTCTTTAGTGAAATTTTCTGCTTTCATATTGACTTTCTTTTATTAAATTGAGATCATACCAGAAATTTTTGACATTTTATAATACTATCTATATGGACTACTATCACTGGCTTGAAGCTTTTCACGTTATCTCTGTAATTATGTGGGTGGCAGGTATGCTCTATTTGCCAAGGCTTTATGTTTACCATGCATCTGTAAAACCAGGGTCAGAAAATGACAGCTTACTTCAAATAATGGAGAAGAGACTCCTTAGATATATCATAAACCCTGCAATGCTTTTCTCCCTTAGTTTTGGAATTATGCTAATGATTATTAGGGAAGCATATCGCGAAGGGTGGTTTCATGTAAAAGCGCTAGCATTATTCTTAATGTTTGCTATTCATGGCCTACTTGCAAAGCATAGGAAAAATTTTGCAGTGGGCTTGAATAAGAAAACTCACGTTTATTTTCGTGTTTTAAACGAAGCAGTAACAGTGTTAATAATAATTATAGTTATTATGGTTATTGTAAAACCTTTTTGATTTTCTAGCCTAATGCTGAACCATTGAATGGAGTATAAGAATTGTTACTAAATAGTTTATTCTGATGTTCCATAGTCTAAGTAAAATACTTAAGGCATAGATTCTTTGTTTTTGTGTGTTATCCTGGTTAACAAGAATTCGCAGTAGTATTATAATGAGTAAGTTAAAAAAGCTTAGTGCTGGACTTTCTTTGACAGGCCTGATTGGTAGTGATGATATAGATATGCAAAGAGCAGGAAATAAAAAGAAGAAATATCAATTTTTGGATAAGACGTTCGCATGGATTGATGCGATGATAAATTTTATTTTTAAACGTGAGAGTAATAACGTAAATGAAGTCCTAAAAGTCACATGGGGACCACTATTTTTTGGTTTAGTGGTGATATTCATCTTTTTTGGAATAGGTGGTATTTGGTCGGCTATAGCTCCAATTGACGGAGCAGTGCATGCAAGTGGAGAAGTTATTGTCTCTTCAAATAGAAAAATAGTGCAACACTTGGGTGGGGGAATAATAAGCAAAATTTTAGTAAAAGAAGGTCAAGCAGTTAAAAAAGATGAGCCTTTAGTTTTATTAAGTGATGTTAATGAAAAGGCAAATTTGAGTATAATTAAAGAAAAACTCTTATCGTTTTTATCAACTGAAGCAAGACTTATTGCAATTAGGGGAGACTTAGATACGCTAGAATTTTCTGATGAGGTTAAAAGATTATCTAACGATGAACTTGTAAATAAAGCGATAAAGAATCAGGTAAAGTTGTTCAACTCTCAGAGAAAGAGTATATTAGGAAAAACTGACATACTGCAACAACGTATAAAGCAGTTAAATGATGAATTAGCAGGGCTAAATTTTCAACTAAATGCAGCCCATAAGCAATATGACTTGATAACTGAAGAGTTAGAAACAAAAAGACAATTACTTGATAGTGGCCATATAAGCAAACCACACATTTTAGCTTTAGAAAAACAGTTTGCTGACATTGAGGGTAGAGTTGGACATTACCGTTCTGCAATATCTCAAGTACAGCAAAAGATTGGAGAAAATGAGTTAGAGATTATAAATGTGAAGAATGATGCTCAAGAAAGAGCAAATGCTGAGCTTAAGGAAGTTAATACATCTATTGCAGACTTAAAAGAGAGGCTGATGGTTGCTGAAGATTCGTTAGCACGTACAATAATTAAATCACCTCAAGATGGTATAGTTACAGATATAAGATACCACACTGAAGGTGGTGTTATACAATCTGGAGTTCCAATCATGAGTATAGTACCATCAGATGATGATCTAATAATAAATGCTAAAGTTCTAACCAGAAACATAGAAGAGATACTGTCAGCAAAAAAGAAAGATAGCAATATAGTCTCTATCGACGGACTAGAAGGGCTGAAAGTTAAAGTAAGGCTGAGTGCTTATAGTGCACGTCGCTTAAGTTTAATTAACGGTATAGTAAACCATATTTCCCCTGATGCTCTTGATGATCCAAGGATGGGGCGTTATTATTCAGTGCGAGTGGTGATACCAAAATCAGAACTTGCTCAATTTAAAAACGTATACCTATATCCTGGTATGCCAGCAGAAGTATATATAGTTACTCAATCTCGCACTCTTTTATCGTTCTTGTTTACACCTATAATTGCAACATTCGATAGATCTTTCATAGAGAGATAATTTATTTGGCTTTTCTAAAAAATTTGTTTACAGAGTTTGATATGCAAAAAAATTTACACACAAGTAGTGTATTATTTTATAATTATTTTCTATAATATGTAAATCTTTGATTTAAGATGCAAATGCTAACGTAAACATTAAAGGTTAATTAGTAAACTCAGCTGTATAATAGAATTAAAGGAATTAGTAAGATTTTTACCTCAATGAATTATAAATAGGCAAACTTACTTAAAGTTTAATAGTGTCTGTTACTGCTTTTAGGTGTGAGGCTAGAGGGTTATTAGCAGTAACAGACACTATTAAACTTATTATAGAACTTCCTTAAAGTAAATACTTAAGTTAAAATAGATTCATGTAAATGCTTTTTCCTCAAGTTAGTATCGTATTATTATATTTATTAAATGCTAAAAAAACATTAATCATCATTTACTTTTGATTCAATATTTAGCAAAACACTTGTGTACATTCTATAATCTCTGTTTGCATAGTAAGTGTATATATATTATTATACAGTTAGTTTTACAGCAAAAAATATGGTGAAGTTATTTGCATTATTGATAATGTTTTACTCAAACATATCAATTGCTTCTGCTCCTACTTCTTGGCAATTTGGATTTCCTGCGCCTGCAACTGAGATAATGGAGGTTGTAGTTAAGTCACATTCGTTTGTGATGAGTGTAATGATTGCAATTATGCTTTTTGTATGGGCCCTGCTTGCTTATGTAGTATTTCGCTTTCGTAAGGGCAAAGTGAAAAATGTCAGTAAAATAACTCATAATATCTTTGTAGAAATTATCTGGTTTGTTATACCAACGATTATTGTTGGGGTATTGGCTTTTAAAAATGCTGAATTAATTAAACTACAGGAGAAAGTGCCAAAAGCTGACATAACACTAAAAGTTATTGGTCATCAATGGTATTGGAGTTACCAGTACCCAGAATATCAAGGTATTTCATTTGACAGCTATATAAAAGGAAAAGAAGACTTTACCGAAAGAGATTTAAAACTATTGTCTGTTGATAATAACGTTATTTTACCTATCAATACTAATATTCGTTTACAAGTGACAGCAGGAGATGTAATACATAGCTGGGGAATACCGGCTTTTGGTATAAAAATTGATGCAATACCAGGTAGGCTGAATGAAGCATGGTTTAACGTTACAAAGCCCGGTATTTATTATGGGCAATGTTATGAACTATGTGGTCAAGGTCATGGATTTATGCCAATTGTTGTTGAAGCAGTGAGTAAAGAAGATTTTAATAAGTGGATTGAAGATAAAAAATTAGTAAGTTAAGTTTGGAGTATAGATATGAGTGATGTACCAAAAGGTATAAGACGTTGGCTGTTTTCTACTAATCACAAAGATATAGGGACACTATACATTATTTTTTCCATATTAGCTGGAATTATTGGTGGATTATTATCGGTAATTATTCGTACTCAGCTAATGCACATTAATATACTTAACAATAATTACCAGCTATATAACGTAATGATTACAGGGCATGCGGTAATAATGGTGTTTTTTATGATAATGCCAGCCTTAATGGGGGGATTTGGTAATTGGTTCGTACCTCTCATGATTGGTTCACCAGATATGGCATTTCCTCGTATGAATAATTTAAGTTTTTGGTTATTAGTATCATCTTTTATTCTGCTCATTCTCTCGGTGTTTGCTGGCGAAGGTCCTGGGACAGGATGGACTTTATACCCACCTCTATCGCAAATCATGTCTCACCCAAGTGCAGGAGTTGATCTTGCTATACTTGCACTTCATGTTGCTGGTATGTCATCAATTGTTGGGGCGATCAACTTTATAGTCACTATATTCAATATGCGTGCAAAAGGCATGTCACTCACTAAAATGCCACTGTTTGTTTGGTCTGTTCTATTAACATCGTTTATGTTAATTGTAGCTTTACCGGTACTTGCTGGTGCTATAACTATGCTGCTCACTGATCGCAATATTGGCACTTCCTTTTTTGATCCTGCTGGTGGTGGTGATCCTGTGTTATTTCAACATCTGTTTTGGTTTTTTGGTCACCCAGAGGTTTATATCATTATTTTTCCTGCGTTTGGCATTATAAGCCAAGTCGTGTCAACTTTTTCCCATAGACCAGTATTTGGCTATAAGGGAATGGTTTATGCAATGATAGGTATAGCAGCATTTGGTTTTATGGTTTGGGCTCACCATATGTTTACTGTTGGGCTTAGCGAAGATGCTGCTGTGTTTTTTAGCACTACAACAATTTTTATTGGTGTTATAACTGGTGTAAAAGTCTTTAGTTGGATTGCAACTATGTGGGGTGGGGCAATTGAATTTAAAACCCCTATGCTATTTGCGCTAGGTTTTATTTTTATGTTTGTTGGTGGTGGTATAACCGGAATAATTCTTTCTCACGGTGGAATAGATAAACTTTTGCATGATACCTATTATGTCGTTGCTCACTTTCACTATGTCATGTCGCTTGCTGCATTGTTTGGAGCCTTTGCTGGTTTTTATTATTGGATAGGTAAAATGTCAGGTAAGCAATATAACGAGTGTTTAGGAAAGGTACACTTTTGGCTCACTTTTATTAGCACTAATGTTACTTTCTTACCTCAGCATTTCCTAGGATTAGCCGGCATGCCAAGGCGTATACCTGATTATCCCGACGCGTTTATCCCTTGGAATTATATATCCTCAATTGGTTCATATATGTCCTTTGTTTCAGTTATGTTTTTTATATTTATAGTTATACATCTCTTCAAATGGGGCAAAAAAACTGGAGATAATCCTTGGGAAGGTGACACTTTAGAATGGACAGTATCTTCGCCACCGCCTTTTCATACTTTTGAAAAACCACCAGTGATAAAATAGAATGTACACAAGTATTTTGCTAAATGTTGAATCAACAATACTGGATTTTTGGCATTTGCTAAAGCCAAGGATAATGTACCTTGTAGTGTTTACTGCAGTTGCTGGAATGGTTGCTGCACCAGGTAGCATTCATCCTTTTCTTATACTAATATCTCTGATATGCATTGCCCTTGGCTCAGGATCTGCAGGTGCGATAAATATGTGGTATGACAGAGATATAGACTTGCTTATGGAGAGAACAAAAAACCGCCCTATACCTTCAGGTAGAGTTCCTGCAGAAAGCGCGCTTGAGTTTGGCATAACTCTTGGAATATTATCAGTATTTATCATGGCAATAGCAGTGAACTATGTTTCTGCTGCTTTGCTTGCAATTAGCATATTATTTTATGTTTTTGTGTATACAATTTGGCTCAAAAGGCGTACTCCGCAGAATATTGTTATTGGTGGTGCAGCGGGTGCTTTTCCTCCAATGATTGGCTGGGCAGTTGTAACTGACTCTGTAAGCTGGGAAAGTTGTATTCTATTTTTAATAATTTTTATGTGGACTCCACCACATTTTTGGGCTCTATCTTTAAACAGATCTGAAGATTATACAAAAGCATCGATTCCAATGTTCAATATCGTTTATGGCTCAGAAAAAACGAGGAGATACATACTAATCTATAGCGTGTTACTAGTGTTAACTAGTTTACTTCCAGCATTATTTTTGAAAAAAGCTCTATTTTACCTCAGCATGGCAATTATTGAAGGTTGTGTTTTTATTTGGTTTGCCGCATCCGTTATAAGGCTTAAGAGTTATAGCTCGCAGAAAAAAATGTTTTCTTACTCAATTTCTTATCTATTTTCTCTGTTTGCTAGTATTATTTTTTGTTCTATTGACTTGTTTTGACTATGAAAGAGCATAAAAACTATCTTTTACTTTCTCTTCTAATAATACTCGTTGCAGCACTTTTTTTTGTTTCCATAATAAAATTTAAAGGTGTGGCTTAAATTGCCTCTATATCTATAAAAATAGTATTTTCATAGAAGTAACGGTATACTTTAATTCATTCACTACAGTAAAGATGAATAAAAAGGAAGTGACAATATACACAGATGGAGCATGCCTTGGTAACCCTGGTTTAGGGGGGTGGGCAGCGATCATATTATTTCAAAATCATAGAAAGAATATTTTTGGTAGAGAAGAAAATACTACAAATAATAAAATGGAGTTAACAGCAGTGATCAATGGACTGAAGGTATTAAAAATTCCTTGTAATGTCAATTTATATACGGATAGTCTTTATGTTAAGCATGGTATAACAGAATGGATAAATAAGTGGAAAATGAATGGTTGGAAGACAAGTAATAAGAAGTCAGTAAAAAATATAGAGTTATGGAAAGAATTAGATAATGCTGCTTTGCAACACGAAATTAATTGGAATTGGGTGAAAGCGCATAATGGCGACAAACACAATGAGGAAGCTGATAGTCTAGCAAAAAAAGCAATAATCGATGCTTAAAAAAATTACTATATCATTTTCTATAATTTTATTATTTATATCCTGCTTCTTTATCTTTTTTAAAGGTGAGGGACCTCTAGAAATCAATATTAGTTATATTAATTTCTACATAAAGAAAAAAATATCAAAAATATTCGCCAATTCGGATGTCAGCATGGAGAGTACTTCGGTTATTTGGCATCAAGATGGCAAGCTAGTCATTACAGATTTAAAAATAACAAATCCTGATTTTACAATAGAAGTTCCTGAGCTTTTCGTACACTTTAAGTTAAGTTCCAAAAAGTTCTCTCAGGTTTTGGCTGATAATGTACACATATATATCAAGAGGGAGGAGAGCAAAGAGATAACATCTGTAATGACAGAGAAGATGAGTAGTACAAAAAATCTGCTAAAGACAATAAGAAAATTTTTTTTCTACTTCAATGCAGACTCAAGGATTAAAATTACTAACATTGCTATCAATAAAAGCATGGAAGGTGAATTTTTTATTGATAAAGTATATGTAAGGAAGGGGGAAGATTTCAATGTTTTGGATATTCGTGTCCATACAAAAGAAGGTAAGGGGTTTCTAGATGATTTATCCATTACGATAAAAAACCGTAATAATTTACTAAATTTCTATGGAACATTCTATAACCTAAAGTTGGGGCTATTTAACGAATTTTCCACACTAGTTAAAAGTTACAATTTGGACAAAGAAATAGGATTCAAAGGAAACTTTTCAATTAGAATTAATGGAAAGGATGAAGTTGTGGACGGAAACATATACGTGTTAAATACAGAGAGTCACTCAGGTAAAAATTTAGCCTTGACTAATGTAAATGTAAATTTGACATATAGTGATGAAATCATTAGCGTAAAAAACTTTCATTTTAAGTTAAATGATACTTACCTTTCTTTGATTGGCAAAATGAACTTTGGCACAAATCATGCTTTGCTTAGAGTTAATATTAGTAAACTTGTTGCAAAAGATGTATGTACTTATGTATCAGATGGTCTAGTGAACAATGAATTTAGAAAGTGGTATTGTAATAATATTGATGGGAATATTATAAATACAATTATAAGTTTTAACGGTAAAATCGATAGTTTAATAAATGATGATCTGTCAGGTATTGTAATTGTTGCTGATATAGAAAATGGCAGCGTTCAATTTGATGAGGATTTTGAACGAGTAGAGAACTTGAGTGGTGAGTTAATTCTCAAAGATAACAATCTCAAAATTATTGTAAATAGCGCTAAGTTCCAGAATTTCAATATTGATGGTGGCGAAATTGAGATGCAATCTCTCAATAAAGAGGATTCTGTTCTCACAATTAATGGTCAGGCTGTAAGTGATGCTTATGGGTTATATGAACCTATAAAATTTAAGCTGGATGATATGATGAAGATTACAAGGGACAGTATAGGTGGAATAGCAAAATCTGTATTCAGTTTTCGCATTTTTAATTTAAATGCTGATGATAAAAAAGTAGATTTTTTAGCCAAATTTTATTCTGAAATTGATAATTTTGTCGCGTATAATGGCAGTCTTGGTAAATATGAGATTAAGCTTAATTTCGGCGGAGATTTTATTGATTTAAATGGCAGTGGTATGGTAAATAATACACAGCTGCTATTTGACCTCAAAAGTAGCAATAAAAATGAAAATTTTGCCTGGAGTTTGACTGGAGATTTGCCTGCTCAAATACTTAATTTCGGTGATGGCTATATCAATGCAAATATAGAGTCAGTAATGTATCAAGACAAAACAGGGTATGTTAATGGTAATATAGATTTATCAGAGCTCGAGTTGCGTTCAAGCTACTTAGGGTGGAAAAACCATTTTGAAGATCACAATGAAGTTTTATTTTCTACAAGGCTAAAAGGAGTAGGTAAGTTACTAATAGATAAACTAGATGTTGTAGGAAATGATCTAGACATAAAATTTAGCGGAAGAGTAGAAAATGGAAATCTATATTTAAATTCTAGCAACTTTAAATTACCTGATAATAATTTTAGTATAGAAATTGAATCAGGTAAGGAGAAAAATGCCATAACTATTCACGGTGAGAAAATCAACTTAAGTGATGTGTTAGGTTTACTTGGCAAAGATAGTAATCGATTAAATAACAAAATAGAAATTACTATGAATGTTGATAATATAATTATGAAAGAAGGAATTATCATAAAAGATGCTAAGCTAAATGTAACTTGTGCTAAAGGTAATTGTAGTGGAAGTCAATTCACAGGACAGTTTTTAGAAGATAACAGTAATATACTAGCAGAACATAGTGAAATAGGGCTTGAAATATACGCGGATAATTCAGGTATGCTTTTGCGTTCTTTAGGTATTGGTAAATCAGTTAAAAATGGTAAATTATCTCTTTATCTATCTTCTAAGAGAGAAAATGGAGAACATTATGGTATGTTATCTATCAGCAATTTCTATATCAAAGATGCTCCGCTGCTTACCACTTTATTATCAATGTCTTCACTGCCTGGTATTGTAAATGCTATAAAGAACGAAGGTGTACATTTTTATAAGTGTAATGCACCTTTTTCATATAAAGATGGCACTGTTGAAATTGAAGAGACTTGGCTTGAAGGAGCAGAATTGGGAATTAGCACTAGTGGTAGGCTCGATATTAAGGATTATAAATTCCAAGTTGAAGGACAAGTAATACCAGCATACTCAATTAATAAATCTTTGTTGAAAATTCCTATAATCGGAAAACTTCTGACTGGTGGGAAGAGTGGGGGGATTATTTCGATAGACTACAAAGCAAATGGTGATGATAAGAGCAATAACGTATCTGTTAATCCTATCTCTTCGCTAACCCCAAGCTTACTTAAGAGGTTATTAGGAGTATTTGATCGTATTATGACAAAAACTAATAAAAGCATTTTAAAAGATAGTTTGAAGAAGAAATTTAACTCGATATGACCGAAAGGAAAGTTGTTTATTAATGTTTAGCTAGATGGTAAGCGTTAGATACAATAAACAGAGAAAGTTAGATAAAATAATTAAGGGAACAAGAATATAAAGGTTTAACTTGAAGTAACCGGATAAAATCTGAGTCACACTTCCAAGTGCTGGTACCCACGAAAGCAATGCAACTGCACAAATCAGTAGGTGCCTTACAATTTTTGGTGTTTTGTCTTCATTTTCTAATTTGTGATGTGATTTTCTGATAAAAATTGTTATTCCACCTAAATACCAGTTAGCTATTCCACCAAGACTGGATCCCGATACTCCAAAAAGTAATATAAGTAGTGGATTGTAATGTGACCTAAAGCATAACATAGTGTAAAGCACAAAGCCTTGATGCATGGGTAAGATAAGCGATGATACTAGGCTATCTATAAACAATAGGAGATAATTTTCCATACCAAGTTGTTGTACCATCTTCGTTGTCAGAAATTGTAACCCCCATTTGTTTCAATTGCTCTCTTATTTTGTCTGCAGTATCATAATCTTTATTTTGTTTTGCTACTTTTCTTAAGTCTATCAACCTTTCTATTTCTTGATGACTTACATCACTTGCAAACCACTCTTGATAACTTGACTCAAGAAGACCAATGAACCTTGCGCTTTTAACAAAGTTCTTAGTTAATTTGAGCTTCTCATATTCATTACTTGTCTTATTGATTTCTGTAGCCATTTCATGCAATATGGCTACAGCTTCAGGAATGTTTAAATCGTTTTTCAAAGCGTCTATAAAATCTTTAGAGACTTCTGCATCACTTTCCTCAATACATGTAATACGTAATAACCGATAAAACTTGTTTAAAGTTTCTTGCGACTCAGAGATAACATTTTCTGTCCAATCAAGTGGTTTTCTATAGTGAGTTTTGAGCAGTGCATAACGTATTACTTCACCTCTGACTCCACTATCTAGCAAATCCCTTACTTTGACTATATTAAATAAGGATTTGCTCATTTTCTCTTCATTTACCGTAAGAAAACCGTTGTGTATCCAATATTTTGCAAACGTTGACCCAGCAAATGCAGATTTACTCTGCGCAATTTCATTCTCATGATGAGGAAATTGCAAGTCTATACCGCCACCGTGAATGTCAAAATCTTTGCCAAGGTAAGCATATGACATTGCTGAACATTCTATATGCCACCCTGGTCTTCCCTCTCCCCATGGACTATTCCAGTGACTTGAAAGTTTATAGTCAGTTTCGTTTGCAGGTTTCCAAAGTACGAAGTCTCCTGGGTGTTTTTTATTTTCACCAACTTCAACTCTACTACCGTAGTTTAATTCATCAATTTTTTTTCCTGATAAAACGCCGTATTCAGGGTAAGATTCTACACTAAAATATACATGTTTATTGGATTCATAAGCATGACCAGCTTGCAGCAAAGACTCAATTAACTTGATAATGTTATCTATGTTTTCCGTTGCTTTTGGTTCATATGTTGGTTCTGCACAATTTATGCTTTCCATGTCTTCATGAAAAGTTTTAGTGTAATATTTGCTAATGCTTTCTATATTACTATTTTTCTCATTTGCTGCGTTGATTATCTTGTCATCGATGTCGGTTATATTACGCACATAAGTAACTTTGCCATAACAAAATTTAAGCAGTCGAAATAATACATCGTAAACAACAATAGAACGTGCATTACCTATATGTGCTGTATCATATACTGTTGGCCCACAAACGTACATTTTTACATGATCTTTATCGATCGGTGTAAAGGACTCTTTTTTTTTGTTAAAGTGTTGTAAAGCCTAACCATATACAAAACTTTTTAGAAAAAAAAATGCTCCAAGTATAAGCTGTGGCCCTTTAACTATTACAATAAGGGTAAGTAATAACCCGCACAATGATACTAATACTCCCATTATAGAGAGAAATCCATCTTTGCTCATGATACCCAGTGAAATGAGAGTTGTACCAATTGCAGGAATGAAGTTAGTTAAAGGAAGTGGGATTGCTATCGATAATGCACAAAGCAGCATTATAAATGCTAAAATATTTTCACCAGGACCACGAAAAATGAAAGACATTCTTGGTTTCATGAACTTTTCTATTTTTTTTAATGTAGGTGAAGTCTTCTCTACCACGAGAGCTAGTGTTGAACGTTGAAAAGATTTCCTTTCTAGCCAATTAGGCATCCAAGGAGAATCAAACCCAAATAGAAGCTGCAGTGAAAATAAGATTAAAGGTATAGAAAGAATGGTTGTATAGCCAGGTGGAACAGGTATAGGTACTGATAGTGGTAAGGAGAAGATAATCATTAAAATACCAAAACCACGCTCATGTAAAGCTGTTTTAATATCAAATAATGTTACTTTATCATTATCGTTATTATTAGTATCTGCAACCTCTTTTAGAATATCAGAGGCCAATTTTTTATCTTCAGTCAATTTCACACTTTTTTCCACAATTACCCTTTAATAACAATATAACTTCTAACTAACATAGTTATTGCTATATTTCAATATAGATTATTCATTTCATGCTGTACTTCATTCTTTTATTAAAGTGTTTTAAAGCTTTTAAGTTATAAGGCTTTTAAGAAGAGAAAGTGTTCCGGCTATAAGTTTTGGTCCTTTAACTATTACAATAAGGGTAACCAATAACGCGCAGAATGAAAATAACACTCCCAACGTAGATAAAAATCCATCTTTACCCATAATGCCGAGTGAAATAAGAGTTATACCAATTGCAGGAAGGAAGTGAGTAAAAGGTAATGGAAGAGCTATTATTATTGCACAAAGCAACATCATAAAAGCTAGAATCTTTTCACCCGGACCACGAAAAATGAAAGACATTCTTGGTTTCATGAATTTTTCTATTTTTTTTAATATAGGTGAAGTCTTCTCTACCACGAGAGCTAGTGTTGAACGTTGAAAAGATTTCCTTTCTAGCCAATTAGGCATCCAAGGAGAATCAAACCCAAATAGAAGCTGCAGTGAAAATAAGATTAAAGGTATAGAAAGAATGGTTGTATAGCCAGGTGGAACAGGTATAGGTACTGATAGTGGTAAGGAGAAGATAATCATTAAAATACCAAAACCACGCTCATGTAAAGCTGTTTTAATATCAAATAATGTTACTTTATCATTATCGTTATTATTAGTATCTGCAACCTCTTTTAGAATATCAGAGGCCAATTTTTTATCTTCAGTCAATTTCACACTTTTTTCCACAATTACCCTTTAATAACAATATAACTTCTAACTAACATAATTATTACTGTACTTCAATCATACCTCTTCAATTCTTTAGCCTTGTTTAAACAAATGACACGCACTAAAGTGCGTGTCACGAAACATAAGGAAGCTAACGATCTGGTTCATTAGATGATAGTTTCTCTGAATCCTTAAGTTCTTGTTTAAGGTTTTTAATGCCTTTGCCTAAATCACCCATAACTTGTGGTAACCTACCTGCACCAAACAGAACTAAGATTATTATTAAGACTAGAAATAGCTGCCATGGACCTAAACTCATTTGTACCTCCGTTGAAAATATTAACTTTTAGGTATTAAAACTTGACTGAAGCCAAGTGATACATAAATTATATCACTTTTATTGAATTATAAATCAAGACTTTTTAATTATCTTATAATAGTTTTAGCCTAACATTAAGTTTAGTTTAGCTGTAGAGTAAAAGGAAGCTCACTAAAAAATTTTGCTAACGTATCATCTTTAGGTCTGTGGTATATGTAACTAGGAACTCCTGATTGAATAATTTTACCATTTTTCATCACGTAAATAAAATCTGCAACTTTCAACGCTTCTTGTGGGTCATGAGTTACCATGAGTACAGGAATATTTTTACTTCTAAAAAGTGACAATATATGGTGCCTTATTCGGTATTTGAGCAGTACATCTAAATTAGAAAATGGTTCATCGAGCAAAACAACATCAGGATTTTGCGCCATTACTCTTGCTATTGCAACTAATTGTTGCTGTCCTCCTGATAAAGCATGAGGGTACATGTTTTCATATTTTTCTATATTAAATAGCTTCAAGATTTCCAATGCAGTAAGGTATTTTTCTTTCTTAGAAGTACTGCAAATAGCAAAAGTTATATTTTCTATTACTGTTTTATGAGGAAATAATGCAGAATGCTGAAAAATCAATCCGATATTTCTATGCTCTATAGCAATTGATACTTTGTTACTTGCAACTAATCTATCATTTATGAAAATGGTTCCAGACTTTGGGTTTTCTATTCCTGCAATTAATTTTAAAATTGTTGACTTGCCACAACCAGAATGTCCTAGTAAACAGGCAACACTTCCTTTCTTTACCTTAATGTTTATATCGTTTAAAGCAAAGCCATCTTGATTACTATAAAAGTAACTAATATTGTTAACTAGCATTAATCTTTCAATTGGAATCGTGTTATTAAATATAACAGTATTACATTCAAGAAATACAGAAATATTTTTTATTATTGTGAATTAATTGTACAGGGTGCCTAGAAAAATGCGAGACTTTTTGCTATAATTTTGCATAAATAGCAGAAGACATGGGACTATAGCTCAGTAGGATAGAGCGTTGGATTCCTAATCCGAAGGCCGTGCGTTCGAATCGCACTAGTCCCACTTAATCTTAATAAAATGAAAGAAACTAATACAAATTTGCAACATTGCTCTAAACGCTTTTGATTAGTTTTGCAGGTTCAACCTTATTTTCTTTCATCTCTCTATAACTTGGCAATGTAGAATTTTTTACATGTAATCCAGTTACTATTGTAACCAAGACAGCTACAACACCACAAATTACTGCACCAGCTACAGATGGAACTATCACAGCAGTAGCAACAAACAATCCTGTAATAACAACTCCAATAACATCACTCCTTAATGAGGTGTAGAAACTTTCTTTGTATTTAGTTTCTTTTTTGTGTGGTGGAGAAAATTGAGCATCTATAAAGCCGTTAGCTTTCTTATCATTATTTGGTGTGACAGTTGGGTCAGCCCTTGTTGATATAGGCGTTTCATTTTTATTATTATTACCACTAATACTAACTGGAGGCACTATTGCTACAGGTCTACTAATAACATTTCTATTACTATTGGATACACTATTTGTTTCTATGTGAGATGTTTCTTGTTCCTTATTTGTTGCTGATCCATGCGGCACAATTATTGCTCGATCATTTTGTATCAATGTTGCTGCTGCTACAGAATTCTTTTTTGAAAAAGCAATGCAGAATGCATCATCCTTTAACTGTTGATATAATCTGTACAATTCACTTTCAGGATCTAGTTTTAATTGCTCTGCATTAACACTTTGCAGTAACATGCTCAGAATCTCAGCGTCATCATCAGTGTAAGAGACAACAGAGCATAATATAGATTTGTCTCCTTCAATTTTGCTAACGTAATACCTGTCTTCTTGACTGATTGCATTAATAACGGTCACTCTATTTTCTAAGAGAAATTTTATTACATTGAAATTCTCATTTTGAATTGCACGCTCTAGCAATGCGTTTCCTAACACAGTACCTTGTTCACACTTGCTTTGAAAACTAGTTTCTTGCTTATTTAAATCCCCTTGTAAGTCTTCAAAACTGATTGAGTTTATTGTTCTCGCTATACGTGCATACCACTTTTTAACGTCATTGCTATTTAGCACAGCAGTTTCTCCACTACTGCTGGACTCCGCTCTATTCCCTCCCAAATTAGGCGTGTTACTTAATGCTGATCTAAGCAGTGCAATTATTACACAGCTTGAGAGATATTTATTGTGATCAGAATTGCTGAAGTCGACTTTAAACTCAAAATCTATTTGAAGTTGTTTTCTGAGTGGTAATTTCCCTTCTTCAATTATTTTTAGAAGATTTCTTATACCATCTTCTGGTATACCTGTCATATACTTTAAAAGTAACTTAACTTTTGGTAGGTCGCCATCTATAGAGGCATTACTCAGATCCTGAACTTTCTCTTCTCCAGTAAATCTCTTGTTATTCAAGAGTATCTTCATAACTTCATTGCCCTCATTGTAAGGAGCTGTGTTAAGAACATCTAGTATTTTCGTATGATCTATGTAATCTAAAAATATCTCAAATTCTTGAACATTACCTCCATTAACGGCGGCAGACAAAGCGTTCAATTTTTTTTCTTGATCAAATTTACCGCTATCCAAAAATACCTTTATAACCTTAGGTTGTCCACCTACCACAGCGTAATCCAATACAGTTTTAGAAGTAGTATCTCCAATATCAATTTTAATATTTGACTTTGCAAGCAATTCAGCAATTTTTAGAAATGTATCATAATCATTTAAAATACTGCTTTTCCCTGAGCGGAGAATATCCATAAATAAATCACAAATCTTTGCATCTGTTAGCCCACTTTGTTTTAGCTTCTCACCAAATTCCTGAGCAGCTATATTAGGATTATCAGTTACAAATTTCTTTACATCTTCATAAGTTAAATTACCGACCATATTCAAATCTTACCATTGTTGCTATACGCTTATTATATCAACTTCATCAAAGTCAGTCAAGGAACCTTGCAGTCTCAAATAGCATGATATATATTGATCTATGATTCTCGAGTAAATGATGGAAGATTTAGCCTATAAGTTAGTGAAAGTAACCGAAGCTGCAGCACTTGCTGCATATAAATTGGCAGGCCTTGGTAATGAAAAAAAGGCCGATCAGGTTGCAGTTGATGCAATGCGTACGGTGCTAAACTCAATGGAAATAAATGGTACAATTGTGATTGGGGAAGGGGAGAGGGACGAAGCACCGATGCTATATATCGGAGAAAAAGTTGGCACAGGAAGTGGCCCTGAGATTGACATCGCTGTTGATCCACTTGAGGGCACTACGATTTGCGCTCATTATAAACAAGGGGCAATGTCTGTTCTTGCTGCAACAAAAAAAGGTAATTTTTTACATGCACCTGATGTTTATATGGAAAAGATAGCAGTGGGAAAAAATCTCCCAGAGGGTGTAGTCTCACTAAAAAATAGGATTGAGAAGAATCTGGACAATTTAGCCAAGGCAAAAGGATGTAAAGCAAGTGATCTTATAGTAATTGTACTTAAACGTGAAAGACATGATGAACTAATAGCAAAAATTAGGAAGCTAGGAGCAAAAGTGAAATTAATAGATGATGGTGATGTTGCAGCCATAGTTTCGCTAATAAATGGCAATCACGACATGTATATCGGTACAGGAGGAGCTCCAGAAGGAGTGCTTGCAGCAGCAGCGCTAAGCTCAATCGGTGGGCAGATAGAAGGAAGATTAATATTTGACACGGATCAATTAAAAGAAAGAGCAAAAAATTTGAATATCACTGACCCAGAAAAAATCTACACCGTGAAAGACATGGCAAAAAGTGAATCAGTGTTCATTGCAACTGGAGTAACAAATGGAGAGTTTGTGGATGGAGTAAAGTTTGGCCAAGATATTTGTCTGACTAATTCATTAATAATATTGCCTGGTAAAGTAATAAAAATACAAACAAAATCAATATCTTAAACATTTGTCATATGCGGATTATAAAATTTTTATAGAAGGAAGATACTTATAATTGTCTTAAAATAATGAATTTACATGTTAATTTTAGCTTTACAACATTTGGCATTAAGTTATAATTAAGCTTATTTACGTATAAGAGGTGTGAAATGTTTGGTCGCATTTTTAATTTTTTAAATGTTTTTAGTATTGAGGAGAAAAACTCACCGCCTAAAAAAATAATAATTCTTCTTTAAAAAGCAAAGAAAGTTTAGCTATCCCACCCACTCAAATAAATTCTCAATGTGTTTTACCTGATGATCAAAGTGGAAAGAATATAACTAACCCATCTCTTCAAACAAATCTTCAATTTAGTGAGAATGATGTAAAAAACGTGCTCCAAGACTTCGAAAAATTGGATTATAATGATAGTAAGTGTTTTAACAAAATAGCAGAGAAGTATAAAAAAGAGAGAGGCCTTTTTGACTATGTAGTGTTAAGCAAGCAAAAGGAGATAATCAATATATTAGATAATAAGCTTCCTGATCTCAAAAGACAAGAAGAGTTTAGAAAAAGATTGGGTGAGTATATTTATTCTAGGATTAAAGATGGAATGAGTTATGGAGAAAAGCTCCAAAATACACTTCAGTTTCTTAAAGGTAGGGCAGAAGAAGTATTATCAGATTTTAAAAATTTGAGATTCGATTTTAAGGATAATAAATGTGAAGACCCTAATGATTATGTAAATTATAATAGCGGCCAGCCGGCAGATCCACTTGATAAAATAGCAAATTATTATCGAAAAAAAAGGGATATTTTTCTTTTTAACTATGCGATATTGAGTCAGCAAAAAGAAATAATGAATATATTAGATAAGAAGTTTACTAATGAAGATCAGAAAAAGAATTTTGAAAATAGGTTAGGTAGATATCTTATTCGAATTGAAGAAGGGATGAATGATGCAAAAGAATTTCTAAAAGAAGATGGTCTAGTAGGCTTTTTTGATGGACGTTATTGGTCAGGCGAAAATGAAGAAGTTAATCATTATGATAATCTTAGTGTAAATATTATTAAACCTGAAAAGAGTTTAAAAACAAGCCATCTTTTCACTAACAAAATTGAAAGGATGGAAAGAAATAAAAATGAGGTAAAAAGAGCAAAAATATACAGCGATGGTAAACTAATTGTAACGATTAAAAAGAATGATAAGCAACAAAGAAATTACCGCTTTGCAAAAGATGCAACATGCAATATGAAAATTAGGTGGAGTGCAGAAGATGAGAAAGGTAATTCTGTTAACTGCTTTATTAGTTTAAATGTAAATCCTAGTGACATTGAGATTGGTCAGGTAACTATTAATGGTGAAAATGTTCAAGTAGAGGAAATTTTAGAATTAGCTAGGCAAAATAAGGATGTGATTATGGAAGATAAAGCTTTACATGAATTTTTAGAAGGATATCTGGAGCAAAATATACAATCGCAAAAGGAGGAGATTGTAACACTTGAGGCTGCTGTACCTGTACCATCGGTTAGTTTTTCGTTTGATTCGCTAAAACCAGGAGAATTAGAAGTAGGGTGTATAGGAGGAGGATATGATCTTAAGTATCTTTCTCGTCCTAAGACTAGGCTAGAAGGGGTATCTGTAGAAGAAAAATCAAACCCAGAGTATAGGGCATATGATCGTTAATTACAGATTAAACCTAAAGTGCATTATATCACCATCTTGCACTATATAGTCTCTGCCTTCGAAGCGAATTTTGCCTGCATCTTTGCAAGCTAATTCGCTTCCATGTTTTACATAATCTGCAAAACTTATCGTTTCTGCTTTTATAAAGCCTTTCTCAAAATCAGTGTGAATTGCACCCGCTGCTTTATCAGCTGTTGATCCTATCTTTACTGGCCATGCCCGTGCTTCTTTTGGCCCTACAGTAAAGAAAGTTATCATACTCAGCACTTCATACATAATACGCGCTACTCCATCAAGTCCTGATTCTTGCAAGCCAAATTCTAATAAAAAATTCTGTTTTTCCTCTTCACTATCAAGATTTGCAATATCTGCTTCAAGTTTTGCTGAAATGCAATAAAATTTACTTTTATTTTCTTCCGCCATTTTTTCCACCCTTTTAGATAGTTCATTACCAGTTATGATATTAGTATCTTCAACATTACAGACGTACATAACAGGTTTTGTTGTCAGCAATTGAAGTGACTTCATTTCAGCTTCGTCCATGGTTCTCAAACTTCTTGCAGGTTTACCAAGTTTTAAAGTAGCTAAAACTTCCTGAGTCAACTCAAGTTGTTTCTTTAGTTCTTTATCGCCTTGCTTTGCTTTTTTTTCAAGTTGAGGTAGCCTTTTTTCTATGCTATCAATGTCAGCGAAAATTAACTCCATTTCCACTATTTCAGCATCTGATATTGGATCTATTTTACTGTTTACATGGCTGATATCGTCATCCGTAAAGCATCTGAGCAGATGAACAATGGCATCAACTTCTCTGATATGACTCAAAAATTTATTTCCTAGTCCTTCACCTTTGCTTGCACCCTTAACCAAGCCTGCAATATCGACAACTTCTAGTTGATTGTAGATTATCTTTTCTGAGTGAGCAATCGCTGCGATTTGTTTCAAACGCTGATCTCGTATTGGCACTTTGCCAACATTTGGCTCGATTGTACAGAAAGGATAATTTGCAGCTTCAGCTGCACTTGATTCTGTAAGCGCATTAAATAAGGTTGATTTTCCTATGTTTGGCAGTCCAACTATGCCACAGTTAAAGCTCATATTTGCTATTTAAAGCTATAATTATTGCATAATTTAAAAATTTTTGCTATACTTTAATTATCTACTTGCTTAGCTTAAGTGAAGATAAAAATATGAGAAAACGAAAATTACCAAATGATTTTTCTGATGTTCAAAGTCTAAAAAGATTCAAAAATTCAGGACAAGAAATAACTCCTTATCCTGTTATAGGACGATCTGTTAGTGATGTGGAGCAAAAACTCTCTAGCAGTCAAGTAGTTAAATATAGTACTACAGGTGATGGCAATTGCTTTTTCCATGCAGTGTTTGGTGATAATAGCTCCGGTCCATATAAAGCTGAAAGAGCACAAGATATGAGAATGGAATGGCACAAATTCTTAAGTCAATTTACGTCTTTAGATGATCACAATATGCCAGATTCTTTAAGGAGTCAGCTAGAAAAAGTTTTTAATATGTTTTTGAACAAGCCAGGAGATTTAACTGGCGAGTCTGATAAAATAAAGGAGTTGGTTGAGCAAACAAAAAGGAAAATTGAAAATGTTGAAGATAATGTGAAGAGGTTAGTGAATAAAGTTGTTAGCAAACTTAATATACCGTGTGATCAAGCTATGCTTAATTTAAGAGAATATGCAGAGACTCTTAATAACCATAGTGAAGATGAGTACGATGACCAATATAACAGTGAATTTATTACACGCTCATTTCTTAATGAATCTAAACTTTACCAAGCTTACCTTAAGGCAATAGAAAGACCAAATTATTTTATTTTCATTGAAGAAGTTCAGGTATTAGCTTCTTTAGCTAATATTGAAATTAATGTCCATTGTGAAGTAGATGGTAGAGAGGAACAACAAAAGTTTGAACCAAATCCTGAAATGATAAACCCTGAAATGATAAACCCTGAAATGATAAACAATGATCAACTAAATGAGTTATTGAATCGTGAGAGTTATAAATTAAATGACGAGTTATGGGGTAGTAAAGAGAGAGAAACAATATATCTTGAAGGAAATCATTACTCTAGAGCTAAGACTAAGGAAATTCAAGAACAAGAAGACTTCCTATTAGCAAAACGGTTTCAGATAGATGAGATTTTAGAATATTGTAATATTCCAAAAAACATTTCTGAGAGAGCAAAAGTTGAGAAGAGATTTGATGAGTTATTGGCAAAAAATGCTGATGGAAAAATTGGTGATGTTATAGGGCAGTGCATTAATGATGTACAACAACGTATAAAATGTCTTGAGGAGCCAGTCTTATCAAGAAGGTGCAGTGTGGAAAAAGTACATGTAGAAAAAACATTTTATCAACAACACGTACCATAACCTGTAAGATAAGTCTTCATAGTCTATATACTTCTATAGGGGGCATTCTATAATAAAAGCCATGCTCATTTTTAACGGTTCTGTCGCATTTGTAGGGAAGTAGAAAGAAGAATGATATAATTGTCTAAAAATAAAGCAAAGATGTTTCGTATCAATCAAAAATTATTGCCATATTTCAAAGGATTTAGCTTTTCAGCGATGTTATCTGTATACATGAAATGTCGATTCTCTTTGAGCTATCGAGATTTGGAAGAAATTATGAGTATAAGGGGAGCAAAAATTGACCATGCTACGTTACAAAGTGGTTTATCACCACTGATAGATTAGGCAGTAAGGAAAAGAAAGAAGCAGGTTGGTAGTAATTGGAGAGACCTACATTAAATTAAACGGTAAATGGGTTTATTTATATAGAGCACTATTGGTAATACTGTAGACTTCCTCTTGTGTGTTAGTAGAGACAAGTCTGCAGCACTCCGCAAAGATTACTATTACAGGTATAGAAAATATTCGCATGATTCAGAAAAAACAAATTATCGGAGCTAATGACAATGTTTCTACTTTTGAGAATTTTGCTATGTTAATGGCTCTATAACTCCTATAATCCCAACTTTAATGATCTTCTTTTCTATGGTTTATAGATGCGACAGAACCTATTAGTCTACTATCTTCATTCCCACAATATTATACCCTGAATCAACATGTAAAATTTCTCCAGTTGTACCGCTACTCAGGTCGCTTAATAAGTATAGTGCTGCCTTGCCAACATCTTCTATTGTAACATTGCGTCTAAGTGGAGAATTAATTCTATTCCATTCCGATATGGAGTGAAAGTCACTTATTCCAGAAGATGCCAAAGTTCTGATTGGACCAGCAGAAATTGCATTTACTCTGATGTTCTGTGGTCCGAGATCACATGCTATATATTTTACACTTGCTTCAAGTGCTGCTTTACATAAACCCATCACATTATAATTTGGCATAACTTTTTCAGCACCATAGTAAGATAAAGTAAGTAAACTACCGCCATTTAACATCATTTTTTCCGCTCTTTGCGCTAAAGCAGTAAAAGAATAGCACGATATATGCATTGCATTAATAAAGTTATTTAGTGAAGTATTGACATATTTACCATTTAGCTCATTTTTATCGGAGAATGCTATTGCATGTACCAAAAAATCAATAGCACCCCACTTCTCCTTTATTTCCTTAAAAGCATTATCTATAGTTTCCTCATTTGAAACATTACAGTGCAATATTAACTCTACATTTAATTCACTTGCTATTGGTAATAATTTCTCTTTTATTGTTTCATTTTGATAAGTAATTGCAAGCTCAGCTCCATGTTCTGAGAGGGTCTTTGCTATACCATATGCTATTGACCTCTTATTTATTATTCCGGTTATTAACCCTTTTTTGCCCTGCAATATCATAGAATTATTTGCCTTTTTTATAATTTGAAATATTAACTAGGCAAAGTCAATTATGTTTTAACTGTAGCTAACGTATAAAAATTACTTCCGCATATTTCCAACCTCATTATAATTACAATTAGAGATATTTTAAGGATTCTGTCGCATTTATAAACCATAGAAAAGAAGATCATTAAAGCTGGGATTATAGGAGTTATAGATATGACAGAACCGTAAATTTAACACTCTTACTAAATTGGATAAATTGATTGGAAAAAAATAAGATCTTCAATAAGTTGCTTGTATAGCCGGCCTTTCATAGGTAACAAAGCCAACTCTCCTGCTATATTTCTTACCCCTTAAGTTATATTTTACACTGTTATTTGATTCACTACATCTTCAGCATTGCTATTCTCAAGTGACTTTGAAGGCTTATTACAATAGTATATGATTGCAGCAAAAATAAGACAACAAGCTCCAATCCCTGATATTATTCCTATTGTTAATAAGCTAGCTTGGAAAACGAAATGTGCAATGAGTGCAGCAGGTATTGTAATCGTTGCTAATGTTATGGCTATAAATGTTATAGCTATAATAGGCACCTTACTCCCTTGCATACTCTGTGTTATAGTAGTACTTCTATTACATGACTTATTAAGCCGTCTTTTATTAGTTTTAGTATCATTTTGTTCAGTTTCTTTCCTGATTATTGGAGGCGGTGTTATTGATGTTGGTGAATCATGATAATTATTTTACCACTTTGTGGCAGATAAAGATTTTCGGCATCAAATTCTGACAGTGGGGTTGCATCTTCGTTATCTGGATTAGTAAGCTGCTTGCTATTCCCTTGAATGCTACTTTTTTGTTCTAAAGTTAGTGTTTCAACATTTTCATTTGTAATAACTACCTGTATCCAAGAATTTCTTATATTATCTTGCAATAATTTTGCTCTATTATTTAATTCTTGTATCTTAGGAATTAATATACCAGCTTCTTGGTTGGCAATTATACCCTTTAATAATTCTAGTTCTTTTTTGTTTTGCTTCAGTTTTTCAGCGTTTGTGTCAACATCACTTTTCATGGTTCTCTCTAACTTCAGCACAATAGGAATGAATGATGTACTAGTATGAACAATTTGACATTCATTAAATTGATTAAGTACTGTTGCGATCTGATCTAGTCTTTTCAATATATCATCTATAGTCTGCCCAGTATTAACTGCATTATTGAGATGGTTATATTCTTCTTCAATATCATCTATTACTTTAGAATATATCGATAAACACCGCTTACATGCAAACACAAACTGATTATAAGATATCCTACTTAATTCTTGGTTATATGCATAAATTGCAGGTGTAATGTCATCAACAAATGTATTAGCTAAATTAGGCATAAAAGAACACCCCTCGTATTTCATTTTCTAATATTAACTTTTTTGAGATTGAAAGTCAAATGATAGAAACATAAGACTATTCTATGTAAGTAGATTGAAAGACAATTTTTAGCAAAAATATCCCCTTCTCTAGCATCAAGCAAAATTCACTTATTTACTTTTTCTAAAATCGCAAAAAGGTACGTACCTTTGTGAGAACAGCTTAAATAGAAATGGTATTATTAAAGTAAAAACGCAAAATTGCTGCAACAAAGCTAAGCAAATCAGTTCGTATGTAAATGTGGTTGAAGTAGGCTGGTATAGCTAGTTTTGCGGTATAGTAAAATCGTTATATAAAAAAGTTCGTATGTATCATTTGGTAGACCATGCCATCCCAAAACAAACTCTTCTCTCACTAGCTGGTTTTTAGTGATGGAGATGGTTATATTATTTAATTCATTAGCGATGTATAATATTAAATTAATAGTAATTCGTTTAACAATTAAGGATTAAGATAAACTTATAAAAAACAGAATTTAAAAGTGAACAAAAGACTGTATATTAAGCCTATTAAGAGCCTTTTTCCCAAAACTACTCCAAGCTAAAAAATTTCCTAAAATAGTGATTGAAAAGTTTTAAAAGTGATATAATCTTCTAGAGTTATTACTTTGTATTACGTGAGAGGGGTTAAATTTAGATTAGAAGAAAATTTCTCTAATACCTCTTTCATTTAGCTGTGACTATAAGTGTTTAGTTAATAATGAGTGTATCAAGGGTTTATATAGTGATTTTGTTGTATCAAAAATAGTAGAACGGTATTATGTAAGAGCTATGGAAAGTGTCAATTTACAGGAAAGAGTTAAATTTGCGAAAGCCTTGACTAGTGAAGGCAATGAAGGTCGTCTCTTAAGATTCATGGATACAGAAAAAGGAAAAGCTATCTTTGACTCCTTTGTTAAGAATAAATGTACAGCTAGTATATCTGGTATTCTTAATCCATTGACAGGTAATGCTGCAGAAGTGGTTGAGAAGTTCCATGATAAGTTGTTCGATCTTCAGGGAAACCCAACACCAGAACTACGCAATATGTTAAATCTGGGGATAACTCTAACCAATCTATCTGCCATTCTGAGTAAAGCACGAGCAAGGGCTCCAGAAGCATTCGAGAAACTTTACAACGTTTTATTTGATAATGAAGGAAGAAATACACCAAAGCTAGAGCTCATGTTACATGCTGGGATAACTTTGAATGATGTAAAAGCTATTCTGTTTCAGACAGAAATACATGCTGCAGGAGTATTCAACACATTTTATGATATTTTGTTTCATGATAACGGAGATTACAAACCATTGCTAAAACATATACTAGATGGCAATATAGCTGTGAAGGATATTGTCCTTATTAAGAAGAAAGGAAAAGAGCCGTTTTCTGCGGAATTACTTCAAGAATTTATAGGTATCCTATATGATGATAGAGGAAACCCAACACCAAAGCTGCAGCACATGTTAAATAGTGGGTTAAGTATCCGTCATATAACTCAGATGATACTTGGAGCAGGAAAAGAGGCTGTACGGGCATTCCATAAATTATATGATGTTTTGTTTGATACTGAAGGAAACCCAACACCAAAGCTGCAGTGTATGTTAAGTTGCGGATTAAATGTCTCTAATGTAGCTGTAATACTAAATGGAGCAGGAAGAAATGCTGCAGAGGTATTCACAATAGATTATATCGTATGTTGTTTGATACTGAAGGAAACCCAACACCAAAGCTACAGCATTTTATAGATGAAGGGCTAACTTTAAGTAATGTATTAACTGTTATAAATGGATCAGTATTAAGAATTGAAGCAATATTCGATAGTGTCCATGATGTTTTGTTTACTAGAGAAGGAAATCCAACACCAGAATTAGATCATTTTTTAAGATCAGATTTCAATCTAATTAGTTTATTCCGTATTCTCAAAGCATCAAGAAAAAATTTTTTATTGACATTTAGAGAATTTCATGATTCTTTATTTGATGCTAAAGGAAATCCAACACCAAAGCTGCAGCATTTTATAGATGGAGACGTAACTCTTTCCTTTTTGTGCTCTCTGATTGGAACAGCAGGAGGGAAGGCTATAGAAGCATTCAAGGAATTGCATGATGTTTTGTTTGATGATAGAGGTAAACTAAAGCCAGAGCTACAGCATATATTAGATAGCAAGATAAGTTTTAGCACACTGTTAAAGGTTTTAGCTAATGCGGGAGCAAATGCCGCACTGGAATTTAAGAAATTGCATGATGTTTTATTTTATGCTGAAGGCATATCAACACCAGAGCTACAGCATATACTAGATAGTGAGCTAACTCTGGATAATTTTTTCAGTATTTTAGCTGATGCAGGAACAAATATCGCAGAGGCGTTTAAGAGATTGCATGATGATTTCTTTGATTGTTATGGTGAACTAACAACACATTTGCAACATATGTTGGTTCAGCAAATGGATCCAGATAATATATCTGCTATCTTACATGCAGCGGGATACGATGTTAAAGAATGTTTTTATAGCTTATATAACACCTTGCTTGATAGTGCGGGAACTCCGCTACCCAGTCTGCAGGCTATGTTAAATAATGGAATAACTATAGATGATATATCAAATATACTAAGTGGAGAAGGAAAACAGGTTCCAGAAGTATTTAAGGAGCTTAGTAATGTTTTATTTGATGCCGAAGGAACCCCAACACCAGAGCTACAGCATATATTGAATAGTAAGATAGATTTTGGCAGTATATCCAGCACGCTATCGGGGTCAGGAGTAGGGATTGCAGAAGCATTCAAGAAATTTCATGATGTTTTGTTTGATGATAGAGGTAAACCAAAGCCAGAGCTACAGTATATATTGGATAAAAAAATAAGTTTTGCTGAAGTGTGCAGTGTTTTATCTAAAACAGGAGTGGAAGCCCCAGAATGTTTTAAGGAATTATGTGGTTTTTGGTTTGGTCCTCAGGAAGAAAAAGTGGACGATGGTTATATAGCTTCTATCTTTAATCTTGAAAGGATAGGAGACAATTCATTATTTAATTTTGGTAAAAATATTGCTAGCATCTATAAAGTCTTATCAAGATGGCCGGTAGAGGTATTAACAAGTAGAAATGTCCAATACCTTGCTGATAAGCTTATAGAAAGTGGAAAAAAATTCTCCAAGGATTTTGAGTTTCAGGAGATTGTTTCTATCTTTAGTGGGCTAGTAAGGTTATGTAAAACTAACCAGGAATTAGCTATTTCTTCTCATGTCACTTTTAATGCTGATGTTTACAGGAGCTTTGCTTCTGATCTTCTAAATCAGAGTATCAAACTCGCTCCTGAACAACATGATATAAAGCATATTATAAATATGATATATAACTTGTCTGCATTGGTTCATAGCAATTTAGTGATAACAAAAAGTCAGCTACATATATTAATTAATTCTTTAGTTGGATGCCTTAGTAACTGTGAGTTAGACGATATTTACTCTGATAAAAATTGTTTGCATATTTCTTTTATTATAACTTGTTTGGATATGCTTGTCGATCTTGTTTATCGAGAAAAAGAAACTCCTGTTGACAAAGGACTTACTGGCAGTATAATAAACTTACTTTCTAATATCAATAGTTTTCAGAGTGATATTTCTGCTTCTAGTAATATATTGTTGGTATTAAGTAAAATATCAAGATCGGCGGGAGAGAAAGCAGAAGCAAATTTCTTAGTAAGGGCTATTGGTAAGGTACTAGATAAGCTGAAGTATATTCAGCAATGTTCAGATCAGGATTTACCATCAGAAATATCCTCTACTGTTGGTCAGTTATCAGATCGATTAAAAAATTTATTACATTCAGCCTGGTTCTTAGACCATCTTTTGAGTAACATGCCCTTAAGTAACAGAGAGAAATTATTAAAAAGCATAGGAAGAGATGGTCTTGCGGGAGCCTCGGAAAGCCGTCGTCTAATCACCGATAATATACTCATTGATGAAGATCAATCAGAGAAATATACTTTGACGCAATTTAAGGAAAAATGTAAGAAAGAAGGAAAAGTCAAGTACGAGGAGGGTGTTGAAAGTTATGTTCAGTATGATCACAGAGCGCTTGACTTAAATTATGAATTTAATATAGAGAAAAATCATTCTCAGATTATGATTGCAAAGGTTGCCTACTTAGTAGACAGAACGGGTTACGGGGTATTTTTAGCGACTAACGAAAGTATAGCACCTAAAACTTTCCTAGGGACCTACGTAGGAACAAGGATGGAGGATAACAAGGAAGTGAACCAGCATGTTCCGGAGCGCGATTCAACAGTATCAATTGTTTCAGAAAAAGGACGTAACTGGGCAAGTTACATGCATCATGTATCAACAAGCAACTCTAATGTTAGGTGTATTTCAAAGAGGATAGGTAGGCATGCCCATCTTACCTTGAGCACAAGTAGAGAAATTTTGCCTGGTCATCAACTGCTCTGTGATCATGTGCAAGATTTTTCTTGTAAATTAGGTTACATTTCCATTTATCCGCATTATACAGATAATTACGAGTCACCTGCGCAACGTTATAATAGAGCAAAAGATTTTTATTATAATTGTGTTATTGATCTTGATAGGGAGATTACTAGAGATTTAGGATATCGTGGGTCAAAGCATTTTGTGGTAACTAAATTATTTAAACAAATATATGACAAACATAATTCTCAAGAAGAATATGCGTCAGGCAGTAAAGTACTATCGTTAGAAGGATTAGATGTTCCAATCTATGCAGTAACTTTCAGGGATAAGAAATGGAGTCTTGATAGATATGATAGGCAACAACAGATAACTTCCTTAATGTTCGCATGTTATTTAGGACAGGAAGATACCATAAAACTGTTATTAGAAAAAAAGATGATTGTACCCGTCAGTCATTGCATACTGGAAATAATGCATTGTTTTTTACAGTTTTAAGTAACAAAACTAGTTTAGAAACAAAAAAAAGAATCCTTGACCTCCTGATTAATCATCTGGAAGGAGCAGAGCAAGTAAATAGCAATAAGAAGCAGGTCGTATCTTTTAGATCTAGGATACTGTGTACTACTGACTCTTTTGGTTATAACCTATTTGATCACCTTATTAATAGAGGTGATTATTCATTATATCAAGGATTGTATCGAAAACTCAATCCCGAATGGCAGAGAAAAGTTGCAAGAAAGTTTATGATTGATAGAGGAGTATTCAGTATGGTATTGACCTTAGGTGAGGAGGCATATATTAAAATAATAAACCTGTTGCTGAAGAATATTTCCATAAAATTTGTAAAAGAACATTTTGAGAGTTTAAAAGGAAAATACATTGATCATAAGAAAGCATTTGAAAGGTCGTTAGTTAATAACAGAGATGAGAAATTGAACAACTTGAGAAAGCTTACAAATCTTAACAAATATATAAAGAAGGAGATTGAGATATTATTAGGACAAGAATATCAAGAAATACTATCTCATCCAAGCTTAGAAGAGCAGGATATAAGACTGGATACAGAACATACTCCAGAAGAGCCGAATATAAGACTGGGTCCAGAACATACTCCAGAAGGGCCGAATGTAGATAGAGGATTACTGGCTAAACATTTTCCTGATGAACAAAAAGACGAACAAAAATTTAAAAAGTTATTATATGTAATGAGACCTTCTGATCCATCAAGCCTTTTACATCAGCCATTATCTCAGAAGGGAAAAGGAAGAGAGAGTGATATTTTATTTTTATGAACTGCTAAACCTCTAAATAAGTTTTAAGAGGTACCAACTTTGTTCGCTTTTTTATACGTTATTTCTCAATGCTTAACTGTTTTTAATCCACAAGTCAAGTTATACCTGCTTAGCAGAGTGGTAAAACAGGTAGACAAGATAAACTAAAAATAATCATAGGATAACCGTTAGGTAAGTAATCACAGTTGTGGGTAATCCTCCATGTAATAAAACTTAGAGCCTGTTCATAATCTTTTCAGAAGCAAAGCAGCGAAAGCAAGAACGACCATTTGCAGGCTAGTGTTGAGTTTCCGCTCGCAATTTTTCCACAATCGCCTACATTTTTGCAACCAAGCAAAAGATCTCTCAACAACCCATCTTTTCGGCAATACGACAAAGGTGTGTAATTCGCTTCACCTCAACAGTTGCACCAATAGTTACTTTCATCTGTGTTGCAAAATTTTCTCCTGTGTAGCCAGCATCAACTAGTATATTTTTAACTTCAGATAGGTTTTCTTTAGCATTTTTAACCATTCTCACAGCGCTACTACGATCAGTTATTTCTGCCGTTGTTATATAAATTGCGTGGGGTAAACCTTGTGTATCTACCGCAATATGGCGTTTTATTCCTGAAACCTTTTTGCCTGCATCATAGCCTTTTTCTTCAGCAGTATCTGCATTTTTTACGCTTTGTGCATCAATTATGCAGAAGCTGGTTTTTTCTTTCCGACCATTGTTTTGTCGGACCACGCCAACTATTTTTTTTAATACCAGCTCCAGAACACTTTCTTTATTTGCATCTGCTTTTTCACTCCACTTCTTAAAATAGTCGTAACAATTCCGCCATTTTGGAAACTCTTTTGGTAACATTCTCCACTGGCAGCCACTTTTTAAGACGTATAACACTCCACAAAATACATGATATAAATCAAGTGTTCTTGGCTTTGTCCTCTTCCTGCAAGACTCCAGATCTGCTACAATAATCTCAAACTTTTCTCGACTTATATCACTTGGATATAAACTTCGCATATCCTACTTTATATACTTTATCCTCTCATTCTATCCCTTTTTTGAGATCACGTACAGGCTCTTAGATATAAAATCTGTTAGCAAGACAAGAGTTCCCTGCTTATATCTTTATTTGTTACTACCCAAAAGTATTACACTATTTTTCTTAATTGCCTTACCTTCCGAATAAGCTATAAATAAGGTTGATGGTATTAATATCAAAGTACCATATAAAGCACTTTTATCAGGTAATTCATTAAATATAACGTATGTTACTATTGCAGAAATTATTAGCTCTATGTATCTATACGGTGCAAGTGCAGTAGCATCTGCAAGAGTAAAAGCTTTTAATGTGAAGAACAGAATTAGATTTGAATTAATTCCCAAAATCAGTAGTAATACTAATTCTAACAAGGAAGGCAAATGCCAATAAAACAGCAAAGGCACAGTGGAAAAAATAGTTGTTGTTAGAGCTGAATAAAATAACATACTTATTACGGACTCTTTTATTGCGAGTTTCTTATTAAGTATGTCTAATATAGCAAAGATTAATGCAGATACAATAAAAATAAGAATTTTAGGATTAAAGTCTTCACTATAAGCTTTGGTAGTAATAGCAATACCAACAAAGCCAATAACAGTTACTGACCATCTTTGCCAAATTATATTTTCATTTAGTAAAGGGATTGCAAGAAGTATAACAAATAATGGTATAGAAAAACTTATAATTGTTGCAGTTACTATGGGAAAAATAGCTAACCCATAGGTCCACAAGGTTATTCCAACAAATAACAATACTCCTCTAGTTATCTGAATAGATATTTGACTTGTTTTAAAAGCTTCTCTTCCATAGTAAAGCATAAAAGGTACAAGGGTAATAGTGCTAAATAAAAAGCGGAAAAAGATTACTTCAAAACTTTGGAGATGTAAACTTAGATATTTTGATATAGTATCATTAGCTACACTACTAAGTAAACTGAGTATAAACCAGGTAACTCCAAGCAAATAAGCTCTTAATCTGTGATCCATAAAACTCCCAATTTAATATTTTATGAGATAACTTTACTATAAAAAAGATCAATACTAGACAAGTTTTCCTCTATCTACTGTTTAACCATATTCATAAATATTTAGTAGAAATGATTTGAGAAGTATTATATAAAGTGCAGCTTTATTGTATAATTTTAATAAACAGAAATGCTAACTGATTTTTTTGTAATATATGATAATACTTGCGAATACTATCACATTATCAGGAAAAGTAATCGGGAGTACTGACGGCTGTGCCAACTAGCTCCTCTGCTAGCATTAGCAATATGTGTTTTCAGCATCAATTTTAAAAGCATTAAATTTGAAGTTTATCAAACAACACGAATTAGCAGCAAAACTTTACGAAAATGCTTCAGTTGAGTCAGCTAAACAAATTTTCAGAATAGATGTATTAAATACGTAACCATCTTTACTTATATCTTAATATAATGTTTCTCAGTACCGTCTTTAACACAATTCAATTTTCACACTCATCAGCAGTTAGGCCACTTGCTCGCACAATAATATCAATTGCAACACCTGCCTTTGCTAGATTTTTCGCAACCCTGATTTTCTCTGCTTTTTTAACTTTTTCCTTGCCGCTTTTCATATCTTCAGATAGAGATTTGACTAATGATTCTTGTTCTCCGTACTCATCCATTAAACTCAATAGCTTTTTACTTTCTCTCGTTTCAGGTAGCAGAACTTTAATATTCACTGATAATGCTCCTGCTATTTCATATAATTTATCAAATAGTATGGTAGTATAACCTCTTTCATATTCATGTATTTCCTTGAGTGTTACGCCAACTTTATCCGCTAAATCTTTTTGAGTATACCTTCTTATTAACCTCCATTCTCTTATTCTTTGCCCTATTCTGTAATATATAGAATCAGTGCAGATTTCTCTCTCTGTATTATCATACTCGTAAATAGATAAGCCGGTTGCCTGGGAAATTATGTCAACTGAAACTCCTTCTTTCACTAGATTTTTTGCTATTTCCAACCTTGCCTCTTCTTGATTAATTTTTTCGCTAATATGAACAAACCTGACTAATGAAGGTACTATTTTGCCTAACTTTTGATTCTCATATATTTTCGTTAGATAGAGTATTTCCTCGTCTTCATAGCTGTCTTCCCTTACTATTACTGGTTCGGGTAATAAATCTATAGCATTAACTGACAATACTCTTGCTATTACATATAGTACTTCAATTGGAATAGGAATATACCCATTTTCATAGCTGTTTACTTCTTGGTATGTTAAACCTATTTCACTTGCCAATTCTACTTGAGTATGCCCTCGCATTAACCTGCTATCTTCTATTTTTTGTCCTATTTTGTAGCTTATAGAACTAATATCTCTTAGAGCCTGTACGTGATCTCAAAAAAGGGATAGAATGAGAGGATAAAGTATATAAAGTAGGATATGCGAAGTTTATATCCAAGTGATATAAGTCGAGAAAAGTTTGAGATTATTGTAGCAGATCTGGAGTCTTGCAGGAAGAGGACAAAGCCAAGAACACTTGATTTATATCATGTATTTTGTGGAGTGTTATACGTCTTAAAAAGTGGCTGCCAGTGGAGAATGTTACCAAAAGAGTTTCCAAAATGGCGGAATTGTTACGACTATTTTAAGAAGTGGAGTGAAAAAGCAGATGCAAATAAAGAAAGTGTTCTGGAGCTGGTATTAAAAAAAATAGTTGGCGTGGTCCGACAAAACAATGGTCGGAAAGAAAAAACCAGCTTCTGCATAATTGATGCACAAAGCGTAAAAAATGCAGATACTGCTGAAGAAAAAGGCTATGATGCAGGCAAAAAGGTTTCAGGAATAAAACGCCATATTGCGGTAGATACACAAGGTTTACCCCACGCAATTTATATAACAACGGCAGAAATAACTGATCGTAGTAGCGCTGTGAGAATGGTTAAAAATGCTAAAGAAAACCTATCTGAAGTTAAAAATATACTAGTTGATGCTGGCTACACAGGAGAAAATTTTGCAACACAGATGAAAGTAACTATTGGTGCAACTGTTGAGGTGAAGCGAATTACACACCTTTGTCGTATTGCCGAAAAGATGGGTTGTTGAGAGATCTTTTGCTTGGTTGCAAAAATGTAGGCGATTGTGGAAAAATTGCGAGCGGAAACTCAACACTAGCCTGCAAATGGTCGTTCTTGCTTTCGCTGCTTTGCTTCTGAAAAGATTATGAACAGGCTCTGATACCGAGATTAGCTTATAGAATCCAGGAAAAAGCATATGGAGAAATGTCAAGAAAGGGGACAAAAAGACTAGAGTATCTGGCAGATCGGCTAGAGAAGGGAAAAAGAATAAGTAGTGATAAACTGCCAGTAGAAGGAACAGAATTAATACTAGAGAGAGGAGAAGAGACGCATGCGGTAATGGTAACAGACAAGGGTTTAATCTATAGAGAAGAGTTTTATACGTCATTGTCAGCAGTAGCAGGCAAAATCATGGGAATGAGCTACAACGGACCTTTATTATTTGGGATGCGTGATAAAAATGAAAATTGAAGAGAATAAAATGCTAAAAGAAGTAAGGTGTGCGATATATACAAGAAAATCAAATGAGGATGGACTAGAACAAAAGTTTAACAGTCTTGATGCGCAAAGGGTAGCATGTGAAAAATATATAAAGAGCAAAGAAGGCTGGGTAGCATTGGCAAAAAAGTACGACGATGGAGGATATTCAGGAAAGAATTTAGAAAGACCAGCGATAAAGGAATTATTTGAAGATGTAAAAAAAAGGAGAAGTAGATTGTGTAGTAGTATATACTCTGGATAGGCTATCAAGGGAAACAAAAGACAGCATTGAAGTAACATCATTTTTTAGAAGGCATCGAGTAAATTTTGTAGCAGTAACGCAGATATTTGACAATAATACGCCAATGGGAAAGTTCGTACAAACGGTGTTATCAGGAGCTGCACAACTAGAAAGAGAAATGATAGTAGAGAGGGTAAAAAATAAAATAGCAACATCAAAGGAGCAAGGATTATGGATGGGTGGAACTTTGCCGTTTGGGTATGATGTGAAAGATAAAGAATTAATAATAAATGAGAAAGAAGCGAGAATAGTAGGGCATATATTTGAAAGATATTTGGAGCTGAAGTCAATGGCAGAGTTGGCAAGAGAGTTAAATAGCCAAGGTTACAGAACAAAATCAGATATCTTTAAAAAAGCGACGGTGAGAAGAATAATAACAAATCCGATATATATGGGAAAGATAAGACATTATGAGAAAGAGTATGAGGGAAAGCATGAAGCAATAATAAAAGAGGAAAAATGGCAAAAAGCGCAGGAATTGATAAAGAATCAACCATATAGAAAGGCGAAATACGAGGAAGCATTGCTAAAGGGAATAATTAAGCGCAAGAGCTGTAATGCAAATATGACGCTGACGTACGCAAAAAAAAGAGAATAAAAGGTATAGATATTACGTATGCAATAATCATTTAAGGGGAAAAAGTTGTGAATCAGAAAACCGAAATGTAATAGCAGGAGAAGTAGAAAAAGAAGTAATGAAGAGAGCTGAGCGCCTGTATGAAAATTGGGAAGAAAAAGTGGAAGAGTGGAAAAATTTAAGCTTTGGAAAACAGAAAGAAGCAGTGAAAAAGTTAATAAAAGCAGTATTGGTGAGAGAGGATGGAATAGAGGTGTATTCTGAATCGGAGGAAAAATTTATATCAATAAAGAAGAAAGGAAATAAATGCACAGTAGTAGAGCCAGAGGGGAAAACAAACAATGCATTACTGAAAGCAGTGGTAAGAGCCCATTCCTGGAAACGGCAGCTAGAGGAAGGAAAATACGAAAGTGTGAAAGAGCTGAGTGCCAAAATTAATATAGGTACAAGACGTATACAACAAATTTTAAGGTTAAATTATTTAGCACCAAAAATTAAAGAAGATATAGTAAATGGGAGACAGCCAAGAGATTTGAAATTAGTTGATTTGAAAGAAATACCGATGCTATGGAGTGAGCAGATGAAGAAATTTTGCAAATTAGCGATTTAAAAATCACACGATTAATACTTTACTAATACAAATTAGCTACATAAGAGATACAAAGAAAAAAATAATATGAGAAAACTAATTACCGGAAAAACTAATGAAGCAGATATAACCTATGAGTTGCCATTTGATCAAGATCAGTTAACAAGCAAAGATAAAAAGGAGCTTTTTAAGCTATTAAAAAGGATACAAGAGGGTAAAAGTATCAGTGAAAAAATTAGTAAATCCTTTCATGATACACGAAAGATTCCGTGGATACTAATAGTTGATATATATGAACGTAGAAGAGACGTATTCACACTATTACATTATGCTAGATTTTGCAAGAATAAGCAAGCTGAGAATGATCTTTTAGAAGAAGCTAAAAAACATGGGCTTTTTAAGGAGTTTAATCGTACGAAAATAGTCTCGGACTACTTAGGAAGTCATGGAGAATTAATACGTACATATAGTACTGTTAAAGATGGTGTAGTAAGGGTAGAAGGTTTTGAGCCTTGGGATGATAAGGAAGTGATGAATCCAAATATGACAAGTGACAAAGAAGAAAAAAACTCGTTAATAGAAACTATTATGGAAGGATCAGTGGCTTATAATATTTCAGAAGATATTGAAGAAGTTTCGGATAAGAATAAAGAAAATTTTTATGGAGAACAACAAGAAGAAACCGCAGAAACTGGCACTCAGCCGTGCAAGAAGATTAATAATGGTGAAGATTATGAAAGGAATGAAGAAAATCAAGGGAATTTCGCTAACTCAGGAAGAACGGTGGTAAAAGAGCTGAATGCTTTAAGAATCTTTTCTTCTAACCCTTGTGTTAACGATAAATCTTTCAAAATTGCAGATGAAGAATCATCAACAAAAGCAATGCAACGGAGAGCGATTCTGACTGGTGCCGTTGGGGTGGTGCTACTGGTAAGTGGTATTGTATTACATATTATGAAAATGCCTACTATAGGAACAGTTGGAGTGATTGCTGGATTGGCATGCATAAGCTTTGCGTTGTACAGTACCCTAGAACCGAGTACAAAGCTAGAGAAGGTAGAAGAGCTCTTCCGATCCAACGCAAGAGAACATTCCTAAAAAACACAGATATTAAAATAATTTCCTAAGAAATACTTGTAATTTACTAACCAAGTACTAAACCTGCTGCTATTTTCCTCAAGGCAATCCATCAACTTAATAGGTATATTGTTTACACTACTCATCTTCGTAGTCAGGATATTGTGGAGGAGCCTCTCCTTGCTTTTTAGTAACTTTTGGATATCTTGTTCCAGCTTCTGCTTCAATAATGCCACAACATTCTACTAAAAATTCCCAATTATCGCCATAATCAAAAAGAAAAATCATTTTTTTATCTGGCTCAAAAACCTTGTAGATATAAGAATTTTTGACGCTTTTTTCATTAGGCATAAACTATAATCAGTATTATAAAATAAAGTGTATACTTCATTACTTTCATAAATATCGTTTATGTTACTATAAAAACCAAATTAATGATCTAACTCAAAACTAAAGACCTTTATGATAGTTTCTGCAAATTTATAAAGACAGCTTTCAATTCCATCTCACGGTAGATTTTTTTGTCTAGAGAAACTTTAAATAAGTATACTTTCTTTTTCTTATCCACTTAATTTATCTTTAACTTACATTAAATTAACCAATAGCAAAAAAACAACACAAGTCAAACATAACCTTACCCACATATCTTACCCTATTCGGACTATTAGGAGAAATGCTATACTTTAGAAAAAGCTTAACTGAACTTTCATTCGTTCTGACAACACATACTTACTTTTAATGACCGATGATATGGTCGTTGCTGGAAATAGGCGTTCTTAGGCCTTGAAGATGACTGTTTACTTTCGGCAAATCGTCTAAATCATGCTCTATTTTTTGTGTTTCCATCTCAAATTTAAATCCCAATTTTTCACAGAATTTTTGAAAGTATTCTCTAATAATAGAGAGCAAGTTTCTATCTCCTTCTTTATAATTTTTTAATTCCTTGGGAACAGTGAGTGATAATTTACCGTCTTTATAGGTTACACCATCTTTTCCATCTTGAGACTCAAGTGTAAATTCCAGTGAGGTGGATAGACCACATATTTTTTTCCCCTGGATTATCAAATTTGATTACAGGTATTTCCATATCAGACTTTACTCTTATGTTATTATGGTCAGTGTAATCAATATTCATTACTTTGTCAGGGTCTTGCGTTGTTAATCGATAATTGCTAAGTGCAGAGTGATATTCAATAAATATACCTGCTAAGTATCCTGCTTGATTACAATTAGTAACTAGTTCTTCTAAGATAGGGGCACTCGGAACTTCTGCTTCAGCATATTTAAACATTTCCTTAAAAACTTCCTTTACAAATGGTCGGTAGTTCTTATTCTCATCTCCTACTTTGAGTAATAGATGCATATGCTCTCTTCCAGCATTGTAAAATCTCTCAAAATCTCTACCGTACGAATTGGTTTTCTGATAATCAGGAATTTCAGGATTTTCACAATGACTTTCCCACAATTCACTTAACGCGTTATATGCGAGTTCTTTTTCAAGATCCTTAAGGACTGAATTAACAAAAGCCCTGCCATGATCTTTATCTATTTCTCTTTGTTTTTTGCTTGCGGCTTCAGCGCTATATATATCATAACTATTAAAAAGGTTGCTTTTGCGATATTTCGCTCCTTCCATTAACACAGAGGTTAAAACTGTATCTATAATCTTTCCATTAATAACAAAGTTCATTCTTGGAAGATCGAAATACATTGTTTCACCAGAGTGTGCTGATTTATTGCTCTCGCCAGCCTTTAATTTACTAAAGCTAAATTCTTTAATTTTAACCTTCAACGTAACTATTGGATTTGCTTCTGTCATAGTCCGTACTTATTAAAGCCCCTAAACTTGATTATAACATAAGAACCATTAATAGATTATTAACAACACCTAAACGCAACAAAGGCCTTACACCATCTGTACAACAAATACGCAAAGACAATAGAACTTTATTATATTCTATCTATAATGATTCAAAATAGCAAGCCTCAAACTAGAAGCCTGCTACCACTTACTGGTTACTTTACATCAATCTTCTTGATGTGTTTCTCTGACTTAGGTATGGTTACATGTAATACTCCATCTGAAAAACTAGCAGATACTTTATCTCGCTCCACATTTACTGGAAGCTGAATAGACCTATAGAAAGAGCCATAGTACCTTTCTCGATGATAAAACTGCTTATCTTTTGACTCGTTATCACATGTCTTTTCACCCTTCACTATTAAGCTATCGCCAGATATACTAATATCTATGCTTTCTTTGGAAATACCTGGTAACTCTAATGAGAGGCAATAGCTTTCCTTTGTTTCATAAAAGTCACAAGCTGGTAATAGACTGTTGCTTCTTCTGGAAAGCTCTGGATTCCATCCTGTAAAGAAGCTATCAAATATGTCATCAACGGCCCTTTGTAACCCTCTTACACTAAAGTTATCACGGTTATTGTTTTTATTTGAATGAACTATATTACTCATGTTGTACCTCCCTTCACTAATATGTGCATTATGTAATCATTCCACTTGTTAGTTTCAATACCTTATACCAAATATCATAAATAAGTAGGCAAATAACTCACAGAACAAATAGTTTTGATCGAACTTTCCGTAATATTACGAATGAATGCACATATAGTATCCTCCAATAAACTAATACCAATTCCTAAAAATAAATAGACAAATAAAGAAAAATTTCTAAAATAGAACAATTTAAGAATTAGTGAGGAGTTATGGCAGGAAAAAGTAAAGCAATAGGAGAAGAATGATATAATAAGTGTAACCTGGAATTAAAGAAGCACGGAATAAGAGGAGAGATAGGAAGAAGATTACAGGCAATAATATCTGGAAAAGAATATGGAATAACAAAAGTTGCTCAAATATACCGAATTACTAGAACTACATTGATGAAGTGGATTACAAGATTTAAGGAAGGAGGAGTCGATGCGTTTAAAATACAACCAGGACGTGGAGTAAAGCCGAAGTTGAGCTACAAGCAGCAAGAAGAAATTAAAAATGTCATAGCAGAAGAAGGAGCCAACCTAACGGCTAAGAAATTAAAAATCATAATTGAGAAAATGTTTTCTATTGAGGTAAGTAAGTCTACAGCACATGGACTGATGCAAAAGTTAGGTTTTTCGTATATTACTCCAAGGCCTGTGCACAATAAACAGGATAAAAATAAACAAGAAAAGTTTAAAAAAAATCTTAATGAAACTATTGTCACGTATCCCGAAAAAGAGCTATTTTTCTTCGATGAATCGCGGTTTGGCACACATTCAAAGATTGGACACGGGTGGTTTAAAAAGGGCATTAGGACACAGGTTAAGGTGAAATTAGGTAGGCAAAACTTTTATCTCTATAGTGCAGTTAATCCTAGAAATGGAGAGACTTCTAGTTTATTCGCACCAAACGTCAATACTGATTGTATGAATATATTCCTTGAGCAGATGTCACAATATTTAGGAACAAGGGAGGCATTTCTTATTGTGGATTGTGCAGGATGGCATAGATCCAAAGGTTTAAAAATACCACAAAATATTACCTTAATCTACTTACCTCCATATTCACCAGAGTTAAATCCAGTAGAGCGTTTATGGCAATATTTGAAAGACAATCTCATTAAAAATAGAATATATGACTCTGTTAGTTTATTGGAGGATACTATATGTGCATTCATTCGTAATATTACGGAAAGTTCGATCAAAACTATTTGTTCTGTGAGTTATTTGCCTACTTATTTATGATATTTGGTATTATACCTAAATTTTGGATTAGTGATAAAAAAGCTAGAGGAAGAATGGACTATGGATTTGTCGAATTGGACTTTGAATACTTGATATCTTCTTTCCAGATAGATTGAAAACGAAGTTGTATAAAAAATGCTGCTTTGAATGGTTATTTTTGAAATATTTGAGCCTGATTTTTAAATTCCCCTTTCATTTACTAACTGATTGCAATAAGCTTCTTTCATAAAGCTAGATGGAACATATGATTTTTCTATTGTACAATCTGACTGTTTCATAGTTTTAGCTAACTCTTCAGAAACGTCACTGTTTATTTCAAAATAACCATCTTCTATGCCTATAGAAACATTTTTTCCTCCTAAAAGACAGCTCCCCCCTAAACTTGATTTATCCTCCAACTTACTAAAACGTGCTATGCTTTCTTCGTTGGCGAGCTTTACTTCTATTTTATTATTATCTCTATCACTAGGAGATAAATAAACACTGACCTTCCCAAAGTAAGTAGTAAAAGACATTTCAATTCTACCCTCCAAAATGTCGGTGTAATTCCTAACTCCTTCTTCATTTTTAACTCTAACTATACTTTCTCCAACTTGAAGCATACCAATTTCCAGACCTAAATTTTTAGCTTTTTTATTGTTGAATATTCTTGCAACTTCGACAACACTATCTTTTGGATATTTTATACAAAAGTGTCCATTGTCCATCTCTAACTCAAAATCATGATCATCAGTTTTTACACTTACGTCTACGATACTTTTGTACACCAAGTCCTTAAGTTCTAAAAGTATTTTTTCTCGTTGATCTAGAGCGTATCTATCTGAGCAAATTATGTTCACGAAATCGCCATGTTCTTCATCGCTAAATCTATTTAAAGACGCACCTCTTGATACTATTTGCAATATCTTTTTCTCATCTAAAAATCCATAAATTCGGGTAGTATCGTAAGAAAAATATAGCTTTTGCAATGTATCAATTATGCGATCCACTAAAGATATATTAGCTTTATACGGAAGAGTGAACATTACTCTTTGTTTCAGCGCCTCGCTTACAATTTTATCAAGTCTTTTATTGCACTCTTCATAATCCTCTTCATTACCATAGTTACCCAAAGCATCCAATTCATCATGAATATTATCTATTTTTTGCCAAATACTTTCATATTTTTCTCTTTCTCTTTCTCTTAATTTTACTTTTGCTAAGGAAAAAGAATCTTTTTTACGTATTATGTTTGCATTGTAGACTAGTTGACCGTAGGTCCTACCAACAATTTCATCATAATCAAAGCAATAGCTAACATTATAGTCACTTTCACTAGTTGATTCCTGATCATTGCTACTTTCATCCTCATCTTTATTCCATACTTCAATATCGTAATCAGTGTTTTCAAGGTTTTTGTCTTCACTTGTTCGATAATCTTGATTGTTTTCTACTTTTTCGTACAGCCAGGTTGATTTTTGATCATCGCTACTTTCATCGTCATCTTCATTCCATACTCCAATGTCGTAGTTAGTATTTTTAGGTTTTTTATCTTCACCTGTTTGATAATCTTCTGCTTCTCTATATAGCCATATTGATTCCTGGTCATCATTATCATTGATACGCCTCATTTCCACTTTTGTTGTAGACTGAGGTCTTACTATTTCTTTTCTTACGTTTTCTTTGTTTAATTCATCTTCAAGAGACACTTCATTACTAATATAGAAGTTTTTCTGTTTTAAACTCTCATTTTCATTCTGCAATGAACTAAATTCTGCAAACAGTTCTTCACGCTCTGATAAATAAACATAGAGCTGGCCTATTACATCATTAAGTTCCTTATCTTTTTCTAATATCTGGTTTTCATAATTACTCTTCAAATCCTCTATACTGTCTACCAGCACTACACTTTCTTTTCTTAGTCTACTTGAGTTAGATTCAACCAAATTTAACCTTTGCTGTAACTCTTCATTTTTTTTGTCTATCATCTGTATTTCACTCTTCATATCTTCTAATTTGCTGTCCAAGTTCCCTATTATGTCATTTTTATTCTTCACGTCTAATAATACTTTTTCTATTTCTTGTTTTAGCTGTTCAATTTCTTGGCCATTTTTAGTTAATTCTCTTGTTTTTCTTTGTAATTGAGCTTCAAGCTCTTTAATTTTCTTTTCTAGGATCTGATTTTTCTTGCTGAGCTCACTCACTTCTTGATCATACTCTTCCGCTATACCTTTATAGCATTCCAAGAGCTTTTCATTTTTCTTGAGATCAAAGTTTTCTTGTTGCAGCCTTTCTATTTCACCATCTGAATTATCTATTACTTGGTTACCCTCACTACCAATCTCAAATATCTCTTCAGAAGTAATCGTAAAATCTTTAAATACGCAAGGCAAAGTAGTGTCTTCAAGGTTATTACTATCAAATGAGTTATATTGTACTACCTGCCTTGAACTAGGCATACTTATACCTTTCTATTAACAAAGGCACACAATACATTATATTTACTATATACGCAACTGATTTAAACATAATTTATTTACTAATTCATATTGTGAATTTTTATAAAATAGGTTTATATGCAAAATATTATAATAACGTTAAAGCACGTAGCTAATACCATTATTAGTACAGTATAAAGGGCCTTTTTGCCTATAATTGAAGAGTTTAAGCAAATTCATAATATACCTCATTTATCTTCTAATAACGAAAATTTGTATCGAAACAGATAAGACCATAAGTATGAAATTCAAAGAGGAATGAATCAGTTAAATCAAGAATAGATGTTGTGTTATAGTAGTGATTATGCTAATTATTGGGTCGTTTGGTTAAAAGGTAATTGTGAAAGGGGGTAAGAATTTGACTGAAGATAAAAAATTAGCATCTGATATTCTAAAAGAGGTTGCAGGTACTGGTACTGCTGATAGTGATAAAGTGACATTGTTTGACATTAAAACAGCTTTACAAGAACGTGGTTTTGGTATTTTAATAATCATCTTCTCCTTGCCGCTATCGGTGCCTATACCGGTTCCACCTGGTTATACAACTATTCTTTCTATACCTTTAATCTTGTTTTCATTACAACTTCTGCTTGGGTTTCATTCTCCCTGGATGCCACGTTGGTTGGAAAGGAAATCCTTTAAACGTTCAACATTAGCCCTTGTGGTTAAAAAAACTTTACCTGCATTAAAAAAAAATAGAAAAGTTCATGAAACCGAGAATGTCTTTTATCTTCTGTGGGCCAGGTGAAAAGATTTTGGCATTTATAATGCTGGTTTGCGTATTGGTGATAGCCAATCCGTTTCCGTTGACTCACTTCATTCCAGCAATCGGTACGACTCTTATTTCACTTGGTATTATGAATAAAGACGGGCTTGTCTCGATACTTGGAGTGTTGGTATCCTTGTGTGGAATATTATTTGCTCTTATTGTAATAGTAAAAGGTCCACAGCTTATAATTAGTGCGTTTTCTTTTCTCAAGAGTTTTGCATACGGTTAATCTTGAGCTATTAGCAAATTAGATATTCTATAGAAATACCATGGCAACCAGTGTGGAAGCAAATTCTTTTGTTTACTGTTTGTGTCTCAAAAGCATAAAAAAGTACGTACTGTTGTGAGAACAATTTAAACAAAAGCGGCGTTTTAAAAGTAAAAGCTTGGAATTTTTACAACAAAGTTAGGCAAAACAGCTCATATGTAGATTTAGCGAAAGTAAGGCAATATAGGTGATTTCAGCGTATAATAAAATCACCATATAAAAAAGTTCGTATGTATCGTTTGGAAGACCAACGCATCCCAAGAAAAAGAGTTCTCACCGCACTTGGTTTTGACCATTGGAAATGGCTATGTTACTTAATTTATTAGCGATATATACTACTAAATTAGTAGTAATTTATTTTACGATAAGAATTAAGACACGCTTATGACAAAAACAAAATTAAAAAATAAGTAAAAGGTTATACATTCATTCTATTGAGAAGCTTTTGCCGTAAACTACTTTGGGTTAGAAAAATTTTCTACAATAGTAATTGACAAGTTTTAAAGGTGAAATAATATATCCTAAATATATTAGAGGCTAACTTGTTATGGTGCATAAGAGGGTAGAGTATTTTTTTATTCAACGAATGATTGTATGATAATACTCAGAGTTTGGCTTTATGGGTTGGCTCTATCCTTTACTTTAACCCACAGGTAATGTGACCTTTCATAAAAATGACAGCGAATGATCTATTTTTTACCTATTAATAAACTTATTTATTAATATTAAACTTTGTATTTCTTATAATATTATTTACAGTTTCAATATCATTATTAAAAGAGTGGTATGCATTTTGTACTGAAGATACATCACCAGTAGTATCTAAGTAGTTATAAGGATTTACCTGGCGTGAGTAAATGTCAAAAAAACACACTTGTCATCAATCATACCTCTGTATATATATGTATCATAAGCAGTACCTGCTGCACCTTCACTTGCATGAAGATATATAAAGTGATATCCATTTATCAATATTTTATCTGGTAACACTTTTCCTGTACTGTTAACATGACGTTCGTAATTCATGCATGTTGGGTAACTACTATAACATGTTTCTTCTGAAACATCACCCTTGCTAATTAGCACATCTCCTCTTATGTAATAGTGGTAGATATCAGACTTATCAATTTCGAATGAGACAACTTTTCTTGAGTCTTTTATGAGAGAATCACTTTTGTAATGAGTTATCAGGGCACTATTATTATCACCTATAATCATATTACTAGGTAGTGGTAGCTGCAAACCACTGTTTTGATCGTAAAACATATCTGGTTTTTCCTTTGCAAGAAGTGGCAAATGAAAAAAAAGAGTGAAGGTTAAAATTTTACATGAAAAATCAATATACACCTTTAACATTAGCTAGAATGAAACAAGAAAAGTTTTTTTCTCATCATATAGGTACTTTAATTATTGTCTATTCTATTTACTGATATACGTTGGACTTATAGTTTGAAAAAAATTTAAACCAAAAATTTTGTAGTGTGTTTTGAAACTGAAACTTACGCAAAAAAAATTCTAGCATCACTAGGCTCTGTGGACAAAAAAATAAGAGAGAAAAGAAAAAAAAGAGGTAGTTCAATCTAATGAGCATAAGAATGGAAAAACTACGAATGGAACATTATATAAAAGAAAGAAATTGGAAACAAATTTTAGAATTCATAAAAAGCGTGAAAGGAATACATAGCAAAGACGAAAAACGTTTAAATAGAAGCAGTGTGGCATATGGCACAAACAGTGGAGGCTTTTGCTAAAAAGCTATGGCAATTACAGAAGTATACACAAACGATTTAAGAGGTGGTGCGAAAGGGATATTTGGAAGAATTTATTGGAGTACGCAAAACGAGGGTCAGATTTAGAAACTGTTATAATTGATCCACCAATGTTCAGCTGGCTATACAAAACACTCCCAGGAGAAAGAAGCTTTAGGGCGAAACAAAGGTGGTTTCATAACTAAGATACATGCACTTATTGATGCACTTGGAAATCCTCTTAAGTTTGCTCTAACTGTTGATCAAAGGAATGAGATTACACACAGCAGCAACATTAACTGAAAATGTCTATAATACTACTTTAGTTGCTGATAAAAGCTACGATAGCAATGTTTTTGTTGCAAGTCTCGAAAGCAAGGGATGTACAGCCCCCAAAACGAAATCGAAAAGTGCAAAGGTATTACGATGAGCACATTTATAAAGAACGTCATTTGATTGAGTGTTTTTCAGTAAAATTAAAAATTTTAGGCGTATTTTTCCCAGATTTGACAAAACATCTGAGGTTTTTATGGGTTTTCTAGATTTTGTTGAGGCTCTTATATGGCTTCTCTAAAATTTTGTCCACAGAGCTTATGAAGATTTGGAAAAAGATAAAAGAATTAGTTATTGACAATGACAATTTAGTACACTAACTAGAGTAGAAAGATGGTTAACCAAGCAGCACTTGTTCATACCACCTGGGTAAGGTTGTAATTGTTAAATATCATAAGGAATCACTCATGAATAATAACCGCCACAAGGTTCATGTTTCTGTAAATCTTCTGTTAATAAAAGAAAATTCAGTGCTGCTTTCACTAAGGCACAATACTGAATTGAGTGGAAATTGTTGGGGATTAATAGCTGGACATCTTGAGCCGGAGGAATCTGTTACATCTGCCATGATAAGAGAGGCTAAAGAAGAGTTGGAAATTGACATAAAAAAAGTGATTTAAATTTTACGTCTATCATTCACTATCCTCACAAACCAGACTACATTGATTTTTTCTTTAAGTGTTGTAAATGGCACAATGAGATAAAGAATATGGAGCCAAATAAGTGTAGAGAGCTACGTTTTTTTAATATCAGCAATCTTCCAGGTAACATTGTTCAATATATGAAACAAGGAATAGAGTGCTTTGAAAGTGGAATTATTCTCAGTGAAATAGGTTGGTAATGATTTTTATAAATTTATGTGTGTGATTCATATAGGTTGTGACAACTAATCTATCAGATCAAATCTAAATTATTACAAATTAACATAGAAGCCGATCGGGTTTCATGAATGCAAGTTACTATTAATCTCTTGATTAATATACTAAATTATGTTATAAGATACATGCATTAGGGAACACACTGTTTATTGCTGCAGGAAAGCTTTTTAGCCCATCTACACATGCAATTAGAATATCTTCCACTCCTCTCTCTTTGAGATCATTTAGTACTCCCAATCAGAACTTCACTTTCAGCTAAATAAAAACCTAATACTTCTTTTCTGCCATTTTGATCTATACCTAATATATTATACATACATTTACTTACACAATGCCCGTCCTCCTTGACTTTAAAAAACCATGAAAACTATCGGATATACAGACTGCAGCGGACGACTACGCCATTCGTTGATTACTGGTAGCAGTTTGTCAGTAATACTTGATATCTCTACCGCTGATATTTTGTGATCGTAAATTTCCTCAATATGTGACGCTATATCTCTGTATCCCATGCCACTGGCAAATGTGCTTAAGAACCTTTGCTTCAAGTTCTGGATGTAGGCTTGTTTGTCTTTTTCTAACTATTTGGGGTTCAAAGCTTCATTCCCTGTCTCTAGGTGTTAACAACTCAAATGAGCCTGCACTTGTACGTAAAGTTTTTGCATTTCTACCATTTCTTCGGTTATTTTCTCCACTTTCAACCAACAAGTGGTTTTCTATCTCACCTTCCAGGCTTGCTTCCAGCAACTTTTTATAAACGGTGTTAATGCTCCATCTCTTCCCGTCAGCGGCCTTCCTTCTCTTATCGATGATAGAATATTTGCTTCCAGTTCTTTATAGTCTACCAAACCGGTAGTTCTGTTTACTTGATTCATGTCAAACCTCCATTTTTATATCAATTATATTTTTATTTCTTGGTTTGACACAGTTTATTTAACACTCCCTTTTTTAATGAAATTTCTTAAGTGGTAGATTATTTTTTACAGCTATAGCTGAGGTAGCTGTCACTACCTGAAATGTAACAAATAAAATACCAATCTTAAATATTGCTATATTTCACGATAGTTTCTCAACTTGATGCACATGCTTTTGGAACATTCTCATTTGTCAAATAGTTTCTGGCATGCTACACAATCTGTAATGCAGGTTTTAACTTACTTTTACGCAATATTGATCATTCTTGAAAAGCAATCTAACATTTTCTATTCCTTGATTACGAAGCTTTGATGCAGCTGATTTAGCTACCTGAGCGTTTACAAAAAATGCTACATATCCCTTACTTTCTGCATTGTTTTGTTTTGGGTGACGTTTCTGCATTTCTTTTTCATATTGCCTTTTGTAATGAGGAGTATTTTGTATCAATTGTTCTGACCTCTTTCTTAAGTACTCGACTTTTACCTTCGCAAGCCCAGACTTATGAAGTCCTAAAACTTGTGCTGCTTTTTCTGACAAGTCTATTATTCTACCTTTAACAAATGGCCCTCTATCATTAACTCTTATAACAAGCTTCCTTCCATTTTCTAAATTAGTAACACGAACAAAGCAGGGTAGGGGCAAGGTCTTATGTGCTGCAGAAATCAAGTGACGATTAAACACTTCACCGTTGGCTGTAATTGTGCCATGATCTTCTATTCCATACCACGATGCGATTCCTACTTCTTCGTAACAGCTACAGTATTTTGGGTGGTAGGTGATACCATTTATTGTATAGCTATTGCCAATTTTATAATGACCTGCAGTGTGATTACACCTATTTCTAAAACTACAACTACTCATCAAAACGAATATTAGACATAGAAAGGCTAGTTTTTTTATCATTGTACTTAGTGAAATGGTTCGATACCATGAGGATTTTAAATTATACTATAATAAATTTAGTAATAAGTAAACGTCTACTGCCAAATATGCACAGCACTAAAAAAGAAGTAATACATATAATCGGTATAGGTGGAATTGGAATGAGCGCAATTGCTGAAATTCTTCATAATTCCAGTTATAAAGTTCAAGGCAGTGATACGCGATCAAACGACAATATAGATAGGTTACAAAAATTAGGTATAGAGGTCTATATTGGTCACGATGCAAGTAGTATTAGACAAGCTCAAATAGTTGTACATTCTTCCGCAATAAAACCTGATAATGTGGAGCTAGTTGCAGCAGGAAATAACAATAAAACCGTTTTACATAGGTCAGACATGCTGGCTAAAATTATAAAAAGTAAATATGTGATAGCAGTTTCAGGTTCAAGTGGCAAGACGACGACGACAGCTATGATTGCTTCCATTTTTGATCATTCTGGTGCTGACGCCACTGTAATTGTTGGAGGAATATTAAATTCCTATCAGAGTAATGCAAAACTTGGCAAAAGTGACATTTTCTTAATTGAGGCTGATGAGTCTGATGGAACTATGTTAAAAATTCCTGCAGATATTGCTGTTGTAACAAGTATTAATGACGACCATATAGACCATTACGGTACATTTAACGACATCAAAAATGCGTTTTCTCGATTTGTAAACAACGCGAATTTTGCTATTTTGCCTGATTCTGCAGACATCAATCATGATGAGAGTAATTCTATAACGTTTGGGTTTGGAAATGGTAAAATTAGAGCTAGCAACATCAAACAACACAATAATAGCATAGAATTTGACGTGCTGATTAGTATAAACGAAAGTAATCGTATTCCATTGTCCACTACTCGAGTAGTTGAGGGGGGTGGAATAAAAGCAGCCCTTTCTTCATCACCTCAATGCTTGAAACTGGATTCTCGTTTCAATGTTAAACAAGATACTATAGAATTTAAGAGGACAATCCCTAAAAAATCTCTACATTCAAAAAAAGTAAGTCGTACTAATGCTATTTGAACAAGCTAGCGTAAAAGTAAGCTAAATTTTTTAAGGTACAAAAATAGCAAGAAACAGTTGTTTGAAAAAAATTGGAATTTGATTGGATTGCTGAAAATTGGCTCTCAAACTTTAGACGCATGAGCAAGATAATGCTCTTTAACTAATATAGATTAGGTGATTTGGAAGAGATACATCTAGAGCAGCCGGCAAAGTTACAATACATATTACCGCAATAACTAGAAATGAGAAGGATCTATATGGTGATTATAGATCTTCTCCAGACCTTGAAAACAATAAATAGACAGTAAATTAGAACTACTGCAAAAAAACAAGAATAGCTACACTGGTTGCTTGACCATCGTAAACGTAGCTTGTTAAGCCGATAAAAATAGCCATGATAGAAGCTCTAATAAATGAAATTGCAGAAGAAGTTGTACCTTTCATTTCAGGGAAAATATTTAATGATGCATTGAAAATGACTGCTTGACAAATTCCACAGCCAATACAAAAAATAACCATAGACAGCGTTACTAAGTAGTAAGCACTGGGCATGATTATACTGAATATTAAAAGTGATAGGGATCCAATAGCAATTACGCCTGTACCGGAAATTACACACCAAATTGCTCCAAGTTTCTTTAAGATCTTACTGGAAAACAGGCTAATTAGTGAGAAAGACCCAACCATTGCACCTTGATGTAGCGCATAAATAGTGCTGGATAAACCAAAAGTTTCCATATACAAAAAAGGGCCACAAGTAATGAATGACATATAAGCCGCAGAAAAAAGGCTCTGTGCCAAAGACAACATCATAAATTTTGAACTTGATAATAATTTTTATAGTCTTTCATCATTTTTTTTAGACTAAAAATATCACGGTCCTTTTTTGTTTCTGGTAACAGAAAAAGCAGCAAAACCCAAGAGATGAAACAAAGTATTGCAACACTTGCATAGTTGCCACGCCACCCAACAATTTTGTTGATGAAACTGCCTAATACTGGTGCAATTGCTATGAGAACTGTGATAATAGAATTCATGATTCCAATAAATTTTACTGCTTCGTTGCCTTTATAGCTGTCTGCAATAATTGCAAATACAACTACAGATGTGCTAACACCAATGCCTTGAATAAAGCGAGAGATTAAAAGCCAAGAAACTGACAGCGCAAAAACACAGCCAACAGCACCGATGAGTAGCAAAGTGTTGCCTATGATCATCATCCTTCTTCTGCCATAGCATTCAGACAATGGACCAAAAATAACCCTCCTATGCAAATGCCTAAAAAATTATAAGCAATAGTTAATTGAATTGTGCCTTCCGGTACGTTAAAATAGCGTACTATATCAGGAAAACTAGGTACAGAAATATCAATTTCAATGAACTTAGCAATTAGAGATAGAATTAATAAAAACGGTAGTAACACTTAAAATCTTTAATTAATGAATAAAAATATCACATTTAAAGCGTTGAAAGAAGAACATTTTTTACTATTATTAAAATGGGTAGAATGTAATTTTAGGTTAATAAAATGAATTACGATGTAATCATTTCAGGTAGTGGACTAATTGGTCTTATTACTGCTATTGGCCTGAGTAATGACTCTGTATCTGTAGCCGTAATTGAGAAAAATAATTTACCACGTGCAGTTGATGATAATCGAGCATTCGCTATTTCTCAAGGATCAAAAAAAATACTAGAAAAATCAGGGATTTGGCGGCTCTTAGAAGGCGAAGCTGAACCAATACTTGATATATGCATATTAGATGGAGATAGTCCATTTACTGTACATTATGACCATAAAATGGTTGGTGAAGAGCCAATGGGCTATGTAATCAAGAGCGCTATTATATGGAATGCAATCAATAACAATTTTTTGCATAAACTCAATATATATTCTCCACGTTCCTATAAAACAATCTCTTGTGACAAAGGATACATGGAAGTTACTCTTGATAATGATCAAAAATTGATATCATCACTATTTATCTGTGCTGAAGGTAAAAACTCTAAGTTGCCAGAGTTGTTTTCTATACCAATGATAAAATTTGATTATAAACAAAATAGCATGGTATTTAATGTAAAACATGAATTACATCACCAAAACTTAGCTGTAGAGAGGTTTTTTCCTAGTGGTCCATTTGCAATTTTGCCAATGAAAGGTGGCTATACTTCTTCAATAGTTTGGACAGAAAAATGCGAAATTTCAAAAATGCTGATGAGCTTATCCGAAGAGGAATTTGTCATAGAACTCAAAAAAAGATTTGGTTCTTATTTGGGAGAAATTGAATTAGAGGGTGAAAGAAGACTTTATCCTTTGAGTTTTTCTTTCGCGAGGAAGCTTCATAAAAGCAGAATTTTGCTGATTGGCGATGCAGCACATTCAATCCACCCGATTGCAGGTCAAGGACTTAACCTTGGAATGAGAGATGTAGAGAGTGTTATTAGACAAATAACTGCTGCAAAATCCTCTGGCATTGATGTTGGCAGTAATTATCTATTGAAGAAAATTTCACGTGATAGATACTTTGATAATTTTACTATGGCACTTGCAACTGATGGACTAAATAGAATATTTTCCAACAGAATACTTTGCGTTAAAGTTCTGAGCAATCTTGGTTTAATGGTAGTTGAAAATTCAGATTTTCTTAAAAAAAGCTTCGTTCGACATGCTATGGGGTTTATATAAATCATTAGATTTCTTGATTTTGTCGCATCTATAAACCATAGAAAAGAAGATCATTAAAGTTGGGATTATAGGAGTTATAGAGCCATTAACATAGCAAAATTCTCAAAAGTAGAAACATTGTCATTAGCTCCGATAATTTGTTTTTTCTGAATCATGCGAATATTTTCTATACCTGTAATAGTAATCTTTGCGGAGTGCTGCAGACTTGTCTCTACTAACACACAAGAGGAAGTCTACAGTATTACCAATAGTGCTCTATATAAATAAACCCATTTACCGTTTAATTTAATGTAGGTCTCTCCAATTACTACCAACCTGCTTCTTTCTTTTCCTTACTGCCTAATCTATCAGTGGTGATAAACCACTTTGTAACGTAGCATGGTCAATTTTTGCTCCCCTTATACTCATAATTTCTTCCAAATCTCGATAGCTCAAAGAGAATCGACATTTCATGTATACAGATAACATCGCTGAAAAGCTAAATCCTTTGAAATATGGCAATAATTTTTGATTGATACGAAACATCTTTGCTTTATTTTTAGACAATTATATCATTCTTCTTTCTACTTCCCTACAAATGCGACAGAACCGAAAGAACTTGCTCTAGAAAGACAAAAAAAAGTGTTCAACATTGTATCGGGATTCCAGCGTCACGCGCTGGAACAACAAGAAAAAGGGTGCTGGCATGACATTAAATGATTTTCCTTATTTTAGCATTAAACGCGATGAAGAAAATCATTTATAATTGCTATAGCAACTAGTGTTGAAACCTGACGTACCTTTTGGCTTGACAAACGAGAGTTTTTATCTGATTTGACAACAAGGGCTTCTAGATGACTTTGAAAGTAAATATTACCATGCTTATCTTCGATAGCTTCTATTACCCCGTCATTGGCAAATGCTGCAATTTTATATCCAAGTAGCTCTAGCCTTCTTCTATTCTCTGTAGTATTACTTACTGTACCTGAATGAGCATTCGGAAAATAAGTTGAAAACCAGCCATTTTGATTAGGTAGTAAAAATCTAGCTACCACTTTTTCCAAACGACTACCTGGAACAATTTTTATCTGCTGAAGAGGCATATTCTCTTTTTGTGGATAGGATGCTGATTTTAAATGATTCTTCTCATCATTAACAACATTTGTTATTTCAATTTCTTTTGCATGCATAATGTCTTGTAAACCACCGCATATGGCAAGCAAATGAATTGTAGGATTGTCATCTACTATTTTTACAATTGCTTCATTCACAAGCTGGCGGTAAGGGTTAAGAGCTGAATGAAAGTTATCTGAAATAAATATTCTGTTTATCTTTTGCTCTTTGATAAATTTTGCAACTTCAACTTTTATTCGATCTAGTATCAGCTTTTTTGCCAATATTTCATCTTGTTTTGCGAACTCTTCTTGGATTTCTTTTAGATTAATTATTTTGTCGTAGTCAATGAATATAGTTTTAACCCCAAAATTATTGAATATCTCATAGATATTTTGAGATTCATCTGTTTGCAATAAACCAACAATTATATTATAATTTACTGCATTTTCTGCTGTCAAAGCAGATAATTCTTTGTTTACTTTTTCACTATAAGCGATATTACTTAATAGTAGAAATGTAATTAATAGTATATTAAATACTCTATTGTAACATTTATGCATTATTTCCTAAATAATTATATTAATATTGTAATATATTATAGAACATTAAGAAAAAGAATGTGGCCTGAGCAGGAATCGAACCAGCGACACAAGGATTTTCAGTCCTTTGCTCTACCAACTGAGCTATCAGGCCAACTACGTACTTTTATTTTTAGACAAAAAACGTTATTATGTCCATCAAAAGTTTTTGAAGTATAGAAACAAAAAATGAACATTAATAACAAAATAGGAATTTATCCTGGTACGTTTGATCCTATAACTTTTGGGCACCTTGACATAATAAAAAGAGCATGCAAGCTAGTCGATAAGTTGATAGTCGGTGTTGCAGAAAATGTTAACAAACATACTACCTTTAACATAAAGCTACGCACAAGCATGGCTGAAAATGAAGTTAAAGGAGCAGAAATTAATGCAGATGTTATATCTTTTAATGGGTTGCTCGTGAAGTTTGCCAAAGAGCAAAATGCCTCTGTTATTATCAGAGGACTGAGGGCAGTATCAGATTTTGATTATGAATTTCAAATGAGTTGGGTAAATTATAAGCTCTCCCATGAAATCGAAACCATATTTCTTCCTGCATCTGAAGACACTCAATTTATCTCATCAAGTTTTGTGAAAGAAATAGCGAGATTAGGAGAAGATGTTAGCAGCTTTGTATCACAAAATGTCCAAACCGAATTGATTAATCTAAATAGGGTAAAAAATGGAGAATAAATATTTGTTGTTTTCTCCACTTCAAAGCGGTTATGCTCGATGTACAAAATACTATAAAATAAAGGAGCAGTATGTCAGAAGTGAGGGATAATAATCTAATAGTTTGCTGCCGTGGTGATGAGAATGATGATGGTTCTGGTCATCCAGTAGTATATTTACATAAAGAAGGAGAAATGTATTGTCCTTATTGCAGTAAGCCCATGAGTGAAATAGTAAACTCCAAAGAATTTCAATCTGTTGAGGTGAAAGCAGTGAACAAAAAGGAAAGGACCAAAGGTTAATAGCACTTCATTCTTTAGCTTATGTAAATGGCAATAAAGGGGGCAGTAAAGATCAAACTGTCCATACGGTCAAGTACTCCTCCATGGCCAGGTATTATACCTCCACTATCTTTAACATTGTAAACTCTTTTTATGAGTGATTCAGTAAAGTCTCCAAGTTGGGCTAGAATAGCAATTGTAAAGCCAATTATTGGGGAATAGAAAATTGGAAATAAACTCAAAAATATTGAACCAAAAATTGTACAAAATACTCCAGCTAAAACTGCACCTAAAAGCCCTGACCAAGTCTTTCCAGGACTAATAATTGGGCAAATTTTAGCACCACCAAAGTTTTTACCAAATAGGTAAGCGGTAATATCGATGCTCCAAATGGTTAAGATAAGCCATATTAATTCATATTTTCCCTGTGGTAGATTATATAAGTATATCAGCGATGCATTTGGTAGTGCAATGAGTAGTAATGCGAAAATGTATAAGATTCTATTGCCCTGAGTTAGATTATACCATTCAAAAGAAGATAAAACTGCAATTGAGAAAATTAGTAGATAAAACGATAAATCACTGAAATATGTGGCAAAAGAAAATATAAGTAATATGACTATTGAGGACAGTGTTCTCACCATAAAATTATTATCTACCATATTTTTTCTCTCTCTTTGTATAATCTGCTAATGCTTTACTCAAATCTTGACAAGAAAAATCAGGCCATAAAGTATCACAAAAATACAATTCAGCATAAGCTGCTTGCCATAGTAAAAAATTGCTTAACCTTTTCTCGCCACCAGTGCGAATTAATAAATCCAATTTTGGTAAATCTTTAGTATACAGAAATTTTTCAAATTCCTCTTCCAATACGCAATCAATATTTCCTTTTATGACGTTGTTGATAGCATGTATAATTTCCTGCTTTGCTCCATAACTAACTGCAACAGTGAGTAATAGACCATCGTTCTTATGTGTCACTTCTTCTGCTTTTTTGATTTGATCGAATATTTTACTGGGCAATAGACTTAAATTGCCAATAAAATTTAACTTAATGTTACAATTGTAAATGAATTTCATTTTATCTTCATTAATTAAAGTGGAGTAAAATAAATTAAATAGGTAGTCTGTTTCGTTTTCAGATCTGAGCCAATTTTCCATGGAAAATGCATACAAAGTTAAGTAAGATATGGCTAAGGTTGTGCAATGTTTAGCAATATCAAATGCAACTTCACTGCCTTTTCTATAACCATCAATTTTTACCATTCCTTGATTCTTTGCCCACCTACCATTACCATCCATAATAATTGCTAGATGTTTTGGTAGAGATTCTAGATTTAACATTTTAATTCAACCTGTTATTCGGTTTTACCAATATTACCCATATTAGGTTAGCTTAATTTCTATGTAAAACGTTCACTATATTCACCTGAACTACATTATTACTGAAAAATCATTGATAGTCTATACTCTACTCTATGAATAAAGTTTTCTGAACCTCGGTGTCAGCTACCAGTGATTTTACTAAGAAAATATGGCAAAAATGGTCTAAATTGAGCGTGTTTTCTTAATTTGATGCGTATGGTTTATTTAACACCCTCTTAAATTTATAAAGCAAAACCTTGGATACAAACACTTTTTAAGCTATGTCATGATATGTAACTGACTTGCATTTTTTCTTTCCGTGTCCCACTTAAGACATTACTAGGCCCATTTTTATCTTCTAGTAGTTTTATAATATCGCTAAGACTAGAATGACTACACATGGATTTTAACTCTTCAAAAGGAGTAAAACCGATTCTATTAACAACTTCCTGATTTCCTAGTAATTCTATTGTATCTACGTAGTTAAGATTATCACGATAAAATATGAGTCGAAATTTTTTAATGTTAAAAGAAATGATATTCTCAACAACCTCCTGATTTTTTAGTAGTCTTACAATATCGCTAAAGAGTAACCTATCATTACAAAGTATGAATTTAAGTTTTTCATAATCAATAAAATTGATGTGCTCAACAACTTGTTGATTTTCTAGCAACCTTATAATCTTGTAACTGCTACTAGTATAATTGCTACTATTAAACTTATCGCTATTATGAATGAGTTCAAATTTTTCATAATCAATAAAACAGAGGTATTCAACAACTTTTTGATTTCCTAATAACTCCATAATATTTTCACCACTAAACTTATTACTCTTGAGTATAAGTTGAAGCTTTTTATCACCAATAGAGTTAATTCGATCAATAGAACTCTGATCTTTTAGTAATTCTGTAACATTTTGCTCACTAAGCTTACCATCACTCTCAACTATCATCCATTGAATAAGACGGATATTCCTAATATCATTTTGATTTTTTGGTGGTATTTCCACATCTGCATCGTTGTAAAACTGAACATCATCAACGCGTTTTTCATTAATTCCTTTATTTCCTAGTGCTTCTTTAGCAAAGTTATTCGGATCATTTTTTTCATCTTCCTCGTAATCAAAATTATCATAATATCCATAATCTTCTTCATTCTTTTCGTTACCACTACTTTCGAATTCATTATTGGTATTGCAAACCTCTTCACCTTTTAGTATTTCTAGAATATTGCGCTCCGAAGGTGCATCATTTAGCATGGAACTAAACATTTCATCATCGTAATCGTTGATGTGATTAACAATGCTCTCATCTGAGAGTAATTCTTCAATACCTTTGTAACTAAACTTATTATTATACTTGCATAAGATTTTAAGTTTACTGTAATCCATTGAATTGATGCCATCAACAACTCTTTGACTTGATCGTAATCTTATGTCATAAGCCTTACATATCAGTTGAAGTTTTTCGTTATCTAAATCCTCTGCATTGTCTGCTTTATCAAAATCCATAATCTTATTTCAATTTACTTAGTATTTTAATTTTAAACATATAAAAAGAAATAATCAAGCATAAGGCCTAATGAATTTATTAGTTTATTACATGTCTCTTTTCATGTATAAATTTATAGAAAGTTTTATGTAGAAGTTATTTTATGAGCAAAATTATAGAAATAAGAGCGCCAAAAACTCTTGGTGGTGAATCGGTTACGGAGGGTATAGTAAAAATAAAGAAAAATATCGGTGAAGCAATAAAAGTAGATGACTTGATCTTTGAAATTGAGACTGACAAAACAGCACTCGAATTAACTGCAGAAGCTTCAGGACAAATAACCGAATTTTTTGTGAAAGAAGATGATGTAATTAGCCCTGATCAGTTACTGGCAAAACTTGCTGTAGGAGAAATAAAAGAAGAAGTGAAAGAAGAAAATAAGGGCGAAAGCGCTGCTAAAAAAGATGCCCCTTCAGCTCGTAAAATTATGGAAGAAAATGCAATCAGTGCAGAAAGTGTAAAAGGAACTGGCATGGGAGGCAGAGTAACCAAAGCAGATGTGATAGACCATATGAGTAAGGCTGAACAACCTGCGATAAAACAATATGAATCGCCAAAAAGCGTAGCAAGTGGAGAGAGAAGAGAAGAACGAGTGAAAATGAGCAAAATAAGGCAAGTCATTGCTGCTCGTTTGAAAGCATCACAAAATACTGCTGCAATACTGACCACGTTCAATGAAATTGACATGAAAAATGTCATGGATCTCAGGGCAAAGTATAAAGAAACTTTCGAAAAGAAATACGGAATAAAACTTGGTTTTATGTCGTTTTTTATAAAGGCAGCAGTGCAAGCGCTGAAAGAAATTCGTGAGATTAACGCTGAAATTTCAGGTGATGAAATCATATATAAAAATTACTATGACATAGGCGTTGCTGTTGGCACTGACAAAGGTCTTGTTGTACCAGTTATTCGTGATGCTGATCAAATGTCATTTGCTAAAATTGAACTAACTTTAGTTGCCCTTGGCAAAAAAGCACGAGAAGGTAAGCTGCAAGTATCGGAAATGGAAGGTGCAACATTTACTATCTCAAACGGTGGTGTATACGGTTCACTTCTTTCTACTCCAATAATCAACCCTCCCCAATCTGGAATACTTGGCATGCACTCAATACAAAATAGACCAGTTGCTGTAGGTAGCTCAATTGAAATCAGACCAATGATGTACATTGCTCTCTCTTACGACCACAGAATAGTTGACGGTAAAGGAGCAGTTACTTTCCTTGTTAAAATAAAAAATTACATAGAAGATCCAAATAGATTAGTTTTAGAAATTTAAGCAGGTTAAAAGCGACAAGTAAGTTTTTCTGAAGTTTTCAAGGTGGGTGTTACAGTTGTACAAACATTTGCAAAGGTAACTTATACGAAAAATGGTCAGTGTTTACTGTACGGACATTGTAATCTATGCCGGCTTTGTTGCATGGCTACTAATGTGAAGGAGTGATGGAAGAGATTTATGAGATAAGTTCGAAAATAGGCATACCGATATCAGAAAATTTGTTAATCAAGTAGCATTTTAAGAGCATCTCTTGAGAGCGGTTTATCTCAGATTTATTCTTAAAACTAAATTCAAATGTTTTTTTGAGTCTAAAGAAAAAACTCTCAATACGTGACCGTATTCCATACCCTGTCTGCCTTTTCCATTGAGTTAAATTGCATCTTTTTCTTATATTAATGTTGTTATTTCTTTCCGAGAAGTGGTCTATATTGTCACAGATTTTTGCATTCTTTCTTGGCTTTATAATTGGTTTTAAATTATATTTATTGCATAATTGATATAAACTTGTTGTATCATAAGCTCCATCTGCACAAAGAGACTTAATCTTATAGATATCGCATCAACTATGTTTTTTAAAAATTTTTTATTTGTGTAATTCTGTAACTTTGTTCAATCATGTAGGCAATAAAAACCCGTGTGTCATAGAAATAAAATTTTATATCAAACAGCTGCCATAACAATTTCTGCTTAGCTAATGAATATGTGCTTTAAGTCTGTGTGGACGCACATATTCATTAGCCAATTTCAGTTACCATTGTGAAAGTATGCAAATTAATTGCTTCTTCAAGTCTTGCATTAGCAATTACTATAATTTTTCGCATTAGAGCTGTTATAGCTACCATTTTCTTCTTACCACTTTCAACAAGCTTGGAATAAAAGGCACCAAGTACAGATTTGGACCTTGCAGCAGACATGGCAGCTGTAAAAAGCTTTTTACGGACACTACTTCTACCACCTATAATCCTTCGATAACCAACAGCTTTACCACTTTCCCTAGGATTAGATGCAACTCCGTCAAGACTTGCTACTTCTCTTCTGTTTAAGTAACCAAGCTCCGGTATTAAACACAGAAAATCTTGTGATAACTTTTTACCTATTCCAGGAACTGTTTTAAGGATTTTTTGATGTTCTTGTAACTCATGGATTTCATCAATGATTTTTTGTATAGTATTATTGAGTTCATCTATTTGGCTATTAAAGAATTCAATAGTTTTTTTGACAACTTTCTCTTATATGGTCGTTTTCAGGTGCTTCCAGTCTACATTTTTCCTGAGCTCTCATTTGCGTGATGTCATCACGACGTTGACAAAGCGCAACCAAGGTTGATTGTTTTTCAGAAGTAGGTACAAATAGAGAGAGTTCTATGGCGTTCAAATCCATATTGAGCAAGAACTCTTGCATCTGATTTATCGGATTTTGCTAAAGTTCCGCGAGATAAAATAAAACTTTTTACTTTGCGGGTATTAGCTCGATGTACGGTGATATTCTTGTCAATAAGAAAATTCGACAAACCAAGCTCATATTTTCCTGTATTTTCTAAAGTCACTAAAGAATTAGGTAAGATATCTGAGAACTTTTGACACAATCGTTGCCAACCAGAAGTATTATTGTCAAATTCGACAGCATTCTTCTGCTTGTGAACTGCAACAACATTCTTGAATTTTTCGATGTCAATGCCAATAAAATTTTGATAAGATCTAACCATGATAACCTCGATAGTTTTATTAATTTAAGATTGTAAACGGGTGCATATATATGTCCCACACAACTATTCAAACGTATCGAGAGATGGTCTAGTGTACCTTGATGCGAACGGTTGTAATACCAACTTCCTCTCGGTCGCACACGCCCGTGATAACCCTATTCCTATAGTGAGTAGGGTTATCTTTTCCTCTTATCTCTTTTATATCACATTTTTAACTTACAATCTTCATCAGAATTAATAATGTATTCTACCTTTTTATCTAGTTGTTTTTACATTTTAGCTTTTTCTTTGGCATTTTGAGCATCTAAACAAGAAGAAGTAATTGTTAGCTCTTTGCACTGCAGCTGAAAGCGCAAAAACTAGAGCAGAAAATACAGCACCACCAATAATAAATGGAAGGCCAACACTTAACGCTGCAACTGGAGCTAAGAAACTAACATAAGGAGCTGCAGCAAACACTCCTGATGCTAACAAAGTTGCTATAGCTAAAGTACTACCCCTTTTTTACAGTAAAGGTAGCAAAAAAAGCTACAAATCTATGTAGTATTTAAACTCGCTCCTACTGGGACCTGAACCTAATCCACTACAACATATCAGAAAACATTATCTCTATTTTTTCTGATTACACACTGAATTTTTTCTCAGCATAATGATTATGAGATTGCTTTTTAGCTTGGTTTTACTCAACTAAAGCTAAGTTATTAGAAATTACCTGGTTTATTTGAGCGTTAGCAATATGAGTATCTTGTTGTTTACATTTAGTACAATACATAATAGATGCAGCTCCAATAGCAGCTCCAACACAAGCAGCTCCAGCAATTAAGGCAATTTGATTAAAGTCTTTGTTATAACCTTGGTTAAATCCTTCACTGTAGCCTTTTTGTAGCCCTCCATATAACCATCTTCATAACTTTTTTGTTGTGCAAAAAACCCATAAGCGTATGTAAATAATGCTCCTCCTGCAGCGTAAAATATACCCTGTATTCCAGGTTTGATTATGTCTGGAACAAGCCTGACGCCATTCTTTATTTCTTGTACTATAGAAATTGTTGTTAAGTTCTTTATGTTAAAATCATTGATATTCATTGCTTTTTGTAAAAAAATTAAGCTATATGCTTTATATCTTAACATTAATTTGGTTTTAAAACAAATTAATATTTTAATATAGGTTTTCTCTTTTGTAGAGAATCTGCTTTTCCTTGTTTTGTATGAACTTAGAAAATTTTTATTAATAAATGACTTTAGGTTTAAAATTGAGGAAGTGGTTGCTATATATATCAGCAAATATGAGTTAAATTTATATTATGGACTTGAATAAATTTACCGAAAAAGGAAAAAGCCTAATTCAAAGTGCTCAAATGAAAGCATTGGGAGCTGGGCATCAGATTTTTATGCCTGAACATTTACTTAAAGTAATGCTTGAAGATGAATCAGGTTTTGTTCAGGATCTGATAGGCTCTTGCGATGGGAATGTACAGAATATTTCTGATGCTGCGAATAATGTAATTAAAAAATTCCCAGTAGTTGAAGGGCCAGGGAGTGGTGGCCTTCAGCTTTCAAGAGAGGTAGCAAAAGTTTTTGAGGATTCAATCGGTATTGCGAGGAGGAATAAAGATACATTTGTTACTGTTGAGCGTTTATTGCAGGGTCTTGCTGCACAAAAAGATGATACTGTAGGTAAAATTTTAGCAGAAGGTGGTGTCACACCATACAAATTGAACTCGGTTATTGCAGAAATGAGAAAAGGTAGCAGTGCAGACTCGCCAAATAGCGAGGAAAAATTAAATGCGGCAAAGAGATATACAAAAGATATTACAGAGCTTGCTATGCAAGGTAAGCTTGACCCTGTAATTGGTCGTGATGAGGAGATCAGAAGAACTATGCAGGTATCGCTAAGGCGAACAAAAAATAATCCAGTGCTGATCGGTGAGCCTGGTGTTGGAAAAACTGCAATAGTTGAGGGTTTGGCAAACAGAATTGTTGCAAATGATGTACCACTTGGTTTGCGTGATGCAAAAGTTTTAGCTTTGGATCTAGGTGCGTTAATTGCTGGAACAAAATTCAGAGGAGAATTCGAAGAAAGATTAAAAGCAGTAATCAATGATATTTCAAAAGCAGAGGGGAAAGTTATCTTATTTATAGATGAGCTTCATACTTTAGTTGGAGCAGGAGCAACAAGTGGTGCAATGGACGCTTCAAATTTGCTAAAGCCTGCTCTTGCGCGTGGAGAAATTCGCTGTATAGGAGCTACAACTTTAGATGAGTATCGTCAACATATAGAGAAAGATCCTGCGCTTGCAAGGCGTTTTCAGCCTGTGTTTATTTCTCAACCAACTGAAACTGATACTATTTCAATACTGAGAGGTTTGAAGGAGAGATATGAGGTGCACCATGGTATTAGAATCACAGATGGTGCAATAATTGCTGCTGCAACGCTTTCTAATAGATATATAACAGATAGATTTTTACCTGATAAAGCGATTGATTTAATTGATGAGGCAGCAAGCAGAGTAAGAATTGAGATGGATAGCAAACCTGAGGTTATTGACGAACTTGAGAGAAAGATTATACAACTAAAAATTGAATCAGAAGCTTTAAAAAAAGAACGTGATGAAAACTCTAAGCAACGTTTAAAAAAGATAAATGAGGAAATTGAAAGTCTAAACAGTAAATTTGCTGACTTAAGCAGTAAATGGCAGATGGAAAAGAATAAGATAGCTAAAATACAAGAAACAGCTGAAAAATTGGATAACGCGAGAAAAGAGCTAGAATTGGCTCAGCGCAATGGAAATTTAGGAAGGGCAGGGGAGTTGATGTATGGTGTGATTCCTCAATTTAAAAATGAGTTAAAAAATCAGGAAAAAGTTACTGATAGTTTCCTAAAGAAAGAAGTTACTGAGAGTGATATTGCAAATATTGTTTCAAAATGGACAGGCATTCCAGTTGATAACATGATGCATAGTGAAAAGGAAAAGCTCCTTAACATGGAAAATGAAATAGGAAAAAGAGTAATAGGGCAGAGAGATGCAATTGAAGCGATAAGTAATGCAGTAAGGCGCTCCCGTTCTGGTGTTCAGGATACTAATCGACCTTTTGGTTCATTTTTATTCTTAGGTCCAACCGGAGTTGGAAAAACAGAGTTAGCAAAATCTCTTGCCGAATTTTTGTTTGATGATCAATCAGCACTTCTACGCTTTGATATGTCAGAGTATATGGAAAAACACTACGTTTCAAAGTTAATTGGTGCGCCTCCAGGATATGTTGGTTATGAACAAGGTGGCAGATTAACCGAAGCAGTAAGGAGAAGACCATATCAGGTAATTTTATTTGATGAGATAGAAAAGGCAAATCCAGATATATTTAATATACTACTGCAGATTTTGGATGAAGGTAGACTCACCGATAGCCATGGCAAATTAATTGATTTTCGTAATACCATACTAATTTTAACTTCTAACCTTGGAGCTGAGATGATGCTAAGAGGAGCTACCGAATCTGTGAAAGATGAGGTGATGAAAATAGTTAAGTCAGCGTTTCGTCCAGAATTTTTAAATAGACTGGATGAAATTATTATATTCCACAGCTTAACCAAAGATGACATTGATAAAATTATAGATGTTCAATTCTCTTATTTACAAAAGATGCTTGCTAAGCGTAAACTGAGTATTAGTTTATCGCAAGAAGCTAAAGAACTAATGGCACAAACTGGATATGACCCTGAATATGGAGCGCGGCCTCTGAAAAGGGTAATACAAGAATGCATTCAAAATAATCTAGCTAAGTTAGTTTTATCGGGGAAAATAGTAGAAGGAGATGAGCTAATAGTGTATACTTCTGGTAACGAAATCTTAGTTAAAAAGATCTAGATTCGCTGTGTATTTTTGTTTTGAAAAATGTGTATAAATCATAATGTTAATGTTGAGTCTTTATTTAAGCTAGTTGATCAAGGGAATAAAAAAGAGAAAGAAAAAATTAAAGAGTTTATACAGTACTTTTATAATTTTGTTTATAATAGTGACCTAAAAGTCAACGATAAATTTCTTTTATACATTGCAGAAGATGCATACAACTTCATTCTTAAAAAAGAAAAAGAAGAAAGTAAATTGGCAGTAAGTAATGTAAATGATATTTCAGGAATAGAAGGCAATTTCACTATAATTAAAATCACAAATTATGACATGCCCTTTTTAGTGGATTCTGTCATTTCCACTATTAAGTCACGCGGTTTAACTATATGCTATTATAGTAACAGCATAATTAATGTTCAAAGAAAAAATAGCCTAATAGATAAAATTCATCTTTTGGAAGAAAGTAATGGAATCAAAGAGTCAGTAATATATGTAATTATTAAAGGCATAAGTGGTAGCTTTGTTGATACACTAGAAGAATCTCTACGAAAGACGCTAAAAGCAGTTAACTGCGTTGTAAAGGACTGGCAATTGATGCTCAAGAAGCTTCTTGAGCATCCGGCATTGGATGCTGGAGGCAGAGATTTTCTAGCTTGGTTGAAAAATAACAATTTTGTATTTTTAGGTTATCAAGAATACATTACAAATAAAGAAGGAAAGCTTGCTATAAGTGGTAAGGAGAGCCTCGGGTTAATGAGAGCAAGTGAAGAGTACCAAAATTCATCAATTTCTTCTGAAAGCTTGAATTCTTTATACATACTAAGATCAGACCTAATCTCAATAGTTCATCGGCGTACCTATATGAATTGTATAGGAGTGAAAGAATTTAATGATCAGGGTGATGTAATAAGGGAACAGCATTTTTTTGGGCTATTTACTTCTATAGCAGAAGTGCAAGATATTCGAACTATTCCGGTAATAAAGGATAAGGTTACAACAATAGAAAAAAAGGCAGGATTTGTTCCTGGTGGCCATAACAATAAAGCTTTAATTTCCATTTTACAGGCATTTTCTTGTGACGAATTATTCCAATCAAATGAAGACGAGTTATTTGAAACTTGCACCTCGATCATGTCTCTTGCGATTAGACCAAGAGTCAAGTTATTTTTGAGAAAGCTAGGGAACTTTATTAGTTGCATAGTACTGATACCGATGCGTTATGCTAGCGCTAGGCTAATGTTCAAGATACGTGATATATTGAGGGATGAAACAAGTGCAGGAAGTTCAGATATTTATAACAATCACATTATCAATGAATATGATCTGATGAAATTACATGTAGTACTAAAGGCCAAAAATGCTAGCGTTCTTGATGATGAGGTTTTGCATATCGAAAACAAATTAAGAAACATTACGGAAAAGTGGGAAGATCGTTTTATAGACAATTTATATAATACTTTTAGCACTGTTGAGGATGTATTCATCCGCTATTCTCATGCATTTCCGGTAAGCTATCAAGAGAATTTTGAACCTCATGATACATATTACGACATGAAAAAATTGGAGATAGTAAGGAAGAAAGGAGTAAGTGAGGTTGATTTGAGACTTACTTGTGACAATCTTAACTATCAGTTAAAAGTTTACACTCCAAGCAATGGTGGTCTTGAATTATCAAAGATATTAAAAATTACTAAGAATTTAGGAGCAAAAATTCTATCTCATAATGGTTATTATATAGAAATCAATGGTGGAATATGGATACACCACTTTGTGTTATCAAGAGTCGATGAGTTAATAAGTGACATTACTCTGAAAGAGCAATTTGAAATAACGCTTGCAAAAGTGTTCAACAAGGAAATTAAAAATGACTATTTCAACAGTTTGATCATTATTGCTGGGCTCAAATGGAAGGAAGTGCTTCTTATTAGGGTGTTAAGTGCCTATCTAAAGCAGACGTTATTTAACTATAACCCAGAATATATCCAAAAAGTGGTCTCAGAGTACCCAAAAATAGTGAAATATCTGATACAGCTATTTCGTGCAAGATTCAATCCTAATATAGATATTGATAGAGCAGAAACTACTAACATTTTCCAGGAAAAAATTGAAGAATTACTAAAAGAGATCAGTAACGTTTCACATGATTACGTTTTGCGTTCGATATTTAACTTGATAATGGCAATTTTGAGAACCAGTTATTATCAAGATGATAAGCCATACTTATCTATCAAATTTGATTCAAGTAAAATAAATGGTTTACCTGACCCGCGCCCATACCGTGAATTGTATGTTTATTCAAACCTTTTTGAGGGAATACATCTAAGAGGAGGGAGGTTAGCTCGTGGTGGTTTGAGATGGTCGGATAGAACGGAAGATTTTCGCACTGAAGTTTTGGGACTCATGAAAGCCCAGATGACAAAAAATGCGGTCATTGTACCTGTTGGCGCAAAGGGTGGGTTTGTAATAAAGCAAGTTTATAAAGACAAAAACATTTTAAGGGAGAAAGGTGTTGAATGCTATAAGAATTTCATCAGAGGAATGCTTGATATTACTGATAATGTAGTTGATGGCAAAATAACTCCACCAGAAAATGTGATTAGGTATGACGAAGATGATCCATATTTGGTAGTTGCAGCAGATAAAGGCACTGCTTCATTTTCTGATTATGCAAACGAAATATCCTCTGAATGTAACTTTTGGCTCGAAGATGCATTTGCATCTGGTGGATCAGCAGGTTATGACCACAAAAAGATGGGTATTACAGCCAGAGGTGCATGGATTGCAGCGCAGAGGCATTTTTGGAAAATGAATAAGGATATTTACCAGGATGCAACTGTTATTGGAATTGGGGATATGGCTGGCGACTTATTTGGAAATGGTATGCTGCTTTCAAAAAATATACATTTAATCGGCGCATTTAACCATATGCATATTTTTATTGACCCAAACCCTGATGCAGAAAAGAGTTTCACAGAGCGTAAACGCCTCTTTGAGTTACCATTTTCAACTTGGATGGATTATAACAAAGATTTGATTTCTAAGGGTGGAGGAGTATTTGAGCGTAGCAGCAAGCAAGTAAACATTTCTCAAGAAATGAAAAAATGCTTTGATATAACAGAAGATATACTGCCTCCAAGTGATTTGATTAGATATCTACTCAAAGCAGAAGTGGACTTCATATGGAATGGAGGAATTGGCACCTTTGTTAAGGCAAAGAGTGAAAATCATAGCATGGTCGGTGACAAAGCAAACGATGAGCTGAGAGTAAATGGTAAAGATATTAGAGCTTCTATGTTTATAGAGGGTGGCAACCTTGGTTGCACGCAGCTTGGAAGGGTAGAATACGCTAAAATAGGTGGGTATATCAATGCAGATTTTATTGATAATTCAGCAGGAGTAATATGTTCTGATCTTGAAGTTAACATCAAGATTGCTTTTGTTGCAATTATGAAAGAAGGGGGAATTCCTTTGGAAAAAAGGAATGAAATACTGGCTAGCATGATAGATGAAGTTGCATTTAAGGTACTTGAGGACCATAACAGGGTTGAAACAAAAGCATTGCTCCTTGAGTGCTTACAAGCTAAAGAAAGGTTGGAGCAACACCATAAATTATTACTCAGTTTAGAGAAATCTGGGTTATTAAACCGAGATGTAGAATGCTTGCCAGCTGAAGAAGAAGTAGCGAGAATGTTAACTGGCACAGAAGGTTTCAGTTCTCCTCAACTTTCTGTTCTGATGTCTTATGCAAGAACAGCAATAAAGAATGAAATTATATACTCTGAGCTACCTGAAAAAGATTTCTTGTGCCGTGATTACTTACTAAATTACTTTCCACAAAGGATGGTAACAGAGTTCAAGGATTCCATATTGAAACACCAACTTTCTAGGGAAATTATTTCTACTTGCATTGCAAATGATGTGGTAAATAGGATGGGCTGTATATTTATTAATAATTTGGTTGAGAGTACTGGAATTAAAGTACATGAAGCAGTTAACATATATATCGTTGTTAATCACCTATATAATTTAAATAGCCTGTGGCAGGAAATTGATAAACTGGATGGAAAGATTGATGTTAATTCGTACTTGCAGGTAGTGAGAAGTGTGCAAAAATTTATTGGTAGAGTATCATTTTGGTTAGTAAAAAATCTTGGTGAGCTTAATCTTGTAGAACTAGATGATGTTATAAAATTTAGGGATGCGATTGAGACTTTAGGCCATGAGATTTTAGATGAGCGCCTATTAAAGATCTATAATCATGGATTAACTTCTTTGATAGAGTTTAATATAGATAAAGATTTAGCAAAAAGGGTTGCTGATCTACGTATTCTTATTTATGCGCTGGACGTTATATCTATTGCTGAACAGACATCTTTATCCATCTTTGAAGCTGGTAAAATATACTTTGAATTAAAGTCGCTGCTAAGGCTTGATATGATTAGAACAGTTGCTGTCAAGATGAAAAGCCATTCTTCCTATTGGGATCGCAGCTTAATTAATGACTTATTAGATGATTTAAGCAATTATCATTATAAGTTAGCTGTTAAAGTTATAAAAGCTACTGATAATCATGTAGATAAGGTTCAAACTTGGGTTCTTAATGATAAGGATGATATAGAACGTTACAATAGTTTTTTAGATGAGATGGTTGCTTCTAAACTTGATTTAAGTAAATTAATACTCATAATCAGGAGAGTTAAAGTACTTGCTTCATAGGAAAAATGTTTAATATAGGTCTTTCAGAAATTTTAGTTGTAGCTTTAGTGAGTATAATTGTTCTTGATAAAAGTAAAGTACCTGTATTTCTTAATCTTATTAAAAATATATATAGGTATTTCTGGGTTGTAAAATCAAGAGTTAGGAAATTGTTGAAGGATACCGGAATTAAAGAATTATATGAAGAGCATAACGTTGAAAAAGTCAATTACATAATTGGTGAAGATGGCAAGCTTTATCCTACTTACAATGTAGATAGTAAAAAAAATGACAGCAAAAATCCTAGTAGTAGATGATATACCATCTAATGTTAAGCTTTTGGAGGCTCAGCTAAAAGCAGAGTACTATACAGTTATTGTAGCTTATGATGGCGAGGAGGCGATAGATTTAGTAGCGGAACAGCAGCCAGATATTATCTTACTTGATGTCATGATGCCAAAAATGAGTGGTTTTGAGGTTTGTAAGAAGCTAAAGAATGATCCCTTAACGACTTATATTCCAATAATTATGGTAACTGCGCTGCATGACACTCATGATAGAGTGGAAGGAATTAATGCTGGTGCGGATGATTTTCTAACTAAGCCGATAGATGAAACTGCTTTATCTGCAAGAATTAAGTCTCTTGTGCGCTTAAAGATGATAATAGATGAGTTGTGCTTGAGAGGAGAAACTAATGCTGAGATTGGTGGAGTAGCAGAAAGCAGTATTATGGATTATTCTAATCAGATTTGTGATGCTAACATACTTGTTGTAGATGAGGACACCTTTCAAGCAGAGCAGATACACAATGTTCTAAAGCAACGCTTCAGATCAATTAAAATACTGCACGATCCAAAAGAAGCATTAAAGGTTGGTATTAAGGATAATTACGACCTGATTATTTCTGACATGCAGTTTTCAAAAACTGACGGCCTACGGTTGTGCTCTAAGTTTCGTAGTAAAGTAGAAACACGTTATACACCAATTCTGATCCTTTCTGAAGATTATGATAAAAGCAATTTAGTAAAGGCACTTGATGTAGGTGCTAATGATTATTTAACAGTACCTTTAGATGAGAGTGAATTAATAGCTAGGGTTAATTTGCAAGTGAAACGCAAAAGGTATCAAGATGCCTTGAGAATGAATTTATTTAATAATATGGAAATGTCTATAAAGGATCCATTAACTAACTGTTATAATAGAAGATATTTTGATGCACACTTAAGAAATATTGTTAAGGATTCTGTGGAAAAAGATAGAAGTTTATCTCTTATGATACTTGATATAGATTATTTTAAGATGGTGAATGATAACTTTGGGCATAATGCTGGAGATGAACTTTTAAAGGAAATACAGAAAAGAATTTCTGAAAATATCAGAGTGACAGATTTATTAGCTAGGTTTGGTGGTGAGGAATTTGTTGTTGTAATGCCAGATACCAATGTATCAGATGCGTATACTATCGCAGAGAGAATAAGGAAAATTATTGCCAAAGAACCTTTTATACTTGTGGGTAAAAATACAACCCATAATGTAACTGTGAGCATTGGAATTTCAGCAATGCAAAGATCTGACCTCGATGATGTTAAAAAATTTATAGTACGTGCTGACAAATATTTATATAAAGCAAAAAACAGTGGTAGAAATAGAGTGGTTACTGGTTGAAGTTCTTTCAAATAAGTAGTAACTAAGATTCAAATGATAGCATAAAATTTCTCAACTCCGGAAATTTTGCATTTAACTGCAGAAATAGATATTTATTTAAAAAATACCCTGTAATTTTTAACCCTAGTCTGAATTCTTGATATGAGTAGCTATTTTGTAGGTTGTGATTGTATACATCATGCAACATCTGTGGAAAAGGTAGTAATTTATCTGCATAACAGTCACCTACTTTTTTTGACACTGCTCTACCAGTTTTTGGAGAAATAAATTGTAGATTTTCTTTCACACCTGTTACAGCACATTTTGATAGGTCTAACTTAAATCCAAGTTGCGTAAGAAGCAGAAGCTCTAAGTTAAGGTAATGACTTTGCCAAAACTGGCTATTATGTTTTATTACATCGATGAAGTGTCTAAAATTATCATACAACTTGATGCAGGATTCACTTTCTGGAAGCACTTTTTCTAATATAGACGAGAAAGAAACAATAGCAATGCTTTTTAACCTATCTTGAAAGAAATGATGAAATGGAGATTCAATCAATTCGCACTTTAAAAAACCTAGATTTTCAGGTAGCTTAGCACTCCATTCTGCATGTAATAGATTACTTATTTGAAACTTATAATTGCTATTGTTTGTTAACCTAGTTAATCCTCTGCACTTTCCATGATTTTTTGTAAATAGAGAAAGAATTAAATTTTTATCACCGTATTTTTTAACAGCTATAATAACACCTTCATCTTTCCATCTCATTTAGAGTATATTGACCATATGATATTATAGAGATAATAAAATTAGTGTAGCAAATTTGAGTTTAAGTCAACTGAAATATATTGACTTTATGTGCAATATTAGCTTTAAACCAGTAAAACAAGCTGCTTAACATATGCGCCCTCTCTATTTTAATTATATTCTTCTTTTGTCTCTATGTTGTTTTTTGCTTTTTTCAATGAAAGCCCAAACGGATGATTCGTCAGTTATTCCTATACCACAAAGAAAAAAAGAATTAGTTGAGTTAGTACAACCGAGGCAAATTATTGAAATACAGGAAATTGATGAGGGTATTCCAATTCCCAAAAGAAAAAAGGGTGTAGAAAGAAAACTAAGAGAAGACATCAAAGAGGTGAAAAATGAAATAAGAGATAAGAAAAATATTGAGAACAAAGATGATGAATTGGCTGTAACAGAAATTATTAATTCTATAAGGGATAAACTGACAGAGTGTTGGAGCATTCCTGAGGGCATAGTTTATAAAGAAAATTTTAGTATAAAAATTAACTTATTATTATCCAGTAAAGGCGAGATCGTTGTAGCCAACGTAGCAGATAGTAGTTCTTATCAAAATAATCCTCTTTTTAGATCAGCAGCAGATAATGCAATGCGTGCAGTGTATAAATGTAGCCCGTTAATTGGCTTACCTGCTGAGCATCATCACATTTGGCGCGAAGTCACGTTAGATTTTATTCTAAATAGGTGAATTTACGTTACCTAAATTAGTTACTTGTGATAAAAAATAGATCAGCAAATTTTCAATCAACAACAGCTAAAGACCTTTCTGCAACGTTGATTTCTCTTATATCTGTAACTTCGTCATTCTGATTAAACGAAATTTGCAGAGACTTACTACTGTACTTCCTTTTTCCCAAGAAGTTAGCTTGTTTAATTTTATATGAGACATAGTACCAAACATTTTCGTCGAATTTTGATACTAATGTTGGCGATCCTAAAGTATGAACCACTTTTTCTCTATCATCACCTACTTTTATTTTGCTCCACAGTTCAACATTAATGCCAGGAACTCCGTGATTATGGATAGTGTGCATGCAGCCTACTGAAAACAGTAAAACAGAAAATATTAATACTCGCATTTTGTCAATTAATTATTTGAAATCATAATACACTGATAAACTATCTGTCGTCAAATTTCAAAAAAGTTAAATTGACTGATTCTCAATATCATTTAATATAATATTTACTTCAAAATAATTAGGTACCTTATGTCATTGCTAGAAGCAGATCCAATATACAAGCCTTTTAATTATCCTTGGGCATATGATGCATGGTTGCAGCAACAAAGGATACACTGGATACCTGAAGAAGTCCCGCTTGCTGATGATGTGAAAGATTGGAAAACTAAACTTTCGAATGTAGAGAAAAATTTATTGACCCAGATTTTTAGGTTTTTTACTCAAGCAGATATTGAAGTAAATAACTGCTATATGAGGCATTATTCAAATATATTTAAGCCAACAGAAATATGTATGATGCTTGCAAGCTTTTCCAATATGGAGACTATACACATTGCAGCTTATTCATACCTTCTAGATACGATTGGCATGCCAGAAAGTGAATATCAAGCATTCTTAAAATATGATGCTATGAGAAAGAAGTATGAATACATGTTAGAATTTGAGGAAAGTAAAAAGCACGATAAAAAACATGTTGCTAAAACTTTAGCAGTATTTGGTGCCTTCACTGAAGGATTGCAGTTATTTGCATCATTTGCAATTTTGCTCAATTTTCAACGGTTTGGAAAAATGAAAGGTATGGGGCAAATAATTGCTTGGTCAGCACGTGACGAAACCTTGCACACCAATTCAATTATCAATTTGTTCAATACATTTATTAAAGAGAATAATGAAATTTGGAATGACGAGTTCAAAGAAGAATTATATTCTTCATGTCGCACTATTGTTGATCTTGAAGATGAATTTATAAGTCTTGCTTTTGATTTAGGAGATGTTGAAGGGCTATCTGCAGAGGAAGTGCGCAATTATATACGTTACATAGCAAACAGAAGGTTAACGCAATTAGGTCTTAAATCTATATATAATGTTAAAGATAACCCTATTCCGTGGCTTGATGAAATACTAAATGGCGTGGAACATACAAATTTCTTTGAAAATAGAGTAACAGAGTATAGCCGTGCAGCGACTCAAGGCACTTGGGAGGAAGCTTTTGCTAAAAACGATACAAAAAGTGAATAGCAGTAACTTCGGTTCTGTCGCATTTGTAGGGAAGTAGAAAGAAGAATGATATAATTGTCTAAAAATAAAGCAAAGATGTTTCGTATCAATCAAAAATTATTGCCATATTTCAAAGGATTTAGCTTTTCAGCGATGTTATCTGTATACATGAAATGTCGATTCTCTTTGAGCTATCGAGATTTGGAAGAAATTATGAGTATAAGGGGAGCAAAAATTGACCATGCTACGTTACAAAGTGGTTTATCACCACTGATAGATTAGGCAGTAAGGAAAAGAAAGAAGCAGGTTGGTAGTAATTGGAGAGACCTACATTAAATTAAACGGTAAATGGGTTTATTTATATAGAGCACTATTGGTAATACTGTAGACTTCCTCTTGTGTGTTAGTAGAGACAAGTCTGCAGCACTTGCATTCTTTCGTAAAGCCTTCAGGAGTAACTATCTTCCTGAGAAAATTGTCATTGATAAAAGCGGCAGTATTACTGCCGCTCTTGATGATTTGAATGCAGAAATTTGAGCAATGTATAACTTCAAGGCGCAACACTGCTGATACACCATTTTTGGTGATTGGGCAGAGAATCAGTGTTTACGACATCTTTGGTTATTTGGATAAAAAGTCAGAGAGGCAGTTTGAAAAGATCATCATTCCAGCAGTGCTAGAAGATGGCACCAGTATTGATGAAAACAGACTGCCGATGGAGGAGCTAAGAATTAAGGAAAAAGCAGAGCCTTATGTCTATCAATCGCAATATATGCAGGATCCTCCAGAGCCTAAATGGCAAATATTTAATGAAAAATATTTTCAAAAGATTGATTTTGCTTATGAGAAGATTGGTGAAAAAGATCTGGTGGCGTTCATCGATCTCAACAGTGGTTCGCTCAAAACACTTGATAGAACAGCGGTAGGAGTGTTTCAGCCGTTCTTTACGAAAAGTGAGTTTGCACATCAGCCAAAAAGATGTGGAGTATGGGTGGATTTATTGGCAAGAAAGCTTGACCCAGCTACAGTTGAACATGATATTCATGAGTTTCTAAGTAAATACGAAGATAGGCTACATGGAGTAGTCGTGGAAGAACGTGGAATTGGCTTTAAGGTGATTGCAGATCTTAGGACACTGCTGCCAAACACACTTATTTTAGGCTCAAGAAGAACGAGGTCAAAGATGGAAGTGTTTCAGTCTTGTAGTCAGTTTGTTGAGCAAGGTCATATCTTTCTTGAGAAAGCGGAAAGAGATTTTCATTATTTAATCTTCGACGAATTTGAAAAGATTCATACTGAAACTGAGTTTACCGATGATATAGCTGATGTCCTCAGTGAGTTCATCATGTGGTTCCCCGAAAAAAACCGTCTTGGGATACCTTGTCCTGACGATATGTATAATCATAAAGTGTTAAAGAACGACGCTATCTCTGTGAGAGCAAAAGCACCTTTTTCTTGTTTAAGTGTTTGTGATACTTAGTTAAATTCTTGACTTTATTATTTAAATATATCATAATTAAAGTATATTTTTAATAGGAGTTTGATATGCTAGCACGCGAAAGTTTAGACGAAAAACAACTAGAATTATATTCTAGGTTAGAGCTTGACATGAAAATTTTAAATAATAAAATCGAGTATGAATTTGAAGATGCTTTAGACGAAGATTTATTACCTCTTTTTACGGCAATTAATGATGAAGGCTATACACTTATTGGAACTTTTGAATCAGTTGATATAACAAGATTTAGAGAAGTTTTGAATGAAGTGCAAAAGCGGGGTCTTCTTCAAGACATTGTAAAAGCAAAGATTTTATCTTCTAAAAATCAAGATGAGGTGAAATCTATTTCACTGATTGAATACATTACGGATCCTAATCGCAAATCTTCGTTAGATTTTCTACATGCAATTCAGGGAAGTTGTGGATTAGAATCATTCTGGAAAGTTATATCTGAAGATGATCGTGAAAGGATTAAAACTAAATTAAATGAAGATGAACATAAAGACGTGCTAGATGAAATCAATCGAATTGAGGAGATCAAAAGTGAGGGAGTACAAATTGATAATACGGCAGATGACAATCTATCTGAAACTAGCTTAGCTAGTGATGAAAGTACCATAAATAGTAAAAGTAATTCAGCTAATGAAAGTGAGTCAAGGAAAGATGCAGCTAATAAAGCAATTGTCGCTGGTGCTATTTGTGGTGTTATAGCTGGATTAGCAGTTGGTGGTGGGCTTTTTGCTGCTGGTGTTGCATTACCAATACTGGCTCTAATTGGCATAGCGGTAGCTGCTGCTCTAGTAACAGGACTTGTTGCTGGTGGTATTACATATGTAATATCTAGTAAGATAGAAAATCCTGACACATCAAGGTTGGAAAAAGAACAAGATTTGCAGCCAAATTAAGTAAAAGGAATAAAAGACTTCTTCCTTTTCTCCAAATTTTTTAAGGTATCTAGATACCCTTAACAGGATTTTAGATACCTTACTTACGATATATATAACCATAAACTCGCACAAAAGCACCTTTTGCTTGTTTTAGTTATTCACAGAATTGTTAATAACTAAGTTGATAACCTAGTAGAGTATATAATTTTACATTTCTGAGTACTTTGAAGATTTATAATAAATATGATCTCCAAATACTAATATATATATAATTGAAAGCAAAAGAACTGTGGATAACTCTAAAAAGTTATACTTATTTTAATATTTTAAAAAAAAAGAAACAACCATTAAGGGAGCCAAGCTAATACAATCATATAAAAGATTACATATTTGGTTATAATTTTAATATTTTTCTAACAAAAGCCAATAAGGGGGTAGTCTTGGAAAATTTTTCCTAAAAGATAAAATTTTTAAGTATTTTTAAAGTAATACTTTAAAAATATCAATTGAGCATTAATCTGGAGGTTCAACAGGCACTTTTTTATGCTGTTTGAGAAGAGCAAAAATTGCATTTTCTCTTGCTGAAAGCGTGTGTTTCTTATATTTTCCATAATACACATTATGTAATTTTCAATACTAATAAAAACATTCATCAATCTTTTAAACAACAACCTGTCGAACCTCCGGATTAGTACTTAAAAGGAACTATTAAAGTACCTCTTTAGATTAAATTGCTACTTTAAAAACACTTAAAATTTCAATTTTTAGTTCTAACATAGCCCTTTATTTGTCTTTTTTTTAAAAAGTATTGAGATATTTACCAATTAGGTAAGTTTTTCTGTAAATATTTCAATCTAATCATATTCTTTTTGATGCCTTTTTTGATCTTTTTTAGAGTTATCCACAGTTCTTTTGCTTTCAATTATATATATATTAGTATTTGGAGATCATATTTATTATAAATCTTCAAAGTACTCAGAAATGTAAAATTATATACTCTACTAGGTTATCAACTTAGTTATTAACAATTCTGTGAATAACTAAAACAAGCAAAAGGTGCTTTTGTGCGAGTTTATGGTTATATATATCGTAAGTAAGGTATCTAAAATCCTGTTAAGGGTATCTAGATACCTTAAAAAATTTGGAGAAAAGGAAGAAGTCTTTTATTCCTTTTACTTAATTTGGCTGCAAATCTTGTTCTTTTTCCAACCTTGATGTGTCAGGATTTTCTATCTTACTAGATATTACATATGTAATACCACCAGCAACAAGTCCTGTTACTAGAGCAGCAGCTACCGCTATGCCAATTAGAGCCAGTATTGGTAATGCAACACCAGCAGCAAAAAGCCCACCACCAACTGCTAATCCAGCTATAACACCACAAATAGCACCAGCGACAATTGCTTTATTAGCTGCATCTTTCCTTGACTCACTTTCATTAGCTGAATTACTTTTACTATTTATGGTACTTTCATCACTAGCTAAGCTAGTTTCAGATAGATTGTCATCTGCCGTATTATCAATTTGTACTCCCTCACTTTTGATCTCCTCAATTCGATTGATTTCATCTAGCACGTCTTTATGTTCATCTTCATTTAATTTAGTTTTAATCCTTTCACGATCATCTTCAGATATAACTTTCCAGAATGATTCTAATCCACAACTTCCCTGAATTGCATGTAGAAAATCTAACGAAGATTTGCGATTAGGATCCGTAATGTATTCAATCAGTGAAATAGATTTCACCTCATCTTGATTTTTAGAAGATAAAATCTTTGCTTTTACAATGTCTTGAAGAAGACCCCGCTTTTGCACTTCATTCAAAACTTCTCTAAATCTTGTTATATCAACTGATTCAAAAGTTCCAATAAGTGTATAGCCTTCATCATTAATTGCCGTAAAAAGAGGTAATAAATCTTCGTCTAAAGCATCTTCAAATTCATACTCGATTTTATTATTTAAAATTTTCATGTCAAGCTCTAACCTAGAATATAATTCTAGTTGTTTTTCGTCTAAACTTTCGCGTGCTAGCATATCAAACTCCTATTAAAAATATACTTTAATTATGATATATTTAAATAATAAAGTCAAGAATTTAACTAAGTATCACAAACACTTAAACAAGAAAAAGGTGCTTTTGCTCTCACAGAGATAGCGTCGTTCTTTAACACTTTATGATTATACATATCGTCAGGACAAGGTATCCCAAGACGGTTTTTTTCGGGGAACCACATGATGAACTCACTGAGGACATCAGCTATATCATCGGTAAACTCAGTTTCAGTATGAATCTTTTCAAATTCGTCGAAGATTAAATAATGAAAATCTCTTTCCGCTTTCTCAAGAAAGATATGACCTTGCTCAACAAACTGACTACAAGACTGAAACACTTCCATCTTTGACCTCGTTCTTCTTGAGCCTAAAATAAGTGTGTTTGGCAGCAGTGTCCTAAGATCTGCAATCACCTTAAAGCCAATTCCACGTTCTTCCACGACTACTCCATGTAGCCTATCTTCGTATTTACTTAGAAACTCATGAATATCATGTTCAACTGTAGCTGGGTCAAGCTTTCTTGCCAATAAATCCACCCATACTCCACATCTTTTTGGCTGATGTGCAAACTCACTTTTCGTAAAGAACGGCTGAAACACTCCTACCGCTGTTCTATCAAGTGTTTTGAGCGAACCACTGTTGAGATCGATGAACGCCACCAGATCTTTTTCACCAATCTTCTCATAAGCAAAATCAATCTTTTGAAAATATTTTTCATTAAATATTTGCCATTTAGGCTCTGGAGGATCCTGCATATATTGCGATTGATAGACATAAGGCTCTGCTTTTTCCTTAATTCTTAGCTCCTCCATCGGCAGTCTGTTTTCATCAATACTGGTGCCATCTTCTAGCACTGCTGGAATGATGATCTTTTCAAACTGCCTCTCTGACTTTTTATCCAAATAACCAAAGATGTCGTAAACACTGATTCTCTGCCCAATCACCAAAAATGGTGTATCAGCAGTGTTGCGCCTTGAAGTTATACATTGCTCAAATTTCTGACAGGCACTGATCAGCGATACTCTACTATACGCGCAGCTTGCATCATGTAGATCATCAAGAATAATGCAGCCACCATATTTTCGACCTTCATCAAAATCAAGTGAGCTGTCCCCAGCTCCAGTACCGGTTACATGCCCTGATATTGAAAACCCATTAACAAAACCTCCTTCCTTGGTTCTTATTACTCTTGTACTTCTACGTCCAACTATCTTGACATTGGGAAAAACTTGCTTATAAAATGGCGACTCAAGAACAATATGCAGTTCGTTCATTTTCTCACGCATTAAATCCCTTTGATGAGTGATGTACATGAATTTTGCCCTTGGATTATTGCCAAGGGCAAATGCTACATGAAAGATAAACCCGAGCGTAGTCTTAGCGCAACGGGGCGGTATGTTCCACCACTGACTGTGCGCTTTTTCAAACACCAAGCGATTAACACTGCTAAAGAGCAGCCACAGATAGTTCTTGCTACCATTCTCCCTCTTTAAATTGAGTCTAATGTTAAATACTCGCAGCATCCCTTGAAACGCAAAGAAACCAAAGTCTTTGCGGCATAAATCTAGGTCTTTTTGTCTTGAGTTTTCCAATGTTTTTACATATAGTTTCTACCGTATAAGTAGTATATTTGGTTTAGCAACTCTAAAATTGCTAAACCAAGTTCTTAACTATATCTGCTTAAAACAATCCGAATTCTTCTGAAAATGCGAAATCTTCTGTTGAAGAAGAGAATTGATGTTTCACATAATTTTCTAGTCTTGCAATCCTATGCTCCAATTCTTTGAACTTATCACCGGACATTTCGAAATTTTGATTGATTGGATCCAGAATATTGAATAAAAAACCTGATCTTATTGTATAGTGTGTATTCTCTTTTAGAGAGTCAGGTATTATTTGAAGATATTTCATAATATTCTCCTTAAAAAATTAATACAATTTTAACATATCAGTATTAATGTTATATTAATACTGATATAATAGTTAAACCAAATTTCTCCCTATACCCTGACCAAGCCCACCTAGCATTTGATTCATAGCTAGCCAGCGATCATTTATCGATCTCCCGTACGAAGTGTAGCCACCACCTAAGTTCTGACCAATCTGCGCACCAAGACCATGAGCACCGATCAGGCCTTGCAATCCACCTAAAGACGAACTGATAAAGTCATTTAAACCTTTAGAGGCAAGATCAGAGTTTAAACTTGCAACCTTAGAAAGACCATAGCTTGAGCGATCAAGACCACTGGCACGTAAGTTGTTACCAAGTGCGGTGTTCATTTGATTGCTGACAAACTGCTGATAAGGATTTTCACGGTATTGCGATGCTATGTTATTTATAAATCCTCCCGGACCACCTTTCCCGAGGCCTCCCAAATTCTCCATGAATTTATTGTATCTACCATACAAATCCTTTTGCATAGCAATGTTATTTTCAAACTGACGATTAGCTTTAGAGCTACCAAAAAGCCAATCAAATAAATCTCCTAACATTATTCCTCCTTTTTTACCGCCACGTTTGTTGGTATTATACACGGCCTTTCCGCAGCAAACAGTCCTGCTACGCTATCTGCTGTGTGATCACATAGCCGCGAAACATTAAGCATTTTTTTAATACGTTCTTTTACAATCTCCTTACGAGCTGAACCAAAACATCTCACTTTAAGGCTACCTCCAAAATAACGTTTAACTTCGCCCTTCCAGTGCAAACAAAACAGTCCTTCAACAATTATTTGCAGCTTTTTGTAATACGACATGTGGCTACCTTTGATGTATTTTTGCTTTAAAAAATACTGATTGTCCTCAAGTAGCACTAAATCAAGCTCTGGATTGCTGGAAAGCAAAAGCGCAATAACTCCCTGATACTCTTCGCTAATTCGGCGCAATGTCTCTCCATCAAGTCGCCATTTTTCCACGCCTAAAACATAGCTGCCACAGTAAAGTGTTTCGTCCCTGACATAGGCAAAACCATTGCTCTTGCCAAGATCAACACTTAAGACATTTTCAGGCAGTTTTTTTGCAAGTGAAAATTTTTTAACCTTAAGCTCCACTTTTCTCCCTCAACATTTTCTCCTCATGCGCATTACGCATCTCTTCACGCATTACTGCTAACTTCTCAGCAAGAAGATCAACCTCAGCTTTTAGCTCAGCAATTCTTTCTTTTGACTGTATTTCAAGCAGTTTAATCTCCTGCTCTGTTGGCTGCTCTTGTGCTTGCGCCTGCTGCTCTTGTTGCTGCTGGCCAATGCTCAGCACTTTTTCCCGCAGCATCTTGCTGCTCACCGTATCTTGATTGAGCAGCATCTCTCCTAAAAGCTCGACACTGATTTGTTGGTTATTCGGACCAAGATACTGCATAACGTTCAGCATCAGTTCATTATCCTTCTCACGTTGTCTTTCTAGAGATTCACTTATCTTAATTTTGACATTTGTAGACCTGCTAAAATTAATTAAACTAGTTAAAGTCTCATCATCTTGTGCCAACTTGTAAGGTAGTAAGGAAAGCAGAACATTTCCTACTTGGTTGAGCGTAATTTGATGGGCAAAGTAATAGGAAGTGACACTACCTTCGTTTTCCTTTAGTTTGTCACGCAAGGCAGCAGCAGATGAATACTTACTGTCTTTTACGATGTTTGTAGTGTCACTCCAAATCTGTGAAAGCAAACTAAGAGCCTGCTGCATTAATATAGCGAGGTTCGGATCAGAGCCAGTTGGCGGTATCACGATAGGCTGGATGCCATCTACTGCCACATACTCGAGTAACATCTCACGAGGATCAGCAAAACGCTGCGCTTTTCCGCTGGCAACACTTGCTTGCGGCATTACAAACTTTCTCTCCACTTTTTCTAAGTAAGATCACATCTATTAATGAGAGATACTTATTCCTTTTGTCCGTTCTATACTTGGGCCAATTAAGTAAGTATATATATCGCGCTGTGGTAAAGTTGCACCTGGTATAATTTTATTATAAAACTGTATACAACTTGCTTCTATGCCTAACCCTCCATATGGCTTAAATCCTCTCTCTTCTACATGAAGATCCGTATCATGCAATATGTTATCCCTGGTATGCAAACCTTTCTCAATTAATATTTCAACATATTTGCTTGTACCAAACAAAGTTACATACATAGCGTGTGACTTATAATTAGGATGTTCAAAGTACATTTTTAAATCCTCATCTGTCTCGTAAGGCTGTAAAATAATAACTGGCGCAAAAAGTTCAGAAAAATTACCGCCTTCTAATAAGGGTTTAACAAGTACTATAGGCTTAATTAAGCCTGTTGCTGGATTAATCTCTCCACCATACTGCAAGAAATTTCTGTTTTCATATAACACTCGTGCAATTTTTAGAGCGTGAGAGCAGTCAGTATTTGGTCCAATAATATTATTATAATTAGCATAATCACCAATACAATTCTTAATCAAATCCAATCTTTGAATACATTTATTAACAACCAAGTTCGAAATTTTTGAATGTACTAGTATTGAATTCGGAGCTGCACAATCTTGCCCTTGATTTTGTAAACACACTCTACAAATACTGTCTATTGCCTTATCAATATTAGCATCTTTTGAAACTACTATAGGATTATGACCAGCACCATTGAAAATAAATAATACATTTTCCTTAAATTGCTTTTTCACTTTTTGTGCGTTATAGTACTTTCCAGTAAATATTACTACATCTGCTACTGACCTATTTTTCTGAATGAATTCATTTTTATCATCATATGATATAATAAGGTTCGGAAAGAAATTATTAAATTTTGATACTATTGTCAAATTTTCAAATAGACTTTTCATGACCGTAGGAGGTCTTATTATAGCAGTTTTTGCCATTAAAGACATAATACAACCAAAACATACAGATGAATATAGAGGTTGATTTAATGGCAGAAACGAAACTATACAGCTAACTTGTGCTTTGAAGTACTCAGAATTCTGATTCAAATTATCTGGTAAATCAACAGAACGTTTGATTTCATCCACTGCAACATCTAGACATTCATAACTTTGTAAACATTGTATAATTTTTCCCTGGTTGTGCTTTAAATAAGTTGAAAATTTTTGCGCACATGCAAATACATACCTGAAGTCCATTGGATCGTATCTTACTTCACAAGCTTGCTTTATTTTTATTTCATTCACGTATGTACTTGGTTTTATATACTGTCCCAATATTGGCCCTACTTTTGTTGCTAGATTTATATAGACACCATCTTCATTTGAGATATACTGTGGAAATTGGAATTCATATGAAATTTTTATTCCATATTTTTGCAACTCATCTATAATGGCTTTTCTTGCTTTTTCTTGTAAAAAGTTGCTATTCTCGATCATAAGTAAGTTATCATGAGGATCTTCACTAACTTTCTTCTTCCTCAGTATTGGAAAATTATTATTTAACACGTTTTTCATTCCTGTATGGTCCCATAATTCTTCCCCCTTTGGTGGTATTCTTTTCTCACATCTTATCATATCATCTATTGACTATTGCATTCCCAAACAATTTGATGCATCATTTTCATAATACAATGTCTTAGCTTTTTCTAGGTAAGGTCACTTTCTATCTCCCCTAGTGAACCAGCTGTACGTACTATATGTTTGGTATTTAAAATGATACTCAATCACGGAAGTATAGGGCTATGATTTTTACCAAACTCCTCTATATCTGAAATTACCATAGAGGATGAAGGTAAAACACTGTTTTCGTTTTGCAATAGCCTTGACAATTGAAGCTCTTCACAAATCTTAGAAAGAAAATCATAATAACCCTGCTTGTCTAATGAACCACATAGTATACTTTCAATGCTACTTATGGAGTGTAAATCCATATTTAACCACTGTAACTCTGATGCAACAAAAACAATTTGCAACATTATATTTTTCGTTTCTTTTATAGAATCCATCTTGAAAAACTCAATCATATTTGACTTTAGCAAATCCGAAAGTTTTGGTAGACTAGATAACTTGCCATAGCAGTTCAACAAAGCAAATAAAATCTCCCTGTGGTTTGATGCATCTCCTATAAATTCCTCTCCGGTAACTTTTCTATATAAATATTTCCTTTTTTTATAGACAAATTTTTCCAGACCAAGCCTAACTGGCTTAAACTTGCAATGCGGTAGATTATATCACTTCTTAACTGGTCATTTTTGTAGAATTTTAGTATTTCTAATGTCCTTTTACAAGTTCGATGCGATTTTGCCCAACCATCAAATTCTTTTATATCATCAAAAAGACCTATATCCCTAAGCCATACAATGTCATCTTCATGTAACCAATTGTTCTTCGTTTCCTCTGAATAAATTTCATCTAATGCACAAATTAAGTTAGCTAGACCGCTTACCAGCTTTCTCGGCTCTATGGCTAACGTTACCCTTAAATCTCTCAGCCAAGTAGATGGAGGAGAGAAACACTCGATAGGAACTACTGAAACATTACTACGTGCTAAGACTTTCAAACTATCCTTGTATGCGCTTCCATTTCCTTTGACCCTTATAATTACGTTTGGTGATAGATCATCAAGTCCCATTACCTTTTCAATACTGACGTGACCAATATCTTGATAATAAATATTCAAAACTAGGTGTTGGAATTTTACATTTAAAGAGTAAAACTTTTTCCAAATTTTGAACTCTCCAAATATTAGATTAAGATCCGATACGTGTTTCTTTATTTCATTTGGTAATGAATTATTAAAACAGTGACTATATGATATATGTTCTAATGTAGCTATACATGTAGATGTCAAATATAAAAATGATGGTGGCGAACCATAAGTAGTACTAGCATGCCTGTAGAATTTTTGTATAAAACCTTTATCTGCTAATAAATGACCCAATTTAAGACCTGGTATGTTATACATTTTTGAATATGAAGAGATAATGATTAAGTTTTGATATTTTATTGGATTTAGATAAGAGCTGATTTCAGGATCAAAAATCACTTCATCAATGATGAGAAAAGTACCGCTGCATTTACATATGTCACACAAGTTACCTAGCTTATCTCTTAATTTCCTTAAACCGTAAGGATTGTGAGGAATGCTAAACAATATAACAGCAACACTTTCACTCGAAGCGAGTTTAAACAATTCTTCATAATTTGCTTCATAATCGTGAGACAACTTTAACAAATTCAGCTCAAAATTAAACGCAGCATCATCAAATATTGGAGAATAAGTCGGTACAGCAATTACACAAGTTTTTTTACAGTTATTACCTTTGCTTATCATTGATAAAACGGCATGCAGTCCAGAAGTACTGCCTTGTACAACAGCAACATTACTTACGTCTACTTGGTTTTCATTTCTTCTACACTGCTCTAACCTCGTTATAGACATTCTTGTATCTACGTGTCCTAAAGGATCAGAGTAACCAAACCAATTATTTTCAATTGCAGCAGAAAGAGCAATTTCAACTATTGTTGGTGGCCTAAGGTAGTTAAGGTCATTTGTTCCTTCACTTAGCCTTATTATACCGCTATGATTTAACTCACCATAAAAGTCATTGCGGAAAAAATAATCAAATATCTCCTTTCGAAATTCGATAGGAATATTTTCATAAGAATCATTTTCTAAGTTTCTTCTCCAAAGCCTTATTTCTTTTGTAACATAATGATCGTTCCAGTTATCCGCCTTTAAAATTTTATCTTCGCTTAGCACGTGACGGATTGCAACACGCTTTTGAAAGAAAGCTAGAGGGTTAAAGACTTCTATAAAATTGATAAAATCCTCAATATTTTCTAGCATATACTTTACATTGGATGAAATTGACCTATCTCCCGAGTATCTCGCATCAGATTTCCTTAATAGAGAGTTACATAATTTGGAATATTTTTCAGCTTTGTTTTTTAACTTAACAATATCTTTTCTATTATACATACAGCCTTTTTACACTGTTCCCAGATCCTATAACTAATTTTAAGCCATACCAAAATAAAATATGCCTATAAGAACTCATACCTTATTGCTCTTTTTCTCTTTATCAACTTTACTTGTGTTAGCTTTTAGCTTGATGCATATGCTATAAACTTACACAACTAGACAAACTTGGTGCTATTTTTTGAAGGGTTACTTCATCTACAGTAGAAGATTGATTGCAATTCTTCTGGCATTCATCTTTATAACCTACTTTTAAATACGTAACAAATGCCTCGAATAATAGAGTAACATTCAACTTTCACTTCTTTAAATTTGATCACATAGAGGCATCTTTGTGTAAAAAGTGCTTTATGCTGCATAGCATAGGTTATCACTGAGTTTTTCTCAGCAAATAGCACATTTGGTTTTCCTGGTGTTCTTTCCTCAGTTGCTGATTGTTTGTAAATAATATAATCATTCCACGTTTTTATTGGTAAAAAGGTGGTTGTGGTCAAAGAAGAAAGAAATCTAGTAGCGTAAGCATCACTAGAAGAACCAACAACAGATGTACCATCTACTCTAGACATTGAATTCACAAACCATGGTGAAAATAGAAAATAATTTTGTGAAGTTCCTGCAAAATCAGAATTTTGCTGCAAAAAAGTAGAACTCCTCGATGGTATATTTAGAGGAAAACCAATATCATAAACTCTACTACTCAAATTAACTGGGGTAACAAACCCAGTTAAACCAGAGGGATACTCAGGCTCTTGATAATTAAGATTTACTGTTAAATAAAAAAAATTTTCTTTGACAGAATAATGTGCTTTAGTCTGCTTAACTACTTTATCAATGCCTTTTTTATATGATACACTTTCAGTTGGAGGATACCTAAACCTATTTAATTTATTTTTGACTTTAAAATAACCTGGAAAATCAAGCTTAGAACTTGCAAAATTTACATCCCTCATACCATCACTAGTCATTCGAGTGTCATTAGAGTCTAAATAATCAGCAGTAATATCAAAGCAGTGGCAACAAGTAGTGAGATCCATGCTACTTGCTGCTGCAACATACTGAAAGTCATAGTTAACATCTGAATTAGCATGAAACGTAGTCTCCAGCCACAGATGACCAATATCGTCACCCTCTGGCTTCCTACTTACTACTCCCTCTCCTTCAAAAGCAACTTTAACTTTATTGTTTAGAGCGAACTTTTTAATGTACTCACTTGAGATCGCATTAAACCAATTTGGTACATCTTTGGTTTGTAGCATATCAAAGCTAACTGGAGCATGGTCTAACTTTTCATATAGCCTTTTGTATTCAATGCCGAGCGGACTAATCGCCGCTCCATCAAGTGTGCGACCATCGCACTTGATTAAATTTATCTCTCCTTCATTAACTTTTGCTCCTTTTGGATAGAAAACTAGTTCACCAATATTATCGACAAACTTGAGCCCATCAATTGCAAAAACTAGCTCATTGTAACTGTTATTAATGCTGTATTTATTTTCTTTAAACGACGAAAATAACAAATTAGATTTCGCCAAATCAGAATTTTGTGTTGGATACCTAAAATCAACTGATGAAACTGGCGCTGAGACTTTTGCACAATAAAAGTTCGTTGCTTTAAAATTAAATGTCCGATCGGTCGGCAATAGAAACTTCAATGTCAAACTTTGATCATCACCAATATCAGAAGGGATGACAAAGTCCAGCAAAGTTAAGCTAGTGTCATAAACTTTTGGTGAATCAGAATCAATTAAAAATTTATCTACTACATTCACTTTCGGCGGTGTTGACGACTTCGCACCAAAATCACGAATTGCTAGTAATTTAACAACTATATCATCACCTCCTCTCCAAGCATAGAACTTGAGCTTCAGTGACTGAGAAACAACGCTCCATAGAGCATTAGAGTTTTTAAATACTATCGCTTTCTCAAGAGGTGGATTTCTCTCATTAGGCTTTTCACAAATAACGTTCAAATAAAAACGAGGATTGCCTTCATCGATTCTCTCAGCTTCAGTAATGTCTTTAATGAAAACCCTATCGATATCAGTTCTATCTTGTATTGGCATCGAATCGGCATAAGATCTTAAAAACTGCCATGAAAGTCCAGCAATTGGTACTTGTGAGAACTGAGGTAAAACATAGCCCGGTCCCTGCCCTCGATCATCAATTTGTAGACCAATATATAAACTGCCCATCGATAAACAAATTATCAGATATGATAGCGCTAGTTGGATCAGCGCTGCGCTGCTCCCGAAAGTAAGGTAGGTCAGTAAAAACAATCTCAGGAGCAGCAGCATTGCCGTAACAGCACTTTAGCTCTGCAATGTAACGATCTTCAGGGTCATCTACGTCAACAAAGTAGTAGATTTTATGGGGCAATGCACCGTTTTCATCAAGTTGCAGAGGATTTGGTGCTGGTACGACATTTCCTTGTTGGTTTTTGTAATAGGCATTACGAAGAGTTGTTGGACTCTTCTTGTCATAGAAATACATCCAGTAGCCAGCGGCTGGCATACCTTCCCTATTCCTAATAATGTCTTGCAATACTATGCTTAGTATTAACTTCTGTGTCATTTCTCCTTAACCAGCAAAAGCTAATACTGGTATATATTCACCCTACCATAATATGTCAATATAATTCTTTATTGAAAATTTCATGAAAATATTGTATAATTGTGCAGTAGTAGAACTCGGTAAAACTTATGGCAAACGCTAATTTAGCTTTCAGTAAAGAAACTTTACAGCATCTTGCTGAATTATCTGAACTTACTAAGCAACCTGCTCAAGCATTAGCAGAAAAACTACTTAAAGAAGCAATAGATAGTGAAATGGAAGATTTTTTATTATCTGTGGTTGCTGATCAATATGATATTGAAGGTGCAGAAACAGTTGATTACAAAGATGTAAAGTGGAGATCAAGTGGATTACAAGATTAAATTTTTGAAGAATGTCACTGAAAAAGATCTTCCATCTTTACCGATAAAAATAGAATTAAGAGTAAACAAAGCAATACAGGAACGCCTTACAGTCGATCCAGTGAATCTTGGTGAGCCTTTATATCATAGCTTTAAAGGGTTCAGAAGACTAAGAGTTGGCGATTACCGTATTATGTATTGTGCAGACACCAAAAAACATGAAGTAACTATTATTACAATAGGACATAGAGATACCATTTACGAGAAAGCTTTGAAGGTACTTAAGAACCATGTTTTTCAATAAACTCTGTTTCGTTAAGTAAGTAAATTATAAATATAATATTATACAGCCCTCCTTCCTGATCCATTCTTCACCTAAAACCGGAGGCTCCTCAAACTCAAGATCTTGTTTCGTCGCCTCTCCCAATGAGTTATATTATATTATATATAAATAATATAATATAATATAACTTATAGTGGGGGGTAGCAAAAAAAATGAGTTATTTTTGAGCTGAGCAAAGCCACCTAAGGTGAAGAATGGATCAGGAAGGAGGGCTCAGGATCGATGAGGACGTCAAGCCAATATTTGATTATCTCAAAGACTACAAAAACTACATCAATAAGCTACTCAGCAATACGAGTGACATCGAAGGAATGACCACAGGAATAAAGGAGCTTGATACCATCACAGGTGGCTTTAAAGAGGGAGAACTATCCGTACTCGCCGCTCGTACTTCAATTGGTAAGACCTCAATAGCATTATACATGGCTTTGCAGGCCGCAAAGCTACTAGAAGATCATGAGTATGTCTGCTTCTTCTCACTTGAGATGTCAGCCAATCAACTGATCAATAGAATAATCAGCATTGAAGTTAATGAGACAATAAATAACATTCTCAAGAATGAAGATATGGACCTCTTATATCGTGGAATAAATCAGATAACATTCTTAAATATCCTCATCGATAACTCAGGCAATATGGATTTAAATATGCTGAGGAAAAAGATCGCATCAATCTGCAGAAAACACAGCATAAAATGCATATACATTGACTATTTACAGCTACTCAGAGGATCAGGAAGAACAGAGAACAGAACTCTTGAGGTAACAGAGATCAGCAGAACTTTAAAGAACATCGCCAAAGATTTTGAAGTTCCAATTGTCGCACTATCACAAATTAGTCGCAGAGTGGAAGAAAGACAAAACAAAAGACCGCAACTAGCAGACCTGAGAGAGTCAGGGAGCATCGAACAAGACGCTGACATAGTTTTACTACTCTACAGAGACAGCTACTATAAAATAGGCTACAATAACGAACTGGAGATAAACGTTGCAAAGAATAGAAGTGGCTCAACTGGTAAAGTTACCGTGCCTTATCAAGTTAATACTGGCAGGATATTAAATTGATAAATCATAGAAAATAGTGTATAATATTAATAATTTTAAAGCGAATTCCTTATGGCTTTTTCTAAATTTCTCGATCCAAAGAATGACGTTGCCTTTCGGCGTATCTTTGGTACTGAAAAGAATAAAGATATTCTTATTCACTTTCTCAATGATATTCTGGGCTTTACTGGCAAAGATCAAATAAAAGAAATAGAGTTTCTTAGTACTATAATGGACGCTGAAATTGCCTCTAAAAAACAAAGCATTGTTGATGTTCTCTGCAGAGATGAAAATGGAGTACAAGTAATAGTCGAAATGCAAGTTGCAAAAACTAAAGGCTTTGAAAAACGTGCTCAATATTACGCTGCTAAAGCGTATTCAAGACAAGCTGACAAAGGTGATCAATATCATGACCTTAAAGAAATTATCTTTATTGCTATAGCAGACTGTGTTCTGTTTCCAAATAAGTCTGAGTATAAATCAAAGCATACTATTCGAGATGAAGAGACTAATGAACACGATTTAAAAGATTTTTATTTTACATTTATTGAACTGCCAAAATTTCCCAAAAACAAGGAAGATCAACTAGAAAATATAGTTGAAAAATGGATCTACTTTTTTAAATACGCAGAAGAAACCAGTGAAAGGGAATTAGAAAGAATAATAGGAAGTGATGTAATAATCAAAAAAGCATATGAAGAGCTAGATAGATTTAACTGGTCAGAGAAAGAATTTATAGCCTATGAACAAGAAATAAAGCGTATTCGTGATGAGAAGGCTGTCCTCGCTCAAAAACTTGATGATGCTAAAGAGGAAGGTAGAGAGGAAGGTAGAGAGGAAGGTAGAGAGGAAGGTAGAGAGGAAGGTAGAGAGGAAGGCAAAAAGACAAGAGAAGTTGAAATAGCAAAAAACCTACTTAAAGCTGGTGTATCTATTGAATTAATAGCTAAATCGACTGGTCTTGCAATTGATGAGCTTGAAAAGCTAATACTAAATTAAACTTTCAGAAAAATTCATGTAAACATAAAATTATGCTTTACATAGTATTAACTCGTATTAAACTTACCATATGGAAATGGATTGGAATTGCTAATTTGGGAAAGGACTCTGTGTAAAGGATAACTTTTTATCCTTTACACAACTTAAATTTTATAGTAATCACTTCTTGTCAATTGAAAAAGATTACCAGCACTGCCATGCATGCAAATTTTCACCATAATAAAAAAGAAAGTCAAGTAAAAAAAAGTAAGAAAACCTCTTTTTACTGTAAATTCCATAACTTTCACGTGCGTGGTAGCTCTCACGTAATTAATACCAATAGCAAACATCTTCGAGCACGGATCAATTCCAGAAGAAGAATAAAAGCGCGAGAAAAGTCAGTTGAGCTCAAGCTTTCGATTAGAACTTTCAATGATGAAACTCATCTCACCTCTCGTGAGTTACTGCAAGTTATTAAAAACAAGGAAGTACAGGAGTTTAAAATGGAATTTCTGCTCAATTAAAAGGACGTAGCACGTATGTTTCAGGACACTTTAATCCACATAAAGCAAAAAAAAATCTACGCTAATCAAGCACAAAAAGAAGCAGCTAAATACTTTATTGAGCTAATGACCGATAAATTTTACAGTTTTAAAAGGTCAAAAATCACGGATTTAATTCCTATCAGAGAAAATATTATAAGAAAAGTTTTTGAAAAATTTCAAAATCACCATGAAATTAAGGCAATAATGGTCTACATCAGAAATCTATGGGTAACTTATGATAAGCATTTATATAGCCTTGAAGGTATGAAAGAACAGGTTGATCACCATATTAACCTTATAATTAAAAATACTAATCAAGAGAGAATTAAGGAGCTATTGGAATTAGGAACAACACCCCATGGAGTATATTGTACTTTGAGAAAAGTCCACGGTGCAAATCTTTATCGAATAGGTATCTTAGCATGTCGTGGTGGTTATTTTCTTAAAGTACACATCGAAAAAAGACTAAAAGGGTTATTGAAGTACTACTTTAACAGTTTTAAAGCTAAAATGAAGAATATAGGTGTAACCACCGAAAAAGACTTTTTTCTTATCACACGAAGGCACCTCCCCTTCCTTTTTAATAAAAAATATCTATATACCTATCATAAGATACGTAATGTGTATTATGGAAAATATAAGAAACACACGCTTTCAGCAAGAGAAAATTCAATTTTTGCTCTTCTCAAACAGCATAAAAAAGTGCCTGTTGAACTCCTAGATTAGCATCCAAAAACACTCAAGTATTACTTTAAGAGTATTTAAAATCTTAACTTAAAGACCATTCCTTATCACAACTAAAAAAGATTAAAATTGATATAATTTTTTAGAGTTGTCCACTTTATTATGAATCTCCGAAGTACTCATAATGCGTAAAATATGTATTTCTCTGGGTTATCAACTGAGTTATTCACAATACTGTGGATAACTATCACAAACATTTAAACAAGAAAAAGGGGCTTTTACTCGAATAGATATTTTATAACGTCTTAATGCTAACTCCACCGACATATAAATTTGCGTGGCTTTTTCCAGTATTAAGCAATGCAAGTCCAATATTGTCGACACTAGAGCGTAGTTCTCCTACTTCTTCATTATGTTCACTGATTACTTTAGTGCCAATATTTGGAAGTGCATTTTTTCCCTCAACAAGGTAAAGTTTCCTTCTGAATTTTTCTTGTCTGCTCATTCGATTTACAACTTCCTGACCTATATAGCACCCTTTATTAAAGCTTATACCATTTATCTTATCGATTAAATATTGCAGCGGAAATGATGAATTTTGCACCATATCTTTTGCTCCATCTGGGACAAGGTTTTTAATTCTAACTTTTTCATACTGAATAAAATCTCCAACCGGTTCTTTTATTTCATCTTCATGTATGATCCTCATTCCTAGTAGCTTGTGCCTTGGATCTTGAAAAATAACTTGTGACTTACTACTACACTCCGCCAACTTAGCATCAAACAAAACTCCAACCTTATATAGTGCACTAATGTCTTTAATCTTCACTCTAAGGTAAGTTTTGAGCAAGTCTAATTTTTCAATTATTTGCTGTAGATGGGCATTTTCACACTCCAAATAAATATATTTATCATGCTCAATGAGGAAAAAATCGTACAGATATTTTCCCTGAGGGTTGAGTAATAAAGAGTAAATTGCCTGCTGGCTACTTAATTTATTAATATCATTTGTTATAACACCCTGAAGAAAATCTCTCGTATCTGGTCCGTATAAAGATATTAGACTACGGTTTGCTAGCGGTATGTAACCCATAAAACTTCTGTTCAAACCTTAAATTATACACTTTTACTAACTCCAACCCTTGAAATGTAACCTTTAGATGACTACATAGAATTGTAGGTTAATCTATTAATGAGGAAACATAAATGTCAAGTGTAAATTTAAATGTATTAGATGATAACGTGCTAATAAAGCCTATTACTGAAGAAAAACAAGGTGGAATTGTACTACCATCAAGTGCTGAAAAGAAGCCTACTAAAGGTGAAGTTATAGCAATTGGTGGTGGTTCACGCAACTCAAGCGGAGAGCGTATAGCTTTAACTGTAAAAACTGGTGATAAGGTTTTCTACAGGCAGTGGGCTGGAACAGAAGTAGAGCATGATAATGAAAAGTATGTCGTGATGAAGGAATCAGACCTACTTGCTGTTATCAAGTAGGTATTTCTATTTTACTAAACTAATGCGCTATATAGTGCATTATGTATTTTAATATTCTAAATTTTTTATTAATTTAAGGAGTGATAAAAATGGCTAACATAGTAGTATCAGGCGAACAGTTGCAAGGAGCCTTTCGTGAAGTTGCAGCAATGGTTGACTCAACGGTGGGAGCAACTGCAGGGCCTAGGGGAAATACAATAGGAATTAGCAAGCCATATGGTGGACCAGAGGTCACAAAGGATGGCTATAAGGTAATGAAAGGTATAAAGCCTGAAAAACCATTACACTCTGCGATAGTAAGCACCATTGCTCAAAGTGCTTCTCAGTGTAATGACAAAGTTGGTGATGGTACCACAACATGCTCAATACTGACTAGCAATATGATAATGGAAGCTTCAAAGTCAATTGCAGCTGGAAATGATCGTATTTGTATCAAAAATGGAATACAGAAGGCAAAAGATGTGATATTAAAGGAAATTACATCAATGTCTCGCACAATTTCTTTAGAGAAAATGGATGAAGTTGCACAAGTTGCAATAATTTCTGCAAATGGTGATAAAGATATTGGTAATAGCATTGCTGACGCTGTTAAAAAGGTTGGAAAAGAAGGCGTCATCACTGTTGAAGAGAGTAAGGGTTCAAAAGAATTAGAAGTTGAACTTACAACTGGTATGCAGTTTGACCGTGGTTATCTCTCTCCATACTTTGTTACAAATAATGAAAAGATGAGCGTGGAGCTTGATGATCCATATTTGCTGATTACAGAAAAAAAACTTAATATTATTCAACCTTTACTTCCTATTCTTGAGGCTATTTTTAAGTCTGGTAAACCTTTGTTTATCATTGCAGAAGATGTTGAAGGTGAAGCATTAAGCACTTTAGTGATCAACAAGTTACGTGGTCTAAAAGTTGCTGCAGTAAAAGCTCCAGGTTTTGGTGATAGGAGAAAGGAGATGCTCGAAGATATAGCAGCTTTAACAGGTGCTAAGTATGTCATAAAAGATGAGCTTGGAATCAAGATGGAAGATTTGACTCTTGAAGATCTTGGTACTGCTAAAAATGTTAAAATCACTAAAGACAATACCACAATTGTTAGTGAAGACAATAACTATGACAAACAAAACAGAGTAAATGCTAGAATCAGCCAAATTAAATCTCAGATTGAAACTTCAACCTCTGATTATGATAAAGAAAAGCTGAGAGAGCGTTTAGCGAAATTATCAGGCGGCGTTGCTGTGCTAAAAGTTGGTGGAGCAACCGAAGTAGAAGTAAAAGAACGCAGAGATAGAGTTGAAGATGCACTTCATGCAACAAGAGCTGCAATTGAAGAAGGGATAGTTCCAGGTGGAGGAGTTGCACTTCTTTACGCCGCATCTGCTCTTGATAAGCTAAAAGCTTCAAGCGATGAAGAGCAAATAGGTATCAACATTGTCAAAAAAGTTCTCAGTGCTCCAATCAAAAGATTGGTTAAAAATGCTGGTCTTGAATCTGCTGTTATAATTGACTATTTGATTAAGCAGAATGATAAAGAGCTTATATACAACGTTGAGGCTATGAACTATGCTAATGCATCAACAGCTGGTGTAATTGATCCGGCAAAAGTAGTTCGTATTGCTTTCGAAACGGCAGTGTCTGTAGCAAGCGCACTTATTACTACTGAATCTATGATAATTGATCTACCAAACAAAGAAGAAAATGCTTCATCACCTATGGGTGCAGGAGCAATGGGCGGAATGGGTGGATTCTAAGTAAACAAGAGCCTTGGAGCAAGTTGCTCCAAGGTATCTTTCTAGTTCTAAAAAGTCTTACATTTATAAAGGAAATAAATTTGTGATTTTCTATGCAAAGCCACTACTATTTATATTTGTTACGTCTCTTTAATATTATAACTGCTTAAAAATAAAAAAATAATATATGAAAGTTATAATTGCTAGTATATTTGTATTAGCATAATATTATATTAACAAATGATTTATATAATATTTTTATTATAATAGATAGAACTTAAATTATTTTCTTCATAAATAGAGTATTTATGAAAATACGTATATACTCAATCCTACTTTTACTTTTTTCTTGCACTCAATTGTGCGCTGAAGAAGAAGTTGCAAAATTTGATCTGCTCATTGGTAAGGTAAATAAAGCAAATCTTACCATTGAAGGCGCAATAAAGGTTACAATAAACCAGGTTGGCATATATATTACAAAGACCCTGGAGATTTCGGCCTTCCTACTTCTTTTGACTGTCAGGGTAACATATCAAATATAGATATTCATTGGCCTACTCCCAAGGAACATGAAGATAAAGTTGGGGAAGTTACATTTGTTAGTAACATATATGAAGATATGGTGTTATTTTCCCTTAAAACTAATATCATTCCAAATAAAGAATTTGTTGATATTAACTTTCATATAAAGTACGCAATATGTAAAGATAGGTGTATCCCTAAAAATGCCGAGATAAAAACCAGTCGACCACTAAAGGATTTTATAGATCCCGATATCAATAAACTCATAAATGAGTGGTATGAAAAATAGGGTTCTCATGGGGTAGGTGTCATTCCAGTCTGGAATCTCATTTACTTTTTTGTTCACTATGTGAGGAACTTGGGCCTACAAGTATAATGGTTTCGCATAAAAAATTTAGATCCCAGTGTCACGCACTGGGATGACAAGAAAGGAGCGCTAGGATGACGGAAACGAAGTCATACATAGAAAATAGGTTAGGTATTTTCAACTTTTGCTATATACTCGAGTAAAAATCTCTCTTTTACAGATGGATACAGTAAAGTTTGTTTTATTACTGCCAACAATACTACTCATACTAGTTGCTGGTGTTTACCTATCGGTTAAACTAAAATGGTTACAGGTGTTTAGACTACCGTATGCCGTTTCACTTATTGGAGCTAAAAGAGGAGAAAATAAATTTTCTTCTATAGCCGCCCTGTTTACAATCTTAGGAGGAAATTTAGGAGTAGGAAACGTTTCAGGCACTGCTGTTGCTCTAAAAACCGGAGGACCGGGCTCTATTTTATGGATGGCAATAATTATTGTTATCATTTCTGTAATAAAATATGTTACTTGTTTCCTAAGTATAAAAGCTAGAAAAGAAAAAAATGGAAGGTTTATAGGTGGGCCTGTAGCCTACATGACTGATGCATTTAACTCTAGAAAAGCTACAATTGTGTTTCTAGCGATTATGATCATGGCTTCAATAACAGTTGGTAACCTTGTTCAGGTAAACTCTCTATCAATACCACTCAGCATGGTAGATATACCTGTAGTCATCGGCGGCATTGTAATGGCCATAATATTTTTTGTTGTTGCAGCTCTTAGCTTAAAAAAAATTAAAATTTTTATATCGGCTATGATACCGATAATGACGGTAAGTTACCTTACACTTTGTGGTATCATATTATTTAAGTTTAGCGAAAATATTCTTCCTTCTCTAAAACTAATAACAAGCAGTTTTTTTACAACTAGTAGCTTTACATCTGGTTTATCTTTAGGTTTTATTTTAGAAATGTTGACTATTATTCAAGTAGGAACTTTGCGAGGTATTTTTGCAACAGATATAGGGCTTGGTCTTGAAGGGATTGTGCACTCTTCAATTGTTCCTAAGAAAAACAACAATAAATTTATCATTGAACAGAGCCTCATTACAATAATATCTCCTTTTATAGTTGCACTTATAGTGTTCATTACAACAATGGTACTGCTTGTCACGGATTCTTGGATTACTGATTTAGAGAGCACTAACATGTGCATTTTTGCTTTTAGAAAAGCTATGAATTGGCCCTATACTGACTATTTAATTATGGCTATAATGTTTTGTTTTGCCTTTACTACTATCTTTACTTGGTTTTTTTGTTCAAAACAAACAATACGCTATGTATCTATGGATAATAAATACACTAAAATCTGGACTGTAGTTTTTACCTTAATCATTCCACTTGGTGCAATCGGCGGAGTTAAGTTACTCTGGGATATCGCTGATATTTCAATTGCTGCTTTGCTGCTCATAAACATACTTGCTATACTCAAGCTCACTTCTCAAGACCCAGAAGTATTTACTATGAGTAGCAAATACTTGAAGTTGCAAAAACAGAGCTAAAGCAATATTTTAAGTTGTCATCCCAGTCTGTAATCCAGCCTTTCATGAACTTCATCAAAAATGTTATGTTTTAACATAATACTTTTATGCTCACTAACTGAGTGCCACTGGATCCCAGTGTCAGCTACTCAAATGACATACTTTTTGGTGAAAATTACTCTTATATTACAACGTTTGTAGTTATGAATTTGACTATAGGATCAAGTCTAGAAAAATCTAGATTCCAGACTGGGATGACAACTTAAATTGCTTGATGTGAACATAAAATAGCTCATGTCATCACGTTATCAATACAACTTCTTTAATAAAAACTAAATCAATTCCCGTAATAATTGTACTAGCTAAGGCTAAAAGGCAGAGGGTTATTAGTGAGGGAAAATATGAATACTCAAAGCACACAACAATATCATGAATTCATTCGAGGATTTTTTACTTTATTCGATGAAATAAAAAAGGAAGACGACCCAATTTATAATTCCAGAGTCGGTTTTAATGCAGTAAAGTTTCTAATAAAGCACCCCATCTGGAATTTGGAGACAGATGAAGACAAAAATAAAGCTTATGAAGTTATTCTTCCAGAGCAGAACAAGATAAAGAAAGCTGAACAAAAGCTTGAAAGTGAAGTTAAAGCAAGGTTAAAAGAGTATGTTGATGATATCGTAGGAGTTTCAATATATGGCGATCACGCAAGTATTACACTGGTAGATGACAAAAAAGAGTTTAAAATCAGCGAGTTTTTAAATAGTGACTTTTGTCAGAAGAAAGGAATTTCGGGATTTTCAACGCTGCATAGTGATGGAAAGAGCGGAATGCACGGTTTTGTTGCCGAAGAAGGAGAAAAAAGAATAAGGCATTATGTTGTAACCGATGGTTCATATGAAATGACTTTGAATTGGTATGACAAAAATGGAAAAAAATGTACTATCAAAATCAAGATTGATAAAGATGGTGTAGATCTCACTGAACGTAATGGTGTTACTGAGGAACAATTAAAAGCAAATACAGATGTAAAAATAGGTGGCTTATTCCTATATCAAATACAATTCAAGGAGAAAGGACAAGAACAAGAGAATCAACAATCATCTGAAACTTTCATAGAAAGTGATATTAGTAAAGGTATTGGCGTTCAAGCTACTCAAGATCAAGAAGTTGAGTTTAAGCATGCAACGACTAGCACTACAAATTCTAATAACGCATCTGCTAAAAAGATTCCACCATCACTGCCACCTAGAGCTAGTTCATTACCTAATAATCAGAAAAAAGATGAGTATCAGCCAATACGGATTAATAGTAGAAATAACTACAATTCTCCATATTCTGATGCTTCTTCAAGCAGTACTATTTTCACCAAGTCTGTAATCTACAATCAAGATAATACACAAGAGGATGAACGGTATGACAATCCTACATTTGCTACATTTGGACATGCTGTACCTGGAAGCCGAAAATCAGATGAAAGTGAGCAAATATCTAATAATCGACAAAAAGGTACAATTTTTGATCCTACAGCTACTGAAAGCGCTGCAACAGCACAAGACGTTGCATTCAAAAAAGTTAAAGAATCACGCAATACTGGAAATAAGCAACCACTAAATGATGTAGCTTCGATTCTTGCATGGAAAGCAAAAAATGAGTTATTACGTAGTGAAAGTGAGTATGATGAAGAATTTTCTGACTTCGAAGATGGTTGGATCGATAACGAAGATGAGTATATAACGCTTTCAAATCCTCAATCAGATTATAAACAAGAAAAAGATTATCTTAGCACTAAGGAAAACGAAGAAAGAGGAAACGATAAACAAAAAGAAACCGAACAAGAAAATGAATCTCTAGAATATAACTCAACAGACATAAAAACAAACGATTCGGGCTATTCATCTCCAACTCACTCTAATCATGAAAAATCTCGAGTAAATTCTGGACAGTTAAAAGCGAGCCTAATGAATGTTGAACAAAGAGATGATACCCTACTTACGGAATTTACCAGCAAGTTGGGTAAAGAAACTCAGAAATTCCTGCTAAAACCAGTAAATCAAAAGAAAATGAGTGGGCAAACAAAAGAACATTTATTAGCAGCTGGATTGCTAAAAGACAATGCAGCGGAGAAAGAAATAAACGACTCAGGTTACTCATCTCCAACTTACACTAGCCACGATAATTTTCAGATAAATCCTGAACAATTAGAGAGGAAATTAGAAACCATTGAACCAAAAGATACATTGGAAAAATTGAATAAAGGATTGAGAGAACCTTCACACCAGGCTACTAAAGATTTATTCTCAGAAAGTATGTTGAAAGAAATAAAAGAAGGTAAAAAATATGACCCTGTACGTAAGTTATTAGAAAGAAAAGTGGCAGAACAAGAAAATGATAATACTAATCTGACTATAGACAAAAATAGTGAACTATATAAATTGCTAGAAAAAGATGCAGTACAACTGAAAGCTGGAATAGTAGAAGGGGAAAGAAAAGATACTTTAACAGAACGCAATGATAATCCTGATCGCAATAGAATTGCATTAGCAAACAAGAATAAAAAATTACTTTGGATTAAACGTATTGCTGAGCAACAGGAAAAAGATGATGGTATTTCAATATAGGCAAAAATAATTACTTAGCAAGCAATGGGTTTCATGTAATGGTAACCCTATTACAGAAGAGTATGAGCCACGTAAAAATAATACAAACATTCCTGCAAGACCTTGTATGTTGCACCCCCCTGCCCTGTTTTTCCACTCTTCTGATGCTAAATAATATTTAATTTCTTGTTCGCTGAGACGCTTAAATTTCACTATTGTAACTACAGTCCTAATATGCTGTTTAGATTGATCGGGAGTTAATAAACACACACTGGTGTATACTCTATGCCTTCTTCCTGATAACAAGCGAACGCATTTTTCTGCTTGCTCAACGTTTTCAGCTTTGAGCAGTATCCTTCTACCACAAGCAACAACTGTATCAACACCAAGCACAAAGTAATTTGGATTTGCACTTTGTATTTTCTCGGCTTTACTTTTTGCCATGCGGATTGAGTAATCTTTTGGCAGCTCTTTCTTCAAAGGTGATTCATCTGTATCTGCTGGCAAAACCAAACCTGGCTTAATATTTATTTGTTTTAGTAAGGCTACTCGCCTTTCTGATGATGAAGCAAGAATAAGATTATCTAGAGATTGTTCTATCACTTGAGCCTTTTTATTATCCTACCCTTTCTTGCATTCCTATCATAAATACTCATCTCAACTAACACTCTATCGCCTATAATGATACGTATTTTACTTCTTCTCACTCTTCCTGATACATGACAGATAATCTCATGTTCATTGTCCAGCTTCACTCTAAATTCTGCTGCAGGTAGTAAAGCAGTTACTGCCCCTTCCACTTCAAAAATTGTTTTTGATTTGCCTTCTTTTATCATTGTCGTATTATAATTTAATAATCTTTTTCAGTCTACTATAGATTTTAAATTATTATCAATACAAGAGATTTTTATACTCTACTTGAGTATTGCTCTTGCAACTTAACTCCAATCATCTCCTTAACAATGCAAGAGGAAAGCGAGCTACCTACGCTTCTACTCTCTGCTACCTTCTCAATAGAACTTATGTTAGAAGATGAATCATTATCACAATTTTCCTCATCGCTATCAAGTCCACTATCAAAACTTGAAGATCTGGATAACTCTGTCTTCTTTTGTGAGGCACTATCAGGCTCACTAAAAACGTTTCCTGCTAGAGTATAAAATTGATGATTGAAGCTTCTTTGTTCAATAGAACTCATGTTAGAAGATAAACCATTATCACTACCATATCCGCCATCAGAGCTTGAAGATCTGAGTAACGTCATCTTTTCTTCCAGTGGAACACAAGACTCATTATTAGTCTCATTAAAAATATTTCTTGTTGGAGTATAAAATTGATTATTTAGGCTTCTTTGTTCATCAGCATGAATTTTTTCTTCCAGTCCATCAGCTATTTCTACAACTTTATCATCCCATTCATTCTCACACTCTAGCTTGCTTCTTAACTCTTCAACTTCCCATGCTAGTTTGCATATCCCTTGTTCATAAGATTCCAGTTGTGCTTTATGCTCATCTTTCAACTCTTGCACTTGAAGTTTTAAATTGCTTATATAATGCTCCTTTTCCTTCATTATGTGTGCTGCTTCTTTTAATTTGTCTTCTAACTCCTTCTTTTCTGTATTAACATCTTTTAGCTTACCCTCTAGCTTTCCTTTTGCTTCACATACATTTTTAAGTTCTTGTGCTTTCTCTTGTAACTCTGCTAACACACTTGCTAACTTTTCATCTTTTTGTGCCAGTTCAGTTTGCAATTCTGTGTTTTTTCGCTCTTCTTTTCCAAAACTGTTTTGTAAATCAGTTATTTGTTGTGAAGCAACTTCTGGTTTTTCAGTGTGCTGTAAATTGACTTCCAATGCATTGCTATTAATAGAAGGAGAAGAAGGAAGGCTATTATCAGCATCAACTTTATGATCTAACTTCCCCTCTGGTTCCTTACCTTGATAAGCCACCATAGATTCATTGTAAAAATTAATAGGAGTAGCCCTATCCTCTTCTAGTGATTCCATTACAGCATCATATAAGGAGAGACCTTGAATATATAATTCATCGTTTTGCTTTATTAATTCTAGAATTTCCTTCGATGACACAAAATCTTCACCATCAAATTTTAGTACTTCAGTTATGCCATCACTACTCACATTCATAATCATGGTACACATTCCGGATCCATGCTTTACAGGCCAAGTGCTTGTCATTTCATAACATGCACCTTCTTTAAATTCATAATATCTTTTCTTATCTTTTTGATGAGCGTGTATTTCATGTTTTTTATTGCAATAGATATTCAGTTCTTTAATATCTTTCTCTTGCTGTAAAACTTCACTAATCTTTGTTGGCTCACTCTTATCGTAATTAATAAGGTTAATATTCAAAACTCTATGATCGTTACCAGTTTCTGTGTAATAAGCTTGAAGCTCTACGTCTTTCTTCTCAAAATATTTACTTGCAGCTTTTTTCCCTGCTCTGCCAATTCTATGCATTTATTTATATCTTTCTCAAAGCTCTTATTAGCAGACTCTGTTACTGCTTTATCTATGTACGTTTGTTTGAAATCTCTATCGTTTATTAGGTTATAAAAACTCCACTCATCCCCAAAAGCCCTCTGCACATAAGTGAAATTCTTTTTTTCCTTTAGTTTTCTTAAGAACCATACCTTTTCTTTAAGATTTTTCAGTTGAAAGCTTATCCTTGCCTTTACACTAGAGTTTTCTGCGGGAATACTAATTTCTTCTAATTCTTTAAATAATTTATTATCTTTTATAATTGAGTAGCAAAACTTCACAATAGCAGAATTTGCAAACGAAGGATCTTTTTTTATACCTTCATCAAGAATTTCTTTAAAATGTGCAAATTGAGGTAGAACATAAAAATTTATTATTTCTTTTTCTGATCTCGTTTTATTAGCATGAGAGATATTATCTAATTGTGAATATAACTCTTTGAATGTATGGTAGATAAGTGTAGAGTAATAAACTTCCCTATTCAGTGAAGTTGGTCCTATACAAAAATGCTTTTCAAATTGATCACCTATTTTTCCTGCATCTACTGCTTTATCTCCCTTAGTCAAACCTGCAATCATAATACGCCTCCTTTAACTATGTTTATATTATAACAATCAACATGTATTTAAGAAAAATCACACTGCTCACTGTGCGTTTACACTGCTACTTTGCATAATAGATTGCTTGAAGTCACACAAGTATCGTTTTTTATTAGATAAAAGTTAACAAGGCGTTTTCATAGATTTTTAAGCTTAATAACATCCTCTCTATTGGGACTAGTTGAAATTAGATGAATTGATACGCCTATTAATTCTTCTATTTTTCTCACATATTTCATCAAATTTGCAGGTAATTCCTTAACTGACCTTTTGCCTTGAGTTTTCTCTTTCCAACCAGGAAATTCTTCATATATTGGCTCTAATTCTTTTTGTATTGAATGTGATGCGGGTAAATAATCATACATTTTTCCGCCATACTTATAACCAGTGCCTATTTTAATAGTATCAAAAGAATCAAGAATATCTAATTTGGTTAATACAATGCTTGAAACTCCAGAGAGTTGTACGGCCTGGCGCACTAAAACTGCGTCAAACCATCCGCAGCGCCTTCTTCTATTGCTTACTGTTCCAAGTTCCTTACCTATAGAAAATAAGCTGTCTCCAATCTCGTTATTTTGTTCAGTAGGAAATGGACCATTACCCACTCTTGTGGTATACGCTTTTGCTACACCAGTAATGTGCGCATTGTAGGATAATCCTGAGCCTGTTATCGCTTGAGATGCTACGGTATTACTTGAAGTAACAAAAGGGTAAGTTCCGTGGTCGATATCTAAAAATGCGCCTTGAGCGCCTTCAAATATTATTTTCTTACCTTCTTTCATAAAATCATTTAGTATCTTCCACACAGGTTTTTTGTATAAAAGAATTTTTTCTGAAATCTCTTGAATTTCCTTTAATATTTCTTCTTTTTTAACTACCTGGTAGTTAAGTCCTTTTCTGATAGCATTATGGTAATTTAGGAGAGCATCCACTCTTTGATTGAGCTCATCTGCGTTTTCTAAGTCACAAAGGCGTATAGCTCTCCTGCCAACTTTATCTTCATAACATGGCCCTATCCCTTTGTTTGTTGTACCAATTTTGTGATTTCCGTTTAAATCTTCAAATAGCTTTTCCTTGTCCTTATGTACGCTAAGTATTAATGGACAGCTCTCGGATACCATCAAGTTGTTATAGTTTATGTCCATTCCTTTAACTTTCAATGACTCTATTTCTGAGACTAGAGCATGCGAATCAAGAGCAACACCGTTTCCTATAATAGATATTTTGCCTGTTCTCAAAACAGCAGAGGGCAGTAAATTTAATTTATAAACCTCATCATTTATTACTATAGTGTGCCCTGCATTATTTCCTCCCTGAAATCTCACAACTACATCTGCATTCTCAGAAAGATAATCTACTATTTTACCCTTGCCTTCGTCACCCCATTGCAGACCAACAATTACAATATTATTCATCACTATTTTCTAGATTAATACGTAAATATTAATGCAGCATGCTACAAATGAAAAGAGAAATCTACGCCTTCCCTATATTCTTAAAATAAAGAGAACTATATTATCGATTTTCTTAATATATTATCAGATTATTCATCATTATATAATATAATTTACAATATTTTTACAGTGAGGTGTTAATTATGAAAGAGGCAAAGGGAAATAATAAGAGTCCAGCAGTTAGATTAAAGACCACAGCTAAAGAGTTCGATTTTAATAAATTAAGAGCAGATCAAGCTAATAAATTAGCAAATTCTGGTGAAACAATGTTCTTAGATTTTCAAAGGATGAATTTTATTATTAACGAAAAAGAAATAGATAAAAATTTTATTATTGCACTTAAGGAAGGAGCTAAAGATTATAAAAATGAGATTTTTAACCGTGATAATTTTGATAATCTCTCTGAAGAAGGTAAAGCTTTTATGGAACCAGTACTTAGGGAGCTTGATCAAGATAGACTATCTGAAGTTTGGGAAAATCATTGTAATAGCCCTACAGTTGCTGATGAGAAAAAAATTGATGAATATAGAAAGGAATTTGAGAGATTTTATAACGCAGGGAGAAGCTCTTATCATCTATTCTCCAAAAAAGATTACCGTGCATTAGCAAAGGAAATTTTCAAAGAAATGTTTAGATACGCTGAAGCAAAGGTTCCAAGTGATGCTATTTTAGAAGAGTTAGTCACCAGTTGTAATCAAGCAGGGTATGGGGCTGGTATATTTAATGAATCTCATGCCGCACTCAGTAGTTGTAATTTAACTCCACACAGTCCTAAAAAAGCGCTAAACATTTACTGCACCGACCACAACCGCATAAAAGTGACGTCTGATATGGCAATGCCTATAACCACGATTGACAATCCGGAAGAGAAAATGTGTGACCTATCCAGCTCATTAGAATTCACGCTTGAATCTCAAGATAGCAAAAATGGTATAATATATAAAGAAGGTAAGTTATCACTTACTATTCCTGAAGGGCTAAAAAACTATAAAGATAATGGCAAGAGCTTGTTTGACATTATTAAAGAATATTTTCAGAAATTCTGTGCAGAACTAGGATTTAAATATGAGACAAAAATACAAATAGAGCATGACTTAGGTACTCAAATCAAAGTAAATAACTATTTAGATGGTACGATATCAACCATAGGATCAGATGCAAATGAAGAATTTATTAATCTTTTAAGCAAAAACCTCAGAGAGAAGTTATTGGAATCAGGAGTTGCTCTAGGAGGTGAAGATGTTGATGATATTATTGAAGTCAGAGTATCTGCAGTTATGGATCTACTGCGTGATTATACTAAATTGGAAGATAATAAAGAAAACAGAGAGTTATTAATAAGTGAAGTAGCAGATAATTTAGGGCTTTCCACTCAAGATAAAACAGCATCAGAAGTATTGATGGAATTAAACTCTTTACCTTCTTCGATAAAAGGTCAGGTTAATCATAATCAAGTGCAGTTTGTTGTAAATATTTTTACCAATTTAATTGTTGAAGGAAAAAGCGAAGTATACAAAGAAAAAAATGCAATTAATGCAATTGATGCAATTCATCAGAAGATAGATAAGGCGATTGTTGAGCAAGAAAAAAGAGCAACCAACAAACAAGATATAGAAAATGATAAATGGACAGACAAAATAAAAAAACAGAGATTATCTATGGAATCACATGGGCATTTGCATTAAAGATACTGTGTACAGAGGCGTATTATGCTCAATTTTGCCTTTCATTTAAAGCACTCAAATTGGTTCTGTCGCATTTGTAGGGAAGTAGAAAGAAGAATGATATAATTGTCTAAAAATAAAGCAAAGATGTTTCGTATCAATCAAAAATTATTGCCATATTTCAAAGGATTTAGCTTTTCAGCGATGTTATCTGTATACATGAAATGTCGATTCTCTTTGAGCTATCGAGATTTGGAAGAAATTATGAGTATAAGGGGAGCAAAAATTGACCATGCTACGTTACAAAGTGGTTTATCACCACTGATAGATTAGGCAGTAAGGAAAAGAAAGAAGCAGGTTGGTAGTAATTGGAGAGACCTACATTAAATTAAACGGTAAATGGGTTTATTTATATAGAGCACTATTGGTAATACTGTAGACTTCCTCTTGTGTGTTAGTAGAGACAAGTCTGCAGCACTTGCATTCTTTCGTAAAGCCTTCAGGAGTAACTATCTTCCTGAGAAAATTGTCATTGATAAAAGCGGCAGTATTACTGCCGCTCTTGATGATTTGAATGCAGAAATTTCTGAAGATTACAGTTCTTCAAATAAAATATCTAAATAATATTGTTGATAGGTTTATCAAGAAGCGAATAAAGCCTATGCTTAGTTTTAAAAATTTTCATTCCGCAAAGATTACTATTACAGGTATAGAAAATATTCGCATGATTCAGAAAAAACAAATTATCGGAGCTAATGACAATGTTTCTACTTTTGAGAATTTTGCTATGTTAATGGCTCTATAACTCCTATAATCTCAGCTTTAATGATCTTCTTTTCTATGGTTTATAGATGCGACAGAACCTCCAGGATTTTTCTCCCAATTTTGGGACTATGCATTGCTTGAAAAACTCAACACCATACCAACGCTAAAGAAAATCATAAGAGGATGGTTAGGAGCGGGTATTATGGAAGATGGAAAGCTTCAATCCACAAAACGTGGTACAATTAAAGGAGGGACGATCTCACCGTTGCTAGCTTGTGTTGCATTACACGGATTAGAGCAACATGTCAAAAAAGCTTTAACAAACGAACTCTTTCAGTGCATGAAAAGAAAATATGGTAAGATACCGCATAAAAACGCGTAAAAGTCTATTAGTGTAATTTTCTACTGTGATGATTGTGCGCCGTAGAAACACGGGAAGTGTTGAAGCTGTGCAATAGATGAGGGAGGGTCCCTCGGAGCCGGTTTGCAAGAGCAGGCTTCAAACAACCATAAGCTGCTTTGGTAAAGAGCTAAGGTAGTGAGCGTTATGGAAAAGGCATAATTATATGTCATGTAAGGAATAGAGAGATGAACGAAAATGAACCACTGATGAAGTGTCGAAACCTTTTAAATGACGTCAAAACCAGGGGGTCGTTTGTAACCTGGGATAAATCTATCGGGAGCTTGTTTACTGGATAGATGGCGTCCGGCATAAAGGTGGCATGAATCTATTTCAGGCTATTGTGTGGAACTACGGGAACCTGTCGTTTCGATGATAAGGGAGAAATCCAAGGAGCTAAACTCTAAGGATGAGAGTACCGATGCGAAAAACAGGGGCGGATCAGCTCGTAGTAGTGAAGAAGTTTCTGTAATGGAAATGGAGCGAAGGAGCTGAGTTATTCAGTTTTAATTATGTATCAACCGAAAGGGAGGAGTTAATGAATAAAACAAAGTCTTTTGATATACCAAAGCAACTTATTTGTAGGGCTTATAAACAAGTATCGAAAAATAAAGGTGCTGCAGGTGTAGATGAGGTCTCGATAACAAAGTTTGAGGAGAATCTAAAAGATAATTTGTACAAACTATGGAATCGGATGTCATCCGGAAGTTATTTTCCCGAGCCAGTAAAAGCTGTTACAATACCGAAAGATACGGGAGGACAAAGAACTCTATATGTTGTCCGACAGGATAGCACAAACAGCCGCTACTATGTATCTTGAACCGTTAGTAGAGCCGAAATTTCACGAGGATTCATATGGTTATAGACCAAATAAGTCTGCATTGGATGCGGTATATACAGCACGGAAGAGATGTTGGAAAAATGATTGGGCAGTAGATCTTGATATATCTGGATTTTTCGACAATCTGGACCACGATTTAGCACTGCAGGCTATCAAGAAACACACTGACTGCAAATGGATCATACTGTATGTTGAGAGGTGGATGAAAGCCCCCATTCAGCAAGCAGATGGCAGTAAGGTAGTTAGGGATAAAGGAGTTCCGCAAGGAGGTTCAGTTAGCCCAATCATCTCTAATATATTCATGCATCATGTGTTTGATATATGGATGAAAAAGAACTACCCGACAGTACCATTTGAGAGGTATGTGGATGATGCGATAGTGCACTGCAGAACTAAGAGACAGGCAGAATTTATGAAAGTAATGATCGAAGAAAGATTGGCTAAGTGTAAATTGAGGTTACATCCTGAAAAGACACAGATAGTGTACTGTAAGGATGGTGATAGGAGAGATGAGTTTCCTACACAAAACTTTGATTTCTTGGGCTATACCTTTAGAGCTAGAGGAGCAAAGAATAAGAAGAGGGACTGTTATGTTTCTTTTCTACCTGCAATCAGCAACAAAGCCAAGAAGAAGATCAAGAAAACCATAAAGTCATGGAGAATACATCGGATTACGTGGACCACATTAGAGGAAATATCGAAGAAAATAGATCCAATAGTCAGAGGCTGGTTTCAGTACTATGGCAGGTTTTATAAATCGGAGATTTATACATCTCTCAGAAATATAGAGAGATACCTCATAAGATGGGTCAGAACCAAATATAAGAAACTTCGAGATCATGGAAGACTAGCAAAGCAATTTCTAGGAAAAGTGAGAAAGAGGTCTCCAAATATTTTCTATCATTGGACACTTGGGTTAGGATCAAAGGACTAAATAATGGGAGCTATATAAACCGAGAGGGTGCGCCGTGGTACGCATTAAGAAATACTTAGCGGAGCTAAGCGGGGTTCAGAATAAATGGCCTCGAGGTGAACAACTAACTTTAACCCGAAAGGGAAGGAGGACAAGAGCATGTATGTAAAGCGAGAGTTATCTGAAGATGTGTAAGGTAACGGCTTGCAACACCTGATCAATATGGTTAAAGCTAAACTGCTTGAATTCTAATCTTCAGGGGTGGGATTTCACATCCATGGGTATCACATTTAAAACCCCATGTCTACAGTAAGCACAAATTAAACTTTCGTTTGTGTGACATTCTGGCTGTAGAACGATAAGTAGTGAGCTTATTTAAGAGGATGAATAGAAAACCTAAGTTGATCTAGAACAGTTCTTAGAGCCTGTTCATAATCTTTTCAGAAGCAAAGCAGCGAAAGCAAGAACGACCATTTGCAGGCTAGTGTTGAGTTTCCGCTCGCAATTTTTCCACAATCGCCTACATTTTTGCAACCAAGCAAAAGATCTCTCAACAACCCATCTTTTCGGCAATACGACAAAGGTGTGTAATTCGCTTCACCTCAACAGTTGCACCAATAGTTACTTTCATCTGTGTTGCAAAATTTTCTCCTGTGTAGCCAGCATCAACTAGTATATTTTTAACTTCAGATAGGTTTTCTTTAGCATTTTTAACCATTCTCACAGCGCTACTACGATCAGTTATTTCTGCCGTTGTTATATAAATTGCGTGGGGTAAACCTTGTGTATCTACCGCAATATGGCGTTTTATTCCTGAAACCTTTTTGCCTGCATCATAGCCTTTTTCTTCAGCAGTATCTGCATTTTTTACGCTTTGTGCATCAATTATGCAGAAGCTGGTTTTTTCTTTCCGACCATTGTTTTGTCGGACCACGCCAACTATTTTTTTTAATACCAGCTCCAGAACACTTTCTTTATTTGCATCTGCTTTTTCACTCCACTTCTTAAAATAGTCGTAACAATTCCGCCATTTTGGAAACTCTTTTGGTAACATTCTCCACTGGCAGCCACTTTTTAAGACGTATAACACTCCACAAAATACATGATATAAATCAAGTGTTCTTGGCTTTGTCCTCTTCCTGCAAGACTCCAGATCTGCTACAATAATCTCAAACTTTTCTCGACTTATATCACTTGGATATAAACTTCGCATATCCTACTTTATATACTTTATCCTCTCATTCTATCCCTTTTTTGAGATCACGTACAGGCTCTTAGTGACGGAACATGGGATGACCTAAGGAACGCGAGTTCTATGGTTACGGAGTCATCGTAGTAGTCGTGAAAGTAACGAATCACCGGGGAGTGTGGGAAAGCCACATACAGGGCAAAGGGTGACAGATAATTGAATGTTGAAATTGGGAGGTACGCAAGATGCGGAAAGCTGAAACAATACTTAACATTATACGTGAACGTGGACAAAGAAATTTGCCGGTTAAAAACGTATATCGCCTACTCTATCAGCGTGATCTTTACCTTCGGGCGTATGGCAAACTTTGTCGTAATAAAGGTGCTATGACAGAAGGTGTGACAGTTGAAACAGTTGATGGTATGTCTTTGGAAAAGATCGATAAAATCATAGAGGGTTTACGCTATGAGCGATATCGGTGGACACCAGTAAAACGTATCTATGTTTTAAAGAAGAGTGGTAAACGCAGGCCGTTAGGGTTGCCAACATGGTCAAATAAGTTACTTCAAGAAGTAATTCGATTAATATTGGAAGCCTACTATGAGCCTAAATTTAGTGAATGTTCACATGGATTTCGACCAAAGCGTGGATGCCACACTGCATTAAGAGCAGTAATGCAAAAAGGCAGAGGTACAAAATGGTTTATAGAGGGAGATCTCAGTGCATGTTATGACTCAATTGATCATACTATGTTGTTGAAAATACTGAGTGAAAGCTTCCAAGATAACCGTTTTATTCAGCTAATCAATCGACTGCTAAAAGCAGGATATATGGAAAATTGGAAGTACAATAAGAGTCATAGTGGGGTACCACAAGGTTCTATTATTGGTCCAATTCTGAGTAACATATTACTCGATCGGTTAGATAAACATGTGGAGCATATACTAATACCAGCAAATAACCGAGGTAAGCGAAGAAGGACAAATCCAAAATATTTAAGGTTAACCATGCAAGTATCGATGATGAGAAAACAAGGGAACTGGGATCAAGCAAAACAACTGCGTCAATTAGTGCAGGGTATGCCATCTAAGGATTCTTGCGATCTAAATTATCGACGTCTTTGGTATGTTAGGTATGCTGATGATTTTCTGGTAGGGTTTGCAGGACCAAAGAATGAAGCTGAACAAATTAAGAATGAGATTGCTGGGTTTCTCAATGAGGAGCTCAAACTTATGCTTAATGAAGATAAAACGTTTATTACACATGCGTGTGATAGCAAAGCCAATTTTTTGGGTTATGAAATACATGTTTTGCATGCAGATGATAAACATGATCATCGGACACAACGATGTATTAACGGTAGTATTGGGTTACGTGTACCACATCATATAAAGCAGAAAAAGTGTTCTGAATATATGCGTTGTGGTAAACCGATACATTTACCTCAACGTACAATTGATACAGCTTACAGTATTGTTGCTCAGTATCAAACTGAATATCGAGGAATTGTACAATACTACAAAATGGCCTACAACCTTCACACACTAAGTTATCTGAAATATGTGATGGAAGTATCATTAGTAAAGACTTTAGCATCTAAATACAAAACAACTTGCAGGAAAATTTATAGAAAATTTGGTGCGACGATCGAAAATGATGAAGGTGAAAAACGAAAAGTCATCCAAATCAGAGTAGATCGTTTACCATCAAAGATACCATTAATTACACACTTTGGTGCTGTGTTGCTAAAATGGAATAAATGGGTAAGCATAAGTGATAACCTTATACCAATATGGAATAAGCGTAGTGAAATAGAGCAAAGACTATTGGCACAAACTTGTGAATTATGTAAATCACAAGAGCAGATTGAAGTACATCACGTACGTAAACTTGCTGATTTGCTAGGTAAACGTAATACTGAACTACCGGAATGGAAAAAGAGAATGATTGAACGACAGAGGAAAACTCTTGTTGTTTGTCATGAATGCCATAAGAAAATCCAATATGGAAAATATGATGGTGACTCCTTAAAACGTTAGATTATTGGAGAGCCACGTGATACGGAAACGATCATGCGTGGTTCGGAGAGGGGTTGTTGGAAAAGTACTTAACAAGTAACTCGCTGGCTGCCCACTCTACTTTCCGTACAGTTCTGCGAGAGACTGGTGGGGAAGTTCCACTGGTCTACTCTCCTAAATGCTGAAGAGTATGGCAGTAAATGCACGCCGCTGCACCTTGCATGTATGATGGGGAAAGTGGAGATAGTAAAAGAGTTAGTGGAAGCAGGAGGAGAAATAGAGCAAGCGGATAAATTGGGAATGACAGCGATGGATTATGCAAAAAACAGTAAAGAAATAGCCGAGATATTAAAGAAAGAAACGGACAGAATTGAAAAGCTATTTATGAAAGGCTAAAAATATGGAGGAAGAAACAGAAAAGAAAGTAATGAATTTAGAGAAAAAACCTTTGGGTGAACTGAGAAAAATATGGAAGAAGGTATATGGGGAAGAGGCACCTAAACATTCAAAGAAATATCTGATACCGAGATTAGCTTATAGAATCCAGGAAAAAGCATATGGAGAAATGTCAAGAAAGGGGACAAAAAGACTAGAGTATCTGGCAGATCGGCTAGAGAAGGGAAAAAGAATAAGTAGTGATAAACTGCCAGTAGAAGGAACAGAATTAATACTAGAGAGAGGAGAAGAGACGCATGCGGTAATGGTAACAGACAAGGGTTTAATCTATAGAGAAGAGTTTTATACGTCATTGTCAGCAGTAGCAGGCAAAATCATGGGAATGAGCTACAACGGACCTTTATTATTTGGGATGCGTGATAAAAATGAAAATTGAAGAGAATAAAATGCTAAAAGAAGTAAGGTGTGCGATATATACAAGAAAATCAAATGAGGATGGACTAGAACAAAAGTTTAACAGTCTTGATGCGCAAAGGGTAGCATGTGAAAAATATATAAAGAGCAAAGAAGGCTGGGTAGCATTGGCAAAAAAGTACGACGATGGAGGATATTCAGGAAAGAATTTAGAAAGACCAGCGATAAAGGAATTATTTGAAGATGTAAAAAAAAGGAGAAGTAGATTGTGTAGTAGTATATACTCTGGATAGGCTATCAAGGGAAACAAAAGACAGCATTGAAGTAACATCATTTTTTAGAAGGCATCGAGTAAATTTTGTAGCAGTAACGCAGATATTTGACAATAATACGCCAATGGGAAAGTTCGTACAAACGGTGTTATCAGGAGCTGCACAACTAGAAAGAGAAATGATAGTAGAGAGGGTAAAAAATAAAATAGCAACATCAAAGGAGCAAGGATTATGGATGGGTGGAACTTTGCCGTTTGGGTATGATGTGAAAGATAAAGAATTAATAATAAATGAGAAAGAAGCGAGAATAGTAGGGCATATATTTGAAAGATATTTGGAGCTGAAGTCAATGGCAGAGTTGGCAAGAGAGTTAAATAGCCAAGGTTACAGAACAAAATCAGATATCTTTAAAAAAGCGACGGTGAGAAGAATAATAACAAATCCGATATATATGGGAAAGATAAGACATTATGAGAAAGAGTATGAGGGAAAGCATGAAGCAATAATAAAAGAGGAAAAATGGCAAAAAGCGCAGGAATTGATAAAGAATCAACCATATAGAAAGGCGAAATACGAGGAAGCATTGCTAAAGGGAATAATTAAGCGCAAGAGCTGTAATGCAAATATGACGCTGACGTACGCAAAAAAAAGAGAATAAAAGGTATAGATATTACGTATGCAATAATCATTTAAGGGGAAAAAGTTGTGAATCAGAAAACCGAAATGTAATAGCAGGAGAAGTAGAAAAAGAAGTAATGAAGAGAGCTGAGCGCCTGTATGAAAATTGGGAAGAAAAAGTGGAAGAGTGGAAAAATTTAAGCTTTGGAAAACAGAAAGAAGCAGTGAAAAAGTTAATAAAAGCAGTATTGGTGAGAGAGGATGGAATAGAGGTGTATTCTGAATCGGAGGAAAAATTTATATCAATAAAGAAGAAAGGAAATAAATGCACAGTAGTAGAGCCAGAGGGGAAAACAAACAATGCATTACTGAAAGCAGTGGTAAGAGCCCATTCCTGGAAACGGCAGCTAGAGGAAGGAAAATACGAAAGTGTGAAAGAGCTGAGTGCCAAAATTAATATAGGTACAAGACGTATACAACAAATTTTAAGGTTAAATTATTTAGCACCAAAAATTAAAGAAGATATAGTAAATGGGAGACAGCCAAGAGATTTGAAATTAGTTGATTTGAAAGAAATACCGATGCTATGGAGTGAGCAGATGAAGAAATTTTACGGCTCAGCGTCGTAACGTTTATAAAAACAACAATATGAAAAAACATCGAAAAAAGTATGTGCCAGAAAATTAAAAAAGGTTATTGCAAAAGGAGCTACTGCAAAGGGCCACACAAAAAGATGCTGAAATTAATATAGAAAAGTAAGTCAATGTTACAGAATCAATTATGTGAAAATATCAATATAAATAATGAAGATTTTAGCATACTGGATGCAACAGTGGTAGAAAATGATCCAAAATCTATAAATTATAGTAGTTTATATTTAAATAATAATCTTTAACCTTTATGGCAAATTAATCTACCTAGAAACTTCTCTCCTAGGATCAGAAGTCCTTCTTAACTCTTCACGTTCTGTCCATTTGTTGTTAGACTCGCTTATTACTTCAGGACGCATTAATCCACCAGATCTTTCAAAATATCCCTGTTCAATAGCATCGTAGACCCAGTAGTTACCAAGCTCGCAATCATTGCCTAACTCTTCTTCGCGACCTTTGAATTTTTCTAATATTTCTTCTCTATTACTCACTTCTACTATAATTTTGCTTTTATTCTGTACGTCAGGATACAGCCTAACGTCTACATTTCCCAAACTAGTATAGAAAGTTAATGCTATACTGCTACCTTCTGTAAGATCTGTGTAATTCCTTATGCCATCTTCAGTTTTAATTTCTACTTCACTATTACCGATCTTTACTATATTTCTTCCACACTTTACATCTCCATCGGTTAGACCTAAATCCCTTACCCCATCTGTTATCTTTATAATGTCTATTTTACTATCTTTAGAATATTCTAAGTAAAAAACGGAGTTGTCTACTCTTGCATCTTTTAGCTCGCTATTGGTTGCACTTTTTGCGATTTCAATAAATTTATGAGAATTGCTAATATAATCTCTATAAGCTTTTTTTAGGTTAGTTTTATGCTCTTTAAATTCTGATGTCAGTGTGTTAGCATCAACTGTATTACCAAACACTGCCCCTTTTGATACTAATTGACATATTATACTACTAGCAACTTTAGGATTTTTTTCCAACTCACTGATTTTTTTCATCACATAATCGGTAAAAGTGTACTCATTACCTGAAAAGAAATCTTGTGAAAGAGAATAGTTTAATCGTACACCAGACTTTATAGCATCGTTTACAATCTTTTCAAGTTCAGCCATGTTTTGAGCTCGAAATACCTTATCAGAAAACTTATTTAACTTCTCCTTTTGATTTGAAGTTAAATTAACGAGTAATTTACTGGCCTGTCCTTCCTTTTGCTGACGATAAATATTTATAGCATAATCTAATGCTCCTGCTTCTAAAAATATCTTTCTTAACTCTTGAATAAGACCTTCATTGTCCCAAGAAAAACGATCAACATAAGAAAATACTTTTGATTCACCCATTCCTTGCCGAATATTTAGCACCACTTTTAGGTCTGAATCTCTTTTATGCTTACTTAAAAACTCCTTTAAATTTTTAGTGCAGTCTGAATCGAGTACAAGTAAGTCATACAATTCTGCATTTAACTTTTTCTGTTTATCAGTTAGAAATAATTCTTCTATATTATAGCAGAGTTTATTAGTTGCTATTTGTTGTGGAGTTCTCCCCTTTCTACTTGTTATATTAGGGTTAGCTCCTTTCAAGAGAAGAGAGTTTGCATTATCGTAATGACCTTTAGCAGCAGCAAGGTATAGTGGTGTTTTTCCTTTATTATCTTGTATGTTAGGATCTGCACCTGCTTCTAAGAGTAAATCTATAGCCCGATTTCCTATGCAACGAAATCCACCAATATTTGCTCCTGCAATTGCATGCAATACTGTTGATTGAGATTCTCCTCTTCTTAGGTTAAGAATTACTTTTAAATCTTTATTGTTTCTATTATCATGTAAAAATTCTTCAAGAGGTTCAGTATTATCAAATGAACCACAGTTAGAAGCTAAACATTTTAGAGCACTAAGTAACTTCTTGTTTAAATTTTTTTGACTTGGCGTAAGATCGTGGTCCAGAGCAAACCAAACACAAATTTGTTCATTTAGTCCAAGTTTGCTATCTATTAAAGAAGGTAGTTCATTATGATTTCTAACTGATGGTAAATCTCCTGAGTACCACATATCATTCATCAGTTCATTTAATAAATGCTCTTTAGATGATAAATGTTCTATAATGGATTCATATTCAAAATCAGATGGTTCTGGTTTGGATTTTGGTTTTAGTAGATTGATGATAGATTTTACTATCCCGTTAGATTTACCCATACTTACCCCTTAAGCTAAGATACATAATATATTGTATGCAATATGCAACATTAAATCAACAACTATAATCTTTTTACTACTTATGTTGTTAAGCTTTTGTTAAGTTTTTATGGTGAGTAACAATGGAGTATGTAGATAGGTTAAAAGTTGCTTATGACTCCAAATTTGAGCTAATTTTACTATAAATTAACATGGTTAAGACCTATATTTGATATCACTACTATAAGAGCATGATGGATTATGCTTTAAAGGAGTGCAAAAACTGCTGAAGCTTATACAGTAACCTGCGGAGCCACTTCAGCAGAATAAACAAACACATGCCAGTATTAGTAGAGAATTATTTATAAGTCAACTAACTTTTTCAAAAATATTTTAGTGAAGATACCATGCTAGCTAGTGTTATAAAGAATTGAATTATTGACTCTTCCTAAGATTGCAAAAAGGGTCGTATGTTTGTGAGAACAAGCCGCGTAAAAATAAGGTTATAAAAATAGAAGATTTAAATTTTTTCAATAAGCTTAGGCAAAACAGTTCGTATGTAAATTTAGCAAAAGTAAGCCAATATAGTTGATTTTGCAATGTAGTAAAATTACCATATAAAAAAGTTCGTATGTATCGTTTGGTAGACCAATTCATTCCAAAACAAACTCTTCTCACACTGCTGATTTTGAGCGCCGGAAATGGTTATATTATTTAAATTTATTAACACTATATACTGTAAAGTTAACGGCTGCTCATTTAAGATTTTCCTTCAAATAACTTGATATGTAAGTTTTTTTACACTCCCTTCACAACCGGTTACCTCTGCCTGCCACTTTTACCTTTGCTAAGATCAGAGATATTACTAGCTTTAGGATCTTCTAAGGTAGATTGTGGGTTACCAAAATTGCCTATATCACTAACACTAAGTGACATAGGTGGTCCTTTCCCTCCTTGTGGTTGCTGGTGCCATACCCCATGCGTTGGATATTGGCGCTCTAAAAAACTTAATAGTAATTGACGAATTTCATTTAGCCTTTGACATGATATAACAACCCTTCTATTGAGTAAATGCTCCTCCTCAGGAAATTGGTGAATATTATCAATGTTTTGAAATTCTCTTGAGATTGCTCTTCTCCGCTCTTGAAGGTATTGTCCATTTCTAAGATTGTCTGGATCAACTATATTATCCAGGCCTGGAACATTTAACGTAAGAAGATCACGCATTTCATCTAACACACCTCTACCTTGTTCTCCAAGATCACCATTTCGTTGTAAAGCTTGACTAATATCTCTGGCGTTTTCTAATGCCCAGATACCGCAATTATGGCCATCTCTCTGCTGTACTAACGCATTGTCTTGCTGGTCAGCAAGAACATTATGGACTGGAACAGGAGCACCATTTACTATAAGATTGTTTAGCTTATCCGGAACGTTACCACCAATTGAACTAGCATAATACCCATAATACTTCCTATTTTGAAAGGCAATAGTTAATGTAGCCCAATGGCTGCCATCTATATTAACAATCAAATTTGATATCAATATTTCATTGTTTTGCATTTCTTTATTGCTAATATGATTTTGCAACTTTTGCAAATGATCATTTACCCACCCTATAGGTAGTGTGGCAAAGAGCACATTATTATGCAGAACAGGCTGTAAGTTATATAGTGTTGTCCTTGCAGCAGAACGTATATCCCTTTCTTGAAGCCAATAATGATAGTAACGATTATCTGTTGCAAAGTCTAGTGTGAGTATATCATGCACATTTTCTATCGAATTAAGACCCATTATATTATCTTGAATATGCAGATTTACTAGGGGTAAAATATCATCTTCTAGCCTTACAATTCTTTCTGTCCTTCCACCGGGTCCTGAAGCACGACTGGAGTCAAGTTTATTTCTATGTGAAAATATAAGGTCCTCTGCTCTCTGTGCACCTCTATTAAATACAGCATAAGATAAAATTGCACTTCCACAAATAGAAAGTGGCCTACGTCTTTTCATTTCATTCGTAAATTTACGTATCTTCTGTTTTGCATTACTTTTCTGTTGTGCTACTACCCTTTGATCATTAGCAAATCCTAATATAAATCCAATTGAGTGAACATCTGAATCATTCTCTGTAGGTTGCCTTGATACTAGGAGATCTAATCTATGCTCTGCAACTCTTGTATTTACTCGCTCCACTATTTTTCCTGCCATTCTTATGTCGGAAATACATATTTGACTTATCTTGTACCTAGAAACTACTTTACAAATATCGTCACAATTATAAAACACACCATACAATATAGACCGAAACTTGTCCTCGCTATCTACATCTATTATTGCATTACCATTCATATTTTCTGGCATTAATACTGCAGAAATGTTTCTAAGTAATTCTTGATACTGAAATCTATCTTGCCAGCCATCATTCATAACTTGATTTAAAGCATTATGCACATTTCCAGCATTAGGCACTTGCACAAGATTACCACCAAGAAAATTATTTGCATTATTATTTTGGTAATTGTGATATAAACCAAGGTTATCTGTATGAATATTAAGGCCAAGTTGATTATTAAGTGTGCATGAAACTTCCCGTACATGAACATTATTCCCATTCATATTAAGATCTTGTAAATTGATTGCTCCTTGTTGTCGTGCATCGTGAGCTCTAATATGAAGTATAACTATATCAGAACCTTCAGCATGAAAGACCATAGTTAAACATCTTAAACCCTCATCACCATGTCTAAATGTATACTTTGTTACAGGTGCTTCCCCTCCCCCTTCGAGTTGTAAATGGTGCCTATCAAAAGCACTACTTCCAGAAGCGAACCCAATTATGCAATCAAATATTCTGTTATAATTCTCTGCATTTCTTGGTATTTCGTTAGGAGGATGTTGAAGCAAGAAATCTCTAATATTTTCTCTAATTCCTTCATCCTCCAAACACTCAAATAATCTTTGTACCAAAGGAAATCTATTCTCTAAAAACTCTACTGTATCAACACTAAAAGGATCTAGATTTACATTAAAATTCAATCCAACACAAACACAAACAGTATGCTTTGATGTAAGTGTAAATGAAGAATTGCATAACCTTTCAGCGTAGCCTATGGCACGGTTTAATGCAACATCTGACGATGTCTTACATCTAGTAATATTAAAAATAAAAATATTTTTTCTCTCTGCTTGATGATGTACAAGAAAAGCAACATATGAATTTCCAGGAGACAAGTCAAGGTCAATATCTATTGTGTAGAGATGAATAAAATTTGCCAACAAACCTAAGAAAAATCCGTGACTCTCAAACTTTTGACTGCGATTTTGAATGTCATTTTGTAGGTTGCCTAGGTAACTACGATAGATTCGAGTTATGTATGGCAAAATTCCTTCATTTATTCCACGTTCTATATTTATTCTTTGGTTACTTGCTAGCACTTCCATAAAACTGAAAATCCCTTGCTGACCCGGTGCAACTTGCACAAAATTGACCAAACGACCAAGCTGTACTCTCTGATCTTGATTGAGTCGTATACTTCCTATTTCCTTAACTGTCAACAAACTGCGTGGCGCAGGCGCATTAATCCCATTAAGCCTATTGCGTTCTATATGCCTAAGAAGGCTAATCTCAGACGCTGAATATTTAGCAAATCTATCTCTACCTTGAGAATCTTTTTCACGAATCACCCCGAATGCTGTTGCAATCGCCTCTCCCTGAATCTTGCCCTTTCCATGCATGCATACTTTGTATTGCTCAAAATTTAGGTCTTCTTCCCTTAAATCTGGATTTTGCTGTCTAATCTCTTGCACTAGAGCATTTCTCTCCCTTGTACTGAACCTTAACCCATCACTATTAGGACGATCAGAAATACTGTAACATCTGACAACTTGCTGTTCGTCACGATAAACAGCGACTTTTAGGTTCCCTGTATTTCTATTTCTACCACCTGTATCAATACCATGATTATCAAAACGAAAATACACTCTCTCATTTGCTTTTAAGATATTAGCATCATGAGCAGTAGCAAACATACTAAAAAAGAATACAGGAAGGAAACGACCTGAACCCACATGATGCGAGAAAGATGAACAACGATCTAAAAAAGATTCAAATTCTTGTCTAAAAGCTTCAAGATTTCCATCAACTAAACTTCTAATTAAAGACACAAAGCACCTCCCTATTTGCTACAACGAGAAAAATCACTTACACCAATGGGTGAACTACTTAATTAACACTCAGCGTAAAGGCCCTTTTCCTCTTACGAGAACCAGAAGAAATCACACCAGGAGATTCAAGCTCGGGCTCTGGCTCATTACCGGGAGTATTAAATAAACTGTGTCAAACCGCATTTTTAGCTCAACTCAATTTTCAATCTGTTGGGAAAGAAAATGTCGAGCTGAGATATAGTCAATGCCCAATCATGTACAGGCATAGTCCATTTCTCCTCCGCTTTCTTTATAGCACAATATACCTGTTTATACAAGGCATTTATGCTAGTAAATGAGCCCTTGGTTTTGGTGAATTTCCTAATTTGCCTATGTAGCCCCTCTATGGGATTAGTAGTATAGATTATCCTCCTAACTGGGTCGGAATACTTAAAATAACCAGATAGGTTTTCCCAATTATTCTGCCAAGATTTTATAACCATAGGGTACTTTGTGCCCCATTTTTCATCTAATTCCAACAGATAATTCTCGGCAATTTCCTTACTTGAAGCTTGATACACCTTCTTTAAATCACTCAAAAAACTCTTTGCATCTTTACTAGCTACATACTTCAGTGAGTTACGTATCTGATGCACTATACACATCTGCACTTCTGCATAGCACTGATAGGCATGTAAATCACAGTGAATTTACGCAGCTAATTTAAATTTAGCCATACCTATATCAGTAAATTTGTTCAATAAGTAGCACTTAATTAACAGCTCTTTTTCACGATTTACCTCTGATTTATTTTTCAAGCCAAACCCAAATATTTGCTTCAACCTATAGAAAAAGACTTCAATATAAGACCGTGCTCCATACTTAACTTTTTTCTTCCATTCATTAATACCATCTTCATAATTCTCATATGACCTAATTCTACTAATATACTTGTTTCTTTCTGATAAGTAGTCAGCTAAACAAATTTTAGTATCCTTCCTAGGGCGAATAATAGGCACAATATTGTATTTTCTGCATTCTTTATACACACTTTTTATATCATAAGCCGCATCTGCTCGAATAGAACAAATGTTATATTTATCACTGACTTCTTCTAACATATCGCAGACCGGCAAATAGTCTACAGCAACACCACTAGTGTAGTTCATGCTTATTGCTTTCTTATCATTTATGTTTAAAACAACATGTAATTTTCTTACTTGACCATAACCACTGTATTTTCTTTTTCGAATATTAAGCTTACTATGCCCACCGTTATTATTGTAGATACTAACTCTAGTGCTATCTACGGCAATTTCAACATTTTCCAGATCGTCTTTATTGCTTCTATGGTCATCAATCTTCAAATTAAGCTTTTTAAATCTTCTGGAAGCTTGTGTATAGCTGATAATCTTAAGTTTTTTGCCTATTTGTACCATATAACCTTTTACAAAACCTACAGCTTGTCTCAAGCCAATTCTAAAAAGATATGTGTATTAAAATTACAACTTTATCACTATAAGTGTTATTGCCACCTGCAACTTTTGGACTATTTTCATACCAATTTTCTATGGCTTGATTAACAAAATGAAAAACATTTCCTCTTTTTTTGAGAAACTCGTTATATTCTCTTTGGTTACTTACTCTCATTTTTTGTGGCATAAGTTGTACTTGTTTGAAAAATGCCTGTTTTACAACAAAATGCGTTAGTAGCCATATATTAAAAAGCTTTTCTTCTTACAATAACCTCAACCAACACTAGCTATGCAACAAAGCCATGAAGGATAACGGGAAACTGTTAAGTCCGGTTTTGGAAGCCGAGGGGGGAAAGGCAACTTTCTCTCCTTAGGTAACAGGACCCCACCTCGAGCTTGATCGCCTCGAGAACCCTATGCAACTTTCTTTCTCTGTATGCAACGCACACAAAATGTTCACCATTTTTTTTATCTGCTACTTTGAGAATTCTTGGAAGATCTCGCTTGTAAAAGATTAACAAGGGTTCTAAAAAGCAATCAAGTCTTTTTTCTCTTAAAATATAACATAAAAAGTCCACTTCGTTGTCATACCCTTCGCTGTAAAAATCTGAACAAGCATCTGAATATTTACCATTTTCAAGATTGGACTTTATAGAACTTACTATACACGCTTTCATGATACAGATCTCAAAAAACACATACTGCCATTAGTACACACTATTAACTATTTGTAAAGTTTTTTTATGATAGCAGGATCAATATTAACATCGGTAAAATAACCCATCATACTATCAAACTCTTCCTTCCTTTCAACAGACATCTTATCTCGTATAGCACAATATTCATCTGTATCAAGCTTATCTTTTAGGTATTTGAAGGCTTGAATGGAATTCCATGGCTTCCCACCACAGTCACGTCCATGCCAATAACTAAGATTCTGAAGAGCGCAACTGAATATCAATAGCTTCTCTTTCCGGGAAATCTTGTTCTGAAAAAAATTTAATAAATTATCGACTTTGTTTTTATATTTTAAGCTGTCCGCAGCATCTAAGTAACATGCACAGTGAGTAAAGACTTGCTTATACATCTCAATTATTTCATTATGATTAAGTTTATATTCACATTTCTTCAGCAAGCCTTCAATCTCCTCAGCTTGAATTTCATCAACCTCACCCTTAACATATTTATAATGTTCTCTTTTTATTTTACTTGCGGTTAAATCAGACTCTGACTCATCACCAGAACTATAATTTCCAGCAGGTAAGAGTTTTCTCTCTAATTTTCTCTTACGAGAACCAGAAGAAATCACACCAGGAGATTCAAGCTCGGACTCTGACTCATCACCAGAACTATAATTTCCAGCAGGTAAGAGTTTTCTCTCTAATTTTCTCTTACGAGAACCAGAAGAAATCACACCAGGAGATTCAAGCTCGGACTCTGACTCATCACCAGAACTATAATTTCCAGCAGGTAAGAGTTTTCTCTCTAATTTTCTCTTACGAGAACCAGAAGAAATCACACCAGGAGATTCAAGCTCGGACTCTGACTCATCACCAGAACTATAATTTCCAGCAGGTAAGAGTTTTCTCTCTAATTTTCTCTTACGAGAACCAGAAGAAATCACACCAGGAGATTCAAGCTCGGACTCTGACTCATCACCAGAACGACCATGTCTAATAGAAAGACTAGAATCTTCAGCTTCTACTATCACTATAGACCGTCTTCGATGATCACCGGAACCATCACCTACAGAAGGTAAAGTTACTTTCTCTAACTGAAGAAATAACTCTTCTGCAAATAGACCATAATCTACATTTACTTTCTTGCCTTCCCCACCACATATTCTAAGATTTTCTATCATGACTTCTTTAAAAAGGTCAAACTTTTCAGGAAAGCAACCTTTGGCAAATGAAATCATATCTAATATTTCTTCTTTCTCTATTTCCCTATCGGGCTTACAAACATCTTCTCGTTTCCAATTAATGATTAATCCCCCAAGTACACTCTTTATAGGAACTGTATAATTAGAAGTATTAACAGAGGTCTCTCTGTATTCAGCAAAGCGTTCACATTTCCAAATCTCCATAATAAGGGATCTAGCTTGAACACTTAACTCAGGATTTTTCAACATCACATTTGAAAGTGAATAAAGAAAAAGTTCATAGTCTTGCTGTGAGAATATCTTGTCCGAACAGTCTCCTCCTGCTGAAACGCCTTTATAACACCAGCACTGTACCAAATCATGAACCGTATCAAAAAAACATGACTCTATTAATTCAGCAAGAAGGGAATATACTCCCTTATCTTTCTGCAATAATTTCTGTAAAAGAGTATCTTTATCGCCTATATTCCTTACACAAAAATCTAAAATAGGAGCGTCTTTCTCAACAGATTGAGGACGAGAAAGAGCAACAATAGCTTCTGTAAGCTTCTTCTCCTTATCTTTTTCCTCTAACTGATTATAAAAATACTCTACCCCTTCGCTCCACTTAAGTTTTACAGCACTGTCAAAACCTTCTACTGCATCATACTTCTTTAATTCCCCAGATTCTCTATCGATCCAGAAATCAAACACAGGACCATTTCTCTTCATGGATGATAGCAGAATGTTTCTTACATATTGATCACTGATCGGATTACCTTGACTATCTACCTCTTCTGAAGTAAATTGACCTCTAGAGAGTACAAACTGTTTGTTGAAAAAATCACCTATCTTGCCCGTTATACAGTACCTAGATGCCATACCATACCTTGGTAGTGGGTTATCGATTTCTCCTATTTTCTCTTCAGTCAATTTCTGACCTAAAACAGTATTATTTAACCTTGTACCTAACCAACAACCTTCATCTTGGAATACATTGTGCAAAAACTTCAACTTATCACCCTTAAAGTATTTTATGTGCTCCATAAAGTTATCTTGAAGGACTCCCACCCATCTCTTGATAGCTGACTTCCTCCCAGCAGCAATCTCATGATCTGTATGTTTAATAGCTTCCTGTAATTTTTTGGACATCGTAGCCCGAAGCTCTTTCTGTGTTAGCATTAACTCCTCATATTAGGGATTAACAGTGTTATGTAAAAAGGCATTGTACAGACATTAGAATGGATTGCAATATTAAAATTACTAGAATAGAGGGTTTAACAAAAAAACGTTATGGCTAAAACTTCTTTTCTTGAATTTTCTCAATATAATCAACAGAAAACCCTGTTATTTTAGCAATAACATCAATAGAAACACCCGCCTTGAGTTAATTTTAGACTGCTATTTTAGCCTATTTTTCACCCTCTTTCCTGCTTTTTTCGTGTCCGATTCGGATGGCTTCTTTATTTATGAGCTATATTAGCTGTGGTATTACGTAGATGAATCTACTGGCCTCCCTCAAGCTGAAATAAAGCAACTTCAGAAAGAAATAGTTTTAGTCTGGCACCCTTGTTTCCACTGATTGATTACTTATTGTTATACCGCTTAAATAATGCCCAGGTTCATCATTTTGTTGTTGTAATCTTGCCATTTGTTGTTGTAATACTGCCATGCTATCCTGAGTACTTAAAGTATCCGGATGATCAGGACCCAAAACATCTGATCCCTTTTGAGCATTAAGTACTTTCTGATATATTTCAAGAGCCTTACTTTTATTACCTAGCTTGCTAAACATTTCTGCCATATTACAAAGAATATCTAAAACAAATGGATGACCAGAACCTAATCTTTTTTTCGCGATCTTAAATGCTTTCTGAATGATTGTGAGACTATCCGAACCCTCCTCAATATAAGCAAAAAATTCATTAAGCGGTGCACGCTTACTTTCTAAGTTTCTCATCTTCTCTATGAAAACTTTTTTAATACCAGGACTTCCCACAGATTGAGCAAATCCCGCACTATTTTCATACAACCTAAATAACTCTTTTTCCTCCAAGCTTATTTTTTCAATCTCTTCCAGCACAACACGTAGGGAAGAATCTATCTCAAAAGCTATAGCATGCTTGAGAACATATCTAAGTAACTCTAATAACCCTTCTTTTTCAAAGTTTTGCTTTCTAACTTCTTTAAACAAAGCATGTAGGACAGAGTCTATCTCAGAAGGTACAGCAAGATTGAAAGCACATTTAAACAACTTTAATAACTCTTCTTCCTGGCTTAGTTGTCTCAATATATCATTTAACAGGTTTAACTTCTCAAAAGCTATAGCATGCTTGAAGACACTTTGAAATATCTTGAACTTCATATTTTCATATTCTGATAGCACATCAAACAGTTTTTTCATACACATTTTTTTGTTAAAAGAAATAGCATGCTTGAGGCCGTATTCAAGCACCTCTCGAATTTTGTCCTCACTTTTATTACAGAAACCTTCCAAGTATTCCTTTTTTACAATAGCAAACTTATTGCTAGATATAGAATGAACAAGAGCAAACATAAATATCTTGTCGGTCTTGACGTTAAGTTTGCTTACATCTTGCAAGAATGTACTCACCTTCTCAGTCTTCCTCATATTTATAATGCAATTAAGAACAGTCGCAAGCCTAACCTCTACGCCATCCTCATCGCCATTCTCAATTGACTTTGCAACTTCGCTCAATAGAACCTCCTTAGAGAGTGTAAAATCATGCTTACCTTCATTTTTAGCACCTGCTCCATCATAACGATAAAGTTCAGTGAGAGCATCTATAATAATACTAACCTTCTTATCATCATTATATCTTTTAAATATCCAACGTATATAAGGTGAAGCATCCCAAACGGTATCGCCTTCTCCTCTTTTATTATGCCAAGCACAACAGTATATAAGGCCTTCTGTTAGCATAGCAAGCCTTTCCTTTTCAGAAAGAACCTGACTAGCTTTATCTAATATGAAACTCATTCTGATAAAATTATCATCTGGGTAGTTAAAATCTCCATCAATAGCCCACTTAAAAACAGCATAGTCTTCATTTTTACTGTGAAGCCTCAATACTTGCTTCCATTCGCCAAATTCACTGAGAATATCATCATCTTGACTGAATTCCTCGATAATCCTCTTTTCAATACACTTTAAAATTTCTTCACACCGTTTCTTAGGTAAAGTATCAACGTCTACAATTTCAGATATAGAAGCGACGTAACTTTCTTCACTACCTATACCACTTGACATGCTGGAAAAACCAGATAAAGATTTTTCTCTCGTCGAGCGACGTATAGAAATAGTAGAAGAGTTTAAACTACTTATGCTTCTTGAACTTCTTGACTGACTCTGTTTAAATTTTTCAGAATGAACAGCACCCAGAGATTTCAGATATCCTTCTAACTCGATTCCGGCTTCTGAACCTTGCAAGACTAAACGGTCTAAAGTATTATAACCTTCGCGATCTACCAAATTTATATCGCATTCTTGCCTACCTTTTACCAAAAGATCGACCATTTTTTTAGCCACTTCAATATCAACACTCATAACTGCATGTTGCAGAGGGATATAACCAGATACATCCCTATTATAAGCCATAGAAGAACCACCTTTTTCTTTTAAAAGAACTCTCAATATCTCAACACTTCCACTACCAGCAGCATAGTGAATAGGAGAACGACCTTCATACTCAATACTAAGATTGGCCTTTTTTTTCAATAAGAGTTCAACAAGCTTAACGTCACCTCTTTCAATAGCAAAAAAAAGAGCTGTTTTTCCCTCAAATTTACTATTAACAATATCCGGATATCTATCTAAAAAAAACTTTACAATATCTGTCTTTCCAAAAGAAACAAATTCAAAAAAGAGCTTTATTATATCTACTTTTTCCATAATGTCTCTTGCAGGATCACTTCTTACCTCACCTGTAGAGGCAGATTTGCCAAGCCCAATTAACCTTCTAACTATTTGTACTCCTTGATCTTTTCGTTTAGCAAGTATGCTAAGAAAATCAGTGGCAATAATTTTTCTTCCACGCGTATCTAACTCTTGAAATCTATCCAAAATTTTGTCTAACAACCTATTACTAGCATACGAAAGAGGATTTAGACCATTATTATCCTCAATTCTCAAAGTTTCAAGATTGCTTTTAATAATTCCGACTACCATACAAACATTATTATACTTAATAGCATAATGCAAAATAGTTTCACCATTACTGTAACGATGATTTAAGTCCACCCCATGTTTTTTTAAATTTTTGAGCAAATTAAATATCTCGTCTTGTTCTTTTTCTTTATCAGCTATCAAGTGCAATAAAGCTTTGCGTTCATTGTTTTCACGATAGAAGGATTCCACCTCAAGCTTGATCGCCTCGAGCTTGATCGCCTCGAGAACCCTATGCAACTTTCTTTCTCTGTATGCAACGCACACAAAATGTTCACCATTTTTTTTATCTGCTACTTTGAGAATTCTTGGAAGATCTCGCTTGTAAAAGATTAACAAGGGTTCTAAAAAGCAATCAAGTCTTTTTTCTCTTAAAATATAACATAAAAAGTCCACTTCGTTGTCATACCCTTCGCTGTAAAAATCTGAACAAGCATCTGAATATTTACCATTTTCAAGATTGGACTTTATAGAACTTACTATACACGCTTTCATGATACAGATCTCAAAAAACACATACTGCCATTAGTACACACTATTAACTATTTGTAAAGTTTTTTTATGATAGCAGGATCAATATTAACATCGGTAAAATAACCCATCATACTATCAAACTCTTCCTTCCTTTCAACAGACATCTTATCTCGTATAGCACAATATTCATCTGTATCAAGCTTATCTTTTAGGTATTTGAAGGCTTGAATGGAATTCCATGGCTTCCCACCACAGTCACGTTCATGCCAATAACTAAGATTCTGAAGAGCGTAACTGAATATCAATAGCTTCTCTTTCCAGGAAATCTTGTTCTGAAAAAAATTTAATAAATTATCGACTTTGTTTTTATATTTTAAGCTGTCCGCAGCATCTAAGTAACATGCACAGTGAGCAAAGACTTGCTTATACATCTCAATTATTTCATTATGATTAAGTTTATATTCACATTTCTTCAGCAAGCCTTCAATCTCCTCAGCTTGAATTTCATCAACCTCACCCTTAACATATTTATAATGTTCTCTTTTTATTTCACTTGCGGTTAAAGTTGCTTTTCGATTATTTTCTTCTTTTTTTATACGTTTATTTTTACTATTGAAATTTTTATCGCAGAAATTAACACAAGGCAACTCAAAACTGAGCTTCTTAAGATCTATTTGCTTTACAACATTTTTCGAAAACTTATTTGGAAAAATGCCATTTAAAATTTTTGTTTGAAGATTAAGTAAAATTTTGTTTGCAGAATTTTTATCTTGAGGATCAGTAATAATGGTTAAGAGATCGCTCTTACAAATGTAATCAAATATGCTCAGACCTTGAGAGTCTGTTTCTTCCTCAATTAGATATTTATAATCTCGAGGTGTAGAAGAGAGCACTTTTTCTGTTAAAAGTTTAAAAATTTCTTTTTTTGTATTATTCTCTGCAGTGCCTAAAATTGTAAAAATCAGCGAGTTATGCCCTCCATGTAGCGTATTGCGTAAAGGATCAGCATTGTGTTTCAATAAGTACTTCACCTCCTTTATAAGTCCTTTATAGCAAGCAAACATTAAAGGTGTAACTTGTTGTTGAATGGAAGAATATTTCTTATTTTTTAAAAAATAACATGGCAAATCAACCTCTTCTTCGTTTACTTCGCCTTTATTGAATTCAGTTTGAAGTTTTGGGAAAAGCACTTGTTTATGCAACTTGGTTAAATAAATCTCATCACAATCATCGAAGTCGAAAATTTTCTTCATACTGCTTAATGGAACTGTGTCTTTCGTTATCTTCAATAGTTCATATCCCTTATTAGCAGCCACTTTTTCCTCATATGAAAGATCATTATCAGTTGGATGTAAATAAACGATATTGATGTCAAATACGTAAGAACCACCGTAGTCAATGAGCAGCTGCTCACCTTCTTTAATATTTTTTAGCACTTGAATAGCCCTACCATCATTGCTTTCTGCAAAATAACAGTTACAAGAAAAGCTTGAATGATTTAAGAAACGTGTCCAGTTAAAAATACACGCTGCGTCTAATTGTTGATTTTTATTCATAATCATCAAAAATTTTCTATCAACAACTTCACCAGACTTAACATTTTTCCCTTTGTAATAACCAATAACATCACCTTTTTTAATATACTGCCGAGCGTACACGCCAAAGTTGTACTTACCCTCAATCGCAGCAACTTCTGCAATCCTAAGTTTAATCGGGTTATTGCTTTCTTCTTTTTTATCCTTTAAATACTGACACTCACCTTTACCTTGCTGCCTACTTACATATTTCAGGAACTTTTTTTCTTCTCCTTTTTCAAAGGGGATACTAACACTAAACTTCATCTGACAAAACTTATTATAAAAAAGTTATTTTAATAGCTTAAGGAGAAATATAATACAAAAAACGGAAGTGATTACCAATTTTTGTTATTGGAGAGAATATAACGAGTTTCTCAAAAAAAGAGGAAATGTTTTTCATTTTGTTAATCAAGCCATAGAAAATTGGTATGAAAATAGTCCAAAAGTTGCAGGTGGCAATAACACTTATAGTGATAAAGTTGTAATTTTAATACACATATCTTTTTAGAATTGGCTTGAGACAAGCTGTAGGTTTTGTAAAAGGTTATATGGTACAAATAGGCAAAAAACTTAAGATTATCAGCTATACACAAGCTTCCAGAAGATTTAAAAAGCTTAATTTGAAGATTGATGACCATAGAAGCAATAAAGACGATCTGGAAAATGTTGAAATTGCCGTAGATAGCACTAGAGTTAGTATCTACAATAATAACGGTGGGCATAGTAAGCTTAATATTCGAAAAAGAAAATACAGTGGTTATGGTCAAGTAAGAAAATTACATGTTGTTTTAAACATAAATGATAAGAAAGCAATAAGCATGAACTACACTAGTGGTGTTGCTGTAGACTATTTGCCGGTCTGCGATATGTTAGAAGAAGTCAGTGATAAATATAACATTTGTTCTATTCGAGCAGATGCGGCTTATGATATAAAAAGTGTGTATAAAGAATGCAGAAAATACAATATTGTGCCTATTATTCGCCCTAGGAAGGATACTAAAATTTGTTTAGCTGACTACTTATCAGAAAGAAACAAGTATATTAGTAGAATTAGGTCATATGAGAATTATGAAGATGGTATTAATGAATGGAAGAAAAAAGTTAAGTATGGAGCACGGTCTTATATTGAAGTCTTTTTCTATAGGTTGAAGCAAATATTTGGGTTTGGCTTGAAAAATAAATCAGAGGTAAATCGTGAAAAAGAGCTGTTAATTAAGTGCTACTTATTGAACAAATTTACTGATATAGGTATGGCTAAATTTAAATTAGCTGCGTAAATTCACTGTGATTTACATGCCTATCAGTGCTATGCAGAAGTGCAGATGTGTATAGTGCATCAGATACGTAACTCACTGAAGTATGTAGCTAGTAAAGATGCAAAGAGTTTTTTGAGTGATTTAAAGAAGGTGTATCAAGCTTCAAGTAAGGAAATTGCCGAGAATTATCTGTTGGAATTAGATGAAAAATGGGGCACAAAGTACCCTATGGTTATAAAATCTTGGCAGAATAATTGGGAAAACCTATCTGGTTATTTTAAGTATTCCGACCCAGTTAGGAGGATAATCTATACTACTAATCCCATAGAGGGGCTACATAGGCAAATTAGGAAATTCACCAAAACCAAGGGCTCATTTACTAGCATAAATGCCTTGTATAAACAGGTATATTGTGCTATAAAGAAAGCGGAGGAGAAATGGACTATGCCTGTACATGATTGGGCATTGACTATATCTCAGCTCGACATTTTCTTTCCCAACAGATTGAAAATTGAGTTGAGCTAAAAATGCGGTTTGACACAGTTTATTTAATACTCCCGGTAATGAGCCAGAGCCCGAGCTTGAATCTCCTGGTGTGATTTCTTCTGGTTCTCGTAAGAGGAAAAGGGCCTTTACGCTGAGTGTTAATTAAGTAGTTCACCCATTGGTGTAAGTGATTTTTCTCGTTGTAGCAAATAGGGAGGTGCTTTGTGTCTTTAATTAGAAGTTTAGTTGATGGAAATCTTGAAGCTTTTAGACAAGAATTTGAATCTTTTTTAGATCGTTGTTCATCTTTCTCGCATCATGTGGGTTCAGGTCGTTTCCTTCCTGTATTCTTTTTTAGTATGTTTGCTACTGCTCATGATGCTAATATCTTAAAAGCAAATGAGAGAGTGTATTTTCGTTTTGATAATCATGGTATTGATACAGGTGGTAGAAATAGAAATACAGGGAACCTAAAAGTCGCTGTTTATCGTGACGAACAGCAAGTTGTCAGATGTTACAGTATTTCTGATCGTCCTAATAGTGATGGGTTAAGGTTCAGTACAAGGGAGAGAAATGCTCTAGTGCAAGAGATTAGACAGCAAAATCCAGATTTAAGGGAAGAAGACCTAAATTTTGAGCAATACAAAGTATGCATGCATGGAAAGGGCAAGATTCAGGGAGAGGCGATTGCAACAGCATTCGGGGTGATTCGTGAAAAAGATTCTCAAGGTAGAGATAGATTTGCTAAATATTCAGCGTCTGAGATTAGCCTTCTTAGGCATATAGAACGCAATAGGCTTAATGGGATTAATGCGCCTGCGCCACGCAGTTTGTTGACAGTTAAGGAAATAGGAAGTATACGACTCAATCAAGATCAGAGAGTACAGCTTGGTCGTTTGGTCAATTTTGTGCAAGTTGCACCGGGTCAGCAAGGGATTTTCAGTTTTATGGAAGTGCTAGCAAGTAACCAAAGAATAAATATAGAACGTGGAATAAATGAAGGAATTTTGCCATACATAACTCGAATCTATCGTAGTTACCTAGGCAACCTACAAAATGACATTCAAAATCGCAGTCAAAAGTTTGAGAGTCACGGATTTTTCTTAGGTTTGTTGGCAAATTTTATTCATCTCTACACAATAGATATTGACCTTGACTTGTCTCCTGGAAATTCATATGTTGCTTTTCTTGTACATCATCAAGCAGAGAGAAAAAATATTTTTATTTTTAATATTACTAGATGTAAGACATCGTCAGATGTTGCATTAAACCGTGCCATAGGCTACGCTGAAAGGTTATGCAATTCTTCATTTACACTTACATCAAAGCATACTGTTTGTGTTTGTGTTGGATTGAATTTTAATGTAAATCTAGATCCTTTTAGTGTTGATACAGTAGAGTTTTTAGAGAATAGATTTCCTTTGGTACAAAGATTATTTGAGTGTTTGGAGGATGAAGGAATTAGAGAAAATATTAGAGATTTCTTGCTTCAACATCCTCCTAACGAAATACCAAGAAATGCAGAGAATTATAACAGAATATTTGATTGCATAATTGGGTTCGCTTCTGGAAGTAGTGCTTTTGATAGGCACCATTTACAACTCGAAGGGGGAGGGGAAGCACCTGTAACAAAGTATACATTTAGACATGGTGATGAGGGTTTAAGATGTTTAACTATGGTCTTTCATGCTGAAGGTTCTGATATAGTTATACTTCATATTAGAGCTCACGATGCACGACAACAAGGAGCAATCAATTTACAAGATCTTAATATGAATGGGAATAATGTTCATGTACGGGAAGTTTCATGCACACTTAATAATCAACTTGGCCTTAATATTCATACAGATAACCTTGGTTTATATCACAATTACCAAAATAATAATGCAAATAATTTTCTTGGTGGTAATCTTGTGCAAGTGCCTAATGCTGGAAATGTGCATAATGCTTTAAATCAAGTTATGAATGATGGCTGGCAAGATAGATTTCAGTATCAAGAATTACTTAGAAACATTTCTGCAGTATTAATGCCAGAAAATATGAATGGTAATGCAATAATAGATGTAGATAGCGAGGACAAGTTTCGGTCTATATTGTATGGTGTGTTTTATAATTGTGACGATATTTGTAAAGTAGTTTCTAGGTACAAGATAAGTCAAATATGTATTTCCGACATAAGAATGGCAGGAAAAATAGTGGAGCGAGTAAATACAAGAGTTGCAGAGCATAGATTAGATCTCCTAGTATCAAGGCAACCTACAGAGAATGATTCAGATGTTCACTCAATTGGATTTATATTAGGATTTGCTAATGATCAAAGGGTAGTAGCACAACAGAAAAGTAATGCAAAACAGAAGATACGTAAATTTACGAATGAAATGAAAAGACGTAGGCCACTTTCTATTTGTGGAAGTGCAATTTTATCTTATGCTGTATTTAATAGAGGTGCACAGAGAGCAGAGGACCTTATATTTTCACATAGAAATAAACTTGACTCCAGTCGTGCTTCAGGACCCGGTGGAAGGACAGAAAGAATTGTAAGGCTAGAAGATGATATTTTACCCCTAGTAAATCTGCATATTCAAGATAATATAATGGGTCTTAATTCGATAGAAAATGTGCATGATATACTCACACTAGACTTTGCAACAGATAATCGTTACTATCATTATTGGCTTCAAGAAAGGGATATACGTTCTGCTGCAAGGACAACACTATATAACTTACAGCCTGTTCTGCATAATAATGTGCTCTTTGCCACACTACCTATAGGGTGGGTAAATGATCATTTGCAAAAGTTGCAAAATCATATTAGCAATAAAGAAATGCAAAACAATGAAATATTGATATCAAATTTGATTGTTAATATAGATGGCAGCCATTGGGCTACATTAACTATTGCCTTTCAAAATAGGAAGTATTATGGGTATTATGCTAGTTCAATTGGTGGTAACGTTCCGGATAAGCTAAACAATCTTATAGTAAATGGTGCTCCTGTTCCAGTCCATAATGTTCTTGCTGACCAGCAAGACAATGCGTTAGTACAGCAGAGAGATGGCCATAATTGCGGTATCTGGGCATTAGAAAACGCCAGAGATATTAGTCAAGCTTTACAACGAAATGGTGATCTTGGAGAACAAGGTAGAGGTGTGTTAGATGAAATGCGTGATCTTCTTACGTTAAATGTTCCAGGCCTGGATAATATAGTTGATCCAGACAATCTTAGAAATGGACAATACCTTCAAGAGCGGAGAAGAGCAATCTCAAGAGAATTTCAAAACATTGATAATATTCACCAATTTCCTGAGGAGGAGCATTTACTCAATAGAAGGGTTGTTATATCATGTCAAAGGCTAAATGAAATTCGTCAATTACTATTAAGTTTTTTAGAGCGCCAATATCCAACGCATGGGGTATGGCACCAGCAACCACAAGGAGGGAAAGGACCACCTATGTCACTTAGTGTTAGTGATATAGGCAATTTTGGTAACCCACAATCTACCTTAGAAGATCCTAAAGCTAGTAATATCTCTGATCTTAGCAAAGGTAAAAGTGGCAGGCAGAGGTAACCGGTTGTGAAGGGAGTGTAAAAAAACTTACATATCAAGTTATTTGAAGGAAAATCTTAAATGAGCAGCCGTTAACTTTACAGTATATAGTGTTAATAAATTTAAATAATATAACCATTTCCGGCGCTCAAAATCAGCAGTGTGAGAAGAGTTTGTTTTGGAATGAATTGGTCTACCAAACGATACATACGAACTTTTTTATATGGTAATTTTACTACATTGCAAAATCAACTATATTGGCTTACTTTTGCTAAATTTACATACGAACTGTTTTGCCTAAGCTTATTGAAAAAATTTAAATCTTCTATTTTTATAACCTTATTTTTACGCGGCTTGTTCTCACAAACATACGACCCTTTTTGCAATCTTAGGAAGAGTCAATAATTCAATTCTTTATAACACTAGCTAGCATGGTATCTTCACTAAAATATTTTTGAAAAAGTTAGTTGACTTATAAATAATTCTCTACTAATACTGGCATGTGTTTGTTTATTCTGCTGAAGTGGCTCCGCAGGTTACTGTATAAGCTTCAGCAGTTTTTGCACTCCTTTAAAGCATAATCCATCATGCTCTTATAGTAGTGATATCAAATATAGGTCTTAACCATGTTAATTTATAGTAAAATTAGCTCAAATTTGGAGTCATAAGCAACTTTTAACCTATCTACATACTCCATTGTTACTCACCATAAAAACTTAACAAAAGCTTAACAACATAAGTAGTAAAAAGATTATAGTTGTTGATTTAATGTTGCATATTGCATACAATATATTATGTATCTTAGCTTAAGGGGTAAGTATGGGTAAATCTAACGGGATAGTAAAATCTATCATCAATCTACTAAAACCAAAATCCAAACCAGAACCATCTGATTTTGAATATGAATCCATTATAGAACATTTATCATCTAAAGAGCATTTATTAAATGAACTGATGAATGATATGTGGTACTCAGGAGATTTACCATCAGTTAGAAATCATAATGAACTACCTTCTTTAATAGATAGCAAACTTGGACTAAATGAACAAATTTGTGTTTGGTTTGCTCTGGACCACGATCTTACGCCAAGTCAAAAAAATTTAAACAAGAAGTTACTTAGTGCTCTAAAATGTTTAGCTTCTAACTGTGGTTCATTTGATAATACTGAACCTCTTGAAGAATTTTTACATGATAATAGAAACAATAAAGATTTAAAAGTAATTCTTAACCTAAGAAGAGGAGAATCTCAATCAACAGTATTGCATGCAATTGCAGGAGCAAATATTGGTGGATTTCGTTGCATAGGAAATCGGGCTATAGATTTACTCTTAGAAGCAGGTGCAGATCCTAACATACAAGATAATAAAGGAAAAACACCACTATACCTTGCTGCTGCTAAAGGTCATTACGATAATGCAAACTCTCTTCTCTTGAAAGGAGCTAACCCTAATATAACAAGTAGAAAGGGGAGAACTCCACAACAAATAGCAACTAATAAACTCTGCTATAATATAGAAGAATTATTTCTAACTGATAAACAGAAAAAGTTAAATGCAGAATTGTATGACTTACTTGTACTCGATTCAGACTGCACTAAAAATTTAAAGGAGTTTTTAAGTAAGCATAAAAGAGATTCAGACCTAAAAGTGGTGCTAAATATTCGGCAAGGAATGGGTGAATCAAAAGTATTTTCTTATGTTGATCGTTTTTCTTGGGACAATGAAGGTCTTATTCAAGAGTTAAGAAAGATATTTTTAGAAGCAGGAGCATTAGATTATGCTATAAATATTTATCGTCAGCAAAAGGAAGGACAGGCCAGTAAATTACTCGTTAATTTAACTTCAAATCAAAAGGAGAAGTTAAATAAGTTTTCTGATAAGGTATTTCGAGCTCAAAACATGGCTGAACTTGAAAAGATTGTAAACGATGCTATAAAGTCTGGTGTACGATTAAACTATTCTCTTTCACAAGATTTCTTTTCAGGTAATGAGTACACTTTTACCGATTATGTGATGAAAAAAATCAGTGAGTTGGAAAAAAATCCTAAAGTTGCTAGTAGTATAATATGTCAATTAGTATCAAAAGGGGCAGTGTTTGGTAATACAGTTGATGCTAACACACTGACATCAGAATTTAAAGAGCATAAAACTAACCTAAAAAAAGCTTATAGAGATTATATTAGCAATTCTCATAAATTTATTGAAATCGCAAAAAGTGCAACCAATAGCGAGCTAAAAGATGCAAGAGTAGACAACTCCGTTTTTTACTTAGAATATTCTAAAGATAGTAAAATAGACATTATAAAGATAACAGATGGGGTAAGGGATTTAGGTCTAACCGATGGAGATGTAAAGTGTGGAAGAAATATAGTAAAGATCGGTAATAGTGAAGTAGAAATTAAAACTGAAGATGGCATAAGGAATTACACAGATCTTACAGAAGGTAGCAGTATAGCATTAACTTTCTATACTAGTTTGGGAAATGTAGACGTTAGGCTGTATCCTGACGTACAGAATAAAAGCAAAATTATAGTAGAAGTGAGTAATAGAGAAGAAATATTAGAAAAATTCAAAGGTCGCGAAGAAGAGTTAGGCAATGATTGCGAGCTTGGTAACTACTGGGTCTACGATGCTATTGAACAGGGATATTTTGAAAGATCTGGTGGATTAATGCGTCCTGAAGTAATAAGCGAGTCTAACAACAAATGGACAGAACGTGAAGAGTTAAGAAGGACTTCTGATCCTAGGAGAGAAGTTTCTAGGTAGATTAATTTGCCATAAAGGTTAAAGATTATTATTTAAATATAAACTACTATAATTTATAGATTTTGGATCATTTTCTACCACTGTTGCATCCAGTATGCTAAAATCTTCATTATTTATATTGATATTTTCACATAATTGATTCTGTAACATTGACTTACTTTTCTATATTAATTTCAGCATCTTTTTGTGTGGCCCTTTGCAGTAGCTCCTTTTGCAATAACCTTTTTTAATTTTCTGGCACATACTTTTTTCGATGTTTTTTCATATTGTTGTTTTTATAAACGTTACGACGCTGAGCCGTAAAATTTCTTCATCTGCTCACTCCATAGCATCGGTATTTCTTTCAAATCAACTAATTTCAAATCTCTTGGCTGTCTCCCATTTACTATATCTTCTTTAATTTTTGGTGCTAAATAATTTAACCTTAAAATTTGTTGTATACGTCTTGTACCTATATTAATTTTGGCACTCAGCTCTTTCACACTTTCGTATTTTCCTTCCTCTAGCTGCCGTTTCCAGGAATGGGCTCTTACCACTGCTTTCAGTAATGCATTGTTTGTTTTCCCCTCTGGCTCTACTACTGTGCATTTATTTCCTTTCTTCTTTATTGATATAAATTTTTCCTCCGATTCAGAATACACCTCTATTCCATCCTCTCTCACCAATACTGCTTTTATTAACTTTTTCACTGCTTCTTTCTGTTTTCCAAAGCTTAAATTTTTCCACTCTTCCACTTTTTCTTCCCAATTTTCATACAGGCGCTCAGCTCTCTTCATTACTTCTTTTTCTACTTCTCCTGCTATTACATTTCGGTTTTCTGATTCACAACTTTTTCCCCTTAAATGATTATTGCATACGTAATATCTATACCTTTTATTCTCTTTTTTTTGCGTACGTCAGCGTCATATTTGCATTACAGCTCTTGCGCTTAATTATTCCCTTTAGCAATGCTTCCTCGTATTTCGCCTTTCTATATGGTTGATTCTTTATCAATTCCTGCGCTTTTTGCCATTTTTCCTCTTTTATTATTGCTTCATGCTTTCCCTCATACTCTTTCTCATAATGTCTTATCTTTCCCATATATATCGGATTTGTTATTATTCTTCTCACCGTCGCTTTTTTAAAGATATCTGATTTTGTTCTGTAACCTTGGCTATTTAACTCTCTTGCCAACTCTGCCATTGACTTCAGCTCCAAATATCTTTCAAATATATGCCCTACTATTCTCGCTTCTTTCTCATTTATTATTAATTCTTTATCTTTCACATCATACCCAAACGGCAAAGTTCCACCCATCCATAATCCTTGCTCCTTTGATGTTGCTATTTTATTTTTTACCCTCTCTACTATCATTTCTCTTTCTAGTTGTGCAGCTCCTGATAACACCGTTTGTACGAACTTTCCCATTGGCGTATTATTGTCAAATATCTGCGTTACTGCTACAAAATTTACTCGATGCCTTCTAAAAAATGATGTTACTTCAATGCTGTCTTTTGTTTCCCTTGATAGCCTATCCAGAGTATATACTACTACACAATCTACTTCTCCTTTTTTTTACATCTTCAAATAATTCCTTTATCGCTGGTCTTTCTAAATTCTTTCCTGAATATCCTCCATCGTCGTACTTTTTTGCCAATGCTACCCAGCCTTCTTTGCTCTTTATATATTTTTCACATGCTACCCTTTGCGCATCAAGACTGTTAAACTTTTGTTCTAGTCCATCCTCATTTGATTTTCTTGTATATATCGCACACCTTACTTCTTTTAGCATTTTATTCTCTTCAATTTTCATTTTTATCACGCATCCCAAATAATAAAGGTCCGTTGTAGCTCATTCCCATGATTTTGCCTGCTACTGCTGACAATGACGTATAAAACTCTTCTCTATAGATTAAACCCTTGTCTGTTACCATTACCGCATGCGTCTCTTCTCCTCTCTCTAGTATTAATTCTGTTCCTTCTACTGGCAGTTTATCACTACTTATTCTTTTTCCCTTCTCTAGCCGATCTGCCAGATACTCTAGTCTTTTTGTCCCCTTTCTTGACATTTCTCCATATGCTTTTTCCTGGATTCTATAAGCTAATCTCGGTATCAGATATTTCTTTGAATGTTTAGGTGCCTCTTCCCCATATACCTTCTTCCATATTTTTCTCAGTTCACCCAAAGGTTTTTTCTCTAAATTCATTACTTTCTTTTCTGTTTCTTCCTCCATATTTTTAGCCTTTCATAAATAGCTTTTCAATTCTGTCCGTTTCTTTCTTTAATATCTCGGCTATTTCTTTACTGTTTTTTGCATAATCCATCGCTGTCATTCCCAATTTATCCGCTTGCTCTATTTCTCCTCCTGCTTCCACTAACTCTTTTACTATCTCCACTTTCCCCATCATACATGCAAGGTGCAGCGGCGTGCATTTACTGCCATACTCTTCAGCATTTACATTTCCTCCTGATTTTATTAATTCTCTGACAGTTTCTAGACGTTTCTCCGTTACCGCTAGGTGTAGTGCTGTATATCCTTCCGCATCTACTTCATTCACATTCACTCCTTTTTCAACTAATAATCTCACTGCTTTTGCTTCTACTGCATAATGCAGAGCTGTTCTTTCCTTCTCGTCTCTTGCATAAATATTTTTATATGAGTTCTCTAATAATTCTTTTGCTGACTTATTAAATTTGCCAAGCTTTAACATAATCCACCTCACTTTTTCTTTAAATTTAAATCCCTCTTTTAAACCTTCCTTTTCGCTACCTCATCTATCATTTCGTTCACTTGGCTCATTATTTTGCTTGCTAAATTTTTACATTCTTCCTTTATTAGCGATTTGTCTCTCTTCCTTATTTCTTCTATCTCTATTATTTTTAGCTCCGGCATATAGCTCCCATTCAACATGTCTGCTATTTCTCCCACTAGCCTCTCTACTCCATAGCACGTCAGTTCTCTACTTTTTGTTACTCCACCTTTTTCTCTCAAAAATTTACTTGCCTTTTCACTTTCTTTGCTATCACATAGACGATACTTTTCACTTTCCCAGATATAGTACATTGGTGTTGCACCGTACTTATTCAGTTGATTAACTTCAGCTCCAGCCTTTACCAGCTCTTTTATTATTTCAACTCCTGCTCCTCCTATTTTGCACGCAGAGTGCAGTGGCGTACATCCAGTGACATATTGAGTGGCATTTACTTCTGCTCCCGACCTTAGTAGCACTTTTACATTTTCTAAACTTTTTGCGAATACTGCACAGTGCAGAGGTGTATAACCATTTTTATCTCTTGCATTTACCTCTGCCCCTTTTTTTTATTAATAATCTCACTGTTTTGTAATCGGAGATTTCTACTGCTTGGTGCAATATCGTCTCTCCTTCTTTATTTCTTTTATTAATATCGTTACTTGATACTTCTTTAAAAAACTTACTAAAAGATTCTTTGCTAAACTTCATACTTACCTCACAAAATTAGCTTTTCTAGCGTCAGACAAATTTCTTATATTTACCTGCTGCTATTCAAGTCATGTCCATTTTAGCATAAGAAAGCAAGTCTTTTTCTTTTTATTTCATACACTTTAAACTATTGTTAATATAATATATGAGGATCTAAATATAAGTACTTAACTTATTAGAGATATTACTTGACTATTTTTCCAACTTCTGTGCAAATGTCGATGTTCATGCCACTTTAGTACTCCTGGGTAAAATACTAAAATGTAATTTTCTAATTCGTGTATTGAGTCTTTTTGCTCTGAATCCAAATCATTTTTATAGTAAACGTTGTGTTCTGCTAAAACATATTTTCTGACCTTCTGATCTGTATAATTTTTTGCTTTATAGTTGTGAGTAACGCTAAACCTTTCTAAAATTGGTTTGTGTTTTAAATTCCAACGTTGCCCTGAAAGTTTATCGCTTCCCAATACAAATTTATTTCCTCTTTCTTCTACGCTACTAACTGGAAAGCACGTATTTATGTCTCCTAAATCCCAACTGTCTGATAATACTATCTGCGCTTTTGCAAATTTAATCGATGGTAATAAACTCTGTGGTAATGGATATAGTGCTTTTAAGTTGTACCACAAATGATTTCTTTCATAAATACCGTTATAATTCTTTGTGTGAGGCTCGGTTTCTCCAAGGATTGCTACATCTAGGCGATATATATCATTGCTTAAAGCTCGTTCATAATGATCGCGTAGATAGTTTTCTATAATCCTAATAACTGGACCACTAGACCTGAAAAAATTTACTCTTCCAAATGATAACACTGGTCCATCTTTTTCTATTTTTACCCCTGAATAGTCAGAAAGAAGATCTCCAAATAAACTCTCATCCAATATAAATCTCTGCGCATTATAATAATCGTTAAAAATCCTCATCAATCTGGATCTTACAGGCAGTAATAGTTTTGCCAGCTCTACTACTGCATCTACGAAGAAGTCATTTGGTACCTCTTTTATCCCTACTTGCAACTCAAAAAAATGTTTACCAGGTGGTTCTTCGATAATTTTAATATCTTCTATATTTGCCCATTTTAGTGCTATTTTTAGTGATGCTGGAGTTCCTCTCAGTCTTTGAAATTTTACTCCTTCTACTACGGCTTTTCTTTTATCCCTTATCCAACGTAGAATTTCCCCCAATCCATATTCTTCAACTAACCACGGCAATGTTTCTTCTTTAAGACTAAACTTAAATCCTCTGATACAGCTCGGATCAACCTTATAATCTATTGCATTAACCAGCGCTTTTTCCTGTTTTGTTGCATTTGGTGGCAATAACATTAATTCAACTCAATCTCTAAGTTTCTTAAAGCAGCACACTCATTACCTAGCACCACAACATCCTCTTTTGGCTCTATTAATTCCACATTTTTTACACCATCTACAAATAGATTCGCTATTATCCAAGATCTTGTTACACTCCATCCCAGCCTTCTATTTGCTTCAAAATTCTTAATGAACTGCTTCTTGATTTCCTCCTTCGATATCACAGGACTTATACTCATTCTGCTGTGAATATCTATTTCCATAATATTGCAACCAGTCACTGTTACTGCATCTGTTAAAACCCTTATATCATCTCTAGTAACTTGCTTTCTTACAATTTCAAGTAGTTCTTCTGACACTATGCCAGTTGTGGATAATTGTGTTGATAAAATCGAGATCTGTACTTTTCCTGGTATAGGTGATTCTACTAACGCATCTTTTACTCTACTATCTGCTGACAGTGCATAATACCTATAATACTCCTTGCTCCCACATGTGCTCCAGCCTTTTATTTTTGCTTTTACCCTCTTTCTAAATCGTTCGTCATCTTCTTCTTTCTGCCTCTCCACTCCGTAAAACTCAGCTAAATTATCAAGATCTTCTCCTGTCGCAAATTTAAGTAAATTGCTCTTTACTGCTTCATTTATTCTTTGTCTTAGTAACAATTCCCTCCACGCTGCTACTTCTAATATCTTCATTGCTGGGTCACTTTCTACTAATGCTGTAAAACTTGCGTCACGCTTCACCAACTCTTCCCTCATCCGAGACAGAATTTCTTCGAAGTTCAGTGGCTCAATAATGTTAGTCTGCTGCATCTTTATACTACAACTCCATCAAAGCGAATCTTTTTCCCGCTTGGTAAGTATAATCCTTCTAGATCAAGCGTTACTTTTCCTTCTTTCACCTCTGTCATTTTTACTTTTTCTAGCTTAAATCTTTCCTCCCACCTTTGTAGAGCTTCTGCTACTGCTGAATAGATTTCCAAAGTTAAATCTCTATTTATTGGCTTATCTACTAATTCAAATAGCCTAGACCCATAATCCCTCATCATAATTCGCGATCCTATCGGTGTGGTCAGTATATCAATTATCGATTGCTTTAAGTGCTCTATTCCTTCTAACGCTTTCCCTGTTTTAGCATCCATTCCTTTCATTTTTAGCCTGCAAACACGGTTTCACTGCCTTTTATTACTTTAAACCCACATGAAACTATATCTCCTACTCTTCCTACACTAAGACCATTTGCAAACACTGTTTTTGATCCTTGAATCATTACTTTTCCTTCACTAAAACTGTCTCCTTGTCTACATATTGACTTACCGTTTACAAAAACATTATTACTTCCGCTAATGCAGAAATGTGGTATAGCTTCTCCACAGTAGTCTCCTAACCTCACTATTCCTTTGTTCAATTTAAGTCGATCCTTTCTGCTTTCAGTTTTATTCCACTTTTTGTCATTTCTATTCTCGATTCCCCAGCTTTCAGTGTTATTTTGTCTAATACTTCAATCTCTAAATGATGGTTTTCCTTATCATATAACAATCTTGTTCCACCTTGAAACTTCACACTATTTATTTCTTTTTTATTCTCTGGTGCAGAGTATTTTTCCTGATATATTCCTCCTAATACCACTCCTAATGATAGTTCACCAAGAGGAGAAAATACCACAACTTGTTCATCGATATCTGGCGGAGACCAATCTCTATCTTTTCCTGCTTTGCTTGTTATCCATGGCAACCAATCTGTTAGAGCCTGTACGTGATCTCAAAAAAGGGATAGAATGAGAGGATAAAGTATATAAAGTAGGATATGCGAAGTTTATATCCAAGTGATATAAGTCGAGAAAAGTTTGAGATTATTGTAGCAGATCTGGAGTCTTGCAGGAAGAGGACAAAGCCAAGAACACTTGATTTATATCATGTATTTTGTGGAGTGTTATACGTCTTAAAAAGTGGCTGCCAGTGGAGAATGTTACCAAAAGAGTTTCCAAAATGGCGGAATTGTTACGACTATTTTAAGAAGTGGAGTGAAAAAGCAGATGCAAATAAAGAAAGTGTTCTGGAGCTGGTATTAAAAAAAATAGTTGGCGTGGTCCGACAAAACAATGGTCGGAAAGAAAAAACCAGCTTCTGCATAATTGATGCACAAAGCGTAAAAAATGCAGATACTGCTGAAGAAAAAGGCTATGATGCAGGCAAAAAGGTTTCAGGAATAAAACGCCATATTGCGGTAGATACACAAGGTTTACCCCACGCAATTTATATAACAACGGCAGAAATAACTGATCGTAGTAGCGCTGTGAGAATGGTTAAAAATGCTAAAGAAAACCTATCTGAAGTTAAAAATATACTAGTTGATGCTGGCTACACAGGAGAAAATTTTGCAACACAGATGAAAGTAACTATTGGTGCAACTGTTGAGGTGAAGCGAATTACACACCTTTGTCGTATTGCCGAAAAGATGGGTTGTTGAGAGATCTTTTGCTTGGTTGCAAAAATGTAGGCGATTGTGGAAAAATTGCGAGCGGAAACTCAACACTAGCCTGCAAATGGTCGTTCTTGCTTTCGCTGCTTTGCTTCTGAAAAGATTATGAACAGGCTCTTAGAAGCAAAAGCTTTTCCTCTCTTCAGAAGTTTAGCATAGTGTCGTATGTGTTTAACAACTTTTGGGTTAATGCCAACATAGGAATTTTTAGAATGCATATTTTGTCCCTCTAGTTAAGAAATGATTGAAATATTAATGATTTAATTGTGATAAACCCAAGTATTTGGATTTTCTACAGGAATTACGCTGCCATAGTGTGGTGACTTGTAGTGTGTGGGTAGCAATCTGTGATAGACTGTAACCTTTTTGTTCTTCTCTGGATCAAATATTTTTTGCCCAAATTCCATACCTTCAACGCAAAGTACTCCGTATTTGTTTCTTGCAGCGTTTTTGCCTTCCTTGTTGAATTTAACGTAGCCTTTGGTAGCAAGGACATCGAGACGATCACGTATAGAATGTGTACTGCCAAGACCTTCTTTATTTTCAAATGCCTGACAAAACCGATTAATTGTATAAGCATGACCCTTACGTCCTTCTGCACATATTAAGTCCAAGATGATGTCATATCTACGAGAACGTTCGGCATCTAGTTTTTCACCATAATCTTTATTCACTAGCCTATGTGACTCTGGATCAATCTCATACCAATGGTCATTAACTTTATCAACGCATTTTGGTGAAATGGAATGACCGTTACGTAACTCAAATATCAATTGACGATTGCTGTTTTTCTCATCCGGCCTAAACATGACCATCCCAGTAGTATAAAATCCCCTCAGACTACTTGCGCCACTAAAGCTTTGAAATGGATCTTCTTCCAATAACTTCTTTGGCATTTTTTTTGTATGATGCACTAAAATTACTCCAGCATCTGGATTGATTAGAGAACGCAGTTTTTCAACTCTCTCCTGGAGAAAGAAAATCATGGCATTATTATCATTTTCACTACCATGTTCATCAGCATCAAAAATGTTACGTAATGGATCAATGGCAATGACGTCAACTGCACTTGGATCAAAGATCTTTTCTGCTTCAGTGACAATGTCTTTAATGCCGTCTTCATTTAAAAGCAGCCTTGTTTGTGGTGTAATAGCTAAATTACAGGAAACTAATTTACGAACCTCTGGATCAAGTTTAAGTTGTTTCATGCGCTCACACATGTAGAAATAACCAACCTCTGTTTGAAGATAAAGAATTCGCAAAGGTTTAGTAGGTGACATGCTAAGAAATGATTTTCCTGCAGCCATATATGTAAGCCATGAGATGAGAAAATCGCTTTTACCAACCTTCGGAGCTCCACCTATGACTAAAAGACCACCTGGAGTTAAAACTCTTGGCTCAATAATATCACCTGGTCCAGAAGATTTCTCGTTTAAGTATTGATCTGCAAGAAAGAAGGTAACGTTTTTTCTACATGGTATGCGAACAGTTGTAGCTAAAAACTTTTCAACATCTATCCCTTCTTGAATACAATCAGCAGCATCCCAAGTTTTTGGTTTATCTTGAGGAATCTTAAGCGTGACAAGTGATGCAACACCAAGTTCTAAAAGTTTCTTTTCAGCGTTTTTGGCATATTTATTGCCTGCTTCATCATTGTCTGGCCAAATGATAATATGTTTACCTTTTAGTAAAGTCCAATCTGTTTTCTCAATAGGTGCATTTGCCCCAAACATCGTTGTTGTTGCCGTTATGCCTTTATTTATTAAACTTTCAGCACATTTTTCACCTTCAACGAAAACAATTTTGTCAGATTTAATTATACCTGGAATATTATATAAAGGTCTTGGGTTTGGTGCAGTACTACTTGAGTTTTTTACATCAAAACAGCTATATCGTTTTCTTCCTGCAGCATCATAATAACGATAAATTTTAGCTATTACTTGGTTGTTTTCATCGTGGTAATCCCAATGTATTTCTGATTGATTTAAGTATTCCAACTGATTTGGTTGAAATGTTGAACGGCCAAGCCATTTTTCTATATCTTCTATGGTATCAAGAAACTTCGTCTTGCCAGTAACATCCCGCCAGAGATCAAAGATGTCACCACCATCACTCGTAGCAAAATCAACCCATAATCCGGCTCTTTCTCCTCTTGTTTCTACTACTAAACTTTTCCCTTTATCTCCCCTAATATTACCAACATAGAACTTACCTCCGTGGAAAGTACCATTTGGTAATAAGTAGGATAAAGATGATTCTATTCTTGAGAGTAGTTCTGCTTTTACTTCTGCTGCTCTTTCAAATAAAGCTTGCTTGTCATGCATATTGTTTTCTCCTGTTAAAATAAGCTATGTTTGTTGACAAAATGTCTTTTTTTCTGTTACATAGCTCATGATGATGTTCTTAAAGGTTTGGTAATTTAAAATACAGTCATAAGTGGGTAGAGAGATGTCTCTGTACCTTTTACTATAGTAATACCGGATTTCTCACATGTTTTTCCGGAAGAGAGGAGAAATTTTTTTTCAAGCGTAAGTTGACACTGTCCATATTTACCCCAAATATTTACAATTCAGAAGACCAGGCTGCTAGGTCTTACTATAGTAAGTTCAACAAAATTATAAAAACTGGTCACTTTTTAGAAAATTTTGCACAACTCCGTTCTCTTATCTTTCATATGCCCCTGTAGTATATATATACGTTCAATTTCAAATTCGTCCGAAAAACTACAAAATATATAGGCAACACTAAAAAAGTTCTCTTCTGTAGAGGTAAATGGTGATATTGAAAATTTAACTCTGCTCTCAACTTACACTCCTCAAAAAAATTACAAAATTTAATTTCATTTTAACTTTAAACAAAAAAGCCGCCTATAAGTTGCATCTGCATTATGTTGCAAAATATACTACACTTTGCTTATGAGAATAACCAAATAAGCCATCCTTTTTTCTCCTCCATAACAGATATATACTAGAAATGCAGTCCGAAATATGATTTGCTCTAAAATTTTTTTTCATTACGATTTTTCTATTAAACTTTAATAGAGCTTAACGTGTTTACAATATACCCAGGTGAGAGATTTTCCATCTATAAGAAGTAGCCACAAAATGCTGCATTAGTAAAACTATTAATAATAATTGTTTGTGAATTAAGTGCTTTAGATTCGGGATTACATAGATTTTTGGCAGTTTAAGCCATTTTAGATTGGAAAATGAAATCTCATTAAGCTGAGAAGTGGGCTACTGTAGAGGAGTTTAACATAATTTAAGGTTACAAGTCAAGCAAACTACTATAATATCATAAAAGGCTGCTCCTTGGCTGATTTTGAGTGTTTCTTAGTTTAGAGGAAAAACCTATTATTATAAATAATAAAAATAAGGTATATAATAATACCCTATTTATATTTTTCATTCTTATTTATTCTTTAACCCTTGTAGATAGCTCTCTAAAAAAAGATTTGAGACAGGAAACGTTAAATTCTTTTTAAAAATTTTTCTTTACAAGGCATGAAAATCGTGTTAAACTTACATGTAAGTTTCTTTCGTGATAGTAAGACTACTGAAAATACCTTTTAGTTGAGTTTAGAGTTGTTTTATAAGCGATCTTTAATCAGGTGGCTACTGCTTTACTTAAAAATTGTAGCTAGCTTTAAAACGTAGGTTTTCTCCTTATAGTTATTAAATTTCTGTTTTGCTTATAATATAAATGTCCTAACAATTAAATTACAATATGTATTCCGTTCAAGATTTCAGCCAATTTGGGAGTATTCCAGAAAAAGAGGATATGATTTGTTTGATAGGGGTTCTTTGGATATAGGTGAAAGAATGTACCTAAAATTACAGAAATGGATCATTTTTTTCTATTGAGCTTTTTCTGCATCTAAAACCTATGTACCGCTTAATAGTTCAGAATGGAGACAAAGATCTAAATTTATTTATTTACGTCTCCAATTTTATCTAGTATAACGGAGACAAAGATTTATATTTTGTGTTTTATGTCTCCATTATTTATTGGTAGAAAAACTGAGTTAAAACAACTACTGGAGCTTACAGAAAAAAATACTGCATCTTTTGTAGTAGTCAAAGGAAGGCGTCGTATAGGAAAAAGTCGTTTAATTCAAGAGTTTGGTAAGTATTTTGAACAATATTACTCCTTTATAGGTTTGCCACCAGAAAAGCATACTACAATGTCCTACCAACTTAATGAATTTTCTAGACAAGTTGCTAGACAATTTAATACATCTTTTGCTAGGTATGATGACTGGAGCGATTTACTATGGGCAGTTGGTGAACGTCTACTATCAGGAAAAACATTATTGCTGTTTGATGAAATTTCTTGGATGGGCTCAAAAGATCCAACCTTTTTAGGCAAAATAAAAAATTTTTGGGATACGCAGCTAAAAAATAATAACAAGCTAATTTTCGTTGTTTGTGGATCAGCTTCATCATGGATCGAGAAAAATATACTTAGTAGTACTGGTTTCGTAGGGAGAATATCGTTAACTTTAACACTCGGAGAATTATCACTTTCTGATTGCAATGAATTTTGGCCAAAAAATATTTCAGCATATGAAAAGTTCAAGGTGCTTGCAGTAACTGGCGGAATTCCAAAGTATTTAGAAGAGGTAAATTTTAAGCATAGCGCTGAAGAAAATATTAAAAGGCTTTGTTTTAGAAAAGGTGGGTTTTTAGTTGAAGAATTTAATCAAATATTCTCAGATTTATTCATGCGAAAAACGGCTTTTTATAAGCAAATAGTCAGAGCTCTTTCTACTGGAGCTAAAGAACAAGAAGAAATTTGTGCTACTTTAAATATCGTAAGACATGGACGCATTTCTGAGTATCTACATGAGCTTGAGCTTGCTGGTTTTATTGCAAAAGATCATACTTGGAGTATAAAAACTGGTACTGATTCACGACTCAGGAGATACAGACTTCAAGATAATTATTTAAGGTTTTATCTAAAATATATCGAAAAAGATCTAGGGAAAATTAGTCGTGACACCTATTCTATAGGGTTCTTACCAGAGTGGTATACAATTATTGGGCTTCAATTTGAAAATTTGGTGCTGAACAATAGAAAGAGCATACATAATATCTTAGGGATTGATGGAATAATAAGCGAGAATCCATTTTTTCAGAAAAGAACACGTAATAGTGCAGGTTGTCAAATTGATTATATGATTCAAACGAAGTTTAACACTCTCTACATTTGCGAAATCAAATTTTCAAAAGATAAAATTGGTCATTCAATAATACAAGAGGTACAAAAGAAAATAGATGCACTAAATCGTCCAAAAGGCTTTTCATGTCGTCCAGTCCTTATCCACGTTAATGATGTAAGTGATGATGTTATAGATAGTGATTACTTTTCACACATAATTGATTTTGGAAAATTATTAAATTGTAAGTAATGGTTTTTCTGACTTAAAAATAGTGTCTTTTTAGTTTTTATGTTTATTCTTAACTTATAGAGGTTGCTTATGACTGATACTTTAACTTTAAAAGAGGGAGATATTGAAACTACTGCTTTTGATAATAGCAATTTTACTAGAGTATTACACGATGGAGAATGGTGGTACGTAATAACAGAAGTAATAGCTTTTCTGACAGGTAGTAAGAACCCATCTGACTGTCTAAAAAAGATAAAAAGCAGAGATATAGGGCTCTCTGAAGGATGGGGACAATTTGTCACCCCCCTTGAAATTAAAACAAAAGGTGGTAAACAGAATGTTAATTGTACAAATGTTGAGGGGTTATTTCGTATTTTGCAGTCTATTCCTTCCAAAAGAGTTGAACAATTTAAACGCTAGCTTGCAAAAGTTGGATATGAAAGGCTACAAGAATATGAAAACCCTGAACTTGCACTCAAACGAATCTATGCCGATTATGCTGCAAAAGGGTACCCTCAGGAATGGATACAAAAGAGAATAGAGTCGATAGCTGTCAGAAATCAACTAACAAAAGAATGGGGTAACAGAAATATATCTGACCACAATAATAAGCATATTGAAGGTAGAGAATACGCAATATTGACAGACGTAATTTCTGAGGGAACGTTTGGAGTAAAAACAAAGCACCATAAGGAAATAAAAGGCTTGAGGAAACAACCACTAAGAGACCATATGACACCAATTGAATTAATTTTTAACATGCTAGGAGAACAGGCTACCATTGATGAAATAAAAGATAAAGATGCACAGGGCTATAATAAAAATTTAGAGGCGGCAAAGGAAGGAGGTAAGAACGCAGGCACAGCAAGAGAGGCATTCGAAAAAGCTAGAGGTGTGAAAGTCGTTTCTTCAGATAACTTTTTAAAGAGGATTAAAGATTAAAGTTCTCACTATGAGAAATCTCTGAATTTTATGATTTAAAACGTTTTAGAAGGTTATTATAGCGTTATCTCTGATTTAGATAGTTTTTGTTTTGTATGCTTTTACCAAAAACTCATGTAATTTCTGAGCTGCATTAAAATTATTTTAACTTTTTTTGAGAAAATTCCGGAAAAAGTAGTAAGAAATCCGGTATATATATAATAAAAGGGCATTGTTTCAACGAGGTAGATGCGCTTTAAGTACGAGAGCTTCAAGAAAATGTCAATCCTACCACTAACAAACATTTAGTAGAAAGGAAATTTGGTAAGCTTGAGAATTTATATTTTTTTAGATGAGATAAAAACTTTGTTTTAAAGCTAGATGTGATTTTATAGATATTAACATAGCAATTCACCAAAGAACGCACGTAGTACCCTCTAAAATTTAATTAAATGGCATTGCCGATAATCTTACTACTGCAGAACAAATCTCCGTTTAAGTCTAACACGATTTTTATCCTTTGCAAAAAAAAAGTGAACAGTTTTCGTAATTTTGGTGAATATATATAACAAGAAAACAACTTTCTGCAGTAGCACATAATTCTCGAATTTCCGTTATTGGCCTACAAAAACCTATGAATTTCTAGTGTATTTTGCAGAAACCAGACGATATTTTAGAGTAAGTGCTACTTGTAATTTTAATAATAGCAAATGTCAATCCTAACACTGGACCTTGGCAAGCAAACGGGCTGGGCAATTCTAACAGATGGAATAATTGAAAGTGGAAGCAAAGGCTTTCATGGTAGTCGTTTCAGTGGAGGCGGTATGTGCTTCTTAAACTTTCGTAATTGGCTTAATTCTTTGAAGGACATTTCTGCAGTGTATTTTGAGGAAGTAAGAAGACATCTAGGAACTGATGCAGCCCATTGCTATGGCGGTTTTCTCGCAGTTCTGTCTGCTTGGTGTGAAGAGAACAATATTCCCTACCAAGGTGTTAATGTTAAAACTATAAAACGCTTTATAGCAGGCAAAGGCAATGCAAGTAAGAGTGAAGTTATTGAAGCGATACGTGAAAAAAGTTTTTCACCTAGAGATGATAATGAGGCCGATGCTTTGGCATTAATGTTCTATATTAGTAAAGATATTAATAAGATGAAAAACCCATAAAAAGTGGGTCCTTTCGGCCATAATGGCGGGTTTGGTGGGTCCGACCCCAGGCCTTCTTTAGCGTCAGATATATTTTGAATATTAACTTTTTAATTATTAAGATATGAATTTAGCAATCCACTACTATCCTGTTGAAAACCTAGTTGAATATGAGCGTAATCCACGTAAGAATGATGACGTAGTAAATAGAATGTGTGCTTCAATCAGGGAATTCGGTTTTCGTATACCAATAGTTGCAAAAAGCGATGGAACTGTGGTTGATGGTCATTTAAGACTTAAAGCAGCAAGAAAACTTGGTATGGAGAGTATTCCAGTTGTTTTAAGTGATAATTTAAATGAACCACAAACCAAAGCTTTTCGATTACTGGCAAATCAATCAGCTAATTGGGCAAAGTGGGATGATGAGCTTTTAAAAGTAGAAATTCAAGAGTTAGAAGATTTACAGTTTGATCTTAAAATGACTGGATTTGAATTAGAAAAAGTTCAACATTTCCTTGATGATTTAGATAGTGAAAAAGAAGATCTTTCTGACTTAGCTGTTGATGACAAAAAGGTAGAAATAACAAAACTAGGTGATCTATGGATTTTAGGTGATCATCGAATCTATTGTGGTGATAGCTCTTTAGTTGAATCATATAAAGCGGTATTAGATAATAAAATGGCAGATATTACCGTATGTGATCCTCCATATAACGTTGATTACGGTAGCAGTCAGGAGAGAGAAGAGAAAAAAATATTAAATGATAATCAAGGTGAAAAGTATGAGCTTTTTCTCTACGACATCTGTTCCCATATTTTAGCATATACGAAAGGTGCAATTTACATCTGCATATCATCATCAGAGTTTTCAACGTTGCAAAAAGCATTTGAGGAGGCAGGAGGAAAATGGTCAACATTTATCATTTGGGCGAAGAATCACTTTACGCTAGGAAGATCAGATTATCAAAGACAATACGAAGCAATGCTCTATGGATGGAAAAGCGGTAATAAACGTGAGTGGCATGGGGGTAGAAATCAAAGTGATCTGTGGTTTTATGATAAGCCAACACATAACTCATTACATCCAACAATGAAGCCAGTAGAGCTAATGGAGAGAGCAATAGTAAACAGCAGCAGATCAGGAGACATAGTTCTTGATCCATTTAGCGGCTCTGGAAGTACACTGATTGCATGTGAGAGAACAGGAAGAATTTGCAGAACAATAGAGCTAGATTCAAAATTTGTAGATGTAACGATAAAACGTTGGCAAGTGTACACAGGTAGGGAAGCAATTCTTTCTGGTACTGGTAAAACTTTTGCAGAAATTCAAGAAGAAAATTCGTAAAAAGGAGCAAAAAGAGAGGAGGAAAAGAGTGGAAAAAATCACGCAGACGGAATGGGCAAGAGAGATAGGAGTATCAAAGCAATATGTCTGTTATTTAGTAAAAAAAGGAATAGTTGAGTTGGAGGATGGTTTGATCAATAGAGAACAAGCAAATGAAGCGGTAGCAGCAATAAGAGATCTAAGTCAGCCACTGAGGAGGAAAAATCCAGAAAACGAAAATACAAGTAACCTTTCCACAATGTTGCTTAAAACGCGAATAAAAAATGAGATGGAACGTGGCAAATTGCTTGAGGCGAAAGCTAAGGCTGAGATTGGTGAACTTGTAGCAGTAGAGGAAGTAAAGCGCGATGCATTTAATGTAGCAAGAGTTGTCCGTAATAATTTGCTTAATATTCCAAATAGAGTTTCAGCACTGCTTGCCTCACTGAGCGACACTGAAAAGATTCATAAGACGCTAACCGAAGAGATTACAAACTCATTACAAGAATTATCTAATACTAAATTTCAAATATAAAAAAGATTTTGAATATAAAATGGCTGATAACTTAAGTTTAGAGTTAATAAAGTGTCTCATTAATCAACCTGGATTAGATGTAAATGTTAGAGGATTAAATGGGAAAACCCCACTACATTGCGCTATAGAGTTTGATGAATTAAGTATGGTGGATTTGTTACTCACGAAGAAGAACATTAATCCTTTTGTGGAAGATAATAAAGGTAAAACATCTCTTGATTACGCCAAAGAAGGGAAAAAGCAGAGATATTACAAGCGCTAATTAATAACAAATACGGGTCAGAACAAGATAGTTTACTTCATTTAGCTGCAATGATAGGTGAAATTAATGCAGTGAGATATTTGATCAGAAAAGGTATTGACGTTAATGCACGAAATGCTTTGCATCATACGCCATTACATCTAGCGGCAGGCATAGGACATGCAGAAGTTGTAAAGATTTTGATAAGAGAAGGAAATGCTGAAATCGAGGTTTTTGATGCACGAAATCAGACACCGATGCACTATGCAGTTAACAACAAAAAATTGGAGATAGTAAAGTTATTACTGGAGCTAGGAGCAGATGTAAATAGCGCACGTGTAGGACAAAACTCGATGAAATTGTCACCTGTTCATATAGCTGTAAGTAATACTAATTACGATGAAAGAGACTTATGTCTTGATATTCTCAAATGCTTAATAAGGGAGCCTAATGCTCAAGTCAATTTGCAAGACTACGAAAATAAAACACCACTACACTATGCTGAAAGACTTAAAACAATAGAAGTTTTACTAACGCGAGAAGATATAGACCCTCTGGTAAAAGACGATAGCGGTAAAACACCATTTGATTACGCTAAACCTGAGATAAAGAAGGCTTTGATGAGTAATAAATACGGTTCTGAAAAGAATAGTCTACTCCATTTAGCTGCACAAAGAGGAGAAATTGAGCTTGTAGAGTCTATCTTAAAAGAAGAAATTGATATTGATATTTCAAATAATAAGAGTCTATCACCGATTTACCTTGCTGCAGAAAAAGGGCATTTACATGTAGTAAAGTTATTGCTAAAAAAAGGAGCAAATTATACACCTGTTCTGCACTTAGCAATCAAGTTAAATAATTTAGAATTGCTAAAAACTTTATTTAAAGAAAAGAGCATCAAATTACCAGACGAGATAGGCAGATCTGTACCAATTTATTATAGGTGTATAGAGCATAGAGATGCAAAAGTGAGAAAATACAATAGTGTGATCTGTGTTTTTACCTCAGTAAGTGCAGTAGCAATAGCGGTATGTATAGGGTTAACAGCAACAACAATAAGCAGTGTGATCATTTTTGCAACAATAACAGGGATATTTGCTCTTGCTGTAGCAATAATGGTAAGCGAGATGAGCAAAAGATATATAGAAAACGAATTTCAGAAAAAGATGTTTATGGAATTGGAGGAGTGTGGAGGAATAAACTCTACTGTTAACAATATTGAGATAGAACCAATTATGAGTAGATGCAGACAATGATATACGCCACATCTTTTTCTGAAGGTTTAAAACCAGATCCAGAGCTTAAAGTATCAGAGTGGGCAAATGAATATCGAGTTTTAGCAGCAACTGCAGCATCAGAGCCAGGTAAATGGAGAACAGAAAGAACTCCTTATTTAAAAGAAATAATGGATTCACTATCACCATCTTCACCTGCAGAAAAAGTAGTATTCATGAAAGGAGCGCAGATTGGAGGAACAGAAGCTGGTAACAATTGGATAGGCTATATTATAGATCAGACTCCTGGTCCAATGTTAGTTGTGCAGCCAACAGTTGAAATGGGAAAGCGTTGGTCAAAAGGAAGATTTGCGCCGTTAATAGAGAGTACGCCATGTTTAAAGAGTAAAGTAAAAGACCCAAGATCAAGAGACTCAGGCAATACTGTGCAGAGTAAGGAATTTCCAGGTGGAATAGTAGTAATAACCGGAGCAAATAGCAGTGTAGCACTGAGATCTATGCCAGTAAAATATCTCTTTCTTGATGAAATAGACGCCTATCCAGGAGATTCAGGTGGTGAAGGAGATCCAGTGCTGCTCAGTATTGCTCGAACTAATACATTTGCACGGCGAAAGATTTTTTTAGTATCAACACCAACAATTCATGGAATAAGCAGAATTGAGAAAGAATTTGAAGCAACAGATAAGAGATATTTTTTTGTTCCCTGTCCGCATTGTAATTACTATCAAGTTCTAAAATGGTCACAAATAAAATGGGAAAACAATGACTCAAGAACAGCACATTATGTCTGCACTGAATGTAGCGGCAAAATAGAAAATCATCAAAAGACAGAGATGCTTGAGCGTGGAGAATGGAGGCCTACTAATAGAGTAAAAGGTGAGAAAAAAGGATTTCATCTTTCAAGTCTTTATAGTCCAGTTGGCTGGTATAGTTGGACTCAAGCAGTAGAAGATTTTCTTTATGCAAAAGAAAGTGAACAATTACTAAAAGTATGGATAAATACTACGCTTGGAGAAACCTGGGTAGACAAAGGAGAAGTACCAGACTGGAAACAATTATTTAACAGGAGAGAATTTTTTCAGATTGGCACAGTACCTAGGAGAGAAGTGGTACTTACTGCAGGAGTAGATGTCCAAAAAGATCGTCTAGAGGTGGAAGTTGTAGCATGGGGAAAAAGCCGTGAAAGTTGGTCAATAGACTACCGAGTATTTGAAGGAGATACAGGAGGTGGAGAAGTATGGGGAAAACTTTCGGAGCTTCTGAGTCATCATTTTATCGGTGAAAATGGGCTTGAATATATGATAAGCATGATGGCAGTAGATGCTGGATATGCAACGCAAGAAGTATACAACTGGGTAAGAGGTCATCAAGGATCTGGAAGAGTAATGGCAGTTAAAGGTGTAAATAAAGCCCTAGTACCACTTAGCAGTCCAAGCAGAGTAGATATAACAGTTGGTGGTCAAAAGCTGAAAAGAGGAATAAAGCTCTGGCCAGTGGGAGTATCGATTTTAAAGTCAGAACTTTTTCAATTACTTAATGTTTTAAAGGACGGTGAAGAAGCTCCAGCAGGATACTGTCATTTTCCCGAGTATGCACCTGAATATTTTAAGCAGCTAACGGCAGAGCAATTAGTCAGCAAAGTAGTAAAAGGTTATACCAAACAAGAGTGGCAAAAGGTAAGAGAAAGAAATGAAGTATTAGACTGTAGGATTTATGCAAGAGCTGCATCGATAGCACTGGGAATAGACAGATGGCCAGAGAGTAAATGGAATAGTTTAAGTGAAAAGCCAGAAAGCAAAAAACCTAAAAAAGTGAGACAAAGTAAATGGTTGAATGAGAAGTAAAATGTACAATCAGGAATATTTAAGTCAAGTCGAAGAAGCGATAAAAAAACTGCAAAGCGGAGAGCGAGTAGTATCAATTGCATATGGTGACCATGTGGTGAGATATGCTGAAGTTCAGATAAATGACTTGCTAAGCTTAAGACAACGCATCAAAGGTGAACTAAAGATTGCTGGAATGAAGCCAAAGAGAAAGATTGTTTTTTCAACGAGTAAAGGGGTTGACAAAATTATGTAAAAATGTTATAGTTTAGAGTTGATATCTTACAGTGAATAATATGGATCAAAGTCAAGGAAGGCTTAATGTTAATGTAAATTTTGAGGGGGAATTTGCTCAGTATCTTACAGAAATGGCAAAAGTTCAAAATAGAACTATTGAAGAAATTGTAAAAGATCTAGTAGAAGAAGAACTTGAGGTAAGTAAACTATCTGAAGGTGACGAAATGGATGAAGGAGAAATAGCTCTACTTGAACTTGCTGCTAAACGTAATGTTCCTGGAGCAAAAATAATTAGACATGAAGATATCAAGTGGGAATAATTTACCAAATTGGTTATTTAGAAGGTGTAGATACCGAAGATCTTCCTTCTCTTCCGAAAACAATACGGTTAAGGGTGCAAAAAGCTATAGAAAAACGTCTCACAATTATTCCTGATAAAGTAGGTGAGGCTTTATCGCATAAATGGGTAGGCTACTTTAGGTTGCGTGTTGGCGATTATCGAGTCATATACTTAATAGATAACTCAGAGCACATGGTCAAAATTGCAGCAATAGGACATCGAAAAGAAATTTATAAACGTAGTCCAGAGTAATGACTCTCTACATACAATCTGTTGACCAAATTCTCTAGCAACTTGCTATAATTTTTCAATGTCAAATTGTGCAACAACTTGTTGCATAATCAAAGAGGCAAAATGTTATTAAAATCGTTCAAGCAATTATTTAGCAAGCCAAAGATAAAAAGCTCAGCATGGGATGCGGCAGGTTCAGGAAGAAGATTTTTTCACTTTCAACCAGAGTTAGGAAGTATAAACAATTTGCTGTCTCAAAGCCTTGAAACTTTACGTAGTAGATCACGTGATATGGTGAGAAAAAATCCATATGCAGCAAATATTATTGATACGATAGTAAGTAACTCTATTGGAACAGGAATAAAGCCGCAATCAAAAGCAAAGAATGCAGAATTTCGAAAGAAAGTGCAAGAATTATGGCTAAAATGGACAGATGAAGCAGATAGCTGTGGAATAAGTGATTTTTATGGATTACAAGCTCTGGTATGTAGGAGCATGATAGAAGGTGGAGAGTGTTTTGTACGCCTCCGACATCGTAAACTCGAAGATGGATTTTCTGTACCATTGCAACTTCAAGTATTGGAATCAGAGCATTTGGACAATAAGAGCAATCAAACACTAGCCAATGGTAATGTAATAAGAAACGGGATTGAGTTCAATAGACTTGGGCAAAGAGAAGCATATTACTTATTTAGAGAACACCCTGGTGAAAGTACGTTTGGAGAATCAGTGAGAGTACCAGCAAACGATGTTTTACATATATATAGACCACTAAGACCTGGGCAAATCAGAGGAGAGCCATGGCTTTCGAGTATACTGCTAAAGCTCTATGAACTTGATCAATATGATGATGCAGAGCTGGTGAGAAAGAAAACCGCAGCAATGTTTGCAGGATTTATTACGAGACTCGATCCAGAAGCAAATATCATGGGAGAAGGTGAAGCAAGTGAGCAAGGAGTAGCACTATCTGGCCTAGAACCTGGAACAATGCAGCTTTTAGACCCAGGAGAAGATATAAAATTTTCAGAGCCATCAGATGTTGGAGGAAGTTATGAAGCGTTTATGAGACAGCAGCTAAGGGCAATAGCAATAGGTACAGGAATAACATATGAGCAGCTAACAGGAGATTTAACCGGTGTTAATTATTCATCCATTCGAGCAGGGCTGATAGAGTTTCGTCGTCGATGCGCTATGCTGCAACATAACATTATAGTATTCCAATTTTGCAGACCAGTATGGAGTAGATGGCTAGAGTTAGCAGTACTTTGTGGAGAACTCTGTATAGATGAAAAAGTAGTAAAAGCAGCGAAAGAAGAAGTAAAATGGATACCACAGGGATTTGATTGGGTAGATCCACTAAAAGATCAGCAAGCACAACAAATGGCAGTAAGAAATGGATTTAAGAGTCGATCAGAAGTAGTTTCAGAGCTAGGTTATGATGTAGAAGAAATAGACCAAGAAATTGCAGAAGATCAAAGACGTGCTAGTTCCTTGGGTTTAAGTTTTGATTCCGACGTTACTACTAATCAAGAGATAATATGAAAAACCAAGCGATATGGCTAAACAGATGTGTAATGGTAGAACCAAGGAGTTTTGAATTACTGTCACTACAAACAGGAAAGCAGCCTATCTTTAAAAATATAAAACATGCGGTAAGAAATAGTGAAAGAGGAATAATACCAATACATGGAATCTTGACGAAAAAGTCAGAAGTTTTTGATGATGTATTGGGGATGACATCGTATGAGAAGATAAGTGAAGAGATAGAAGAAGCTTTAATAGATAAAGAAGTAGAAACAATAATTTTGGACATAGACGGCCCCGGAGGAGAAGTAAACGGTTTATTCGACCTTTCCGACTTTATTTACCAAGCAAGGAGAAAAAAGAGGATTGTGGCAATAGCAAATGATGATGCGTATTCTGCGGCGTATGCAATTGCATCAAGTGCTGAAAAAGTATTGGTAACTAGAACTTCAGGAGTTGGAAGCATAGGAGTAATAGCAAGTCATATAGATCAAAGTAGATTTGATGAAAAGCAAGGTATTAAGTACACCACAATCTTTGCTGGTAGTCGAAAGAATGATTTAAACCCACATGAGCCAATGACGTCTGAAAGTCTGGAAAGCTTACAAAAAGAAGTAGACCGACTATATGAAATGTTTGTGCAGCTAATAGCGAGGAACAGAGGTCTTTCAATTGAAAAGATTCGATCAACGGAGGCAGGGCTATATTTTGGCGAGAGAGCAATAGAAATAGGCCTTGCTGATGAAATAACAACATATTCAGAATTTATTAGGAGTTACACTATGAATTTAAACGCAACAGCTAAACAGATTGTAGACACAAATGAATTAATTGAAAAAGGTGGATGCAAAAAATGTCGAGGAGAAGTTTTAGAATTAATACGTTTATGTAACTTATCACGAATGCCAGAAAAGATAGGAGAATTTATTGAGCAAAGTGTAAGTGTTGAGCAAGCTAGGGAAGTTTTAATGGAATTACTTGCAGAGAGAACAAAGAAGACAGAGATACTGAGTGCAATACCGCAGAATTCAGGAGAAGAGTTGATGATGGAGGTAGCAAGGACTAGAGCACAATCAAGTATTTAAGTTTTTTTATAACCGCCGCGTACAACAATTATAAACATGGCGGTAAAACTAAAGGGGAAAATAAATGAGGAAATTTTATGAGTTGTATAAGCGAACAAAATAATCTTGGTGACCTATTAAAGTATGAGGTGTCAAGTCTATATTCAAGAGATCAGATAACAGTAGCAAAGGGACAAAATCTTAAACTTGGTACAGTAGTGGCTCTCGATAAAGATAACATGATTAAGATAATAAATCCAACTGCCACAGATGGTACACAAACAGCAATAGGTGCAATAGTAAGTGATGTAAATGCGACAGAAAATGCCAAAGCAGTAATTATTACTCGTGGTGCAATACTAGCAGATCATGCAGTGGTGTGGCCAGCAAATATCACTGAAGAGCAAAAAAATGCAGCAATAAAGCAACTTGAAGGACGAGGGATCATTATCCGTAAAGCAGTCTAAGGCTATATTAAACAATAAAAAACACAAAGGGGGAAAATAAAAAATGCAAAATCCATTTACAAACACAGCATTTAGCATGACGGCACTAACAAATGCGATAAATATATTGCCGATAAATTATGGACGAATTGAAAATTTAAATTTGTTTCCAAGTAGATCAGTAAGATTTAGACATATTACCATAGAAGAACACAACGGAGTGTTAAGTTTACTACCAACGCAAGTACCCGGAGCACCAGCAACAGTAGGAAAAAGAGGAAAAAGAAAAGTAAGAACATTTACGATTCCACATATTCCTCACGATGATGTAGTGTTACCAGAAGAAGTACAGGGAATAAGAGCATTTGGGTCGGAAAGTGAACTGAAAGCGCTGGCAGATGTAATAACTGACCATTTGCAGCTAATGAGAAATAAACATGCAATAACGTTGGAGCATTTGCGTATGGGAGCGCTGAAGGGAATAATTTTAGATGCTGATGGGTCGGAATTATTAAATCTGTACAACGAATTTGAAATAACACCAAAAGTAGTAAATTTTGCCCTTGGAACAGCAACAACTGATGTAAAGCGTAAGTGCTTGGAGGTATTGCGACATATTGAGGATAACTTAAGTGGTGAATATATGACGGGAATTCATGCACTGGTAAGCCCTGAGTTTTTTGATGCACTAACTTCGCATAGTAAAGTGAAAGAGGCATATGAAAGATGGCAAGAAGGAGCAGCACTTCGAAATGATATGAGGTCAGGATTTACGTTCTGTGGCATAACATTTGAGGAATATAGAGGGCAAGCAACTGACCCCGAAGGAACAGTAAGAAGATTTATTGAGAAAGATACAGGGCACTGTTTTCCAGTAGGAACAGCGAGCACATTTACAACATATTTTGCACCAGCAGATTTTAATGAAACAGTAAATACACTAGGACAGCCACTATATGCAAAACAAGAGCCAAGGAGATTTGATAGAGGAACTGATTTACATACGCAGTCGAATCCATTGCCAATGCGCCACAGACCAGGAACATTAGTAAAAGTCGTTGCAGCATAACAATACTGGTAGAGTAACTACAAGTTGGTGAGGTACAAGAGGACTCTACTAGTATATAACTTATTAGCATACTTATGAAAGAATGCAAGAGAATATTAAGAGATTACTAAAAGATTGTTTTGCCCATTTAGGAGAAGTAGCTTTGTATAAGTCGAAAAATAAGGCGTACATGGTACAAGTACTAAAGCAAGAGCCAGATAAATTATACGAGATTGGTGAAGGACAATTTGTAGGAGAGATGCTTTTTCTTGAGGTAAGCATTTTTGATATACTGAGGCCAATTGTAGGAGATATTTTTGTTATAGGTGATTGCAAATACAAAATACACACACCACCACTAAGAGCCTGTACGTGATCTCAAAAAAGGGATAGAATGAGAGGATAAAGTATATAAAGTAGGATATGCGAAGTTTATATCCAAGTGATATAAGTCGAGAAAAGTTTGAGATTATTGTAGCAGATCTGGAGTCTTGCAGGAAGAGGACAAAGCCAAGAACACTTGATTTATATCATGTATTTTGTGGAGTGTTATACGTCTTAAAAAGTGGCTGCCAGTGGAGAATGTTACCAAAAGAGTTTCCAAAATGGCGGAATTGTTACGACTATTTTAAGAAGTGGAGTGAAAAAGCAGATGCAAATAAAGAAAGTGTTCTGGAGCTGGTATTAAAAAAAATAGTTGGCGTGGTCCGACAAAACAATGGTCGGAAAGAAAAAACCAGCTTCTGCATAATTGATGCACAAAGCGTAAAAAATGCAGATACTGCTGAAGAAAAAGGCTATGATGCAGGCAAAAAGGTTTCAGGAATAAAACGCCATATTGCGGTAGATACACAAGGTTTACCCCACGCAATTTATATAACAACGGCAGAAATAACTGATCGTAGTAGCGCTGTGAGAATGGTTAAAAATGCTAAAGAAAACCTATCTGAAGTTAAAAATATACTAGTTGATGCTGGCTACACAGGAGAAAATTTTGCAACACAGATGAAAGTAACTATTGGTGCAACTGTTGAGGTGAAGCGAATTACACACCTTTGTCGTATTGCCGAAAAGATGGGTTGTTGAGAGATCTTTTGCTTGGTTGCAAAAATGTAGGCGATTGTGGAAAAATTGCGAGCGGAAACTCAACACTAGCCTGCAAATGGTCGTTCTTGCTTTCGCTGCTTTGCTTCTGAAAAGATTATGAACAGGCTCTTAGAAGAAGATCCATTTCAAGGCCTAAGTGGTGCTGGATCTTTACGTGGATTTTATAGCACTGGCATGGTGATGTTTGCTCATGATGAGGAAAGCACTGTCCGTCAAATAGTATTTGAGTTGCGAAATGGTGAACGTGTGGCAAGCAAGCTTGTCAATAAGATAAATGGTCGTTGGAAACTTGTAGACCAATGGAGTTGATTCTTTTTTTCACTTAATTTATAGGAGGACAATATGTTATCAGATTTTTTAACTGATTTTAATACTGCAAAATTACAAAGTAATTTAATACCAAAAGGTACAATAGTTAAGGTAAAAATGGCAATTAAACCAGGAGGTTATGAAAATTGGTTCACTAAAAGCTATGCTACCGGCAGCATCTATTTAAACGCTGAATTTACCGTCACTGAAGGTCAATATGCAAAACGTAAGATTTTTCAAGTAATTGGTATTAAAAGTGGCAAAGCAAGAGTTGAAGGAGAAGATACTTGGGGAGAATCTGGTCGTTCCATGCTTAGAAGTATTTTGGAGTCAGCACGAAATATTCATGCACATGACACTTCAGAAAAAGCAGTTATTGCTAGAAAAATCAACTCTATAGCTGATTTTAACGGATTAGAGTTTACTGCAAAAGTTGGTATTGAAGCTGATCGGTATGGAGAAAAGAACAAGATTGCTACGGTTATTACTCCAGAACAATCTGAAGTTGATTGGTTGCCATTTTGAAGTACGACGAAGAGAAGCTATGGACTGCTGTCATTGAGAGGGCTATGAAAGATGCAGTAGGAAAAAACGTAAAGCTGAAAGAAGAAGCGATAAAATGGTTAAATTCTGAATCTTTTGAAACTGTTTGTGAGCTTTGATTTTCAATATGTCAAAAAGCATTGTCTCGGTATTCTCGAAAGAAAAAAGTAGTTCTAGTTTTTAAGATAAAAGAATGTTTAAGCATAAAAATGTACTTCAAAAAAAATTTTCATTTTTCCCGGAAAAATCTGTGAGAAATCCGGTATATATATAATAAGGGAGGCAAACATGTCAATTCTTACACAATCAGGAAGAGCAGCAATAGCAGCAAGTATAAAAGAGCAGTCTCTACATCTTGCCTGGGGCAGTGGTGACTCAAATTGGGAAAGTAGCCATCAGGTCGAAAAAGTTTTTGTTGAGGGTGAAATAGCTCTAGATCACCACACTATTAAAGATGTAAGGGTTTTTACAGGACAAATAATTTATCAGCCAAGTATAGACTATACAGTTGATAGCAGTACTGGTGTAATAAAACTTACGGAAAATAGCTCTATCACGGCAAATAGTGCAGTTACTGTAGAATATACTCAAAGCACACCACCTGAACCTATAAATTCTATAAAGCTCTTGAATGAACTTGGCAGACGTACTGCAGATGAGGTTCTCTTTTGCACAGGCGATGAGAATGGAGAGCTTTTGACTCCAACAGGGAGGTTTAGGTCCTCAAATGTACCAACCAATAATTTGTACCTTAAATTTACTTTCGATTTCACGGATGCAGCAAATCAAGTGATAAGGGAACTAGGAGTTATGGTTGGTACAAGGGTAAAAGAAAAATTGCCTCCTGGACAAAGGTATTTTGAACCACAAGATATAGAAGACCCAGGGATCTTATTAGTTTTAGAACATACAGTACCGCTCATTAGGACTTCAGCAACCAGGGAAACTTTTTCGTTTGTAGTGACATTTTAGAAAAAGAGAAAAAAGATGACCTTAAATAGCTATTATAACCACTTTAATCCTGACAAAGAATACGAAAAAGCTTGTTTCTAGCAGGAAGAGGTCTACAGTCAGCAGAACTAAACGAGACTCAGGAGTATGCTCTCTCTAAGCTTAAAGGCATAGGTGATGCAATATTTCGTGATGGTGATGTTATAACAGGAAGCAATTGTATTATAGATAGAGAAACTGGTAAAGTTACACTTGAATCAGGAAAAATCTATCTTCGTGGAGCAGTTAGAAAAGTCGAAAAAGAAGAATTTATTATTCCACTGAGTACCACAGTTCGTATAGGTGTTTATTATCTAGAATCTACTATTACAGAGCTTGAGGATGAAAATCTTCGTGATCCTGCTGTTGGTACAAGAAACTATCAGGAAGTAGGAGCAGCAAGACTTAAAGTTTCTACCATCTGGGGTTATCAATCTGAAGGTGCTTCTTCCCCTTTTTCTGTAAATGGCGAATTTTATCCAATTTATAACATTGAAAATGGAGTTCTCATTCAGCACTCACCACCTCCACAAGCAAACATAGTAACTACTGCTCTTGCTCGTTATGACAAAGAGGCAAATGGTTCCTACGTTGTAAATGGCTTGGAAGTTATGTTCCTACATAAAGAAGGTGGAAAAGAAGTATTCGTGGTTAATGAGGGCAAAGCTCATGTTGATGGTTATGAGATTGAACTTCCTCACAGTATTCGTGTTTCTTTTGATGAAGATCCGAATATAAAATCAGTTGAATCAGAACCACATACTTTTCAGCCAAATAGCCAAAGGGTAATGGAACTGAAGGTTAATGATTTTCCAATAAGTGAAATCAAAAAAGTAGATATAACTGTTCAAAAAACCATTACCGTTACTCATGGTTCATACTCAGGAGCTGTTGATCCAATACCTGACTCTGCGGTACTTGAGATTATTCAAATTAAACAAGGCAATGTTATTTATGAAAATAGTGTAGATTATAAGTTAAACGCAGGAAACGTTGATTGGTCATTACCTGGCAAAGAACCAGCTCCTGGAAGTAGTTACCTAATAACTTATCGCTGTCGCACTCATGTAAGCCCTGAAGATATAAATGAAGAGGGATGTAAAGTAAGGGGAGCAGTTGATAATAGCTTGGTTTTGATAGATTACACCTGGAAAATGCCACGCTTTGATTTAATTACTATCGATAGCAAAGGAGTGGTAAGAAGAATAAAAGGAATTTCTCACCCTTGGCGACCATCGATGCCTAAAGCTCCCTCTGGACAGCTTTTGCTCTGCTATATTCACCAGACATGGAAAAACGGAGAAAAAGAAGGGGTGAAAATAGTGAATAATGCTATTCATGCAGTACCGATGAATGAGCTTGAAGCAATGAAAAAAGGAATAAATGATCTTTATGCGCTGGTTGCACAGGAACGTCTACGCAGTGATGCAAATTCAAGAGAACCTACCAGCAAAAAAGGAGTATTTGTTGATTCGTTCTTCGACGATGATATGCGTGATCAAGGAATTTTGCAGTCTGCAGCAATAGTAAATAGAGAGCTAGTTCTGCCAATAGATGTAGAAGTTGCAGATATTGAAAAAGGTGGGGAAAGATATCTTTTGCCATATGAACTTGAACCGGTACTGGAGCAGCTTTTACAGACTAAAAGTGAAAAAATTAATCCATATCAAGCTTTTGATAAAGTAACCGCAAAAGTTACTCTAAATAAAAACATTGATCACTGGACCGAGGCTACCACGAATTGGAAAAGTCCAGTAACTAGAGTATTTAATGTTAAAGAAACAACAGAGCTGCTGTCAAGTACCTCATACGAAACTGAATTTATGAGAGAAGCAGTACAGAATTTTGAGATCGAAGGTTTTGAGCCAAATGAAAAACTTAAAGAAGTAAAATTTGATGGCATTTCTATTATACCTATGGCATAGAGGAAAAAAAAGTGGAAGCTAACAATCAGGGAAAATTAAAAGGAAAGGTGAAAGTGCCGGCAAATATTCCAGCAGGTACTAAATTAGTGCAATTTTATGGAGATAAAGGAAGCTATGGAGAAGCAACGTATACTGGTAAAAAAACTATTACCATAGAAGAGAGAAGAAGAGTTATCGCAGCAAGAAGAGTTGATCCTTTAGCGCAAACATTTACTTTAAATGAGAGCAGACACATAGGAGGCGTGGAGCTATGGTTTGTAAATAAAGGCAAAAAACGTGTTGTTGTGCAGATTAGAGAAACAGCAGTGGGAATGCCATCGCAGACTGTCATTGCTGAAAGTTATATTGAGCCAAAAGATATAAAGATAGATGGCACAGCAACACGTATTACTTGGTCACCAGTGTTTTGCCATGCAGGAGAGGAGTATGCAATAGTACTGCTTACTGATGATTCGGGTACTGCAGTCAAAATAGCAGAACTTGGCAAATATGATGCAGTAAATAGCAGGTGGGTAACAAGTCAGCCTTATCAAGTAGGAGTATTACTTTCATCAAGCAATGCAAGTACCTGGACTCCACATCAAAACTTTGACCTTACGTTTCGATTACTAGCTGCAAAGTTCACTGAAAATTCTCACATTATTGATCTGGGCAAAGTTACTGCAAATAACGTATCAGATTTAATTGTTTTGACGAACGTCGAAAAAGTAGCATTTGATACCAATGTAGAATTTATCTTAACAGACGAAGAGGGAAAAGAGAACTTTTTGTCTGATAATTTGCCACTTGCACTGCGTGAAAGATTATCTGGAGAGCTAACAGTAAAGGCAAGCCTAAAAGGAGGGCGAGAGAAAAGTCCAGTGCTATATCCTGGGTTACAGCTAGTTATGGGTAATATAGGGGAAAAAGGAGATTATGTAACTAGGAGCATTACAGCAGGAGCTAACACTAAGATAACAATTACCTATGATGCACTAATACCTGGCACTGCAGATGTTAAAGCATATGTGCAAAAAAGCAACAATGATTGGCAATTAGTAAATTTAACATCAGGAAAACCAATTGGAGAAAATTGGGTAGAGAGAACTCATGTGCTATCAAATTTTAATGCTAGTGAGACTAGAGTAAAATTAGTTTTGAGTGGTACGGTTATCTATCGGCCAAAGGTAAAAAACTTGCGGATTATTATAACATAAAAAAAATGCTAAATGATAAAACAAGCAGAGAGTATCCATTACCTCATCCAGAAAATATTGCAGTTCAAGATGTTGTTCGTATCCGTACTACAATTAAGAAAATAGATGAAGATATCGCTAAAAGAGAGAATGAGCACAATAAGCTTAAAAAAGCATTTGAACGACTGAATTTTGAGACTTTTTTGAATTTTTGGAATGACCATTGCTAACGAAGCCATAGATGCATTGCATCAAAGAATTAAAGATTTAGCAGCAAATAGCACACCTGATCAATTAGCGTACCTTGCTAAATCATTAGAATCGATGATAGGTAAAAAAGCTATTTCTGATATTGCGCAAATGACTAAAGTAAAAGAAATAATTGATACACTACAAAAGAGACTTAAGGATTTAGCAGCAAATAGTACGCCAGATCAGCTGGCATATCTTGCTAAAGCATTGGAATCAATAGTCGACAAAAGTGCAGTTTCTAAAATTGTACAGATGACTGATGGTAAGTTAAAAGAACTCTTGAGCGCTGCAAGGACGCACTTAAGTGACATAAATAGCAATAAGGAAAATTCAATATCTGCAATAACTGAAGCGAAAACAGATTCTGTCAATGAAATTAACAAGCTTAGGGATAATTCCTTAAACACTTTAAAAGCATCATCAGATTCACATATATCGCTACTTGATACGAGAAAGAATGCCAATATTGCAGCAATAAATAGCATTAGTAACAGTCATAAAGATGGTCTTAAAGGTTTAGTAGAAGATTTTCGTGCTGTTAATAATGTACCATCTGGCTCATCAATTATAGGAGAAATAGAAATTCGAATTGAAAACATCCTGAATGAGGTAAAAACTCGGGATGAACAGTTAAAAGTGTCTCTTATAAATGAAATAAGAAATCGCAACATGGTTGAACCAGGGTCATTACCTTTCTTATTTGGTGTACTTGGCAGAAAAAATAATTATTTTGGCCGCGGAACTTTTACGACAGAGCTTGGAAAGTGGAGTAGTGATATAACAAAAACTGACTATATGTTACAACTACTAGCAGGTAGCCATACGTACAATACAGATTACGTTAGTTTTTATCGGCCAAGACAACTAAGTTTTATAGAGGGAAGTAAAGGAACATTTATTTACGGAGAGTTATGCACAAAAAGTTTTTCGGGTAGTTATGATGAGATATACTATTACCCGTATGCTGCACTTGGAGTAGTATTTGTAAAAAATACAACCAATGTGAACATAAATAAGACAATGGAATTTGTTGGATCATCGTATTCGAGTACGGAGTATGGGGGAGCAGGATTATTTGTGGGAACTCCTGATAACACTAATTCTAATAAATCAAGTATTTCAAAAATAGTATGGAAAAATGTTTACCAATACACGAGTTCTGATAGCAAGTTAGCCGGATCTGGTAATGTGGAGATTCCAGCAGGAAAAACAGTTGCAACATTACTTTATACATCATCTTATCTATATTCCAGAACAAAAGTTAGTGAAGGTGCGTTTTCAGGTGATGTGTACACCTATGGTCAATTTATTCAGTGGGGAATTTATAACATACGTAGCAATTTTCTCACCACAGGGCTTGAGGTAGATGTGGAAAGGACGCTCAGGGGTTGGCAATGTCCAGGATTATCTAACACGTATGAGATTTGGAGGTAACAAACAATGTCTATCTACATTAGATTTGAAAATGATAAACAAGTAGAAACAACAACACTTGAAAGCAAGCCAACTGAAAATGATTGGTATGAAGCACCAGAAGATTTTGATTGGCAAAAAAGCTATTGTTTAACAGAAGGAGGAAAAATTGCTCAGCGTACTAAAGAAGATATACAAAAGGAGTTACTGGATAATGCGAAGCTTTGTGCATTTGATAGTATGCGTTTCTATTATGATAATCATACTCACCAATATGCAGGTCATTCTCACCAAAAAGCTAAATCTTATGAGATTCAAGCGGAAGCCGCAAAAAGCATTCTAGCAGACCAGGATGAAAAGGATAAAGAAATTATAGAACCTTTAGCAAAAGTCCGTGGTATTACGGTTATTGAAATGGCAAGAATAATTGAGGAAAAAGTGAAAAAAGCAGTAAAAGCAATAATTAAATGTGAAGAGCTTGAAGATTTAGCCAAAAGAAAGATTGAAGAAGCCAAAAGTGAAAATGAGCTACAGACTTTGCTAGATGATTTCAGGAAAAAAATACAAAGAAATGGCTGAAGAATTTTTACATGGCGTAAATGTTATTGAGGTAACCTCAGGAGCAAAGACAGTACGTACAGCTAAATCATCAGTGATAGGTGTAATTGGTACTGCACCTGAAGCAGATGAGCAAAAATTTCCGCTAAATAAACCAGTGTTAGTTGCAGGAAGCTTAAAGGAAGCAGCAAAGCTCGGAAAGAGTGGCAGTTTACCTTCTGCAATAAATGGAATATTTTCCCAGATTGGTGCAACAGTAGTAGTTATTCGAGTTAAAGAAAGTGAAACAGCGATCCAAAGCTCAAAGAAAGTGAAACTATTCAAAGTATAATCGGTGGAGTTGATAAAGAGACTGGAGAATATCAAGGGATAGAGGCATTCCTCAGTAGTGAAAGTATAGTTCATGTTGCTCCAAGAATATTAATTGCACCTCAGTTTACTCATCAGTTACCTGAAATAGATGGAGTAAATTCAGTAGTGAGTGCTTTAATTTCCATAGCAGAAAAATTAAGAGCAATTATTGTTGCAGACGGACCAAATACTAATGATGAAGAAGCAATAAAATGGAGAAAAAGTGTAGGCAGCTCAAGAGTTTACATAGCTGACCCTTGGGTTAAGGTATTTATTGAAGGAAAAGAAAAAATCTTGCCATCGAGTCCATTTGTAGCTGGTTTAATAGCTAAAATAGACAGCGAACAAGGCTTCTGGCATTCACCTTCAAATAAAGAGATAAATGGTATTGTTGGCACAAGCAGGCCTATTGATTTTAGCTTAGGTTATGCAAATTGCAGAGCAAACCACTTAAATGAAAATGAAGTAACAACGATAATTCATCAAAATGGCTATAGGCTTTGGGGCAATAGAACATGTTCAAATGACTCAAAATGGGCTTTTTTATCAGTGAGAAGAACTGCAGATTTAATTAACGATAGTTTACTTAGGGCTCATTTATGGGCAGTTGATCGCAATATCACCAAAACTTATATAGATGATGTGATTGAGGGGGTGAATTCTTACCTTGCAAGTTTAAAAGCGCAAGGAGCAATTATCAGTGGAAAATGTTATGCAACTCCCGAACTCAATACACCGGCAAATATTGCAAGCGGAAAAGTGTCTTTTGATTTTGAGTTTACACCGCCATATCCAGCTGAGCAAATAATATTCAGATCCCATCTTGTAAATAATAGTGTAATAAGTTAGGAGAAAGCGAAGTGTTACCCAAAATACTGAGAAATTTTAACGTATTTGTTGATGGTCGTGGTTATGCAGGAAAAATAGATGAAATAACCTTGCCGAAGCTTACCATAAAAACAGAGGAGTATCGTGCTGGTGGTATGGATATTCCAATAAATATTGATATGGGCATGGAGAAACTTGAAGCAGACTTTACTTTTGCTGAGTATGATTCAGAACTATTTAGACTTTTTGGCTTGATAGATGGAAACTCAGTATCTTTAACGCTCCGTGGAGGAATGCAAGGTAATGATATTGAAGCAGTAATAATCAATTTAAGAGGCATTTTTAAAGAGTTTGACTTTGGCAACTGGAAACCTGCTGAAAAAGCCACTCTAAAATGCACTGTAGCTGCTCATTATTATAAACTTACTATAGGTGGTAATGAATTAATAGAGATCGATGCTGAAAATATGATAAGAAAGATAAATGGTGTTGATCAAATGGCCTTGTTACAAACGATTCTAGGGATTTAATGGAATAGACAGATGCCTTTTCACTTCTTTATTGAAAAATTACTGATAATACTGTATAATTGTTAATGTTTTTTAGACATTTTTGCTATGGCTTTATCTAAATTTCTTGACCCTAAAAATGATATAGCATTTCGCCGTATCTTTGGTACTGAAAAGAATAAAGACATTCTCATTCACTTCCTCAATGATATCTTGAGCTTTACTGGCAAAAATGCAATACAGGATATAGAGTTTTTAAGTACTATTCAAGACCTTGATATCGCATCTAAAAAGCAAAGTATTGTTGATGTGCTATGTAGAGATTCTACAGGAGTACAATGGATAATTGAGATGCAGGTTGCTAAAACCAAAGGCTTTGAAAAACGTGCCCAATATTACGCTGCTAAAGCCTATTCAAGACAAGCAGATAAAGGTGATCAATACCATAACCTTAAGGAAATTATCTTTATTGCTATAGCAGATTGTATTTTATTTCCTGATAAGTCCGAGTATAAATCAAAGCACACTATTCGCGATGAAGATACTAATGAACATGATCTAAAAGATTTTTATTTTGTATTTATTGAATTGCCTAAATTTCCCAAAACCAAAGAAGATCAACTTTCAAATATAGTTGAGAAGTGGGTGTATTTTTTTAAGTACGCCGATGAAACAAGTGAAGAAGAATTGGAAAGGATAACAGGAAGTGACGTAATAATCAAAAAAGCGTATGAAGAGCTAAATAGGTTTAACTGGTCAGAAAAGGAGTTTTTAGCATATGAAGGAGAGATAAAGCGTATTCTTGATGAAAAGGCTGTCCTTGCTCAAAAACTTGATGATGCTACTGCAAAAGGCATCCTCATCGGACATGAAAAAGGCAGAAAAGAGAGGGAAATTGAAGTTGCAAAGAATCTACTTAAAGCAGGAGTTTCTATTGATATCATAGCTCAAACTACTGGTCTTACAGCTAATGAAATTAAAGACTTAAGCTCTTTGGATGTTTAGATGAACATCTTTGTACTAGATGAAAACCCAGAGATTGCGGCAAAAATGTTATGTGATAAGCATATAGTAAAAATGCTATTAGAAACTGCTCAGTTACTGAGTAATGTTTTTTCAATAGCATTAAAAGTGCCAAATCCTTTAGTCAGCATCACAGACCAGAATATAGAAGTTCCATATAAACTTACTCACAAAAACCACCCTTGTTCTCTATGGGCTAGACAATCCAAAGGGAACTTTTTCTGGTTAATAAAATACGGAAGGGAGCTGTGCAAAGAGTATACTTGGCGATATAAAAGAAAACATAGATCAGAAGAAGTTATAGATTGGTGTGATAGTAATAAGAATTTGCTTGTTTTTCAATCAACCGATATAAAGCCTTTTGTACAGGCGTTACCAGATCAATATAAGTCTAGTCATTCAGTAAAAGCTTACAGAGAGTACTACCTAAAAGAAAAGATGAGGTTTGCTAAGTGGGAAAAGGGTAGAGAAGTACCGGATTGGTTGCTAAGCAGAATCGTACGTCTGAAAAGCCGCAAATAAAAAGAACGCCTTAATTAGTAGAGAGGAAGGTGCATAAAAACTAAAACATCTTCTCACTTTAACTCTTAATTAGATTTGAGGTAAATCATTAAAATCTCCACTCTTTTAACTGAGTCTGATAAAATTTAAAAACGGCAGTTTATTGAATACTTTACATGATTAAACCATTAAAACTCTTCAATTTTACTGAATTGATGGTAATTTCAAGGTATTTGCTGCTCAAATTTAGATACATGCTAATTTCTCTATTATAAATACTTAAATTATAAACTATTTACTCTTTAATTTTGGTTATTAGTACTGCGATCCAGAGGTATTCCAACATCACTCACTTCAGAAGAGCAAAGTACTCTGATAATCTGGAATTTCAAAGTAAGGTCTCGATATTACTTCTTTTATAACCTAACGAAAATCTGAGTTCAGAACATAAAACCAGTCCCTTAATATAACTACTTTGCTGTTCCCTTACTATCATTTACAAAGAAGCCCTTATATTTTTCTACTAAATCTGGTCTTTTCTTCATCTATATCTCCTTCTACACCTAGAACTCTATTCGCCAATTCCCTATTCTCTAGAGAAATAAGTAATGCTCTATATCACCGTCAGAAATTAATCTGCCGCACCGAGAACTGATAGACCTTTTTATCTTTCCCATTATCTCTTTTCTTGGGGTGAGTAAAACAATATATTTTTCCACATAGTTATAAGCTGGGAACCATAAAAACAGCTTCATGATCAGCCATTTTAAAAGTTCGATCAAGTTCAATATTCCTAAGCGTTGTACTTGCCTTATATGAACAATAACATCCCAATGTAAGGAAAGTTAATGCAGTCAAAGCAAGTGAAATAGATATTCCTAAATGAGACATTGTTAAACTTGTGCCAACAGCAAATACTCCAGATAATATAAGAGAAGCAGAGGCATAAATTATTTGCTTTCTACTCTGAGCTCTTGCTTCTGAGAATTGAGATTTTACTGCTGAACTTTGTTCAGAGACTCGAGATAGGTTGCTAGTCCTTTTACTATAACCTTGTTTTACATTAACACCCACAGACTCAGTGGCAACTTTTGAATCCATCTCATCCTGGATTGATATATCAATATTTTCCGGCTGTTCATTAGCTAGAATAAGCTCATCATGCAAATTTTTTACAGAGCAAAAATGTGAGGGATCGATACTAAAGCTTTCTTCAATGCCTTCTAATCGTTTATTCTCTTCCTTTAATCGTTCTATATTTCCTCGTAATATACTATTTTCTAATAGCAATTCCTCACATTGTTTCCCTTTTGCATCTATCTCTTGTTCCAGCTTTACTAGTTTAATTTCATAGTCTTTACATAACTCAGCTTTTCCTTCCGGTATATCTGCATCCTCCACTTGTATACACGAATCTTCGGTTTCTCTTTTTGTCTTTTCCGCTCTTAACAAATACTCATAATCATCTTCTAACCCATTTATTTTTTGCATTAATCGTTGATTGTTCTCATTCAGCCCATTTATAACTTCCTGCATCTTTTCTTTTTTATTAAATAGCAATTCCTTTTCTTCTTTCGCTGTAGCAAGTTTTTCCTTAAGTTCATCATTTTCTGCTAGAAAATCTTTATTCTCTTTTTCAAGTTTATCTACTTTTTTCTCTAACTCTTGAACACTGTTATCTAAGGATTCATTCATCTTTTCCAATCCCTTCAATTTTTGTTCAAGATACATGCTTTTAGAATCACTTTGTGGTAATCTTGTACCAATATCTACGAGAATTTCTCCTACAAAATCCATAAACTTTTTGAAATGTCTCTCATGAACTATCACTTCTTCACTTAGTGTAGTATTACCCAGCTTTTCCACAATTTCTTGGATTTTTTTTAAACTATTGGATAATAGCTCCATTCGTTCAACAATTTTAGTTACTTCACTTACGTTCAATTCATCACTCAGATCTGCATTACTAGTATAATTCTCACCAGTGGTAACTAGGTTAGATGGATTGGCAGGTTTAATCGGGGTACTCGTATCAACAGAAGCTCCAAATGGCATAAACAGTGCACTTCGGCTGCTCTTAATCGATCTACCTAGTGAAGGTATATCACTATTATAAAGTGTTCTATCACCACTAGAGGCAACTTGCTCTTGTCTATAATTTGTAGAAGTTCCTGTTGGACTAGTACCATTTTTCTGATCTTCTCTACTGCTTTCATTCGTAAAGCGCTTCACTCCCATTACCCTCCTAACATTCTCTCCAAGTTCTTCTCTTTCGATTATAATGCGAGATTCATTTTTTTCATAGTTAATTTTATCATATAATTGTTCACATTCTTTGTAGGACAATATTGGTTGTAGCGTCTTCTTCTTTACTTCTTCATCGTAGAAAGCTCTCAGCTTATCATTTGATAATATTGCTATAGCTTCTTTTACATCAGGATGCAATTGAGAATGCCCATTTTTGCATGAATGAACACGGTTCAGTAGAAAAATCTTAACAGAGTGTTGCTTGTATTCCATAATTTCCTCTAATGTAATCCCCATAACTTTTTCTTGTGATTCTATGTATCCTAGAGCTTCTTCAAAGTCTTGTCTGTTAGAGGTGAGAGGTTGAGCTTTTTTTAACTTTTTGATCTCACTATCTTTTGGATGCACACCATTAACTTCAATAACAGGGATAACACTTGCAGAGTCAATCGCATTTAACACAATACTACAATCATCTTGATTTTTTAGGAAAGCTTTTAGCTGTTTTTTAAAGTTCAATAAATTACTTAATTTATCTTCATTAGTTTTAGATTTTTTGATTTGATCATAAACGTTTCTGGCTGCTTGGTTATTCTCTTTATCAGTCCTTATTTTACTTTCTAACTTACCAAGGAGTTTGCTCAGTGGTTTTTTAAGTTTCTTATAATCGTTAACAAGCAGTTCTCTTATCCGTCTTTCAAAATCTCCTTTTTCTTTGAATCTCAAAACAGTATATAGATCATCTTCAGCCCTCTGCTGATCGGATTTTGTATTTACAACCATAACCTTACCTAACACTAACAGATACTGCTGAACAGAACTTAAGGGCGAAGTTAAAACACACTTAGTTAAAGTCATAAGCACTTCTCCAATTAATCTTACTAATATTCTTCTGGAAAACAACATATCTACTGACCTTATTCTTGGGAATATAAATAGAAAAAGTGCATCACCTATAGTCTCCAGAAAACCTGGTGTTAGCTGTCAAATTAAGATTTCTAGAAAATACTCAATAATTCCAGACAGATTTCTCTAGGCCTGACCAGAACGTTTGGGTATCAAATAGGTCTTTCTGGAGCTAAGGTGATTATTAATAACCTTACATAAAGTATAAAAAATATATAAATCTTGATTTTTCTATTTAAATATTTAATAATTAAAGTATATTATTATTTTTAACACTAGAAGGTAATTATGAGTTTAGCAGATAAGCAGGTGCTAGAAGCTGAAAAACTTAAGAAGAAAAATAAGCTACTACATGACTTTTTAAACGAGAATAATATAGGTGCATTAGTTAGTATATGGGAAAAAAATGAAAATGTACGTGATAAGTTTAATAATCAAAAAAGCTTACAAGAGCAATATCCAGAATATGCTCGTATTCTAATTGATAAAGCTAATAAAGTGAAAAAAGAAATTTTCCTACATAACCACAAACCATTAATTAATGCTTTATCAATATATTATAATAGATATGATATTAAAGAAATGACATTTGATGATATGAAGAGATTTTTTGACAGCCACAGAAATGACTTTAGGGAAAAATTAGGAAATGGAGGAATAACTCTGAGTAACTTTATCGATTTTGAAGATGTTAATGAAAAACACATTCCTCAATTGAAAGTACTGGCATTTGTAGAAATCGATGAACCTTGTCTGAGACCACCAAGCACTTATCTTACGGAGGTTACGATAATTCAACCTTATCAGCATCAAAGCCTAGCGATAACTAGATGAACCTAACTTAGGAGCTAACCAACAAGTAAATGAAGATTTGCAGAAGTGTTAAATTTTACGGTTCTGTCACATCTATAACTCCTATAATCCCAGCTTTAATAATCTTCTTTTCTATGGTTTATAAATGCGACAGAACCCATGAAAGTAGCTGACACTGGGATGACACCCTTAGCACAACGCTATAACATAAATCGTACTTTTGGTGGAACATACACCTGTACGAACATTGTGATACAACAGACCAAGGAAAATGTCATCCGAGTATAGGATTTTATCATCTTACTGAATGGATAATACAACAACTGCTTGATCATTTAAGTCTTGAAACCACTTAGGTTTACATTCATCTAAGATGTTTTCAATATTTATAAAAATTTTCAGTAGAGTTTAGAGAAGAAGTAAAAACCTTAACTCTATTTTAAACTGATAACATTACCAAATTCAGTGCTTGTCACATCACTCAGTACTGAACTTGCTTTATATGAACAGTAGCACCCAATTGCAATGCAAACAGATGCAGCTACAGCAAATGAAATACATATTTCTAAATTCGATACTGTTAAACATGAACCAACAGCAAACGCTCCAGATAACACAAAAGAGGAAGAAGCATAGTTACTTTGCCTTCTATTATAAATGCTTGCTTCTGAAAGTTTTCTGTTTTTGTTCTTTAAGTCTTGATTTTGAGCTTGAAGTTTTAATCTCTCTTGCCTTAAATCCCTTTCTAACTGTGAAATTTTGTCAGCGTCTCTTGTTCTTCCACTTACGACCCTATCCAGCTCTTGCTCTTTTTCTCTAAGTCGAATTTTTGTTCTTTCAAGTTCACTTCTAAGGTTTTCAAGTTGACTTTTTTCTCTAGTAAGTCGAGCTACTTGATCAGTGAAAGTGTGAATTCTTTCTTGATTATCCTGCCTTACTTGTCTCAACTCCCTTTCTAACTGTGAAATTTTGCTAGTATCTCTTGTTCTTTCGTTTACGACCTTATTCAGCTCTTGCTCTTTTTCTGCAAGTTGAGCCTTTGTTCTTTCAAGTTCACCTTCCAGGTTTTCAAGTCGCTGCAATTCTTGAGCAATAAGCCCATCGTTTATTTCCGGAGCAACATTATGTGCATTTGCTGAAGACTGTTCTACAGTTGCAGGAAATTTCTCAATTAGATAATTTTAATAGATTCGATTAGATTATGAACATTCCTCAACGCAGCAGTAACAATTGCATGATTTATGAAACAGTTATCTTTCACTAATTCTTTCACACTATCCAAATCTTTTTTATCAATAGTATCAGTTAATCGCTCTTTAATAGTTCGTTCAATTATTTGCTTTACCCATTGATTTCGTTCTATAGCTGGTATTGGTTTTATTTGACTAAAATCTAGCTCCTTATGTTTTAAAAGTTTAGTCAATACTTCCTCGTTGTCTTGTATTATTCCTTGTAAACATGATTTGATAATCAGGCTAAGTGGTGTTTCTATTTCTCCATTGAAATTTCTGTTCCAACAATTAGGGTTGAGATCTTGATTTAATAGTATTTTTGCTTGGTCAATCTTTCTACCAGAAAGAGCATTTAATAATTCTTTTCCTGTTTGTGCTTTTTGTATTTCTATTGTAAGATATGAAAACTTCTTTTTTTGTATTCGCCCTATTTTTTCAATATGTTCCTGAGGAGTATAAAAAAACATTGTTGGTAAGATGGATTGTCTATAAAAACTGCTCTAAACCCATCATATCGAGGTTCAAGATATTCATCTTTCAGAAGAAGGACTCTATTTCTCACGTTTGTATCAATACTAGAATGTCTCAGTAAAATCTCTACAAAACTTCTATTTTCCATAAGAAAAGCTAGATGTAGAGCTGTATTGCGTTCTTTAGTTTCTTGAATATTAACATTTAAATTCTGGTGCTGTAAAAGCAAAGTCATCATTTTTAAGTTTGTAGGACTATCATCACCATTCACGATAATAGTCATTAATGATGTATATCCATTATCAAACGCATTAACATTTGCACCTTCTGCCAGAGCTTGCTTAAAATTTTCTAAATTTTCATCATCAATAGCTTTAAATAATTTTGCTGTTGATTGTCCTGAAGTTGTTTGATTTTGAGATCGTAATCCTACATCACTAACAACCCTTCTTCCAAAATCTACATTATTTTGCGAAAGCATACTAAATTCCCCCCAATCTATAATTCATTAACATAATTATCAAAAAACAAAGAAAATTGTAAGGAGTTTAATTAAAAATTTTAGAACTAATTATGATTCCAAAAATTTTTCTGCATCAAGTGCAGCCATGCACCCTGTACCTGCTGCAACTACTGCCTGACGATATACCTTATCTTGAACATCACCAGCGGCAAATACCCCTTCCCTACTGGTTAGAGTTGTTCCAGGTTTCGTAATTATATAACCTTGCTGGTCCATTTCAACAAAGCCCTTAAAAATACCTGTATTTGGTGCATGCCCAATTGCAATGAACACTCCATCTACTTTCAATTCCTGGGTTTTATTGATGTCTGTCGATTTAATTGTAATGCCAGTAACTTTTTTAGGATTTTCTTCTCCAAGAATCTGCTCTACGGTATGATTCCATATTACCTTTATCTTATCATTTTTAAAGAGCCTGTCTTGCATTACTTTCTCTGCTCTTAACTTATCACGCCTGTGTATCAGTATAACTTCTTTAGCAAATCGAGTTAAAAATATTGCCTCTTCAACTGCGGTATTTCCACCACCAATCACAGCTACAACTTTATTCCGAAAAAATGCGCCATCACAAGTTGCACATGCTGAAACCCCATAACCTTGAAATTTCTTTTCACTCTCCAGGCCAAGCCACTTCGCTTGCGCACCAGCTGCGATTATAATTGCATTCGAATAGTAGTCACTAACATTACCACAAGATCTAAATCTATACTCATTAGAATCCTCAAGTTGTTCAACGCTTTTTATTTCGTCATTTATTACCCTTGCCCCCACCTTCTCTGCATGCAACCTCTTTTGTTCCATGAGTTCTGGACCTTGTATAGAAACAAAACCTGGATAGTTTTCAACATCCGTAGTAATTGTAAGCTGACCACCAGGTTGCATTCCTGTGACTACAATTGGCTCTAAATTTGCACGTGCTGCATATATAGCAGCAGCATAACCCGCTGCTCCAGATCCAATAATAAGAACTTTTGTACTCAATTTACAATTCTGCACTGTGTGAGTTTAGATAATCAGCCACTCCTTCATCGCTTGCCTGCATCGCAGGCTTGCCTTTTTTCCACCCTGCTGGACATACTTCACCATGCTCTTCATTATGTTTTATTGCATCAATAATTCTAATAAACTCATCGACATTACGTCCTAAAGGAAAATCATTTATCGATTGATGACGCACAACAAATTTATCATCAATAACAAAAGTTGCTCTTAGTGCAATTGAGTCATCATATAAGACCCCATAGTCTCTTGATATAGACTTTTTGATATCAGACACTAAAGTGTAGCTAACCTCTCCAATACCACCATCATTAACTGGAGTGTTTCGCCATTTATAGTGTGAAAATTTTGAATCTATACTTATTCCTATCACTTCAACATTACGTTTTGAAAAATCTTCTATTTTGTTGCTAAATGATATCAACTCAGTTGGACAGACAAAAGTAAAATCAAGTGGATAGAAAAAAAGGACAGCATACTTATCCTTTATATGTTTACTTAAACAGAAATCATCAACTATTTTTCCATTAGCGAGAACAGCCGAAGCAGTAAAATCGATAGCGGATTTTGTTACAAGATTCATAACTAACCTATTCATTTTCAATATCTACAATTTTATACCTTGATACATTTACATGCAAGTTTTCTTTAGCCCCAATCCTATAAAAACTTCCTCTTATGGCTGTAAAAATGTTATGATAAGAGCTAATTTTCATGAATAGGGAAATACCAAAATATTACTATCTTCCATCTTTTCTGTTTTCAATTCGTGCAACCATTTCTTTTACACTTACATTCGTGGAAGGTAAATTTTTGCTGGCAAGATGGTTGATCGAAGATTTTTTATTCCCTACTGGAAATGAACGAGATTGTTTTCTCTTCACACTGATATCCGTTTGTGTTACTGAAGTAGTTTTGTTTTCAGCAGGCAACACGTTCTTTACTTGATTTCGCTCAAATCTTTCTTTTAATGCCTTTACTTTACTACTCTCGCGAGTCACTTCTTTTTTCATAGCAACTACTAGTACTTTTGGTCCATCAGCTTTTTTTGCTGATTCTTTACCATCTTGATTTTTAGATTTTAGTGGTAGTATAGGGTTACTCTCAGCTAATTTTTCTACTACTATTTTTCGCTCTGTGCTTACTTTTTCGCCTAAATCTTTAGGCTTTGGTGGTACTGCAGGTTTATCTTTTTTCGGTTCTTGTCTAATTTTTTGATTGGCAGTAAACATTTTCTCTGGTACTAGTGGTACTCTTGGTGGTTTTGGTGGTGCAAGAGATTGAAGTTGTTGTTTCTTCCTATGTTCTCTTTTTGCTTCTATATGTTCTTTAGAGATTGTTGCATAAATCGGCTCCTCTTTAATTGATTGTAGATTACGCAAATCTTTTGTTAAAGATTTACTTTTTTCCTCTTGATAATTTGATATTTCTTCATACTCAGGATCTTCGTTTAATGAACCTCCATAACCTGAATCTTCTCGTTCATATAAGAGATTTTTCTTTTGCTGTCTATTTTCTAAATTTATTCCATATGACCTATATTTATCTTGACTTCTTTCTATTCGCTCTAAATCTGAAATTTTTTGAATAACATCTGTATATTCGATTGCTGTTCTAACAGTTGAAGGAGGCAATTTATCTTTTATAAAATTACTTATATTCCTAATCGAAACATCTCTTCCTAATATTCTATTGAATATCCTAAGAATTAATGGCTTTTTATTTGCCTTCTTTACACCATTATTCAAGTCATCACGTATAACAAGCTTAGCTACATCTTCTGCCTTATCTGTAAAACCCTCTAAAGCATGAGATAAATCTGTTACTGTTTTACCATATTGTTTCTCTGAATTTCCTAGCTTTATAGCTTTGATCAGAGAATCGAGATTTTTTTATAATCCTCACTTTTAAATGGATCATTCATACTAATTGTAATATTTTATTGAAATATAGATCTAAAATATTAAGATCTAGTGAATATTACTTTTTTAGTTCATATATAGCTATAGTTATACGGCGATAATGCGTAGCAGAATAACGATTTTGTCATTCTAGTGTCTTCTGTTACCCCTTATCTAGATGTGTAAAGGTGAAATCTAGTTTCACTATATAACACAGTCTCATACAAGTAGCTTCTCGATTGAGAGTTGTCTTCTGCATTGAGCTCAACATTATTTACTACTTTTTCAGTAATAATTTCGGCAAACTCAGGAGAAAGTTCTTTTGCAGAAAATGCAGCATGTACATCATTTTTAACAAAGAAACACGTAGCAAGTGCAAATACTGCTGTTGGTACACAGCACCAAGAAGAAGCTATACTAAAAAAAGTTGTAGAAGCTACTAAAGTAAATATTGCTTGAGGCATAATATACTGTTTATCAATGCCAACATATTCAGCCATCAATTTTCTAACTTTGTTATTGCTGCCGTATGGTAAAAAAATATCTTAATAAAAGCTGTTACACTATTACTAGCAAGATATCAATCACGCTCTATTGGATCTACATTTTGATTTAAAATCACCTATTTTCTTGCACCTTTTTGCCATTCATAGAATGTTAACTTTAAACCTCTTGGCTACAAATGCTCTACTTTCCCCTACATCCAATGCTTTTTTCCTTAAATCATAACTATATGCTGCTGGCATTCACATCTCCTCGCTACTTTACCTATTCCATCATGTTCACACTATTAGGAAAAGAGCTATAATTTTCAATACTAACAAAACTACTTCCTAATCTTTTACACAGCAACCTATCGAACTTAATGCTGTGAATATACGATCAATAGAAAACCTGAAGAAAAGGAAGAAGTCACTTCTTCCTTTTACTTAACCATATACTGTTACCCCTTACTATCAACAACTCCTTGTCTTACTTTAGCTATATCTAGATTCTCACTAAGCTTTGACATTACATATGTAATACCACCAGCAACAAGTCCAACTAATACAGCAGCAGCTACAGCTATACCAATTATAGGCAATACCGGTAATGCAGCACTAAAATACAATCCTAACCCAACTGCCAATGCAGCTATGGCACCACAAACACTACCAATGATTATTGGTTTATTAGTAGTTTTTACTGTATCTTTAGTTATATTTCCTTCAGTTTGAGGTACGCTGCTTTCAGCTACTGAAGATTGTTCCTGACTTTCGCAACCAGAAATGATCTTTTTAAGTACTTCCAGCCAACCATCAATTTTAGTTTTTTCCTTTTCATCTTGTTCTTGATTTTTTAATATTTCTAAAACCTCCTTGGTTTTGTTAAGATGATCTTTTCTTACATTAGCGAAAGCTTTTTCTAACATATTATCATTTTTAGCTGCATCTAGAATAGCTTCAATGCTTTTATGACTAGCTTCCTGATTATCAAGACTTATAGCATAGTCAAGCGGTGTTAGAGTATGTTCTTCACCATCTGAAGGCCTGATCTTTATATTCGCAGTAGTAAGAACTTTTTCTAATATACTATTTCTTTCAGCTACATCTAGGATAGCTTGAATGCCTTTCTGTTTATTAATAGCAATAGCATTGACAAGTGGTGTTAAAGTACATTCTTGACCATTTGGAAACTTGATCTTTATATTCGCATTAGTAAGAACTTCTTCTAATATATCTTTCTCTTTAGCTACATTTAGAATATTTGTAATATATCTCTGACTACTTAACGAGTTCTTAAGACTTATAGCATAGCCAAGCAGTGTTAGAGTATGTTCTTGATCGTTGCTATTAAAACATTTCACAGTAGTAAGAATTTTCAGCAAATCCTCTTTTGAAAATCCTGTAAGAAGATTAATAATATTCTCACCTTCTTTTATCGAAGTCTGTAACTTATCATATGATCCTTGTTGTGTTCCGTTTAACTCTTCATATTTTGGCATATAAAATTCTCCTATTCAAAATAATAACATACTTTAATTGCTATATATTTAAGCAAATAAGTCAATAAATTAATAAAATGCTGTGGTGCCAAAAACACTCAAACAAAAAAAGCGCTCCGGTGCTCATTCTTTGTTTATAAATAATATTCTTGATTCAATCCTTTGCTTTCTTCTCAATATATCTACATATCAGGATAGACAGCTCATATAACACCAGCATAGGAATTGCAAGCCCCACTTGGCTCAGAACATCAGGTGGAGTTAAGATTGCGGCAATAATGAAAATTACCACTATTGCAATTCTGCGTTTATTTGACAAACTTTGTGCAGTGATTAGCCCTACTCTTACCATTAAAGTGAGTATGACTGGAATTTGGAATGCAGTGCCAAATGCAAACATAAACTGGAGAACAAGGTCTAAATATTCACTAACTGAAGGCATAAACTCTATCGGTATACCGAAAGATTTACCGCTATGTTCAAAAGCAATAAAAAATTTCCAGGCTAAGGGAAATATGTAGTAGTAAACTACAGCGGCTCCCGTTACAAACAAAACCGGTGTTGCAATTAAGTATGGCAATAACACTGCCCTTTCTCTCTTATATAAGCCAGGTGCTAGAAATATGTAGAATTGCCATGCAAACACAGGAAAAGAAAACAACAGTGCACTCATTATTGCAACCCTGAGATATACAAAAAACGCTTCTGTTAAGTCTGTATAGATTAGAGAAAAATCATTGCTATCTTTTGTAACTTCTATTAAAGGTGCAAGTAAAAAGCGGTATATATTTTCTTTAAAGTAGTAACAAAACCCGAAGGTAACACAAAAAAATAGAAAGCAAAAAATAACTCTTTTTCTAAGTTCCGCAAAGTGCTCATAAAATGAAGCATATTTTTGTGAGTTTTCGTTCATACTTTACAATAACGCTATGTCTAACATTCTCAATGAAAAAGCCCATTCATTGTCATACCATGCTGCAACTCTACAGATATCACCTGTGACATATGTACCAGCTAAATCCACAATTGCACTATAAGGGTTATGGACAAAGTCTATTGAAACTAAAGGCTCGTTACATACGGAAAACACATGATTTGCTGAATTCTTAAATATTTCGTTTATTTCCTTAGTTGTTGCTCTCTTATCAGCTAAAAATTTAAAATCAACCATAGAAACGTTGCTAACCGGAACTCTAATAGCAGTACCATCTAGTTTACCCTTTAACTGAGGAATGACAGAACCAATTGTTTTTGCCGCTCCGGTTGTAGTTGGCACCATAGAAAGGCCACAAGCTCTTGCCCTGCGTAAGTCTCTATGGTTGCCATCAAGAATATTTTGATCATTCGTATAGGCATGTATAGTGGTCATAAAACCGCTTTTTATACCTAAATTGGAGTGTAAAACTTGTACAATCGGAGCCAGACAGTTTGTAGTACAAGAGCCTGCTGAGATCACCTTATGCTCCTTTTTTAGTATATCGTTATTTACGCCGTAAATTATGGTTACGTCAGCATCTGAAACTGGAGCAGAGACAATTACTCTCTCTGCATTATGCTTTGCTGCTTCCGCACGCTTGTTGAATGCACCAGTGCATTCAAGTACTACATCAACATTCCAAGGAATATTTTCAGGGCCACGTTCTCTATATAAAGAAAATTTCCTGCCATTTATAGATAGCCAATTTTCAGACTCGTTAAAACCAATATCACCACTGAATTTACCATGAACAGAGTCATATTTAATCAAATGTGCATGCTGCTCAGCACTGAGCGACCCATTTACCGCCACAACTTCTATTTGCTCGCTATAGTTTTCTACTTCAAAAATAGCACGCAATACACTTCTGCCTATTCTACCAAGACCATTAATTCCTACACGAATTGTCATTTTTCCATCTTAAAAGTTTAATTATAGGAAATATTGCCTGATATTTCATTCTATTCTTTTAGTTGTTAACCCTAATGTTATAATATATTGATTGACTAAAGAAACTGTCTCACTTAATTAATAATATCTAAATTTTAACTTGGAGTAGGTTATGCATGGATTACCAATGACAAATTCAGATAATCAGTATCAGCAAAGAAAAATAGAAGCATTGCAAAAAGAAAATAAAGGACTGTCAGAAGAAGTGAAAACATTACAGAAAATGTCAGTGCTGCAAAATGAAATGCTAGTAATGCTACAGTGGAAATCAATAACAGAGAAACTGCGCACAGAAATATTAAAAAAACTGCTAGAAGCACCTCAAGAGGCAGCAGCATTTCAATTAGAAGAAAGAGATGAAGATCAGCAAGTAATAGAAAACATACTGGATATGCAAGAAGAATTTGAATCTTTACAAAATTTGGAAAGTATTACTATTGAACAAACAAATATTCAAGGACAGAGCATATAAGCTTGTAATAGTTTTAAACTATTACATATAACTTTCTCTACTTCCTTCTTTATCGTTACCCCGGGTGTTGTAAAACTGGAGTAACACCTTCCGCTACGCAAATTACCTACAAAACACAATCTTTTTATTCCCCCAAACAATTAGTTGTGAATTTAATCAATCATATTAATATAGTAAATATTTACTTAATATACTAGTATTTACCTTGACTAAACAATTATAGTGCTGTATGATTTGTACTTAAGCTTTAATAGTGAGGTGTTGATGGACACACAAGAATTAGAAAATTTACAGAAAAGTTCATCAACAAAATCCCAAGATGCTGAGGAGAAAACATCAGAAGAGTTGGAAAGAAATTTAAACCTGAATGAAGCCAATAATGAAGGTTTAAGAGAAGTTGAGTTGAAAAGACAGAAAGTAGCTGAAACAAGTAAACTGGTTGGATCAATGATTGGAGTATTCTTAGGCACAATGATATATTCTAAAATCTATCAAGAATACGAGGGAGAAACATGCATTAATGAATGGTTTTATAGCCGCTGTTTCTTTGGGATTTGGCTTCCTTCTAGGAAAAGCTACAAATGAAGCTGTTTCTACAAATCTGGAAAACGCTGCTGTTGAGCAACCTAACGCGCAGCAAACCCTACCCTTCTGTACATAAAACGATAAATTCTATAACTAAAAAAAGTACTTCCCCATTTTTAAAGCACTGCATACAATAGAATTATATTGCAGTGTCTTATACTCATCCTGAGATATAGGAAAACAATCTATACAACATTTTAAGCTGGCTCAGAGCGCTGGCAAACCCAATAGCATAATTTACAAGGAGGACTTATGAATAAGAAATTTCTCTATTCACCATTATCAATAAAAAGCATAGAAGAAAACGGAGTATTTTCTGGCTATGCGAGCGTTTTTAATATAGTTGATAAGCAAAATGATCTGATATTGCCTGGAGCATTTAAGAATAACTTAAATAAAAGTCAGATAAAACTTCTTTGGCAGCACAATCCAAGTGAGCCTATAGGTAATATTACAGATATTTGCCAAAATGATATTGGCCTATATATAACTGCACATTTGCTTTTGGGTATTCAAAAAGCAGAGGAAGCATATTTAATGCTCAAAACTGGAATTATTAACGGGCTTTCGATTGGCTATATACCAATAGAGTATGATGTTGATCATGAAAGCGGAGTTCGAGTGTTAAAACAAGTGGAGCTATGGGAAGTTAGTTTGGTCACTTTCCCTGCAAATTTGTCAGCTCAGGTAATCAATGTGAAGAATCATTACAATGAACAAGAAATGTTAGCAAGAGCAATAGAAAAAGCAAATTCTGTGCTTACAAATATGTGTATTTCTACTTAAAATCTATAAAAATTTTCACACAATTTAACATTTATATTATTATTTATTTAATAATTATATTAATATATATAACTTCAGTACTTTAAAAATTAGGTAATTTTATGCTAAATGCTAACAATAAGGTTAATTACGAATCTAGTATTAAACAAAAGGAAAAAAAATACAGCTTATCCACTGTGTTTGCTTGGCTATATCTAAAAACAATCGGACGAATGTTGCCAGGGAGATGGAATAAATAGGCAGAGAATATCCTACACCACAATCAAGTTATTGTGGTTAATGGAGTGCAGACTGATAATCTTTTCAACTCTGACAGAGAAAAGGAATTGAAGGATGAAAATGAGAAATTACAAGAAAAATTGAAAGAAATGAACGAACTTACAGAACAAGTGAAATCATTAGGAGAGGAAAAAGAAATATTTGCTAAATTTTTTGCAGCACAAGCACAGCAGATTGAAGACTTAGAATTAGAAAATGAAGAGTTAAAGTCTAAACTTGAAGAAATTAAAAAGAGTTATAAAGAATTAGAAGCAATTACACAAAAACGAGGAGAAGAATTTTTAGCACAGTTCAAGGAGAAGTCTAAGGAGATATTAGATTCGCAGAAAGAATTAATTGAGCGCAGTAAAGAATTTGTAAATAAAATAGAAATGCTCACAGTAGAGATAGAAAAAAGATGGGAAAATACGTAGTTTAACGCAATTAAATGAAGTGTTAGAACAAGAGAAAAAGGAAATGGAGGATAAAAATAACGCACAACAGCAAATCATACTTGATCAAGAGGAAAAAATAGAAAAACAAGGCGCTTTAATTACTTCACTTACTGATAAAAATAAAGATATAAATGAAACTGTGAAGAAAGATAATGAAATTCTACGAGCGCAAAACACAGATTTAGAAAGTAAAGTTAGTCAGTTAAAAGACAAGTCTGATACTCAAATAAAGGAATTAAAAAATCAACTTAAGGAGAAGCAAGCAGAATTCACACAAGCTGAGGAAAAAATACTAAATTTAGAAAAAAAATTGGAAAGTTCTCAGCAACAATTAGTGCAAAAAAAATACTGGTCTAACAAATCAATTACAAGATTTAAGTAGTAAACTACATGCTGCTGAAATAAAGAAAAAAGAATTAGAAGATGAAGTTAACGAATTGAAAGAAAAAGCTAAGGGAAAAGATGCTGAAGTAGAAAATCTTAAACAACAATTAGAGAAAGAAAAAGATGAATTAAAAGATTCAATTAGCAAACTAAATGCTGCTGAAACAGAGAAAAAAGAATTAGAAGATGAAATTACCAAATTACAAGCACACGCTGAGGAAAAAAATGCTGAAGTAGAGAATCTTAAACAACAATCAGAGAAAGATAAAAGTGATTCAAGTAATAAACTAAGTGCTACTGAAACAGAGAAAAAAGAATTAGAAAGTAAGATTGCTAGTCTACAAGAACAAGTACAGACATTAGAAAAAGGTAAAGAGTGGGAATCATCTGGAATAGATGATAGCTTAAAGCAAACTCATTCGAATCTGATAGAAATGTTAGAAAAAAAACTTGCAGAGCAAGAGAAGCAGATTGAGCAGTTACAAGAGAAACGTAAGCAAGAAGAAGATCAAGCGAAAGCTAATATTACAAAGTTACAGGAAGAAAAAAAGGTCTGTTAGCTGAAATAAATAGTTTAAGGAAAAAATTAGAATCTTCGCAGAATATTACACTGTCATCTGTTAAAGCACATTCAGAAACACTTAGAGAAGATTATAAGTTGAAAATACAACAAATTGAAAATTCAGTAGCTGGAAGTGAACAACAAAATGGAAAGTTGACAGAAGATACAAAAGAACAAGCAAAAGCGCTAGATACAGTGAGTATAGCATCTACTGCAAAATCAACTATAAGCTCTAGTAAATCAACCTCGTCAAAATTGCAGAACCTTACCAATAAGCTTCGTAGGGATAACGGTTTCAAGAACTTTTTATCTAAGAAAAATGAAGAGTTGAAAAAAGGTTTTCCTGAATTTGAAGGAAAACACTTTTGCCATAACGTGCTTGGTGAAACTATAAAATCTCTATCAAATCAAAGTGATGGTAAATTTGAAAGCAATAAGTTACTTGCACTGTTGAAAGAGAATTTGGTTAAATCTGGAAAAGCGATCATAGAAACTAAGTTTAACAAAGTTGTTGAAGAACTTGCTAAAGATTTTGTTAAAAAACATGATCTCAAACAGGTAATTTTTGTTGAGAGGTGTGCAGAAAAGTTGTATTTAAATGAAGAAGATAGTAAAGCGATAATAAATTCTTTCACAGAATTTTTGGCTCAGAAAAATGTTAGCAATAATGACTCAGTCAAAAAATTTGTTGTGCAGAAGTTAACGGAAGCTGAAATGAAATGTTTTTCAGATAAGATTCAACAACTGGCATCAAGTATAAGAGATAAATTTTTATCTCCAGATCAGGGAATGTGCGTTCAAACTTCAAAAGAAAACAATGAATATGAATTAACAGATAAAGCTAAAAAGAATACACACCTAACTCTTCCATGAGTCACAGCAATACGACAAATGTAAGTAAAGGAAGATTTAAATAAAGCTCTTAGCATAAAGTATCAGCTCCTCCTTTGTTAAAGTGTAGGAGCTGCCTTCCCAGTGTTGTCGTAGCAATTCTAAGTTTCTACCTAAATTTTTTCCTGGTTGATGACCTATAGTTATTAAATCATCACCAGATAAAGGAAATTTTGGAATGTTAAACATCTTAGCAAATGAAATATACTCATCAACATTTATTCCAGACTCAATACCACAAATCTTCATTAAGTCACAATATAATTCCTTACCAAATAAAGATATGTATTTCTTTTGCTCTTTTTCTGAAAGCTCTGCTTTGATATTGTTTGATAATAAAAATAATAGTTTTTTCTTTTGCTTATTTGAAAGACGTAAAAACTTGCTCACTTCTTCTCCAAGACTCGCTCTATCTTCGGCAGTCCTAATAAGCAACGCTAATTTTGTTAGTGCATCGATTGTGGGATCTAGGAAAGGCGTATGGCCATACGCTGAGGGTTTTGTAGGAGGTTTAGTGTTGATAAGAAGTGGTGAAGATAAAATTTCGCATTTTACTTCTTTTGGAATAATTTTTTGTAAAACATCAGATTTTTGCATGCTCTTAAGTGTTGGAGCAGGATCATCACACTCCAGCAATTTAAATATTTCTTCTCTTATTCTCTCTCCAGAGAGGTTTTGAATCATGTGCGAATGCTTTTTGCACACATCCAATATTTCATCACTTAAATCTCCTATGCATATTTTAGCGTGAAAACGAAACGCTCTTAAAATACGTAGATAGTCTTCCTTAATCCTATCTTCAGCGTTACCTATAAAGCTTAACTTTCGTGCTTTTAAATCTTCAATTCCACCAAAGTAGTCGTATATATGGCCATGCTTGTCTGCATAAAGAGCATTAAACGTAAAGTCGCGCCTTGAAGCATCAGCTTGCCAATCATCAGTAAATTCTACCTTCGCATGTCTACCGTCACACTTTACATCATGCCTTAGCGTTGTAATCTCAAAGGATCTTTTGTCTAAAATTGCAGTGATAGTTCCATGTTTCAGACCAGTTGGAATAGTCTTTATATTGCAAAGCTTGAGCGCTTTAATTGCTTGATTAGGCAGCAGATTAGTAGCAAGATCAATGTCGTGAATTTCACGCTGCAAAATTGAATCTCTAACACATCCACCAACAAGCCTTGCCTCGCCACCAAATTTCTCTATTGATTCAATAATTATACTAACTTCATGATCAATTTTCATATACATCATGTTACACAAAATGCAAAATTTTTGCAAAAAGCCTCATATAAAAATATATAGTCAGAAGAGTGGTAAAATAAGGGGGTAAAGTGATAGAGTAAGTCTACAACAAATCCACTGTCTAGAAACTTATAAGTATAAAAGTAATACAACGTTTCTGATAAAAAGCTAGATTCCAGCGTCACACGCTGGAATGACATCTTTCTACAGACAATAGCCTTCTATTGTCATCCCAGTACCTGCTGCTGTCACTTAAGTAGCTGACACTGGGCTTTTTTGCCACTCTGCTGAATGGATACTTTTTGATTACTCCTTATTCTTCGCCCTTCCTGCACGTTTACGTTCATTTGGATCGAGGAACTTCTTACGCAAACGTATAGATTTTGGAGTTACTTCTACCAATTCATCATCGTCTATATATGCTATCATATCCTCCAGTGTCATTATTTTTGGTGGAGTAAGCTTTATAGCTTCATCGCTACCTGAAGCTCTTACGTTTGTTAATTGCTTACCTTTAAGTACATTTATTTCTAAATCATTGTCACGACTATGCTGACCGACAATCATACCACAATATACCTTATCTTGTGGCTTAACAAACATAATTCCCCTATCTTGCAGATTGAAAATTGCATACGCTACTGCTTCGCCTTTGTCTGTTGAAATTAAAACCCCATTACGCCTTCCGGAAATTGAACCTTTATGTGGAGCATAACTGTGAAATAAACGGTTGATTATACCAGTGCCGCGAGAATCAGTTAAAAATTCTCCTTGATAGCCAATTAATCCCCTTGATGGCACTAAAAATGTCAACCTAGTTCTGCCACTACCAGAAGGTCTCATGTCAGTTACTTCACCTTTTCGAAAGCTAAGTTTCTCCATGATAATCCCACTATATTCATCATCCACATCAATTACTACTTCTTCTATAGGTTCAAGTTTTTTGCCATCCTCTTCTTTAAATAGCACTCGAGGCCGTGAAACTGAAAGTTCAAAACCTTCCCTTCTCATATTTTCAATCAGTACCCCAAGCTGCAACTCACCACGTCCACCTACTTCAAATGCTTCACCACTTGGAGCCAAAGTTACAGTAATTGCAACGTTTGTTTCTGCTTCTGCATATAAACGATCTTTTATAACAGTTGAGGTAAGTTTTGTTCCCTCTTGCCCAGCAAAAGGTGAGTCATTAACGCTTATAGTAATCGCCATCGTTGGCGGGTCAACTGGAGTTGAGCTGATCGCAGTTGTAACTTCTGGTGCTGCTATAGTGTCTGAAACTGAAGCTTTCTCAAGTCCTGCAATGGCAATTATGTCACCTGCTACAGTTTGCTCTACCGGAATACGTTTTAAACCAGAAAATGAGAGTAACTTAGTTAATCTCCCTCGCTCAACCACTTGACCATCAAGATCAATTACCTTAAGATCTGAGTTAACTTGCGCGATTCCTTGGTAAATCTTTCCTGTCAATATTCTGCCAAGAAATTTATCAGATTCAAGTAAAGTAACTAGCATAGCAAAGGGTGCATTTTGATCATAAACGGAAGGTTTTATGTAATCTATCACCGTTGAAAATAATGGGCTTAAATCTTTTCTCTCATCAGATAGCTCCTTAGCACACCAACCATTTCTACCTGAAGCATAGAGTACTGGAAAATCTAGTTGCTCGTTGGTTGCATCAAGGTTAAAAAATAACTCATATATTTCATTTAGTACTTCATCAATTCTGCTGTCTGGTCGATCAACCTTATTGATTATCACAATCGGTTTTAAATTTGCCTTTAGTGCTTTTGACAACACAAACTTAGTCTGTGGCATTGGACCTTCTGCAGCATCAACCAGTAGTAATACACCATCTGCCATGCAGAGCACCCTTTCCACTTCTCCACCAAAATCCGCATGTCCTGGTGTATCAATGATATTAATTTTCTCATCACCCCACATTATTGACGTACATTTTGCAAGTATTGTAATCCCACGTTCACGTTCTTGATCACCACTATCCATCACTCGTTCTTGAACTTCTTGATTCTCACGAAACGTGCCACTTTGTTTTAACATGTTATCAAGTAAAGTAGTTTTTCCGTGGTCAACGTGTGCAATTATTGCAATATTGCGGATCGATTTAAATTCACTCATTTCTTATCATTTCAAATTTAATTTAATAACAAGTATACGTATAATATATTTAGAGTAAATAACTAAAGCCGTGCTTTCAGAGTATTTTAGGCAGATCATGGAACTCTAACAAAAAGGTTTCATGTTCGCCGTACTTTGTAGCAACTAACACCAAGACAAAGAAGAAGAATCTTGCTTTAGCAGTACATTTATATAAAATGAAAATAAACTAAAGTAATCATTTAAATGCTAACAAGATTCGCTCCAAGTCCAACTGGCTATCTCCATGTAGGAAATATACGCACTGCACTCATTTGTTGGATGTACACACGTAATCAAAATGGAAAATTTTTACTACGTTTTGATGATACTGATCTTGAGCGTTCAGATATTAAATATATAGATAATATCATAGAAGATCTGAAATGGATTGGTATAAATTGGAATTCAAGTTTCAAGCAATCAGAGCGTTTTGAGCGCTATAACGAGGTGTTCTTACAGCTAATGAAAGAAGGTCATATTTATGCATGTTATGAAACGAGAGAAGAATTAGACACTAAACGAAAATTGCAGTTAAAACAAGGACTTCCCCCTGTTTACGATAAAGGTGCGTTGCTTCTAACTGAGCAAGAGAAAATTCGTTATGAGCAAGAAGGACGAACACCTCACTTTAGATTTAAATTGAATAGAAATGAAGTTGTGAAATGGAATGATGAAGTTAAAGGTGAAATAAATATTGCAACAATTCACATTAGCGACCCTGTGGTAAAAAGAGAAGATGGAATTTATACGTACATGCTACCTTCTGTTATTGATGATGTTGACTTTAATGTAACCCATATTGTACGTGGCGAAGATCATGTAACTAACACCGCAGTTCAGATTCAAATGATTCAAGCATTAAAAGCGAAAATTCCTATATTTGCTCACCTTCCTCTACTACATTTTGATGATAGCAAAATATCGAAACAGAAAGGCGGGCTGGATATTAAGTCCATAAGAGAAGATGAGATTGAACCAATGGTGCTAATTAGCTATTTAGCAAAACTTGGAACGTCTGATCCGATAGAAGCTCATATTAATATGCAGCCCTTAATTGACTCATTTGATATTAAAAAATTTAGCTCAGCATCTTTACAATTCAGCTTGAGTGAAATGTATAAGCTAAATAGCAAAGTGCTGCAACAAATGCCATTTGAAATGGTGCAAGATCGTTTAAGTCAAATTGGCCCAGAGTTTTGGTATTTTATAAGGAGTAATATAGAAAAATTTTCTGAGGTGGCCAAATGGTGGAAAACATGCAAATTTGGTATAGAGCCTGTGGTTCTTAATAAAGAGTTTATAAAAATAGCGCTAAGTTCATTGCCTAAAGGTGATTGTAATGAAAACACATTATCAGAGTGGGTTAAAAATATTCGACAGACAGTTGATATAAAGGCAAAAGATCTATTTATGCAGTTGCGCCTCGCTTTAACAGGAACGGAAACAGGTCCAGAACTCGCTAAATTATTAATTTTTATCGGTAGAGAGAGCATTGTTGCAAGGTTAGAAGAAAGTCAAAGAATTATACAAAAGGTTTAAATGCACTGGATGTATTTGAATGACACCAATAAGCATTGTTCAGGAAACGTGAAAATATTAGATTTCTTGTCATTCCAGTTTCTGCTCCTGTCATTCAAGTAGCTAACACTGGAATCCATAATCTTGCCAAAACGTTGTATTTTAAAATAACTTCTATACATATCCCATATTTCTGGATGCCAGTGTCAGCTACTTTCATAACAACATTTAGTTGTTTTTTCTCGTCTACCTTATTTTACTACTCTGCTGAACGAATAACACCAATAGTTAATCTCATGCTGAAAGATCATTTTATGGTCCAAGTCAGTTCTTTTACAGGTCACTTCCAAGCTCATCAAATTTTCTAAGATCTTCTTAAGTTCTGAAAGTTGCAAACTTTTCAAATGAGATTTAAAACTCTGCAATTGCTTGAAGAACAATGGAGGACTCAGCTGGTCAATTGCAGCTTGTTCATTCATTCCATTTTGTATTAACAGCAAAACGCTTTCTAGTCGTAGAAAATAATTTGATATAATACGGATTAATGCTATCGGTGAAAAATTCTCTTGTAATATCAATACATCAGAAATTTTGATGAATTGTCCCATGTCTTTACTCACTATTGCAGAGCACAGATTATCAAGTGTAACATAATCATTGCCGGAGGTTGAAAAGCATAGATCTATATCAGCAAGTTTAAGATCTTTTCTTTTTCCTAGATATAAAGCTAATTTTTCAAGCTCTGAATATATAGGCAGTTTGCTATGATTAAAATAAGACTGCAAGTGGTAGATTATCTCACTTGTGCACTCTATATCATTTTGTTTCAAGTAACTTGATATAATATCACAAAGATTACTACCGCTGTCCTTATAGCAGGTAATGACACCGAAAATTTTTGAGCTTTCCATATAACTTTTAGTTGTAGAACTATATGGAAGATCATTTGCCATCATTACTATATAATGATCGCCTATATTATGATCCAATATGTTTCTTAACTCTTTAGATATACTTCCACTGACATTTATCAGCTTAACTAACCTTTTTTTAGTAAACATCGAAATGTTTGCCAACTCGGAAAATAACAAGCCAGGCGACTTATTCACTACTGCAAAATCCATCACCTGAACTGAATACTCATTCAAGTTGGCAATTATTTCCTGTACAAAAATATCGACCTTACTATTGTCACTCCCATGAATTAATACACCACTTAAAGTATCGGGTTTCTCAAGGAATTTTTTAACTTTAGATGGCGTAATTCTCATGCCATCTATATTATATTATCACTACTTGGTGGCACATCATTTGATTGCACATCAGTTTCCAACAATTCTGAGCTTTCTTGATTTGCTGTATTCTGCATATCATCAGATACTTCTTTCTTTCCCGTAACATAATTATAAAAATTTTTTATAGGCTGTCCTATATATCTAGAAAAAAATCCTTCGGCCATATCTTTCACTCCACAAATTAACAATTAGCACATAAAACAACGTAGCAAAAACTACTTTACGCTCAGATAGTTACACTCATTTGTTAATGAATTATGAACTTTCGAGACCAAAATTAAGTCGATCTACTTAACACCAATCTTATAAAATAAGCAATGATTAAATACACAGCTGCGATAAGTATAATTGCAGGTCCAGTTAATAAGTCAAAACTTGCAGATAATATCAAACCTGATACTCCAGAAATCACAGAAAAAACTGTTGCAACAATAATCATTTGCATTGGAGTTTTTGAAATGAGTCTTGCTGATGCAGCAGGTATTAACAAAAATGCAGCAATGAGTAATATTCCTATTAATTGAGCAGAAATTGCAATAAAGATAGCGAGTATAATCAAAAATTCTAGCCTAACAAAATTAACATTTACTTTCTCAACTGTTGCCAAATCTTGATTAATCGAAATCATCAGCCAATAGCGCCATCTAAATATTAATATCAAAGTAACTATTACGGAGGTTAGAAAAATTGATATTATATTACTTTGGTCAATCATTAATATGTCACCAAAAAGTGAGCTAATAATACTATTATTACCTGATGGAAGAAAAGATATAAGTATTAAACTCGATGATAAAACTACATTGGTAACTATGTTCAATATCGTATCAGCAGAGTATAATTTATTAAAATTAAGAGAAAGTAGTATAGCAAACATAATTGCAATGAGCATTATACTTACCGATGGACTGATATTAAAGATCAAAGCAAGTGCAATACCAAGCAATGACGAATGGGACAAACTATCACCCAAATACGATAACCTTTGCCATATCATAAATGACCCTAGAGCTCCTGTGACTAGGCTAATCATAATTACCGCAATTAGACTGTTTATAAAAAAACTCTGTGTAAATATCTCTAACATGCTATCAGATAACTGACAACAAATCTATCTTCAGATATTAAAACGTTATGGGTTCTGCATGCAGAACCCGTCGTCATAAATTCAAAATTTAAATTCTTTTGCTCCATAAGATAAGACTTCATTGAACAATCGCGTATCTTACCAGTACCTATTATCAAAATCTCTATTTCCTCTGTTAAAAAAGATTTAAAATACTCCTTGTTATTTATATCACTTTCTTTCAATTCAATCACCTTTTCAGGAAAAATTATAATTGAGCCATGATATTCTTGATTATTTACCCAAAATCTTTCTTCCCTGTAACCATCTATAAGATTTTTCTTCTTGGAAATTAAGGGCATAAATCAAACTATTAATTCTGTGTCGCACACCCACCATTCTGGATATTCCTTTTTGATATTTGCCGCTGCAGCTTTTGCACTTTCTTCACTATCAAACATTCCAAAACATGCTACACCACTACCTGACATACGAGAAAGTATAGAGCCTTCTTGTGACTCTAGTGTTGATATTACATTCTGAATTTCAGGTACAAAACCTATTGCTGCTTCTTGAAGGTCATTTTTTGTCTCTTTAAGAAGCTCTAACAAATTCTCCTCATTGTTATCACTCCACTTAATTGGATTAGAGAAATCCTCTTTATACTTGGAAAATACTTCTGATGTATTCAAAAACTTTTTTTTTGGTTTCACAAGTACCAGACTTATGGGTAAAGAGCATTGTTTAATGGGACATAATTCCTCACCAACACCTCTAACAAAAACTGGCTTACTATCTACACTTGCAGGCACATCAGCACCAACGCTTAAAGCTATATCACTTAAAATTTGCCTATCAATATCCCACAGCTCTCCTAGCGTGCGTATCACAGCTCCAGCATCTGAGGAACCACTACCAAATCCTGCAGCAATTGGTACATTTTTTATAACCCTTACAGTGACTTTAGTTCGTATAGGAGCGTACCTAAGCAGTAGACTCAATGCTTTCGTTATAGTATTATATCGATAATTTATTTTAAACTCAGAGTTTACAAATTGAACTGTAGAGTTATCATATCTAAAGTTTTTTTCTCCTACTTTTATCTCTAAAAAATTAGAAAGTTTAGCAAAGACAACCAAACTTTCAATTAAATGATACCCTCTTTCTTCTCTATTTATAATATGTAAAAAAAGATTGATCTTTGCAGGAGCCTTTACACAAAAACTTTCCATCTGTATATCTTCACTAACACTATCTTATTTACTATACTTGAAATGCCACTTCAGTCAAACTTTATACACTCCCAATGAGATCAAATGCCATAAATCCTAACTTCTCTGTATGGGTAAGTGCATCAGCTGGTACAGGTAAAACAAAGATCTTAATAGACAGAGTATTAAGACTTCTATTAGAGAATAAGAGAAATATTCTCTGCTTAACATTTACCAATGCTGCAGCAAATGAAATGGAGAATCGCATTTACAGTACACTTAGTAAGTGGGCAATATGTCCAGAGGGTATATTGGTCGCAGATTTAGAACAATTAGCCCAGTATGTGACCAGAGAAAATAAAGATTATTTAACAAGAGCAAGAAGGCTTTTTTCTGAACTGGAAAATCTTGGTCTTAGTATTCAAACTATACACGCCTTTTGTTACAAATTAATCTCCAGCTTTCCTACAGAAGCTGGTATCGCTCCAAATTGTACGTTGAGCGAATGTAAAGAATTGCATTCCATCGTATTTGAAAAAACGCTTCATAACGAAACTGTGCAGGACGATATCAATATCGTTGCAGCTGAAATTGATGAAAATAAGCTGCGTGATTTGCTCTATACCTTATGTATAAAGAGATCAGCTCTAGAAAATAATTTAGGATATATAAAAGATAAACTAAGCTTCCCAGACAAGATTGACAATTTACAGAATGAAACGATTGAGCAGATAAAAAGATTAGCTAAAATATTAAGTAAGGGAAGCAAAAGGGATCAGAGTTACAGTGCGATACTTTATGATTGGTGTAATAGCACAAAATCGTCCGTACCAGATGTTGTCATCCCAGTGCTTGACACTGGGACCCAGAAAAAAAGAAATATGGGTCCCAGTGTCAAGCACTGGGATGACAACAAGATAGAGAACTTAGCTAAAGTATTTCTCAAATCAGAATCGTACGAAAAAAAGAGCATATCATCCATTATAACAAAGGGTGCTTTGGAAAAATTTGAAGACGCAGAGCAAATGATAGAAAGCATTCAAAATGCATTGTTTACCCATGTAAAGGACATAAATTCTTATCAAATATTCGGAAGAACCAGTAGTTTACTTAGTATATTTAAAGTATATATTGATCTATATAATAATGAAAAATCAAAGAATGCACTGCTTGATTATGATGATATCATCAATTTAGCAACAAATCTCCTTAGCAATCCAGGCAATAAAGATTGGATATTGTTTAATCTAGACCAAAAAATAGACCATATTCTTGTTGACGAGGCACAAGACAATAGTATTAGTCAATGGAAAATTATAACAAGTCTCTGCGATGAATTTTTTACCGGCAGTGATGAAAAGAGAACTTTATTTGTTGTTGGCGATGTAAAACAATCAATTTACAGATTTCAAGGAGCAAATCCCCATCTATTTAATTACATGCAGCAATATTTTCACACGAAAACTGGTGGCAGAGATTGGGTATCATGTCAACTTGAAAAGTCATTTCGCTCAACTCCAGAAGTTTTGATGCTTGTAGACAGAATATTTAACAATTTTCGTGAAGAAATATCTTTCAATGATAACAAGATAAAACATATTCCATATAGAGAAAACGATCAAGGATACATTGAAATTTGGCCGTTACTGCCAGGATATGAAGAGGAAGAGCAGCAAGCCTTACAAATTCATTTAACACAGAGGAAAGATTATGTAGTAAAGGATCGATTACTTGCTCAGGCAATAGCCCAAAGAATTCGCAATTGGTTAAACGAAGGGCGGATTTTAGTCGCCAAAGATCGCCATATAGAACCAAGGGACATTATGATTTTGGTACGGCAACGAAATGCGCTAGTTGACTACATAATAAGTGAACTAAAAAAAGTAAATGTACCAGTTATAGGCCGAGATTATTTTAGAATTATGGATTACATAGCTGTGCAGGACTTAATAGCTTTGGCTGAATTTTTGCTCCTCCAGGCAAATGATCTTGCTCTTGCAAATGTTTTAAAATCACCGCTATTTAACTTTACTGAGGACGATTTATTCAATATTGCATATAATCGTAAAGAGCAGTCATTGTGGGAAAAAATTCATGATTATCATGAGGTTATTTATAGCGAATTAAACTATCTGATTAACTTATCTCAGACAAAATCCCCTCTTACATTATTCACGCATATATTACGCACAGGTAAAAAGAAATTTGCTGCAAGGCTAGGTCTTGAGTGCTTCGAGATTCTAGACGAATTTATGAACCTCGTATTGCAATTTGAGCACCCATCTCTTCAAGCATTTGTTCAGTGGATCAAAGAAAATAATCCTGAGATTAAAAACGATATGCAATCAGAACTCAATGCTGTACGAATAATGACAATTCATAAATCAAAAGGTCTACAAGCTCCAATAGTGTTTTTAGTTGACACAAATACAGTACCAAGAAACAGCGAAAATATTTTGTTTGATGCAACGGAAGCACCATTTTGGTGTGGCAAAAATAGTAATGCTTATTGTAATCAAGTAAAAAGAGAGAAAAAACTAGAGGATTATAACGAATATTTGCGTTTGCTGTACGTGGCACTTACGCGTGCTGAAGATGAGTTATACATTTTAGGCAAAGAGCCAGTGCAAAAGGGCTCTTGGTATGATCTAGTTATTCAATATGGAGCATTATATGAGAGGAAAAAACTATACTTACAGCCGATATTTAAAGAAAAAGTTGAAGTGCTATGCATGAATGCAAACTACCCTTCTATTTATAAAAAACGTGATTATTTTGATGTTCCAGTGATTTCACCTCCATCAAACCTATCAATGTCATTGCAGCACGTGACACTGGAACCTGGAGAAAAAAAGCCAGTGTCAAGCGCTGGGATGACAGATGAGAATGCTGGAATGACAAAAAGGAGCATTGGGACGACAGACAGCTATGCAAGAGGCTTAATAATTCACAGTATATTGCAATATATGCCCAAGATAGAGAAAGACAGGAGAAAAAATTGGGTTAGGAAATATCTTGATAGCATAAACACTAGTGAAAATAAGGATGAAATTTACAGCAAAATATTAACCTTTAATGAAAAATATGATTACCTGTTCGACTTGGAGGGCAAATCAGAAATTCCACTTAGTGGAACAATTGACGGAAAACCAGTATTAGTGCGGCTAGACAGACTGTGCATAACAGAAGACAAAGCAATCATAATTGACTATAAATCACACCATAACGTTTCTATTTCCTCATTAAATGAAATAAAAAAGCAAATGTTGATCTATAAAACCCTAGTGCAAGAAGTCTACCCAGATAAGCAGGTAGAGTGCGTGGTTATTTGGATGGAAGATTTAACCTTACAATCTTTGATCTAAACTCAAATGTTCGTATAGTAGCTACTTGCATTTGTTGTAAACTCACTTTTACTCTATAGTTATCTTTTTACTACCTTATCTATTTTCTGAACTGATTTTCGTATTAGAAAACATCCAATAAGAAGAATTATAAAAGGAATAAACCATAAAATGTAGGTACTAGATTTTACAGGTGGTACAATGATAATTGAATCTCCATAAGAATTTTTTAACTCTGAAACTATTTGCTCGTTAGTATATCCATCACTGATCTTCTTGCGAATTGTCTTACGCATAACATATGCAACTTGAGACTCAGATTCGGATAATAATTCACCAGAGCATACTGGACACTTTATTACTGCAAATAAGCTACTTGCTCGCTCTTCCATGCTTTCGTCTCTTAGTTTATCATCCAAAGTAAAAGCATTTATGCTTAAATGGAATATCAATGTAAAAAGTAAGCTAATTACTATTCTCATTCTTGGTGAATTGAGTGATAAAATCAGTAGTGGATAATTTTCCAATAAAGCCTGAACCTACATTATTGTCGTACTTTATTGAAAATTGAATGTCGTTATTAGTGATTTTTTCTGATAAGGAAGATATTGATTTTTCCAATTTATCTGCAGTCTTTGAATCATTAGTCACAAACGAAATTAATTCTTTATAATTTGATATGGCTACATTGATTTTATCTTCAAATGAAGATGTAACTAAATTGTAATTACTTACTCCACCATTCGCAGCAATAGAAAAGTTATTACTCTCAATCAAAAATTTTTCTATGTTGAAATTAATCTTAGAAGCTGAAATATGGTTTACAAATTCATAATCTAATTTAGCGTCGACACTAAGGTAATTTGCAGGACTTGCAGTATGTTTATAACGGTAAGTATAAAAATCAAATTCTAGTTTAGTATTTTCATTCAGTTCTTTATCAAAGTGAAATTGAATGTAATTACTTTTATCATTCACTTCAGTTATAACACTTTGCTGATTTTCTAAAACATCACATTTTAATCCATAATCTTCGTAACGAAATGTATCTATATAGTCTATTACAGTGCTATTTCTGTTGAATTTTAATGAAGATAGTAAATCATTTAGTTTAACAACAAAGTGGCTACTCACGTGTGTGTGACACTTTATATTCTTTTTCTCATCACTACGGACAGCAATGTTTACTTTATTGCTTGGTATATAGATATATACTGACTTATCAAATAATCTGTTTTTTATCACTAAAGCTTCAGATGAAACAGTTAATTGCTCATTAGAAAACTTTGGATTCGTTACATGAAAAACTAGGTTAAAAGGAAATCCCTTAAAATCATGTGAAATATCAACTTTTTCGTCATTAATGTAATCAGTTAAAAGACTTTTTACCTTAAATGCAGAAAAATACCAAAAACCACTATACGCTAGAGGAATAAACAAAGGTAAGGAGATGAGAATATAGACAAAAATTTTACGCATGATCCTCTTATTTATCTAATGATATATTTCTTGTACCTCTGGGCACGGTTACGCATAAACCGTCAATATCTTTTGTGATTTTTATCTGGCACCCAAGCCTTGATGTCTCTGTTAAGCCGAAAGCTAGGTCCAGCATATCATTTTCCTCATCAGATATAGGATTATGTGTTTCTACAACATCATAAAATTTTGGATCAATAATCACATGGCATGTAGAACAAGCAAGAGAGCCTTCACATGCACCTTCAAGCAGATCTGGATCACTTCTGTGGGCTAAATTAAGCAGAGTTTCTCCCTCTGCAGCTTCATAGCTTTTCTTACTTCCATCAGGTAAAATAAAAGTAACGGATGGCATACTATTAAAATCTCTACTAACTTCTATATATTCTACAAATAATAACTATTATTTGCAAACTCTTTGCAATTCCATCGCCTATCTCTTGTAATCTGTATTCCTATTAGGAAAGTAAGACAGATACCACCAGCATCTCACAGAATTGTAAACATGGAATTTTCTTAGCTTGAGATTTTAGTAAATATATTAATAAATTAGCGTTATTGAACTTGATCTGCCATTTCTCCTGATCTTAAGTTATGATTTTACTAATCCTATTGTATTAACTACATCTTTAGCATTGCTATCCTTCAATAAATTTGCAGGACTACTAAAATGGTATGTGATTACAGCAACAACAAGACAACAAACTCCAATTCCTATCCCTACCGCTAACATTCCTGAATGAGCTGCAATAGCTACCCCTAAAACAACTCCTACTACTGCTAACGTAGAAGCAACTATGATAGAAGTATTACGACACTTAATACGAAGCTCATTTAGTTTATCTAATGCAGGAGTACCATCTTTATATTTTAGCTCTTTTAGTACATCTTTATTTTCACATTTGTTAAACAACTTCCAAGCATAACTTAACCTTGACGCTTGACCATAAAACCCCTTCTCAACATATTCAATCAAGAGATCAAACGGAGTTTCACCTTGGTTATTTTTAATATCAAATCTTGCACCTGCACTCACAAGTGATTCAACTTTGCAAAGCATTGACTTATCGTAGTGCAGGTTTCTTAAAGCATGATGTAGAGCTGTACCTCCACTTTCATCTTGATAGTCAATTTTATTTTTATGTAAAAAGCAACCAAAAATCTTTTTATCGCAATCGCTTGTAACGATATTTTTTAAAGTAATACTTGAAATTTTTATATTATTTTCGACTAGGAGATCTAGAGCTTCTTTATGGTTATATTGAACAATAGTATCTACTAGTTTATTCAACGCAGGAGTATCTTCTAGTTTCTTTAGCTCATCGCTTTTACAACAACTAAGCAACTCCGCAACATAATTTAATCTTTCTACTCTTTTAGCTATAGGATGTCCTTGAACATAATTAAGCAAGAGATCAAACGGAGTTTTACCTTTTTTATTTTCAACATCAAGCCCTGCACCTTTACTAAGAACTGACTTAACAAAACCTTGGTATTTCGATTTATCCAAATCCAACCGTTTTAATGTATGATGTAAAGCTGTATTTCCTTCTTTATCTTTATAGTTGATATCTAAGTACTTATTAAAAAAAATAATCCAAAAACTTTTCAGATTTGTATTCACAAGCACAGCTTAAGATGTCATTTTGTGATATTTCTGTCCTTTCTTCAAAGAGCTTGAAAATTTCCACACGATTGTACTTAATAGCAATTTGCACTAGAGATGTAATGTCACCAGCAGCAATTGTAACTTTCTTCATTATATCAGAACACTTTTCATACTCATTTGACTCGATATTTCTCGACAATTCCAGAATAGTCCTTAGATATTTGTATTCGGTTGATTCTTCAGTCTCTTCGGATTTGCCCATCTCTTCTATTTGTTCAAAACGCTTGTTTAGCCTTTCTGTTTCCTCTCTGATTAATTTTTGATTTTTCGAATCATACATAATGAATGTTTGATAAAAAATTTCTTCTCTTTTCCCTTCTTGTTTTAATTCACTTATTGTTTTAAGCATTTCTTCTGTCCACGACCACTCCTGTTGACTAAAATCCTCTCCCCTATCGTACTGGTTTCTGCTTGCTTGGTCAGATAACACGTGGTATGCTACTGATATTTCCTTGAATTTTTCCAATTCCTCTTTAAGTTCAGCCATTTGACCTTCTTCCGACTGTGATAGTAGCTCTCCGTCCTTCTTTTTTTTCTCTAACCTATCTAACTCTTGCACTTCCTTATACAATTTATCTGAATGAAACTTCAATGCTAATTTGTGATATACTTTTTTTATCTCATCGTGAGTAGCATCTCTTTTTACTCCTAATATTTCATAATAATCAGGCATTTGTTTCTCTACTATTTTGATACATTTTTTATGACATTAGCAATACTATGTCTTTATGAAAGAACTGGTGCTATATAAATATTTTAGCATATATTATAATATTTGTCAATTTATTAACAAATAGAGTGAAAATTTGTAGAAAAATGAGTTGTGAAAATGAAGGCTTAGAATCATTCCAACAACAGATTAATTTATATATGAATATGGCTCACCTTTACAGCATAATCAGTTAGCATAATTTCCACAAAGCTACAGAAAGAGTTGTGTTATATTTGTGGTAATTGAGGAGCTACAACCGCATGACGTCTGCCATTAATAATTATTTCACTTATTGCAACTGCTGCAAAAACAAAACAATAATATACTTTTGTTAGTACAGCAATAGGTGAAAGAGAGGCAATGCTGCTTGCTAGCAATATTTGAGAACCATAAGGTAAGATACTTTTTGTGATCGCAGTAAATATCTGTAATAAATACGCACTACGGTGTGGTGAAATGTTATATCTCTGTGCAAGTCTTTTCGCAATATTACTAGTTAATAAAATAGCAACAATATTGCTGGAAACCAAAATGGTAAACATAGATGATATTCCTGCAATCATAAGTTCAGCTTGACTTCTTGTGAGATTTACCTCATCGGTGAATTTATCTATCTTTTTCTGACTGTATTCGTACATTAAGTGACTTAATCCACTACTGAAAAGAATAAATATCATTACTTCATTCATCTTATTAAAACCCCTACATATGTCATGAGAATAATCAATAATAGAATAATCAAAAAAAGCTATTCCTAATATTCCAGCAACAACCATATTAACAGCTAATATTACCAGTGTGTTTATTTCAAATAAACCCATAATTATTAAAGATATATAAGGTATAATTTTAACTATGGATAAATAATTCAGAGTTGAAAAAGAAACAACTTCTGTACTATTTGAAATTATTACTAGATAAGTAAGTATTATAAAACCTGTAATAGATCCTGTCTTTAAGGTTAGTTTTAGTTTATCCTTTACTGAAGCTCCTTGTGAAGAAGTAGCCGCAATAGTAGTGTCAGATATCATTGAAAGGTTGCTGCCAAACATGGACCCACCTATCACAGCTCCAACGCCCACCGCACAATCAAAAGCTCCATTTTGTGCTAGATTCACAGCTATTGGTGTTATAAGTGCAATAACTCCGATTGATGTGCCTATTGCACTTGCAATAAACGCAGAAATTAAAAACATTCCAGGAAGTAATAATTGTGCTGGAAGAAAGCAAATAGTTAAGCTAGCAATAACATTTATACTACCAAGCGATTGAGTAACAGTAGAAAATGCATCAGCAAGGAGAAAAATCAAACACACGGTAAGAGTAGTTTTATTACCCATACCTTTTATAAGAGTATCAACGCTATGCTGAATTTTGTTTTTATTGAATAGAATAGCAAAAAATAATGCTGGTAATAAGCAAACTAACGGTGAAATTTGATGAAGAGGATTGTCAAGTCCTATAAAGGAAAAATAAGTACCACTACCAAGATATAAGGCTAAAAAAATAATGAGAGGAAGAAATGCAAACACTTGTCGTAATTAAATAAATTGAAAATATACTAGAATAAGCTATTTTAAGCAACTACCAATACAGTGTTTTTCTAATAATTTTGAACATCTTAAGCCATCTACTTTTGAATAAATTCCATTTGCATTTCTTGTATACTATTCTCTATTTGCTTTATTTGTTCTATTAGCCTTTCCTCTAAGTCAAAATTACCGCCCAGCCTTGCTTTAATTTTTTCTTCTTGTAATACATTTAATTCTTTTCGTAATACTATGTTATTCCAGACAGTTTCTGCTGATCTCTTCTCACTTAATTGACTATTTAGTACGCTAGTTTTTTCAAATACAAACTTTATAACACTAGACTCCTGTAGCAGAATTTCTTTATTAAAGTTGCTCTCACTAGTTACCATATTAATTACGCACTGTTGTAATTTTTTCATCTCCATATGAGTAAACTCAAAATGGGAAAATTGCTCGAAAAATATAGGGTGATTTAAAAATTCAGAAAACTCTATTACTATACGCAGGATTATAGCTTGATTTTGCTCTGCTTCAATTAATTTTGGAGATTTGTTGTAGAGATACTCCTCTCTTGTTTCTCTGAGTCTACTTTTAAAAATTTGCTTTTTAAAGCTACTTCTCAGTTCGCTAACTTTTTTGTAAAAATAATCTCTATAATACCTTTTAATGCTGATGTTACTGATAGCATTTACATATTCCATAAATTTGTGCTCAAGAATTGAATATTTTTCCGGAGCAAATTTTTCATAATTTTGCAAATTGCTACCAATTATGTGATGCCATAAATATTCAGAGTGCAGTTCTGTTGAGCGGTTAAAAGCGGATAGTACATCTTCCGTCTTATATTCTAGTTCATTGCATATATCGTATGGGTCCTTGTTGCTTGGCAAAGTCACGAACTTCAATGTGTATCCAGGCTCCAGTATCGGCAGAACAAGTTCTGCAATTCGAATAGCAGCATGACATCCAGCACTATCGCCATCCATACAGATAGAAATTTCTTTAGCAAGTTTCCAAAGATTTTTTATCTGCTCTGCAGAAATTGCGGTACCAAGCGGAGCAACTGTATTGCTAATTCCCGCTTGATGTAGTGCTATAGCGTCCATATATCCTTCAACAACAAATAGATGCTGTTTTTTGCGTATTTCACTCAAAGCAAAGTTTAATCCATATAAATTTTCTCTTTTCTTAAAGAGCTGACTCTCTGGGCTATTTAAATATTTTGGTTGTTGATCAGAACTCAACGCACGTCCACCAAAGCCAATAACTTTTCCTGCAATGTTCTGTATAGGGAACATGAGTCGATCATAGAAATAATCACGAGAATTTCTATTTATCAACCCAACATTAGCCAAAATTTTGTCTTCAATACCTGAAGAGTTCAAATATTCTCTCAAACCAGAACTTGGTGCATAACCTATTCTAAATTTATCTATGATTTTGAGTGAAATCTTGCGCTGCTTTAAATAATCTACAACTCCCTGATTTTTTTGTGTAAACCAAATTGCAGCTAAATTCAGTGCTGAAAACAGTTTGTTGTTCTCTTTAGCAACGCTGAGGTTTTTGGGTAACTCAACACCTGCAACAGATGCCAATTTTTCCAACGCTTCCTTAAAACTTAAGCCCTCAGTTTGCGAAATAAATTCAAACGCATCACCATGAGCTGAGCAACCGAAACAGTAATATAAGCCCTTAACATTGCTGACCGAAAAAGATGGAGTTTTTTCGTTATGAAATGGGCAGAGTCCAACAAAACTATCTCCTCTTTTTATTAACCTAACTTTTTTTCCTACTATGTCGGACAACAATAATTTTGACTTTATAATATCTATATGATCCATTTTACCGAATTAGTAGTGGTAGGATAAAAATTATATAGAATTTATGCATATCTGACTCGAAATTTATTCAGAAAGATCAGGAGAGCTTGACAAAAAGCTCAAAATAAATTACCCATATAAATATCCTTAAGTTGCAATTTCTTATATGTCATATGTGATATCAGTTGCTTCAGACCATGCAGGTTATGAATTAAAATCAGAAATAAAGGCTTACTTGGAAATTTTAGATTATACAGTGATAGACCGTGGCTGCACTGCTGAACAAAAGAGTGTAGACTACCCTGACTATGCTGCTGAAGTTGTAGAAGATATAACAAACAAAAAAGCAAATTATGGAATATTAATTTGCGGTACAGGTTTGGGCATGAGTACTGTGGCAAATCGTTTTGAAGGAATCTACGCTGCTTTATGTAATAGTGTTGAGATCGCAAAATTAGCTCGCGAGCATGGCAACGCGAATATACTTTGTCTTGGTGCAGAGTTTACTGCGAGTGGATTAGCAAAAGACATAGTCAAACAATTCCTCGAAACAGAATTTTCAAAAGAAAGTAGACATAAAGAACGCCTTGATAAAGTTAGCAATATTAGCAAGAAAAAAACCACAAAAACTTATAACGAAGATGAAATATCAAAATTCGCTAAAATAGCAGGTGAATGGTGGGATGAGAATGGCAAATTCAAGCCATTGCACATGATGAATCCTGTGAGAGTATCATACATCGTTGAGAAAATAAAAGAATTAAAAAAATGCGATTTAAAAGAACTATCATTGCTCGATGTTGGTTGTGGTGGTGGCATTTTGTCAGAGTCAATGGCGCGTATTGGTATTAGCGTTGCGGGAATAGATGTATGTGAGGAAAACATAAAAGTGGCACAGTCGCATGCAAAGAAAGTAGGGTTAAATATAGAATACACACACACTAGCATTGAAGAGCTAAGCAATGACAAGAAGTATGACGTGGTTTTGTTGATGGAAGTGGTTGAACATGTAGATAATTTAGAGTTTTTCATGAAAAAAGCAATAGAGCTGTTGAAGCCAGAAGGGCTAATTTTTATATCGACGATAAATAGAACTATTAAATCCTTCTGTCTTGCAATAGTCGGCGCAGAGTACATATTAAACTGGCTGCCAAAAGGCACACATAGTTGGAATAAATTTCTCAAGCCATCAGAAATTGCAAATCATCTAAGAGAGAACAATGTAACACTGCAAAACATGGCTGGTATGGAATATAATGTAATAAAGCGTGAATGGAACTTGACCAAAGGTGTGGATGTTAACTATATACTTTGTGGAAACGTTGTAATTTGAAATCTCATTCAAGTACTAGAAGGTAATGTAAATATTTTAAGCAGTTTTACTTTACTTAGCAGCTAATTTATCATATGTATTTCCGTAGGATATCGCTATATTAGAATATGTTACAATTACTAACCTTACTTGCTGTTATCACTTCAGTTATACTTTTTGGTCATCTAGTTCCAATGGAAGTAAAAACCTTCTTGTATTCAATAAGCCTTAGTATAAAAGAGATCCTACTATTTATAATGCCTTTTATTGTTTTTGCATTAATCTTTAGTAGTGTTAACAATCTTAAGCAGTCGGCTATAAAGTTTATATTGTTAATTATTATAACGATTTTCTTGTCGAACCTTACCTCAAGTCTAATAGCTTATTCTGCTTGGCACTTTATCTTACAAAATACTTATTCAATACAGAACGTAATACAGCATGAAGAAACAATTGTACCTTTATGGTCGTTTGAGCTACCGATAATGCTTTCCAACTTTCGTGCTCTTGCTTATGGGTTTGTGTCCAGCTTAATAATGTCTACTTTGCTGCCTAAAAAAAGCAAAGAACTTTCTCACAAAATGTCAGATTTAATTTTTGTTATTTTGAAGACATTCTTGACACCAGTTATTCCAATGTTTGTACTTGGATTTGCTTTTAAAATGCAGCATGACCAGGTTCTATCTACAATATTTATGAATTACTCAATAATTTTTATTATTATAGCATCTGTAACCTACCTTTATGTTTTTCTCTTATATGGAGCAGCAAATTCATTCAAGATCACAAGCTGGATAGCTAGTATAGGCAATATGATACCTGCATTTATTACTGCAATGAGCACAATGTCTAGTAATGCAGCTATGCCGCTTACTATTGAAGGAAGCAAAAAAAATGTAAAGCAGCCTGATATAGCATCGTCTGTTGTACCAATAACTGCTAGCTTTCATTTAGTAGGTGATTGCTTTTTTATTATAATACTATCAATGATAATGACTTTTGGTGGTGCATTGTCTGCAACAGACTATGTGACTTTCCTTCTCTACTTTCTGTTATTTAAATTTGCTATTGTTGCAGTTCCAGCGGGAGGGATTATGGTAATGTTGCCTGTTCTTGAGAAGTATCTTAATTTCTCTCCAGAGATGCTTTCATTAATTACAGCATTGTATATAGTGTTTGACCCAATAATAACTTCAGCAAATGTTATGGGTAACGGTGCGTTCACTATGATGTTTACAAAGCTCTATGATAAGCTTAAGTGATGTCCATTCTAGCAATTAATACTGTAGGTGCTGGTAGTTCAATAGCAGTAATTGATTACGATGGTAATTGTTTTGTAGAACGCAATTCTGCAAACAATAGTCATGCAGAATCATTTTTTCAAATACTGAATACTTTGTTTGATAAGCATAATTACAGCTACGATAAAATAGACCATTTAGCAGTGATAGTTGGACCAGGAAGTTTTACTGGAATCAGAGTTGGTATATCAACTGCACAAGGTATAAATCTTGCTACAAATAAGCCGTTATATGGGGTTAGTGCGCTGGAAGCTCAAGCATATGCAATATCGCTACTTTGTGCAAATAGCAAAAAAAATATTAAAGCTATAATCGAAGATGATCAAAAGTTTTATACGCAATTATTTGATTTCAATTTGTTACCGCTATCAAATCCTGCTGTAGTAAGTGAACTCCAGCCTGAAACGGACTGCATTACATATATGGATTGCAGTTTACCAAAGTTGGATGCTAGCCATGCAGGGCTATTAGTCCGTTATAGACTAAAAAATAAACAAAAATTAAATGGAGTTGAGGCTCTATATTTAAATGAGCCTCAGTATATGAAATCGTTGCCTATTGCGTAAACACTATTAATTTGGCCAAGTTTGTACATCTGACTTACTATTTCTTCTGCTACTTCTTTTATACTCATATTTGAATTTTCTACCTCTATAGCATTTTGTGGTACAAATAAATCTTCCTCCCTAAATTTAATACTATTTATATTAGTAACCTTCCTATTTTTTCTTTGCTTTTTTGATATAGTACGCTCTTGTAATATCAATGGATTGCACCTAAGTACTATAGGGAGGATTTTTGTGCCCATTTTTTACTAAGTTCTACTACTGAGTTATATATTCTTATGTTGTAATCATTATTTTTAATTAATTCATCAACAAATATATAATTTTTTGAGTCAATAGGATAGGCTTCTATTGCCTGAAACATAACATGTGTAGTGTTATATATTCTATCTCGAGCTTCTTTGGAAGTTTGATTATATTCAAGTCCACTTACAATTACTGCATTTATCATACTAGATAATACTATTGCTGTAGAAAGTTTACCACTTCCTGGAAAACCAGTGATATATATGAAAAATTTTGTTAGCTGTTTTTTATGTCAATGTTTACCATATTGTTTTTAATATTAAAACCTACACTTATAATAACATAAAAACGAGGCTTTAAAACATATGAAATATTACATAAAAAGTCGTTTTTATAGTTAAAATACTATGTAATCTAGAAATGTAAACTCTAATCACCTAAGGCAAGTAAAAGTGCTTAGTATTTTAACGTAGGTTCACCTTTTAGTTTGTAATAAACTTTTTTTCACGTATAAATCTTTAGAAAATTTTAGTCAAGAGCTATGTTATTAACAAATAGTGAGTTGAAAAGAGACCTAGTTAACGCCTATCAGATTTTATCTTATCTTAAATTAGATGATCATACGTATACTCATCTCTCTGTACGTTCTGAAGATAAAAAGTCATTTTATGTTTATCCGTTTGGTATACGTTTTGATGAAGTAGATGAAAGTTCATTGATGAAAGTATCGTTTGATGGGAATATAATTGAAGGCAAAGAATATCAATATAATAAAACTGGCTATGTAATCCATGGCTTCATTTATCAAGCAAGGAAAGATATTCAAGCAATTTTTCATCTACATACACCTTCTATTGTAGCAGTTTCTTCTCTCAAGGATGGATTAATCCCAATAAGTCAGTGGGCGCTGCACTTTTATAATAAGGTATCTTACCATGATTATAATTCCCTGGCACTTGATGATACGGAAGGAAAAAGATTAATAGCTGATTTGAAAGAAAATTTTGTGATGTTAATGCGCAATCATGGATCTATAACATGTGGTCAGACTATACAAGAAGCAATGTTTTATACGTATCACTTAGAACAAGCTTGTAAAACTCAATGCCTGACGCTAGCAATGAATAGGGGGTTGTCAATTCCAAGTGAAGAAATTTGCTCAAAAGCCGTAAAGGATCTTCTGTCTTTCGAAAGCAATCTTGGTGAGAGAGATTGGCACGCATGGGTTAGGTTGATTAAAGGTAAGTTATAAAAGTTTCTGACTCTTCGATAGATATTAGATTTCTTGCATAACCAGCCAGTCTGAAATCCAATAATGGTTTCACACGCTGTAACTCTTCAATTCATGCAAGAAGTCTAATGTCTCCATCTCTACTTAAGTTAACACCCTTAACTAAGCAGATACAAGTAAATAACTAGTAAGTTTTTTCAATCCTGCTCCACAGCAAATTTTAATGCTATGTGAGTAGTTATAGTGCTATTAACAATTAAAATGACAAAAATTAAGATGGTGATTAGTAGTGTATAAATATTCAAGGATAAATTTTCAAATTGAGTTAGCAATTTGAAATATACAAAAGTTGGCATTATCATTGGCAAAACAAGAATTTGCGACACTCCTGATGCTAAGTTATTTCGACCAATCATCAATGCATTTCCAGTAGCTGAAATATTAATGATTATCAGCGTATTAAATAATAAAGACACTCCAACTGCTATTGAATGTTCAATATTATTGCCTAGAATTGCAAAGCTGAACATGAAAGAAATCACTGAAATCGGTAACCCAAATAACAACCAGTGAGCGAAGATTTTATAAGCAACTATTAGCCTAGAAGAGAGTGGCTGTACAAAGATTTGCTCTAATATTCCATCATGATAATCAGATGTAAATAAATTATTTGTAGAGATCTGCAAAACAAATGTAGCACATATCCATGTTAATGTTAATATGACTTCTTGTTTACTGTTGTTTTCAAGTGTATATGAAGATAAACTTAACATTATAATAAAAATACATACTATATAAGTAAGATTATTATCATTTATTACTAATTTTTTTACCGAACTAATCATACCAGGATTTTAAATGTTTATTATAAATTATAGTGTTTACTTTGAGGGTAATATAATTTTTTGTGTTTACAAGTTATATAAGTTTTAATATATTTTATTGATAATGCTATGGAAAAATTAATAAAAATAAAGTTACCGGAAGATTACGTTCCTTCAGAAAATGAAGAATATATGAACGCAAAACAACTGGAATACTTTAGCTTAAAGTTACAATCAATACTCTCTGAAATGGAGAAACAAGATCTAGAAGATAGTAGTATTTATTCTGATAGAGATAGTGAAAATGGAGAATTAATTAAGCGCCGAAAAGATAGAAAAGAAAAAATTAAGGAGGCGTTGGAAAAAATAAAATTAGGCATTTATGGTTACTGCGATGGAACGGGAGAAGAAATAGGAGTCGAAAGACTTAAAGCTAATCCGCTTGCTATGTATTGTATTGAAGAACAAGAGAGAATAGAAAAAGAAAAGAACGTGTATAACATTAATGATTAGAACTTGTTCGGGAATTCAAGCATATTTCTCTCCTTAACATAACTCTACTCATAGCCAGATATATGAAATTTTCAGTGAGTAAATCTTATTCTTTCGATAGTCTTCTATTCCTAAAGCAAAAGTCCTTTCTACAACCCACCTTCTTGGCTGCACTTTAAACCCCTCATTGGTAGTAGCTAAGGCGGTGTGTCTTTGTTGACTTAGAACCTACATGAAGGCCTTTTGACAATCTCAATATCCAGACCATATTCTTCCTTTATATGATTTTTTAAATTTTCTCCTTGGTATCCCATCACATTTTTTAACTATAGTATATTTTTTTCTTATATTATTTAATACTACCTTTATCATTTTCGTTAGCAGCGCTTACGTAACAATAGAGTATAAAACCCTGAGTATCTGTAATTATATGCCTTTTTCTACCCTTTACTTTCTTAAATAGCCTTTGATTCCCCCTTTTCTGTAGTCTGTACAGATTACTATACAAACACTTGACTGATCATACACAGTTTCCATAGCGGAAAATCATTTAGTAAATACCGCCATTTACACCTGTACACAATACATAGAAAATTGCTTCTAATATTTCTCTTTTGCTATACTTTGACGACCTTCCTCCTTTCCTGTATGATACTCTGGAGTAGCTTTCTATTCTTGCCCATTCCCTTCGATTTAGCTCTGCTGGATGCTTTTTTCTCATCTTTACCCAGTACTAAAACTTTAGATATTATAGCCTCTTTTACTAATCTCTGGACAAGCTCTAGCTTCGGTAAATTCAGTAGAAGGTTCTTTTGCAAAAAATGCAGCATGTACAGCATTTTTAATAAAAAAACATGCAGCAAGTGCAAATATTGCTGTCGGTACATAGCGCAAAGGAGAAGCTATACTAAAAAAAGTAGCAGAAGCGACGATTAAGCAACAACAAGTCAGTATCGTTTGATCACGTAGATAACGTCTATCAACTCCACCGTATTCAGCCATCAACCCTTTAACTTTATCATTGCTACCGTATGGCAGAGTAAGCGTTTTAATCAAATTCATTACACCATTATTAGTGAAATATGGAGCACACTCTATAACTCTGGAGCCATTAACCTTCTGATTAGGATCTGCACCATACTTTAGAAGCAACTCTAAATATTTTTCGCGTTTATCGTTGTCACAATTGATTGCTTGATATAATGGACCTCGACCATTTTCATCTAACATATTAGGATTAGCACCATATTTCAAAAGTATTTCCATAGTATGATCATCATCAAACAAAAACGCTTCAAACAACGGATTTTTACCATTTCTATCTACCATATTAGGATCAGCACCATATTGTAACAATAACTCTACAATTCTGCTGTCGTCGAGAACCCTACAATAGTATAACGAAGCTTCATTATGTAATAGCTTTATATTAGGATCAGCACCATTTTCTAAAAGAAGTTTCAAAATACTATAATTTCTTGAATCTTTAGCTTGCATTAAAGCAATAGATAATGGAGAGTAAATACAAATAAGTTCTTCATTGATGTAATCACCAAATCTTCCATCTTTACTGCTTTTGAATTTGGAAAAAAGCTTTTCAAGAAACTTTATATCCTGATTATATAGAGCTCTACTTAAGTAAAACCTCAAATCTTCAGGCGAATTAATTTCATTTAAATTTTCGTCAGTTAGATTTTTAACCCCTTCTATATTTTTCTTAGTGAGAAATTCATATGCAGTACCTAGCTTTTTAAATTTCTCCTCATTTTGTTTCTTCACAACCTCACTTTCACCTGAATGTTTATCAGGATGATATTTCAAGGCCAATTTTCTATACGCTGATTTAATTTCTTGTTCACTGGGCGCATCGCTTGATTCAAAACCTAATATTTTTAAAGCTTTCTTTCTACTTACAATAAATTCCCCACTGAAATATGTTAAATTAAACGTAATCCAAAATTTCAAAAAGTAAAGCTTTTTATGTCAAATTACGTCTATTTCATAACTGTACAAATATTGTAGATCAGGAAACTTCAGTCCTTGATACTGGAATAACATCTCTATACTACTTAGAGTCAATCTCAATATTAAAAAATTTCTCAAATAGAAAAAAGGCAAAAGGAACCCTGTCAGATACTATCTAGTTTTAAAATTGGCGTTCTTTATTGTCTAATTTGACATCCACTCAATAGATACCATTTTTGCATTTAATTTACAGAATGTAGTCTAAGTACAAACTTGTGAAAGGCTTATGTGTAATGCTTCTCCACATAATCACTAATAATTTCCTTAAATTCTTCAAAAATATTATCACCTTGTAAAGTTTTGAAATATTTGCCGTCTTTGTAGACTGCTGAAACAGGTTTTTCTCCGTATCCAGGAAGGCTGATCCCCAGATTTGCATGTTTGCTTTCTCCAGGACCATTTACTATACATCCCATAACAGCAACGCTCATATACTCTACACCAGGATTCTTTTTCTTCCATATCGGCATATGAGTTTTTATGTAGTCATTTATTTCCTCAGTTAATCTACGAAAACGATCGCCACTTGTGCGTCCACAACCAGGACATGAACTCACCTGAGGGTTAAAGTGACGTAAACCTATAGACTGTAGTATTTCCTGACATACTACCACCTCATTAGTGCGTGATTCACCAGGGCGCTGAGTTAAAGAAGCCCGGATAGTGTCTCCAATACCATTTTGCAATAAATAAGTAAGCCCTGCTGTGGTATTTATTATGCCTTTATTACCCATACCAGCTTCGGTTAAACCCAAATGCAGCGCATAATTGGAAGATTTTGCAAGTGCAGTATAAACTAAAATTAAATCTTGCACTCTACTGACTTTACATGAAATGATTATTTTCTCTGCATTAAGGCCAATCTTTTCAGCTTTTTTTGCACTACCAAGAGCAGACATTACAAGCGTCTTACGTAATATAACATCAGAAGTTTTTGGATTACTAGACAAGGAGTTTTCATCCATTAATTTTTGTGAAAGGTACTTATCAAGACTACCCCAATTTACTCCAATTCTGACAGGAAGATCATGCGTTATTGCATACTCTATAATTTTTTCAAATTTTTCATCACGTTTATCACCAAAGCCTATATTACCTGGATTTATCCTAATTTTACCCAAAATTTTAATGTTGTCTGGATAATCCTGAATCAGCCTGTAGAGCTCATATTGTCCACAGCCTACTAATATTTTACCATCAAAGCCTTCTTTATTTATTTCCTCTACTATATAAGGTATTGCTTTTGCTACTTCCTCTGAGTTCAAAGCAATTCGCACCAATTCTGAACCTGCATGCGCTAGTTCTATTACTTCTTTTGCATATTTCTGAGCACTGCTTTTTATGTTGTCAGAATCTATATGTGCACCAAGTGCCATGGATTGAACAACTATAGGATTATTTCCACCTATCTTCACTTGTCCAACTTTTACAGTATGAGTTTTATGCCTGGAAACCGGCGATGACTCATATGCATCATCACTCAATGTCAGGTCTCTATCTAGCATATTATTAATCGTGACACTATTTTACTGTGTCAACTACACTGCCAAATGAACTTGAACCATTTAAACTATGCTGTGGTGTTCTATTTAGATCAGTAATAGAATCATGAGAGCACGTTCTTCTTGATGGAGTTTCTTTTATAGTAACATTTATAGGGGAAACTTTTTTTTCTCGTGTTGAAGTAACTTTTTTCCCTTTTTGTTGTTCACTTTTTTTATGCTGCTTACCTTCATACTGAGAAACTGGCTCTTGATCTATAAATACAGCACCCTTTAAACGTGCAAGATTAATACCATGCTGATTGATCATAGCATCCTCCCCATCTTCAACTATGCAAGCTCCCACGTTGTTTGGCTCGTTATCAAGGCTAGCAATTTTTTTTTCTTTTAATTTTTTGATTAGATCTTCTTTATTTACGTTAACATTAGTTTGACCTTGTAACTTTCTTTTCTTGAGAATCTCCCTACGCTTTTCATATAGTTTATATGAATCAGCAAATTCCTCATCTGCATGAAAATTTGTACCACCAGGATTACCAGGAGGTGTGTACCTTTTACTAAGCTTCACTTTAGACTTAGCTTCAACATTATGTACAGTAAAGAAACTAGAAACCAAAAATATTAATATAAATAAAACTTTAGAAAAGATCTTAAGCATACTATAGTGAATATTGTGCTTTAAAAGATACCAATTAACAAACTTCAAGTAAATCAGAATCTCTACCAACTTTATAATACAAACATCTTTCTAAAAAATTTACTACCAAAACCTGCAAAATCTAAAGAAAGTTTAAGGTGTTACAAATTTTACGTAACACCTTTTCAAGAAGAGCATTACACTCCTACTTGTTGTAAATTATTATTCAGTTTTTCGGTATCACCTACATTACTAAACTTCCCATTTGGTTTATCTTGAGACAAGTCTCTTTTTCCTTCCCTTTCAGATTTAACTCCTTGATAGATACAGAATGCAACAAAACTAGTTACCGCTATTGCAGCAACAGCACTGACTATGGCACAAGTTAGTATTGCTTGTTCTTGCCCACCTACCATGTCTGCAAATGTTTCTACTTTTTCTTCTAAGCCTGTAAATTTTTCTTGCAAGCCGCTTAAGTGCTCTTGCATAGCTTGAAACTGCTCAGTACCAATCTTATCTTCTAATGCACCAAAAACTTTTTCAAATTGCTCAACATCTATCTTTTGAGCTTCTTGCCACTCTTTTAATGCACTAAATACCTCTTCAAACTGTTTAGCATCTATCTTTTGAGCTTCTTGCCATTCTTTTAATGCGCTAAATACTTCTTGAACTTTTTAGCATCAATATTTTGACTTTCCTGCAATGCTGTTACATCCAATTTATCAAAACCGAATACAAATTTGGTTATACCCATCTTTAACCCCCTAGCTAATTAATATATTACTATTGTACGTTTTTAGTAGTTAATTTAGTATTAAACACTATACAACTGGGATCCAATAAGAAATATCTGGTCATGCGCTGGAACTTTTGAATTCCAGTTATGCAAGAGATCTATTGATCTTAAAATAACTTTCCTTGGTTTAAGTTAGCGATTATTCTACCAATATCTCTCTCTTTCCTGAGTAACTCGGAGCGCTGACAATACCTTCTTTCTCCATTCTTTCAACAATATTTGCAGCTCTATTATAGCCTATTCTAAGCTGCCTTTGAATGTAACTAGTTGAAACCTTTTGATCTCTCTGAATGATGGTCACTGCTTGCTTGTATAGATCGTTCTCTTCATCTTCTGTTTCACCTTCTGATTCCGAGAAAGAATTTTCATCTTCTTGAGTGATTTCCTCCATGTAGTTTGGCTCACCTTGCGTTTTCAGATGATCAACTATATTTTGCACCTCATCATCACTTACAAATGGACCGTGAACTCGAATAATCTTACCACCAGAGGCCATATAAAGCATATCACCCATACCGAGCAATTGTTCAGCCCCCTGTTCACCAAGTATTGTACGGCTATCTATCTTAGAAGTAACAGCAAAACTAATTCTCGTTGGAAAGTTTGCTTTTATCACACCTGTTATTACATCTACAGATGGGCGTTGTGTTGCCATTATGATGTGTATTCCTGCAGCACGAGCCATCTGAGCTAAACGTTGAATAGAGCATTCTATATCTTTGCCAGCAACAAGCATTAAATCTGCCATTTCATCTACGATCACCACAATATACGGAAATGTCTCCATTTTAAGTGGTATTTTTTCAAATAAAGGTTTACCCGTTGTTGAGTTAAACCCAATCTGTACAACGCGCTCCAACTCTATTCCGCTATTCATCGCTTCTGTAATTTTTTGATTATAGTTTATTACATTGCGCACATTTAAATATGACATCATGCGATAGCGATTTTCCATCTCTTTCACTATCCACTTAAGAGCAATAACAGCTTTTTTTGGCTCTGTTACCACTGGCGTTATTAGATGCGGTATTGCATCATATATTGAAAGCTCGAGCATTTTGGGGTCGATCATTATCATCTTGCATTCATCAGGACTTAATCGATAAACGAGCGATAGAATCATCGTGTTAATCGCAACTGATTTTCCTGACCCCGTAGTCCCGGCAACAAGCAAGTGGGGCATTTTAGTCAAATCTGCAATAACTGGCTTTCCGCTTATTTCCTTGCCAAGTGCAATTGGAAGATTTAAGTTTGCATTTTGGTATTCTGGCGATTCAAGTAAATCACGCAGCATCACAATCTCTCTCTCCTTGTTCGGCAACTCTATTCCCATAGCATTTTGCCCACGAATTATTGAAATACGCGCAGAGAGTGCACTCATCGAACGTGCAATATCATCCGCAAGGCCAATCACTCTTGCAGATTTTGTGCCGGCTTGTGGTTCAAGTTTATATAAAGTCACAACCGGTCCATAACATACACTTATAATTTTTCCTTGCACGCCAAAATCACTCAGGACCTGCTCCAGCAAAGATAAATTCTTATTGCTCTCTAATGCATTCAACTGTTTTCTCTGCACAGATTCTTCTACTTTAGAAAGTAAGTGAATGCTTGGAAACTCAAACTCGCTAGAAGGTGGTTTAAAAATCTCTTCGGTAGCTTTTTTCTGTCTTTCTTTTGGTTGTTGTCTAGTGGTTCTATATTTTTCTTCTAATACTAACGGTGCTATTGAATAATCAGTAGTTTTACGTAATCTGAAAAACAAGATCTTTGGAAAAAAGGAAGCTATTTTTTTGCATAGGAAAAGTAAAGAATAAACTGTTCTCTTCCAACCAACCAATCCTACAATACCTATCGACGCTACTACCGTGAATACATAAAACGGGCAGTGGCCAATTAGGGTATTGCCGACTATTCCACTGTGCATATACCTTGCAGTGGTGCTGAGCGAAAGTTGCTCTAATGTAGAGCATATTCCCAAATTGATTAATACTAAATAGAGAATCTTCAACAACCTTTTTGATATCAAAAAGTAAACTATGGTTGTAGCTATTGTAATACTAGCGAGTCCCAAAAATTGAACTAATATATCAGCTAAATATGAACCTACTATTCCACCTAAATTTGTTACTTTCTCATTTGTAGCTGTATTTAAGGATGGATCTTGATAATTATAGCTAAAAATCGATATATATATATACATTAAAAGTGACAGGTATATCGCTGATTTTAGCTGTTTTTTTAACATCTACTTAAAGTAATAAGTAATTGTATATTTTACAAAGTGAATTGCTATTATCAATATCATCACGGATAAATCTAATCCATTGAATGGTTGTATATACCTTCTGATAACCTTTAGTGGAGGATGGGTAAGTCGGTTTAAAGTTTGCATTATTTTGCTTACAACTTCATTATACATGTTAACCACATTCAATTTAATCAACAAATCCAGAACAACTGAGCATATTAGAATGAAGCTGTAAAAATCAAGTAGCAGATTAAGCAAGTATATGATTGGATGCATATTACTAATTTATACTAAAACCTATTATGTGTAGTGATAGATATAAAATCAAGCCCCACAATAATTTTTATGCTGAAACAGGTGTAAACAATAAGCTATAAGATATTGTAATCTTTGGTTCCAAGTAGATAAAAAACTTATTGATAAATTAACGGAGAGATGTGTACTGTATGAATAGCTTTTTGATCATGTTTATTACATGCAGGATAAGTGTTCAGGTACGTATGAAACCAGCGCTTCTTTTCTTGTCCACCTCTTGTTACCTAAATAGCCTCTGCTCAAGTCGCCCCTTTGTTGTCATCCCAGTGCCCAGACACTGGGATCCAGATTAGCACTAAGTTGGTAAACATGAAAGCGCTTTACAACGTTTTTTATGTGAAAGTCAATGTCAGCTACTCAAATGATACCATTTGTTATAAACTCACTTTTACTCTATGGTCTTGTCGATATCCTGAACAGATACAATATTTTTTATTTATAAAATGAAGCAACTACTTATCGTAAAGTTGATCTATAGATATAATACTACCATTTGATGACTTTTCAGCACATTTCTCACTTTCATATTCTTTATCAGAATCAACGCTAAATACTAAAGTATCTCCTGAAATTTTATCATGAAACTCACTAATAGCAAAAAACGGTACAGTGACTTGTTCTTGTTTTCCACGAAAACTCAAACTAACGCTAAACCTATCTTCAAGAACTTTTAGACCATAAAATTGATGCTGTAATATAATAAGCATTTGAGTGGGATATGATTCTTTCAAGTAGTCTGGTATGACAACACCGTTAAATCGCGTAAAAAACAGTATCTCTAAGTGAGGAGTAAAAACATTATCTAATATAGTATCTAGAGCCTTTTTGATAACTTGAAATTTAGCATAACTAAGCGACTTCTGATAAGCTGTTTTATCCATATAACCCTTACATGTTTGGGGGAACTTCTGTTACCCGGCGTTCCCTAAACCGTGCTTATAGCAATGAAATTATAGTGCCTAAATTAAGCAGCTACTTTTTTAACATTGTTTTCAGCAGCAAAGTTATCGTTTGCATCTAAATTGTGAACTCTTAGCGGTGGTATCTAACCGAGCAAAGCTACCATCTTTACTATGCATGTCGATCCTTACTCGCCCCCGTATTAACAAAAAATATGGTGGAGGCGCCGAGTACTGCCCTCGGGTCCAATACACCTATTACAAGGTAATTTTATTGCCATAGTACAAAAAATGCACATCTTTATTATACAGTAGTATTGAATAAATGTCAAGTTGTTAAACGTAAAATCGGTTGTAAGCTAAAAAACTAATATAAAAATTACTTCGCCTATTTATCCAATCTTAGTATAATCAAAGTAGAGGTATTTTTAGAGCTCAAAATCTATCTTCGTCTGCAGACTTTTTTATCAAATAATCAAACTCAGTAAAGAATGTAGCGTATCTTCTTCAGCGCAAATGGGTGCACACATATGCTTAATCTCTGTCGTATGTGCGTTACATTTTTTCTGTTCTTTATTAATAAATATGGGGGATTCTATGCCTAATTCTTAACAAAAAACTACTCAAATGCTTTTGTAGCTATTGAATTTCTGAGCTCAAGAAAGCAAGAGACAGTGTGAGAAATGGCACAAGCCGAAAAAAAGATAAGTTGTGGAACAAAAAATGCAGACAACTGTGGAAAATTGCCTGCGTAACTAGACTACAAATTAGTTTTTCTTATCATAATTAAATCAATTCAGTGCACTTTCTAACTTTCTACTTGTTAGAAAAAGCGGATATGAAAGAGGAGTTTCATATTGATCTTGTGAGCCAATTTCTGCTTCTTGCTCTGATGATATCTGCAACACCCCTTCATTAACATCATCATGCAAAAGAATCTTTTCTGTACAAACCTTTATTACGTCTTCCCTTCCACTAGAAATAGCATAATCCAAAGGAATCTTTCCTTCATTATCTTGTATATTAACATTTGCATCCTTCTCTATAAGAAACTCTACTACTTTTACACAGCCACTTTCAGATGCTAAACATAGTAAGTTACTTCCATCAAATGAATTAGCATTTATATCAAACCCATCTTCTTTCCATTGATTGTACATATCAATGTCATGTTGCTGCAGCTTACTTTGAAGTTTTTCAATTATGTTAGATGGATCTACCTTGCTATCATCATTAATCGTCCATAGTATTTTTTCTAATGCCGACAAATTACTCATAATGTTCTCCGATTTTTAAGAATAAATACTAATTATAGTATTAAAGCAAGATATGAGGACGAAAACATTCTATGTAATGACTACTATGCTATAGGTATTAATATAATTTTAAACTGCAATTATTAAATTAGCCATCTGTATACTGAATCTATGTCTCAAAAGGATCATATACATTAATTTCCTTAGTTTTCACTTTTTCATTTAACAACCTCAGAATGGGCTGTAAATCATCGTCGATTGATAAACACAGTACTTCTCTATCAAGATAATTGGCTAAATGATTCTTCTTCTCAAGAATTTCTGCTTCCTCCAATAAGTCGCATTTGTTTAACACGACAGTTTCTTCCTTCTTGATAAGGTCGCTATTGTAAAGCTTCAGTTCATTATGTGTACAATTATAAGCTGAAATAATATCATCGTGAGTTACATCAATTAAATGCAGTAAAATTTTGCACCTTTCTATGTGCCTTAAAAATTTGTGTCCGAGCCCAACTCCAAGATGAGCATCAGCGATTATTCCAGGAATATCTGCTATCACAATTTCGCTATAATCCACTTTTGCTACACCTAAATGTGGTCTTATAGTAGTAAATTCATAATCGCCTACTTTCGTATCAGAATTTGAGCAGCGGGTTAAAAATTTAGATTTACCTGCATTTGGCATACCAATAATGCCAACATCAGATAAAACTTTTAGCTTCAATATTATATTTCTTTCTTCGCCAGGCTGACCATGAGTAAAATGTCTTGGTGCCCTATTAGTAGCAGATTTAAAGTTAGTATTTCCAAGCCCACCTTTTCCACCTTTCACTACTTGAAATTCCATGTCAGGTTTATCAAGATCTACTATTATTTCCTCACTTTCTTCATCGATTATTTGTGTACCAACTGGAACTTTAAGTATAATATCTTTTCCTGCTGTGCCAGATTTATCTCTACTCGTACCACTTTTTCCACTACTCGCTTTAATATGTCTTCGACAACGAAAATTAAGCAAAGTGTTGAGATTTGCATCACTGATGAAAATTATGTCTCCTCCCCTGCCCCCATTACCACCGTTTGGGCCACCAAATTCAACGAATTTTTCTCGACGAAAACTAGCGCAGCCATCGCCACCATCACCTGCTTTTAAATATAATTTAACTTCGTCTATGAAATCCATTCTAACCCGCGATAATATTTAGCATTTTCTCCTAATGAACTTTCTATTCTCATCAATTCATTATACTTTGCAAGCCTATCAGAACGCGACAGCGAGCCAGTCTTTATTTGCCCACAATTCGACGCAACTGATATGTGGGATATCGTTGTATCTTCTGTTTCACCTGAGCGGTGAGAAATAATAGCCCTGTAGCCATTTAATTTTGCCATTTCAATAGCAGCAAAAGTTTCCGTAAGTGTTCCTATCTGGTTTGGCTTGATTAGTACAGCATTTGCCATTTTCTCCTCTATTCCTTTACTTATTAGTTCACAATTTGTAACAAATAAATCATCTCCAACCAATTGAACTTTATTCCCAAGTTTTACAGTAAGTAATTTCCAACCTTCATAGTCGTCTTCATTCATTGCATCTTCTATAGAAATTATTGGATATTTGCCTACAAGGTCAAAATAATACTGAACCAATTCCTCTGAAGTGAGTTCTCTATTTTCAAATTTATAAAGTCCATCTTCATAAAAAGTAGATGCAGCAACATCAAGACCCAGTGCAAAGTGATTTTTCATCGAATAACCGGCAGATTCAACAGCCTGAATTATCAAATTAAGAGCTTCTTCAGTGCTTCCAATGTTTGGCGCAAAACCACCTTCATCTCCTACGTTTGTGCTATAACCTTTTTTCTTAAGAATGCTGCGCAAGTTATGAAATACCTCTGCAGATATTCTGATTGCTTCACTGAAAGTTTCAGCACCAACCGGAAGAATCATAAATTCTTGAAAATCGAGTTTATTATCCGCATGTACTCCACCATTCATTACGTTAATGAGTGGAACTGGCATCTGCTCTTCCCCTACTCCCAAATACTTATATAACGGCATTTTAAAGCTGTTTGCTGCTGCTTTTGCAACAGCAAGAGACACACCCAAAGTTGCATTTGCTCCAAGTTTAGATTTATTTTTTGTTCCATCTAGTTCAATTAAAACTTTATCAATTACACTCTGGTTTGCTGCATCCATGCCAATGATTTTATTTGCTATCACTTCACTCACAGATTGAACAGCTTTCAGCACTCCTTTACCACAATACCTTTTTTCATCTTGATCTCTCAGCTCCAATGCTTCTAGTTTACCGGTCGAAGCCCCAGAAGGGACAGCGGCTCTACCTGTTGCTCCATCACATAGTTCTATTTCTACCTCAATTGTTGGGTAACCCCTGCTATCTAAAATTTCTCTTGCAAATACACTGCTAATTGTCTTTTTCATCATACTAAACCTCTACTAGATTCACAATTGTGTGCACGTTCGGGAAATGTCACCCCAGCGCTGTAACATTTCAGTGTATGAACATTGCAATATACAGGTAATTTGAGTAGCGGATGGTCAGTGCTTGACACTGGAATCCAGTTTTTATTATACAGCCACTTATTTAAAGTTAAGTTTTCTGGATCCCAGTGTCTGGGCACTGGGATGACATCATTCTTAATGGAAGCTATCCCCATATCGCAATGTCTGTACAGTTGTTTGCCTAGACACTGGGATCCAGTTTTACTACACAATTTTATCATATAAATCACCAATGCTTAAGTTTATTTTACTAGCAGCAGCTCTGCAGTTTCTTTTGCTAGTTTAGCTATATTACTACCAGCACCAATAAATAATACTACATCCCCTGAATTTGTCGAATCACTAATAAAATGTGAAATGAGTAGAGCATCATTCATAATCTCTACGTTACTAAACCCATTACTGATCAAGGCTTTTTGTATATCATCAATTCCACAGCCAGGAATAGGCTTATCTTCTGGAGGATGGACAGGAGTGAGAATTACATAATCAAACATCATGAAAATTCGTACGAACTCATCAAAAAAATTACGAATACGAGCAAAACGAAGCGGCTCGATAATTCCTGTTACCTTTCCTTTAGTGGTCAAACGTGCTGCTGCCAGGGTTGCCTGTATTTCATTTGGGTGGTGAGCATAATCCTCAATTAACTTAACACCTTTAATATCGGCAATTAAAGAAAATCTCCTTGCTACTCCTTTAAATTCCAAAAGACCTTTTTTAATCTCTTCATCACTAATTCCAAGTTTCACTGCAACTGATATTGCAGCCAGGGCGTTGCTAACTTTATGCATTCCTATTGCATTTGATAGCACTACATTCTTTATAATTCTGGTACAAGGTTGAATATCTTCTTTTTGTCTTTCGAGAGCGAGTTCTTTTAATCGAAACACCATATGTACATTATCATCATCAATTTCAATACGCTGAACTAACTTTCTAATTATATTAAATTTAGTCTCCCAATCTACCTCTGATAAATCACACTTTTCCTTCGTTATATGCTCTCTGACCATCTTAACTTCTTCCCATATTACCTCTTCTAGTATATCCGCGCATATTGATTTGCTGTTACATTCATCAAAACGGATTCCGGAACAACAATAGTAACTTTTTCCTTCTTTAGTATGACTCATTCCATAATAAGTGTATTTACAATACTGACATACAATTAATTCTTGTAATAAGTATTTACTTCCACTTTGTTGCATGTTTTCTATTTGTAGCTTTTCTTTTTCCATGCTACCTCTCTACAACTTATATCTATTTTGCCTATAGTAAAATATACACATAATTAGCCAAATAAAGGAAAGTGCAAACCAAGTAATTGCATATTCCCAATGCTTAATTGGCTGTATAGTCAATTTTCCACCAAAATTGTCTTGCCACAATATACATTTTTCTAGCTTAATACCTAGATCATTGGAGATTTCTTCTGTACTTAAGGTAAACCACGTATTTGAAGCAATATCATTTTTGATAAACCAATTTTTGCTACCATCACAATATAAAACTCCACTCAAAGCTACTTTTTCAATTTTTGCTTTTTCTTCTTTTTTTTCTCTAACTATTCCTTTATTCACTAATATGTAATGTCCAGTGGTAAGCAACATAGGAGACAGCACATGATAGCCACGTTGACCTGCGAAAACATATAGTTCTATATCACTTAAAATTCCGTCGATTTTAACGTTTCTGTAGTTAAACTTTGAAAGATTATCACTAGGCAGCAGATGAATAACTGGAAGATCCATATTTTTGATAATATTACTCTTCCAATTTAATCTAAATAACTGCCATAACCCTAGTGAAAAAAGAAGTAGAAAAGGTATAATGAAAACAAATACTGTTTTTCTTAACACTCTATATTTGTGTTCTTAAGTAATTTTCAATACCCATAAGCTCAATGAGATTAATTTGTCCTTTAATCCAATGTAAGTGCTCTTCCTCGTTTTGCAGTAGTTCTTCTAATAACATTACACTAATCACATCCTTTTCTTTTTCAGCAACAAAAATTGCCTCTCTGATGCCCTTTATGCCTTCTTCTTCTAACTTTAAATTATCTTCTAAGATTTTCTGTATTGTATCTTTTGTGAACTTTCCGTCATACTTTGAGATTTGATTTGTATCTTGAAAATTTGGTACACCCTCAAGCAGTAAAATTCTTTCTGCTAACCTATTTGCATGTCCAAGCTCTTCATTAAGCTCGTTTCTCATCTTTTCTGCAAACCTATTGATCTTTTTATCTTTGAGAATCGCAGAATGCAAAAGATACTGACGTACGGAAGTTAATTCATGAGTCAGCAATTTATTCAAATGTTCTATTATTTCTTTATTCATAACCTTTCTTTAGCTAATATACCAATGTAATCTACATAACATTCAAGGCAACATCAATTCATTTTTCTCACAACAACCGTACCAAATAGCACATCATGAAATGTCTGTTTCTTCTGAGAAAAGCAAGCAACTAAATACCAACTGAAGGTAAGCATCACTATAATCACTTCTAGTGTACTTAAAGCATTTACTGATGTTTGAAAAAGTTTGATAAAGGTGATAATTGAATTATTTAGCATAGGAAGGAAAAACTGAGAGATAGTGCGATCAAATGCTAAGCTCAAACCTATTTTAGAACTATCTAAAGTGATAGTATATATATTCATTAATTGTTGACCAGGAGTTGCTTGAGCTGTTGAAGATATAAAATATGTAAAGTAACCACAATTTATACACATGTATGACAGGTGTAAAATTAATGGAAAATCCCCTAATGACAACACAATTAGTAAGGCTGGTATTAATAAAATTGCCATATCTATTAAATATGCGCAAAAGCGCCTTTCTACACTAGCGATCTCTGTCATTACCACCTATCTTTCAAATACTTTACTATGAATTCTGTAAGTTTATTAAAATGTTGAAAATATAACAAATCTTCATAACCGCTTATTGATTGGCCGTACATAATGGGTAAGCAATTGGCATTTTGTGCACATAGAATGTCTGTGATGCTATCACCAACAAAAAACACATTTTCTCTATTTACAGGTAGCGTACTCTCCTCCAATGCAAACAGCAGTGGAGTTGCAGATGGCTTATCTTCTGCAGTATCACATGAGCCAACTATTCTTTCAAAGTAAGAATCTAGTTTAAAATAGGCAACTTCTTGACGTAAATTAGTATTTTTCTTATTGCTAACTATCGCTAGGTAAATATTGTGGCTTTTCAGTGTCTGCAGCATTCTCTCTACTCCTTCATTCAGAGTAATATTTTGTAACAGTGCATTATCTAGGTATTTTTGATATATCTGGTTCGCTTTTTTCCACTTATCGCCAAACAAATTGACCATGTAGCTCTTTCTTGATTCATGAGAGTTTCTATCAGCAACTTTGTTGCTACACCCCATTGAATTTAAGGTATGCTGAATGGCATTAGAAATATTATCTTGAGTATCAACTAAGGTATTATCCCAATCGAATACTACCGCTAATCGGCTATTTTTCATTTTTATATTGTGACGTATTTTAAACCAATAAGTAAATAATATTTTGATGATAAAGCTTCTATGTTAATCATTTTTACATAATAACCTAATACACTGGGTATATTATATGCTTTCAGGTAGTAGGTATGTCACAGTTTAAAGACACACCAAGTGTTGAAAAGAAATTCAAAGACGTTTTTAAACGTTCTCCAGGTGCTTTTCCAGAAGGTAGTTCACTGGAAGAGAAGGTTGATCGTATAGCAAAAGGAACGAAAGCTCTTAAGGCTATAAAAGATAATGAGCTTGAGGGCAGAATGAAAAATGTTGCTGAATTAAATAAAGAGCTTCAAAGACGACAAAGGCAAGAAAATGAGGAAATACGTAAACTCACAAGGTCAACACAAGAATTAAGAAAGGAATTTGGTATAAATAAAAGTAGTAGACCAGACAGCAATGATAAATCATTGCAGGAAACTAAGCAAATTTCTAAACAAAAAGACATAGGAGTTCGAGCTTCAATGACTACAAAGAGTAGTGAAGAGCTTAAGCAACCAGATAACAATGATAAACCATTACGGGAAATTAATCAGATTTCTAAGCAGAAAGGCATGGGAGTGCAAAACTCAAAGAGTAGTAAAGAGCTTAAGCAAGATGATACACCACAACCGCAAGAAAATCAGAAAGAAGAAGGCTTGCTTAGTCTATTGGGGCGCTTTTTGAAAAAAATATTAGAAAAACTTTTTGGTGGGGATGAAAAGAATGTGGAAAATGCTCGTGATACAAAAGAAGCTGCTCAAAAAAGTATATCAAATAACGGAATTCAGCAACATAGTATGAGTCAAAGCTCTTTCATAAATATAAATGGAAAAGAGTTCAATTTAGAACCAGGAAAAGCATTTAATTATCAAGATAAAGCTCTCAATATTAAGATTACATACAATAGTTCTGAGCAAGATACAACTTTTCCGAATGTTACTAATGTGATTAACTTAAATATTGATGGTAAGGAACATAATGTCCAACCCGACGAGTCTTTCAATTATAAAGGCCCTGGCTTAGAAATTAGCGTGATGAATGGTAATCAACAAAGTAAAAACTTCGACAAAATTTTAAGTCAAGATCAAAGTATAAGTGAAGGTTTAAAGCAAGCAACAAAGCTTGATGATCCATCGGTAACGCCTGTCAATACTCCTGAAGTAGAAAAAACAAACACAGGTCGCGGAAGATAATTCGCCTTAGATTTCTTGCATAGTCTGGGGATCCAATTTGTCATCCTATGGCTTGACCATAGCTAAAAATCTGGATTCCAGCTTCACGCACTAACTTAAATTATTTATAAAATTTGTTCCGGTAAACCTAATTTGGGTTAGCTATAGAAAGCAAAACAGACACAAATCAGGAAAACAATTAATAGAATTACTGTTTTTATAATAAAAATAATTAATTTTTAAATATTTTATATTGATTTTGTCATCAAAGTTCATATAATATTAATATATTAACTTTGATGGTGGTAAAGAAATGCATGGTAGTATAAGCGACGAAATGGTGAAAAATTTAGACAAGTTAGCTTCTTATAGACAAGTAAATAAATTTAAAAAGATATTCAATAATCTTAGCACTAACCATAAAAATCAATATATAGAGCATGTTAAAGCAAAGCCTAAAGGCTCTTTAGCTATGTCCGGCATACTAAATGCTCTAAAGAATGAAGATGCACCTTCTATCTTTAAGGAGTTACTCCAAAAGGATAAAGAGTTTGCTTTCAATACACTCGATTGTATTTATCTCCACTCTACTTTATTTAAAACCCTATTTAATCAACTGAACACTCAGCAAAAGGAAGATTATAAAGTAAATTTAGAGACAAAATCAACTGTCAAAGCTGAGCTTGTCCTAAAGAATTTTTACTTAAGCAATAAAGAGAATTCAAGCAACTTAAGTACTGAAAACTCCAATGAACCGTTAGTACAAAACAGAGATGATTTGCCAGCAGCAAATTTCTCTCCTATATCTCCTGCGTTCGAGGAAACAGTTGTTGAACATACATTTGATACCAGACTAGAACTTTCTTCTGACAAAGAGGATCAATCATGTAGCCAAACAGTAATTCCATTTCCGGGTTTTGCTGAATTCGATAATCAATTCCGCAATACTGTAACAGAAAATTCAACAGTTAGTAGTAGTTTAACGTCGAATGAGAATATATCAGATAGCCTAGAAGGTGAGCAATTATCCCCAGAGTATTATAACTCTTTGATAAATGGAGTAACTAGTCTGCAATCCTCAATTGTGGATGATTTGCCAGAGTTAAATTTATCTCCTATAACTCCTGCATTCGAGGAAACAGTTGTTGAACATACATTTGATAGTAGATCAGACTTTTCTTATGAAAATGAACCGTTAGTACACAAAAGAAAGAGAGATGATCTGAATGAATTTTCAGAGCCAAGTTTAGAAAATTTTCTTCCAAGTTTTGCTACATTAGAACAAATAGTTGCTGAACGTGAGTTTGATAATGGAATAGACGAAATATCTACAGTGGAGCCACCAGCAAAGCGCCAGTGCATATCAGTACCTCCATTTGAGGGTTTTGCTGAATTCCATAATCAATTCTGCAATATAGTACCAGAAGATTCAATAGTTAATGATAGTGCAGTACCAGAAGAACATACTAGCCTGGAAGGTGAGCTAACTTTCCTATACTCTCAAATAAATGTCGGAGAGCCATTAACTAGTCTGCAATCCTCAAATGTGAATCCATTGCCAGAGTTCAGTTTCTCTCTAAGCTCTGTTACGCTAGATGAGATGGTTAAAAGATATGGCTTTAATCGCAATGACCACGCTCTAAGTGATTTAGAAGAGGTATATGTAGAGCAACCAGCAAAATTCCATACATATTACCACAATTAACTAGGGACAAAAAGGTGGTAGTTTAACCTACCATCTCCTCTGGTTTCACTATCCTTTCAAACTCCTCCTCAGTGAGCAGTTGAAGTTTTGCTGCTGCTTCTTTTAGAGTGATATTTTCTTTATAAGCAAGCTTCGCTATTTTTGCTGCATTGTCATATCCTATATGCGTATTTAATATAGTAACTAGCATTAACGACTGATTTAGTAAATCCTTTATTCTTTCTTCGTTTGCTTTAATATCAACTACACATTTCTCTGCAAAATTTAAACTTGCATCAGCTAAAAGTCTTATAGACTGCAAAACATTGTAAATTATCACCGGCTTAAACACGTTCAATTCAAAGTGACCATTTGAGCCACCAATTGTCACGGCAACATGATTTCCCATAACTTGAGCACATACCATAGTCACTGCTTCGCATTGAGTTGGATTCACCTTACCCGGCATGATTGAAGAGCCAGGCTCATTTTCTGGTAACATTATTTCTCCAATTCCGCATCTTGGACCAGAACCAAGTAGCCTTATATCATTTGCAATTTTCATCAAGCTTACTGCTACTGTATTGAGTGCTCCACTGAGCTCAACTAAAGCATCATTTGCTGCTAGTGCTTCAAACTTATTTTTTGCTGAAATAAATGGAAAATTAGTGATTTTTGCCACTTCTTTAGCAAAATCTTCAGCAAAATCCTTTTTAGTATTGATTCCCGTGCCAACCGCGGTGCCACCTTGTGCAAGTTCATATACATTGCTTAGAGTTGACTTTACTCTCTCTATTCCCTTTTTAATCTGAACTGCATAGCCAGAAAATTCCTGCCCAAGTGTTAGAGGAGTTGCATCTTGCAGATGAGTACGCCCTACTTTTATTATATCTTTAAATTCATGAACCTTATTATTTAGCGCTTTATATAATTCTTCAAGATTGGGAATAAGCAAGCGGTCTATTTGTTCTGCTACTGCTATATGCATTGCTGTTGGAAAAGTGTCATTTGATGACTGACCACAGTTTACATGATCATTTGGATGCGCTGGAGACTTACTACCTAAATCACCGCCCAAAATTTCTATTGCACGATTGCTGATCACTTCATTCACATTCATATTGGTCTGCGTTCCAGAACCGGTTTGCCAAACAACAAGCGGAAATTGATTATTAAATTTACCGTCTATTACCTCCTGTGCCGCTGTGCAGATTGCATCCCCTACTCTATTATCTATGCTACCCTGTTTCATGTTAACACGTGCTGCTGCAAGTTTTACTATTGCTAGCGCTTTAATCAGGGGCTCTGGCATTTTCTCTGTACCAATTTTGAAATTTTCCAAAGAACGCTGAGTCTGAGCTCCCCAGTAACTTTCACTTAGTACTTTTACTTCTCCTAAGCTATCTGATTCTATCCTAATTTTTTTATCCATATTTCCTCCTTCTAGTGCTTGACGTTACCTACATATATGAATTAATTAAATCAAATTGTATTTTAGTGTCAAGCTGAGACATTTTTAGTGAAGACCTTAGAAAACTTTCAAGCCATATCTTTTGCTTCTATTATTTTTTTATTGTTATTAAGGCAATCATGAAACCTTAAGCAATAAACCTACTTTCACTCTCTATAAGGTATTCTACTTAGAGCTTGAATAGTGAAAACATCTTTAAGTGCAGAAACTATACCTGTGTTTGCTTTCTCTTTTTTTACTTCTACAATTGTATAACCAAAAATTGCACCTAACGCTAGACTAATGGTAGCTGATGCTGCACAAATTGCAATCGCTGCTCCCGCAGAACATGATATTGTCATACCTGCAACATAACCTATTGTACCACTCACACCAATGCAGACGTATTTCTTCCGTAGCTCTTTTTGTATATGACTTTTCAGATATTCTTTTACATCTAAATGCCTGTTTCTAGTAGCATAATTCAGAGCAGTGTTTTCATAGCCATCTTTCACATTAACATTTGCTTTTGCTGTTTCTATCAGGTACTTTACTACCTCTAAATAGCCACTTCCAGCAGCCCACATTAGAGCAGTTCTTCCATAGTGATCTGTTGAATTAATATCTTCTTTCTGTTTTTCTATCAGGTATCTTACTGTTTCTAATTGACCATTTTCGGCAGCTGAAAATAATCCTGCATGATTGTTAATCATTTGTGCAAATGATAATGTTTTTAGTTTAGGGGGTTGTAACTCTTGAGTATTAAAGTTTAATTGTGCTGGAACAATTTCTACTTCAAGCTCTACATGTTCTCTTGTGAAACGATCAAATAGCCTTTTTACCTGATCAATTGTTTGAATTCTTACCTTATAATACCGCGATAAAGAATTGATTATTTCCCTGTTGTTAAGAAAAAATATCACTAATTCTATTTTACCTGTTAAATCTTTAGCACAGATTGAGTATTCTATATTTAATCTATCTTGTGAAATATTTTGTATTGTCTCACTCTCTGTCCAAATTCTTACCTGTTCATTAATTCTCTTACTTACAAGAAAATTATATAATTCACTATCTTCTTCCTTCATTTTATTGAGCTCATCCTTACAGTCATACCAATAAGATGATAATTCTGGTATCTGAGTAGGATGAGGCAAGCGAGGTATTGACATATCAAGATTAGCTATTAAATGATATCTAGTTAGAAGCTTTGCTATCTCCGTATGGCCATTTACAATAGCATATGTTAGGGCAGAGAATTGACCTTTACGTTTCACATTTAAATTAGCTCCATTTGCTATTAGAAGTTGTACTACCTCAAGATGACCATGGTTAGCAGCATGAATTAGAGCAGTTATGTTTCCCGGAGATTCTGCATTAATATTTGCTCCCTCTTCTATCAAGTATTGTACTATCTCTAATTGACCATTTCTGGAAGCCCATATTAAAGCAGTTCTCCCATAATCATCATCTATTGTATTAATCATTGCTCCATCCTGTATGGCTTGCTGAACAAAACCTAGCTCACCTTCTTCAGCAGCATCAATTAGCTGCGCATTTAGCTGTTTTTGTGATAGCATATACCCCTTCTAAATAAATATACAGTTTAAAGCTATTTTAGCCACTATTCAAGTTTTAATGGCTAAAATTGATTGAATCACTTTTTAGTGTTTTTTTATGGTTGTTTGAATCTAGCAAAGATGAATCTATATAACAATCTAGTAATTCTCCTACTGCACTTAGTAAACCAGCTGTACAACCAGCTATTTTGATCTGGATGAGAGGAGATATAATTTATAACCACTCCCCTATCCTTTCTAGTTGTTTGTAGCTGTTAAATCTCAGGAATTTATCAAAATAAGGAGAGGCAATGAAGGGAGTAGTATCTCTTAAATAATTAGATAAGAAATCTGGTAGAATATTCCGAAATTCATGCATTTTTTGTCTATAATCTTTCAAAGCAATAACCTTTATTTTATCATAATCAAGTTTCCAATAAGCAAGCTCCGAGACTTCTTTTTTTGTTGTGTATTCCACGGCTAAAGCTTGTAAAATTAATTGCGGGAAAAATCCTGACATAACTTCCTCATTGGAAGGTGGTGAACCAAGTTTATAGTCTATAATTGCTACTTGCCCACCTGGTAGATACTCAACTCTATCACATCTTGCTGTCAATAAAATTTCTTCTGTCATTCGAGTATCTGACCAGCTCTTATTACACAATTGTCTGGTGTGTTCATTTGCAATCAAATTTTCTGGATCCAAGTAGTCAAGCACTGGGATGACACCCTTATTCTTAGTGGAAGTTGTACAGCATCCGCACAGTTGTGTGTCACGCGCTGGAATATGAAATATCGGATAGGAAAAGCTCTTCTCCAACTCAACTTGATTGTTTCTAGTCCTATCAAACTCAACAAAAGATTGAATTATCCTCTGCAACCTTACCCACCACATATTTGAAAAATTAAACTGACTAGTTGAGAACACTTCTCGTGCAATACTCATTGGTAACTTTTTGTTGCGTAAATATCTTGCAAGAATGTTATGTACCATAGTGCCAAATTCCAATATCGATGGCTTAAAATTCAAGTCTCTTAATTGTTTAAGGCCCAGTATATATTCAACGTAAAACGAATAAGGATTACGAATTAGCTTTTCTATTGCACTGCAAGATATCACTTGCATTTTTGCTTGCCTCACTTCAGTTTTAGGTTTTGGCATAGGCTGAGCACATGGAACAATGCACTCAGGTGTATTTAATATTCTTAGCCAATTGCGATAAGGATATTTTGGTTCTTGTAACAGAACTTCCAAACGGCGCAATAGAATTGATTTTCTATCACTCACTAGCCTCGTAATATAAACCTTGCCGGCACCAAATAAATTGCGCAAAGTATACAAAAAGTACCCTTGCTCTTCTTGCACAGAAGGAAGGTTAAATTTTTCTCTATTCAGTGCACTCAAAAACGGATTCTGAAAATTTGGTATATCATTAAATCCAGCAAGTATTACAACTTTATTTTGATATAAGCTAAATTTATCAAAGTTATTTTCTGGAGAAAAAAACTTCCTTTTTAAAAATAATATCAGGATTTGACTATATAACTCTAAGGAACACTCAATTGCTATACCGTCACATGCATTTAAGAAATCACGAGTAAAATTACCTATTTCACCATTTAGCTCTAGAAAATTCACATTAGAAAGCACATTAACACACTGTAAATGAGCTGCTGCTATATCAGAAATAGGATAATTTGTAAGATTAAGTAAAAGATTAAATATAGTTTCTAATCTACTGATAATAATTAATATATCTTCTTTATATCTTAGCTTTTTACAAGTACTAATAGCGTTGATAATATCCTTAAGACCATTTATATCAAAGCTACGCAATACTTCTATCTCAAACTCAGATAAAATACGAGTGTACTCTTCTTGAGCGTAACCAAAAGTCACTAGTCTATGTTTAAGAAGAGAAAGCAATGCCACACCGTTCCATTTTGAGTTCAAAATCTCAATACTATAAAGCAGAAGCGTCACATAAGAACAGTTTTCCGATATGGGGCACACCATACGAACTGCAAGTAATTTATCAAAAACAAACAAAGAAACGTTTTCATAACCTTCATTCTCTATAATTAGTGACGTCACCTGTGCTTCTTCCTCTCTGGAATCACAAGTGATGACTTCAATATTGCCAATATATCCATTACTAACTTTACTTAGATCGGCAGTTGTATCAAAGACATAATCTAGTTCAGGACTGCCTGTCATCCCAGACCTCTGATTTTTAGTGTACGAACATTGTAATTTGCAGGTAATTTGAGTAGTAGATGATGTCATTCCAGTGCTTGACACTGGAATCCAGTTTCTATTGTACAGCCACCTGGTGCACTCATTTAAAGTTAAGTTTTCTGGATCCGAGTGTCTGGGCACTGGAGAACACGCTTCTGGCAGAAAACTTACATCCTCTCTGCCTATACTTAAATAATCGAGCAGATCTTTTAGGCAATATTGATAATGTTTTTTATCAAGTGATTGCCAATCTTTCTCTTTAATTTTCAAATTCAGATTAGGTAAAATTATCTTTCCAAATGGCAGGTCGTATACAGCTTTAATCAACAACTTATAAATCTCCTCCTTCCCAATTCCAATAAAGATCATATGCTGATCTTTCTGCAGGGAGGCTATCATATTGTTTATGTAGTCACTCTTATGCTTTAGTATATCTACTAATCCTAAATTTTTTAAAGTGTTATTCCAAGTTTTGATAAGTAAGTTTATGAAATTCTCCATTTTCTTCGAATGCTCATCAAGCTGATAACAATCCGCTATTTGGGTATATTGAAGTAATGACGGCAAACTGTAAACTAGATCGATTGGAAAATTATCATTGTGTTTTTTATTCCACTCCAATATAAATTGAATGAGTAGCAGCGTTCTCTTTGTCGGGTTAATAACTTTAACTCTATCAAGATTTAATATTAAATCTTCTTCATCAATGTTTTCTAGTGAAACTATCTCTGGCAAAATTATAGTTCTGTAATTCTTGAATGCACTCAGCAATGCTATCACATCCCTCTTGCAGGGAAGTATGATCTTTATCTCGGGAATTTTTTCTCTTTCATATTCAGAAAATATGTGCTGAACCAGCACATCAAAAAGGGACTCATTCACATTAACAGTAAAAACTCTTCCCACTAACAGTAACAATTAATACAACACTTTTATTGTATAGAAATTATTTAAAATATAAATGTGCTCGCAGTTTCTTATGCTATGATATATTAAAGTCTTTCACAATATTACATGGCAAACATCAGAATAGAAGTTTTTAATAAATGTGAACAAGTTGGCCGCAGAAGGGTAGTTAATGTTTACTTGATTTACATAAGCAAAGAATTACCATCAAAATTACATGAAGAAATTTGTGAGCTATTTTATAATAAAGTCATACAAGACTGCCGTTATTATTCCTACAATGAAAACCTTGAAGAAGTTCAATATAACTTCATAGAATCACAAGCAAAGTGGGGCTTGGAGATAAGCTTTTTACCTGGCATGACCGATAACGTAGGCAACACGGCAAAACAAATTGTTAGAGAATATCTAATGAGCAAAGGCCACATTGATGAAAGTGTTTCTATCAAGGCAAGAAGTTCAAAATTGATTCTAAGTCAAGGAGGTTTTCCAACCGAAGATGACATAAAACAGGAATTCAATTCTATTACTGAATATTGCACACTTGTCTATAAAGAAAACGGCAATTGCCATTGGAAGTATTACAGTAAACCAAATACCCCACCTGGTGTCATCCCAGTGCTTGACCAGGAAAAAAAAGAATGGATCCCAGTGTCAAGCACTGGGATGACACCAGGTAATAATAGAGCAAAATCTGTCAAACTCAATGTAAGTGACCAAGAGCTTGAAAAAATCAGCAGAGATGGAATCGATGGTAATGGCACTTTAGGGCTCTCGCTGGCAGCAATGAAAGCTATAAAGGATTACTTTAAAAAACTCGGTAGAAATCCATATGATATTGAACTTGAGTCTCTGGCACAGACTTGGTCTGAACATTGTAAACACAATATTTTTTGCTCCCCTATTGATGAAATAAAAGACGGTCTATATGCTCATTATATTAAGCGTGCAACGCGTGAGATAAATTCTAACATATGCGTGTCAGTTTTCTCCGACAACGCAGGAGGAATAATTTTTGATGACGATTACTTGATTGTAGATAAAGTTGAAACTCACAATAGTCCTTCAGCTCTCGATCCGTTCGGTGGAGCAATGACTGGAGTGCTTGGAGTTAACCGAGATATAGTCGGTTTTGGCAAAGGTGCAGAACCTATCATGAATACTTATTACTTTTGCTTTGCCAAAGAATCAAAAGGCAAACTTTATAGAGATAAAGAGCGTACTGATAAAATCTTACCACCAAAATATATAATGAAAGAAGTGATTCACGGTGTTAATGTTGCTGGTAATTGCTCCGGTATTCCAACGCAACTTGGATCAGTATACTTTGACGATAGATTCTGTGGAAAGCCATTAGTTTTTGTTGGAAGCATCGGAATTATTCCACGGAATATAAATAATGCACCTTCACACATAAAAGAACCCAAAAACGGTGATAAAATCGTAATTATTGGTGGAAGAGTTGGAAGGGACGGAATTCACGGTGCAACTTTTTCTTCAGAGGCATTGTCGGGAAACAGCCCTTCAACAATTGTGCAAATTGGTGACCCTATAACACAAAAAAAATTATCCAACGCCGTCGTAGAAGCAAGAGATCTTGGTCTTTATAATGCAATAACGGATAATGGAGCAGGCGGTCTATCATCGTCCATTGGTGAAATGGGAAAAGACGGATTTGAAGTTGATTTGAGCGAGGTTCTCCTTAAAAACGAGGGTATGGCTCCGTGGGAAATATGGATATCAGAATCACAAGAGAGAATGACCTTAGCAGTGCCAGAAGAAAATCTTCCTGCGTTTAAGCAAATCATGAAAACACATGATGTGGAGGTCTGTGTAATTGGAAAATTCAACAAAAGTGGCAAAGCCGTTATTAAATGTCCCCCAGGGGCAGTAATAATGGACATCGAAACTGAATTTCTGCATGACGGTAATCCCAAAGTGCATTTACAAACAAAGCCATGGTCTGGAAAATCTAACCCATACGCTATCATTCCAGAATTCTCTCCTGTCATCCCAGCGCTTGACACTGAAATCCAGCAGGCTTTGTCTGCAAATAAATCTAAAACTTTATGTCAAAATACGTGCGATGGCAGAGTTGAGCTTGAGATAGATTCCAGTGTCAAGCACTGGAATGACACCTTTGCACTAAAAGAAATGCTAAGCAGACCAAACATACGCAGCAAAGAGTTTATAGTGGTGCAATATGACCATGAGGTTCAAGGATCGTCAATACTGAAACCACTGCAAGGCAAGGGAAGAGTGTGCAGTGAAGCTGTTGTCTCGAGGCCAGTCCTTTCTTCAAACAAAGGTGTTGTAAAATCGCAGGGATTTGGCTCAAGTTATGGAGAAATTGACACTTATCACATGGCAGCATGTGCAATTGACACTGCAATACGCAACTACGTAGCTGCAGGAGGAAATATAAATCATCTAGCGTTGCTCGACAATTTTTGCTGGTGCGATGCTTATAATCCAGAAAGGTTGTGGCAACTAAAGAGAGCTGCAGAGGCTTGTTACGACTTTGCAACTGCATTTAAAACGCCATTCATATCTGGAAAAGATAGTATGTTTAACGACTTCAAAGGGTATGATGAAAATGGCAAGGAAGTAACGATATCTGCGCCACCTTCATTACTCATTTCAGCAATTGGAGTTATAGACAATATTGAAAATGCGGTATCGCTTGATGTGAAAATGCCAGGGGACTTGATATATGTGCTTGGTACAACCCACGATGAGCTTGGTAGATCTGAATATCAGTTATATAGTGGAATAGATAATAACAACGTGCCAAAAGTTGATGCAAAGAGCGCTAGGAAGTTGTATGAACGTTACAACCAGGCAATAAAAGATGGTATAATTGTCTCTGCAATTGCACCAAACTTAGGCGGCTTAATTATTGCTCTGGCAAAATCGCTAATTGCAGGAGACCTTGGTGCTGAAATTGATCTTTCACTAGTACCAATAGGAAAAACACAAAATACAGACATAATAAACAAGATAATAATGTTTTCTGAATCGCAAAGTAGAATATTAGTAACCATTGCCCCGCAAAATCAGCGGAAGTTTGAAGAATTGTTTAAAGGTATAGTTTTTTCATGTATTGGAAAAGTGACAGAGGAGAAAGCTCTCAATATAAAGGATATTATAAGAATAGATTTGAAAGACTTAGGTGCTAGTTTAAATAACTTTTGATTATGCTAGACAAATTTTTCATTATGTGTAATGTCTGATTAAAATAAATGCATGTTATTAAATTTGGGTAGGTGATTATGTCCATTTTATCAATACTCTTGCTTATCAGTCTTTCTTTACTTAACACTTCAAATAAATTAATGATATGTGCTACCTTATTTGTGGGAGCTACTTTAGTTGTAAACTCAATGGTTGAGTTTCATGGTAGAAGCAAAGCTACTTACAGCTTAATAGTGTGTACAGTGATATGCTGTCTTTTTAAATTGCAAAATTTTAGTTTGGTAATATTGGTTTCATATACTGCAATTCTAGTCTCTCTTCTCTCAAGCATAGTTATTTTAAAAAAATTAAAGTCCAAATTGAATTTTCATATGGCAAATTTCATCACTTTAATTATAGCATCAGTCATTGATAGTACGATTGTTTGTGTTGGACTACTATACAAAATTTCTGCAGGTAAATGCTTATCAAGATATATTAAAGATTTAATTTTCAAGTTTTCCTATGCATCGATATTGAGTATCTGCTTGTTTGTAGGAATGTATTTATTCTCCTTAGCAAGCAAGAAGTATTTTAAGGTTTCTGCATAACCCGTCTTCTGATATAGCCAAAATAGTTTAGATTTAACTATAACCGTCATTCCGCTATTTGTTAGCAGCTTGGCAGTATAATGTGAAAAGCACTTATTCGGATAGCGGTTCTAAAATCAAAATAATTGAAAACTGTTAACTTAAGTTATCCTTTAAGAGAGCTAGTACAATTTCTTACAGGTTTCATACATGATAAGAGTTTTATTTTTAGCTAAATCAATTGAAATAAGCTACAAAATCTGTTAAAGTCAACTTTGTGCAAGCACCCTTAGCTCAGTTGGATTAGAGCATTTGACTACGGATCAAAAGGTCGGGCGTTCAAGTCGCTCAGGGTGCACCATATTTTATAGGAAATAGAGGTCATACTTGAAATTCATATATGTAATACCTATCTTTAAAGGTAAAATACTGAGCTATTATATATGAACAAAAAAGACTACTATGATCTGCTAGAAGTGAGCAGAAATGCTAGTATTGAAGAGATAAAAAAAGCATATAAAAAACTAGCATTAAAATATCATCCTGACAGAAATCCTGGTAATAAGGAAGCAGAGGAAAAATTTAAAGAAGTAACAGCTGCATATGAAGTTCTATCTGACTCTGAAAAAAGAGCAGGTTATGATCGTTATGGTCACGATGGTGCTTCCGGTGGATTTGATTTCAGCCAAGCTGGAGGGGATTTTAGCAATATATTTAACGATTTTTTTGGTGGAGGATTCGGCGGCAGTACAAGTAGGTCAAGAACAAAAAGAAGTACAACAGGAGTATCTGGAGCAGATCTGCGCTACGACCTTAAAATTACCTTAGAAGATGCATTTAAAGGAATACAAGCACCTATACATTATGTGACAAATATAAAATGTAATACATGCCAAGGCGCAGGTAGCGAAGGAGCAATCAAACCAGTTCAGTGCAACACATGCCAGGGAAGCGGTAGAATTAGAACTCAACAGGGCTTTTTTACCATTGAAAGAACGTGTACTACATGCTATGGGGAAGGAGAAATAATACAAAATAAATGTAAGAAATGCGGTGGAAGTGGGCGTAAAAGAGATGAAGTAAATATCTCCGTTTCAATTCCAAAAGGCATAGAAGAAGGAGCTAAGGTAAGAGTCAGTGGTAAAGGAGAAGCTGGAGCAAGAGGTGGAAAAAGCGGAGATTTATACGTATGTGTGAAAATAGCTACTCATCAGATCTTCACTCGCAATAGAGCAGATTTACACTGTAAAGTGCCTATAAGAATGACACTAGCAGTGCTTGGTGGTGAAATCGATATTCAATCAATTGATGGAGCTAAAATAAAAGTAAAGATCCCTGAAGGCACTCAAACTGGTACCAAACTACGTTGTAGGGAAAAGGGTATGCCATATATGAACTCACATGCTCGTGGTGATTTATACGTACAGGTAATAGTTGAGACTTTAAATCCAAAGAATTTAACCCAAAAGCAGATTGAGCTATTAAAAGCGCTTGAGGAAGAGGAACATGAAAGTGTAGAGCAGAAATCTGAAGGATTCTTTGAAAAAGTAAAAAAAAATGAGAAATTTGCTAAATGATATAAAGAGGTAGCTGTCTACACTTAATTCTTTTTACCAATTTGAAAGCCTTCTCTTTTAGTGAAAAGATTTTTTTAAGTTATGCAAAAGTGATAAATTCCTTTATTTAAGGTCGAAGTTTTGCTATCCTCAGGTTTTAATAATTTAAATTTAATGAATATAAACAAAAATGAGTTTTTATTTCTTCCGCTTGGGGGAGTAGGAAGAATCGGGATGAATGTTAGCCTATATCATTACCAAGGTAAGTGGATTATGATCGACCTTGGTGTTGGTTTTGCAGATGAAACTATGCCAGGTGTTGAGTTGCTCATTGCTGATATAGATTTTATTGCTCAAAGAAAAAAAGATTTACTTGGAATAATAATTACACATGCACATGAGGACCACTGCGGTGCAGTGCCACACTTGTGGGAAGAGTTGCAGTGCTCCATATATACAACAAAGTTTACGGTTAATTTTCTTAAAGAGAAACTAAAAGAATTTCGATTGGAAGGTATAGTGCCTGTGAAAGAGGTAGACATAAATGGCAGCATAAATTTGGGTCCTTTTACCGTCGAGTTTATAAATGTAACTCATTCAATTCCTGAAGCAAATTCAATATTAATTAGCACTGAAATGGGTAGTGCACTCCATACCGGAGACTGGAAATTCGATCCAAAACCTGTTGTTGGATTAACTTCTAATATGGAGCGTCTAAAAGAAATTGGCGATAAAGGTGACCTGCTTGCAGCAATTTGCGATTCAACCAATATATTAAGCAAGCATCACCTTGAGTCAGAAAGTGAAATTTATGATAATATTTACAATATAATAAAGCGGTCTAAAAAATTGGTTGCTGTCTCGCTATTTGCCTCGAATGTGGCGCGAATTGAAACAATAAGCCAAGCTGCAAAAGCACTAAATAGAAAAGTGGTTTTACTTGGCAGATCTTTATGGAGAATAGTGAAAGTTGCGCAGGATAGTGGTTATTTAACTGATTCTCCTGAGTTTCTTGAAGCAAAGGAAGCAGTAAATTTTCCAAGGGAAGAACTGGTGCTACTTTGCACAGGTTGTCAAGGTGAGCCACTGGCAGCTACCGCAAGACTTGCCGCTAAGAGTCATCAAGCATTTAAAATGCAGCAAGGTGATACCATGATCTTTTCATCAAAAATCATTCCTGGCAATGAAACTCGTGCACATAACATGCTCAATGCCTTTATTGAGATGGGAGTGGAAGTTATTACTGAAAAAACAGAAAATGTTCATGCTTCCGGACATCCAGTAAAAGCAGAGCTAAAGGAAATGTATTCTTTGATAAAACCTAAGATGTCTATTCCGGTTCATGGTGAGTATCTTCATACGGATGCACATGTAAAGTTTGCTAAAGAGTGCGGTGTGAAAAAAGCAATAATGATTGCACCAGGTGATATTGTTAATTTGGAAAATGGGGAAAAAGTTAGCTCCATTGATGTCGACTACTTTGGTATTGATGGTATGTTACTCCGTCATCCAGAATGCAGCGTTATAAAAATGCGCGAGAGAATGAGAGATGCCGGAGCTATCGTAGTGACAGCAGTTGTAAATAAGAAAAATAAACTGCTTGCTAAGCCAAAAGTATTTGCACCTGGTGTTTTCGAAGCGCAAAAAGATGCAGCCATTATGCAAAAGATCATAAAGAAGGTTGAGTCAGCATTTGACTCACAGCCGATAAAAAAAATAAGAAATAAAATTGAGAGCTCAATATTTAGTATCTTAAAAGAATATTTACTAAAAAGACCTATAATTGAAGTCCAGATAGAACAGGTATAGAAATACACCTCTTTTTATTAACCATTATTTGAGTAAGAAGTTAACAATGTATTCTTTGATGTTATTTCAGCATGCAATACTGGAATCCGTAAAAAAAAATCAGTGTCAGATCACACAACTATACAAACATTGTGATTTGAATCTACCAGAAGGGTGTCGTCCCAATGCCCATGCATACAATTGTATGAACATTGTAGTTTTAGAGCAATCTCCATCAGGAAAATGTCATCCCAGTGTCAGAGCACTGGGATCCAGTTTTTCATGCAACCTTGTCAAAGACGTTTGTTTTAGCATAAAACAACTACTTTTATGCTTGCCACCTCAGTGCACTTACTTGCAGTCAAATTTCTGGATTCCAGTGTCAAGTACTGCAGAAATTGATTTACTCTACTGTCATGCAGTTTAACTTCAAAAGTAAGCTATTTGCTGAGATGACAGGAGGTAATGCAAGAAATCTAATGAAGCTATTCGTTCAACTGGTGTTATTTATTTCGTTATTTATTCCTTATTCCACAAAAGCTGTTTTATATGTTGATATAAAAAAAAGCAATATTGGTAATATTGATCTTGTTGTATCTAAATGTGCATGCAAGACAGAAGTGGAAAGTGAGCTAAGTGAAAGCATCACAAAAGTAATTGAAACAAATCTATCTAATTGTGGCTTATTTAATGTGAAACGTAACACGAAAGTTGAGTCTTGGAAAAGCGATACTGTAGTCACAGTAAGTTTAAGTGAAGTATCAAACAGAAATTTAGAGCTATCTTTTCGTTTATCTGACAGCTTTACAAACAGAGAATTGCTTACTCAGTCGGTTGTTTTTCTAGCAAAAGACTGGAGGAAAATTAGTCATCTTGTTTCAGATGTGATACATGATAGATTGATTGGTGAGAAAGGGCATTTCAATACAAAAATTACATATATCGCTGAAGAAAAAGATAGCAATTACAAATCCGTCCGTAAAATTGCTGTGATGAATCAAGATGGAAGTAATATAAAGTACTTAACAAATGGTGAGAAATTTGTGTCAACACCAAGATTTTCACCAAATGGAAAGGGTATTGTTTATATCTCATGCACAAATGGTAAAAGTTATATAATATTAAAAAATTTAAAAGATAACACTGAATCAATAATCAGCGCATTTGAAGGAGTTATTTCTGCACCAAGATTTTCTCCTGATGGTAAATCTCTTTTTATTTCCCACTCATTGAGTGGTGAAACAAATATATTATCTCTAGACTTAAGCAGCAAACGAACAAAAAAAATTACTAAAGGTTCAGCTATAAGTACTTCTCCCTCTTTGTCTCCAGATCAAAAGTACATGGTTTTTAGTTCTGATATAAGTGGAAGTCAGCAAATATATATCATAGATTTCACTAAAAAAAGCAAAAAACCCAAGAGAATTAGTTTTGGAAATGGAAGATATGCTACACCTGTTTGGTCGCCAAAAGGAGATCTGATAGCTTTTACAAAAATTCAGTCAGGAAAATTTTACATAGGAGTTATGAAGCCAGATGGCAAAGAAGAGCGCTTGCTTTCAGAGGGGCATAAAATTGAATCTCCGGCATGGCTACCAAATGGCAGAGAAATTATCTTTACTAACGCAGAATCACCAAGCAACTCTAAATTATATTTAGTAGATTTAGTAAAGAAAAATCAAAAAATGGTTTTTACTCCAACGAATGCTTCTTTACCAGATTGGTCTTATTTTTGAAAGTAGATCTATAAAATCGGTATAAATCTTGCTTTATCTTAATCGTTTATAACCTTAGGTACTACGAAATACCCATGCTCCGATTTTGTATTGGATAATATCTCTTCTTTAATGTTTTGAGAATTTACAACATCATCTCGTACATGAATATCTTTATCTATAGTTCCATAACGCATAGGAGAAACACCTTCAGTATTAACTTTCAACAAAGTATCATGTATCCAATCCAGCATTGTCAGTTCTTTTGAGTAATATTGAATCTCATCATCGGATAACTTAATCCTCACAAGCTGTGCAGTTTTAAGCATTTCTTCTTTAGTAATTGTTATTTTTCTCTTATTTGCAAATTCTATTAACGAAGTGATAACATCTTCTGTTGATCTAGCTGGCACTTTTACCTCCTTGCATGAAGCAAATTAAAATATTTGCAATTGAAACAACCTCTATCTTATCATTTTTTTCAAATTTGTGAAATACGGTGTCCGTAATTACTAATTTATCCAGAGAAGAGGAAGAGATTTTCTCAACTGCATTTCCTGAAAGTATTCCATGTGTAATGCATGAAACTACAGACTTTGCTCCTCGGTTTTTTAAAGCAAGAGCTGCATTACATAATGTTCCACCAGAGTCAACTATATCATCAACAATGACGCAATTTTTGTTTGCAACTTCTCCGATTACATTCATTACCTGAGATTTACCTGCTTTTTCTCTATATTTATCTACTACAACAATATCATTATCTAACTTGTATTTTTCCTCTAAAATCTTTGCAAAAGCACGAGCTCTGCCAATTGCTCCAACATCAGGCGCAACTATTGCAAAATCCTCCTTGTATATAGAGTCAACAAATACTTCAAAACAGCTCAAATTAGTAACTGGTATATCAAAAAAACCTTCAATTTGACTTGAATGCAAATCAATAGCAGCAACGCTATTTGCACCTGCAGTTTGAATAAGATTTGCAACTAATTTAGCACTTAAAGCAGATTGCATATTATTGTTTTTAATAACCCTATCCTGCCTACTGTATCCGTAATAAGGAATAATAGCCGTTATTCTCTTGGCTCCTGACCTCTTTGCTGCATCAATTGTAAGCAAAAGCTCCATAAGGTTATCATTTACAGGGGAAGAAAGAGATTGTACTACGTATACTTCTTGATTATGTAGATTATTTGCTACTTCTACATTTACCTCACCATCGGCAAATCTTGATACCTGAGTAGGTAATAGCTGAGCATTTAGCCCACTTGCTATTGAATCTCCTAATTGTTTACTAGTGCTACCTATTATTACCTTCATATATATCAATTAAGTTTTGAAAATTATACAGAAACCATAGAATGATTAAAACTTTATTCTTGCCGCCAAGTGGATCATAGAAACGGAAAAGTTACTCGAAACATTTCACCGATGTTCCTTATCATAATAACGGCACTGGCTGAGTTCATTAAGTAATTTTATGCGCAGCGGAATGACAAAAAGCGTTGTTCACAAACACATTTTACTACATGATCTGCACTGATATTAAAATGCTCATAAAGTGTTTTATAAGGTGCTGATTCTCCAAAATTTTTCATGCCAATAAATATACCGTTTGAGCCTATATATTTATGCCAACCCACTTCACTTCCCGCTTCAATTGCAACTTTAATACTGTCATTATTTAATATTACCCCTTTATATTCATCACTTTGCTCGTCAAAAAGCCTCCAACACGGCATAGAAATGACCCTTGTTCCTACACCTTTTTCCTGTAATTTTTCTCTTGCCTCAACTGCAATTTCAACTTCAGATCCGGTAGCAAATATCGTCACTTCTAGCTTCCCTGAATATTCGCATAGTATATATGCACCAAATTTTGATAGGTTGGCCAATTGGTCAGTATAAGAGTGCATGTAATTAATATTTTGCCTTGAAAGCGCAAATAGTGCAGGTGACTCTTTTTTTTCAAGTGCAATGCTAATGCACTCCAAAGTTTCAATTGCATCTGCTGGCCTAAAAACATACAGATTTGGTATAGCTCTCAGAGAAGCTAAATGCTCTATTGGCTGGTGAGTTGGACCATCCTCCCCTACTCCAATTGAGTCATGAGTCATTACATATATAACCTGTTGTTTCATCAAAGCTGAAAGACGTATAGCAGGTCGGCAGTAATCGGAAAATACTAAAAAAGTTCCACCATAAGGAATAATTCCACCATGAAGAGCCATACCATTCATACAAGCTGCCATAGCGTGCTCTCTCACTCCATAGTGGACATAAGAACCATCATAATTATTACTATCTATTGCCTGCATGTACTTATATTTAGTACAATTTGAACCGGTAAGATCAGCAGAACCACCAATTAATTCTGGCATAGACTTCGTTAATAGTTCCATTACTCTGCCAAAAGAAGATCGAGTAGCTTCTTTTGGCATTAGCTCACATATTTGTTTCTTCAGGTTAGCTAAGTCATTTTCGATATTGTCTGGCAAACGTTTCTCAAGTCTTCTTTGTAGTTCTTCATTGATCAAGGATGTATAGTTTTGCTTTGCCCTCTTAACTGTTTCTATCCAAGCGTTTCTCACATCTTCTGGTACATGAAATGGTTCATAGTCCCAATTCAATTTTTCTCTCATCTGTTTTACATCTTCCTCTGTAAAGGCACCACTATGAGCAGAAGATGTGCCAGCACGGCTCGAAAATTTTCCGATAATAGTTTTGCAACAGATTAGTGTAGGTTTATCAGACTTTTGCGCCTGCTCTATTGCAAGGGATATAGCATCAAAGTCATGCCCATCGATTTTGTCAACATTCCATCCATACGCTGAAAAACGCTTTTCTACATCATCAGAACAAGAGAGGCTAGTAGAGCCGTCTATAGAGATGTCATTGTCGTCAAAAAGTGCTATCAGCTTATTTAATTTAAGATGCCCAGCAAGGGACGCTGCTTCATGGCTTATACCTTCCATAAGACAACCATCTCCTAGCATTACGTAAGTGTAGTGACTGATTTCAAACTGCTTTGCAAGAATCGATTCAGCAAGTGCCATGCCAACAGCAGTGGCAAATCCCTGACCAAGCGGGCCTGTTGTTGCTTCTATACCAGAAGTTAAGCCAAATTCTGGGTGACCTGGAGTTTTTGATGTAAGTTGCCTGAAGTTTTTTAGTTCATCTATACCAATGTAGCCTGTCAGATATAATATAGAGTATTGCAGCATCGAACCGTGACCATTTGATAAGACGAAACGATCTCTACTGATCCATTGAGAATCATCAGGGTTATGGTTTAGATATTTAGCAAATAATACAGTTGCAACATCTGCCATGCCAAGTGGCATACCTGGATGTCCAGAATTTGCTTTTTGTACCGCATCAATTGATAAAAAGCGGACAGCATTTGCCATGGATTTTAGTAATAGATGATTCATGTATTAATAGGAAAACTTAAAAGTGAAGTATACTACATCATAGTGGCAAAAACAAGTTGACACTTAATGTTAAAATCATTAATAATTTATAGTTAGATTGTGAGAATTTTTGTATGACAACTGTTATCAATAGAAAGTATAGAATCAGTCGCAGGCTTGGTGTAAACTTATGGGGTAGAGCAAAAGATTCGGTCAATAAAAGAAAATACCCTCCAGGTCAGCATGGTATTCTTGGATTTAAGAAATTATCTGACTTTGGTAAGCAGTTTGCTGCACATAAAAAATTTAAGTTCTACTATGCAATTTCAAGCAAACAGCTTAGACGTACATTTTTAGATGCTTACAAAAGAAAAGGTTATACGGCTGATAATTTTATTGGTGCCTTGGAATCAAGGTTAAGTTCTGTTTTATATCACTCTGGTTTTGTGCCAACAATTTACTCGGCAAAACAGCTTATATCTCATAAACATGTTACAGTTAATGATAAGGTGGTTAACATATCAAGTTATAGAGTGAAGCCTGGTGATATAGTAAAAATAAGGGAAAGAGCAGCAAAAATTCCTATATTAATAGAGGCTGAACAAAAACAAGAACGTAAGGCTCCAGATTATTTAGAGGCAGACAGCAAAGCACTTTCAGTGAAGTATTTGAGAGCGCCTCAATATTCCGAAGTCCCCTATTCAGCAGACATGGAAGTCAATTTAGTAGTAGAATTTTACTCTAGATAAACAACATAAGGCCCGTGTGGCGGAATCGGTAGACGCAGCGGACTTAAAATCCGTGGGTTTTGCGACCTTGGGAGTTCAAGTCTCCCCATGGGCACCAGTTTAATTTATTAAAAAAGTATGAAATGGCTTGATATAGAAGATATTGCAGAAGCTCTAGAAGAGAAATTTCCAAATGAAGATATAATTAGTATTAGATTCACTGAACTTAAAAGAAAAGTCTTGGATTTAGAAGAGTTTGATGATGATGAAAAGTATTGTAATGAAAAAATATTAGAGGCCATTCAAGCAGCTTGGATTGCAGAAAGATCTTAAAAAACAGATAGCTATAAGAAAATTACGGCATACAGTAAAAAGATAATCTTCTTGGAAATACTATACTTTACTCGAATTTTACTTAGTTTCATAATAATTTAATAAATTACAATTAAAAATGATTACAAGTTAGGCAACAATATACAAATACTGCTTTTTATGTGTGAGGCCGAGGGTCATGAAAACAATAAGTTAGTTTTTTGTATAAGAAAGTTGTAATATAATTTAATTTTAAGTACTGGAAAGATGTTTAAATATAGCGGGCCAAAGAAATTAAAATCTATAATAGAAAACTATGCATTAAAATGCATGAAAAATAAGATCAGCAAAAATGAAATACGTCTTATTTTAAACTGGAAAAGTATAGTTGGAGAGGAATTAGCAGAATGTACAAAACCACAAAAGATCTCATACGCACAAAACGTAAATTCTGGTGTTCTGCATCTGTTAGTAACAAATGGCAGTAAAGCATTAGAAATGCAGCATATGGTTTCTCTTGTAATAGAAAAAATTACAGTGTTTTTTGGCTATAAAGCAGTATACGGTATAAAAATCAAGCAAGGGAGTTGACTATTTAACTATATAAGGTTAACCTAGTTACATAGGATAAATTGGTATATTGAAGTGAGTAGAATTTGTGAATTAACAAATAGAAAAAAGTCTTTTGGTAATAAGGTATCGCACTCAAATCGTAAAACAAAGCGTACCTTTCTCTTAAATTTACATAAAGTTACATTGACGAGTAATATATTAGACAAAAAGTTTAGCTTTCGTATAGCAACAAGAACTTTAAGAACTATAGACTATAAAGGTGATCTTGATGCTTTCTTGCTCAATACAAAAACAATTAAACTAAGTAAAGAAGCACAAAAGATAAAAAGAAGATTAAAGAAAGTTTTAGCAAAACAAGAGGTAGAATTAGCTGTTTCAGATGCATAGTAAGCCTATATGGCTCAGAGCAAAAGCTCCAGCTGGTAAAATATTCAATAAAACCTTAAACACTGTTAAGCTACATAACTTACATACAGTATGCGAAGAAGCTGCGTGTCCAAATATTGGTGAATGTTGGAATAAACGTCATGCTACTGTGATGATTCTCGGCTCTGTTTGTACTCGTGCTTGTGCGTTTTGCAACGTTGCAACTGGCATTCCTGATAAGCTCGATCCTCATGAACCAGAAAATTTAGCAAAAGCGATAAAAAAGTTAAATTTAAAGCACGTTGTCATTACCTCTGTTGACCGCGATGATTTAGCAGATGGTGGTGCAAATCAGTTTATAAGGTGTATAGAAGAAATTAGAAAGATAACTTCGGAAACAACAATAGAGATTCTTACTCCTGATTTTTTAAATAAGAAAGGAGCGTTTGAAGCAATAGCTGTTGCATCACCTGATGTTTATAACCACAATATCGAAACAGTACCAAGACTGTATGCAAAAATAAGGCCAAGAGCTCGTTATTTTCATTCACTATATTTGCTAAAGATGGTGAAACAGATCAATTCTAAGCTTTTCACGAAGTCAGGGCTTATGGTTGGTCTCGGAGAAACAAAGGAAGAAATATTTCAGGTCATGGATGATTTACGTAGTGCCGAAGTTGATTTCATTACAATTGGTCAATATTTGCAACCAACTCCAAAACATGCAAAGATTGATAGATATGTTACCCCAGAAGAGTTTGAGCATTATAAATATATTGCTTATTCCAAAGGCTTTTTGGTAGTTGCATCAAGCCCACTAACTCGGTCATCATACCACGCTGAAGAAGATTTTAACAGGCTCAAGGCTTGTAGTTAATATCTTATTTTTTTAGAGTATAGTTTAATATAGTAATTAATATTATGACTTTATTTAGAATATAATTTAATATAGGTATTGATGAAGCGAAAAAGTTATGGGTGATTCTAACGAAAAAGTTGACTACACTGAGTTATCAAAATGTTCTTTTTCTGACAAAATAAAGCCAAAAAGAAAGGTAACATTTTGTCAGCAAGTCCAAGTTAAAGAAATTCCACTTGAAGGAAAAAAAGGAGAGTGTAAACGACGCAAAAAAAAGAAACAGAAAACACAATTATGGGAAAGAGGTGCAGCAATTATTGTTCCACCAGTAATTGGGCTGCTAGGAGGTTTAATAACTTTAACACTCATAACAGAAGAAATAAGTTCACCATTTTTAATTGCAGCTTTAGCTGCTATAGCAATTACAGCAGCAATATATGAACTTGAGTATTTACTTAAACCTGAATTGCTAGAAAAGCCTGGTGAAACTTTAAAGGATTTAGTAACAGATTCTTTTGTAAAGGAAGAAAAAAACTCAAGAACTGTATAACAATAAATCAGAAAAGCTTAGTGAGTTGCCCTAGGCTTAACTTTTTACTTAGCTGATCACAAAAAGTATGAATTTTACAGCACCTAAACCAGCTGTTGTGGGTGTTAAGATCTTATATAAGCAATTGACAATTACTGAGATATCAGCTAAAATATTTACGTAGTATATTAGCAAGGGTAAGGTGAATTTTGGCGAATATGTGCATGATAAAGCTTTAACAATATCAAATGTAAGTGCTAAAATTGATGTAAGGAAGCTGGTAAACTTTCTACAGAATAAAAAAGACATTAAAGAGCTTAATTTAATAAATGTAGAGGTTGATTCTAAAGATGTAAAAGAATTAGGTAAACCTACACATCTTACTTCGCTCACTCTAAGGAACAATAAACTCGGTTTCGAAGGTGCAGGATATATAGGTCAAGGCAATCTACCAAACCTTACTTTACTTGAAATAAGCAATAATCATATTGGCGATATAGGTTTTGCATTTTTAATTGGCAGCAAACGTCTCCCAAATCTTACTTTATTAAATGTAGAAAACAACAACATTGTTGGAGTGTGGCGCCACCACTATGGAGGAGATATAGCACTCAAAAATCTCACCTCACTTTATGTAGAAGGTAACGGTAAAAAATTCTTGAATGATAAAGAAGTTATCCTTGATAGTATAAAAAAAAGCGCAATAACCGAAGCGCCTGGACACTCTAGAGTAAAAGATGGTGAAGGTGCTACAAAAAAATTAGTAGCTAAAAGAAAAAAAACGATACAAGCTACCAATAGTCAGTCAGATCCTAGTAGTAGGTTAAGTATAGAACTTTCCAAACAAGATGGGCTGCGTGAAATAGTACTTGACACTGAAACTACAGGTCTTGACGTCAATAGCCATCGAATTATTGAGATAGGATGTGTGGAGTTAATTAATCGTATTCCAACAGGCAAAGTATTCCATCGATACATCAACCCAGAAAGGAGCATAGACAAAGGTGCATTTAAAGTTCACGGTATCAGCGAAGAATTTCTAAAGGATAAGCCATTATTTTCAGAGATTGCATCTGAATTTCTTAATTTTATATCTAGCGATACTTTGGTAATTCACAATGCTGTATTTGACATTAAATTTTTGAACATGGAACTTGGTAAACTGAATGCCAAATTAATCTCTTCAGACAGAGTGTTAGATACATTACCGCTTGTAAGAAAGAGATTTGGACCACCAGCTTCTTTAAGTGCATTGTGTGAGCATTTTGGTATATCACTAGAGAGTAGGAAGTTACATGGAGCGCTAATTGACGCTGAGTTGCTAGCAAAAGTATATATTGAGCGATTACAAACTCCTTTGGATCGATGTCAGCATACAGTACGTTTTAGAGAACACTTGCCAAGTAATGAAGAGGTTAGTAAGCAGTTAGATAAGATTAACGTATCTGTTCATGAGGGAGTAGTAGATAGAAGATTGTAAAAAGGCCTTTTGCTTTCAGTAGCAAAATTACTCTCTCAAGGGATGTATTTTCTAGCTTTAAAAACGCGAATCTCAATATCTGTATCCGTTCAGCAGAATGGCAAAATAAGATAGTATAAAAATAGAGTAAAAGTGCATTTACAATAATGAGGGCACAGCCCTTCTGTAGTCCCATTGAAACCGTTGCTTTTAGTATCCATGATGAGGTTGCTTGTGAGCAATTTGAACCTCAGTGTCACGCGCTGGAATGACATCATTGTTTTTTGCATGAAAAGACTGGATGATAGCTACTTTCATGATACCCACTTATTAGTTTCGTCTAATTTATTTTACCACTCTACTGAACGGATACATTCTAACTGAGAGCAAAGCACACTTACATCATTTAACACCTTCAGTGGCTCCCCTAGACTATGTTCTACTTTTGTCTCAAATTTAAATCCCAAATTTCCAAAAAATTCCTGAAAATACTCAATAGTAATGTCACACAAACTTCTACCACTTGTTTTATAATTTTTCAGCTCTTTCGGAATAATAAGAGACACTTTACCATCTTCATATGTTACATTTCTACCCTTACAGTTCAGTTTAAATTCTACTGAACTGTAAAAACCTGGTGTTTTGATATCATTAGCAAGATCACTGCTAAGTACCCTTATACATTCCATGCTAAAACTGAGTTTTAGACAATTGGAACTATGGCAATCCATACTATAAGTTATTATTATATCAGAATCTAACACAAGCAAGCCAAGTGGAAAAAGAGCCTTTAATAAATGCAGAAACAAAAAATGATTATATCCTTCTTGATGATAACTAGCTATCAATTCTTCTATAATAGAGTCATTTGGAACTGTTGCACCAACACGTATAAACATTTCCATAAAGACTACTTTAAGAAACAAACAATAATTTCTTTTCCCTTTTTCATTCCCTAAAATGAGATCTTTATGTTTTGAATATAGCTCCTCGATAAGCTCATTGGTTATTTTTTGTTTGTTGATAGTAAGGTTGTGTGATCTATCAAGGTCAATATATGTGTTGTAACCAGAGTTTATGCTACTCCAACCACCTGATTTCATTGGTATAGATTTTAAATCAGAATACTTGAGCTTTTTTACTTCAGATTTCAATGCGTTAACTATTTTTTTTGACATACCACAATCTTATATTATATACGTATTACGTACTTTTCATCATAAGTAAAGGTTTTCTGTAAAACTTGATTTACTTTTTATTATACCCACCTTATTAAAAAAAAGCAGAGATTTCAATATCTTATTCTAAATTCTTCAAGTTTAGATTCTTATCTTGGGATGTATTTATATCACTTAATACTCCAAGTGGCTTATCCAGATTATGCTCAAATTTTTCCTCAAAAAAGTGAAATCCAAATTTTTCGCAAAATTTCTGAAAATACTCAATAATGACGTCAAACAAATTCTTATCATTTGCTTTGTAGTTTTTCAGCTCCTTAGGAATAGCAAGAGACACCTTACCTTCTTCATACTTCACATTTCCACCTTCGCATTTTAGTTTAAACTCCACTGAGTTTTGTAAATCACATACTAAAATTTTATTATCGTTATATATGCCATCATTTACGCTAAAACTGAACTTCAGACAATTTGGATCTTCACAACTTATATAGGTCCTTTCTCTATAAGAGCCTGTTCATAATCTTTTCAGAAGCAAAGCAGCGAAAGCAAGAACGACCATTTGCAGGCTAGTGTTGAGTTTCCGCTCGCAATTTTTCCACAATCGCCTACATTTTTGCAACCAAGCAAAAGATCTCTCAACAACCCATCTTTTCGGCAATACGACAAAGGTGTGTAATTCGCTTCACCTCAACAGTTGCACCAATAGTTACTTTCATCTGTGTTGCAAAATTTTCTCCTGTGTAGCCAGCATCAACTAGTATATTTTTAACTTCAGATAGGTTTTCTTTAGCATTTTTAACCATTCTCACAGCGCTACTACGATCAGTTATTTCTGCCGTTGTTATATAAATTGCGTGGGGTAAACCTTGTGTATCTACCGCAATATGGCGTTTTATTCCTGAAACCTTTTTGCCTGCATCATAGCCTTTTTCTTCAGCAGTATCTGCATTTTTTACGCTTTGTGCATCAATTATGCAGAAGCTGGTTTTTTCTTTCCGACCATTGTTTTGTCGGACCACGCCAACTATTTTTTTTAATACCAGCTCCAGAACACTTTCTTTATTTGCATCTGCTTTTTCACTCCACTTCTTAAAATAGTCGTAACAATTCCGCCATTTTGGAAACTCTTTTGGTAACATTCTCCACTGGCAGCCACTTTTTAAGACGTATAACACTCCACAAAATACATGATATAAATCAAGTGTTCTTGGCTTTGTCCTCTTCCTGCAAGACTCCAGATCTGCTACAATAATCTCAAACTTTTCTCGACTTATATCACTTGGATATAAACTTCGCATATCCTACTTTATATACTTTATCCTCTCATTCTATCCCTTTTTTGAGATCACGTACAGGCTCTAAGAAGGAATTAAATAGTGGAATGAATACATGCACAATCCAAAAGAACGAAGTGCTTGACTTTGAGAAGAAAAGAATTGCTTGTACCCAGACCTGTTATAATAAGTTATCAATTCTTCCATAATAGAGTCATTTGGAACTGCTGCACCGGCGTGTACAAATACTTCCGTGAAGATTTGCTTAAGAAACAGACGATAACTCCCTTTTTTGTCCTTATCTTCTGTAATGAGATTTACATGTTTTAAATATAAATTTTTAATGAAATCATTAGTTATTGCCTTCCCATTAATAACAAGGTCACAAACAAATTCATATTCACTATTAAAGTCCATATCCAAATCCTTATATGTTCTATAATCAGAACTTTCTGTAGACTTCAAATCAGCATATCTCCTCTCCCTCGCCTTATCTTTCAGCTCATTAATCACTTTTTTTGACATATATACTATAATAGACATAAATCATTAATTTTTAACTAATATAGACTATGAACTGTAACTTGAGTTTCTTCCGGGTTTGCACTTGATTACTTTAACGATAGATCTTCCAATCCCATCTGATCTACTTGTACTTTTTCTAACTCACTTTTTACCTGCTTATGGTATAAGTTTGCTCTTCTCGCCCAAGATAGGTCACTATCTATTATATAAACGTAATTGCCATTGTTCTCTTCGAAGTAAAACAGCTTCAGTTTACTTTCGTCTTGACCAATTAATTCACTACGAATTACTTCTACAGTATAAAATTGACCCAAATTCATACTTACTTCACGATGTTGCATATACCTTAACACCCGTGGCTCATATAATTTTCTTATCTCACCATTTTTGAGATCACCTATTGTACACTCTATCTTCTTTAATCCGTATTTAATAACTCTCACTAATCTCTTCGTCTCATCATCCCACAGCTGTTCTTCTTCCAATCTTTTACATGCGGTAAAAAATTGTGATTCTTCTCTTTGCATAAACCGAGATAAACGTTCTGCCAATTCATAGCACATTTTTTCTTGACTCAGTATTTCTCTTTTATATTGAGCTAAAATATTAATCGCTATACTTGGACAACTTACTGCAATCAAGTCATTATTTAAATCCGTTTTAATAATTTTGCCGCTCTCTGGATTAACATGTACAGTAACTTGCCCTAACAAAATTCCCTTAGAAATCGTTATGTCTTTTCCTATATGAGCGTCAATGGCTTTTAAAGAATCAAAGTCTATATATATTGCACCTTTCTCTCCTGTCATTTTTTCTGAAAGAGCAAGAGCAATCAATCTAAAGGTATCTATTTCAACAGCAAAATACATCCTTTGCTCCTCTGACATATTATACATATTCTTAAAGAAATCCTTTATGCTAATGTCTTCACCATCTATCTTCCATCCTGTATCTATTTCGCTCCAGTCGTATTGGTGTAAATCTACAACATGCACTCCTTCCATTCCTTTCAGTTCACGCTTTAAATCATCTATTTGATTTTCTTCAAATCCAGGACCATTTATAACCAGATATATGTCCCTCTCCTCTTTATTTGTTAATTTATGATTTGATTATATATAAGTAACTAAGATCACTATTCTTACCATTCGGTAGAGATGCACCATATACTCTTGGCACCCAAGTTAGTATTATTGGTGCTTTATTTGATAATTTTTTTACATTACCGATCATTGTTTTACCTCACAACATTCACGGCATAATAAAACATTAGTAAAAAAATTCAACCAATTGCTTTCACATTCTTTTAAAAGAAGACAATTTTATTGGCATCCGTTCAGCAGAGTGAGTTAGACGAGAAAAGAAAACTATAGGGTCAATATGTGACACTAAAATCCAGAAAATTTAATTTCAAACCAGCACTTCCTTCCTTGTCATTCCAGCACGTGACCAGTTCTTATTGCCTACTCTGAACCCCAGTGTTAGCTACTTGAATGACAATAAAGGGAGTCCTCATTCCCCTAAATAAATACTTTTATTGTGCTTTGCGCTTCAAGCCATTGACGGCATATACATCTGGCTCATCTATCACCTTCAGTGGCTTGCCAAGGTTGTGCTCTATGTTTATATTACGCTCAGAATTGTACTCTATTTTTGTATCAAACTTAAAGCCCAATTTCTCGCAGAGCTTTTTAAAGTATTCAACAAGCTTATTAATAATATCAGTAAGCTTATCAAGCAGACTGTCATCGCCAGCTTTGTAAGCTTCTAACTCTTTAGGAATTGTAAGCAACACTTTACCATCTTCATATGTCACATTTCCATCCTGACATTTCAGTTTAAATTCTACTGAACTGGATAAATCACACGTTACCTCATTATACATGTCAATGTCGCACATATTTGTATATTTCATACTGAAATTAAGTTTTAGACAATCGGGTTGGTAACAACTCATATATTGCTTGTTTGTTGAGCCGCCACCCATTGTGCACAATTTTAACGAATCAAGCGTTTGATTCATAATAAAAGCAGCGGGAAAAATATATCCACCTTGATAATAATTATCTATCAACTCTTCAATAATAGATGAATTGGGAATCGTTGCATCAGCATGCATAAACATCTCTCTAAAAACTTCTTTAAGAAGTAGACGATAATCCTCTTTTCCGTTTTCATCTTTCAGAATTAGATTTTTGTGTTTTGAGTACAAACCTATGATAAACTTTTGATTGATCGATTTACCATTAATAGTAATGTCCATTCTATTAAGATCCGTATATGTTCCCTTACCAGAAATTACTTCATCCTTAGTTTTAGCTTTGAAATCAGCATATTTGAACTTTTTTATTTCAGATTTCAATGTATTAACTACTTTTTTTGACATATTATATTACACGTTATTTATATTAATGTTAGCAAATACTCTATTAATTGTCAATTTTTAGAACTTTTGCTTCCGTCATGATTTAAAGTTTTCAGTCTCTGCTTTAAGGGACTTTCTATAGAAAGTCCCTTAAATAACTGTTATGCAAGCGATAGCTTTTCCATTGCTACCCTGCCTACTTCTGTTTCTTTCAGCTTGTTATCTACTCGTTCATGGTATAGATCTTTTCCCTTCATCCAGGATAGGTCGCTCTCTTGCTTAAAAACATAATTACCATTGTTCTCTCTAAAATCAAATGACTCACGTCTGCTTTCTTCTTGACCAACTAATTTACAATCAACTACCCTTACAACATTGAATTGACCTAAATTTAATCCAAGTGTGATAAGGAAGGGGAGAAAAGCTCGTTCATACAACGCCGCTATTCTATAATCTCTTAAATCTTTTACATACCTTTCTGCATCCTCTTTCTTATTAATCATTTCTTTCATCATCTTTTCTATTTTATTTTTCTCTTGTCCCTCTGTCATCTCTTCCTTTTCTTTAAGCATATGAGGGATACAATTACCTAGTTCACTTATTATTAAAGTTAAATACTTTAATAATTCACCGCACATTTCTTTTTGACTTAGTATTTTACTTTTATATTTAGATAAGATATCAACTGCTACGCTTGAATCATTTATTGCAATTAGATCATTATTTAAGCTTGTGTGAACAATTATTCTACTATTCGGGTCAAACATTACCACTACATTCCCTAACAATATTTTTTCAGGGATTGTTATATCCTTCCCTATATGAGAGTTAATGGCTTTTAAAGAATCAAAATCTATATATATTCCACCTTCATGTTCCGAAAACTGCTTTAAGAGTGCCAGAGCAACTAATCTAAAAGTATCTATTTCAACAGCAAAGTATGTTCTTTGTTCATCTGTCATGTTATACATATCTCTAAAGAAATCTTTGATACTAGTATCTTTACCATCTATCTTCCATCCTTGATCTATTTCGCTCCAGTCATATTGGTATAAATCTACAACATGCACTCCTTCAATTCCTTTCAGTTCACGCTTTAAATCATCTATTTGATTTTCTTCGAATCCAGGACCATTGATAACCAAATATATATCCCTCTCTTCTTTATTTATTAATTTATGATTTTTTATTATATCTAAGTAATTAAGGTCACTGTTTTTACCATCAGGTAAAGATGCACCATATACTCTTGGTACCCAAGTTAGTATTATTGGTGCCTTATTTGATAATTCATTTGCACTATTAGTCATAATTTTACCTCATTATATTGCTATATTAATAGAATAGTGGATTTTTTAATGAAACACAAGTTCCTGCTGGTAAGATCTCATTTATGAAGTCCTTCTCTCCTAGTTCACAATTTTTGTTTCCGTATTTTCCAATGAATCACCATAAGTGACTGCTTTTAGGTAAAATTTTCTTCCTCTTTGCACTTCAAAAGAAATTATTGAATCATCAAGCAAAGTAAACTTTTCACCTTCAGTGTGCTCATATTCTTTAGTACCCTCTTGTCCTCTAATTAGGTCACTCAATTTGTATTTATTCTTATCTATAAGCTTTGCACTTTGGAATTTTATTACCTCTTTGCCAATCAGTGCTAACACAGCTGGACTCATGACGTCTATTTTACCAAAACGCAGTACTACTGTAATTCCCTCATCGGTAAATTCGATTACATATCCGTAAGTAGATTGTATATTTGCGCTCGCGATGGGCTTATAATTTTTATCATCATACGAAATAAAAAGCGTTGCTCCTTTCCAATTCTCTTCTTCACTATTTAAAGTAAAGCTTGCAATATTGTCTTTAATATGCAGTATTTCTACGATAGTTTTACTGATATGAGAAGGAGGGTATTCTTTAAGCATAAGTGATCTTGTTGAAGGAAAGGAGAGCTTGTATATAGAGGGATCATAACCAACTCCCATTACTTGAATGGACATGCTTTCAAACTTTGTTTTTATAATTCTCATCGTATGTCTTTTCTCGCCATCTGAAATTGCTATAATATCACTTGGTAAAAGCCATGCATATTTTATCGGGAGCTTAAAGTTGTATATATTTCTCTCTTGCCACGCAGAATAAAGTAAAACTTCAGCTATATTTTGCGCCTCCCCTTCCTCCATAATGAGCGGTATTGGAACTGTTGCAGCATTGCCCTGCCTTGGGAGTTCAGCATATTTCACATCAATTGGATAGCCAAAATTGCGGTTAAAATAAACGATGTTAATCCTATTGTTTAAATCTAATTGGCTAAGCTGTATCAACTTTAAACTGTTATTGGAAACTATCTCATCTATGGGTATTTCAGTTGTCACTCCCCTGCCCTTTTGAATAAATTTCAGTTTTGAGTTCTGTTCAACCACATCAAAAAATAGCAACTTCGCAGCATTTTAATAATTGAACGTACGGGTTGCTGGTCATTTATCACATACCCAGATAACAATCCTTTGACACCACTTGTATCAAATTGTTCCCCTTTTAATCCTGCCTTTTGCAATAGATCAGACAAAACATCAGAAATATTAAGCTGTGAAATCTTTCCCTGAATCCAGTGCCCCGTCTGCCAGTTATGGCAATCGGCCCACATATCACATAAGTTGGGAAAATAAGGAAATGGTCTAGCATCCCATGCCCAGAGGAACATTTTCTCCACCATTTCTGAGCTTTGCCACTTTTTCAGCGTTCCTTCAATTGCAATTTTCTGCGAAAGAAAGCTCACCTCTCCGTTTGAGTATCGTGGATATTTACTCTCTATACTACCTTTATCAACAAACACATTGGGCTCATTAGTGCAGCCGTTCATACTGGGAAATCCATATTCGGTAAACCATATTTTCTTCATTTTTGGTTGCCATTTTGTTTTACTACCATCAGGATTTACATGAACTTCACTCCACCATTTCTCGATATTTTTCCACGCATATCTACTGTCATTATACTTTATTTTCTCAGGATCACTTTTTGAGTAATCATAAAAATAATCATACCCCACTCCATTGCTCCAACCACCCGTTACATCTTCTGCGGAATAGCCAAAAGGAGGTTCTTCGCCATCGGTAAGTGGAAAATAAGCATCGATGCCAACAACATCGATGAACTGTGAAGACCAAAGTTCATCCATATTATACCAACCATCGTATGAATGATATTCGCTCCAATCGGCAGCGTAAGTTACGTTTACTTCTTTTCCAAGCTGAAGTTTTACTTGCTTTGCAAGTTTAACTAGCTCTGCTACTGCAGGATAATTACCCTCTACATCTTTTACTCTGATGAGCTGCGCAAATTCAGACCCGATTATAAACCCTTTCACTTTAGCTCTTTTGGCAATGCTCGTGTAATGCTCTATGAATTTGCTATACTGATTCTCAAAAAAATCACTTATATTCTCAGGGGCCCCACTCAATTTTCCTCGCCACTCTTTGTTCTTTGTGTCAAGCAAGAACATTGGGTAGAGCATTACCTTATAACCTCTGCTATGCAGCTCTTCTATATATCTTATTAGTGCTGCATCACTAACTGTACCGCCATATCTTGGATTGCCATGATTATCTTTTGAAATGAGTTGGGCATTATCTCTGGTTATATTTCCCACTTGCCAATCATCAGGCACTATAGCAGAATCGTCTTGAAATTCAACTGCAGGATATATTTTACAATCTTTAATATTTAAACTGCTTGCAAACCAATTAACCACTACCGACGCCCATTCAACATTTGGTAAACTTTCCTTCAATTGGTCCAAAGAAAGCATAGCATCGCTCTTTTTTGTGTGATTATTGTGATTTACTCTTTGTGCCGGTCCATAGGGAATATATTGACTACTGCTTATTTTTTCTCGTGCAATTTTCTTCTGTATTTTCGTATCATACACAAACTCCCCTGAACCTGGTATAATATTGATATTTTTAATGTTTTCTGCTACTGAGAATCCACTGAGCTTCAGTGCAGTTTGCACTTCAAATGTAAACACCGGAACACGATTACTATAGTCTGCCAAAGGAAAATTTTTGATGACTATGTAAGATATTCCTCTATAAGCTGGTACATTCTTCTCACCTTCGATTGATAACATAAACGGATCAGGGTTTTGGTCTTCTCTGCCGTAGTAAAAAGTATAATCTATTTGGTCAAAGCTAAGCGATTTTGTACCCGCCCAGATTCTATTTAATTTTTCTACTTTCCCCTTGCAAATTGCAATTGCGAGTGTTGCATAGTAGTTATATGTAATATTTATACCTCTTCCTGTTTTATTTTGAGTGGTTATCGCCTCCTCTTTTATTGGCTGTGACCAAATAATGTTTCCAGCAACGCGAGCAGTGCCATAGATAATTGGAATTGCTTTGCCATAAGTTGAGGTTTGAACTTGCAGATTTTTCAGCCTCGCCCCATGCGTTATCTTTTGCTCGGCATCAAGACCAAATATTGCATTATCAAGCTGTGCACCAAGCAGAGCACCGAGTTCTGAGCCAACAATCTGGCCAATTGGCCCAAAAATACTGCCCGCTTTACTTAAAATTGATGATAAAATTATTGTAGACATAATATTCTCCTTTTTGATAGATTGTTTTGAATTTTTGAAAGAAGATCCCAGACTGGGATGAAATTGGGACCTACTGTATAGTAGTGTCATGCAACTGGTATCCAGAAAAAAAAGGATGTCATCCGAGCAGCACTTTTCCTGTCATCTGAGTAGCTGACACTGGGATCCATTGTTCTTTATTTCTGGATTCCAGCGTCACGCGCTGGAATGACATTAAATGATTTTTCTTTGAATTTGAGTTATGCAAGCAGCCCCTTCGATGTCACCCGAGTAGCCCTCTTCCTGTCATTCCAGTGCTTGTGACACTGGAATGACACCCTTTCAGAAGTTCAATGAACCTTCTGGATAAAAACTATTGTCAAGCACTGGAATGACATGATTCGAATTGTGTCACTTGCATGGCGTCATCCCAGACTGTGTAGTAATTCTCCTTATTCCTCGATTTACCGCTTACTTCCTCGAGAAGATACATCACTCAATGAAGAGCTTACTGATGAACTTCTAGATAAGCTTCCAAATGATAGCCTTATATCCTTGTTTTTAGTTTCTCCGTTACTATGTTTCTTATCTGGCTCATCTTTTATGTTATGCTCCTTCTTGAAATTTTTACAGAAAGTGCGAAGATATTTTATTTCGCCTCCCTTTTCTGTAGTTTCGTTTATTTTATCGATTAAGCAAATCAGATTTGCCATTGAGAATCTCTTACTAGCCTGTACAAGAATTTTCATATCGCTATCTTTTAATTTTTCGAGCCGTTCTTGTAATATTTTTTGACGTGTATCGTCTTTATCCAGCCCAGGAACCTCAATACACTCCAAACGACCACCCCTAATAAGCGCAAAATCTAAATGATTCTTATGATTAGTTGCAGCAACTACCGTTATATTTTTTTGAGGATAAAAACTCTCGATCCAATTTAGTGAGTAAATGAGTTAAAGGTCCTGCATTTTCACTGAAAGTGCGCTTTTTGCCAATGCCGTCAATCTCATCTATAAAAATTATACACGGACTGTTTGCCTCTGCTTTCTCAAAAACCTGATCTATATTTGATTGATTAGACAAGCAAGATGCAGAAACAAACATAAACGCAAACAGAGATTTAGTTTGATTTGCAATTGCCTTACTAATACTAGTCTTACCAGTTCCTGGTGGACCATACAAGAGATATCCTCTGCCTTGTAACTCACAAATTTCCTTCAATTTTTCTCTTATGTCATTTGGTAATATAATATTATCAAATGTTGTATTCCATCCTCTTGCTTCACCTTTTGCGTAAAATTCCATATTCAGCTTTGCTTCTACTTCATTTTTTGTTGCAGGACTATTAATTAACCTTGCAGAAAGATCGCTAACCTCTTTTTTTAACCCCTCCACTTTATCTTTCGTTACAAAACTATCTGAAATTCTCTCGACTTTTTTTTCTAGATCACTAAGCTTCTTTTTATTTTCTTTAGCCTCTTCATTCTCCAATTCTTCTTTAATTGGAGCTAGCGTATTTTCTTCTTTCCTTAACTCTTTATTTAGCTCTTCAACTTCAGCTTTCGAGTTTTCTTGAGATTTTTTACTTTGTTTAATCATTTTATATGAAAACACAATTACTACTGCAGAAAGCGCAAATAAAATAAAAATAACAGGGGGAGCTATATTTAAAGCTGCAACTGAAGATAAAAATGCAACGTAAGGAGCTACAGCAAAAACTCCAGATGTAATTAATGTAAGAGAAGCAATAGCACCAGCTATAAAAAAGGTATATTAGCTCTACTAGACATATTTTAGCTTATAAACAGTTAATTTATAAATAATACATTTAAATAGTACAAGCTTTTCATAGTAAAGCAAGACTAACTAAAGAGATAACTCAAGGTGTCCTTAATCAATCTATGATCGAGGTATTATGCAGTATTAAGATATAAGATGGTATGTTGTATTTTTAATTCAGTGTTCTTTTTCTGTCATTCCAGGGTACTGGAATGACAGATACTATGATAAGAAATTCAATAACTTAAAGTAGGTAATTAAAGCCTCTAATTAAAATCTAAATCTATAGTTATCATAAGCAACACTAAAGAAGTGCGGAAGTAAAAAGTTACAAAAGAGCATTCCGCATACGCATGCTTTGTATATCTACACTTTGCCACCCTTCTGTTAAGCTTTGCCTCCCTTCCATTACATTTTGTCGCTCTTTTATTTGTTTTATTTCGTTATCGAATTCTGACATTAGATATTTAGCATAACCAGATGTTAATGCTGTTGATACAGATACAGCTATTACTGCCGTAATAGATGTTAATGTACCTTCCATTGCCTCGGTTATAAAAAGCGTCATTGCTACAAAATTCCCTAACATGGCAACTAAGCCACCAACAACTACACTACCTTGAACTACTTTATTTTTTAAAAACCCTTTTATACTCTCTACCGTACCTTCTTGGTGATTTATAATGGCATAATACAAAGGAGTTTTCTGCAAACTATCTTTTTCATAAACATCTGCACCTCTGTCTAGTAGAGCATCTACTATCTCTAAATAGCCATTTTTAGCAGCATAATGCAAAGGAGTACTACCATTTCTATCTTTTACATGAACACTTGCACCTTCAGCTAACAGAGCATCTACTACCTCTACATGGTTACTTAAAGTAGCATAATGCAAAGGAGCACTACCATTTTCATCTTTTACATTAATATCTGCACCTGTTTTTAGTAGAGCATTTACTACATCTATGAGTTCATATATAGTAGCATAATGTAAAGAAGTACGACCATTTCCATCTTTTATATTAACACCTGCACCTCTCTTTAGTAGAGCATTTACTACATCTATGAGTTCATATATAGTAGCATAATGCAAAGGAGTACTACCACTTCTGTCTTTTACATTAACATCCGCACCTTTTGTTAGTAGAGCATTTACTACATCTACACATCCACTATAAACGGCATGATGCAAGGCAGTCTCTCTATTTTCACCTTCTACATGAACATCCGCATGCCTATCTAATAAAACATTCACTAAATCCTTACAGCCAGCTGCTGCAGCTGCAATTAATAATGTAAATTCGGCATCAGGATCACTTTGGATGAATGTATGATTTATACTAAAATTTTTATTTTCCCACTCTTGATACGCTATTGTATCTTCCCTTCGCAATACCTCTTTTATTTTATTAATTACGTTATCTTTATTTACACTTGCATCTTTATCAATTGCACTTAATATTTTTTTCAGATTTTCAAAATTCATCTTTACCTCCTATAACTTTACGATGCAGTTACTACACAATTACAAACAAAAGTAAACACATTTTTAGGAATTATTTAAAAAACCATTGAAAAAGTCAGTGATTTACAATAAATAACTGATCCATTTAATTGGAAGAAATATGTGATGTAATTATAGCCATTATAAACAACAACAGAAAAAACACGGAAGTAAAAAATTTATATTGATCTTATCATATTTATTATTAGCATGATTATAAACCTGGGAAAGCAAATACAAGTCAACTTATCTAAAAAAAATAGTGAGAGGGGTCTTATCTGGCGCAAAATTGATGGCCAACCTTAGTGAAAATTATTTTGCATCATTGAATAATAACAGCATTAAACCAACCAGCTCTATAAGAAAACTAATAGAGGCTTTTTTACTTGTCCCAATTATTATATCCAGTGCTATTACACTAGCATGTACCTATTTTTTTCTGAATGCAGCGAGTATTCAAAAATATGATTGCAGCTTTGAATAAGGAAAAAATTATGGCGCCTATGATTTTTGAAGGCTACTGCGATACAGACGTTTTTAATAGCTAGTTCAAGCTTTATTGCTGGGTGATTTTGGATAATGCAACTTTTCATAGAAAATAAGTGAATTTGTTAAAAGTGTCGGTGCTGAAGTTATGTATCTGCCTCCATATTCTCCTGATTTTAATCAAACCATTGGTTTGTTATAAAAAATTGAGCCAGAAAGAATATCCAGCTATTCGAACTATTAGAAAAAGAGCTATAATTATAGACTCCGTATACACTATAACTAGACTTTTTTTTAAGAGGAGTGATACAGAAGTTAGTACTAAGACACTAAACAGTTTTCAAAAATGAAAATTATACCTTAAAACTGATTTTCATATAGTTCTTGCAAGCGATAACACTCTCACTTCTCTTGCACCAGAGTTTAAAATTTCCTGAGAGCAAGACCTTGCGGTTGCGCCAGTTGTTACTACATCATCAACCAATATCACGATTTTGTTTTTGATAATTTCGCTGTTACTTACTTTAAAAGTATTTTTCAAATTTTTTTCACGCTGTTTAAGTGAAAGACCAGCTTGAGGTTTGGTGTGACGAATACGTTTTATTGCAAATGGTGTATAAGATAAATTAGATAACTTACTTAATTCCTTTGCGAGCAATGCTGCTTGATTATATTTACGTTTAAATAAGCGTATTTTATGTAGCGGTATGGGAACTATGACCTCTGCATTTTGAAATATGTCTTTGTTAGTTTTGTACATCCACTTTGCATAGACTTTCACATAATTTAAATTATCAAAAAATTTAAAATTTATAATCATATTTTTGCTATGTTCATCATAAGCAAAAACTGATCTTAATACTTTAAATGGTAGAGGGTTGCTGATGCACTTACCACATGTATCAATGTTATCTGGAATTACTACACCACAAACATTACAGTAATGCTTAGTTAAAAAATTGATTTTTTTATTGCATTCACTACATAAATCATAACTTTTATCAATTATACGTTCACAATTTACGCATACGTTTGGAAATATGAGGTCTTTAGCTCTTTTTAGTAAAAGAAGATTCATGAATTTAATATATTAGGTATAGCTTTTAAAATGCTCCTAATAACCTAGTGATTAAGAGATACTTGATCTAACAAATACGTTTTGAGATACTTGCCTGTAACACTTTCTAGAGTTTGTGCAACTTTTTCTGGAGTTCCCACAGCAACCACCTTTCCACCCTTCACTCCTCCCTCTGGACCAATGTCTATTATATAATCTGCAGTTTTTATAACATGTAAATTGTGCTCAATAACTATAACAGTGTTTCCTAAATCAACTAACCTATGAAGTATTTTCAGTAAGTTATTTACATCTTCAAAATGTAATCCAGTTGTTGGCTCATCGAGAATATACAATGTTTTCCCGGTAAATCGCTTTGATAGTTCCTTAGACAGCTTTATTCGTTGTGCTTCACCCCCGGACAACGTTGTTGACGACTGTCCAAGCGTTATATAGCCAAGCCCCACTTCCTGTAAAGAAATCAACTTTTCCTTTATCATTGGAAGATTTTCAAAAAAGTCACATGCTTGATCTATTGTCATATCAAGCACATCAGAAATTGATTTTCCCTTGTAAGTAACTTCCAATGTTTCTCGGTTATACCTCTTTCCTCTACATTGCTCACATTTCACATAAACATCCGGTAGGAAATGCATCTCGATCTTTAAATGCCCATCACCTTTACAAGCTTCACATCTTCCTCCCTTGGTATTAAATGAAAATCGGCCTACATTATATCCCCTAGCTTTCGATTCTGGAAGACCTGCAAACCAATTTCTGATGTGAGTAAACATACCAACATATGTTGCTGGATTTGATGCTGGGGTCCTACCAATTGGTGACTGATCAACTTCTATAATTTTATCTATATACTCAAGGCCTTCTATTTTATCGCATTTACCATGCTTTACAGATGAATGATTTATCTTCTGTGCTGAGTATTTATATAGTGTTTCTATTACTAAACTTGATTTTCCTCCTCCTGATATTCCAGTAACACAAATGAGATTCCCTATAGGAAATTCAACATTTATATTTTTTAAGTTGTTCTCACACGCGTTAACTACCTTTATGAACTGAGTTGCTTGCTTTCTTCTTTTTGAAATTGAAATTTCCTTCTTTCCACTTAAATACTGTCCTGTTATGCTCCCTGAATTTTTTTGTACCTGATCTGGTGTTCCTTCTGCAACAACTTTTCCTCCGTTTACACCAGCTCCAGGACCAATATCAATCACATAATCAGCAGCCATTATTGTGTCTTCATCATGTTCAACAACAATCACAGTATTACCCATGTCTCTCAGATTTTTAAGTGTGGCAATTAATCGATCATTATCACATTGATGAAGGCCAATTGAGGGTTCGTCAAGCACGTATAGCACTCCTGTTAAACCAGAGCCAATTTGCGAAGCAAGCCTGATCCTCTGGCTTTCACCACCAGAGAGAGTGCTAGATTCGCGGTCAAGTGTAAGGTAATTTAGCCCTACATTCTTTAAAAATGTCAGCCTTTTGATTATTTCGTTTAATATTTTATTTGAAATTTGCTTATGTTGTTCTGTGAGCTTGTCTGGCAAATTTTCAAACCAATCAAGGGATTCATCGATGCTGAGCCTTGATATTTCACCTACATGTTTTTCATCAATTTTCACTGTAAGTGCTTCTTTTCTCAATCTATAGCCAGCACATTCTTTGCAGTCAGTAACAGAACAATACCTATCAATAAGTGATGCATCGTAATCCATTTGACGTTCTAGGATACTGACCAAACCTTGAAATTTCATTTCTCTAGAGCCAAAAAGTATTAAATCCTTCACTTTTTGGTCTATATTCTTCCACGGAACATCAAGACTAAATTTACAATTTTCAGCCAGTGACAGAATTGCATTTTTTAGAGACCCAGAATTTGCATGCATTTGACCCACTGGCTTTAAAGCACCTTCAGATATCGAGAGCGTTTCGTCTGGCACTATTAGCTTTGCATCAACACTTAGTTTTTTACCGAGCCCACTGCATGAACTGCATGCACCGTGGGGGCTGTTAAAAGAAAACAATCTTGGCTCTATTTCTTCAAGAGTAAAGCCAGACTCAGGACATGCAAAATTCTCTGAGAAAGTTAAAATTTGACCATTTTTATACTCGGAATTGTGGTTATCAGGTAAGTTTATTATTTCTGCATACATTAAGCCATGGCCCAGCCTCAATGCTAATTCTATACTGCCTGGTAGTCGATTTCCTATATCATCTGACATGGACACCCTATCTGCAATCACGAAAATATCGTGTTTCTTGTTTTTATCGAGTTTAGGCAAATCATCTATATTATATATTTCACCGTTTATTTTTAGTCTGACGTAACCCTGCTTTTTAATTTCCAATATCTCTTTTAGATGTTCTCCCTTTCTGCCACGCACAATAGGAGCAAGTATATATACTTTAGTTTCTAAAGGTAATGTTGTAATAGTATCTACAATTTGAGATACAGTCTGTTTCGTTATTGGCGATCCAGTTGCAGGCGAGTAAGGAATTCCTATTCGTGCATATATTAAGCGTAGATAGTCATAAATTTCAGTAATAGTTCCAACGGTTGATCTTGGATTTTTTGAGATCGATTTTTGGTTAATTGATATTGCAGGAGAGAGGCCTGTGATTGACTCAACATCTGGTTTATCTTGAATATTAAGAAATTGACGTGCATAAGCCGATAGACTTTCGACGTATCGGCGTTGGCCTTCTGCATAAATCGTATCGAATGCGAGGCTAGACTTACCAGAACCACTTAATCCAGTTATAACAACTAACTTATTTTTTGGTATATTGACATCAATACCCTGCAAATTATGCTCTCTTGCACCTTTAACTCTGATCATACTTCATGTACCTTTGACCATTACAGCCTCAAAATACATAAACTTACAACAACTTGCTACTAATTTTTTCAACTATTACGGAAAACGAGATAGCATAACTAGTGCAAAACATTTTGCCACACAACTATATAAACATCTGTTTTCGCCAAGGTAATTAGTACAACAAATGGTGTCATAAAAGTATGTTTTCTACAATCTCATCAAAAACATGCTTACCAATTTTTGGAAACAGCAAATTTTATTTTATATAAAATATAGAATATTGATAAATTTAACTTTTTTGTGAGATTATGCAGCGATAAAAATAAATTTAGAGGGAAAGGTTATGGCAATAGAGAAGGAGAAGTTTTTTGAAATAATAAATGAGGTAAGTGAAAGTAGCGATTTGGATGAAGATAATTTACTTGAAAGAATAAAGAATGAGTTAAAAGGAAAAGATGCAGGAGAGTACAACAAGTTTAGTAAAAATTTTAGTAAAGAACACCAATTTAGTATAAAAATTTCAGAAGAAGCTGCAGAAGATTGGACGTTGTTACATCTTGCTACAGCATGCAACAATATGTTAATAGTGGAACTCTTGCTAAAAAAGAAAGCAAGTGTTAACGCTCGAGTAAAAGATGGTTCTAAAAATGACGGGCTAACTGCTTTGCATATTGCTACTTCTTGTGGACATGAAAGCATGGTAAAACAATTACTAAGTGATGATCGGGTGAATCCTTCATTAAAAAGTAAAAATAAGACTCCAAGGGAGGTGGTAGGTAATACAGAAAATAAGGAAGCAATAGTACAAATGTTAGAGGAAGCAGAACAAAATTTTTATACAAAGCATGAGAAAAAAACTGATACATCAGCAGATGTTATAAATTCTGTGGAACAATACAATACCATACGTAGTGGTAAACAGACTCCCATTACGCGTGGAAGTAGTGACAGTATAGTAAGTGAGCAATACTTACATGCTGGTGTTAAGAATATGGTAGAAAAATTTGAGTCAACGCAAAGAGGAAGTGTTACATATAGTGGTAAACAGACTCCTATTGGTGAAAGTGTTAGTAGTGACGACAGCGGTCTAGAGTCTGAGGCTACATTTGATACTTCTTTCTGCTCTGAAATAAATAACGACGGAGCAGCTAATGAAGTTAATGACCAAATTTTAGAAAGTCTGCAACCTCAAATTCAGTTGCAAGATAGACAAATTCGGAAGTTAGAAAAGCCAGGTAAAGAATTAAAACATGTTGAGAAAGAACTAGAAAAATTAAAGAGTGACGTAGCTGGACATGAGACTCGGTTAGAAATACTTGATAAGCTCAGTGAAGAGAATCAATCACTAAAACAACAAATACAAGATCTAAAAAGTAAAAATACAACTCTTAATAGTGAATTAGAAAAAATAAAAGGTCAGCACTCTAATGATTTAAATGAACATAAGATTAAGTTGGAAGAACTTAGCAAGCTCAACAAAGAGAATCAATCACTAAAGCAAAAAATAAAAGATCTGGAAAACGAGAATACAACACTTAATAGTGAATTAAGCAAAACCAAAGCAAATAAAGTATTACTAGAAAAAACAGAAAAAGGACAACTGTCTTTCTTAAAAATTGCTTCTGTAAATTTTGTAACCATGTTGACAGTAGGTGTTGCCTTTAGTATAGCTTTCCAATTACCAATTCTATTGATGATTGCAACTTCTGTGATGTCTTCATTAATAGTCGGTGGAGTTACATACGCACTATCAACGCAACCTACTGAATTAAAAGAAGTAAGTATTCAATGCTCAATGCAACATGATGCCTGTAAAACTTAACTTGTGCGCTTCCTGGTAATTTTGATATAGTTATTTCAGTTGAAATTTACAGATTTACAAATGGCAAGCTTAAGTGTAAGAGAAGCGTTATGCACGGCAATCAGAGAAGAAATGCAAAATGACCCTGATGTATTTATCATGGGTGAAGAAGTTGCAGAGTATGATGGTGCTTATAAAGTAACAAAAGGATTACTGAAAGAGTTCGGAGAAAATAGGGTAGTTGATACACCCATTACCGAACATGGATTTGCTGGTCTTGCTGTTGGAGCAGCGTTTGCTGGGCTCAAACCTATTGTTGAGTTTATGACTTTTAATTTTTCTATGCAAGCTATTGACCAAATTGTGAATTCCGCAACAAAAACAAATTATATGTCAGGTGGACAACTTGGATGCCCTATAGTGTTTCGTGGACCAAATGGAGCTGCAGCAAGAGTTGCCGCACAACATTCTCAGTGCTTTGCATCTTGGTATTCGCATGTTCCAGGTTTGAAAGTAATAGCACCTTACTTTGCCTCTGATTGCAGAGGTCTGCTTAAAGCTGCAATTCGTGATCCTAATCCAGTAATATTTCTAGAAAACGAGATTGCTTATGGGCATGAACATGAGATTCCTGATTCTGAGCTATCAAATAAAGATTATCTACTTGAGATAGGCAAAGCTGCTGTTATACGGGAAGGAAAGGATGTAACTATCACTGCTTTTTCATTGAAACTAATGGATGCGTTAAATGCAGCAGATTTACTCTCTAGTGAAGGAATAGAAGCTGAAGTTATCGACCTCAGAACCTTAAGACCACTTGACACTGAAACAGTTATTAACTCTATTAAGAAGACCAATAGATTAGTAAGCATAGAAGAGGGTTGGCCATTTGCAGGAATAGGAGCAGAACTCTCAGCCATGGTTATGGAACAAGGATTTGACTATCTTGATGCTCCGGTTGCACGTGTAACCGGCAAGGACATTCCCTTGCCTTATGCTGCAAATCTAGAAAAGAAAGCATTACCGCAAGTAGAAGATATAGTCGAAGCTGTGCACCAAGTCTGCTTTAGAAAGAAATAGCCCCATTAATTCTTTTTTTTATCTTCCATTCCACACTTCTCCAAAAAAGAAGTATCTGTAGAGTTTATACCACCCATTACTTTTATAACAATAGTTTTAGCACCGAAAAATACAGCACAAAATACACCAAGAGCAAAAAGAGCAGGCCACGGCATTCTACCAAATATTGCAAGTAAAGCTGCTCCTATTATCACTACGGTCATAAGCGGTCCACCTATTCCCCAAACGTAGCCAATAATATTACATATTACTTGAGCAGTTGTATCAGCACCAGCATCAGCACTTCCAGTGTGAGAAAAAGAAATAAACAGTATTATAAGAAAAGTACTAAAAGCTTTTCTAATTGTAGGATTCATCCTTATACCTTAAGTTTAAATATTATAATTATATCTAAAATAGTATAATTTTCAGTAAAACTAGCATTGTGATTTATACAATATTGCATAGCAAATGATGTCTATTGGTTGTCAATCACTTTCAATTACTTGAGAGCTTATTTCGACTTTTGAAAAAGAGCAATAACACCTATGAGTAAAATTTCACATTACCACTTTTATGTGTTATGATAAGTTTAAATTTATAAAGAAAATAAAATTGAAAGAATTGAGAGAGAACCGGATAGCAAGAACGAGAAAGTTTTTATCTTCACTGTTTTTTTTGCTACTAATTGCGCTATCAATACGTAGTTTTTTATTTGAGCCATTTCATATTCCTTCTGGTTCAATGAAAAGCACTCTACTCGAGGGAGATTATATTTTTACTAGTAAATATTCATATGGTTATAGTAAACACTCTTTTCCATTTTCTCCAAACATCTTTAGCGGTAGAATCTTTTATACCCCTCCGGAGCGTGGTGATATAATAGTTTTCAAGCCTACAAGAAATGACAGCATTAGATTTGTTAAGCGGGTAATAGGAATACCGGGCGATAAAGTGCAAATGATAGAGGGGGAGTTATATTTAAATGATCAGAAAGTAAAGCGAAGACAAATTGAAAATTTTTTTGATTATGAGTCAAAGCGTAATATAGCAAGATACATCGAAACACTCCCAAGCAGCAAGGAGCATGAAATTCTAATAGATAATGTTTCTAATAAGTTATCATACAATACTCCAGTTTATTATGTGCCTGATGATCAATTTTTTGTTATGGGAGACAATAGAAATAATTCTTTTGATAGCAGGTTTTCTGAAATTGGGTTAATACCAACTGAAAATATAGTTGGACGCGTAAGCATGGTTGGTTTATCGTTTAAATTAGGCAAAGTTGATTGGTTGCCGTTTGACTTTAGGTTACCTATTGCTCTGAGATTCGACAGGGTATTGCACAAAGTTATGTAAACTCTATCTGTTTGCTGATTCGCATAATTCTAAAGCAGAATTTTCTAACTCAGCGATAGCATTATTAATGTTATCTAAGTCATTTCCTTGTAAAGCTTCCTTTGCGTTCTGTAATAAAATTTTCAACTTTTGCTCAGTGGAAACATTTTCAACTAGATGTATGAGCTTGTTAACGTGAATTTTAGCCTCTGCAAGGGAACGAGCCTTCATATCTTCGTCAAAGTTGGTTACTGATTGATTAACCATATCTTGAATATCTTCTTCACTTAAGCCAGAGCTTGACTTTATTTCAACTGTCTGTTCGACTCCAGTAGTTTTTTCTCTTGCAGTGACAGTCAATATTCCATCAATGCTAACTGTAAATCCTATTTCAACTTTTGCAGAACCTGCAGGCAATTGTGGTATATCTTTGAGTTCAAATCGTGCTAGAGATTTATTATCTTTTATCATTTCACGTTCTCCTTGACAAACGTGAATTTTCATTGCTGTTTGCCCGTTAGCGTAAGTTGTAAACTCTTTTATTTCTGAAACTGGTAGTGGTGTATTTCTTGGTATAATTTTTTCAACTATTCCCCCCATAGTTTCTATGCCAAGTGATAAAGGCAGCACATCAAGGAGAATATTCCTATCTTTTGAGTTTGAAGTTAAATAATGAGCCTGCAAAGCTGCCCCATTGGCAACTGCTTTGTCCGGATCCACATCATTCAGCACTTTATTGCCAAAGAGTTTGATTAGTGAATTTTGCACTAATGGCACTCTAGTTGTGCCACCAACTAAAATTACCCCTTTTATATCATCGATTTTAAGATCTATGTTGCTTATAGTACGAGTAACTATATTTATAGTCTTATTAACTAAAGGACTGATTGCTTGCTCGAATTCTTCTTTGGTAATTTTGCACTCAAATAATTCACCATTAATATTGAATTCAAAAGTGCCAGAGGTATCTTCACTTAGGTACTCTTTTATAGCACGTATATTGCAGATACCAGTTTTAGTGTATGAATGTTGTAATTTGTAGGTAGTTGTATCAGATGGTGTCATTCCAGTGCTTGACACTGGAATCCAGCTCTTATTACGCGGTTGCAAGGTGTGCTCATTTGCAATTAAATTTTCTGGATCCCAGTATCGGGGCACTGGGATGACATCTTTCTTGGTACAACATTCGTGCAGCTGGGTGTTAAGCATCTCTTCTGCACTTGATACCTCTTTTCTATACTTATCAAGCACGATTAAACTAAGTAGATGATCAAAATCATCACCACCAAGTTTAGTATCACCACCAACTGCAAGAACTTGAAACACTCCTTGATGTAATTTTAATATTGAAATGTCAAATGTTCCACCACCGAGGTCATAAACTGCATATATGCCACTGTTATTGTTCTTTTCAATGGAGTAAGAAAGTGCTGCAGCGGTTGGTTCATTAATGAGGCGAAGAACATCTATGCCAGCTAATTTTGCTGCATATTTGGTTGCGTTACGTGCTGAATCATCAAAATAAGCTGGTACAGTAATCACTGCTTTGTTAACTTTCATCCCTGTGAATTTTTTTACCCTCTTGCATAGAGTTTTTAGTATCTCAGCAGAGATCTCAATAGGAGTGAGATACTTTTCTTCTGAACATTTTACCCTAATAACTTTTTCACTTTCGTTATCTATTTCACAATTGATACCTTCTTTATGCAAGTCTTTAACACTTTTACCCATTAAGCGTTTTATAGAGCAGATAGCGTTTTCGCCAACATCGTAGCCTACTTTTAGTACATCCTTTTCATATGAAATGACAGAAGGTAATAGTTCACGACCTTGCTCATCTTTAAATATTTCTACATTGCCAGCTTTATTCACCATAGCAATTAAAGAGTTAGTAGTTCCAAGATCTATACCAAAAACTACCTCATTTGAACTTGGTTCAGAAATTTGAACTGGCTGCATTTTCCTTCATCTCCTCAAATGACTTATATAAATATCTCAATCTAAAAACTTGCGTAGCAGCTTCATCAAAATTTTTTGTAGCAAAAGCATTAATTAGGTTTTTAGTACAATCTTTTACCTTTTCATCAATCATCCTACTTGCAAATTGTAAATCATCGCAGTCTAGAAAGTATTCTCTTATTTCCATTGATTCATTTAATATTTCAGGATCAAGATGCTCTTTTTTGCTTTGTACGTCAAAAAGATCCAACAAATGTTCGGCACGCTTCAGCGGTGAATTCAGTACCTGATAAGCTTTGTTGATATTTTCCATATTTTTGGACTCTCTTTCATTTACATCAGTTTTGCTTAGCTCAATATATTTTTTCTCCAGCTCATCAAAGCTGATGTTAAAAGCCGGTTCAATTCCAAATAATGTGAAATGGTTGCTAGACATGAAAACTCTCTCCACAACCACATTTTCCTTTCTCATTAGGATTTTTGAAAATAAAACCTGATGAGAATTTTTCCTCTACATAATCCATTTCAGAGCCAAGGATAAACATGATAGATTTTGGATCGATCAGCACCTTGACTTTTTGATCATCACTGCAGCTTTCTTCAATTACCGACTCCAAAGGACGAACATCATATGCATATTCAATATCATATTTTAAACCAGAGCATCCTTTTTGCTTAATTAGAACTCTTATTCCTATTGCTTCTTCAAGGTTAGCATGCTTCTTTTTGTCCAATAAAAACCTTACCCTCTCTACTGCATTTGCAGTTAGAGTGATAGGTTTTTTAACAGAATTTACTCCTTGAAATTCACTCATATTCCTCAATGTTTTTGTTTATTTTGATAATCATGAATAGCAGCTTTTATAGCATCCTCAGCAAGTACTGAACAGTGTATCTTTACTGGCGGCAAAGACAATTCTTCTACTATTTGAGTATTCTTTATCTTTGTTACATCCTCAATAGTTTTTCCTTTGATCATTTCTGTAAGCAAAGAACTTGAAGCTATAGCAGAACCACAACCAAAAGTTTTAAATTTTGCGTCTTCAATAACACCTTTATCGTTGACCTTTATTTGCAGTTTCATTACATCTCCGCATGATGGTGCACCAACTAGACCAGTACCAACATTTGGATCATTTTTATCCAGAGAACCAACATTCCTTGGATTTTCGTAATGATCTAAAATTTTCTCATTATAACTCATAGATTACCCGTAAACCATTACTTACATTATAACATATTTAGGTTAAAAACTAAAGTAAAATACACTAGCAAGCGGTACATTTTACTCACAAAATATATGGTTACAAGTGTATTTACTTTACAAATACATATAGTGCATGTCATTCTTTATATGGTAATTTTAGAAGGAGTATTTCTTGAGTTTATTCAGTAATCTTTATCAAGGACTATTAAAAACCTCCTCTCGTTTTAGTGATGGAGTAAAAAATATTTTTTCTGGTAAAAAAAAACTAGATCAGTCGCTTTTAGATGAGCTGGAAGAGCTGCTGATTAGCATGGATATAGGTCATAAAACTTCTAGACTGCTTATTGATAAGCTCGCAAGTATCAAATTTGAATCAGAAGTTGAGCACAACGTTATCACACAGCAGTTAATGAACGAAATAGAAGCGATATTAAACCCTGTTGTGCAGCCGCTCATTTTGAATAAAAAACCACACATAATAATGGTGTGCGGAGTGAATGGTAATGGAAAAACCACAACCATAGGCAAGCTCGCATATAAATATAAGGAGATGGGAAAATCCGTTATGCTTGTTGCATGCGATACATTTAGAGCTGCTGCGAGTGAGCAATTAAATATTTGGGCAGAACGTTCTGATTGCTCTATTGTCACTGGAGAGCACGGTAGCGATTCTGCAAGTGCGGCATATAGAGCTGTAAATCAAGCGATAAAAGATAGCGTTGATGTTGTTTTGATTGATACAGCAGGAAGGCTACAAAACAATGTAAATCTCATGCAAGAGCTGTCAAAAATACATAGAACAATAAAGAAATTGGATGATACTGCTCCTCATGATGTTATTTTAGTTCTTGATGCAACTACCGGTCAAAATGCTTATAGCCAATTAGAGGCCTTTAGTAAAATGGTTGGTGTTACCGGGTTAATTGTAACAAAGCTAGATGGTACTGCAAAAGGTGGAGTAGTGATTGGGCTTGCAGAAGCTTATAAGGTGAAATTACACGCTATAGGAATTGGTGAAAGTATAGAAGACCTGAGGGAATTTACTGGCAAAGAGTTTGCTGAAGCGCTGTTTAAATGTGATTGAAGATCTCTTTAATTTTCTCATATGACTAAGCTTAATTATCATGAGAAGCCGTTTTTAGATGTTGTCATTCCAGCATGTGACGCTGGTTGCAAGTGATTATTGGGTTGAGTGAATCGTCATAGATAGCTAACGTATAAAAATCACTTCCGCATATTTTCAATCTCATTATAATTACAAATAGAGATATTTTAAGAGCTCAAAATCTATCTTTAGTCTGCAGACTTTTTAATCAAACTTATTAAAAAATGTATTCTTCAGTGTATATCTGTCGTATGTGCACTGCATTTTTTTTCTAACTCTTTTTTACACAGGAGGATTTTATGTTCAGAATTCCAGATACTTGACCTTTACTTTAGCTAAAAACCAACTGGTACCTATGGTTTTAGAAAGTGTAGGAAATAGAAACGTTTCTGTTTTTTGAGTAATTAAAAACCACTTCAGCTTGTCACCCATGCCTAAAAAGTTATTATATTAATGTAATATTGATACTTGTATACCAACATAAATATATTTTAAAAATTTAAGGAGTATATTATGACAATGTCTACCACAAATTAGTGAGAAATTAGCAGCTAGCGCAAAAAGTCTCTATGATGAGAGCGAAAAATTATTGCTTATAGCAGAGGAAATACACAATCAAGATTTAATGTATCTTTAATCACAAAAAAGAAGATATTCTACATCTTCTTTTTTTTATGCGATAATTAGCTACTTGTTTTCGTATTCGTCCAGACAAGGTAGTTATGAGTAAAAACAGCAAATGGTCAGTGCGTGAAACTGGAATCCAGCTAAACACTTTACAATGTTTTTGATGACGAAAAGACTGGATGCCAGTGTCTGGGCACTGGCATGACAACGGAGGACAATTTGAATGACACCCATATTTCAAGCAGGTATGATAGCGTCATTCCAGTGCTTGACACTGGAATCCAAAAAAAAGAAGCCTATGTCAGCTACTTGAATGACATTATGGAAGACATCCTGCTCACAAGCAAAATGTTCATGTAGATAATATTTAACTATGATTGAAGACCTCTTTTAACTCTTTTATATGACCAAGCTTAATTATTTCAATATCATGAGAAGAATAATTGCCATTTTTAGGCATAATTGCTTTTTTGAATCCTAATTTTTGTGCTTCCCTTAGCCTGAGATCAGCATGCGAAACATTCCTAATTTCTCCTGAAAGCGCAACTTCACCGCAGATTATTGAAGAAGTTGGTAGCGGTAAATTTACTAAACTTGAAATAAGGGAAGCAGCAACAGCAAGGTCAGCTGATGGTTCCTGTATTTTGAGTCCTCCCGCAATGTTTAGGTATACTTCTTTATCATGCAAAAACATTTTACAACGAGCACTTAGAACCGCGATGATCATAGCTAATCTATTAATATCCCAACCAACTACTGCTCTTCTTGGAGTTGCCATATTAGTCCTTGCTATTAATGCTTGCACTTCCATTAAGATTGGTCTTGAGCCTTCAACTCCTGCAAATACGGCGCTGCCAACTACTTCTCTATCATGTACGGTCAAGAATAATGATGATGGATTATCAACAGGCATGAGTCCTGCTTTAGACATCTCAAAAACACCAATTTCATTTGCAGGGCCAAATCTATTTTTAATAGTACGTAAAATGCGATATTGATTACTATTTTCACCCTCAAAATATAGTACTGTATCTACCATATGCTCCAGGGTTTTAGGTCCCGCTATTTGTCCATCTTTCGTTATATGGCCAACTATTAAGAGAGAAACACCATATTGCTTTGCAAGAACAGTCAATTCATGAGCGCAGGTGCGGACTTGAGTTACAGTTCCTGGTGCTGATGTGACTTTGCTATCATACATAGTTTGTATAGAATCAATTATCAAGAACTTAATACTTTTATTTTTCCTTATTGTTGCTACTACATCAGTTAAAGATACTGTAGATAAAAGCTTAATTTTAGGTTCATTTATCTTAAGACGCTTTGCTCTGAGGCTCACTTGCTCTAAAGATTCCTCGCCAGATACATAAAGACATTCAAAAGAGGAAAGTTGTACAACATTAGCTGCAATCCTAAGCAAAAGAGTAGATTTTCCAATTCCAGGTTCACCACCAATTAAAATGCTAGCACCTTGAACGATACCTCCACCAAAAACTCTATCTAACTCTTCTATTCCTGTTAAAAAACGATCGGGGGTAATAATTTCACTATCTGATAACGCTTTTATTGAAATTGGTGCAGATGTACTTCTCGTTTCTGTTTTTAGTACTATTTCTTCGACAACCGTATCCCAACTGTCACATGCAATACACCTTCCTACCCACCTTCCAGTGCTATGACCGCAGAATTGACATACGTATGCAGTTTTCATAAAAGCCAAAATTATAATTGTAATAAAAATTAGCTAAATAAGTGAAATAAATTTAAATAGAGAAAATTACCAATCACACTTTTTATCTTGTGGTTTTATTTGCAATATTGCTACTAAGCTGACTAATAAGCAAAAAATTACATAAAGCCCAGCAGCAAAGTCTATTTTAGGAAACATTATAGTAAACCAAGTGCATATCATAGGAGTAAATCCTCCATGCAAGGCAAAAGAGATGTTGCGTGATAAGCTAACACCACTAAATCTAACATTAGTAGGAAAAAGCTCAGCAGTAACTATCCCTATAGGATTAATACCCCTCTCGATTATAGAAAGAGCCATCACACTCAACATAATTATGAGGTAGCTTTTATAGTAATATGCAATAGATAACATAGGACAACATATTACCGTTGTGATCACTATAAATAAGATTGCAGTACGTTCTCTTCCTGTTTTATCAGCTAAAATTCCAAGCACTATTGAAGATATCGGCATTAATATACTGGTTATAATGAGTACAACTTCGTTGACATACGTTGTGACATAAGTCTCAACCGACACTATTTCTTTTGCAATTGTTCTAAGAAATATGGTAAATCCAACAGCAACATTAACAGGTACAGATATTAAAATGGCAAGCATCAGGGCTCTCTTATAGCGTTTTATAAGCTCTATTATTGGTAAATTAGGTGAATTTCTTTGTTCTCGATTTTTTTCATACACTGGAGTTTCTCCTAGTGTGTATATACTATATGCGCTTATTAATCCTAAAATGGCTGAAAAAATAAACGGCAGCCTCCAACCCCAAGCGTTAAAATCAGTGGTTTTTTTACAAATGATCACTGCAACCACAGAGAGCAATATGCCAATGGAGCGACCAAAACTTATTATTCCAAAAAACATTCCTAGTTTTTTCTTATTAGGTAAATGCTCTATGAGATAAACAGAGCTACCTCCTTGCTCAGCGCCAAGTGCAACCCCTTGTATCAGATGGATTGTAAGAAGCAACATAGTAGAGGTTATCCCTATTTTGCTATAACTTGGAATAAACGCAACGAGACTAGAAGGAATCGATATTAGCAAGATAGCAATCGTTAACGCCATTCTCCTTCCATACCTATCACCAATGTGACCAAATACAGATGCACCAAGTGGTCTTACCATTGCACCCAGTCCTGCAATTCCAAACAGTTGCAATATGCTGTAGTAGATATCTTTTGCATAACAAAATTCTCTACTAATTATATTAACCAGATCAATAAAGAGCATATGGTCATACCATATTGCGATTCTACAGAGTATTGTTGCAATCAATACTCTTGTTTGTTGATTGTACACTTAGTTTAATTTATAAATGTCTACTTATTTTTATTTTGGCTGCTTTTTAGAACTTTGCAACTCAAGCGTATGGCTTATATGTAAATATTATTAAAATTGGAACTTGCATAATCAGCCAGTCTGGGATCAAATAAGAAAATCTGGTCATGCGCTGGAATGACATGGTGGAATGTCCTTCTTATCATTCCAGTACTCCTTTTCTTGTCATCCCAGTGCTCCGACACTGGGATCCAGTTAAATTTACGAGTATAAAAGTAATCAACGTTTCTGATGATGGAAAAATGGATCCCAGTGTCGGAGCACTGGGATGACACCTCTCTTAAATTACTTTAGCTACAAATATCAAGAAATTTACCAAGTAGAAAAAAGACAAAAGAAACCCCCTATTAGCTAGTTGTGACTCCTGAAAATTGGCCTGTCTTAAACAGCCCGTTTCAGCTTATATGGTTAAAAAACTGGAAGTTTTGTAAAGAAATAAGATGCACATAGTGCAAAAAATTAAAAATAAGACGACAACTGCGTTATGCTTTTGTCATTTAATCTGCACAGACGAAGATAAATAGTATAGCGTTATCCTTATGGTAAGGGAGTTGGGAAAATTTGTAAAGTAGGCTCTTTCATTAGTTTTTTTGCTAACATTAAAACAATTACTTAGAAAAATTGGAAAGACCATTAAAATATTTTTTTACTTTTTATTCTATATATTTCAACATATTACCTTTAAGTACTAATAATTATGGCATTATTGATAGTTGAGTCACCAGCAAAGGCAAAGACGATAGGTAAATATTTGAGTAAAGAATTCAAAGTGGCCGCATCCTTTGGCCACGTCAGAGATCTACCAGCGAAGAATGGTTCTGTTGATCCTGATAATGACTTTGCCATGAAGTATGAGATTATTGAAAAAGCAGAAAAGTATGTAAAAGAGTTAGTCAAGGAAGCTAGTAAAACATCAGATATATACCTTGCAACAGATCCAGACAGAGAAGGAGAAGCAATAGCTTGGAATGTGATAGAGGCACTAAAGGAAAGAAAAGCAATCAATGATGAAAGCAACATTCATAGAGTAGTCTTTAACGAAATAACAAAAAGAGCAGTGCAAGAAGCTATAAAAAATCCACGTGAAATTAATATGGACTTAGTGCGTGCACAGCAAGCACGCAGAGCTTTGGATTATCTAGTTGGATTTAGCTTATCACCGCTGCTGTGGACAAAATTGTCGGGAAGCAAATCTGCAGGGCGAGTGCAGTCTGTTGCATTAAAGCTTATATGCGAACGAGAAAATGAAATCAGTAAGTTTATAACACAGGAGTATTGGAACATAAAGGCAGAAATGCAAAATAGCAAAGATGAGGCTTTTTTTGCTATGCTAAGCCACTATGACAATAAAAAGCTAGAAAAATTTGATATTAAGAATGAAGAAGAGGCAAAGAACTTAGTCAGGGAGATCGAGTCAAGGCAGTATGCTGTAAGCACAGTAGAACGCAAGCAAGTTAAGAGAAACCCGCTTCCTCCATTTATCACCTCAAGTCTTCAGCAAGATGCAGTGAATAAACTGTATTTTAATGTGAAAAATGTTATGCGAGTAGCGCAAAATTTATATGAAGGTATCAATATTGGTGGTGAAACCGTAGGGTTGATAACTTACATGCGTACAGATGGGTTTCATATTGCAGATGAGGCTATAAACTCAATCAGGGGATCAATTAAGTCATTATATGGTGATAAATATTTACCGCAGTCTCCTCGTAAGTATGTAAAAAAGGTCAAAAATGCCCAGGAAGCACATGAGGCAATTCGTCCAACTGATATTAATAGAACGCCGGGTAGTATTAAGGATTACTTAACGCCAGAGCAATTTAAATTGTACGATTTAATCTGGAAAAGAACCATTGCAAGTCAAATGGAATCGGCGATTCTTGATCAAGTGGTAGTTGGAATTAGTTCTATTGATCAGAAAGTGATTCTGCGAGCAAGTGGATCAAGTATATTCTTTGATGGTTTTTATAAAGTCTATCAAGATAACATAGAAGCCGAAAATGAAGGCCTGCTACCTGCCATGAAGGAAGAGGAAGCGTGCAAGTTGATTTCTGTTGATCCGAAACAGCACTTTACTCAACCGCCACCTCGTTATAGTGAAGCGAGTATAGTAAAAAAAATGGAAGAAGTCGGTATAGGTCGCCCATCAACTTATGCAACAATTATTTCGGTATTACAAGATCGTGAATATGTTTCATTGGATAACAAAAGATTTATTCCAAGCAGCCGCGGTAAGATCGTGACTATATTTTTGGAAACTTTTTTTCAGCGTTGTGTAGAGTATGACTTTACAGCACAAATGGAAGAAAGGCTTGATTCAATCTCAAATGGACGTGCAGATTGGAAAAAAGAACTAGGCTATTTTTGGGTGCCATTTTTTAATCATGTAAATTCTGTTAAGCAAATGACACATGATGAGATTTTTAGTGGTATTCATGATTTGGTAGTCAATTGGTTTTGCTCAGAGGAAGGAAAGGAAGAAATAGGTAAAAAATGTCCTAATTGCTCTGGTGGTATATTGAAATTAAATTTTGGAAAAGCCGGTGTGTTTCTTGGATGTTCTAACTATCCTGCATGCAATCATACAAAAGAAATTACGGGCAGTAATGACAATTCAGAATATCCAAAAAGTTTGGGTATAGATGATGTGACAGGCCAAGAGGTAATGATCAAAAAAGGTCCTTTTGGACTTTATCTGGAGTTTAATAGTGAGTCAGAAAAGAAAAAAAAGATTTCTGTACCAAAAGATATAAATGTTAATGATATTGATCTAAATACCGCCACTCGATTACTTTCCCTGCCGAAAATAATCGGAGAGCACCCTGAAACTGGAAAGGAAGTAAAAATAGGTCTTGGACGACTTGGGTACTATATTCTCTATGATGACCGATACTTTTCTCTTAAAAAAAGCTCTAAGGAGGTATTAGACACACAATTAAACGAAGCTATACAAATTATTGAGAGCAGCCCACGCAAAGAGCTAAAATCTCTTGGTTTTAATGAAAAGGGAAAAGAAGTTTTTATCTGCAACGGTAGGTACGGATTCTATATAAAATGCGGTAAAACAAACGTTGCTTTGGGCAAGAATGCAGATATTGAAAGTATAGATCTGAAGAAGGCTTTAGAGTTAATTAAGAATAAAAAGTAGACTTCTTGCATAACCATTCTTTATATGTTCTTTATTGTTGTTCCAGCCCCACACGCTGGAATTGAGAAAAAAGAGCCTGAATTACAAGAAAGAAAATATTCAGATAACGAGAAAGTTGTCACCTGGTTAGAAGCTACAGTCGTGTGACGCAGACGTGCTACCAGGAAAATGTCTCTATCAGAGTTAAGCTTTGCTGGCAAAATGAAAAGTAAGACCAGCTTCTATACCGTGTGTGTGAAACACTTGATTGCCTATACTGATACTTTCTTTGTGTAAATTCTGCTCCGATGGTTTTTGATCTTTCTTCAATTCTAATATCTTTTTTCCATCTGGGTTTGCCGGTTGCTTTTCTTTCATTTCTCCTAACACCTCTGCTTCAAAATCAACATTACTACCAAGAACACCAAAACCTCTATATCCGACGTGCATATTTATATCTTCGTTTATACGATAATCAAAGCCAGCTTTCAATTGACCTGCAGGTCTTATTGACGATTTTTCAAACATTGTCATTCTTGTTCCACCAACTCCAATACCAACGTAAGGAGAAAAAGAGAAACTATCACTTTTCCAATAATGATAAACATTTGCCATTACAGATGCGTTTTCTACTTGGTCATGATTAATTACAGCTTTATACATATAAGTTTTTTTATTAGCATCCTCTTTTAGATACGAAACAGTTACTTGATTGCTTGATAAACCAACATTATCTACTTTTACAGAAGAGTACATCCCTTCCAATTCAGCTCTATAGCTATTATTGCCTAGTTCTCCTGTGTACCCAAACGTTACATTTGCAGCAAAAGGTGGGTTATAATCTCCTTTATACTTACTTATTAACTGACCTTCTGTTCTCTGAGCGTCTATGTCATTTATAGATACACGGTGATCATCTGTAGCATCTTTGCCTCCAATTTTTGCTTTCAACTTACCCAAGTTCAAATATTGACCATAATATCCACCACCAAAGTAAAATCCTTCTGTTTCACTTGCAAAAGATTGTTGTGACAACAATAAAGCAAGTGCTGTAACTGCTAATGTTTTTTTACTCATCATGACTATTCCTCTAGTTAAAATAGCTAATCTAGTACTAATTAATTAAAAATGATTTAATATGAAAAAACTAATTATTTTCTAAGCTAAAAAATAGGTAAAATTAACCTCTATCCTCGATTTTATTGCCGTCTAGTTTGTCCTCATCTTCAAATTTATCATCATCATCAAATTCATCCTTACTGTCTTCATCATCGTCTTCCTCATCATCAAAACCATCACCACCTTCAAACTTATCATCAATATCCTCGTCTTCAAATCCATCTTCAATCTCTGGCTCATCATATATTGCATCTTCAGTTTTAGCTTCAACAGGATAATCAGCAGCTTCAATAGCATTACTCTTTTCTTCATTACTAATCTTATCTTTGTTAGCAGCAGAAAAGACCTTGTTTGGATCATATGGCTCTTGTGTAGGCACACATGTTGGTTTAATCAGCCTTCTTGTGAATGTGCTATCACTATAGTACAAAATTTTCTTTGACTTAATTGGATAAGTCGATTCTATCAAAATTATCTGATCATCACGTGGCAGCATAATAATTTCTTGAGGTAAGAGCAATGCTCTCTGTATTTCAGAGATATGCAATGATCTTGATGCAGGATTCAAGTCTAAAAATTTAGGTTTGTTTAATGATTCTTGTTGTACAGTTTTGTTTCCTATAAGCTGAGATATCAAATTAGCCGTTTCAATATTATTGGCTGCAAAAGTTATTCTATAGGTTGAGTTTGATAAAAAGGAGTTCATTCCTGCTTCTTCATATATTCCTTTAAGCTGTTCAGTATCTTGAACAATTAAAAATAACCTTACTCGATAGCCACGAAAGTATGCGATGCCCGTTTGAAATTGCTCCATTTTTCCAAGTGTTGGAAACTCATCCATTAAAAATAATACGCCGTAAGGCTCGTCATCCGATGGCAATTTTCTACATAAAAACTCAGTTGCCTGTTGGTAAAAAACCTGCATTAAAGGCCTGAGCCTAGTTAAGTTATCAGGAGTTAAACCAACATAAACTGTAGTTTTCTTCCTTTTAAAATCCAAAATATTAAAATCACTTGATGCAGTTGCAGTATCGATCAATGGGTTTGCCCACAATTCAAGCGACGAGTTCATAGTTGACACAACACCTGATCTTTCTTTGTCAGCCTTTTGCAAAAAAGCTGCAATGTTCATATACGCTACCGGATGTATTATTTTACCCATTGTGTCCAAAACTACAGCAAGATTGTAAACTACGTCATCGCTACGCATCGTACGCACAACCTCACCAAAAGATTTAACTTTCTCTGGTGCAGCAAGTAAATATAGTACCACCCCAACAAATAAGCTTCTTGCTTCGTTTTGCCAAAAATCTTGTTCAGGCATGATGAGGTTAGCTATTTTTTGCACATCGTCAACCATCTGTCCAGGTTTTTCACTAATCCATTCCAGTGGATTATAACAATGGCTTACCCCATCTGGCTGCGCTGGGTTCCATACATATACTTTTTGTCCTTGTCGCTCTCGCCAACCACTTGTTATTTCATAGTTTTCTAATTTTATATCATGCACAATTACCGAATCATTCCAAAATAACAAATTAGGAATTACAAAACCAACACCTTTACCAGAGCCTGTAGGTGCAAAGAGCAATGCATGCTGAAACCCATCAGCAATAAAATATCCTCTCTTATCTTTACCAAGCAATAGACCTTTTTTGCTTCTTAATCCCGCTTTTCGTATGTCTTTCTCTGATGCCCACTGTGAATCTCCATGAAGTGATTCTTTCTTTTTAAATGGCCGCCACTCAATTAGTCTTTCTCTCACATTCCACAAAATAATCATCAAAACAATTTGAGGCAGTACAGAAGATACAACTAATTTAATTTTGAGCTCAAAGCTATATAGCTCTGGATGATGCCAACAATATTGTATATGATCAAAAATTGTCGGCCAGAGAGCTTGAGGAAAAGGTGTCAAGCTAGGATTAATTGCTCTAAAATCTACACCATCTGGACCGTCAACAAACAGGTAGAATAATATACCAGACAAATAGAAGCAAAATTCAAATATGCTAAAAGATACCACACCTCCTATAAGAACATTACGTAGGTGATTTCCATTACTCATAAACTACTTTTTCTTAATTTACGTATAAACTTAAGCATTTCCATCTGAAGATCTAGTAAATAATACCTCAGAAATGATTCTTCTACCCCCACAAATTCTTTTTAGTTGAATAACAATATCAATTACATTTCTAATGTATGGTATGATCTGATCCGGGGGAATGCCAAGATTTGCTTGCATAACCATAAGTTTTATTTGCTCAAGAGCCATTGCCGGACTATCCGCATGAAGAGTTGATATTGACCCTGGGTGGCCAGTGTTTATTGCTCTAAGAAAACTAAAAGCTTCTGCTCCACGTAATTCACCAACTATTATCCTATCTGGTCTTAAACGTAAACATGCCTCTATCAAATCTTGAGTGGTCACTTTTGCCCTGCCTTGCCCTCCTTTAGAGGCAATTAAATGGACTTTATTGGGATGATCATTCAAAACTATCTCTCTTGCATCTTCAACAGTAATAATTCTTTCTTCAAATGGAATAGCACGCAAAGCAGCATTAGTAAAAGTGGTTTTACCAGTGGAAGTTCCACCACTAATTATGATATTTTTCTTATTTATTACAGCATATTCTAAAAACTCTTTTATTTTTTTTTGTTTCAGTAGCAAATCTAGGTGACGATCTACTGGATTATCGGTCACTCCTATAACAGTTTCAGAAAAAGCCCCCATTTTTTCATAATCATCCAATGCCAATTGCATAGAAGAAGGTTTACGAATTGAAATGACTACTTTATCAGGCTCACATGCTGGAGGAAACACTATCTGTATACGATAACCATTTGGTAATGTAGCTGAAAGCAGCGGTGTCTCTTCGCTCAGTTTTTGTTCTGTAGCTTGAGCAATCAACCTGCCAAGAGATTTTAAATGATTAAGATCAAATATTTCTAACTTTTCGCATCTTATTTCACCGCGATTTTCAATCCATACTTCCTTCGGTTTATTTATTGATATTTCATTTACACCTTCCTCTTGAAATATCCCTTGTAATGGCTCCAAGTATGTATCAAGTGCAGCATAGTTCATTTCAGTTATTTAATATTGACTGTGGAGGAAATACTATATCTTGGTTAACAAATACTTTCAATGCAGTTCCTTGATTAACATAAATAGTTGGTTTTTTATCTACACTCCTATCAACTATATCTCGCATGTCTTTGGAAAAATCATTAATTGATTTTTCAATTGCGCTTTCATAAACAGACTTACTATTTTTCTGAATTTGCTTTAATAATGCCTTCACATCTTCTAAAGTAATAGGGATATCCTCTTCAGTAACTTTTTGACCTGCAAGTGCTGTGCTTAGAACCTTCGCGACCTCTTCTTTCATGATCTCAAATAAATTTTGCTCGCTAGAAGCATTTTGAATTCTACTAATAGCTCTAGAACCTAATTTCCATTCTTCTTTTTTAATGGCTTTAATTGCTGTTTTAATATCACCTTCCCCCAATCCACTTACAATCACTTCTTTGAAAGAGAAAATATCTATTTCAGTTGCAGTAATAGACTTCACTGCATCCATGGCAGTTAGCGCATCGATAAAATTAGAGGCTTTTTGTCCTACAACAGCTGAACCAATCGAAACACCAGCAAGTGCCACTGAAGAGAATAATGCACTTACTATTTTATTATCAACTATTCCAGCTATCCCTGCCCTTCCAAGCTCATCGGTACCAGATGATGAAATAGCAACATCTATGCCATGAGGAAGAGTGATCCTATTCCAATTTATGTTCACTCGGGCTTTTACAACATTTGAGTCGAATGAATAATCACCTATTAACCTTGAGCCTTTTGGTATTAAAATTGTATCACCAGTTTCTGCATAAACGTCTCTACTAACAATAGCACGGAGCATTCCTTGTAAGTCAGAACTTATTGCAGTTTCAAGAATAGCGTCAATAACTTTACCTTGAATAATCATTAAACCAAGCTTTCCAGCTTTGGTAGCTTTGCTCGACTGTGCTGAGGTATTGGATAAAACAGCATCTGCAGCTTTATCTTTCCCGCTACTACCTGAAATTGCTAACATTTGTGCACTACGCCTTTCTTTGGGATAACCTCCGCTTCCTATTGTAGGAAATGAAGTAGGCAAATTGCTAATAACATTACCAGAAGGAAAATTTTGCTTTGGTAGAACAGGTATATTTGACAAGGGAGTTTCTTTTAGTTGCTCTTCTTTTTTTGTCACTTCCTCTTTTTTGATTTGTTTTACTTCTGGTATGACTTGTGGAATAGGAAGAGGAGGTAAGGGTGGCAAGAGATCAGTTACTATTCTTTCGGAAACTATTGCATTATCTGGAACTTGTTCTAACTTTCCTTTCAATTCTTGAATGTTTTGCTTTGTTTCCTCTTTTTTAACAATCTCTGGACCCTCTTTATTAGAAGGACTAAAATAAAGATAGTACACTCCACCAACTAAGAGCGCTACCATAACTATCATCAATGCCTTATAACCTTGATTAGAGCCAACTGTTACTACCTTGCTTTCTATCTCTGATTCATCTTCTACACTATTATGCCTTTCTTTACTCATATTATATGTACCACAACTAAAGTGACCTATTTATAACTTCAACTTCACTACCTTCATAACGCATTAATAGCTTTTTATGTACTCCTTTTATTACAACATAATCATCAAATAACAGCCTTTTACAGGGTTTATCATTCTCTTCTATAAAAACCTGAGGAATTTTATTACTATTTCTAAACTTTAAATAGGTTAAATAACCATCATCGAATAACTCAATTGGAACTATATCTACGTTACCACCTTCATCAATATATGTATAGTTGTACCTCGTATTATTTTCTTGTATTACTTTTTCTGGCTTTTCTGTAATGTATTGCATTTGAGTAGGTAAAGAAACCTCATCTAAATCAACATCAAATTCATCTTCTTCTTGAGGATAATAAAAACGTATTACGTAAGATATATCCTTTTCAACGGAATAATCATGATCCACTTTTTTAGCATCAGCATCTGGGTATTTATCGTAATTTGGTCTTGAAATTAGATCAAAAATGTAATTTCTCTTTTTAGTTGTCGTAATAATCATGTTAGTGCGACTACTGACTTCAAATGGCATGACAAGCAGTTTATTATCATAAGGATTAATTTTCCAACTTGATGCATCACCAACAGCAATATTTTTGACTTTTTCCCCTTCTGCAAACTCAATATAAGAATAGTAACCTTGACTAAAAATTACTGTAAACACCTCATTAGGGCTATATACAAAAGTCTTTATTCTACTATCTACAGAAATAGGTTTATTATTAATAGATGCATTTAAGTTGCCACTTATTAGTAAAGCTAAAACTAACAATATCCTACACATATTCATCATCTACTCTATATGAAATAACTTGAAACCCTAACGGGTTAATATATCTTTGCTGATCATTCATTTCAAGCGATGCATATTTATACGACATCACAACTATCTTATTTTTCCTTGAGGAATTTCCATCTTTTCGTGTAAATTCTATAGAAAATCTCACTTGAAGAGCATCGTTACCTAATTTTTGAATTGAACGAATTTTCAACTCACCTTTAGCATCTGAATATAAATTAAAAAGGTCATTCATATTCTGCGATTTTATATAATTGCTAAATTCACTATATACACTAGGAGAAGAAAATAACCTTACTTTTGTATAATAATTATAATTATAATTATATGGGTCAAAAACCTCCCTTGCTTTTATATACTCTGAAATAAAATAATCGTTCAGCGTTTCATTTGCAGAATATTGTTTTACTGTAACAGGATCAACCAATTGCACTATTCCTGACTTTTTGTCAATTTCTATAACGAATGGCTCAATAGTGCTACTTGTGCTAATTTTAAATATAGCTAATATGCTTATAGAAATTGCAACTAGTAATATTAATGTAAATAAAAGTAAAGTATTTCTCTGAGCAACAACTGTGCTATAGCGACTTGAATTCCAATTTATATCCTTATCCAATGACTCATTACTTTTTTCTTGTTTTAAAAATTTCAGCATCTCAATATTCTTAAAAATCTTAACTTATATTAATTAACATAGCAAGCTAACAAAGTAGTTATAACAAAAAAGCTAACAAACCCTTAATCCATGGCCTAACTTGCCAAATTTTGTTTCCATATATGAATCATTATATTCATTGCGTTCCATAATAAGTGGTATACACTTTGTAACTTCTATACCGTTATTTTTCAACTCTGATAACTTTCTACCATTGTTTGTAAGTAATTGTATTTTGTTAATGTTCAATTTCTTAAGTATTTTAGCTGCAACAGCAAAGCTCCTTTCATCATCTTCAAAACCCAATACTCTATTTGCATCAACAGTATCAAGATTATATTTTCTTTGCATACTGTATGCTCTTAACTTATTAGTTAAACCAATGCCTCTCCCATCTTGCATCAAGTATAATATAATGCCATTCCCAAAGTCGGTCATTATTTGAATCGCTTGATGTAACTGGCTTCTGCAATCACATGATAAGCTGTCTAATAAGTCTCCTGTATAGCATGAAGAATGAATTCTCACTAATGGCTCATTATCTTTATCTGGATTGCCAATGATAATTGCATAATGTTCTCTTCCGCCACTTTTAGTTCTATAAGATATGATATCTACTTCTTGAGTCTGCTTTAAAAATAATGATGTTTTGCAAACTTCATACACACTATGATTTCGTTGAAAATCATTCACAAGTAACGTATTTAGTGCAATAATGTCATTTTCTTCACACCAATTTTGCATTTCATGTTTATTCTCAAACGTCATATCAGCCACTAATGCGTATGGCAATAACTCTGAGAACTTAAGCAAGGCAACAGCATACGCATCTATTGTCTTTGAGCATTGCAATTCTTTTATGCTATCTTCCTTTGAACAATTTATTAAATGGAGCAGTTCATCAAAATTGCTTATCAATAGACGTTTGCTACTATGTTCTTTACTCTGACATATGTATTTTACCTTACTTGCAGTCACAGTAACATACACATTACCTGATATAAGCTTATATTGACTAAATAAATTTTTTTCTAAAGTTTCAGCAGCAGCAAGCAATAGATAGTTATTTTCATCATCATATATTAAAATTGGAAGACCACGCCTGACTTCACTGATGGCCCTTTCTACTTTATTTCTACTTTGATTTCCTATAAACATTTCACCTACACCAAACAACTTGGTGCGGTCGAGAAGACTTGAACTTCCAAGGCTTTGTGAGCCACAGCGACCTCAACGCTGCGTGTCTACCAATTCCACCACGACCGCACTTTATTCTAGTTTCTATATAATTACTTTAAATTACTTAATCATTTTAGGATTTTTCATCTAAAGTGTCAATCTGATACTAGGATAATTTAGGAAATGCCTGTATAATTTAACTATGAATTTTATGGTTACAAACTTTAATCATTTAAGATAATCTTAATACTAATTCTTAATTTAGGTCTTTATACAAATGAAAGTAGCTAATATCTTCATTTTTTTAATTCTATCTCTTACAATTAGCTTTCACTCCACTCATGCACAAATATTGTACACATGGTCTCAAATCATTCCAGAAAATAAATTAAGCATACGTGCGATTATAGACAATAACATGTGTCCCATTGCTTACGTCGATAATAAGGAAGTAGAAATGCTAAGTCGCAGCTCAATTAACAATACCGAAACAGTTTGTGAACTGATAGTAGAAACAAATGCTCAAAACATTAGTATTGACAATATAAAAGTTCCCGTATTAGCGAAAAAGATCAGCAAAATTGCCTTCATTGGCGATACAGGATGTAGAATAAATATGTTATTTCAGCAAGAATGTAATTCTGTAGATAGCTGGCCTTTGAAAAAAAATTTAGATTCAATCGCTTTTCATAAACCAGATTTAATTATCCATGTTGGTGATTATCATTATAGACAAGCAAAATGTAGAAACACAAAAAAGTGCGGCGATATTTATGGATATAGCAAAGAAGCTTGGTACGCTGATTGGTTTGAGCCTGCAAAAGATATTTTAACACAATCTCCTTTTCTTTTTGTTCGTGGAAATCATGAGAGTTGTAATAGAGCTTACGAAGGATGGTTCAGATATTTAGATTCATACCCCTTTTTCCCTCAAAAATGTGAAGATCTTATTTCCAGTTGGTTCTTAGATACTGGGCCGATGAAGTTTTTTATCTTCGACTCTTCATCCGGTGAGGAAATTTTTACAACCCAAAGCACAGTTGATGCTTTTGAGAGGCAGTTTGATAAATTGATACAAGATAAGCCCACGTGGTTTTTGACTCATAAACCACTTTGGAGATCTCCAAAAAAAGAATTTTTGACATTAAAAAGCCATGGTAATCTTACACAAATTGAAGCTTTTGGAGATAAATTTCCAAGCAATGTTACTACCATAGTTTCTGGCCACATTCATATAGCCCAGATTTTATTAATGGATAATGTTCCAGATCAGATTATAGTTGGAAACGGCGGTGCATTATTACACGCTCAAGATCAAGAACCTGTTTATCAAAACGTAGAATTTAACTATCCAAATAGTAGAAATTACTTAGCACACGAAGTTAGAAACTTTTTCGGCTTTGGCTTTGCAATATTAGGTTTAGACGATCACAAATTTACTTTCTATAACCAAGATAATAAGGAAATGTATTCTGCAAACCTAACGAAAGACTTTAAACTTAAAACAAATTAAAATTAGGACTATTTAAGGACGCAGAAAAAACGTGCTGAGCTTAAAAAACTCATAGCAACAAAAAACACTGAAATTCTTGTATATATCGACTAATCTGGAATTGATAACACAAAAGTCAGCGTATTAGTATGATTGCAGCTTTGAATAAGGAAAAAATTATGGCGCCTATGATTTTTGAAGGCTACTGCGATACAGACGTTTTTAATAGCTAGTTCAAGCTTTATTGCTGGGTGATTTTGGATAATGCAACTTTTCATAGAAAATAAGTGAATTTGTTAAAAGTGTCGGTGCTGAAGTTATGTATCTGCCTCCATATTCTCCTGATTTTAATCAAACCATTGGTTTGTTATAAAAAATTGAGCCAGAAAGAATATCCAGCTATTCGAACTATTAGAAAAAGAGCTATATATGAGCATGTTTTAGCACAGACATTTTTTGTAACTAGGCGAATGCAATCAGTTTTAGCGGCTTGAAAGGATATCAATTAATAAAGAAATGCATCTATAGTAATTAGAAGAAAGAATGAAAAAGTACAGAAGTAGAAATGTGAGTTGACAAAATAAGAGAAATATAATATATTGACGATAATGAGACTATTTAAAATTAATTATGTCGGTAGTAGTAAATACACCAGGTAACATACAAAGAACGTCAAAATTAAGAGATATTTTACTAGCCCCTGTGAGGTGGCTAGTCATTGGTTTAGCTGTAGTATTACTCATAGCATCTATTGTTCTTGTTCTAGCATTAATTCTAGTCGCTCAAGCATTGAGTAAGCTATATGTTCTTGCAGGAGGCAAATTACCGGAATGGTTAGAGCAAAGAACTGAAGCATTTATGGAGGCAGCACGTATCCCACAAACAACGCATGATACTAATGTAAATGATGCAATTAATATTAACGTTCAAAAGCTAAAAGAAAACTATGGCGAGCCTGATGTTGATGATAAGTTTATAGAGGAAATAGAAGGATTTATTGATCAGTTAGAATGCATAGCAAATGGCACACAAAAAGCTTTAGATAAAGATCAACTCACAGCAGATGAGAAAAAACATGCACTTGAGTGCCTAAAGCGTATAAAAAATGACCCTGATTCACATAGTGGAAGTGGATTAAGATTGAAGCAAGTTTTAAGTTTGGTTTGGAAAGCTTGTAAGGATAAAAATAAAAAAAGTACTGATAATAATATAGATATTAATGCCCGCATATCACAGAGAAAATATCAACTGGTTAAACATTTAGTAGAATCGCAAACAGAATACGGAGTACTTGTTGGCAGTGCATGTTTTACTGGTACCTTTAACAGTATTGTCTCTTCCTTGTACACTTTTGAAGAGTTTTCCTTCTTGCAAAGAGCGGATAAGGCTACTGTAAAACAAGAATTTCAAAATGAGCTACAAAAAAAGGTGAAGAATTATTTAATCAGCTTGCCAATGATGAAGAAAAAAAAGAAGTTGCAAAAGCTTTAAGTAATCCTTCTACAAATTTCTTTATTAGCTTTATAGAATCATTTAAAAATCACTCTGCACGTGCAGTTTTAGGTGATAAAAAATGTGATGAACTAATAAAAGAAAATTTTGCTAATCTTCAATACAAAGAATCAATATCTAGCTTTATCTAAAGTAATCACTTAACTAACGGCAAAGTGATACCATGTTGATTCATATATTTTCCTTTCATATCATCATATGACTTCTCACACTCACTTTCGCCGCTCAAAAACACAAATTGACATGCTCCTTCATTAGCGTAGATTTTTGCAGGAAGTGGAGTAGTGTTAGAGAATTCAAGTGTGACGTGACCTTCCCATCCAGGCTCTAAAGGTGTGACGTTTACTATAATACCACATCTTGCATAAGTTGATTTACCAACACAAATTACCAGTACATTCCTTGGTATACGAAAATATTCCACCGTGCTGGCAAGTACAAAACTATTTGGTGGGATTATACATACATCTGTTTCCTTATCTATGAAACTATTCTCAGAAAAATTCTTGGGGTCTACAATAGCTGAATTAACATTAGTAAAAATCTTAAACTTATTACTAACTCTTGCATCATAGCCATAAGATGATAATCCGAAAGATACAACACCCTTACTGCTTTTATGATTCACAAAAGGCTCTATCATTCTAGAGTTTTCAGCCTTTTCCCTTATCCATTTATCTGGCATAACTGCCATAATTGTCCTTTAAAGTTTTGTAATACTTATAATAATATGTAATAGAATTTAAATGTAAACCTGAATTAGCGTTACACTCTGGAATGGCAAAGTTTCCAGTATAAACTACCTATACAAAAATAAATTGGCAATATTTCAAGCCTGCCAAGCAGCATCAAAAACGATAGAAATAGCTTTACTCCACCACTAAAGGAGGAATAATTACCTGAAGGACCTATTAGGTTACTAAACCCTGGGCCAGAATTTGTAAGCATTGCAGAAACAGAGCTGATGCTAGTTATAAAGTCCGCATTGCTCAAGTAAGACATCACTATTGATGATATAGTGAATGTTAACATGTAAATCGCAAAAAACGTAAAGACGGATTGAACTTCATCATTTTCCAGTATTTTACCATTGAGTTTTACTCTATCGCTTTCACTTGGATTTAATAAAGAGCTAAAGTAATTCCTTATAGATTTTAGAAAAATGACTAAACGGAAGATTTTGATTCCACCACTAGCAGAACCACCACATCCACCAATAAAGGCTAAAAAGAAAGCTAAGACTGAAATAAAGCTCCAATTCAAGTAGTTGCACATTACATAGCCAGTTGATGTGATAAAGGAGGTAATGGTGAATGTGCTGTACCTAAATGATAAAAATACTCCTAAGTCAAAATTTTTATATAACCAAAAACAAGCAAGCAAAGATGAGATAACAACTATCTTAATAAAGTAAGAGACCTGTTCATCATAACAAACGTCTAATCGTCTTATAATTTGTAAATAGCTCAGAAAAGGTAAAGAGCCTAAAATCATAAAGATAATTGTTATGACCTCCAATATAGGGTTATTGTAGTAGCCTATAGAATCGTTATAGTTAGCAAATCCACCAGTTGATACAGCGGACATTCCGTGACATACTGCGTCAAATAATGGCATGCCAGCTAGATAGTACGAAAATATGCACAATAAAATTAGGCAGTAATATATTTCTGCAATATGTATTACTACGCTTCGCGTATGTGGTAACTTTCTTTTAAGAGCATCTGAGTACTCAGAATAGAGTAAATTATTTAAGCTCAAAACCTTAAATATGGGAAAAATTGCAATTCCTACTGTAATTACTCCAAAACCACCTATACCGTGCAGCATTGCTCTCCACAGTAGTATCCCCGGAGATTGTTGCTCGATGTAACTTAGAACAGTTGCTCCTGTGGTTGTAATCCCAGATACTGCTTCAAACAGTGCATCAATGTAGCTTAAACTATCAAGATAAAATGGAATAGCTGCAAATAGAGATAATGCAATCCAGGTACAACTGGTAATCGCAAAAATTGCCGGCATTCCATGTACCCTATTTAGTTTACCCAGTAGAATAAAAATCGCACTAAATGTGCAGGTAACTATAAATCCAACCAGAAAATTTTTCCATTCGTAACCTAGATAATTATTAGTAATAGCAGGAATAAGCATTGCTACGCCAAACAACAATAGAAAAATTCCCACAATAAACGCAATTGAACGTAAAACTTGCAGATTTTCCATAGACAGTACTGTGAAAGCTATATGTTATTAAAACTTCAACCGCTTTGCTAATTTTTTCTCTTGACTTGATTATAAATACGTATAATTATAGCGCTAAATTTGCCATAAGAGGTAAGGTATGTTATTAACTGAAAGACAAAAAACCATTCGAGATTCATTAATTAGTGAAGCTATAAAGGGCAACTTTGAGAGTATAAAAAATAATTACGATAGTGATGTACAAAAAGTTTTGGAAAGCAAATTGCCTAGCGATGTACAAGAAAAGTTTAAAGAGGATTTACCTAACCCTTGCACCACTTTAAAGTTTATTACGTTCCAAAAAAATCAAAAAGAAATTAACCAATATAAGCAAAAAATTGAGAGTACTTCAAGTGGTATAGTTATGAAAGAAGCAAAAGGGAGTAATGATCCAAATGTTAAAAAAATTCAAGATTTATTATATTATGCAGTCCAGCAGAACAATCTTAAAAAGGTTCAGAACATACTCAACAGCAATCCTAATAGTGATGTACAAAAAGCCTTGAAAAGCAAATTTTCTTACAATTACACCATCTTAGATTTTGCTATTTTTACACAAAAAAAAGAAGGAGATATCATTAAGGCACTTTGGCAGAAAGCTGATCAAGAAACTCGTATTCTCCTTAGTAATAGTGCAATCAAATTAGCTAATAAGAGTTCAGATTATGATGTTAAAAATTTATTCCAGAAGTTAAGGATTACAATAGAAAGTACACCGAAAAAGCCACTAGAACAAACTTATGAAGAATCTAATCAGAAAAATGGTATTTGTGGTAGAGCTATACAAAAAGTGGAAAATTTAAAGAGAATAAGTGATCTTCACTACAAATTACGTCAAGCAATAGATTATCTGGATGTTAAAAAAGTTAAAGCAGTATTAGAAGATTGTGATACAAATCTAGCAATGATTTTAAATAGACCTATACATTCACAGAGCAAAACTACCCTTTTACTTTATCCTCTGCAAGTTGGTCTTAATAAACGATATATAGGTGATGGTGAAAGATTGAAACAAGAAGATCTGAGAAATATAAAAGAAATTACTAAACTTCTTTGGGATAAAGCTTCTCCTGATATTCGCGATTTCTGGTTTAAATTCCATCAAGATCAACAAGAAGAAAGTACAAAAGACACAAAAGCAACCTTTGAAGCTCATTTGAAAAACGCTTCTCCTGATATTCGTAACTTGTGGCTTAAATATCAAAGAGTGCCTGAAAATCAAGATGCAGCTGTAATAAAACTTCTTAAAGGTGAGCAACAACGACATGCCAAGATAGATAGTGAGAAGTGGCTTGAAGATTTTATTCAAGAAGTTAAGGATTACACAGAACAAAAAAGCATAGAAGAAAACCTTGAAATAGCTACAGAGAAACCTACAACAAAATCTGTTCTACAAGACGCACAACTTTCTCAAATAAATAGAACTTGTTGTATTTTATAGTAAATAAGTTCTTAGGAAATCTAAGCATGATAACAATAAAAACAAGAAATTTAAACGTTCTATTGTTAACCTAGTATCCAGAATAAAAAAATATCAAAGTCATCATATTATATCACGAACCTTTTCCAAGACTTTTTTCATATTTTCGCTTGAAAGTGGAATTAAGCCAAGCCTAGATAAATATCCACCTTCAGTACTAATAGAGTCTACAACTTCTCTAATGAATTCCCTTAATCCATCAACAGTATCTAAGTGTTCTTTCTTTATATAAAGATATAAAGGCCTTGCTAACATATACTCCCCCGATGATATATTTTTATAAGTTGGCTCAATTCCTGCGATTGTGCTTCCTTGAATCTCATCTTGGTTTTTCGCTAAAAAGCTGAAGCTAAATATTCCTAAAGCATTTTTATTGCTCTTCAATTTTTGTATTATTATGTTTTCATTAATTCCAACTTCTATATATCTTCCATCATCTCTGATATTACTACATGCTTTCTTTCTTTTTTCTTGGTCTTGATAATTCTCTTTGAAAATCCTTGAGTTCATGCATGAATATTGATCAAGCATAATAAAATTAATCAAAGTTTCATGTGTACCTGTATTTTGATGTGGACCATAGATTTTAATTTCTGTTTTTGGTAGAGCTTGATTTACATCAGACCAAAATTTCTTGTTATTCTTTACTAATCTATCATTGTCTTCAGAATATGAAGATAAAGTTTCAAACAGGTCATTTTTTGTAAAATCAAATCTATGGCTTTGATTTGAATTTGCAATAACAATTCCATCATAGCCAATTATGATCTCTATTACTTCATTCACTTTATTTCTTTTACATAATTCTCTCTCTACTTCCTTCATAGGGCGAGATGAAGTAGTGATATCTGGTGTGCCCTCCCCTATTCCTGAACAAAACATTTTGAACCCTGATCCACTTCCTATCGATTCTACAACTGGAGTTTTAAAGGAAAATATACGGCTGAATTCTTCAGATATAAATGAGATAAAAGGAAAAACAGTTGAAGATCCAACAATTCTGATATATCTTCTAGCATCAACATTTGACAATGGGATGAGTAATACAAATGCAAAAATAAGGAAAAGGCGTTTCAGCATCGTTTTCGCTCAAGAGTGTAAACTTAATTATCGTAATAAAAAATCAAACTGAAAAGCTTTTTTTCTAGATTTCAAAAGGTATAACGATCAAATGTGTGCGTAATGATGAGATCTGAATCACAGCATTCATACAACTGTATCTATATCGAATCCTCTTATGTTTTTCAATACTGAAAAATTCTTTCATATTAACTTAATGATGCAATATATCCTTTTCTTTAATAGATAAGTCATCATCGACTTTTTTTACATTATCATCAGTAATGTTTTGTATTTCCTTTTTGGCAACATGAAAATCATCTTCTGAGATTTCCTTATTTTTCTTCATTTCCTCTATTTCTTCCATAACATCTCTGCGTATATTTCTAATTGCAACTCGTGCATTTTCAGAAAATTGATGCAATAATTTCACTAATTTTTCACGAGTTTCTTGTGTTAAGTCTGGCAGAACTATACGTATAGTATTTCCTTCAACAACAGGATTTAAATTCAGGTTAGCATTGATTATCGCATTTTTTACTTCACCGATAACAGTAGCATCCCAAACTTTAACTGATAGAGTTTTGTTATCTATAGCTGAAACGCCTGCAACTTGGTTCAGTTTTTGATGTCCACCATAGATATTTACAACTATACCATTAAGTAATGATGAGTTAGCTCTACCAGTACGTACACCTTTCATATCATCATGAAAAGACTGAATAGTTTTTAGCATTCTTTCTTTTGTTTTAGCTTTTATTTCGTTTAACATAAATTACCTAATGTTTATAATCTGAGACTATAGTATAAGTACCTTGACCTTTAATAATATTGACCATTTTTTCACTTTTCAAAGAAAAAACTACTATTGGAATAGAATTTTCACGAGCAAGTGAAATTGCTGACGCATCCATAACCTTCAAATCACGAGTTAACAAATCTGTGTAAGAAAGCCTATCGTACATTACAGCATTCTCATTTTTTTTTGGATCAGCAGAATACACGCCACTTACTTGCGTACCTTTTAAAATAACATTACAATTCATTTCAACAGCGCGTAAAGCTGCAGCTGTATCCGTAGTAAAAAATGGATTACCCGTTCCTGCTGCAAAAATTATCACCCTGCCCTCTTCTAAATGATGAATAGCCTTCCTTCTTATATAAGGCTCACATATAGTAGTCATAGGTATAGCAGACAACACCCTAGAGACTATAGAGCTTTTTTCTAAAAAATTTTGCAAAATTAAAGCATTAATGACAGTACCAAGCATTCCAATATAATCACTGCTTGCTCTCTCACAGCCACTTAAAGATGCTGATGCACCACGAAAAATATTCCCACCACCAACAACAATACAAACTTGAACTCCGAGATTACAAACTTCAACTATGTCTTTGGATAGTTTATCTATAACTTCCATATCATGGCCAAATAGCTTTGATCCCATCAAAGCCTCCCCAGAGATTTTAAATAACACTCTGGGGTATTTTACTTCTGAAGTTTTGTTACTTATTTGCACCATCCAAAGTAAGTAACTTATAATTAGCTAATTTAACAGCACTTGATTCTATAAAATCAGCAATCTTCATTTTATCATCCTTTATAAACTTCTGCTCTAGCAGAACAACTTCTTCATAGTATTTAGCCATTCGTCCATCTACTATTTTTTTCGCTACCTCTTCAGGTTTATTTAAGCTCTTTACTTGCTCCTCAATTATAGAACGCTCATTGTTTAATTTTTCTTGATCTAAATCATCTATAGATAAAGCTTCAGGTTTCATAGCAACTACATGCATAGCTATTTGCTTTCCAATCTCTTGTGTATCATCAGATGATTGCAATGCTACTAAAGCACCAATCTTACCTAAGCCAGGCATATCACCATGTACATAGCCAGCAATAATCCCATCCTTAATCTCTAGGTAGCAAAGATTGCTTAACTCTAACTTCTCACCAAGAACCGATGTACCACTCATAATAGCTTTCTGCACTGTACCAACATCTTCGTATTTAGCATTTTTTAACTCATCAAGACTAGTACAACGTTCTTGACAAGCAATTGATGCTAAATTTGAAACTAATGTTATGAACTTCTCATTTCTAGCAACAAAATCAGTTTCACAATTGACTTTAACCAATACACCATAATTTTTAGCCAAGCACATAGCAATAAGCCCATCCGAAGCTACTCTATCAGACTTTTTGTCAGCTTTAGCAAATCCTATTGTACGTAACCTATCAACGGCTTTCTTAATATCACCATCACACTCTTCTAACGCTTTCTTACAATCGCTTAAGCCAAGCCCTGTTCTATCGCGTAATTCCCTTATACTACTTGAATCCATCTTCATTTACTTACTATTACCTCCCTTTCTATTTCAACCTTAATACGCTTCTTTTTAGTTTGCACAATATCCTCTTCTTTTTCTTGAATAAGCTCATCATCCTTAACTCTAGACCTTGTCAAACTAGACTCTATTCCAGCTAATATAGAATCAGCAACTAATTTACAATAGAGCTCTATTGATTTTCTTGAATCATCATTTCCTGGTATAGGATAGGCAATACCATCTGGGTCAGAATTGGTATCAAGTACTCCAATTACAGGAATACCCAGTTTTTTAGCCTCTTTAACCGCTATATGCTCTTTGTTAGTATCAATAATAAATAAAATATCAGGAACTGCTCCCATTTCTCTAATTCCACCCAATTCTTTATCAAGCTTTTTTCTTTTCTTTTCAATGTTTCCTAATTCTTTTTTTGTTAAGATACTATCTTCATCATTCAATATTTTCTCATATTGTATCAAAGTTTTTATCGAAGAAGAAACAGTGTTCCAATTAGTAAGCATACCACCAAGCCATCGATCATTTACATAATACTGACCACAACGAACTGCTTCACTTGCAACAATATCTAAAGCTTGAAATTTCGTACCAACAAATAAAATGCGACCATCTTGAGATGCAACATCGTATAAAGCTTTCATCGCCGCCTCTAACAATGGTAATGTTTTCCGTAAGTCTATTATGTGTATACGATTCTGTTGATGTACACCATATATATATGGGGCCATTTTCGCATTCCAGCGACTAACTTTATGGCCAAAATGCACACCAGATTCAGCTAAATCACGTATAGTGACTTTAGGCAAATTTGTCATATTTATTCCTCCAAATAGTTTATCTTCCATGGCATAACCCTAACGGGACTACTTGCATAAGCCATGTGTGAAATTAAGTTATTTACATAGTAATAAAAAAGACAAAAAAGCGCAAACAAAAAATATTGACAAGTAGCAACACGTTGATTAGCTTTAAGATTACAAACGTTAAAAAGCAATGGGGGGTGTAGCTCAGTTGGTTAGAGCGCATGCCTGTCACGCATGAGGTCGTGAGTTCAAGTCTCATCACTCCCGCCATTACAGCAGAAACACCTTAAAATTCTTTAAGTTTCTTATTAATTTGAATTAATTTCTTTCAGAGACTTGACATGATATTGTAATTGCTGCTTAATCTATTTAATTTTATCGTTAATAATTGGGATTAAATATGTTCATTTCTGAGGTTTTTGCGGCAGATGCGACTAACAATGTATCAGCATCTGTTGCTAGCTTTATTCCACTCATTTTAATATTTGTAGTATTTTATTTTCTCATTATTCGCCCCAATCACAAAAAACTAAAAGAACATAGAAGGATGATAGATCAAATAAAACGTGGTGATACGGTTATTACTTCTAGTGGAATAATAGGTGAAGTAAACAAAGTTGACGAAGTAAATGCACAACTAATACTAGAAATAGCACCAAAAATTGAAATAAAAATCCTAAAGTCTGCTATATCTGAAATCTTAAATAAAGAAATTCAAAAGCCAGTAGCTAAATCTATTGAAAAAAGCAAAGTTGAAAAGAATGGCAAGAAAAATAAACTAGAGGAAAGTAAAAAAGACAAAAATGCTTCATAATTTAAGAAGTGTGTGGAATATTAGGTATAGTAAGTAGCGATGATTCAGTAATACCAACTTTACTAACCGCGTTGCAAAAATTGGAATACAGAGGGTATGACTCTTCAGGTATAGCAATTATAAATAATAGAGGTAAGATAGAAGTCAAAAAATCAGAAGGTAAAGTTGAAAGATTATGTGAAGTTGTTCATGAGAGCAAGATATCTAGTAGCAAAGTTGGTATAGCACATACTCGTTGGGCTACACATGGAGTTCCAAATCTTAAAAATGCTCATCCCATTTATATAAATAATGTTGTTGTTGCTCATAATGGCATAATTGAAAATTACAATATATTAAAAAAGGACCTGGAGGAAAAGGGGGTATCTTTTCATACCGACACTGATACAGAAGTAATACCAAACATATTAACTGCATATCTTAATGAAGGATTGTCACCAGTTGATTCTATATTACAGTGTCTAAACAATTTACAAGGTTCACTTGCTTTAGCTTTATTATTTGCAGAATATCCAGATACTTTATTTGTTGCAAAAAGAAATTTGCCTTTAGCAATAGGATATAACTGTAATAAAGTATTTGCTGCCTCTGATACTAATGCTTTGAGTTCATTTGTAGAAAAAATATTGCATTTAGAAGATAATGATATTGCAGTAATAAAATCTAACGAATTTAGTATATATAATAATGGTACACAAGTTAAACGCAGAACAGAAAATAGCAGTCCAAGAAATTTTCTAATTAGTAAAAATGGTTACCCTAGCTTTATGCTAAAAGAAATTTTTGAGCAACCGTATGCATTAAACAAAACAATAAATCAATTTTATAAACAATATAAAGAAATCAACAAAGAATTATTTTCTGAACTAGGTTACATTACTATAGTTGGATGCGGTTCATCCTATTTTGCTGGACTAATAGCAAAGTGTTGGCTGGAAAGTATTGCTCAAATTCGGGTATATCTAGAAATCTCGTCAGAATTTAGGTATAGCAGCGTCAAGCTCGAAGAAGGTAGTATTGGCTTATTCATTTCTCAATCTGGTGAAACTGCAGATACTATGGAAGCACTACGTTATGCGAGATTGCAGAAACAAATGATCATTAGCATAATTAATACATTTAATAGCAGCATAGAAAAAGCCTCAGATATTGTATTGCATACTCTTGCTGGACCTGAGATTGGTGTTGCTTCGACAAAAACCTTTTCTACGCAGCTTGCAATTTTAGCATGCTTTGCTGTAGAACTTGGAAAAATAAAAGGTATACTGGGTAGAGAGAGGATAAAGGAACTAAGCGGTGCTATTAATTCTATTCCCGAACATGTTGAGCATGTTTTGAATGTGATGGAAATACAACATATATCAGGCAGTATATTAGAGCACAATAATATAATTATAATTGGGAGAGGAAGCTCATATGGAGTTGCAATGGAAGGTGCATTGAAGATAAAAGAGCTTTCATATATCAACACAATTGGTATTGCAGCGGGAGAAATGAAGCACGGTTCTATCGCTTTGATAGACTCTACTGTACTTGTTATCGCAATTATTCCTTACGATAATTTATTCTTTAAAACGCTATCCAATATACAAGAGATTATTGCAAGAAAAGGTAAAGTAATTGCCTTTAGTGATAAGCAAGGAGCACCGCTCTTAAAGGGAATTTGCATAGATGTGGTGCAACTTCCAGAAGTTGACAATTTTGTTTCTCCAATTATCTACAGTGTTGCTATGCAATTTCTTGCTTATTCTATTGCAGAAAAAAAAGGGTTAGATGTAGATTGTCCGAGAAATTTAGCTAAATCTGTCACAGTTGAGTAACTTATTTAAAGTGAGTTGCTAATTAACAGCTCTAATTGTCAGTTATAAATTACTGAATTTTACTAATAAATTCATTAGCCCTCTGCGAAAGAATATGTAACTAATGTAAGGATGAAAGAGGCTAAAATCCACGCCTCAAATTAACAAGATTTGCCATTATGGTTACCAGACACAACTTAACCTAGCAAGCAAGAATTAACTAACAGAAAAATTGAAAACTAATATCAGTCTCTTAATGTAATGCTACCAATATTTTTCTAAAAAGCAATATGTTTTCTATTCAGGAAAGTCTACATCGCCATAACAATATTTACTAGAATGAGGTCTTGTCTCACTGTAAAAACGCAACCAATGATCAACGTCTATCTGAAGATCTTCTAATAAATTGTAGATTGTTTTACAAAAAAAAGAGGAGTAAATGAGAGTTCAGTAACTTGATTATAGAGTTGTACTGCCTTTCCATATTGAAGCAAGTTGTTATTCCATCTCAAACCATAGCACAAAGTAAATACGTCAATTTACACTAAAATTATCTGTTTATGAGTTATATTATGTAAAGATACTATTTGACCTTGAGCTTTAAAGATATTATGTAATAGCATTATTTAATATGCGAGGTTTATTATGGTTAAAGTAAATGCAGGTGAAAATGCAAAAAAGCTCAAAGAAATTAAATTTCAGCTTATGTCACCAAAAAAGTCCAAAAGCAGTCAGTCTATGTCACCAAAAACGGAGTCAGAATTCTGGTGAAAAGCTATGGAATGCATTAGAATCATTAGAAGGTGCAAAAGCAGAGTTAAAAAAAAGAAAATTTGAAATAGAACTAAAAAAAGACGATGACATATCAGACGAAAGAATAGAAAAAGTAGTGGAATTGGAAAAGAAAATAGAAAAAGAGGTAGAAGAAATAGCAATGCCAATATCAATGTTACTACTTAAGGAAACAATAATAAAATTACAAGGAATAAAAATAATAAATTTTGTTAAAAAAGTAGAAAAACAAGCAAAAGAAATGCAAGAATTATGTAATAAACTAGAATTCAATGCTGAAATAAAAGAAGAAGATCTAAATAAGCTCAAGGGCATAAAAAAAGAATCAGAAAAGTATTACAAAGAGTTAGTAAGCTGTACGTCTAATGCGAACCCGATAATGTTGCACACTGCTGTTATTGGTGTTGGTCTTGCTGTTGGACTGGTAGCAAGTACTGTACTTGCACATACAACTAGACTAAGTCTGTTAGCAATAATTGTCATAGCCACAGCATCTGCACTCGTATCTGGTGGTGCTACATATGAAGCACTAAGACCTAATACTAAAGTAGATGAATCAAGAGAATCATATATAAGTAGCACTAGTCATTCACTTCCTTAATCTGATGGATAAAATTTTATTAATTTTTTTTAAGTTGCTTCTAAAAGGAGAAGGTCAATGATGTTCTCCTCACTGATTTGGTTAAAATGCAGAAAACGCCTATGTCAAAATTTACACAGATGTTAAGTGCTGCCACTAATTCCCAGTTAGTACAATTTGTGTATCTTATTGACATATTTAATTTATTCTGTTACAATTTTTAGTAGTTAGATGGGGCAAAACAATGAAGAGTTTTAAATGGCTACTTAATCAAGTCAGACTTTCATGGATTAGCTTAATATCAAAAGTAAAGAGCTTTTTTCAAACTAACGATACACATCATCAAACAACTGCTAGAAATGGAAATGACCATACAAAAAAAATAAGTATAGAGAATAAAATAGAAACGAAAGGTAATGAGATTGATTTAGAGGATGTGTTTGAGGATGCTCTAACAGGAGAAGAGCTAGATGAAAAAGAATTTTTTTATGCTGTTGAAAGTTTTGATGAACAGGAAGTTAATGCTAATAGAGAAAAAAAGGAATATGAAAAAAATAAGTACTATAGTCTACAAGATGGTCTACAAGAAAAAAATGAATTTGATCACACAACGCACACTCTTACACTTGCTTTTGAAATTGAAAAGCCATTTCCAGACTCTGACTTTAGTAAATTTAAATTGTGCGAGCTTAAGCAAAATGGTGGTAAATATACATTTACTCTAGAGGATGACCAGAAAAATCGTATAGAGCTACACTCTGAATACCTTAATATGTATTTTCCTAAGTATTTTGAGAAACACAGTAAAAAAGAAGCATACACTGAACTTTTTTCTCAAGAAGAGAATGGAATTAGCAATGATATTATCATCCCATTACAAGTGCCAAAAGAGGTAGGGATACTTACTGAAAAGTTCAGATGGATGAATCCCATAAGAGCAATGATACAGTCAAAAATACCAGATTTTCCAGAAGATATAGATCTAAAAGATTGTAAAGACGATGTAAATTTCTCTCTTAACTCGAACAATACTATGTCTTTTTCTCTAAAATCAGCAAAAGCACAATATGCAGCTATGCTATCAGGTACTCCAACAGAAACAAACTGGCCAATAAAGGATATTCTAGTCAGAGGTAGTTTTATTAATCAGCATATTGATAAGCAAACTAGAGTTGAAAAAGTGATTGAGCCTTATATTGATAAGCATTCTATAGTTGAAGAAACTTTTGAAGTAGTTAACGTAGAATGTCCATCAGAGCTGAAGATTTCTCAACCTAGCATATAGCCTTATATTCTTTCATCAGCATGATATAATTTTGTGCAGATTGTGTAATATGTTTAATTTCCTCATCTGACATTTTTTTGAAGAATTGTGCTGGCCTGCCAGCCCATACTTCACCACTTTTTATCACTTTTCCATGTGTCACCAGTGAACCAGCAGCTACCATAGCTTCAGACTCCACAATCGCATGATCCATTATAACAGAGCCCATACCAATAAATGCTTTATCATGTATCGTGCATGCATGTAACACACAAAAATGTCCAACCGTCACCATACTACCAATAATCGTGTCACCGCCTGGATTTCTATCTACATGAATTACGGTGCCATCTTGAATATTCGTTTCATCACCTATTTTGATTGATCCAACATCTCCTCTGATCACACAATTAAACCAGATACTCGCATTCCTTCCTATTTCAACGTTACCTATGATACGCACACCATCTGCGATAAAAGAACTTTCATCCATTTTTGGTTCATAATCTTTGTATTTTAAAATGTGATAGCTCATAATTTAAATAAGGTTTAATACATACTTGGATTCCAGTAGTCAAGTTACTCGGGTAAAGATATTCTTGACTTATGATCCTTATGCTCCTAAAATTTTTATTTTAGCTCTATTCATAATGTCAGTAACAGTACTTAGTGTACTTCAAATAATATTAGTTGTTGTATTGGTAATTTTAGTGCTCCTGCAGCCACCTGGAAGTAGTTCATTAAGTGGCTTTAGTAATTCACAACAGGGAATGAATTCAATAATTCCGGTAAAGTCTTCTGAAAATCCACTCAGTAGAATAACTTCTATAGTTGCTGGACTGTTCATTATAAATACACTGTTACTATCAGGATTATGTTCAAAAGATGTACATAAAAAATCAATTGCAGAGAAGATTATATCAGAAAAGAAGCAAGAAGGCCAATCAACTTCTGTTCCATTTGAAAATTAATGAAAGAAACCAAGTTTATCTTTGTTACAGGTGGAGTTGTTTCATCACTTGGTAAGGGTTTAGTTGCTTCAAGTGTGGGAGCACTTCTTCAAGCTCATGGATTCAATATTCGCATCAGAAAGCTTGACCCATATCTCAACATTGATCCTGGAACAATGAGCCCAGCTCAGCACGGGGAAGTATTTGTTACTGAGGATGGTGCTGAAACTGATTTAGACCTTGGACATTACGAGCGTTTTACTAAAATTAAAGCAACCAAGGACGACAATATAACAACTGGTAAAGTATATAATAAATTATTAAAGAAGGAAAGGTGTGGTGATTATCTAGGCAAAACTGTGCAAATCATTCCTCATGTGACAGATTTAATCAAATCTTTCATTTTTAATGGTACAGAAGATTTAGATTTTGTAATATGCGAAATAGGCGGAACCGTAGGTGATATTGAAAGCCAACCGTTTTTGGAAGCTATACGCCAAGTTAATTATAAACTAGGAAAGCAAAAAGTTATCCTTATTCACTTAACTTTAATACCATATCTCACTGCAGCACAAGAATTAAAGACAAAACCGACACAGCATTCAGTTCGAGAGTTAAATTCTGCGGGGTTACAACCAGATATTATATTATGTCGCAGTGAAAAAGAAATTTCCGATAATCAAAAAGAAAAGATAGCCAATCTTTGCAATGTTTCTTTATCTAACGTAATACCTGCTCCTGATGTAAACCATATATACGAGTTACCGTCCTTGTATAATCAATGTGGGCTCGGGACACAAATTTTGGATCACTTTCACTTAAGTAAGCCAAAACCAAGCTTACCTGAATGGGACCAAATAGTACACTCTATGAAACATCCAACACAAGAAGTTATCGTTTCCATAGTAGGAAAATATACTGAATTTCCTGACGCATATAAATCACTGATTGAAGCATTAAACCATGGTGCAATTAGTAATAAAGCTAGAGTGAAGATAAATTGGGTCAACTCAAGAGAAGAGAATGGAAAATCTATAGATGCAAAGTTTATCAGAGAAAAATTACAAAGCTCTAATTCAGTCCTTGTTCCAGGAGGATTTGGTGATAATGGAATAGAAGGTAAAATATTAGCAATAAACTATGCCCGTGTAAATAACATTCCTTTTTTAGGAATATGTCTTGGTATGCAGCTTGCAGTGATTGAATTTGCTCGTAACGTTATTAAGCTTGAAGATGTACACTCTGAAGAATTTTATACTTGCAAACACCAAATCATCAAGCTCGCTGATGGTAAGAACGTTGATCTTGGTGGAACCATGAGACTTGGAACATACAAGTGTAATGTAAGTCCAAATTCAAAAATGGCAAATGTGTATAGTAGTGTCACTATTTCAGAAAGACACAGACACAGATATATAGTTAATTTAGATTATAAAAATAACTTAGAAGAGAATGGAATGATATGCAGTGGTATATCAGAAGATAAAACATGCATAGAGGCAGTGGAGCTAAAAAATCACTCATGGTTTATTGGTGTGCAATTTCATCCAGAATTTCAATCAAGACCATTTTCTCCTCATCCTCTCTTTACATCATTTATTAAGGCAGCTATTGACAATAGAGTTTAATAGAACTTAATAAACTCTATTCTAATAGAGAGGTAAAAAATGTTACTAAGAAATAGTAAACATATGGATCTGCGACCTTCGAGGAATTGAATAGGCATGTAGAACAAATAATATATAAATTAGAAGAGGATCAAATTATAGAGGATATAATGGAAGAAGTAGTTATAGCTATAAACGAACTAAAATCGGTAGAAGAAATAAAAAAATATTTAAAGCGAGAAATAGATAGCCTTGTAAAAAGGACAATAGTCCTTAGTGAATTCTATAACTTAGAAAAAATAGAAAAGCCAAGAAAAGAAAATTATATTTACCCAAGCACCTAATGTTTAAGTACCAATACATGGAACTTGCCATAGAGCAAGCAAAACTTGCTCAGAAAGATGGCGAAGTGCCAATAGGTGCTGTAATAGTTAATGGAAACAATATCATCTCCTCTGCACACAATATATCTAATGATCCAACTGCACATGCAGAAATGTTAACAATTAGACAAGCATTTTCAACTTCCACGCTTTATGAAGCTGAAATGTACGTAACGTTAGAGCCGTGCCCGATGTGCGCTCAAGCTATCTCTTTTGCAAAAATTAAACGTCTGTACTTCGGGGCTTACAATCCCAAGGGTGGAGGAGTTGAAAATGGCACTAGAATATTTCAATTCTGTAACCACATACCTGAAGTTTATGGTGGAATATTAGAAACAAAATGTTCTCTTTTGTTAAAAGATTTCTTTGAGAAATTGAGAACTTAGTTTAAGATGTGTGAGATTGTTTCAATATTTTTTGAGTAAAATCTGTATTATAACTCTTTCGTATATTTGACCAATTTGCTCATGCAACTTACATAAGGGATGTTATTACGATAACTCCGTTGCAGAAAAGTTTACTCAAAAGGGAGCTTCTTATTGATACTTCTCAACGTTCTGTTCAACAAACTAGAACTTCCATATTTGAATACGTAGAAATTAGATTTCTTACACTACTGGAATTTAAAGAGTTCCAGCGCGTAACGCTGGAATCTAGATTTTCTTGCTAAATCCCAGACTGGCTGGTTATGCAAGAAATCTATTTTTTATCATAAATAACTTAAATATTATATTATAAACTCTGCTAAATTTATTCTCACAACAAAAACTTCTTCTCTACTTTTTTTTTGAGTAAGGTCACCAATTCTATTTTTCTACAAAAATGTTCTCTGAGCTGAAAAGCCCAGAAAACATTTAGTCTTATATAAAATTAGTATCATCAGAAACAGAATTATCTTCATAGTAAGGACTCGCTCTTTGCGTATCATCAAAAACAGTTTTTAATAATACTTCCTTATCAGTATCCCATGCAACTTTCTTCATAATTGCATTATAATCTTTACAATTTTGATCATTTCCACAGTCCTTGATTTTACCATTAGCCTTTAGATAAGGCTTTAATAAATTATATTGTATTTGAGTATTATTGCCCTCTTTATCTATCATTTGTCCTGAGTTATTAACAAGTATAAATGGTGAAACTTGTTTTGCTTTTATAACACTTATTCCACCGGATTTTCTAATGAGATCAGGACATGATTCTCTAGAAAACAAGTTCTTGTTGCATTCCATATTATTAAAGAAAACGTCATAGTAACAGAAACTCTTAATTTTATCGTCCTGACAGGATAACTCTTGTGGATTACTCACACATTGACCACATTTCATATTACTAAAACTGGCTGCTGAATCAATATCCCCTGTAAAGGCAAATTTAAAATTTACTGCACCATAATGACCATCTGTTCCCTTTTCTATATGTTTTGCAATTCTAGGATTACTGTACATCTCAGGATACAATTCCCTGAGTAAATCAGATGTATTAAAACCTTGATGACCTATCTTATTATTCGCTTGATAGTAACGAGCATACACTCCACAATTTTCTTGCTCGGAATGATTTGGGGTTATTTCTTGTGATGTAATTTCTCCACTTTCATTCCCTCCCTTAATACTAGGTTTATCTGTATCGATTCTTTTCTCATTTTTACATTCTTCAGCTGCTTTTTTATACCACTCAGTCTCTGCTTTTGCCATGTTAATTTTACACTTTAAAAGTTCTTCTTTTACTCCTTCAATCTTACTCTGCATCACTTCTTCTTTCTCCTGTTCAATTTTGCACCTCAAAACTTCCTCTTTTGCTAATTTAGCTTCTAATTTTGCTTGTTCAGCTTCTGCTTTAATATCATCACATTTTTCCTGATTAATTGCCTGTCCACCGTTTTCTTTCATCTTCTCAGCATCTTTTTTACACTGTATTAACTCATCTTTTGCTGCCTCAGCTTCATTCTTAGTTTGTTCTACCTTCTCTCTTTCTTCTTTAGCCTGGTTTTTAAACTTCTCAGCTTCTGCTTTTGCTGTCTTAGCTTCATTTTTAGTTTGTTCTACCTTCCCTTTCTCTTCTTGAACCTGTAACTTTAATTTACTAGTTTCTGCTTCAGCATTTCCAATTTCTTCTTGCAATTCCGCAGTACCTTTTGTACACTTTACTAACTTATCTTTTACCTTCTCAGTTTCATCTCTACAGTCACGAAGTAAATCTCCTTCTAATTCATCATCATCTTCACCATAAAAAAGTTTGTTGGCATATAAATTACTATTATTAACTTGATCGCTATAGATATTGTTTGACATTGTGACCTCCTATACAGTCAAAACTGGAATTAAATTAGAGTGTAAAAGCTAATCATTCAACATGGGTAAAAGAAACCACAGTTCAGAAAATCTCAGGTTAACTCAGAAATTATTATAAGCCAAAATAATTAAAAATTTTATAACTTATATTATAGATCTAGCATGATAACCAACAATTATTCAATTTCCACCTTACTCACCAGCTTGATACAGTCCATCTTTATTTATTAGAGAGCCGTGATTCCTCTACTCTCCAATGATTAATCACTTGTCAGTTTTGAGTGTAGTAGTTGATAGCCTGTACGTAAATACGTTGCTTTTGTCCTTTAGAAATTTTTAGTCTACTATCTTTATCCAGAAAAAAATTGTAAAATTTCTATAGTTATGGTATAATTATAAATACCGCTTGCCAATAAGCTGAGTATAAAAATGCCGTTCGGACAAATCATTATATACAGTACGGAACTACTTGCTGTAATTGCAGTATTTCTCTTTTTGAGAAAAATATACAAAAATCATATTAGAAAAATTATATTTCCTCTAAAAGTTCTCAAAGAAGAGTGGGAAGAAAATAGAAGATTTAATGAATTATATCAAAAAAATAAGCAAAAAGAGTTGATGAAACAACAGGAAATGCTAAGGGAGAAACAAAAGAATATGCAAGTTTACAAAGAAGATCTAGAAATAGTTGATATAGCAAAACCGTTAGGCAAATGGACAAAGATGGTTATGATGGGTAATAGTTTAATGAAACATTTTGCGCAATTGATACACAAAGAAAGTGATAAGAAAGGATTTTGGGAGCTATTTATAAAAGCTCAGTCTTCAACTAAGGGTAAATATAAAGGAAAAGGCAGATAATCCATGCTTGAATGTAAAAATCTATCCTGTGCTCGTAATAACAAAGTATTATTTAAAAACCTCAATTTTAAAGCTGAGCCAAAATCAAAAATCTTAATCACTGGTCCAAATGGTAGCGGCAAAACCAGCTTAATCAGAAGTTTATCTGGACTCTTACCACCAGTATCAGGCAATATAAGATACTGCGGAAAAGACATATATGATGACCCCAAATCCTTTATACCTTCCATGGTCTACATAGGGCATAAGAACGCTTGTAAAGATAGCTCAACAGTTGGTGAAAACATACAATTCTGGGCAAGAATACGGAACACTAGAGAATTAGTTATGGCAGCTGCTTATTGTTTAGAGTTGCAACCTGTATTTAACATTAGATATGGTGAACTTTCTGCAGGTTGGAAAAGAAGAGTTGCGCTTGCTCGCCTCTTAATTTCTAATGCAAACGTTTGGCTGATAGACGAACCATTTTGTAATCTTGATAGCACAACATGTGAATTAGTATTGAACCTAATCTCAATACGCTCTGAGCAGAACGGTATAGTAATTATTACAGGACATAGCTCTACAGAACAATTGTGTGACTTCAAGACAATCGATATACGTGATTTTAACAGACCTCTTGTATAATTTTTGGCCTTAAAATTAACTCATCTCTTTCAAAGGCTCTATATTAAAAATAGAAAGCCCAGAAGCGATTACGTGCGCTAAGGCTTGGACGAGAAACATTCTTGCAGCGGTGAGGTTCAAGTTATCTTCTAGTATGAACCGCATGTTTAAATCACTTTTGCCATACCCCCATAAAACGTGAAACGCTTCTGCAACTTCAAGTAAGTAGAAAGTAATTCTATGTGGCTCACAAAGCCTTGCAGATATTCCTACCACATCTGGCCACTTTGCTAAGGTTTTTATGAGGAAGAGCTCCCCATCGGTCTTTAAAAGTGAAGGATCTGCTGTTGGAAGCTCTTTTGGAGCATTACGCATTAATGAGTGAGCACGAGCATGGGCATATTGCACGTAAAAAATAGGGTTGTCTCTTGATTGTTCTTTTACTTTAACAAAATCAAAGTCCAAGACCATATCATTCTTGCGTGTTAACATTATAAAACGAGTGATATCCATGCCAACCTCTTCCACCACATCCCTGGCTGTAAGAAAGTTCCCTGATCTTTTGGACATTTTAACAGGTTTGCCATTTTCAAAAAAATTCACAATATTATGCAGTTTTACCTCTATCTTTGCTTGATCATCACTTAGCGCCGAGACAACTGCTTTTAGCCTTTTGACATAACCACCGTGATCACTACCAAGCTCTACGATCATATTGTTAAAACCACGTGATATCTTATCGAAATGATAAGCGATATCTGAGGCAAAATAAGTCCAGCTACCATCCTCTTTTTTCAGTGCGCGGTCAACATCATCGCCAAATTTTGTAGAACGAAATAACATTTCTTTTCTGGAAGTCCAACTTTCACTTTCTTTGCCTTTTGGTTTCTCTAGGTACCCTTCATACACCAAACCCTTGTCAGATAATATCTTTATACTCTCTTCGATTTTGCCATTTTTTTGTAGCTCATACTCTGAAGTAAAAATATCATGATTGACTCCAAGCAAGCTCATGTCCTCCTTTATAAGTTCTAAGATAGAACTTAAAGTATATTCTCTAATTACTCGATTATCTTCCTCTTCTCTAAGCTCCTTGCCATATTTTTTAGCTAGCCCCTCCCCTATTGGTTTTAAATATTCACCTGGGTATAAACCTTTTTCGATGCTAATTTTTTCTCCCAGAGCTTCCTTATACCGCAAATATACTGACTTTATTAGTGTATCTATCTGCGCTCCAGCATCATTAATATAGTATTCCTTAGTAACTTTATAACCAACTTTTTTCAATAAATTTGCCAGAACGTCACCAAATACTGCCCCTCTTGCATGACCAATATGTACTGGCCCAGTTGGATTTGCAGATACAAACTCAACATTGATGGCTTGATTGTTCCCTATATCTAGGGTGCCAAACTCTGTTTTCAGCTCATTTATTTGTTTTAAAATTCCATGCCATACTTCTATTTTAAAGTGCATGTTGATGAACCCAGGGCCCGCCATTTCCACTTTTGCAACTGGATCAAAAAGCTCAAACTCTTTAGCTAAAACTTCTGCGATTTCAATGGGATTCTTCTTTTCATGTTTTGCAAGCACCATAGCAACATTTGTATAGATATCACCATGTGCTCTATTGCTTGGAGGCTCTACGATAAAATTTTCTGCACTTGTGCTTATAACACCCGTTTGCTTTAATTCACCTAATTTGCCAAAAATTAGAGAAAAAATCCGCTTAAAAATGCTCATTCACTATACTGTTATAAAATCTATAGCAGTATAGCGGACAAGTGGGGCTAGTTGAAGAGTTATCTCATATCAGTTGTTTATACTTGTTTGAAGTATGTATTTTTAAAGGATTGTTAAGAGACAATTAGTGGATAGAGATGCATAGCATGCATCTCTATCCATAGTGAATAATTTACACTACTTATTGACAGTACGGCTGTACGATGTAGGAAAGCCAATTAGTAGAAATATTCAAAATGCCCTGGATGCACTGTATCAGGTAACACATCGTACATCATCTTATGGCCACAGTGATTCCATCCTGCATCGTAACTACTATGACATGGACTGCCATGATAATGCTTGGAATGCGAGAGACCATCGATTATAGGCTTGAACTCACATATTACAGGTTTTACCTCATTTACTGTAGGCTTTTTCTCATCTATTAAAGATTTAACCGCATCCGTTATAGATTGTTTCATTCCTTCTATTGCAGATTTAACCTCATTTTCTGTCTGTTTTTTCTCATTTATCGTTTTAACCTCATTTGTGATGAGTGTCTTAATCTCACCTACTGTAAGCTTTTCTTCGTGTACCGTAGGTTTTTTCTCATCTAACGTAGGTATAACCTTATCTATTATGAGTTTAATTTCATCCATTATAGGTTTCCACTCACTTTCTATAGATTTTTCTTTACCTACTTTGTCATCAATCTTAGGTTTAACTTCATCCATTATAAGCTTTATTCCATCTACTATAAGTTCTTTGATCTCATTCATGATAGACTTTTCTTCATCTACAGTAGGCTGTTCTACATCAACCTTAGATTCATCCGTTATAACTTTTATTTCACCTATAAGTTCTTTGATCTTATCTATTAAAGGTTTAACCTTATCACTTGTAGCTTTTTCTTTGTCTTCTGTATCATCAACTTTAGGTTTAACCCCATCAATTATAACTTTTATTTCTCCTATAAGAGCCTGTTCATAATCTTTTCAGAAGCAAAGCAGCGAAAGCAAGAACGACCATTTGCAGGCTAGTGTTGAGTTTCCGCTCGCAATTTTTCCACAATCGCCTACATTTTTGCAACCAAGCAAAAGATCTCTCAACAACCCATCTTTTCGGCAATACGACAAAGGTGTGTAATTCGCTTCACCTCAACAGTTGCACCAATAGTTACTTTCATCTGTGTTGCAAAATTTTCTCCTGTGTAGCCAGCATCAACTAGTATATTTTTAACTTCAGATAGGTTTTCTTTAGCATTTTTAACCATTCTCACAGCGCTACTACGATCAGTTATTTCTGCCGTTGTTATATAAATTGCGTGGGGTAAACCTTGTGTATCTACCGCAATATGGCGTTTTATTCCTGAAACCTTTTTGCCTGCATCATAGCCTTTTTCTTCAGCAGTATCTGCATTTTTTACGCTTTGTGCATCAATTATGCAGAAGCTGGTTTTTTCTTTCCGACCATTGTTTTGTCGGACCACGCCAACTATTTTTTTTAATACCAGCTCCAGAACACTTTCTTTATTTGCATCTGCTTTTTCACTCCACTTCTTAAAATAGTCGTAACAATTCCGCCATTTTGGAAACTCTTTTGGTAACATTCTCCACTGGCAGCCACTTTTTAAGACGTATAACACTCCACAAAATACATGATATAAATCAAGTGTTCTTGGCTTTGTCCTCTTCCTGCAAGACTCCAGATCTGCTACAATAATCTCAAACTTTTCTCGACTTATATCACTTGGATATAAACTTCGCATATCCTACTTTATATACTTTATCCTCTCATTCTATCCCTTTTTTGAGATCACGTACAGGCTCTAAGTTCTTTGACCTCATCTATTAAAGATTTAGCTTCATCAACCGTAGGCTTTCCTTTGCCATCTGTTTCGACATCATCTCCTGAAGATTCATCTTCATCAACCGTAGGCTGTTTTACACCAACCTCAGGTTCATCCGTTATAACTTTTATTTTTTCTATAAGTTCTTCGAACTCATCCATGACAGACCTTCCTTCATCTATAGTAAGCTGTTTTAAATCAACATTAGCTTCACCCATTATAACTTTTATTTCACCTATAAGTCCTTTTAAATCATTAATGATAGAATTTTTTTCATCTACATCAACTTTATCCATTAAAACTTTTATTTTTTCTATACATTCTTTGGTATCATCTATTAAAGGTTTAACCTTACCACTTGTAGCTTCTTCTTCACCAACCTTAGCTTCATTCGTTACAACTTTTATTTCACCTATAAGTCCTTTGATCTTATCTATTAAAAGTTCAACCTCATCTTTAATTTCACCTGCATATACAGCAAGACTTCTTTTATATAATACAGATTTATCTGTATTGATATTTTTGGGCATAAAAACCTCCTAAAATTGTTATATAAAGTTAAATAAAATAAGAAAACTTACTATAAACTGACAGTCTGCCATGTTTTCAAGCAAGTTTATTACAACATGATTCAAAAATAATTTTCTAATAGAGAAACCCTAATCCATCATAAGAATTGTGGAATGTATCATGATAATTGTAATGTGGGCTGCAATGATTATGACATGAGCCAAAGTTGCTATTATGTGAATTAGGTACATTTGCAAGTATATAAGGCTGCGCATGGATCAATCCTGATGCTTTTATTAATGCATGAGAAGCCATATATTGTTGTGGTGAAATATTACGAGTACAAGCCATAATGATCCTTAAAAAATACTATGATATTATTATAAGCTAAAATAATTAATAAAATAATAATCTAGATACTAAATCTAGTATGACTCAAATTTTCTTTCAACTTCTACTATATCTTCACCAATTTTGCATACAGCCCATCTTTACTCATTAGAGAGTCATGAGTTCCTACTTCTTCTACTTTTCCGTGATTAATCACTATAATCTTGTCAGTTTTGAGTGCGGTTGACAGTCTGTGCGTAATTATAATTGTTGTTCTGTTTTGCATCAACTTGCTAAGTGCTTTTTGCACGAGGCTTTCACTTTTATAGTCGAGGGCGGAAGTTGCTTCATCAAGTATTAAAACCTGAGGGTTTTTAAGTATTGCTCTTGCTATTATGATGCGTTGTTTTTGTCCTTCAGAAAGTTTCAGTCCTCTTTTTCCTACAAATGTATCAAATTTATCCGGTAGCTTATCAATAAATTCCATCGCATAAGCGCTGATAGCAGCTCGCCTGACTTCCTTATATTCAGCACCCGGTTTGCCATATAGTATATTTTCCATTATTGAGCAAGAAAATATCATGTGATCTTGTGGTACTAAGCCAAACAGCGATCTTAGATCATTTAGCGCAATTGTCTTAATATTCTGTCCATCGATAGTAATACTGCCTTCACTTGGATCGTGAAAACGGAGCAGAAGCTTTAAAATGGTGCTCTTGCCACTGCCAGATGGTCCAACAATTGATACTGATTGGCCTGCCTCTATAGAAAATGATACGTTATTTAATGCTGGCTTATCAGCATAAAAAAATGTTACATCGTTAAACGCAATTTCTTTTTGAATACTATCAATTCTTATAGGATTTTCGCCATTTACTATAGAGCTTTTCATGTTCGTAAACTCAAACAAACGCTCTACAATTCCAAGACCTCGTTGTAGGTCACTGACGTTATCGCTCAAATTGTTGACAGCTCCTGCCGCAAGCGCCGAATAAAACACAAATGAGGAGAGTTCTCCAATAGTTATATTATTGCTTAAGACTTCTTTTATTCCAAAAAAAAGCAAAATAACTAGCGAACCTATCACACACGTGATAACTAGAGTTACTAAAATAGCACGCAAGAGTACTAATTTTACGTATGATTTTGATACTGAGTTTAGATGTTTCTGAAAACGAATTTTTTCATTTTCTTCTAGTACAAATGATTTAATGGTTACTATAGATCTAAAATTTTCCTCACTAAATGATGCAAGCTCACTTAATTTATCCTGAGCAAAGCGTGCATAATTGCGAACTTTTTTTCCAAGTGAAGTCATGATAATGAGCAGTATGGGTATTATTGCAGCTGCATATGCGGTTAAATGTAGATTTGTGTATAACAGCATTGCAACACTACCAGTTAGTACCACCGCATTCCTCAATATTGTCAATAAGCTGCTGTTTATTATCGATTGCAATGCAGAGGTATCAGTAATTAATGCTGAGATAACATCTTGCACACCTATATTCTCAAAGAAACTTGGTTGTAAATCAGTAATACTGCTATATAAGTCATATCTGATTCTTGCGACAACTTTTTCGCTGCCAATGCCAATGAAATATAACCGAATAAATGCAGTGAAAGAAATGCCTAAAACTATCAGTATTGCAACTACGAGCTTGGTAGTAAAGTTATGCTCTGCGCCAGAATCAATTATGTTGCTTAAGCCCCTACCAAAAAGAAGAATCGTTAAAGCTGAAAATAGAACTGCAATAAAAGCTATGCTAAAATAATGTAGACTAGGTTTTATATAGTAAAATAGCTGCTTAATGTTAGATCGCATTTTATTTTAAAGTTAAGTATTTAGCTTCAGGAAAAAGTTACAATATTAGTTTACAGTGTACTTCGTTAGAGCAATACGTTCAAGAAACTTTAGCTTGATTTCTACTGAAGGAAAAACGCTGCGAAATTACAGAAAGTTAGCAAAAAAACTACTGAATAGACCAGAGTTTAATATTCATTTTGTTCCAATATGTAATGCTACTATTCCATAGCTCATATTATAGAACTCAACATTCTTAAAGCCTATCTCTTCAATTTCCATTTTAAAATTAGTTTGAGTTGGAAATTCTCTGATACTTTTCACTAAATATTCATAAGAACCCTTATCTTTAGCAACTATGCTACCAATTTTAGGAATTACTTTAAATGAGTATAAGTCATAAAATTTGGTGAATATCTCATTTTGATAATGCATAGGGGCAAATTCCAAGCAGACAAATTGTCCATTTGGCTTTAGTACCCTATATGCTTCACTTAAAGCCTTCTTACGGTCGGAAAAGTTTCGAATACCAAAAGCTACCGTATAATAATCAAATTCGGAATCTTCAAATGGTAAACTCTCTGCATTTGCACATACCCAATTGAAATTTAGCTGATTTGAATTTATAGCTTTATCACGCCCTTTGTCCAGCATGTTTTGATTTATATCACATACTGTAACTTGAGCACTTGGCTCCCCTCTTGCTATTCTTATAGCTATATCTCCGGTTCCTCCAGCAATATCCAAAACCTTGGAGTTCTTTTTAAAATGCACACTACTTACCATCTTCTCTTTCCATAGCCTGTGAATTCCAAGGCTCATTATATCATTCATAATGTCGTAGCGATTTGCTACAGAATCGAAAACCTCTTTAACTAGTTGTGATTTATCCATATTTTATATAGAGATTGCTTACATAATTATTTTAAACTTTAGCAGTTAAATTAATATACTAATGAGAAAAATATACTACAATTAAACATATTTAATCCAGTAAATCATTAGTGTCGACAGCTTTTTTACAAAATATCATCTCTCTTATTATGATATTATCTGTAGCAGTTGTTGATATGGCAACAGACTTATACTCAGTTGCATTGCCAAGTATTGCCAACTATTTTAAGGTGAAAGGTAATATAGCGCAGCTTACGATCAGTTTAAATTTATTAGGAGTTGCAGTATCTGGATTAATTTATGGCCCATTGTCAGACTATTATGGTAGGCGCCTAATAATGCTTATTGGTATGACAATTTTTACTTTGGCAAGTATTGTATGTTGCATAGCTGATAATATTATACTTTTAATATTAATCCGTTTTATACAAGGAGCAGGAGCTGGTGTTGCAGGCGTTGTCGGATATGCAGCAATCAGGGATATGTACTCAGGTAGTGAATACTCAAGAGTAATCTCAAAGTTAAATATGGTAGTAGCACTTTCACCTGGAATAGCTCCAGTGGTAGGCAGTTATATAATTTCACATGGTTATAGTTGGAAGTTTTTGTTTTTTATCATATCACTTGCCGCAATTATTATGCTCATTTTTATTTACTTGAAGCTGCAAGAAACGCTGACTGTAAATAAAAGTAAAGCCAGTATTAATATCTTCAAGCAGTATATATTAATATTTAAGAATTATCGTTTCCTTGGATTTTCAACCATTCATGGATTAACTTTCATGTGGCTTTGGGCATACATTGCTAACTACCCGTTCATATTTGAATCAATGGGCGTTGAAGTACAATATTTTGGCTATCTTATATCAATCATAGTTATATTTTACATAATTGGAACTTTAATTAACAGAAGGTACGTACCAAAAATAGGGGTTAGCAAGATGCTAATAATAGGTTTGGTACTACCAATAATATCCGATGGTTTGTTGGTATATTTTTATTTCATAAACAAGTTGAGCGTACTTATTCTTCAAGTTATTTGGATTCCAAGCAATATTGGCCTTGCACTCGTAATCAGCAATAATGTGACTTCTGCTTTAGAAACGGTCAAAAGCATAGGACTTGGCAGTGCAGTCCTCTCATTCTGCAATATGATGTTTGGAGCTATTGGAATATACATAGTAGGAAAATTCTTTTCTTATGGCATTTTACCAAATTTACTGTTAACGGTTGCATGTTCTACAGTTGCAGTTTTTGTATATGGCTTACTCAAATACACTGAAAAACACGAAGGATAATCATTATTTCTACAACCCAGATTTCATGAATTATTAATTACCTTACTATAGTAATGCAATTTTATAGAGAAGTGTTAAATGGATTATTCAATCAGAGATATAGATGCTGCTTTACTTGATGCTGCTAAAAGAGGTGATCTTAATGAAGCAAAGCGCCTAATAAGTGAAGAAGCTGATGTTAATGCATATGATGGATCTCGAGGTAATTCTCTATATTGGGCTGTTAAAAATAATCATTCTGATATAGCAAAAGTTCTATTAGATAATGGAGCAGATTTTTTTGCTTATGACTCTTCTCGAAAACGCCACGTGTTAAATAAATACGAAGAAGTAAAAGCTGAACATCGTAAGGTTTCTCTACATCTGGCTGCCAGACTTGGCGACTTGAAAGCATTAGAAGACCTATTAAAGAAAGAAGCAAATGTTAATGCAAAAAATGATAAAGGACAGACTCCTTTACATTTGACTGTTGAAGTGTGCTATGTTGATATACCAAATTCAGATGAGGTAGAGGATTATTGGAATCAGTATTTTGCTGCTGAAAAAAAAATGTGGCTATGTGAAAATAGTAGAAGCCCTATTAAGAAACGAGGAAATTAATGTTAATGCACAAGATAACAACAAAAAGACTTCTCTACATTATGCTGCTAAAAACAACAATAAAGAGATAGTAGTGGCTCTAATAAAAGCAGGAGCATATATTAATGCAGTAGATAAAGATGGAAATGCTCCTTTACATTTAGCTGGGGCAAAAGAAATAGGAGATCTATTACAAAGCGTAAAAGAGGCTAATGATAAACTGCTTGAAGCTGCTAAAAGCGGTAATATTGATGATGTAGAAAATCTTTTGAATGGGGAAGGAAAAGCACAGGTTAATGCAATAGCTAAAGGTGGAAATACTCCTTTACATTTAGCTGCTCAAAATGGACATAAGGATGTAGTAGAATTTCTACTCAGCAAAGGAGCAAAGGTTGATGCACAAAGTGATGATCTAAGTACCCCTTTACATTTTGCTGCTAAAAGTAGATATAAAGATACAGAAAAGATAGTAAAATTTCTACTTGATAAAGAAGCAGACGTTAATGCACAAAATGATGAAAGAGAAACCCCTTTACATTTAATTCTTCAAAAAATAGACCTAGATATAGATACAGATAAATTCTACACTCTACTAAACAAAAAAGGCATCAATGTTAATCTAACAGATAAAAATAAAGAGACTCCTTTGCATTTTTTTTAAAAAAGAAAGCGATGGAGATACCTGAATTGGACGATCTACTGAAAGTAGAAAGTATCAATGTTAATTTACAAAATATAGATGGAAAGACTCCTTTACACCTGGTAATTGAAAAAAACAACTGGAATACATTGCCTAATGTATCGTGGAGCCGTGAAAAGATGGTCGATATTCTAATAGAAATGAAGGCAAATGTTAATGCAGTAGATAAGGATAAGAGGACTCCTTTACATTGGACTGCAGGATATGGTAGAAAAGAGATAGTAGAAGCTCTAATAAACGCAGAAGCAAATGTTAATGCACAAGATAAATATGGAAAGACTCCTTTAGATTTAGCTAGCATAGAAGAAATAAAAACTCTATTACTAAAACCCCCCAAAAAAAATTGATGACAGTATAGCATCAAAAGATAATGAAGTAGGTCAAGAGGAAGATACTGGACAAGAAGGTAATGTCCAACCAAGTTTACAAGAACAAAAGGAAGAATCACAGGAACTCATTGCAGAAGAAGTCAGTGATGTACAAATTGAAGATGCTGATAATGGACATTCTATTGACATAGCACTGACAAAAAATGGTGTTAATCCACGAAGTGAATCATCAACAAGTGAAGAACACCCTAGCTCTTTTTTTGATAATTTGCTTAATATAATTATGAAGCCCTTTTCTTTAATAGGATCATTTTTTGGTGGCTTTTTTTCATGGTTGTTTGGATCTGATGAACCATCAACTGAATCTGATCAAATAATTGCACCAAGTAACTCAGGAGGAGAGGAGCTAAAAAACTATCAAGAGGGTGACAATAATATTATATAATAGATTTCTTGCATAACTGGAATGCAAAAGTTGATGTCATGAAACCAATTAAATTTACGGAGTATAATGGATTCCAGACTGGAATGACGCTCTTTTGGTGCACAACCTTTGGTGTATTACGAAACGATTCCCATTCAAGACAATGTCATCCCAGTGCTTGACACTGGGATCCAGAAATTTTGGGTACAAAAGTAATCCTAAGTTTTTATTGATGAGATTACGAAAGAGTGGATCCCAGTGTCAAGCACTGGGATGACAATAAGGAGCTACCTGAATGACAAGAAAAGACTACTTGAATGACAAGAAAGGGAGAATTGGCTTGCACATTCCCCTGAACAGATACCTTGATACATTAAAGTTTCTAGGTTTGAGTAGTGAAATCCGATCAGTATGAAAATTAGCAAACTCCTTTTTATTCGCTGTAGAATAAAATTTTTTATTTTAATGAAAAAATTGCTTCCGCATACTCAAGATGCCATTATAATGATAGTAGAGATATTTAGAGAGCTCAAAATCTATCTCGGTCTGCAGACCTTTTAACCAATTTTTCAATAAAAATTCAGCTACATCTGTTGTGTGTACATTCTGAATCTTTTTTATACAGGAGGATTTTATGTCCAGAATTCCAGATATTTGACCTTTACTTTAGCTAATAACAGGCGCCTGTAGTTTTTAGAATTAGTGTTAACACGGTTTTTCTACTTTTTTTTCTTAATGTTTTAACTCAATACACACCATCATCATTTGCTGCTTCTAAATATATCATTGCTAAACACACGCCGCTGTGTATTTCTATAGATAACTCATTGCCTAAACTTCGATTAAAGCAAGAATTCTTTCCTGGAAAAGCAAGGTTACTAAGGCACAGTTCCCATTTTAATCCTTTAGTTGATATTTGAGCTTTCGGTATACCAAGTAAGGACATTTTAGTATTTTTTAGCAAAGAGGAAAAATAGGTAATACCCTTTTGTAAGGCGTACCCCACCATGGAAGGCGAAGGCATATAAAAGATACTATCTGTACTTGAAAAAATGTTGATATTTTGTAGTATATGATCAATTGCTCCTCCAGTAATACCCGTTACTATTGATGGCAATAACTTTACTGTTTTTAAGTGAGCCATTGCTTTAGAAAAGTCGCAATAATCTTGATCAGGTAGATATACTGTATTTAAATTAGCACGTAAATTCGGATTTATACTATCCAAATCTCCTATTACAAGTCAGGTTTCACGCCAATTGATAGAAGCTTGTTTGCTCCTCCATCTACAGCAATAACAGGTATATCTTGTTTAAAAAACGATGAATCAGGTATTTCTCCATTTAGCACTACAATAGAGCGATATTCTTGCTCCACGCTACAATGTAGCATATGGTTATAAAACGCTCCGTGCAGTTTTTGCATCGTAGTAACATTTTTGAACAATTGATATTATACTGATCACTAATCCAGCAATATTACTGAGTATCACAAAAGCTAAACCCTGACAAATACCGTAAATAAGCCAAGATGATGAACAAATAAGATAACTCACCAACATTAGCATCGATACGTCACGAGTAAGTTTTGTGATATATGCTTTATATACTTGAGGCAATAACCCAATGAGAGATGTAACGAACGCGATGAAGCCAAAGCATTCTTCAATATTTACATACATACATTTTCCTACGTTTGTTTTAACAAGAGTCAGGTTCAAAGGGTTGTACTTTATGTACTCTCAGCTTTTTTAGAGCACCCCTAATGCGTGTAATTTATAACACCATTTAGTCTATTAATCAAGAAATTAACAGTGACTTGCATTCATGAAACCCTATCGGCTTCTATGCTAATTATTATCCAAACTAATAGTCGGCTGTGCATCTTGCTCAGAGATCAGTGCAACTAGCAGATTATTTATCAATTGAACCTTTTGTTTTCCATCAAATTGTATGCTTTTATTTTTTTCAAAATGAGCTATTACTTCCTCGATAATTCCTATTGCATTTTGCACTATATGCTTTCTTGCAGAGGTGATGGCATGCGCTTGTTGACACCTCAGCATTGCTTGTGCAATCTCAGATGAATAGGCCAAATGCGATATTCTTGCTTCTGCAATTTCAATTCCAGCAATATTCAATCTTTGTTGTAGCATTGATCTCAATTCATTTGAAATTTTATCAGAATTTTTACGCAAAGATTCCTCATCGTTTTCGCTATCATACGGATAATTACTTGCCAGTTCTCTAATTACCGAGTCACTTTGCACAAAAACAAAATCATGATAATTATTAACATTATAATATGCCTTTGCAGGGCTGCTAACTCTCCAAACAATCACTACTGAAATCTCTATTGGACTTCCATTTGCATCATTAACTTTGATTTTTTCTGTGTTAATATTCTGAAATTTCAGAGAAACTCTATATTTACTCGAAAACGGAAGCGTTACGCATATTCCAGATTTAAAATAAGTTCCAATATAATGACCAAAAAACTCTATCACTCTTGCTTCATTAGGGTCATTAACAAAAAGTGACTGAAGAAAAGTTAAAATTGAAACAGCAGCAACTCCAAGTGCAATTGTGCTGTCATACACAAAAAGTACCAATAAAATTAACCCTAGCGCTATTAGTACAGGAAAAGCCCGAATTTTACTTAGATTTCTATCATTTATTGTATTTTTATCTGTACTGTCTTCATCAGATTGCTTTTTCACTTGCACCCTCTCTGCCGATTATTTCATCTACCTTACTTACAAATAATTTAAACTCTCTTAATTCACGATCAGGCAACTTTATCTCATTGCCATGAGCTATCGTAAGCGGATCAATATGTTTACCATTATATATAACTTCATAATGTAAATGAGGTCCTGTTGCAACACCAGTGCTGCCAACATAAGCAATGATTTGTCCCTGCTTTACTTTAGAGCCTAACTTTATATCGCTACTAAATTTGCTTATATGTGCGTAACAAGTTGAATATTTATTGTTGTGCTTTATTTTGATGTAATTCCCATAGCCACCATTCTTTCCTATATATTCTATTACACCTTCTGCAGTGGCGTGTATAGGAGTGCCAAGTTTAGCTGCATAATCTACTCCTTTATGAAAAGCAATTTTACCATGAATGGGATGCTTTCTATTACCAAAATTCGAGGATATACGAAAATCTCCGTTTAAAGGACTTACAAAAATTTCGCTACTCTTCAAGCTTACCCCCTCTTTATTAAAATACTCTTCTTTGCTGTTTTGTGACTCATAATGATACAAGCTAATGACCTTTTTATCTGTTGTCAGTGAAGTATATAAAATTTTTTCTTCAGCCTTCTGATCACTCTCACACAGAACTTCCAACTTGCTTTTGGGCACAATGTCTTTTTTAAAATCTACACCATAATCTTTATATATGCTGATTAATCTCATTATTGTATCTGGCGCCAAACCTCCTGCATCAAAAAAAGAGGATTTTATGTCACTGGATATGAATAACAACTTTCTATCACTTTCTGTCACCAAAGCAGCTTTTTTTTTCCTGATCCCGTCTTGGAATAACACTGGAGAGTGGGTTAGTGTCATTTCAGTGCTTGACCAATTTTTTAATCGAAAATGTTGTATAGCGTGCTGTTTACAATCAATTTTGCTGGATTCCAGTGTCTGGGCACTGGAATGACAATAGTCTTTCTGCGCAAATGTTTCAGTTGCATATGCTGGTAAAATACAAAGCAGTGGAAGTATTACCAGCCTCATAGTTTATCAGCAAAAATAAAATTACCTTCAACATACTGCACATCATCATTATCTTCTAGCTCTTCAACTAATGTAGATAATTTATCAATTAATTCTTTGTCGCTAACTTCAATCAGGTCCTTTGTTTGCCATGAAAGACGAGCAAGTTCTGGTTCTCCAAATTTTGTATAGAAAGCGTCACGTACTTTACCAAAGTCTTTTACTTCACAAGTTATAACATATAATTCTTCTTTGTTATTTTTCTCAACATTCAATACTTCTAATGCAATTCCATAGTTAAATAAATCTTCAAAATTTATACCCTCTGCTTTATAGACAATTAAGCCTACATGATCGAAAAGGTAACTCACACATCCTGTTTCTCCCAAATTACCGCCTTTGCGAGAAAAGATATAACGTATCTCAGAAGCAGTTCGGTTGCGATTATTTGTCAGAGCATGGACAATAAGTGCAGCACCAAAAGGTCCGCAGCCTTCATATTGTATTTCTTCATAACTTTCTCCAGCAACGTTACCAGCTGCATTTTTTATTGCTGTTTCTATTTTATCTTTTGGTAGATTTTCCTTTCGCGCAGCAAATATAGCAGAGCGAAGACGTGGATTGAGTTCTGGATCAGGCAGCCCTTGTTTTGCAGCAACTGTTATTTCCCTAATGAGCTTCGTAAATTTTTGCGAGCGCTTTGCATCCTGAGCACCTTTTCGATGTTTTATATTTGAAAACTGTGAATGACCAGCCATAAGAAAACTAATTCACCCCTTCTGCTAACATATTTTCATACTGCTCAGCTTCTAAGTCAAGGCCAAGAGCTAAGTGAGCTGTTATTAAATAACTAATAACTCTAGAAGAATACTTAGAATCTTTATCGCTTACCATATTTTGAAAACGCTTAATTGCTGCTAAATATTCACCACGCTTTAGGTAAAATTCACCAATAGAATACTCTTTTCTTGATATATGTTCTGTGATTAATTTTTCTTTTTCTTTGATCTCTTCTATATATTCGCTATTCGGAAAAAGATTAATATATTCAGTAGCTAGCTCTAAAATTTTATATGCAATTTGTTGCCCAAGCTGCACTTTGTTAATTTGCATGTAATAAGATAATACTCTTAAGTAATATACATATGGCAAATCTTCACCATTTGAATAAACATATATATAATCATCCATATCACTTGCAGCACTTCTGTAGTTACCCATATTATAGTAAGAAACTCCAGATAATAATTTTGCTTTCATTGCCCAATAAGATAAAGGATATAAATCCTCTATCTTTTTAAATGCTCTAATAGCTTCCTTATATTTTTTCTGATCATAAAGCTTAACTGCCTCCTCATATAGTTCAATTTCAGTGTGTTCTAGATCATTCGCATATAACTGCGTAAAGGGGCAAGTCAGAAGAAAAAAGCATATGATTAAAGTCTTATACATAAGATTTTTTTTGATCAAAATAAAGTATAGACTAAATATTACCTAAATAAACAAATTTTTGGCATTATCATCGAACGAAAAGCGGCTCTCGGCCAACATTACCTATATTGCTCGCACCACCACCTATTGCAACACCCTTTCCGCTCACTTCTATATTCTCTAGCTTTCTAATATAAGAATGTATGCTTAATCCACTTCCGACCATCAAAAGAGCAATACCTACTAGACCTAAAACAGGCCCAACAGCAGATGATGCTAATGCTACTTCAGAAATCAACATTATCTTCCTGATTAGTAATAAAGAAGAACCAGCAAGCATTAACTTAGCTACAGACATATTGCTTATCTTTTTTTTCAGATTTCTCATCAAAGCCTTGCTCTTTTTCTAACTCGTGTTGTGTACTTTTCTTATACTCACGATAGCAGAAAGTAGCACTTGCTACAAGGTAGAATAAACTAGACATTGAAAAAGCTACGTCTCCTATTATTCCTTGCTCCAATGCTTCACCTACTATGCTAGCCACAATAACTAATGTAACTAAAGCAGCATCAGCATAGTTAAAGTAATCATCAACGGTACAAGGAAGGTCTCTCTTTTCTTTTTCTACTGTTTTCCCACTTTCAATATTCTCCAACTCTCGTTCTTTTTGTGCTATTTTTCTATTATTATAAATTAAATATAGCGTGCAAATAAGGGATAAGACTGTGAAAGGTAATATAGTATGGCCTAATGCGCTGCTTATAAGGCCAAGTACTACCTGATCGCTACATGTTTTTTCGAGCTCAATTGCCATCAATAATGCAAATGGAAACATTGTTACCAATGATACACATTTCCTATGTAGCTCTCTTTTTTTTAGTGTTAATAGTTCTTGTTCCAGCTTCTGCTTTTTTTTCCTTCTTCAAGTATTAATAATTCTTGCTCAAGTTTTTTTCTCTTTTTTTCTTCTTCATCAACTGTTGACCAGAAATCTCGAAAAAAATCCTCTATTTTAGTATCTTTCTCAGAACTTGATCTCTTAAAGGAAGACTCAGTATTAAAGCTATCTATAATAATACCAGTCATACAAACTTGACCAATTTATAAACTAATACATTATACAGGATTTTAACTAATCAGTCAATATTGTGAAATTATTAACCTTCTTTGTATACTCTTAAGCAATTTAGTCAATCTGTTTGATGCCAGCTAGAACGTAATTATAGCCTGACCACATAGTCATAACAGCTGCAGCCCATAAGCAAATCACACCTGCATATCGAATTTTCTCATAATCACTCATTATTAGCGCTACCACAGCAATCATCTGCAAAAATGTTTTAATTTTTCCAGCCTTACTCACAGGTAGGCTAACGTTTGTAGCTATCAAAAACTCCCGCATACCTGAAACTAATATCTCCCTACAAACAATTATAACTGACGGTATAATTGTAATATCATCTATCTTGTGCTTATAAACTAGCATGATTATTGTTGAAGCTACTACTAACTTATCGGCAATTGGATCAAATAACTTGCCAAAATTCGATTGGACTTTCCATGCACGTGCTAAATAACCATCAAAAAAATCTGTAATGCACGCAAACATAAAGATCAATATTGTTATTAGATTTGCATATTTACTTTCTATATAAAAGCTTGATATTATTGCCGGTATCGCGAGCGCACGAGAAATTGTTAGCAAATTAGGCACGTTTTTCTTAAGCATGTAAGTCACACTATTGGTAGATAAACTTATACAGAAGTACAGCAGAATTCACAAGCTAATAGTTGAATATTCATAAAAACCCCATATACTTAAAAAATTACTAACAATAAGCTCAAAGCATGAATAATGATTTAGATAACACCACAAAACAAGAAGCACTTAAGTACCATAATAAAAGTGGTAAACCTGGTAAGGTATCGATCATACCGACAAAACCCTTGTCTACACAGCATGACCTATCACTTGCTTATTCCCCTGGTGTTGCAGCCCCATGCCTTGCAATAGCTAAAAACCCTGAGGCTGTTTATGATTACACGGCAAAAAGCAATTATGTGGCTGTCATTTCAAATGGCACCGCAGTGCTGGGACTTGGCAATATCGGTCCTCTTGCTTCAAAACCCGTCATGGAAGGCAAAGCTGTTTTATTTAAGCGTTTTGCTGACATTGATGCAATTGATATAGAAGTTGACACAGAAAACATAGAAGATTTCATCAATGCAGTAAGGTATCTTGGTCCAAGTTGGGGGGGAATAAATCTAGAAGATATAAGATCTCCTGATTGTTTTATAATAGAGAAACGTCTAAATGAGTTGATGGATATTCCGGTGTTCCACGATGATCAACATGGAACTGCAGTAGTTGTTGCAGCTGGTATAGAAAATGCCCTCGATATTGTTGGAAAGAAATTAAGAAATGTAAAGATCATCATGAATGGTGCTGGAGCAGCTGGTATTGCGTGTTTGGAAATACTGAAGTCTATGGGTGCTAAGAACATAGTACTATGTGATAAACAAGGAGTAATACACAAAGACAGAAAAGAGGATATGAATGAGTGGAAAGAAAAATATGCAATTGACAGTAAAGAACGTTCCTTGCTCGATGCCATAAAAGATGCTGATGTATTCATCGGACTCTCTGCAAAGGATGTGCTCAGTGAAGAGATGTTAAAAAGCATGGGTAAAGACCCAATCATTTTTGCTCTTGCTAATCCTGATCCAGAAATAAGGCCTGAGTTTGCAAAGTCTGTAAGGCCAGATGCAATAATTGCAACTGGTAGATCAGACTATAACAACCAAGTCAATAACGTAATGGGATTTCCTTACATATTCAGAGGAGCACTCGACGTACATGCAACGACAATAAATGATGAAATGAAAATTGCTGCTGCAGATGCAATAGCAAAGCTTGCCCGCGAATCAGTGCCAAATGAGATATCTGCAGCCTATGGCGGTCGTAAAATGAGCTATGGACGTGAATATATAATACCTACTCCATTTGATCCAAGATTAATTTCTATAGTATCTCCTGCTGTTGCAAAAGCTGCCGTTACCTCAGGTGTGGCAAGAAAGGAAATAGAGGACTGGAATGAGTATGCAAGTCAATTAAAATCTCGTCTTGCTAGTGCTCTCAGCACGCTGAATCTATTGTCTTCACAATAATCAATTGCATATTTTAGACTTATAATTAAAATAAACCAATGACTATTACAATTCACGAGTTAGAGAAAATTATCAAACAATCATTTCCTGATGCTGATATAAAGATTAAGGACCTTGCTGGAGATGATGATCATTATCATTTAAAAATAACTTCCAAGTGTTTTTCTGGAAAGACAAAAATAGAACAACACAGAATGGTATATAAGGCTCTTGAAGGTCAGTCTATACATGCATTGCAACTAGAAACTGGAGCTTAAAATTAAGGTGATATTTATGAACAACTTTGAACAAATAAAAAAAGATATAGCAGAAAACGATGTAGTGCTGTATATGAAAGGCACCTCTGACTTTCCTCAATGTGGATTCTCTGGACTCGTCGTGTCAATTCTCAAAAAATTGAATGTAAAATTTAAATGCATCAACGTACTTGAGAATGATGAAATACGTCAGTCCATAAAAAGTTTTTCTGATTGGCCAACAATTCCACAATTATATATAAAGGGAGAATTTGTTGGTGGCTGTGATATAATCCGCGAGATGTATGAAAACGGTGAATTACAAAATTTGTTAAAAGAAAAAAGGTTGTTGCGGAGTAAGTTTACACAGCAAAGTGGCAAAATAAGATAGATAAAAACATAGTGTTAGTGTCCAGACACTACCTTCTTTTCTGGATTTCAGTGTCAGCTACTTGAATGACAGAACTCGATGTCATGAAAGTAGCTGATACTGGAGTTATACCTTATCACCAGGATTAACAAATAGATGACCCAATGTTATTAACTTTATAGGCTTACTTTCATTATTTGCGACTACCCAAACTCCATCGTCTTCATAATCAACAATTTCTATTGCTGTAAATACTACATAATTATTGTCATCAACAATCTTTATTCCAAGAATACCATCGTCATTTAAGCTTAAGGCTGGAGAAGGAATTTTATATGCAAATCTTTCACCTGAAGGGAGGCTTACACTAGCAGTCAGTCCTTGCAAGGATATAATCTCATTATCAGTTACCTTTACCTCCACTCTATAAGATCCAGTTTTAGGCTCAGCAATTTTACTAATAAAACTCACTTCACCTACTAATTCCCTTCCGTCTAGCAAATTAATTTGCGCTGCACTACTCAGTTTTATTTTATTTACTTCATTTTCTGAAACATACAACACTACAAGAATCTGATCAAAATTAACTATGTCAGTTATCTTATGTCCAAGATTAACAAAATCCCCTTCATTTGCGTTGATCTTATCTACATAACCATCAATAGGGGATTTAATCGCAGTATTTTCTAAATCCAACTCTAGCCTTTTTAGGTCAGCTTTTGCACTCTGCAATGCAGTAAAAGCTGTTTCCACTTGTATCTGCGCTCCATAGCCTTTTTTATTCAATTTTTTAGAGGAATGATACTCAATTTCACGCTGATTTAATAAAGCTTTGGCTTTCTCAACTTGTGCAACTCTGTCATAATCTTCTATCTTTAAAATTACATCGCCTCTTTTTACTTTTTCACCATCAGACAAATAAATAGCAATAACTTGACCACTTGTTCTTGAGACAAGGCTTGCCCTATGCAAGGGATTTACTGTACCAGAAAAATTTAAATATACAGTGCGATTTTGTGGAGTATAATCCTGAGTTTTTACTGAAAAACTACTAGTTGTATCATCACTATGAACTGTTTGATCTTCTTTTAAAAACGTACTATTGATAAAAAACAGTAGAATAAGAACAATACTGGAAACGATGATTACTTTGTTTCTCATCTTTAAACAATAAAATTTATTTACCAACCTTGTTAGAAACAACTGCATAAATTTTCGAATCAGAAGTGTAAGTATAATACATCTATTGTCACTCTATAAACAGTTTTATGTGAGCAAATTTTTCTAAAATTAAGTAAGTTTGCTAAAATGCAATTTTAAATCAAGAAACCTTATCCGAAAAGTTATTATGTCAATATAAGAATTAACATTATATTAGCATATAAGTACTAACATGGTGTTAGTTTTATAATTAAGGAGTATATTATGACAAATCCTGTACTAAACCCTCCATTTCAATGGAAGGAAGTTGATTCACTTCATGATTGCTATAGAGAATGTGAAGAAAAGTCCCCAGAGTGGGCAATAGCAGAGCAAAATAAATGCCAGTGGTACTGTCATCTGAAAGATACTCATGGCTTATTTAAATCTGATTCACAAGAAGAGTCGACACCTATTGATATAAGTAGTACATTCAGAGAGATTGGAAATAAATTCTATGATCTTGCAGATTCAATGTCTGTTCTATAGTAAAATAAAGGATCAAAGTTCAATTAGTAAGTCTACTTTTGTAGACTTACTCTCTCATATTGACTCAACTGCAGAGCTGAAGTGCTAATGCCTGAGCTTTTTTTTACTGACTTTCCGTATTTTCAGGAAGAGGAGACCCTATTAACTCTATCTTGGTCTGTTGTACCACAATGTTCGTACAGCAACTAAAAGGGTGTCATTCCAGCGCGTGACGCTGGAATCCATAATCTTTTCAAAAACTCAGAATTCCTGGATCCCACCTGGGATAACACCTATTTATTTTCGGTGCTCCCTTTCTTGTCATTCCAGTGTCAGCTACTTGAATGACTCCTATTTATTTTCAGTGCTCCCTTATCTTGTCATTCCAGTGCGTGACACTGGAATCGAGAAAAGAAGCCAGTATCAGTTACTTTCATGACAACCATTTATGTTTCTATGGTTGTATTTCTCTCTTCTACCTATTTTGCCACCCTGATGAGGATATATTATCATATATTTAAATAGGGTAAGCCCATCACTAAACGGGTATCCAATTGCTCAACACTATCAATTTTAATTTGTAAAGCATCCTTTATAAATTCATCAGCCTGTTTTATGCTCATCGTAATTATATATTTATTTTTTTGAATACGTGATGAATAGCTACATTTATGTAAGTCTAAAATTTCAACAAATCTGCTTCTATCATCTTTATAGTGAAAAATTACGTTAACACCCACAGCTTCTTCTTGATCATATTTAATATCAAGTTTTGGTTTATGGCCATAGTTTGCTCCAATAATCCTTCTTATTGAGTGTTCTACTGCCATTTTTATTATTTGAGGATTACTGCAGTCTGAAACAGGCACTGATTTATAATCATGAGCAGCTACTTTAGCATAAACCGACTGGCTTTCTAATTTATCTGAGTATTTTTCATTAAATTCTTTTACCCTTTTAAAATGTCTTTCATATTGAGTCAACCCATCTTTTTCTTTTTTCTCCATCCTTTTCAAGAATTCCTCTACTGGCTCTCGTTTGGCTAGAGTAATTTTGCGTATAAGCGGAATTTGTTTTTTCAAGCTAATCCAATATGATAGGCAAACAACTTTTGCATCTTCCGAAAATAGACCTTCTAATTTTTTCACTGCATTGTATAAGTTTGCTGGTTCTGGTTTATAATGCCCACTATTATTGTCTATATAAGTTATTTTACCATTTACCACTTTCATTAAACCAGAACATAAAACTGGCCTACCACCTGCAAGAGTTGAATGACGATAAGCCCATTCGCTTTTGTTAACATTAATATGTTCATGAGTTGCTAGCTTTCCGTCAAGCGTGATCACATAAGCTACATAACCTTTTTTACCCTTACTAATTTTATCAGTTGTATCATATAGTTTGCCTTTAAAGCCTTTTAACTTGTTACCTTCCACTTCTGGCATTAAGTCCACGTATAATTTTCCTTTATAAGGAATTATAGTATATTCTGCTTGGTCATCTGGAGTAAAATACTTAACCCTTGTATTAGTTCCAGGAACTTTTCTTCCTTCAACTCCAACTTCTGGAAACAAATTATAGCGTGAAAAAAAATACTTAAAATTACTTTCTATCCAGTACAAAATTCTGTTTATAATACCAAAAACTTTTCTATTACCTAAATCAATAGAGAGTTGCTGTTCCTTTGGTACTGCTAGATGATTGGACTTTGTACCAGATTTGCCAAATTCTTTGGCAGCATATTTAAACTTTTCTAGTAAATATTCCTTACGTTCTTTTGATATTGACATTTTTACCTCATTCATTATTACTTTATCCTATATTATTTTAGACAAAAAATCAATCTTTCTTAAGATATTAAGAAAAAAAAGTAGCAGCAAAATAGCTAAACTGACTTAGATTTATCGACAATTTGAAAAATCATCATTCCGCTACTTGTTAGCGAAATCTATGTTCGTACAGTTGTGCTGCCCAACAAACTTATGCTAAGCTGTGCTGCCACTAATTTTGCAACCGGTACTCTATAGGGTGAGCATGACACATAATCAACCCCTGATTTGATGAAAAACTCTATGGACTGTGGATTCGCTCCATGCTCTCCACATATACCAAGTTTAATTTCTTTTCTGGTTTTTTTGCCCCTTTCGATAGCTATTCTGATTAATTCCCCTACCCCTTCGACATCTAGCACCTCAAAGGGATCGTTTTTGAATATGTTGCTTTCCTTATAAGAATCGAGGAAATTAACTGAATCATCTCGTGAAAGTCCCATAGTTGTTTGTGTTAAATCATTAGTGCCAAAACTAAAAAATTCTGCGTGTTTTGCGAGTTTGTCAGCAATAAGTGCTGCTCTTGGCAGTTCTATCATCGTTCCGATTGAATAATTCACATCGAAATTTTTAGCTTCTTTCTTTACTAACTCGCATATCAGAACAAACTCTTTCTCGCTAATGATAAAAGGAATCATGATTTCAGGTTTCACTTCTATCTTCTTTTCTTTCCTTAATTCACTTGCAGCACTGAGTATTGCCCTAATCTGCATTTTATATATTTCAGGATGAGAAATAGCAAGCCTACACCCTCGATGGCCAAGCATTGGATTTTTTTCTGATAACTGTACTATTTTATTTTTTACCGATTCAACTGACTTATTCAGTGATCTGGCGATTTTTTCTATAATGGATTGATCATGAGGTAAAAACTCATGTAGAGGTGGATCAAGTAATCGTATAGTGACTTCCTTGCCCTCCATAATAGAAAACATTTCTTTGAAATCAGACTTTTGCATTTCTTCGAGTTTATTTAATGCATTTGCCCTTTCATTTTCATCATCAGCTACTATCAATTTTTGAATGAATTCGATTCTATCATTAGCAAAAAACATATGTTCTGTGCGACATAATCCTATACCTTCTGCACCGAATTCTTTTGCAATTTTTGCATCTTTTGGAGTATCAGCATTAGCTCTCACCTTCACTGTTTTGATTTTATCTACCCAATTAATTATCGTTTTGAACTCTTGCGATAATTCAGGCAAAACTGTCGGAAGAATACCAAGTATAACCTCTCCTGTTCCTCCGTCGATGGTGATTGGTTCACCTTTATTTATTTTTATATCCCCTATAGAAAGGTATTTTCCATCTTTATCAACATAAAGTCCACTTAGACTACAAATACATGGTTTACCCATTCCACGAGTTACAACAGCGGCATGCGAGGTCATACCTCCTCGCGCTGTTACTATTCCACTTGCAGCATTCATTCCATTAATATCTTCAGGGCTCGTCTCTGATCTTACCAAAATTACTTTTTTACCCTGCTCTGCAGCTTTTTCAGCATCACTTGCACTGAATACTACATATCCAGAAGCAACACCTGGAGAAGCTGGCAGTCCTTTGCCCATTACTTCTTGATCGATTTTAACATCAAGAACTGGATGTAATAAATTGTCAAAGGTTTTTGGATCAATTCTCAATATTCCTTCCTCTTTTGTAATCGCTCCTTCGTTTACCATATCAACTATTATGCGAATAGCAGCTTCGGCTGTGCGCTTGCCAGACCTAGTCTGCAAAATCCATAACTTACCGTCCTGTACAGTAAATTCGATATCCTGCATGTCCTTATTATGCCTTTCAAGTTTTTCACATACCGTGCATAATTCTCGGTAGACACTTGGTAGCAACTTCTCCATGGTACTTTCTTGCTCCCCGTCAATTGGCATAGGAGTATAAACACCAGAAACCACATCCTCACCCTGAGCATTAACTAAAAACTCACCAAAAAGCTTTTTTTCTCCAGTTGAAGGATTCCTTGTAAATATCACACCAGTTGCTGAATTATCATTCAGATTGCCAAAAACCATTGCTTGTACATTAACTGCAGTTCCAAGATTTTCAGGAATATTATTTATTTTTCTATAGGAAACAGCTCTATCATTTTGCCAAGAAGAAAACACTGCATTTACTGAATTGAGTAACTGTTCTTCAACGTTCTGCGGGAAATTTTTTCCTATTTTCTCATATACTACATCTTTGAAATCATTAACAATCCCCTTTAAAACATCAACATCAAGATCAGCTAAGCTTTTTGCTCCACTCTTCTGCTGTTCATTATCAACAACATCTTGAAATAGGTGATGGTCAAGCTGTAGTACAACATTCGAGTACATCATAATGAAACGACAGTAGCTATCATAGGCAAAACGTTCTCCACTTTTTTTTGCAAGACCAACAACGGTTGCATCATTTAGGCCAACATTTAGGACTGTATCGAGCATGCCCGGCATTGAATTCACACTACCAGAGCGTATGGAAACTAATAAAGGATTATTTGAATCCCCAAATTTACAACCGATGTCACTTTCGAGCATCGCCATGTAGTTTTTTATCTCGTTACGTAGATCACAAGACAATTCATTATCCTGGCAATAGGCCTGACAAACAGCAGTGGAAATTGTGAAACCAGGCGGAACAGGAATACCAATATTACACATTTCTGCTAGATTTGCTCCCTTCCCTCCTAGCAGATTTTTCATTCCTGCGTTCCCTTCACAGTTGCTTTGGCTAAAGTAATATATTAACTTTTCTTGCATTTCTCTCGAGATCTTCACTAAAAAACACATTATACATACTATTCTAATAAATTAGTCAGCCAAGAGTAATAAATTTTGCAACATTCAGCAGAGGCAATACATTAAATAGTCCCTTTTCCCAGTGTCCCTCTTGTCATTCAAGTCTGTCATCTCAATGACCTCTATGATGTCATTCCAGCGCATGACGCTGGAATCCAGTTTGTCCATAACCTCACCAAAAACGTTGTGTTTTAGCATAATTTTATATGCTTATTTGTAGTAAAGACTCCTGGATTCCAGCATCAAGTGCTGGAATGACACCGTCATACCTGTTAGAGTATGAATGTAGCCTTATCTCACACTCCTGTCATCCCAGTGCCCAGACACTGGGATCCAGAAGACTGATCAAGTAATAAGAACTAGTCACGCGCTGGCTCTCTTAAATTACTTTAGCTATAAGTGTTAAGAAATTTACCAATCAAAAAAAAAGGCAAAAGAATCCACATGGTGCTGATTTTATTACTGTAATTGATAATGTGCTAACGCTTAAACGAAGCGTGTTTAGGCTGAATAGAAAAAATAAAAAAGGCATGCAGCCGCCATAATTTCGCCAATAAATACAAGATTTATCAAGAAGCTTCTATTAAATGAAAGTTATGCAAAAAATCTATTGCAAGTCTTTTAATATTCTGTTAAGAGCTGAAGCAATATAAAAATTATTATGTTTGGATTAGAGAATAAGAAATTTCTGATTACTGGTGCATCAGGTGGAATAGGCCAGGCAATTGTAGAAATTATGCATAAGGCCAGAGCAACTTTATGTATTTCTAGTACAAAAAAAGAAGTACTCGAAGAAGTTGCTAAAAAATATGAAAAAAACATTCACGTACTTCCTTGCGACTTATCAAATTCTGAAGAGGTAAATCAACTAATAAATAAAGCAAGTGAGTTGATGAAAGGCTTTGATGGGCTCATATGCAATGCAGGCATTACACAAGACAGTTTATTACTAAGAATGACAGATGAATCATGGCAAAAGGTGATTGATATTAATTTGAGTTCTACATTTAAGCTAAATAGAGAAGCATGCAAGAAATTAATTAAAAATAATTGGGGAAGAATCATAAATATTTCCTCAATAGTAGGATTGACAGGAAATGCCGGGCAAGTAAATTATGCAGCATCAAAAGCTGGAATAATAGCTATGAGCAAATCTATAGCAAAAGAAGTTGCAAGTCGCGGTGTAACAGTAAATTGTGTTGCTCCTGGATTTATAGATACTAAAATGACTGAAGTTTTAAATAAAGAACAAAAAGAAAAAATATTAGATAACATTCCAATGAAAAGAATGGGAACAGGAGAAGAAATAGCAGCAGGGATATTGTTTTTAGCAAGTGATGAGGCAAAATATATAACGGGGCATGTGCTTAACATCAATGGTGGGCTATTTATGTAGCAACACTTATTTATGGACAAACTATGAGTTTTACCCTAAAATAAATATATATATGAATTTAGATTCACACTGGTTTATTACTTGGAGGCAAAAGAGTGAGCTATATAATAAAAAAATTTTTTAATGCTTTATGTATAGTGCTGTTTCTCTCTTTTTCAGATTATGCAAATGCTGCTAATGATATAGATGATACAACTGCCCAAGTAATATGCAATATTATTGGTTATATTTGGGGAATAGGTGGGCCACTTATGACTGTAGTCATAATAGGTGCAGCTTTGCTTGCAATATTTGGTAGAATGCCATGGCCAGCTCTCTTTGCCTTGGGTATGTTTTGTGGTGTATTTTTTGGCGCTAAAACGATTATAATGAAAATTATACCCAATATAAGTACTGAAGTAAAAGATACGTTGGATAAATGCGGAAAATAATCTAAAAATAAGTGTGTTTTTGTGTGTATTGTTCCTTCATATCCTCAATTTGCAGCAAGCAAGAGCTATCTTTCGGTAAAGTTTTAATAGCTAACTCAGCGTACTTCATAAATTTCTCTAAATTACCTTTAATACACGCCTTTTTCGTCAAAGCAAAATAATACATTGCCATATCAGCGCTACGTTTATATGCAATACTTAAATACTTCCAGACAAAGGCATTATTTGTTTCTACGTTTGCAACCTGCTCTAGGTAAAAAATTGCCTTCTCTATTTCACCCTGTAATAATAAAGTATGAGATAACGCAAGTTTCACTAAATAGTTATTCTTCTCAGATAAATATCTAAGTGATTCTTCATACATTTTTATTGCTTCACTTAAATTTCCAGCTTTGTATAAAATCTCTGCTTTTAATTCATATAAGTACGGATCATTGCGTGACTCTTGAATCAATGAATTAACTTTAGTAATAGCCTCTTCTATCTTTCCTTGCCTATAGTGAATTACAGCATTTACATACTTAGAACTACCTTCATATTTATTAGATAACACATGAATAGGGGTAAAAAAAGAGTCTAGCTTTGCAACCATACGCTCAAACTTCAACAACTTATCTGCAAGGATTGGTTTTATATTATTTTTAACCTTATAATTCTGTACAGCAAATATACGTTTATCACTAAGTGGGTGAGTGCGAAAATACTCTTCAGTGTTTTCATGCTCAATACTCTTAAAATAGTCAAAAATCTCTTTCATACCCAAATTATCATAGCCAGATTCATCAAGGTATCTTAAAGCATAGCTATCTGCTACACTCTCTTGCTCTTGGGAATAGCTAAAAAACAACCTCGAACTAAGCGTTACACCACTAAGCAAGATTGCACTCGCAACCTGAGGGTTAATAACAATACTAGAAACTAATCCTACCATATAACTAATCATTGCTATTGATTGAAAATAACCTACAGCACTACTCATTTGTAATACATGACCAGCAGATATATGAGCAATTTCATGTGCTAATATACCAAGTAAGACATAAGGTTCAGTCGAATATTGTAAAAGCCCTAAATGAATGAAAATGCTATTATTGTTAATTACAAAAGCATTAATCGATCTATCATCAACTATAAAAACTTTTATTTTATCATTATCAATACCCGCAGCAGAAAATAAAGGTTGCGCTAGATCCTTCACTACCGCTTCCACTTCACTATCTCTAATAATACTAACAGAGTAAACGCTATTACAGCATACGAAGAAAAATAGTAAAACAAAAAGCTTAGACATGGAAGTTCCTTATTCGTATAACTTTTAGGAATCTTACATTTTAACATTTAAACTATACGAATTTATAAACGCTAGTTTAAATTTTGAACGTAACTGATAAGTTTATCGATGGTAGTTAACTTAATTTTGTGTTGTTCAGCAAATTCAAGCAACTGGGGTAAGCGCATCATAGAGCCATCATCATTCACTAATTCACACCCTACAGCCGCATGACTAGATCCAACCAATTTTGCTATCTCAACACTTGCTTCAGTATGACCGTTGCGTGCTAAAACCCCGCCCTCACTTGCAATAATAGGAAAAACATGACCAGGGGTAATAATATCATCCTTAGTACTTTTTCCATCAATAGCGGTAAGTATCGTATGCGTTCTATCATGAGCAGAAACACCCGTTGTAATACCATAACGAGCATCGATTGACGTAGTAAATGCAGTGTGAGGAATAAGTGCTTCATCTACATTACTTCTCTTCATAAATTCAAGGTTAAGTTTATTCATGTAAAACTTTGTCATAGCTAAAAACACAATACCAGTGCCATACCTAACCATAAAAGCAATATGTTCTGGTTTCACCTTTTCAGCTAAAACAACCAAATCACCTTCATTCTCTCTATTTTCATTATCAACTAAAATGAATAATTTACCGGAACGCACATCCTCTAATATATCTTCCACAGAAGAAATGAGAGACAGATCAATTGAAGGGTAAGCTGCTTGTACCATGATTTACTTAAACTCAATCTTAACTATTTTATACAATTTCTCTCCATTTGGCACTATCACTTCCACATACTCACCAACTTTTTTGCCAATTAAAGCACTACCGAGTGGTGAATCCGTAGAGATCAACTGCTTTGAAGCATCAGCTTCATACCCACCTACAATCTTATAAACATATTCTATTTCACTGTTATCATCACTGAGCATGCTTACCGTAACAGTTGCACCAAACATTACTGTATCACCAGACAAATTTTTTACTTCTATCACTTCTGCATGTGAAAGTTTACTTTCTACCTCAATTATACGGCCTTCAATAAAACTTAATCTCTCCCGTGCTGCATGATATTCTGCATTTTCGGATAAATCGCCTTGATCACGAGCATCAGAAATAGCCTGTATGATAGAAGGTTTTTCTTCCTTTAATTTCTCAAGTTCGACTTGCATACTCTCAAAACCTTCCCTTGTAATAGGAAACTTGTTAACAATGGATGAAGTCATAATCACCGCCTAAACGCAATTAAATTGAGTGACAAAATCACTCACAATACCAAGAATATCATCTTTTATATCATCATTCATGTCACCTGACAACTTTTTTAAAACTCCAGGGTGAACAGTTTGAAAATAATTGATAAGATCACACTCGAATCTATTGATGTTGCTCACCTGTACCTTACTTAATTGACCATATAGATTAGAAAAGATATACATAAGCAATACTTGCTCCTCTATTTGCATAGGTGAATACTGTTTTTGCTTTAATAATTCAATAAGGTATTTACCTTTGTTTAAGGACAATTGAACAGTAGCATCAAGATCAGAACCAAATTTAGCAAAGTCTTCCAGTTCTCTATATTGGGCCAAACTCAGCTTTATAGAACCAGCAACTTTTTTCACAGATTTCAATTGTGCAGCAGAGCCAACCCGAGAAACCGATAAACCTATATTCACTGCAGGGCGAAATCCTTTGTGAAACAATTCAGACTCAAGAAAAATTTGTCCATCGGTAATTGAAATCACATTAGTTGGAACATATGCAGATACATCACCAGCCTGAGTCTCAATAATCGGCAAAGCAGTCAAAGATCCCCGTCCTTTTTCATCAGACATTTTGGCAGCTCTTTCAAGCAAGCGAGAGTGTACATAGAATATATCTCCAGGATAAGCTTCACGACCAGGAGGACGTCTGAGCAATAAGGACATCTGCCTATATGCCACAGCATGCTTAGATAAATCATCATATACCACCAAGCAATGCATTCCATTATCACGGAAAAATTCTCCAATAGTGCAACCGGTATAAGGTGCTAGAAATTGCATAGGCGCGCAGTCAGATGCGCTAGCCACAACTACGGTTGTATACTCTAATGCTCCACTTTCTTTTAGCTTATTCACCACTTTTGCTACTGTCGAAATTTTTTGTCCAATAGCAACATAAACACAGTAAATTTTTTGATTTTCATTTACCTCATCATTAATCTTCTTCTGATTGATAATAGTATCAATCGCAATAGTGGTTTTACCAATTTGTCTATCGCCAATAATTAATTCACGTTGCCCTCTACCTATAGGAATCAACAAATCTATAATTTTAATTCCTGTCTGCAGAGGTTCATGCACAGATTTACGGTCAATAATACCTGGCGCTTTAGATTCTATATACATTCTGTTCTTGGCTCTAATTTCTCCGCCATCGTCTATAGGATCGCCTAATGCATTTACAACTCTCCCTAATAATTCATGACCTACAGGCACCCGTACAACATCACCACTACATTTTACAACGTCCCCTTCTTTTACATCACGGTCATTGCCAAGCACAACTATTCCAGCTGTATCATGATCTAAATCAAGAACTATTCCTTCTACACCGCTTGCAAAAGATACCTTTTCACCAAACTTTGCTTTTGCCAGCCCATAGACTGATGTGATACCATCCGTTACTGAAATTACTTCACCTATATTTTCTCGTTTTATAGGATTATCAAATGTCTCAACCTTCTCTTTTATTATGTTTACTACTTCAGAGGCATTTATGCTATTCTTCATATACAATTCCTTATTTTCAACATTTCCATTTTACTCAAATCAACCAATCTATCCAAATAACTCTTAAGCGAAGCATCAATCAAGTTAAAACCATACCTAACTACAAAGCCACCTAGTATAGAAGGATCAACCACATTACTAACTTTTATTATTTTACCAAGAAAGTTCAAAGATTCAGTAATTATTTTTATATCAGGTTTCTTTAAAACCTCTGCTGATTTTATAGTAATTTCCAATTCGTTTTCACTTTCCCTTACAAGATTTAAGAATTTTTCTAATATAAGGATTAATAAACGGGAGCGCTTGTTTGCAAGTGTAACCATAATAAATTTGACTAAGTTTTCACTCAAGTTCTCATTTATAGAAAGTATCGCTTCTTTTTTGTGCAAAAGAGAAACCATAGGATGAGATAGATACACAAAAACATCACTTTGATCTTTAAAAAAAGCTAACAAAAATTCTACTTCTTTTCTTACAATACCTAATCTGCTTCCTGAGACATGAAACAGTGCTCTAGCATAAGATGAAACTAAATTATTGTTTTTCATATTAAATTACCTATTCTAGTAAATCTAAGTTATTTAAGCTACCATTCCTCAATCCAAGCATTTTTTATATAAATAGGTCTTCTCCTTAAGGAAAGAAAACATAAATCATATCTGACTGAATAATCTAAAAAATCAAGATTTTTACTTAAGAAATATTTAGAAGAATTTATAATAGACTGACACTGAAAATGAGATATCGGTACTTCTTTTCCAAATAAACTTGTTTTAACTTCTATAAAAATCAGCTCCCTTTTTTTAGATACAATTAAGTCAATTTCACCCAACCTACAACGGAAGCGACGTTTTATAACATTATAGAATTTCAGCTTTAAATATATCGAAACTAACAATTCTCCAAAGTAACCTACAAAATAGCGTAACCTACTTACCATAAAAAGAATAATTAGCTTTGTGTAACTACTTTGCTTCCTTTTTTATTTTTACTATAAATCTCACCTTTTGCTGAAATATCTCTATCAACTAGCTCTATCACTGCCATTGGAGCGCAATCACCCTTTCTAGTACCAAATTTTATTATTCTAGAATATCCACCTTTACGGTCTTGATAACGATTAGCTAGAACGCTTAATAATTTATCAACTACTAACTTACTATTATGAAGACGTGAAAGCAAAAGCCTTCTACCATGTAAAGAATCGTTATTCTTAGCAATTGTAATAAACTTTTCCACATATGGACGAAGTGCTTTAGCCTTTGGTAAAGTAGTTACAATCTGCTCATGATTAATTAACGAGATAGATAGATTCTTTAACATTGATAACCTATGCTCGGTACAACGAGACAGTTTATTTTTCTTTATTCCATGTTTCATATACTACCTAATCCTCATCAGTATGTTGTTTAGCCAGTTCATCTATATCCTTAGGCGGCCAATTTGGTATATTCATACCCAAAGACAAACCTGAATTATTTAAAATTGCCTTGATTTCATTCAAAGATTTTCGGCCAAAATTAGCAGTTCTTAACATTTCAACTTCCGTCTTTTGCACAAGATCACCTATATAAGTGATATTTTCATTTTTCAGACAGTTATGAGATCTAACAGATAATTCCATTTCATCTACTTTACACAATAGAACAGGATCATAGCCCAAATCTTTAGCACCACTAGACAAAGAAACCTGCGATTTTTTATAACTCATATCAGAATTAATAAAAGGCTGAAATTGCTCTTGTAATATTCTTGCAGCATAGTCAATAGCTTGACTTGGAGAGATTGTACCATCAGTTTCAATTGACAATATCAGCTTATCTTTATCAGTAACTTGACCAACACGACTATTCTCTACTTTATATGAAACCCTCTCAACAGGACTATATAAAGCATTAACTGGAATAAAACCAATTAAATCTTGTTCATTCATAGATTTTAAAAATTCATTTTCTTTATATTTATTTACAGAAAGATAACCTTTTCCACTAGCAACATATATAGTAATGTTAAGCTCCACATCTTGACCTAGTGTACATATCACCAAATCTTTATTAATAATAGAGCATTGGTCATCAGTTTCTATCATTCCAGCCAATACTTGACAAGGCCCTTTAGCGCTCAAATTTAAGCACTTATTAGACGTATTATTTAACTTACATCTCAACATGCCCATATTTAATGCTATATCAGTTATGTCTTCCCTAACTCCTTGGATCGAAGTAAATTCATGATTCATGCCTTCAATTTTTATTCCATAAACAGCACTACCGCGAAGAGAAGACAACATTACACGCCTTAATGCATGACCCAACGTTAAAGCAAAACCACTTTCCAAAGGTTCTAGAACTATATCACTTTTTTTACTCGAATCACCTAATATTACCTTAATTGCATTAGGCTTAGTTAATCTATCTAAATTTCCACAGAAAGAAACATTATCACTATAATACATACAAAAACCTTCCAAATATCCTATACTCTTCTTTTTTTCCTTAATCTACACCCATTATGAGGTATCGCCGTTTTATCTGCAATTGAAGTGACAGTCAATCCACAACTCCGAAGTGCTTTAACTGCAGCTTCTGCACCAAAACCAGGACCACGAATTATTACAGAAACAACCTTCATACCAAATCTCTCTATTACTTTCTTCGCAGCAGAATCGGCAACCTTACCTGCAGCATAAGGTGTGGATTTTCTCGAACCAGAAAAACCACATGCACCAACAGAAGTCTGGTAAAGCGTATTACCACAAACATCAGTCACATTTACAAAAGTATTATTAAAAGTTGCACGAATATGGACAATACCAGTAATAAACCTTTTTGTATTCTTACCAACCGTTTTAACTTTTTTCATAAAAACTCACGATAATAACAAATTTTATTTTTTCCCAGCAATAGGCAATTTAGATCTGCCTTTACGAGTTTTAGCATTAGTATGGGTTCTTTGTCCCCTCACAGGCAAACCTTTTCTATGCCTTAATCCTCTATAGCAACCAATTTCGATTAAAGATTTTATATCCATAGCCACTTTTTTTCTGAGCTCACCCTCTATGACATATTTTTGCCTAATAAAACTACTAATTTTCTCTATATCTTCATCTTGTAATTCTGAAACACGCTTACGCTCATCAATTTTACAGCTACGACAAATTATATTCGCAGTAGTAATGCCTATACCATGTATATAAGTTAATGCAAAAGGAATACACTTCTTCACCGGAACATTTATGCCTGCAATACGTGCCACTGATACCTCGATACTTTATTAATAATAACTCTTAATTTATACCATAAAACAACTTATAGTCAAATCAAATTACAAGAAATTTTACTTTCAATCTCTTGCATTACTCTATCAACACTCAAATTAGCGTTAATTGTTAACAATTTGCCCTTATAATACTCGCGCAAACCCTTCATCTGAAAATGATATTCTCTTATCCTCTTATTAATTCCAAGCATATTAGCATCATCAATTCTCTTCTCCAATCTCGTACTTTTACATTTAGCACAAGTAGTATTTTTAAAAGAAGATATACTATATATAGTTTTACAATCCAAACAAGTAAGACGATCTTTTAATCTATCAATTGCAATATTATCGTCAAGCTGCAACTCAATTACAAGATCAACATCCCTATTGCATCTTTTTTGCAAAACTTGAGTTAAAAAATGAGCTTGATTTAAATTTCTTGGAAAACCATCTAACAAAAAATCACCATCTATTAATGCAAGCTGGTCACACAATAATTTACATATAACTTCATCTTGAATTAAATTACCAGATTCAACAGTATCCTTTATTCCTTTACCTAATTTACTCCCACTAGATATAATATTCCTTAATAAATCTCCTACTGAAACTAATTTAAAATTATACTTTGCTATTAACAAACTGGACTGAGTACCCTTACCAGAGCCAGGAGGACCAAAAATTGTAATAATCACTTTAGTCTCCTTGTTTTAGACTCATATTTCTTTATCCAACTATCGTACCTATTTGAAAAAACATAAGATTGTACTTGCATAATAGTATCAGTAATAACGTTAACTATAATCAGCAAGCTCGTCCCACCAAAAATAAATGGTATATCATAATGATACCTCATAATTTCAGGTACAGTACATATTACCACCAAATACGCAGACCCAATAAATGTTAATTTAAAAACTATATCTTGAAGATAATCAGAAGTATGTTTTCCAGGCCCTCTACCAGGAATAAAACCACCATTTTTCCTAAGAAAATCAGCATTTTCCTCTGGATTAAATATAAAATTGGTATAGAAAAAATTAAAAAGTACTATGAGTATTAAGTAAGTTATAATGTACATCACTTTATTTGCCATAAAGTAGTTTAAAATAAAATCAGCAATGGCATGACCTTTATAGAAATTTGCAATTGAAATAGGCGTTAATAGAATTGCGTTAGCAAAAATAGTTGGTATTACACCAGATAAATTGATCTTCAATGGAATGTAAGTAAAATCATCATTATGTAATTTTTTAAACTGTTTTTTGGGATATTGAACAATTACCTTTCTATAAGAAGATTCTGTAAAAATGACTAAAAGGAGCAGTAAAAAAAACAATGCTATAACAAAAAGGGTAATGAAAAATGACATACTACCATTTTTATTTAATGTTAGCAGAGATGATAAAGCATTATGTAATTCAGATGTTATGCCAGTAAAAATGATTAATGAGATACCATTTCCTATACCGCTCACACTGATCCGCTCACCAAGCCATATTAAAAATATAGTTCCACCTAAAAGGCTAAAGATACCTATAGTACGAAACATAATACCAGGTTCAACTACAACTAATACCCCTTCTCTATTCATTCTTTCTAACCCTATTAAGATCGTAATTGATTGAAAGATACAAAACACTATAGTCATATAGCGTATATAAGAGTTCATCTTTCGACGTCCTAACTCTCCTTCATTTTTAATTTCATTGATTCCTTTAACGGCAGAGGATAATAATTGCATAACTATGGATGCAACTATGTATGGCATAACGTTTAACGCCAAGATCGTCATTCTAGCTAAAGCGCCACCAGAAAATAAATTAAATACTCCAAAAACACCAGAACTCTCCTTTGGAAATATATCATTGATTATATCAAGATTAACTCCAGGGATAGGAACATAAGTGCCTAAACGATAACAAACTAAAGCCATTAGCGTAAAAAATATACGCTTTAGTAAATCACTTTTATATAACAACGTAGAATCCAAACTATTAAATGCAAATTTACTGTTCATGATTTACGATAGTATTTCTACACTACCACCAACTGAAGCTACAGATCTTTTTGCAGCTTCTGATGCAAAATCAACATGAAACACAAATTTTTCGCTTAATTTACCCTTATTAAGAAGTTTGATTTTACTTTTAACAGATCTGATAAAACCTAATTTATGCAGTAGCTCCTTATCTATGATAGAATCCTTGACTATTTTTTTAGCTTCCATTAAGCACTGTACATCACCAACATTAAATATAGAGTATAAGTTTTTGCGTATAGGCTTAAAACCTCTTTTAGGTAAACGAGTATATATAGACTGCTGTCCACCTTCAAAACCATTTATAGAAACGCCACTTCTCGCTTTCTGCCCTTTATGCCCCTTACCGGATGTTTTACCTTTACCACAACCAATACCTCTACCTAATAATTTAGGCTTCTTTTTCTTAGATAATTTGGTAAATATAGAATTTAATTTTACAGCATCATTCATACTTTACCTATTTCCAACTATCTCACTAATCTTTTTACCCCTCTTACCTGCCACTTGGCAAGGAGATAACATAACATCAAAAGCCTTAAATACTGCACATATAATATTATGAGGATCATTTGATCTAGTAGACTTAGCTACCACATCCTTTATACCTAATACCTCAAAAACCGACCTCATTGCTCCACCAGCAATAATACCTGTTCCAGTTCTTGCAGCTCTTAAAACTATCTCACCAGAACAAAATTTAGCCTTAATATCATGATGTAAAGTTCTACCTTCACGTAAGTACACCCTAATCATCGACTTCTTTGCAGCATTTACAGCTTTCACTCTTGCTTCAGCAACCTCTGCGTGTTTACCTATTCCACATCCTACCCTACCCTTACCATCACCAACAACAACCAAAGTTGAAAATGAAAATCTTCTACCACCTTTGGTAACCGTTGTTACTCTTCGGACTGAAACTAAAAGTTCTGATAAATCATTATTATTTTGTAAATTCTTTACAGCCATATTTAAAACCTTCTAAAATTTAAATCCAGAGCTTCTTAAAGCCTCAGCAAATTGAGAAATCAATCCTGTATACTTATATGCCCCCCGATCAAAGACGAATCGCTGCTCCAATTTTGTACTAGGCAGACGCTCAATCACTAAAGAAGAAACCTGTTTTATAGTTTCAGCATTTACCCTACCTTTACATACATTCCTAATTTTATCATCCAAAGTAGAAGCAGAAGCTAGGGTTGTTCCTTTTGCATCGTTAATCAACTGAACATAAAAATGTTTATTAGACTTAAATATGGATATACGTAAACGTCCAGCGCTCTTATCGAGCTTCGCTCTATTACGAAGTTTCCTTTTTTCATAGCCACTTAAAAAATTATATAATCTTTTCATTTTAATTACTTCTTTTTATTTACAACCTTACGCAGCATAAATTTGCCTTTTATTACAATACCCTTACCTTTATAAGGATCATATTTTCTAATTTTACATATATCAGAAGCCACCATATAGACTTTTTGCTTATCCATACCGCGAATCACTAAATGAGTTGGCTTTATACACTTAATCTCAACATATTTAGGCACTTTATACTTAATATTATGACTATAACCAAGATATAAAGTCAAACACTTATCATCACATTCTGCTTTATACCCCACACCATTAATCTCAAGATCAACAGAAAAATCATTAACCATACCGTTAATCATGTTATTAATATTACTTCTATAAGTGCCCCATATAGATTTTATTTTATCATAATCATCCCTGTCTTGATCAACAGAAAGTAACAATTGATTATCAACTATCTGACACAGAATGCCACTACACAAGCTCAGCTCTTTTTCTGCCCTAACACTTCTTATCAATACCCTACCATCATTATATTCAACTGAAAGATCAGCAGGAATATTGATAGGTGCGGCACCTATACGAGACATACATTTCTCCTATCATTTAAAATACACGACACAAAACTTCTCCACCAACTTTTAATCTACGTGCATTATAATCGGTCATCACTCCTTTCGGTGTAGATATAATAAAAATTCCAAGACCATTATATGCTTTAGAAATGTCCTTACACTTAGAATAATAACGACAACCGGGCTTTGATACCCTAGCTATATCATTAATCACAGGTGATTTATCATAATACTTCAACTGCACAACAAGCGAAGGGACACTATCACTCTCTTGCTTTTTATAATTAAGAATATACCCTTCCTCTTTTAAAATCTTCAATATAGAAGAATTCACTTTAGAGAATAGGACTCTTGTTTCCCTATGCATTGCCAATTGAGCATTACGTATTCTTGTTAAAAAATCACCAATACCATCAGATAACGACACTATTACACTCCTTATATCACATTTACCAACTAGATTTTGTAACCCCTGGAACTTGTCCAAAAGAACACAAATCACGTAAAACAATCCTACATAAACCAAATTTTCTATATACTCCTCTCGGCCTACCAGTTAAAGCGCACCTATTCCTAATTCTGATTTCAGAAGAATCTCTAGGCAATTTTTTAATCAGCTTACTTTGAGCTGCAAACCTTTTTGCAATAGATAAATCCTTATTATTCATTATAGATTTTAATTCTTCCCTTCTCTCCCTATACTGATCGCATAACTTTATTCTACGAAGATTCTTCTGTATCATAGATTTTTTTGCCATATATTTTTTCTCTCAATTATCAAAAAAGGGGAATTTAAGAGCCAGTAATAATTCTTTTGCTTCCTTATCACTAACTGCACTTGTTATAATATTAATATCCATACCTCTAATTTTACTTATTTTATCATAGTCTATTTCTAAAAATGATATATGCTCCTTGATACCAAAGGAAAAATTACCATGACCATCAAATTGCTTCACACTAAACCCTCTAAAATCTTTTTCCCTTGGCAAAGCAATATATATTAATCTTTCTAAGAATTCATACATTTTATTTCTACGTAAAGTCACTTTACAACCTACAGTTGCACCTTTTCTAATTTTGAAACCAGAAATAGATTTTTTTGCAAAGGTTGACACAGGCTTTTGCCCAGCAATCAAATGTAGATTATCAAATGGCTCATTTATCGCTTTATTGTCCGTAGCAGCATCTCCAACGCCCATATTGATACACACCTTGACAAGTTTAGGCACTTGCATTACATTGCCGTAATTAAACTTATCCTTTAAGGATTTTACTATACTATCTTTATACAATTGTTTAAACATATCAACCTAATCTATCACTTCTCCAGAAACTTTTGCAAAACGCACTTTTCTACCATCTATAATCTTAAATCCTACTTTAGTTGGAGTTTTACACTTAGGATCCAATATTGCAACATTGGATACATCAATAGCTAACTCTTTATTCAATATACCACCACCACTACCAGCTCTTGGTTTAGTATGTCTCTTACACACATTTACGCCAGAAACAACTACTTTCTTTTTAGCATCACGTATTATAACTTTGATTACCTTACCAATTTTTCTCTTATCTTTACCAGTTAAAACTATAATATCATCACCACTTTTTATTTTAGCACTCATTATAAAACCTCATCAGCTAATGACATTATTTTCATAAAAGAACCAGATAATAACTTTTTTACCGGACCAAACACCCGAGTGCCAAGTGGTTCACCTTGATCATTAATTAAAACCACAGCATTGCTAGAAAAACGAATTACAGAACCATCAGATTTCTTAACATTATTTTTTACTCTAACAACAACTGCTTTATATACTTTTCCTTTTTCAACTTTACCTTTTGGGTTAATAGACTTAGTAGATATAATAATCGCATCACCTACAGATGCAGATTTTCTACCACCTAACAAGCCAATACAAAGCACTACACGCGCACCAGAATTATCAGCTACTTCTAACAATGTGTTTTTTTGAATCATACAAATACCCATTCCATTTTAGCCATTGATAACAACCCATTTTTTAGTAACAGAAATAGGCTTATGTTCCTGTATTAAAACCCTATCCCCCTTTTTGCAACTATTATTCTCATCATGCGCTGTATACTTCTTGTATTTTTTAATAACTTTTTTATACAGCTTATCCTTATACACTTGTAACACCGAAACCTTTACAGTCTTATCAGACTCAGCATTAGTTACGACACCACAAAAAACCTTCTTAGGCATTTCTTCCCTCTCTCTTTCTTCTATTTAATACAGTTAGACTACGAGCTATGCTCTTTCTTATTGAGCTAAAACGCGAAAAATTATTGCACTGGCCCAGCTTTTTTTGAAAAGCCAAATTAACAAATTCTTTTCTCAAATTCATAAGAAGTTCATGTAATCCTTGTGAAGATTCTGATTCAAATTTAACCATATCCATTGCAACTCCATTCAATTATGATTAGATATAAATTTACACTTCATAGGAAGCTTAGCAGTCGCTTTTTCAAGCGCCAATCTTGCTAAATGCATGGGAACATCACTACTAATTTCAAACAAAACCCTACCGGGCTTAGCTTTAAATACCCAAAACTCAACACTACCTTTCCCTTTACCCATACGTACATCTGCTGGCTTTTTACTAACCGGGGTATCAGGAAAAATTCTTATCCACACTTTACCAGAGCGTTTTAACGTTCTAGATATTACGCGTCTTGCAGTTTCAATATGCTTAGACTGAATCTTACCTACTTCCATAGCTTTTAATCCATAATCTCCAAAAGACAGCGTGCTACCACCCTTAGCATTACCCTTAATTCTCCCCTTAAATACCTTTTTATATTTACTCTTTTTGGGAACAAACATTTCAATATACCTTAACTACCAATATAAACCCAAACTTTAACTCCTATAATACCACATATAGTTTTCGCTTCACAAAAAGCATAATCTATATTAGCACGTAAAGTGTGCAAAGGCAAACGACCTTCTTTGTACCATTCAGTACGAGCTATTTCAGCTCCACCAAGACGCCCAGAGCAACTTACTTTAATACCCCCAGCACCCATCTTCAAACAATTTTGAATAGCTTTTTTCATCGCTCTTCTACATGAAATCCTTTTTTCTAGCTGATGTGTAATACTCCTTGATATTAAAGCTGCATCTATTTCAGACTTTTTAACTCCTACTACATTCACTTCGACACTACTTCCTACTTTTTTAGCTATTTTTTGCTTTATCTTCTCAACATCCAAACCTTTCTTACCTATTATAACCCCAGGTTTAGAAGAATGTATTATTACAGACACTAAAGTAACTGTACGCTCTACAGTTACTTTAGAAATACCAGCATGCTTAAAGGATTCATTTATATAACTGCGAATAAATAGATCTTGATGCAATTTCTGTTTATAATCGTCCGTAGCACACCAAACAGAATCCCAGGTATTACTATTTATTTGCAATCTAAATACTTTAGGATTAACCTTCTGTCCCATATTTTTACACTTTCCTTATTAATTTTCCATTTCTATAAATCATACAATTTCTTTCAATTTTATAGTTATATTACTATAAAATTTGCTCATTCTATTAGCCCTACCCATAGCTTTTGGATATACTCTACGCAAAGTAAGTGACTTACCTATTAAAATTTCCTTTATATATAAATTATCAACGTTCAATCCATAATTATTTTGAGCATTAGCAATTGCAGAATTCAACACCTTCATTATAAAACCGGCAGCCTTTTTTTCACAAAATCTTAATTGTACATTAGCAAAAGAAACTTTTTTATTACGCACTAAATCAGCAACCAAATTTAATTTGCGAGGAGTTGATCTTAAAATCTTAGAACTAGCCTCAACTATTATATCCCTATTTTTCATATCAATTGCCTACCTTCTTGTTGCCTTTTTATCACCACCATGCCCAGTAAATTTACGAGTAGGTGAAAATTCACCGAATTTATGACCTATCATATTCTGATTATCAACACTAACAGGAATGTAATCTTTACCATTATAAACAGCAAATTTTAAACCCAAACAATTAGGAAGAATTACAGAAGCCCTGGAATGAATTTTTATCACCTTATTAATAGAACCCTCTTTTAAAGCTCTCTGAACTAATCTTAGTACAGATGGGTGTAAAAAAGGTGGTTTCCATACAGATCTACTCATAAATTAACCTTTCAATTTTTTTATATACTTATCACTAGATTTATTTTTTTTCCTAGTTTTCTTTCCTTTTGTTGCAATACCCCAAGGAGTAACAGGATGACGACCGCCAGAAGTTTTTCCTTCTCCACCTCCATGGGGGTGATCAATCGGATTCATTGCAACTCCACGCACAGCCGGTCTAATTCCAAGCCACCTACTTCTCCCAGCCTTACCCAACTTTCTATTCTTATGATCAAGATTAGATACTACACCAATAGTAGCTTTACAAGAAGATAAAATCAACCTAGCTTGACCAGATCTAAGCCGCAATAAAACATATTGACCATCACGACCAACAATTTGCGCACAACAACCCGCAGCTCTAGCAATTACAGCACCACCACCTGGCTTCAATTCAACGTTATGAACAAAAGAACCAACAGGTATATATTTCAACAACAAACAATTACCTGGCAGAATATCAGCATCATCTCCAGCTGTCACAACATCACCAGGCTTCATACCTTGAGGAGCTAATATATAAGATTTAGCATCATCCTCCTTATATGATATTAATGCTAAAAATCCACTTCTATTTGGATCATACTCTATTTTCTCAACTATACCCTGATCTCTTCTATTACGTTTAAAATCTATAACTCTATACTTCTTCTTGTGACCACCACCTCTATGACGAGTTGTAATTCTACCATGATTATTTCTTCCACCACTGGATTTCTTACCAAATACAAGAGACTTCTCCGGCTTATCTTTTGATAAACCAACTTTACTTATTAATACAGTCCCACGAGAAGACGGAGTAACAGGATTAAAAAATTTCATACCCATATTAAACGCTCATTATATCTAATTTTTGACCATCTATCAAAGAAAAATAAACCTTTTTTCTCTGTTTTTTACAACCAATCACACCCCTAAACCGTCTATATTTAGGTTTAACTCTAATAACATTTATAGAAGAAATTCTGACATTAAATAAAGACTCTATTGCCGATTTTATTTGACGCTTATTTACATTTACAAAAACGTACAAAGAGTATTTATTAAACTTCTCTCTTAAAAGAGAAGCCTTTTCTGTGATTACAGGAGATTTTATTATATTATTATATTTAATCATAACAATCTACCTTCAAGATGCTTTAAAGTGTCTTTTGTTAACATCACGCATTCATGATTCAATATATCAAAAACATTTAACCCAATAGGTTTGATTAAATCTACATAATGCAAATTTTTAGCAGCACGTAACAAATCATCTCCATAATCACCAACTATTAAAAAAGAAGAAAATTTAAAATTTTTAATATATTCACACATTTTAGATGTTTTCTTCACATCAACATTTAAACTATCAAGAACAATGACTTGATTATTTAAATATTTTAGAGATAAAGCAATTTTCAAACCAAATTTACGTACTTTTTTATTAAGAGAGTAAGCATGACTCCTCACAACAGGACCAAAAATAATTCCACCACCTCTAAACTGAGGAGATCGCAAGCTCCCCTGTCTCGCCCTACCGGTGCGTTTTTGACCATACGGCTTAGCTGTTGTACCAGAAACATCACTGATACCCTTTGTTTTATGAGCACCAACTCTTCTCTTTGCTAATTGCCATCTCACTATATCATGCAAAATACTCAATTTTTGCTTGGCAGAAAATATCAAGGGATTAAGCTCAACACTACCTACATTATTATTAGATAGATCAACTAATTCACATTCCATAACTAACTCACCAAATTATTAGCATCATCACTCATATTCAACAGCAGACCTACTGGAAAAGGAACATCTTTATGTAAAGGCTTTTTAACTGCATCTCTCACAAAAACATAAGAGTTTTTAAACCCAGGAACATTATTACCCTTTACAGCAATTATGCTATTTTCACAATCAATGGATAATATTTTCATATTCTGTACAGTTACTCTGCTATTACCTAAATGACCAGCCATTTTCTTCCCCTTGAATACTCTACCAGGATCTTGACATTGACCAGTAGAACCTTGTGATCTATGAGCGATAGAAACACCATGAGATGCCCTAAGCCCACTGAAGTTATGCCGCTTCATCACACCAGCAAACCCTTTGCCTAAAGAATAACCTGTAATATCAAGATATTGACCAACCACAAAATGATTAACCCCCACTTTTTTACCACATTCTATTCCGAATAGATCAGTTAATCTACTTTCATATAATTTACATTTACTATTTACACCCTTTTTCTTTAAATATTCCAACTGAGGCTTTGCTATTTTTTTTAAATCTCCTGTGCCTAAAATGACTGAATTGTAGCCACATTTATCTTGTCCTTTTATATCGATAATATAAGTTTCGCTGAGATGCAATAAGGTTACAGCCATGCGACTATTATCAAAATACATAGCAGTATGGCCAACATTCGTCATTAACAAACCAATTCTCCTAAGCGAATTTATTCTCTTCATTTTTCTTTTCCTAAATATTAACTTCCTTAACCTTTAAATCCACTTCTACACCAGCAGAAAAAGATAAATCTGCAAGCATCTTCATCATAGTAGAAGTAGGATTATGTACAATAATTAACCGCTTAGAAATTCTCATTTCAAATTGCTCACGAGATTTTTTATCAACATGAGGAGACCTATTAACAGTAAATTTAGAATCTTTTCTTGGCAACGCAATCGGACCAGATAAATCTGCATTAAACTGCTTTAATTGATCAATAAACTCCCGAATACACTTTTCCAATAAAGAACAATCGAAAGCTTTGATTCTAATATATATATCTTGCTTCATCTTAGTTGTTATACTCATTCTAAAATTTCCGAAACAACGCCAGAACCAACAGTTCTACCACCTTCTCTTATCGCAAAACGCAATCCTTTATCCATTGCTATTGGTACTTGCAACTCCACTTCTATACTTACATTATCCCCTGGCATTACCATCTCCTTTCCATCTAGCAATTTTATGCTCCCAGTTACATCCGTTGTTCTTAAATAAAACTGTGGCTGATAATTTCCAAAAAATGGTGTATGCCTTCCTCCTTCTTCTTTCTTCAATATATACACCTCCGCATTAAATTTCTTATGCGGGGTTATTGTCCCTGGTTTTGCCAATACTTGCCCTCTCTCCACTTCTTCTCTCTTTGTTCCTCTTAGTAATATTCCTACATTGAGTCCTGCACTTCCCTTATCTAGCAACTTCTTAAACATCTCAACACCAGTACATATCGTCTTTTGCGTCGCTTTCAGACCTATTATCTCTATCTCATCCCCTGTCTTTACCTCCCCCTTCTCTATTCTTCCTGTTACTACCGTCCCTCGGCCCGATATTGAAAATACATCTTCTATTGGCAACAAAAACGGCAAATCTATAGGCCTTGGAGGTACTGCTACATACTCATCTAACTTCTCCATCAATTTATCTATTGATTTCTTTCCATACTCACTACTATCATCCTCTAATGCTTTTAACGCAGACCCAACTATCACAGGCACTTCATCACCTGGAAATCCATACTTATTCAGCAACTCTCTCACTTCCATTTCCACCAAATCTATCATATCAGCATCAGCAACATCAGCTTTATTTATATATACCACGATATATCCAACACCCACCTGTTTTGCTAGCAATATATGCTCTCTCGTTTGTGGCATCGGCCCATCAACCCCTGACACTACCAATATCGCTGCATCCATCTGTGCTGCACCTACTATCATATTCTTTACATAATCAGCATGTCCAGGGCAATCAACGTGTGCATAGTGTCTCTTTTCTGTTTGATATTCAACATGCGCTGTTGCTATTGTTATTCCTCTCTTTCTTTCTTCTGGCGCTTTATCTATTTGATCATATGCTACAAAATTACCATAATGCTTTGTTATCGCCGCTGTTAACGTTGTCTTCCCATGATCCACATGTCCTATCGTTCCCACATTTACATGCGGCTTTCCAAATGCTTCTACTATCGCTGTCATAACTTTAACTCTTCTACCTAAAATACAAATACATCAATAAATAATATGTTGATTTTATATAAATACAACAAAAAAAAGAGCGGATAGTGGGAATCGAACCCACGTCACTAGCTTGGAAGGCTAGAGCTCTACCATTGAGCTATACCCGCACAATGGAGGAGGTAGGATTCGAACCTACGTACGCAACGCGGACAGATTTACAGTCTGTTACCTTTAACCACTCGGTCACTCCTCCACAAAAATCTGTTAAGAGAACACTACCTTAACTTAAGTTTTATTATCCCTAATATTAAACATCCAAATCCAAAAGATCAAGTAATAAAAGCTAATCTAACTGAAATCAGTTAGATTTCATTTTGTATAACATAATATTATCAATAAAACGCCTAAACAAATAATGCGAATCATGAGTGCCTGGCGCCTCTTCTGGATGATACTGCACAGAAAAGACTGGGCAATCCTTCATCATTATTCCCTCTACACTATTATCAAATAGAGAAATATGAGTAACCTCAACGTTACTTGAAAGAGAAGCTGAATCAATAACAAAACCATGATTTTGGCTAGTTATCTCAACTTTTTTACTCTCCAGATCATAAACTGGATGATTACTCCCTCGATGACCAATATCCATCTTGACAGTCTTTGCTCCCAAAGTAACTGCAAGTAATTGATGGCCCAGGCATATGCCGAAAACCGGCACCTTAGACTTTACAATAATTTCTATCTCTGAAATTACACTCTCCCCTATCTCTTGCGGATCACCAGGACCATTTGAAAGCACTATACCATCTGGGTTCATGCTTAATATTTTGTAAGCAAAACCTGTATCTGGTTTGACTAATTCAATCGTACAATCAAGTTCTACTAAGCGTGAGATTATACTAATTTTTACACCGAAATCAACAATTACAACTCTATATTTTGCATTAAGATCGCTTTTAAAGTTATTACTTAAACTAACTTTCTTGGTTATTTCTATTCCATTCACAGATTTGTATTTCTTCAATTCATCCAATATATGCGCCTCACTTGAAGGACATATCATTCCATTTTGAGATCCATATTTTCTCAAATGTCTCGTCAACGCTCTAGTATCAATTCCCGATATCCCAACCACATTATTTTTCTCCAACCAATCATTTAAGCTAATATATGAAGAAGAGTGAGACATAGGAGAAAGTTCACGCATAACCACACCACTTGCAAAAACTTTTTCTCCTTCATTATCTTTATGATTTATTCCAACATTACCAATATGAGGAAAAGTGAACGCTATTATTTGATCAGCAAAAGAAGGATCGGTTATAGTATGTTGATAACCGGTCATACCAGTGATAAAACAAACCTCACCTATACACTTGCCTTTTTTACCTATTGATTTTCCTAAAAAACACTTGCCATCTTGTAAAACTAAAGCTGCATCCTGCATTTAACTCTCTCTTAAACTAATTTAAATATTATATAAGAATTTTAAATAACATGCCAAAACTCAATCGCAAACTTTTCCACATAAAAATATCTTGACCATCGCATATTTCATACTATATGAATAAACCATTAATTAAAATGGAGGGTGCAGTGCTTAGCAATACAGATCAGTCTAAAAAAATAAATGAGAAGTGGCTACTGATAGGAGCTGGCTCATTGTTGCTTACAATAATGCTACCATCAATTTTGCTTTTAGCAAAAATAGCTATAATGTTCATTATAATCTCAACTACAGCAATAGCAATAAAAGTGGCCTCAAAAGCAATATCAAATGTCTTAGAGGATAAAGAGAACCAGTCAACACAAAATAAAATTATAAATTTAGCTATTGGAGTAGTGTCCATACTTGCAGGTGGGTTATCATTACTTATTACAGCAAAAGTTGGTTTCATTGCAATATGTTCAACTATAGCTATTTTAACTCTGTACGAATATATTAAAGATGAAAAAATAGGTAAGGATATAAATCATAAATTTGATGAAATAGCTAATAACATAACTGAATTTTGCGTGAAAAGCATTGAAAAACCTATTCCATCACAAAGTTGTGAAGTGTAACCTTTTGTTTATAAATTTTTAGATGCATGGCTAACGTATAAACACTGAAATCAGCACTTCCTTTCTTGTTATCCTAGTAATGGCTTCCATCATCAAAATGTTGTATTACTTTTATACTCGCAAATCTAACTGGATTCCAATGTCAAGCACTGGAATGACATTACCTTGAATGGAAATCGGTGCGTGATGTACATCTGTATAGAGATTAAATATGTCATTCAGTTTGTTATCATTCTAGTACTGCCATTCTATAGGTAACAGCTGTACCTGGAACTCCTCTCTTGTCATTCCAGCACTTGATGCTGGAATCCAGAAAACTTAATTTCAAACTAGTACTTTCCCTCTTTTCATCCCAATTTCCAAAATGTTACTCCAGCACTGAAATCCAGCTTTTTTATAACTATCGAAAACACTGTATTACTTTACAAATTTAACTAGATATAATTACTGGCATGGCACGTTCGTAAAATTACGATAAAAAATTACTTGACAAACTCTAATAGCTTTGTTACCATGCACAGCGAAGCTGTTCTAGAGCTCGGAATCTATCTTCGTCTGCAGGCTTTCCAATTCAGTTAATCTATAATCTTCAGTTAAAATACATTTTAGCTATACTTCGGTCGTAGCTGTATACATTTTTCTGAATCTTTTTTATTAACAGAAGGATCATTATGTTTAAAATTCTGAATTACGCATATCATTAACCTGCATGTCTTTAAAGGACAGATGGTACCTATGTCCTTTTTATATTATATTTTCTAAATTTATTATTTTACACCCCAGTCTTTTTCAAATATTGCAAGCCCTTGATCAGTAAGTGGATGATTAATTAACTGTCTAAGTATTTTTGCTGGCACAGTAATTGAATCAGCACCAAGTTTTGCAGCCTCTATTACATGCGCTGGACTTCTTACTGATGCAACAAGAATTTTTGTGTTAAAACCATAATTAGAATATATAGTGCATATATCTTCTATTAGCGATAAGCCATCATAGCTTATATCATCAAGACGACCAACAAAGGGAGAAATAAAACAAGCACCGGCCTTAGCGGCAAGCAGTGCTTGTCCAGGAGAAAAACATAATGTGATGTTAGCAGGTATTTTATGTTCTGTCCACAACTTTTTACAAGAAATTAATCCTTCATGTGTAAGGGGTAACTTCACTACGATATTACTAGCGATTTTCGCTAACTTAAGGCCTTCCTTAACCATATCCTCATGGCTATCTGCAACAACTTCAACACTAACAGGCCCTTTTATAACAGAGCATATCTCACTTGCTAAATTTTCGTATTTATCTTTATGTCCAGATTTTGCTATCAAAGAAGGATTTGTTGTTATGCCATCAATGAACTCTTTTAGCTCCTTAATTTCATTCAAATCAACACTATCAAGAAAAATTTCCATATTATTGTCCTAATTATTGTCCTATTCAAAACCCATTTTTACAAAATATTGTCATCTTTGAAAGGTATTAAATAAAATCGGATTTTTAACTCAACTCAATTCTAAGTCCGTTAGGAAAGAAAATATTGCACTGAGACACAGTATAGCGCTTTCCTTAATTGGTTGCATTTTATTAACAGAATTAGCATAACCAATTTCTGAAGTTTACTAGCTTTACGTCCAATAGAAATTCTTGCATAGCCTAAAACTTAGTGCTACTATTAGTATAGTAACATAAATAGGTAGTGAGGAACAATAAACAAAATGACTAAGGTCGAGTTTAACGCTCGCAATTAAATTCAACTAAAAAGGTTAATATAAAAGGAGTTTTGATAGCTTAATCACTCCTAAAGTAAATATATTATCAGAACAATAGTAATAGGGGGTATACTATGTCAACAAATTTCCCGATATTGAAAGATATATTAGCAGAACTGAAAAGAAAAAATAGCATTACTGTTCTAGAAGAATACTATCAGAGCAAATGGGAGATTTATGACTTGTTCATGGATTTAACAAATGATGAAAATTTGAAGCAAGCATATATAGATCTATCTTTCAACAAAAGCTTTAAAAAAAACTTTATAGAATTAGCAAATCAGGCAAAAAAAGCTGTAAGTAAGTATTTTAGAGACAAAGACATAGACCTTCGAGCTTTTTATGTAGAAACTAACAATTCTGATAAAGTGTTAAACATTAATCTTATTAATTACAATAGAAGTGAGCCAATAAGAATTAGTGATATCTTACAGCAAGAAAGGGATATTAGCACATTGAATATCTATTGCGATAAAAAGCATGACATATACGCTTACCGAAAAGGTAAGGAAAGACATTATGAATTTAAAGAGGATGCATATTATGAAATGACAAGCACTTGGCCTGTGCAGGACAAGGATGGAAAAACTGTTACCTGTACTATGGTTATGAATGTAAGTAATTCTGGTATAACTAAAGTACTACAGTTTAATGGTAAAGATTTTGAATCGCCACCTAAGGAGTTTTTGGAATTAATAAGACAAAATGAAGAATTATATATTCAAGGTCTCTCTCTACATGACGCTGTCAAAGCATTATTGGAGAAGAATAAAGATGCTCTAGCTGTTATTAATCTGCAAAACAATGAACATATCGTAATCAATAAAGATGAAAAGATGAAAGATCTTGAAAATGATGCTAAAAGCAATCCTATTCTTTCTTTCACTAGCAACAATGTATCAGAGGTTAATACACAGCAGATTGCAACTCAGGCAATTGCAACTCAAACAGAAGTTAATTCACAGCACACTGAAACTCAGACAGAGGTCTCTGTGCAACACGTTAAGACTCAAACAGAAATTGGCTTTCAACAGACTGAAACTCAAAATTTGCAAGAAGTTACAACTCAAACAGAGATTAATCCACAACAAATTGCAACTCAAACAGAAGTTAATTTACAGCACACTGAAACTCAGACAGAGGTTGCTGTGCAGCACGTTGAAACTCAAATAGGAATTGGCTCTCAAGAAACCGAAACTCAGACAGAAGTTAATTTGCAAGAAGCTGCAGTGCAAACAGAAGTTAACTCACAACAACTAGATCAAAAGCTTACAAAAGCTGAACAAGAAATTAGAGAATTAAATGAACTGAGGAACAATTTACAATATAGGCTCGACGAGGCTGAGCAAGAAATTAGAGAATTAAATGAGCAGAGGAACGAATTACAATATAGATTCGACAAGGCTAAACAAGAAATTGAAGAGTCAGAAAAGTATAATAGTGATTTACAGGATGAACTTGGAAGAGAAAAGCAAAAAAATGCAAAATTGCAAGCTGAACTGACACAAAAAAATGAAAAGCTAGCAAATATGTCAACAGAGCTGGAAGAAAGAGCGCAAAAACTTGAAGGTGCATATGAAGAAAAGAAAGACCTGAAGAAAAAGCTGGAAGTTGCTAATGCAGGAAAAGAAGAGTTGATAAGTGAGTTAAGAAAACTGCAAAACGCATTAGCTCACCTGGAAGAAGAAAGGTTTCATTTAAAAAACGATCTTGATCAGTTAAGAATCGATAATGAGAGTATAAAAAAAAGCAAAGAGGAGCGAATATCAGATTTAGAAAAAAAGTTATTATTATTGAAAGAAGAAAAGCAAATGTTAAACAGCCGTATAATAAAGCAAGAAAAATTAGAACAGGAAATCATAGAGGCTAAGCAAGAAATTGAAGAGTCAGAAAAGTATAATAGTGATTTACAGGATGAACTTGGAAGAGAAAAGCAAAAAAATGCAAAATTGCAAGATGAACTGACACAAGAAAATGAAAAGCTAGCAAATATGTCAACAGAGCTGGAAGAATTTGAAAAGGCAAATAAAAAACTGAAGAAAGACCTGGAAGTTGCCAATGTAGAAGGAAAGAAACTGAAAAGTAAAGTGAATCAGTTAGAAGAAGAGGCAAATGCAAATGAAGAGGAAGCAAACAGCATGAGAGATGAACACAGTACATCGTTAATGAATTTAAAATCTCAAATGCAAAGCTTAGATGATAAGCACAACACAAATCTGGAATCTTGTAAACAAGAGGTAGATCAGCTAAAGTGGAAATGTGAAGAGTTAACGAACAAGGTAGAGCTTAAAGATGAACAGATCGAGAAAATAAGAGAGCAATTACAGCAGGAGGTAAAGAATGAACGTTTAATGAATTTCAAATCTCAAATGCAAAATTTGCAAAGTGAGCACAACGCACATTTGGAACCTGATGAACAAGAGGAATGTGAGCTAGAGTGGGATAAGTCGGATTTAATGCCAGAGACTGAAGATAAGCAGATCGAAATGATGATACTGCAATTACAGCAAAAGATAGTAGAAGAGAATAAGTGCTATGCTGAGATTGAAAGATTGGAAGAAAAGGTAAAAAATCAAGCTTTGGAAATTAAAAGAATAATGGAAGAAAAAGAAAAGCTAAACGGTAAAGAACCATATCTAAATAACCAAGATGCAGAAAAAAACCCTAGGTCCTTAAGCTTTGATAGCGCATTTCATAGCGATGGTGATGATGATCACTGTAATTCATTTCTAAATTTAATCAGCATTCCCTCACAGGCGTGTAGTCAAAGTCAGCACGAAAGTGTTTAATACTGTTCAGATGCATGTGAAACCAGTCCTTCTTTTCTTGTCAGTCCCCCTTGTCATCCCAGTGCGCGACACTGGGATCCAGTTAAATTTGCGAGTATAACAGTAATCAACGTTTTAATGATTATGAAAAACCAGTGTCACAAACTGGGATGACATCTTCCCCGAACCATAATGTTCGTACAGTTGTGTGTCAGCTACTTGAAGTGGGAATGACAAGAGTAAACTCATTTCTTGAACACAAAAAGAGCCCCTAAAGAGATTTGACATCAAGATAACTTAAATATATACCAACTCTCTTATTTTTTAATGATTCCTCATCATGAGTCAAATGATCAAAAACCTGAATTTGATTCGTTATAATGCTACAATTATTATTTGCAACCTCTAATATACCATTATCAATTACAACTTTTTCCTTTGTCTGGTTACTCATTTGAACAGTAATTATACCAGGCAATAAATAAATTAAGTAAGGAGAATGGTAAGCTAAAATCACTAGCTCTCCTTCAAGCCCATTGACTGAAAGCGAAACCACTTCATCGAATGAAATTCGATTATCAGGAGAAAAAAATTGCACCTTAAAAGTGTTCATAATCTTTAATGTCCGGCTCCAACTTCAGCTTTTATTGATTCAGCCTTTTCTATTGCTTCACTTATACTTCCCACCATATAAAAAGCAGCTTCTGGCAGATGATCATATTTACCTTCAATAATTCCTTTAAAACTAGAAATAGTATCAGAAAGTGAAACAAATTTGCCAGACATGCCAGTAAATACCTCCGCAACATGAAAAGGTTGAGAAAGAAACTTCTGAATTTTACGAGCTCTATCAACAATAATTTTATCTTCATCAGATAGTTCATCCATACCAAGTATTGCGATAATATCTTGCAGCGACTTATAAGTTTGCAATATACGTTTCACCTCAGAAGCCACATTATAATGTTCTTCACCAATGATTTCAGCAGATAAAGACTGAGAAGTTGAGTCAAGTGGATCAACAGCAGGGTATATACCCATTTCAGCTATCTGCCTTGACAACACCGTGGTTGCATCAAGATGAGAGAATGTCGTTGCTGGAGCTGGATCGGTCAAATCATCTGCAGGAACATATATAGCCTGTACAGAAGTAATAGAACCAGCAGTAGTTGAGGCTATTCTCTCTTGCATAGCGCCCATATCAGTCGCAAGAGTTGGCTGATAACCAACAGCCGACGGTATTCTTCCAAGCAAAGCAGAAATTTCAGAGCCAGCTTGAGTAAAACGGAAGATATTATCTACAAAAAATAGAACATCTTGATTTTCATGATCACGAAAATACTCCGCCATAGTTAGTGCTGTTAAAGCAACCCTAGCCCTTGCTCCAGGAGGTTCATTCATTTGACCATAAACCAAAACGGCTTGAGATTTTTCGTGCTCATTTATATTTATTACATTCGAAGTAATCATCTCGTTATAAAGATCATTACCTTCACGCGTTCTCTCTCCTACTCCAGCAAACACAGAAAATCCTTTATGAGCTTTTGCTATGTTGTTAATCAGCTCCATTATCAGAACTGTTTTACCAACACCAGCTCCACCAAATAAGCCAATTTTTCCTCCTTTAAGATAAGGAGCAAGAAGATCTATAACCTTTATTCCTGTAACTAAAACTTCTTCCTGTATCTTTTGCTCAGTAAAACTTGGAGGTGATCTATGTATAGGTTCTAAATCATACTTTCCTTTTAGCGGACCACACTCATCTATAAGCTCCCCTACAACATTAAAAACCCTTCCTAAAGTTGAGCGTCCAACCGGAACTGATATTGGTGCACCTGTATCAACAAACTCATCACCTCTTGACATACCATCTGTGCTATCCATAGCAATGCAACGAACTATATTGTCACCTATATGCTGTGAAACCTCTAAAACTAGCTCCTTGCCCTTATATTTTAGTTTGCTTTTTAAAGCATTAAATATCTTAGGCAACCCGTCTTCAAATTTTAAATCAACAACTGCTTGAGTTATTTTAACTACTTTACCTGTACTCATCTCTTTCATCACCTAACACTACAATTCTATAAAAGAACTTCTAAAGAAAATAAATCTTATATTATTAACAGAAATTTTGCAATATTAAAACACTTACTAGTTACGTTTCATTATAAACAATGCAAATGCATTCAATAGCCAAGTAATAACAAACAGCACCAAACTAAGCGCATAAGCAGCAAGAGTTTGCACACTATTGAAATCCTGATCTCCGGTAAGTAATGTAGCAATTTGTACAGTGATAGTAGTAACTGAATTGAGAGGATTAAAGGTCAAATTTGCATTGATTCCCACAGCCATTAGTACAATCATTGTTTCACCTATCACTCTTGAAATTGATAATAAAATTGCACTTAAAATTGTAGGCATTGCATAAGGTATTGTTATATGCCATATAGTTTCCGCTGGTGTTGCGCCAAGCGCCATAAAACCATAACGCAAACTTTTTGGAACAGATCTTATAGCATCTTCAAGCAAAGAAATAATAAAAGGAAGAATCATTACCCCGATCGATAAACCAGCAATCAAAGCACTTTCTGAGTGTATACTTAAATTAAAAAAATTTGCTACCTGCTTTATAAAAAAAGACAAAAATACAACTGAGAAGTATCCATATACAACAGTAGGAATAGCAGACAAAACCTGTAAGGCTGTATTAATAACATAACGCACTTTTTCACTCGCATACTCACTAATATATATTGCAGAAAATAAACCAAGCGGCACCGCAACTAGCATTGCTACAATAGTTATAAGTAATGTCCCCACTAAAAGTGGCGCTATACCAAAACATCCCACCTCTCCTCCGCCAATAATAGCTACATTATGCTTCCATTTTAAGCAAAATAAGAATTCTGAAATAGCTACTTTATTAAAAAAAGAAATGGACTGAACAAAAATAGATAGCATTATAAATAAAGTGATAAAAAGTGATATTGCTAAAGCCATAAATAACAAAAATTTTACCATCTTATTTCTTTTACCTTTAAAGATAAAAATCAGCATAAAAAAAAGTAACGCTATAGAAATAGAAGTTATAAAATAACCATCATAGAATGCTAACAAACAAGGTATCATCCACATACAACTCAAATATATATAAGACTTAACTTTACTTACTGCTTGAAACTTACTCAAACAAAATAAAAGGATTAGTAAAACAGGTACGCCTATAATTAAATTCATTTTTCCATACATCAAATTTTATTCAACAAGAATGCCATAGAAGTTGACCATTATTTGACAATAGAGCAAAATAATTTAAAATAAATAGTCATATTAATATAAAAGCAATGAAAAGAACATTTCAACCAAAAAATTTAAAAAGAAAGCACAGACATGGATTTCGTTCACGTATGTCAACAAAAGCTGGAAGAAAAATTCTTAATAAGCGTCGTTCATTAGGGTGTAATAAATTATGCGCATAATAAGCATAAAAAAAAAGAGTTTTCCCTTGCTTTTAAAAACAGATTAGCACCTGACAGTCTTTTTTATCGAGGGGTATATATATCACTATATGCTATAAAAGAAAGAGAACCTGAAAAGTATATTCATGTTATTAGAGTAGGTCTGGCTATCAGTAAAAAAGTCGGAAAAGCAGCAAAAAGAAATAAAATAAAAAGGCAATTACGAATGCTAGCTAAAGTTAGCATTTCTAATATAAGTAATCTAGGATACTATTACATAATACTAACCCATAAAAACATTATGCAAGCAGGCTATAAAAATTTACAAAAAGATCTAAATATTTGCTTAAAGAAAGATAAAATAAGAAGAAATTTTCACTAAAGTATTTACAGCTATGTTTTTTATGATAAAGTAAGTAAAGTTTTTAAAATAAATTAATAGATGTGGGTACTTGATGGTAGAGAGTATAAGAAAACAAGATAAAAAGCTCGATACAAATAATGCTGAAGAGAGTTTTTATGAATATAGAAAGTCTAGCTACCGTACACAATGGGGAATGGCATTTGAACAAAGCCAGTACTTAGAACAAAATAAGGATAATCCTAGAGGGAAGTTGCTAAATTTGAATATAGAAGCAACTTATTACAATAAGAGAATGGTTTGATAAAAGTAAAAGTACCTGTTCAGGGGAGTGGTTGAAGAAGCGATAGGCAGGGGATTGTATAGTTCTCTTTGTTTTCACGTGAAGTATAATGAGATTATCTTTTCAAATTCCTAGCTCTGATTACGTAAAATATGAGCTTTTACAGTAAACGATATAATGCCTAATTTGCTGTTCGGCGTGATAGCGGAATACTTTCTAGTTTACTTAAAAAATTTCACATCATTCTTTCAGATTTTAAAATATTTTTCGCAACTTGAGAAGCTCCAGTTGCTTCAGATAGGTAGCTTCAAGTAATACCTTATACGTTTTGCAACTTTCTTACACTTCTGTTTCATTTTTTAATAAAGCTTTTTTTAGCATAAACAATTTAGTGGATGCGTTTTTTAAGTAACAGCCCAGAACTTTAACTTCAATAGTCCGACTATGTTTCAAAGTACCTGTCAGCGACTATTACGATTGCACCATACACCTTTTTGCATTTTGAAGGAACTCTACATTCACTATTTGATACGCTTTCAATTCACATTAAAAACTTCAATTCACATTAAAAACATCACTTATAATTCTCACGTTTTGAATTTTTATAAAATCCACTGAGTGCTACAATTATCGCCTAACTCTTGGACCAAATGTATCTGCTTTTTGGTAGTTTGCTACTTCTTCTTTCTCCTCATCTCCAAGAACTTAATTAATATTCAATTATATAAAGTTTGATTTTCAGAAGATCAACTTTTTGATGATTTGTTAAATATTGCTATCTCTCCTCCTCATTTACAAACAGGTAGCAAATTCTACTTTTAAATTTTCTACTTTTATTTTAAAGTTTTCGCAGAGTTCTAAAAGATCAATTATATTACCTCACAGCTACTCTATGTTTACCTTGTTTCATCGCTCTACTGAACAGATATAAATAAAAAAGAAACTTTTATAAACTTGGCAACGACCTACTTTCCCTTTTTAAGTATCATCGGCGCTAAAAAGTTTCACTTCCGAGTTCGAAATGAGATCGGGTGGTTCATTTTTGCTATAGTCACCAAGTCAATAAAAATTTCTGACTTAACAAATTTCAATTTAATATTTAACACTGCATATACACATATAGAAAGGAAATAAATCAATCAGGCTATTAGTACTAGTTAGCTTCACATGTTACCATGCTTCCACACCTAGCCTATCAACGTGGTAGTCTTCCACGGCCTTAATTGGGAAATCTTTTTGAAGAGGGTTTCTTGCTTATATGCTTTCAGCAATTATCCCATCTATACATAGCTACCCAGCGATGCTATTGGCATAACAGCTGGTACACCAGAGGTATATCCATCTCGGTCCTCTCGTACTAGAGTCAGACCTTCTCAAATTTCCTTCACCCACGGCAGATAGAAACCGAACTGTCTCACGACGTTCTAAACCCAACTCACGTATCACTTTAATCGGCGAACAGCCGAACCCTTGGGACCTTCTCCAGCCCCAGGATGTGATGAGTCGACATCGAGGTGCCAAACGGTGTCGTCGCTATGAACGCTCGAACACCATCAGCCTGTTATCCCCGGCGTACCTTTTATCCGTTGAGCGATAACCCTTCCATACAGAATTACCGGATCACTATGACCGACTTTCGTCTCTGCTTGGCTTGTCAGCCTCGCAGTCAGGCAAGCTTATGCCATTATACTATCAAGCTGATTTCCGACCAGCTCTAGCTTACCTTCGTACGCCTCCGTTACTTTTTAGGAGGCGACCGCCCCAGTCAAACTACCCACCATACAATGTCCTAGTTTCAGATAATGAAACATAGTTAGATATCAAAAATGTAAAGGGTGGTATCTCAAGGTCGACTCCATTACAGCTAGCGCCATAACTTCAAAGTCTCCCACCTATCCTGCACATCACATTTTTAATAGCAATGTAAAGCTATAGTAAAGGTGCACGGGGTCTCTTCGTCTAACCGCGGGTACCCCGCATCTGCACGGGGAATTCAATTTCGCTGAAATGATGTTGGAGACAGTGGAGAAATCGTTACGCCATTCGTGCGGGTCGGAACTTACCCGACAAGGAATTTCGCTACCTTAGGACCGTCAGTGTTACGGCCGCCGTTTACTGGGGCTTCAATTCAGAGCTTGCACTCTTCCTATTAACCTTCCAGCACCGGGCAGGCGTCAGACCCTATACTTCCACTTACGTGTTTGCAGAGTCCTGTGTTTTTAGTAAACAGTCGCTACTCCCTATTTTGTGCCACCTACTCATAGTTGCCTAAAAGCAGGTTACCCTTCTTCCGAAGTTACAGGTATAATTTGCCGAGTTCCTTCAACATCATTCTTTCAACACCTTAGTATACTCTACTCATCCACCAGTGTCGGTTTACGGTACGGCCTCATAAATATTAAGTGCTATTTCCTGGAGCTTCTTTTAAGCATAGATCAATCCAATAAGACCTACACAAATACAAAACCCGTCACACTTAAGAGGTTTAGGAATATTAACCTAATTGCCATCGACTACTCCTTTGCGGACTCGCCTTAGGAACCGACTAACCCTACGCAGATTAACTTAACGTAGGAATCCTTAGATTTTTGGTGAGAGTGTTTTTCACACTCTTTTACGCTACTTATGTCAGCATTCTCACTTCCGATATCTCCAGCAGCTTTCACAAACCGCCTTCACAGACTTACGGAACGCTCCGCTACCGCGCCTATTAATCGAAATTAATAAGCACCCACATCTTCGGTATACAGCTTTAGCCCCGGTACATTTTCGGCGCAGAAAAACTTATTTAGACAAGTGAGCTGTTACGCTTTCTTTAAAGGATGGCTGCTTCCAAGCCAACCTCCTAGCTGTAATGGTTTTTCCACTTCCTTCCCCACTTAGCTGTAATTTTGGGACCTTAGATAGTGATCTGGGCTGTTTCCCTTTCCACCACGGACTTAGCACCCGTAGTGTGTCTGCTGTATAATTAATTGTTGGTATTCGGAGTTTGGTTAGATTTGGTAAGATGATGAATCCCCCTAGTCTATCCAGTGCTCTACCCCCAACAACATACATACAACGCTCTACCTAAATAGATTTCGCGGAGAACCAGCTATTTCCAAGTTTGATTGGCCTTTCACCCCTAATCACAACTCATCCAATAATGTTGCAACATTAACTGGTTCGATCCTTCAGTATGTTTTACCATACCTTCAATCTGGTCATGACTAGATCACTTGGTTTCGGGTCTAATCCATAAAACTAAACGCCCTATTCAGACTTGCTTTCGCTACGCCTACACCTACCGGCTTAAGCTTGCTTCATAGATTAACTCGCTGACCCATTATGCAAAAGGTACGCTGTCACTCTAAATATCAATAAATTGATATAGAGCTCCAACTGTTTGTAAGCACTTGATTTCAGATTCTATTTCACTCCCCTCCCGGGGTTCTTTTCACCTTTCCCTCACGGTACTTGTTCACTATCGGTCGTTAAGGAGTATTTAGGCTTGGAGGATGGTCCCCCCATATTCAAACAGGATTTCACGTGCCCCGCTCTACTCAAGGATTTAAAAACTTTCTACTTATACAGGACTATCACCTTCTATGGTTACCATTTCCAAAGTATTCTAATTCTTATTTTTAAATCACTAGCCTTTTCCGCTTTCGCTCGTCACTACTAACAGAATCTCGGTTGATTTCTTTTCCTTTGGCTACTTAGATATTTCAGTTCACCAAGTTTGCTTTATATACTTAGTATATAATAACTAGCTAAGCTAGTTGGGTTTCCCCATTCGGAAATCTGCGGATCAAAATTTGTTGACAATTTCCCACAGCTTATCGCAGCCTGCCACGTCCTTCATCGCCTCTTAACGCCAAGGCATCCATCAAGTGCTCTTAATAATTTATTTATCTGACTATATGTAGAATATGCAGAGTTAAATATTAACTTACAATTGAATTGAGATTAAATAATCTCTACCATAAAACTTTTCAAACATCTAAAAACTAATCTTTTATATGTTACAATCTGATAAATCATATGTCAACGCCTTTTTACACAAAACATTTACCTATTATTATCAACAACAACATACCAGTAATCTTAAACAGTACAATCTGAGAAATATTCGACAAATTGATATGTACAGAAAAATTAATGAAAAAGATATTTTGTAAGATAAAATGTGTTAAAATTAGTTACCTAAAAATGAAAATGAACATTTGGAGTATTTCTAATGTATGAAAAGTAATCTATCTTTTATAAAAAACTTTGCTTTAAATTGTATATCTAAGCTCACTGGCTTATTAAATATTAAAAAAGTAAAAAATTTCATTATGGATAAATACAATACTCTCCATAAAGAAATTGTAGCGCTTCTTGAAAAATCTAAAAACCTATTAAATACCAACATTGAAATCGGGTTATATCACTTCTATAAAGGTAATATATCAGATGCAAAGTTAAGATTTTGGTTAATTAGCATATTCTACCCCAAATTACCTATAATCTGGTATAATATTGGAAGATGTCATTTTGCAGTAGGAAATACTAATAAAGCTTATAATTATTTAACAAAGACGCTAAAATTAGATAGTAGTCACAAAGAAGCTTCTTACTACTTAAAAAAAATAACAAACACATCAGATATCGTAGAATTGCCTGAAAATCTCATAAAACAATATTTTGATTACACAGGTGAATATTTTGTTGAGCATTGGCTAATTGCCAAACAATACAGAGGGCATGAACTCGTACACATGATAATTACAAAAGTCTTTAACCACTACACTTCTGAACTGAATATACTCGACCTTGGTTGCGGTACTGGAATATGTGGTCACTTCCTAAAAATAAGTAATATTAGAAGTCGCATAACAGGAGTTGACATCTCAAATAGAATGCTCAATATTGCAAGAGGATGCCTTATAAAAGGTAAACCTGTTTACGATGAGTTAATACATACAGAAATGAAAGAGTTTCTTAAACAAGAGAAGAACCAGCAGTATGATGTAATTATCTTTGCTGAAGTGCTACACTATCTACATGATTTTCTAGCAGAATTGAAACTAGCAAAAGGATTGACAAGCAAAAAAGGGGTTATTGTATGTTTAGTAAGAAGAAAGGAAAGTAAAGGTATTGACTTTGTAAACAAGGGAGATTATTTTCGTCACTCAGAAGATTATATTCAGCATGTTGCAAAAGAAACAAATATGCAAATAAGTCAAATGAGTTACTGTAAAATATATGGCAGCCAAGTTGATGGTATCTTGTTTGCATTACAGTATCCACAAAAAAATTTAACAACTTAATCGAGAAATCGCTCAAATAAATGTCTATATTATCATAAAAGGAGCCTTATGAATTACATTGCTATTAACTACGCAAAGGATAGTAAATTAACCGCTTTTGGAAAAGCAGTTCTATTGGACAGATATTTAATAGAAAATGAAAGTTATCAAGATCTCTTTATACGCATTGCCAATTACTACTCTGATAATAAAGAGCATGCACAGCGTCTTTATGACTACATGAGCAATTTATGGTTCATGCCTTCAACTCCAATACTTAGCAATGGTGGTACCAAGAGAGGATTGCCTATTTCCTGCTTTCTTAACGAAACTGAAGATAGCTTGCAGGGAATAGTTGATTTATGGAATGAAAATGTTTGGCTCGCTGCACGTGGTGGTGGAATAGGTAGTTATTGGGGAAATTTACGTTCAATTGGTGAAAGTGTCAAAGGTAGCGGTAAAACATCAGGAATTGTGCCATTTATCGTAGTACAAAACGCTCTAACGCTTGCAATCAGCCAAGGATCATTAAGAAGAGGAAGCTCAGCCGTCTATCTTCCTGTATCCCATCCAGAGATAGAAGAGTTTCTAGATTTACGTAAGCCAACTGGTGGTGACCCAAATCGCAAAGCATTAAATATACATCATGCTGTAATAGTAACAGATAAGTTTATGCAAGCTGTTGAAGATGATCAAGAATGGGATTTAATAAGCCCTCATAACAATAAAGTTATTTCAACAGTAAAAGCACGGGATATATGGATTAAAATATTAACAGCAAGAATTGAAACTGGAGAACCTTATATTATCTTTCTTAATGCAACAAATAACAATAAACCAGAACCTTACAAAAAGCTCAATTTAGATATAAAAATGTCAAACCTATGCAGTGAAATAACTTTAACTACAGGTTACGATCACCTGAACAAGTCACGCACTGCTGTATGTTGTTTATCATCCGTAAATCTTGAATACTACGAAGAATGGAAAGATAATGAGCTTTTCATAGAAGATATAATGCGTTTTCTTGATAATGTATTAGAGGATTTCATAAACCAAGCACCAAATGAAATACAGCGAGCAAAATATTCCGCAATAAGAGAGCGTAGTATCGGTCTTGGCGTGATGGGTTTTCATTCATTTTTACAAAGTAAAATGGTTCCTTTTGAATCAGTAACAGCCCAACAATGGAATAAAAAAGTATTTAAGCATTTGCGCGAGCAAGCGGATGTAGTTTCTAAAAAATTAGCAGAAGAAAAAGGGCCATGTCTTGACGCTAAAGAAATCGATCTAATGGAAAGGTTCACACATAAGCTCGCTATTGCTCCAACTGCCTCAATTTCGATTATCGCAGGCAACACTTCCCCTGGAATAGAGCCATATGCAGCAAACGTATTTATACAGAAGACATTGACAGGTTCATTTGTAGTACGAAATAAATTCTTGCAAAAACTACTAGCAGAAAAAAATCAAGACAATGATGAAACATGGTCCTCAATTTCAACAAATGAGGGTTCTGTTCAGCATTTAGATTTTCTTAGCAAGCATGAAAAACTGACATTTAAAACAGCATACGAACTTGATCAACAATGGATCATAGAACATGCAAGTGATAGAACTTCTTATATTTGTCAATCTCAATCAGTAAATCTGTTCTTACCTGCCAATGTGCATAAACGTTACTTACACAAAATACACATGCTTGCTTGGAAAAAAGGATTAAAGAGCTTATATTACTGCAGATCACAATCAATGCAGAGAGCTGACAAGGTCTCACATGACATATTCAAAAAAAGTCAAATATTGCAACAAAAAACAGATATTAATTATGATGAATGTCTGTCATGCCAATAGATTTATGACACTGAATTTACAGATCATGTAATAAATAATGATGTAAAAAAGAAAAAATCTAATGAATGCTCTATAGAAACCTCAATGAATTTTTACAATCCATCCCAAAAGATAAGCGGTTAATGTGCCTTGATATGGGAGAAAAACAAATAGGCATAGCATTTAGTGATAAAACACAGCTTATAGCTACAGCTCATAATATATATTATAGAAGAAATATGAGCAAAGATTTAGGTTATCTAAATAGAGTACTTAAAGAAAATGAAGCTGGATCAATGGTAATAGGGCTACCATTCACAATAGATGAACAAGAAACCGAATGGTGTAAAGCAATAATCCAATTCGCAAATAAAATAATAAAAAAATGTAAGATAAACATATATCTACAAGACGAAAGTTTATCAACATCTCTTGCAACTCACGCACTAAAAATTACTGGAATATCAATCACAAAATCAAAAAAAATAGATGATAAAATTGCTGCATGTATTATTCTGCAACGAACGTTAGATAAGATAAATACCATCAAATAGTTTTTTTAACTGAATTCGTGTAAAACTATTCAATAAAACAAGAACTTCTCGTATAAGCATGACAAATTGCTGTAGCAAGAGCATCAGCAGTATGGTGACATTTTGTATTTAAGTTTTTAACTATTTGCTTCACCATAAATATAATCTGATCCTTATCAGCATGACCATTTCCAGTAATGCTCTTTTTTATATAGTTCGCATCATATTCATTCATGGTCAAATCCGTCATTTGTAATACTAAAATTACAATTGCTCTTGCATATCCTAAAGTTAGTGAAGATTTTGGATTCTTATTAACAAAAATTTTTTCTACAGCAGCTTCATTGGGAGAGTATAGAAAAATTACTTTCTTTAATTGTTCAAAAATTATATATAGACGTTCACCTGTACCTAATTTACTATCAGTTGATATGGTACCACCACCCAAAAATTTAATATTATTTTTTTCTTCCAGGCTGATAATGGCCCAACCCGTTTTGCTTATTCCCGGATCTAGACCGATTATCTTAACCACTTAATAAAGGCTTAACCAATAAACAAACACAAATAAAAATATCCAGACTACATCCACGAAGTGCCAATACCAAGAGGCAAACTCAAAGCATAAATGATCTTGAGGTATAAATTGATCTTTCCGAGCTCTAAATAAACATACTGACAAAAATATTATACCTATTATAACATGGACACAATGAAAACCAGTAATCATGTAAAAGTTGGATGTATAGATAAGTTTCTCTCCCGCTTCTTGTAGAGAAAAACTTGCTTCATAATACTCAATTGCTTGCACTATTATAAAGAAAATTCCAAGCAATATAGTTATAGATAACATTTTAATCATGCTCTTTTTATCATTTTCAAGTAAAAAATGATGTGCTGAGGTAATTGTTGTACCAGAAAGTAATAATATTAGTGTATTCATAAATGGTAACGACCACGGATCCGGTGGCAAAATCCCTTCAGGGGGCCATTCAACTTTTTTTGTAGGAGAAAACGCTTCAAATAAAAAAACCGGATCAAGCCAGGCTTTAAAAAATGAACAAAAGAACGCTATAAAAAACACAACTTCCGAGAGGATAAATAAGTACATTGCAAGCTTGAGTCCATGTTTTACAATGGCAGTATGGCATTTATCATAAATTGCTTCTCTTATTACATCTCTCCACCAATAAAACAGCACTCCTGATACCGCAGAGATTCCCAAAACTAAACCAAATATTCCAGAAATTTGTTTGTGGAGTGTACCAACTAATCCAAGTGCAAGAACAAGAATTGCTGCTGATATAGCAATTGGCCAGGGACTTGGGTCCACTAAATGAAAATCATATTCTTTCCTTTTCATATCACCTTCAAAAATACATATCAAGCATACAAATTAGCTTAAAATTGTCAATATTTCTTAAAATCTTGATCAAATTTTGAAAAATTATATGCGCTATTCCAAAAGTCTAACTCAAATTGTGCAGTTATTTTAAATAATTCAAGCATTCTGGTTCTTTCACTTTCCCTTGCTTTGTTACAATACTCGTCAACAATATCTTCCAAAGCAACACATCCAGATTCCATCAAGCTACTGCCAAAAAAAATCAAACCAATCCTTATACCTATTATTTTTTTTAATTTTACTTCTCATACTACCAATAACAACTTTATATATAAAATGGCGAGAGTAAATAACTGTTACAGCTTCATAAATGTCGCTATACGAAGTAGACAAAAGAAAGTTAGTAAAATTGAAACACTCTAGCGACTTTTCTCCACGATTTATAGAGTATACAGCAAAGTAGTGGTCGCATAACACTCTTATAATCTCTATTCCTCCTTGAGCCACCTCAATCAATGGAACAATGTTGTTACAACTCTCCATTTTTGATGCAATAATTAAAACAGTACGAACATAATCAGCTACAAAAAATGCATCTTGTTGTATATAAAACTTGAAATTTTCTATGTTTAAAGTATTATTTGCTAATTCAACATTGAAAGGATGCTCAATAATATCCTTTAAAAGGTTTGACCCATAATAACTCTTAATTATACCACTAAACATCACATAAACTAGAATATAATTTAGTGTTAATACTACAGACTATGCTAGAGAATACATCTCATCCCAAAACATTATTTCTAGCTCTAGACCTCTCTTAAAAAACTCACGCATCTTTTTCCTCTCATAATCACCAGCCTTTGCATATAGATTATTTGCAACGTCAGTAACTTGATTAATCGTAGCATTCATTACTGTGTTATTATAGATATCAATCCACCCTTGATATCTGTGATCTTCAACTTTTTTAGGCATAACCTCTCCTACCATATGATTTATAATAATTTGGTATATATTAAAGCAAGGATAAGACGCTGCTAAAGCTTCAGCAACAGAATTATGATATGCAGCACGCATAAAAAAGTCAGTAAAAGCAGAACAAGATTTTGATTTTTTATGATTATCGGATAAATCACAAGTCTCAAAATATTCAGTATACTGCTTTCGAACCGCAAATGTTCCCCTTGCTATATTAACCAAACTGCCCATTATTTCAATGTCATCAACTTTAGCTGCAATAATCAATAAAGCACGAGTACAGCCCACTAAATATAAAAAATCCTGCTGAAGATAAATTTTGAACTTTTCATAATCTAGCGTATTGTTTATCAATTCAACATTGAAAGGATGTTCTTTTATTTCTTCAATAAGATCAGATGATTCTTTTATAGCAATATCATAAAATTCTTCTTTTGGTTTGTCGGACATCTTGTAAGCCTCATAAATATTAAAACTAGTATAGTTACTAAAAAGTTACTTACAATTTATAATAAGTTATTATATCAGTATCAAGCTAGAAATAAAAGAGTTTAATAGTTTAAAGAAATTCTCTCCTTTTTTCTTCTATATTAAATTCTTTACAAAAATCAGTAGATAAGTCCACACCTTCCCAAGAAAATCCACCATCACCTTCCGAATCTTTACCAAAATGCCCATAGTAGGCTGTACGTTTATATATAGGACGATTAAGTGATAAATGCCTTATTATGCCTTTAGTTGATAAATCTATGTTACCTTCAATAAACCCTTTAATCCTCTCTTCATCTATCGTATTCGTGCCAAATGTATCAATGTAAAATGAAGTAGGTTTTGAGACACCAATTGCATAAGAAAGCTGCACAAGACAACGTTCAGCTAAACCTGCAAAGACAATATTTTTAGCAAGGTATCTCGCCATATAAGCTGCGGATCTATCAACTTTTGTTGCATCTTTTCCAGAAAACGCTCCTCCACCGTGTGGAATATAGCCTCCATAAGTATCAACCATAATTTTTCGTCCGGCTAATCCACAATCACCAACTGGTCCACCAATAACAAATCTACCTGTTGGATTGACTAAGAGATTTTCTTTAGGGCACATCCACCCTTCAGGTAAAGATGAAGCTATGTAAGGATAAATTATTTCCTTCACTTTCGATTGACTCAGATCCTCAAGATGCTGTATTGAAACAACAATACTTTCAGCACGCACTGGAAGGTTATTCTCATACGCCAAAGTGATTTGCGATTTTGCATCCGGACCAAGCTTTACCTCTTTGACCATACTCATGATATTTCTCAGAGCCTGTACGTGATCTCAAAAAAGGGATAGAATGAGAGGATAAAGTATATAAAGTAGGATATGCGAAGTTTATATCCAAGTGATATAAGTCGAGAAAAGTTTGAGATTATTGTAGCAGATCTGGAGTCTTGCAGGAAGAGGACAAAGCCAAGAACACTTGATTTATATCATGTATTTTGTGGAGTGTTATACGTCTTAAAAAGTGGCTGCCAGTGGAGAATGTTACCAAAAGAGTTTCCAAAATGGCGGAATTGTTACGACTATTTTAAGAAGTGGAGTGAAAAAGCAGATGCAAATAAAGAAAGTGTTCTGGAGCTGGTATTAAAAAAAATAGTTGGCGTGGTCCGACAAAACAATGGTCGGAAAGAAAAAACCAGCTTCTGCATAATTGATGCACAAAGCGTAAAAAATGCAGATACTGCTGAAGAAAAAGGCTATGATGCAGGCAAAAAGGTTTCAGGAATAAAACGCCATATTGCGGTAGATACACAAGGTTTACCCCACGCAATTTATATAACAACGGCAGAAATAACTGATCGTAGTAGCGCTGTGAGAATGGTTAAAAATGCTAAAGAAAACCTATCTGAAGTTAAAAATATACTAGTTGATGCTGGCTACACAGGAGAAAATTTTGCAACACAGATGAAAGTAACTATTGGTGCAACTGTTGAGGTGAAGCGAATTACACACCTTTGTCGTATTGCCGAAAAGATGGGTTGTTGAGAGATCTTTTGCTTGGTTGCAAAAATGTAGGCGATTGTGGAAAAATTGCGAGCGGAAACTCAACACTAGCCTGCAAATGGTCGTTCTTGCTTTCGCTGCTTTGCTTCTGAAAAGATTATGAACAGGCTCTCAGAATCGAGTGTGCATAAAAATGGGTGCTGGCATGAGGCTTTCTGTCTCTATTGTTGCATAGCCATACATTATGCCCTGATCCCCAGCACCTTGATCCACACCTATTGCAATGTCATTTGATTGTTCATGTAGCAATATATTTACTTTCACTGTTTCCCAGTGGAAACCATCATGCTCATAACCAATATCTTTTATTGTATTCCGTACAATACTTTCAATCTTGCTATTTTCAATGTTCGGCCCAAATACTTCCCCAGCTATAATAACATTATCTTTAGTAACTAAAGTCTCCATTGCAGTACGAGAGGAAGAGTCATTAAAAAGGTATTCGTCAAGTATTGCATCTGAAATCTGGTCTGCTACTTTGTCTGGATGACCAGCTGCTACTGATTCACTAGTTACTGAATTCTTATGTAAAACCATCGTTTAGTTACACAATATCAAAACTATTGCAAATTTAAATGGTGGGTCTGGGAAGAGTTGAACCTCCGACCTCACGCTTATCAGGCGTGCGCTCTAACCACCTGAGCTACAGACCCGTATCTATTCAAGCCAAGGCTTGCATATTATCTGTAGGCACAACATCAATAAACGTCTTTTTATTTGCTGATTTTCTAAAACTCACCCAGCCTTTCGTTTTAGCAAAAATCGTATGATCTTTACCCATACCAACATTCTTTCCAGGATGAAATTTTGTACCTCTTTGACGTACAATTATGTTACCTGGAATAACCTCACCATTCTTCTTTATCCCGAGCCGACGCCCTGCCGAATCTCTACCATTACAGGAACTACCACCTGATTTTTTAGTTGCCATATCTTACCTCTTACTTTTGAAGACTAATTTCATTGATACGAAGAACAGTAATATACTGCCTATGACCATTTTTCCTACGGTAATTTTTTCTTCTTTTTTTCTTAAAGATTATAATTTTTTTATCTCTACACTGCTCTAGTACTTCAGCTTTAACAACAGCATTAGATGAACAAGATAAGCCATTACTTGAAACACAAATCACTTTATTGATTTCCACTTCCTCTTTTTCTTCAGCTTGTAATCTTTCTACTTTAATTATGCTGCCTTTTTTTACTAAATACTGCTTTCCACCAGTTTCGATTACTGCAAACATGACAAATATCAATTATTGTTATTAACAGTAATCGTAAATGATGTTACACATACTGTCAATATAAATAAAAACATGAAATACTTCTACCTTTATCTGCTTTTCCTTGTGGAGAGTAGTCAAGTTTTAAACTTGACTACTCTCAAATTCTCTTAGTCTCATGAAAACTTTACGACGTTAATAAAAACTCAAGCTTTCACTAAAAACATTCAATCGGAGCTTATAAATTAAAATTCATTCCCAGTTCAAACCCATGAGAAAACTCACTGAACTTGTGAAGTTTGTAGCCAGCGAAAACATTCGTTCTCTCAGAAAGTGGAAGATTAATACCAGAGCCTATCTGGTAAGAAAAAAACTTTTTTACGTCTGGCTGTTGACCTTGCTGTGCTGGTTGAGATACTTTAGCTCCACCTCCTACACCAAAAGTAACATAAGGGGTAATATCCGTATTTTCAAATTGATGATGATAATGAAGCTTTGCCATGAATCCTAGCTCTGCCAAAGATCCTCCAAAAAAAACAGATTTGACTACAGGACCAGCTGAAATTTTTATGCTATCTGTATAATGATAGCCAAGCTCATAATTAATACCAAGATTGCCATATGATGACGAAGTATAGATTTTATCTCTAATCCAATCAACTCCAAAAGACGGTGCTGACAAAGAACAGCAGACTACTAAAGTAAGTAATTTTTTCATTTTCACCCTCTAACCATGAATATACGCATATATACTCACAGAAAAGTTAAAAATCACATAACTTACATAATAAAATCGGAATCACTTTCTTAGCTACTTGCCTTTCTCTTGCAATTGCCAAACTTTTCTTTTTCACATTTTATTACCTGCTGCAATCATCATTTTAGCCTATATAACTTGCTTTTATTTCAACAAAAATTCAAACCAGACTTCACTAAAAACATTCAATCGGAGCTTACAAATTAAAACTCATTCCAAACTCAACCCCATGCGAAAGTTCATGGAACTTTTGCAGCTTGTAGCCAGCAAAAACATTTGTTCTCTCAGAAAGTGGAAGATTAATACCAGAACCTATTTGATAAGAAAAAAATTCTTCTACGTCTGGCTCTTGATCTTTCTGTTCTGATAGAAGCATTTTAGCAACTCCTCCTACACCAAAAGTAATATAAGGAGCAATATCTGTACTTTCAAACTTATAATGATAATGAAGCTTTGCCATAAGTCCCGCATCTAAAATCCCTTCATTAATAACAAGTTTGACTACAGGGCCAACTGAAATTTTAATGCTATCTGTACAATGATAGCCAAGATCATAATTAATACCAAGCATGCCATACGACGAAGAGGTGTAGGTTCTATCTTTAACCCAATCAACTCCAAAAGACGGTGCTGACAAAGAACAGCAGGCCAATAAAGTAAGTAATTTTTTCATTTTTATCCTCTAAAGATTAATATATGCATATACAAGCATATAAATATTAAAAATGGTATAAATTGCAAGTAAAAAATTGGAATTATTTTATTTTTTTTGTTATTTGCCTTTCTCTTGCAATTGCCAGACTTCCCTTTGGCACATCTTTGACTACAACGCTACCTGCTGCAACTAGAGAGTCATCATAAACATTAAGCGGTGCAATTAATGAGCTATTAGCACCAATAAAACAATTTCTTCCAATATTTGTTTTATGTTTCTTTTTCCCATCATAATTACAAATAACGGTACCTGCACCTATGTTACTCCCCTGCCCTACCTGAGTATTTCCTATATAACTTAAATGCTTTATCTTAGTATTTATACCTATATCACTTGCTTTTGTTTCAACAAAATTACCTATGATTGCACCATCACCTATTGTTGTATTTTCACATTTGGCAAATGGACCAACTTGAGCACCAGATCCCATTTTTACTCCAGGACCAAAAAAAACGTATGGGTAAACAATCGAATCCATACCAATTTGCGTATCAAGAGAGAAGAAAACAGTTTCTGGAGCAACAAGCGTTACTCCAGAGTTAGTGAAAAACTTTCTTTTTTCTTCTTGAAAGTAAAACTCGGCCGTTGCAAGGTCATTCCTATTATTTATGCCAGTTGCCTCCTCCTCATCAGCAATAACATAGCCGACATTTAAATTACTCTTTACTGCAATGGCAACGATATCGGTCAAGTAATATTCATGAGCTTGGTTATTACACTCTATTTTCTCCACCAATTCACGTAGATTCTTTTCACGTGCAACCATTATTCCAGCATTAGCAAGAAATTCCTCATCATTATTTCTACCATTTTGTGCTTCTACGATTTCTCTTAGGGAACCGTTCTCAATAATTAGTCTACCGTATCCTTTGTTATTAGTTTTAAACCCAAGACAAACTAAAGCATTGCTCTCTCCTAAGCAGCTTATCATTTTAGTTATTGTGCTGCTTTTTATCAGCGGAGTATCCCCATACTGCACAACAACTATATCTGACAATTCTTTCAGGTTTCTCATTGCAATTTTGACTGCATCCCCTGTACCGAGCGTTGACTCTTGTGTAATTAGTTTTATACCCTCAAAGCATTTCAGCCTTTGAGTTAAAGGCAAATCGACTACAATAACTATTTTTTCAGGATTCATCTGCTTTGCATTGTCAATGACGTGCTCAAGCATGGAGAAATTACCTATTTTGTGCAGAACCTTAGGCAAGCTTGAATTCATTCGTTTACCATGCCCAGCAGCAAGTACAACAAATGTATAAGATTTATTTGTCACTTATCTTAAAGACGAAAAATGAAAACCATAATGGTTGAGCCAACTAACTCTATTGTCGTAAAAGCTCCTTAGATCACTAATTTGATATTTCAGCATTGCTAGCCTTTCTATACCAATCCCAAATGCAAAGCCACTGTATTTAGTATGGTCTATTCCAACATTTTTAAAGACATTTGGGTGTACCATACCGCACCCAAGTACTTCAATCCATTTACTATCTTTATAACTTATGTCCACTTCTGCAGAAGGCTCAGTAAAAGGAAAAAAACTATTACGAAAGCGTATTTTTAGACCTTTATCTCCGAAAAATTTACTAAGGAAGCGATGAATAGTAAATTTTAATTGGCCCATATTGACATTTTCATTAACATAAAGCCCTTCTATCTGATGAAACATAGGAGTGTGAGTTGCATCAAAGTCATTTCTGTATACCCTGCCTGCAGCCACTATTTTAATTGGAAAAGTTTTTGTTTTTTCCATAGTTCTAATCTGCACAGATGAGGTATGAGTGCGCAGCACCATTCTTTTATCGTTTATTTTATTCTTTAAGTAGAAAGTATCTTGCTCCTCTCGCGCAGGATGATGACTTGGAGTATTTAGCGCATCAAACACGTGAAATTCATCTTCAATATCAGGACCATCAACTGCTTTGAAGCCCATATGTGCAAAAATGAGCTTTACTTCACTTATAACTTTGCTCAGTGGATGAATCTTGCCAATTCTTTCTGGTCTGACAGGCAGTGTGATATCAACTGCTTCATTTTGCAGTTTTAACTTAACTTCTTTATCTTTTAGTTCATTTTCTTTGCTTGTTATAAGCTGGTCTATCTTATTGCGTAAAACATTAATCACTGCACCTAGGTCGCGTTTTTCTCCTGCATCATCTATATTCTTTAAGTCATCGAAATAAGCTTTTACTACACCCTTTCTCCCCAGGTATGACAACCTAACTTTTTCTAAATCCTGCAAAGAAGCAGCATTTTCAATCTCAGAAACTGCCTTATCTTCAAGTAGAGGTATTTCACTTATTAGCTCTTTATTCACCTTAAAAACGCTAGCTTAAACTTTCATTATAGTGCAATCTTTAATATCATCAATAAAACTATTTGGATAAAAAGGTGTCATCAGAGCATCTGACACTAGTTCCTTTATAATGCCAGTGCTTAACACTGGAATCCAGGAATTTTATTAGGTTGGTAAGCATAAAAGTAGCCGTTTTATGTTAAAATACAACGTTTTGATGATCATGAAAAAACTGGATGCCAGTGTCTGGGCACTGGCATGACATCATCTTTTTTATCAGATGCATATGAAATCAGCGCTTTCTTTCTTGTCATCCCAGTGCTCTCCTTCTTGTCATCCCAGTGCTTGACACTGGGATCCAGAACAGGTAATAAGAAGTGCTGGAATGACATCTCCATAGGACTCCTAACTAATCCAGAATATTAAAAAATTTACCAGGCAAAAAAAGGCAAAAGAATCCCCCAGTAGTGAGTTTTGACCCTATAATAATGTAAATTGGCGTTGTAATAATGTGCTAACGCTTATTTAAAGCGCGTTTTGGCTGAATGTAGAAAAAATAAAAAAGACATACAGCCGCTATAATTTTATGTAATCCGCCAATATATACCTGAGTTTTTTACTGAATTTTGTTGTTAAATCTGCAGAGATTAAAAACAAGGATAAATACTCTCATTGTCATGATAAGAAGACTGATGAGATTTGTAAAGTAACTTTTTCTGCTTATTGAACCCAACGCGCCGCTGTTATGCAAGGGTGCTATAATTATTAATTTATCGACTAATTATATTTTTTTGTTAATATTATATTAATAAAAAATTAGAAACATGCACAGTAATAATACCACAACTCCGTGGGAGCAAACAAAAAATTCATTTAAGTCTTTTATGGATAAGGCTAAAAAAAACACAAATAGAGTAATTCCTACCTTTAAAGCTCGTGTAGAGGATTTACCTGAGTCCTTAGCGGGTTTAAAAACAAATGTAAACAAAGCAGTTTCTGGCGTTAGAACTAATGCAGAGAGCTTATCAAAACTTCTCAAAGATAAGTTTCGAGATACAGGAAAAACCCCGTCAACGTTAAAACTAAGAGAAAATATGAGGTAGAAGATTTACCTAAATTTTTCAAAGATAAATCTAAGAGCCTGTACGTGATCTCAAAAAAGGGATAGAATGAGAGGATAAAGTATATAAAGTAGGATATGCGAAGTTTATATCCAAGTGATATAAGTCGAGAAAAGTTTGAGATTATTGTAGCAGATCTGGAGTCTTGCAGGAAGAGGACAAAGCCAAGAACACTTGATTTATATCATGTATTTTGTGGAGTGTTATACGTCTTAAAAAGTGGCTGCCAGTGGAGAATGTTACCAAAAGAGTTTCCAAAATGGCGGAATTGTTACGACTATTTTAAGAAGTGGAGTGAAAAAGCAGATGCAAATAAAGAAAGTGTTCTGGAGCTGGTATTAAAAAAAATAGTTGGCGTGGTCCGACAAAACAATGGTCGGAAAGAAAAAACCAGCTTCTGCATAATTGATGCACAAAGCGTAAAAAATGCAGATACTGCTGAAGAAAAAGGCTATGATGCAGGCAAAAAGGTTTCAGGAATAAAACGCCATATTGCGGTAGATACACAAGGTTTACCCCACGCAATTTATATAACAACGGCAGAAATAACTGATCGTAGTAGCGCTGTGAGAATGGTTAAAAATGCTAAAGAAAACCTATCTGAAGTTAAAAATATACTAGTTGATGCTGGCTACACAGGAGAAAATTTTGCAACACAGATGAAAGTAACTATTGGTGCAACTGTTGAGGTGAAGCGAATTACACACCTTTGTCGTATTGCCGAAAAGATGGGTTGTTGAGAGATCTTTTGCTTGGTTGCAAAAATGTAGGCGATTGTGGAAAAATTGCGAGCGGAAACTCAACACTAGCCTGCAAATGGTCGTTCTTGCTTTCGCTGCTTTGCTTCTGAAAAGATTATGAACAGGCTCTAAAGAGATAGGCAAAGTATTTTCCGATGAAGTAGTAGAAATCAGCACTATTCGCTCAAGAAGTGTTGTAAGTGATACACAAGAGTTTTCATTTAAGCTAAGATTCCTAACAGCAGCAGATGAAGACGTCTCTAATATAACCCTACCTAAAATGCAATACTTGATTGGCTTTTTCAAAATCTATCTCCTTCAAGAAAAAAATTTTACAGCCAATATAAAAGCACCAAAAGAAAGTGAAAAATTATATAATAACTACCATAAAGCTAATAAAACTGTAGAAGAATTCATAAGTAATGCTCCAATTCAAATCCTTCTGCAGGGCATAAAGATAACGCTGCAAACAGACGTTAAAAACATCAACCTAGGTAGCTTGCAACAAATCGAGATATTCTTGAATAAGCAGCTAAAACATGTAGAAAAAGCCAAAAGTGAGGAGCAAAGTCAAGATACATTACAAATAGAAGAAACTGAAAATAAAAACGAAAATGTGATTGAAAAAAGAAACACGCAAGATAAACAAATTGTGCAAGGTTCGTTTGGCTACAATATAGCAAGTAACAGAAAGCAAATTACACGTGCACCAGTAATTGTTGCTGCAATGCATGAAAATATTTCCTGGTTTAGGTCTCTTTTTCAGCCATTCAATTTTTTTAATACGGCACAATTCTTTTTCCCACAGCTGCCAAAATTTTCTATACAGAGCAACAATATGCCACCTGGTGTTATTCCAGTACTTGACCAAAAAGAAAAAGAACCAGTGTTAGACACTCGGATAACAGAGGGTAGTATAGGAAATCTAGTACCTCAAGAAACAGAGCGGGATATAGGTCAAACTAGGTCGCACACAGATTATTTTAAGGCTAACAGAAAAAAGAAGTCAAAAAAGCAGGCTACAGAATTATCGAAAGAGGAAAAACAATCAACTATAAAACAAGCTCAAATTGATGCTAGAATTGCTATAATAGATAACCAGATTGAGTGCAGGGAAAAAAACTTGATGAAATATTTATTGAAGTAATTAATGGATACAAAAATCAAGACCCAGAAACATTTCGCAATATTTTTAACTCAGTGTTTAATATTGCTTACTTTCAAGATAAACAATTACATGAAGTATTAGAACCAGATGAGATATCAGAAGTGCTAGAGGTACTCAAAAGGCCACAACCCCCTCATAATTCACTTTTAGGTAAAGAATATTTACAAAAGCAAGTATATAGAAAAAAAGAGCAGTTGATTAAATTAGTTTCAGGCCAACCTTCTCCACAGCCTAAAAATGTTTCTCATGAAATTTTACCAAGCAAAGCTGTAGACCATTTACCAAAAACAAATGAAGCTAAAACTCGATTGCCTACTAATATTAGGCTCAAATCACCATTAAAAGCTATGTTTTCTTCGAAAGAGACTTATTTTTGTCTATTTTTAGTAGCAGCTTCTATATCAGCACTCTGCCTATGGCACTTACCGCTGGGAAAAGTGTCAATTTTAAAGGAATTGGTGCCAACAGAAAAAAGGGAAAGTATCGGTCTAACATTAAACATAGGGTTACCAATATTAATTACACTGTGCGTTTTGAGCCTGGCTTACTTTATACATTCTGAGTATTCTGTAAAATCTGTTGAGCAGATAAGTGAAAAAGATCTTCCTTCGCGCACCTAACAAATAAGATCTTTTGTGATATAATTATTTATTTTATTGCATGTTTAAAGGAATTATCAAAGATATTGGCACTATAACTGATATCACTATCCACCCCAACTCTGATCAAATCTTCCATATTGAGACACAAAATTTATCCTCTATAAACAAAGGAGATTCAATATCCTGCTCCGGAGTGTGTTTAACTGTTGTCGACATAATGAACGATGTATTCACAGTTCAAGTATCTCAAGAAACCATGAAGGTTTCTAACTTAAATACGTGGGAAACAGGGAAAAAAATAAACCTAGAACAAGCAATGAAACTGAGTGACAGAATTGACGGCCACTTGGTTCAGGGTCATGTGGATGACACAACAGAAATTTTAACAATCAATCAAAATTTAGAATCTCATGAAATCAGACTATCATGCCCACAAGAATTAATTAAATTTATTACAAAAAAAGGTTCTGTAACGCTAGATGGAGTTTCCCTTACAGTAAATTCAGTTGTCGATCAAGAATTCACTGTGAATATAATTCCCTATACATGGAAAAACACAACTTTTCAGCATAATAAAACAGGTAATTACCTAAATTTAGAAGTTGATATGATTGCCCGGTACTTAGACCAGCTGATAAAATATCAACACAATTAATTTTACAACTTTGTTATTTACAACTATTATATCTTGAAAATCATATAGATACAAAATATGTTTTTCGATAGCCTAATTATCTTTATTATTGTCTTGTGTGTAATAATATCGATAACTAGAGGTTTTATAAAAGAGCTATGTGCATTAATGTTCTTGCTCTTATCAGTCTTTTTGACAGCTAGTTACTATGATTTTTTTATTATAAATTATAGTAAGTATTTTGACTCTAAAGTTACACAAAACATACTTTCTACAATCTCTGTATTTATCATACTTAATCTTACATTCATGACAATGAATAACTGGCTAATGTACATATTATCACCTATAAGGTTGGGATTAATGGATAGAGTTACTGGAATCTTTGTCGGAGCACTTAGAGGAATATTGCTTTCTTATGTACTATTTTTTGCTGTGCACTTATATTGCCACACAGTATATGATAAAAAAGAGGGAGAGTCTAAAATAGATGCAGAAGACATATTGCCCAATTGGATAATAAATTCACACTCTTATCAGGCTTTATTTGTGACAACAGAAGAAGTAATTAACATGTATGTGCCAGAGTCATTGATACTAAAAATAAAAGAGATCGGTGAGGAAATGGTTGATCAAGAAAAATCTCAAAACAATAAAGAAAAGTGAGTGTTCATTTTCTATAGCTAAATTAGCTTAGACAGCTGTTATCCACAGCAGTGCGCCATAGGTTACCAATTCCTATTACTAATCAAACAAAACTGCAAACATTGACGAATAAGTAAATCATCAAAAAAATTTAAATGTATAATTTTAGTGCATCAATGTAATAAAACAAAACTTTTTTAGTGAGTTCAAAATTTTCTAAGGTATTTCCTTCACATCTTGCTGTAATGCAGTTTTGCGTATTTGATACTCTAAGAAGCCACCAACCTTTATTATCGGTTACCTTAATACCATCAAGCTCTGAAAATACAATATTTTTCTGCTTTAGTGTCTCCTTTACTGACTCAATTATTTGAAACTTTTTCTCATCCTTCACTACAATTTTCACTTCATGAGTGATATATAACTTTGGCAAATCTTCAATCATCTCAGATAGGCTTTGGTTTTTCTTAAGTAAAATGTTAATGACTTTAACAGCAGAATATAGTCCATCATCGAAACCCAGCTCAGAAAAGAAAAAATGCCCACTGAGTTCACCGGCAAATTTTGCTCCTTCTTCTACCATCTTTTTCTTAACTAGTGAGTGTCCAGTGGCACAGGTAATTATTTGTCCTCCTAATTTACTAACAAGATCATGCACTTTCATACTCATTTTTACGTTGGCAATAACTTTGCTTTTTGGGTGTTCCGCCAATACTTCACGTGAAAAAATCATAAACAAGTGATCATTGGAAACAACATTACCTTTATTATCAATCAAGCGTACCCTATCACCATCACCATCAAGTGCAATACCAAGATCACATTTATCTTTCTTGACAATATCTATTAACTGAGCAAGATTTTTCTCTTCTATGGGATCTGGGTCATGCAGTGGAAACGCTCCATCTATAAAGCTATTGGTTACGATGTGTATATGATCTGGTAAAATCCTTTCAATATACCTTACAATTGTTGGACTATTGCCAAAATCCCAGGCTATTTTTAGTTTTTGTGTAGTGTTATTCTTGAGCACATCTTTTAATATGTTAACGTACTCACTATATATATTCGTGTTAATTAAGCTTCCAATTTTCGTGCTGTTTTTAATTTTACTGCCTATAATTTCCTTCATTTCTTGATCTGAGTAAACTTTTTTACTACTGAAAAATTTAAAGCCGTTATATTCTCTGGGATTATGAGAAGCAGTGATCATAATCCCAAGATCTGCCTGCATTGTTGCAGCGTAGAGCATAGGTGAAGAACAGAGCCCAACGCGTATAACATTCGCACCGGATAAAATCAAGCCTCTGATTAATTCTTTTTCTATACTTGGTGAATCTATCCTGCTGTCATAGCCTACACAAACGTTAGCTGCAGTTTGACCGAATTTTCTACCTATTTCATACCCATCACTGATTTGCAGGTCTCTGCCTACCACACCTCTAATATCGTATTTTCTTATAATATTATTGTCCATACTGCACTTCTTGGAGTGGTTAATATATAACATTCCCGTCAAATACTCAAGTTTATTTAACTATAAAATTAGTTGATTTTTTAAAAAAATATGCTAATATTATAACATAGTTCTCTAAAAATAGAAATTATGACAAAAGAAAATTTACTTGTAACTGAAAATCAAGGTTTAGATTTAGATGAGCAGAAGAAAAAGGATATTTTAAGTTTTATTGAATCTTGTAACAAATTTCAGGATTTTACAAGAAAACTAGAGGAAGAAAATTTAATCTGGTATTTTATTGGTCCTTTACTACAAAATAAAGACATTAAGGAACAAATGAGCTCAAAGTGGAAGACAGATTTCCAAAGATTTGAGCAATTAATAAATGAAACACATAAAAAATTTGAAGAATCTCTACTAGGTGAAAATTTCTTAGTATATACAACACAAGATAATGAATTTAAAATTAGATTTGAAAATAAAGAAAAACCAATAGAGATTAGCACCCTTTTAAGAGCCAGTGACGAAGGCAAGGTTTATAACCTATCTTTAGGGAAAGATAGTCAAATAACTGCAACCAAAAAAGGCAGCGAAAGGCACTATGATTTTACTGGTTCAAGCTCATGTGAGATGACCATTAACTGGCAAGCTAAGGATTCTAAAGGCAATAGCATAGATTGTAGCATGACTGTAGAAGTAAATTCTAAGGGCATAAAAAGAGTGATTGATAAACCAAAATTTGGAGAAATAACTGACCCAGAAGAGGTATTAAAATTAGTTGAGCAGAATAAAGAAGTTTTTATCAATGGCAAAACTCTATATCAAACTTTCACTGACATGGTCAAAAGTGTGAACGATCAACAAACACCAGCAGAGGAAACATTTACGAAAGATTCACCACAGTCAGCTACACCAAGTAGCAGTGGATATTCCTCTCCTGATTCACGTAGAAGTTCTTTCTCTGGCACTAGTGAATTTAGTGGCGAAGAAGATGAAACGCTTGAGAATAGCATGTCTGATGACGAGAAAAAGTATGAACAAGAAGGATCAGAAAATGGAGTGGATGAAATTATAGATGAAATTGAGGAGTTAAAAGAAGAAAAAGAAACGTTTGCTCAATATTTTGCAAAGCAGGCAAAGCAGCTTGAGGATCTAAAGTTAGAATGCGACTCCTTGAAAAATGAAATTAACAAACAACAGCAAGCAATATTTGAAAGAGATCAAAAAATCGAGGAACAAGATGCTTCTATTAAGTCACTTACAGAGAAACTCAAAAAATCAGAAGAACTTAATCAAAATATAGAAAAGGAAGGTGATACAGGAATAAGAACACTAAGTGAGGAAAAGCAAATTTTGGAAGGAGAAGTTAAAAAACTTAAAGCTGAATTGAAAAGAATAACGCAAGAAAAAGATCAAGGTATTGAACAACTAACACAAGAGATAAAGGCGTTAGAAAAAGAACTACAAGGTGAAAATAATGTAATTGGTAAGTTAAGTGATCAGTTGAAAAATAAAAAAAATGAAATAAATAGGATAAATGAAGAGCAGCAGGAAAAATTAGAGCAAAGTGAAGCTAAGTTAAGTGCACTAGAAAAAAAGAATGCAAATTTGGAAAACGATCTAAAGAAAACATTGTTAGAAGGTTTAAAGAATAATAATGAAAAGCAGTTGGCAGAAAAATTGACAGAAGAAAAAGAGAAAAACAATACATTGGCTAAAAAGATGAATCAATTAGCTAAAGAATTAAGTCAACTGCAAAAAGACAAAGAAGTTTTGGAGGGAAAAATTCAACAACTTGAACCTGGAAAATCACTTGCAGATGAGCTCAGTGAAGTAGGTGAGAATGTAGCTACATCAACTCAAACTGAAGTTGAATATAAAAGTGTAGAAATCCAGGCAAGTGATCAGGAAACTACAGTTCCTAAAACACAAGACCAAGGTACACAAGCTGCGGATAAATCTTCAAGCAAAAAAATTAGTAAATTAGAAAAGGAAAATAAAAATTTGGCTAGAGACAAACTAACTATATCTAATCAACTAAACCAAAAAATACAAGAGATTGGTGAGTTAAAGAAAAATTCAAAGCAATTACAAGAAGAAAATACACAACTAAGACAAAAAGTTACTAAAGGTACAGGTGTTGATGCATCATCTTCAATAGATCACAAGGAGACTAAAGAAATGGAGATTCAAACTGATGTGCAAATGAATGATTTTCGCGATTTATATGATAAAGAAGGCAAATATGTCAGAACAGAACTATCAGATCCAAACACAGTTCCTGCTAAGACTACGGAAAAATCTACTCCTTCAAAAGGATGGGTTTTGCTTCAACTATAGCTAATCCAAACGAGATATTATATTGCAATAATTTTCTGTGCTTTCAAAAAACACATCAAGTAAAATCATTTGAAAGCAAATGGACATTGTTAGGTGAATTAACCCTAACTTAAGAATCATGTATATACAATATTAGTATGTTTAATTAATAGTGAGGTTAAAAATGTCACCTAGTGAAATAAAATCTAACTCACGTCCTGTTGAAGCTCAACAAGATAATTTGGGTGTTAGTACAATTATGCAAGATTCATTAAGTGCAGATATTGTTCATGATTCTAAAAAACTAAAGGAAAGAATTACTGACTTGTTAAAAGGAGATACAGAATTCTCCAAGATGAAGCAAGGAGATCAGGCTCTTGTAGTAGGTACAGCAAGTGGATTATTTGCAGCAGTGTTACCACTTTTGGCAGTTGGTGCAACACTTGCTATACCAAGTGCTATAGTTGGTCTTACTCTATTTTACGCTGCGAAAGTTGCTGTAAAAGCAGTTCAATCTGGATATAAAGGGCTCAAATGGTCAGCAGAAAAAACAGTTGAAGGAGCGAAGCATATTGGCGGAAAAATTAAGGATGGCTATGAGTATTCAGCAGATTCGCTGAAGAGAGGTGCTAGTTTTGTAAGTGAAAAAACAAAGGAAAAGACAAGTAATGTGCTCACTGCAACAGCAAATAAGTTATATCGTGCAGCTGGTAATGAGAATTATTCAGATAGAATAGATAATGAGCTTATTCCTGATTCACCACAAAAGAAGAGAGCTCAAGAAGTGAAAGAAGATCTTAGAGCAATTTGTACTGATGGAAAAAATAATTCCACGTTAATAAAGAGCATACTTTCTGGAATATCAGAAAAAATAGAAGGAAAAATAGCAAAAGAAACATATCTTGATTGGAGAGATTATTTGCCAGACCAGCTAGTAGATAAATGGAGAGAGCAGAAGAAATTTATTGATAACTTGGACGCAGATGGTTTGCGTAATTTAGTTACAAAAAGACTATCAGATAAAGATAAATACTTTAGAGACAGTATTTTCTCTGAACATCATGATGAGATTAAGGAAGTTATTAGAGAATGCAAGGAAGAGCATACTCGTTTTAATACTTTAGAAAGTCTTAATAAGTCAGCAAAAAGGCATAAAGCAAGTTCTATGAATTCACTGGAAAATAGCTTATCAGGTAGTAGTTCAACGAGTTCTATAAGTACTGTTAGCAGCGAAGCAGAATTATTAAATCCTAATGAGCATAAGGAAGTAAAAGCACCTACCTCACTTTGGAGCAAGTTGTCATCATCGCTAAAAGGTGGCAAAAAGCAAGAGGAAGTTACTCTTACACAATATGAAAGGATGAATGCAGATGAGATACCATCTACAAAGAAAGGAAATAGCACTTTTTATGTTGCTCCACCAAGAAGCAATTCAATGGATTCTATAAGTACTGACAGTACTGCTACAACTTCTAGCTTTGCCAGTTATCGTTGTAATTCTGATAGTGGATTCAATTCACCAAGTTCTTCTCCGCAACATGGTATTTTCACTGAGAAAAATGGCAAGTTAAAAACCCAAGCTGACTTAAGAAAGACAGGTTCTTTGGACAAATTGGTGGGACCTTCTTCAGCAGTAACTGTTGACACTAATGTAGAACAGCAAGTTCCAAAAACAAATGAAAGACAGTAACCAAAATTACCCACTTTCTTTAAAAGGATGTTACTCAATGAGTAACATCCTTTTTTCCATTTGATCAAAACGTTCGCTTATTTAATATCAATTTTCTAGCACTAGGCCAATTTATGGAGTTTCTCTTGCCTTTTTCATAGGTTACGCAAGAAACTTAAAAAATAAAAGTTTTTATTCAATAATTTGTGTATAAGGTATATTATTTTACTGCTAGTGAAATAAACCAGAATGAAGTCTATTTTATTGACAAGGCCTTTATTAGATTCGTTGAGCACAAGAAGCACGCTAAAAAAATATGGATACAAAGTTTTTATAGAACCAGTATTCACAATAAAGTACTTAAATCCTGATATATCTACGTATGAATTTGACGTTGTGATATCTACAAGTAAAAACAGTGTAAAGGCTTTCAGTCAAATATGCAAAGAGGATGGCTTTCCAATTATTACGGTTGGTAATTCAACTATGCAGGCTGCAAAAAATTTGGGATTTTCCGATATAATCTCAGCAGACAGCAACGTTGATGGTCTGATATCATTCATAAAATCTCATTATTCAAATGCAATAAAGTTCTTATATATAAGGGGACAAGAAGTATCATGTGACCTAAAAAAGAGATTATCTGAAGAAGGTTTTAACGTAAGAGAAGTTGTACTCTATAAAACAATTACTAAAAGGATTCTAACTAATAGGTGTAAAAATTTACTATTGGACGGTAAAATTGATAGCGTTGCTTTTTTTTCCTCACAAACTGCAAGGGCATTTTGTTCATTAGTTCTAAAAAGTGGGCTATCTCCTGTGATGAATAATACAGTTGCATATACCATGAGTAAAAACATTGCTGATAGTTTAAGGTTAATCAAATGGAAAAAAATTATAACATCAAGGTTACCTACTGGGGAGAGTTTAATTGATATAATTAATAAGGATTGTTGATGCTAAAGATTGCAACTTGGAATGTAAACTCAATACGTAGAAGAGTTAATCAACTTTGTAATTTTATAGCTGATAGTCAGATAGATATAGTTTTGCTGCAAGAGATAAAATGTACGGAAGAGCAATTTCCTTATGCAGAGATAGAAAAGTTAGGATATGAATATGCTATCTATGGACAGGTTGCAAGAAATGGCGTTTGTGTTTTATCTAAATATCCAATACTGGAAAAATTAAAAATCGATGTTGTAGAGAGTTATCAAGAAGCACGTTATATAGAGTGTGTGATAAAACACACCAATAATAAGATAAGGGTAGGAAGTTTATACGTGCCCAATGGTCAAAGCTTGGACTCCCAAGCATTTGAATATAAACTCAAGTTTTTTGATAACTTATATGAAAGGATGGGCACTTTGTTGAAAAATGAAGAGTTAACTATTATAGCTGGCGATTATAATGTTGCACTGGATGAAATTGATGTTTTTGATTCAAATTTATTAAATGGCCAAGTATGCTTTCATATAAAAGAGCGTGAGAAATTAAGAGCGATCTTGAATCTTGGTTTTAAAGATGCATTTAGAATATCTCACCCAAATTTGCAACAGTTTACTTGGTGGCATTATCAAGGTAATTCACTGAGAAATAATCAAGGGATGCGAATAGATTATATGCTACTATCGCCACAAGCTGTAGATAAATTGGAAACATGTTACATAGATGATAGGTTGCGTAAACTAGAAAACCCATCTGATCATACTCCTGTTGTATGTGTTATAAAACAATAAAAGACCTCTTACACAATTCACTTTTGGTAAGTCTATGTCTTACTTGACTGCTGTCTTTGTTCCTCAAATAGCTTATCTACAGTAACTTGCTCATCAAGCACAGTAAGCTGCTCACCCCCTTTATTTCCCACCTGAGGAGCTTGTTCCAGAGTAGGTTGTTTTTTACTCCCGTCAGCAATTGTTTCAAGAGAGCTTTCAATTGGGGTTTTTAAAATATCATCAATACCCTTGCGAATTTTTTCATTCAATTTTGCTCTCTTTTCTGTATCATCTTTATCTGGTGAGCTAGGATCATATAAAGTACCTGGCCTATTATTTGAAAAAAGAACTTCAATTCCTCCCTTTACAGCAAATATTGTACCAATAACAGCAGCAACTATCGCAAGTGTAGTAGGACCAAAAATTAATATTGAAGCAATGGAAAAAAGAATAGGAAGAAAAACCTTACGTAAGCACTTTGTTACCATCTCTTCATCACTAAGTAGTGGTTCATCCTCTTCTTTTTTATCTCCACCTAAAAATGGTATTTTTTCTTTCACTCCATCCATAAAGGAGCCAGAAATATTTTTCGGGTCTATTTTTATTCCCAATGGTAACCCAACAAGTTTTATTAGTGAATCTTTAGCTTCTGTACCACGTACATCATCTAAGCATTCCTCTACTACTTGCTTTACTTTACTATCTTCCTCTCCAGCCAATTTTTTCTCTCTAACTTCTTTAAATATAGAAAGTAAAAACTGACAAAAATTCTCTTCACTGAGTGGTCTTATCTTTTCTGGATTGACATTAGTTAGTAGTATCTTCTTATAAGCTAATATAAAATAATCAGTTATTCCTTTGCTCTCCTTTAATTTGGCTTTAACTTCTAATACTTTTACAAAGTAATCGTAAATTTCCTTATGTTCCTTCTTGAAGAGCATCTCATTTTGCCCGGTCACCTGAGTAGATGACTCTAAAGGCTTATTTTTTGCTTTTGGAACTGTCATAACGATCTATTTGTACTAACCTATGTTATAATTATAGCATATTTTTCGTATTAATTCAAATTTCTTAGAACCTGTCTTGAAAGGGAAAAAAGAAAAGAATAAAGCAAAAAATAGAAGAGTAACAAATGATATAAGTGATAAGGGAACGTAAAAAATTGCTTCCATATATTTTAAATCTGATTATAATGATAGTAAGAGATATTTTTAGAGCTCAAAAACTTATCTTTGTCTGCAGACTTTTCAGTCAAACTTTTAATCAAAAAGCGTAGCGTATCTTCTTCAGAGCATGTAAGTGTGCTTAATTTCTGTCGTATGTGCGCTGCACTTTTTTCTAATCTTTTTCACACAGGGGGATTTTATGTCCAGAATTCCAGATATTTGACCTTTACTTTAGCTAAAAATCAATAGGCGCCTATTGTTTAACGCTAATTAAAATAAAAATTTTTCTAATATATAGGAAAATTATAAAATCACTATTTACTGAAAGCGGGATGTTATTGCCAAGAAAGCTGCTGATATCACAGAACCTTAGATTATTCCCAAACGTTGTTTGCGTGACGTATGAGCGTGCTCTCCTTACTTCAAGAACTCTTTAATATGACTGCTATTATACTTACGAAATTAACTACTCAAGGCATCCGTTCAGGGGTGTGGCAAAATAAGGTAAAAGTGAATTTACAACAACAAGGCAGTGCTTGACACTGGAATCCAGCCTTTTGTAGTCTCATTGAAAGCGTTGCTTTTAATATCTATGATTAGGTTGCTTGTGAGCAATTTGGATCCCAGTGTCAAGCACTGGGATGACATTATTTTTGCTTCAATATTTACACATTAGCCATGCATCTGAACAGATACTACTTAGGTCCTTTCAAGACAGGTTCTTAGAGTCTACGGTATAATTAAGAAAAGCCCCAGTTGTCGCCAATTTCTATTTCTACTTCAAGCGGTATAGAAATTTTTACTGCATTTTCCATTACGTCTTTCATAAGTTTTGCTGTTTCTTGTACCTTATCGTCCTCTACTTCAACTAGTAGCTCATCGTGAACTTGGAGGATTATTTTACCTGTTTTCAATTGATCAAAAAGCTGAATCATTGCACGTTTTATTATATCAGCGGCGGTTCCTTGCAGCGGTGCATTTATTGCTGCCCTTTCTGCAAATTGTCTTAGATAAGGAATTTTATTGTTGATGTCTCTTACAAAACATCTTCTGCCAAACAAAGTTTCTACATAACCATGATTTCTCGCGATAGATACTGCTTTTTCCATATAGACCTTTATTTCTGGGTAACAAGAAAAATAGTAATTAATGTATTCAGCAGCCTCCGCAATGGTAATTCCAAGTCGCTTTGCAAGGCCAAATGGACTAATTCCATATATAATTCCAAAATTAATGGTTTTTGCTTTGCGTCTTAATTGCTCATCTATTTCTTGAACTCCAAAAACTTGTCTTGCGGTGATATCATGAATATCTTCCCTATTTGCAAAAGCTTCTTTAAATGCCGCAACATCTGCCACATGTGCCAGGAGTCTTAATTCTATTTGCGAATAGTCGGCAGAAATTATCTTGCACCCTTTTGGCACAATAAACGCTTGCCTGATAAGACTACCTTCTTCGCTTCTGATAGGAATATTTTGTAAATTAGGATTGCTAGAGCTCAGCCTTCCAGTTGCAGTCACAGTGATTGAAAAGCTTGTATGTATCCTACCATCAAGCGGATCAACCTGTTTTATTAACGCGTCAGTATAGGTACCCTTTAATTTACTTAGATGTCGCCAACTTAAAATTTTACCTGCGATTTCTGTCCCCTCCTCTTCAAGTGCCTCTAGAACTTCAGAGTTGGTGCTATAAGACCCGGATTTTGACTTTTTCTTTTTACTTAGCCCTATTTTATTAAATAAAATATCACTTAATTGTTTTGGTGATGCAATATTAAATTTTTCTCCTGCTAAGTTATGTATATCGTTTTCAAATACAGCAATTAGCTGCTCAAACTTATCAGACAGTTCCTGTAGTTTTTGAATATTAAGCAGTATTCCATTTTTCTCCATATCAAATACTACTTTCATGAGAGGCCTGTCGAAGCGTTCGTAAATCGTAAAAAGTTTTTCCTGAAATAATCTTTGTGTCAGTTTCTCATGGATCGCTATTAAAGTTTTTGCCGAAAAATTTTCTACATTCTCACTCAAATTATGCGCAACTATGTTTGGAATGCTGTGATCATGCTTACCTGTGTCAAGACTATATGACATGATCATCAAGTCATCAATTGAGTCTAGCACTCTCTCTATTGTAGGAAATATTTCTCTGATCTTTCTAATATCATGTATTATTTTAAGCACCCCATTTGAAAATAAAGTTGAATTTATTATAGTGAGTGCATCTTGTAGGCAGCTTTGATCTATGTAGAAAATATTATCTTCACTGCAAGATAAGGAGATTTCGTTTAATGCATTGTTTTCAAAGTGGCAATGAATTGCAATTTTACCTTCATATCCGCAATACTCCAAAAATTTTTCTAATTCTTCACTACTATATTCTGTTTTCTCTTTTGTGCTAGATCCACTATAAGAAAAAAGCTTTTCTACTTTTCCTATCAATGAATTAAATTCATATTTCTTCAAAAAGGATAACAATTTTTCCATATTTGGAGGATGGACTTCATATTTTACAATATCATGTTGAAGATCTACTTTTTTGCATAGTGACAAAAGTTCTCTTGAAATTAGTGCTTTTTCCTTATGCTCAGTAAGAATATTACGAACTCTTGTTTGCTCAATGTTATTGATGTTTTCTATAATGTTATCCAACGAATCAAATTTATCCAGCAATTTAGCTGCAGTTTTTGGGCCTATTCCTGGAACGCCTGGAATGTTATCAGATGCATCTCCAGTTAGAGAAAATAAATCAAGAAGCTTATTTGAATTTACACCAAATTTTTCTATCACTTGTTTTTCATCTACGTATATATTTTTGATAGGATCAAATATTAGAATGTTGTAATTCAAAAGTTGAAATAAGTCTTTATCTGATGAGACTACTACTACTTTAAAGTCTTCGTGGTTGGCATATTTTGCAGCTAGTGTTGCAATTATGTCATCTGCTTCATAGCCTTCAATCTCTTCATAGCTGAAGTTAAAAGCTTCCACCGCTTCTCTCAGTATTGTAAATTGTGGAATTAAATCCTCAGGAGGCGTTACTCTGTTTGCTTTATACTCAGAATATAAACTGTGCCTGAAATTTTTTTTGCCAGAATCAAGTGCTATAGTTAAGTAGTCCGAATGGACAATATACCTCAGAACCATATTCAAAAAGCCATACACAGCACCTATTGGAATACCGGTTGTGGTAGTTAAATGATGCAAAACGTAATAAGCTCTGAAAAGAAAACCGTAACCATCAATGATTGTGAAAGTCTTTTCTTTCATTTTAGATATTTGAGTGTACCTTTGATGGTCTATTATTTAGCTACAAAAATCAAGTTCTTGTTTCCTATAGCTAAAATAATCATAATGCTATAGTTACTATAAGAAAATATATTATATAAGAGAGTCAATTATTCTGCCGCAATTTTGCTCTATCACACTTGCCATATTTAATATTCCAGTTTCATCATAATAATTTCCAATTACTTGCAAGGCAAGTGGCAAACCTTCATTTGAGAGCCCAACAGGGATAGAAATAGCAGGTAATCCCGCTAAGCTTGCCGGCACGGTAAACACATCATTAATGCACATCATTAGCGGATCTGGCTTTTCATTTAAGCCGAAAGCTTCTGTTGGAGCAGATGGCACAAGTATGTAATCTATTTTTTCAAACGCTTTTATAAAATCATTTCTGATTAATGCCCTAATGCACTGTGCTTTTTCATAATACTCATTGTAATGACCTGAAGAAAGCGCATAAGAACCAATTAAAATTCTCCTTTTCACTTCTTTACCAAAACCTTCTGCTCTTGTTAGCGAGTACATTTCTTCAAGGGTATCAGCATCAACCCTGAATCCGTAACGTACACCATCATAGCGAGCAAGATTAGATGAAGTTTCAGCAGAACAAATTAGATAGTAAACCGGTATCGCATATTTAGTATGAGGCAGAGTAATGTCAACAACTTCAGCACCATTTTCTTTTAAATTGGAAGAAACTTTTTCCCAATGATGAACGATTTCTTCTGAAATCCCATCCATTCTATATTCTTTTGGTATACCAATGCGCTTACCCTTGATATCACCATTTATAAGATTAGAAAATTTAGGCACTGGTTTTTCGCTCGATGTTGAATCTTTTTCATCATAGCCACAAATTGTTTCCAGCATTAATGCTGAATCAGAAACAGAACGAGTAATGACTCCTGCTTGATCAAGAGAGCTTGCAAATGCAATCATACCAAAACGCGAACATCTTCCATAAGTTGGCTTTATTCCAACCACTCCACAATAAGCTGCTGGTTGACGTACAGACCCACCAGTATCGCTTCCTAATGCTCCAGCACATAAAAACCCAGCAACTGATGCTGCAGATCCACCAGATGATCCACCAGGAACAACTTTTTCTCCATCACTTTCTCTAATCCATACATTTTCAACAGGGCCAAAATAGCTATTTATGTTAGCAGAGCCCATAGCAAATTCATCCATGTTAAGTTTACCGAGCATGGCTGCTCCACTTTTTAAAAGCAAATTAGATACCGTAGATTCATAAGTCGGGATGAAATTTTCCAGCATTTTTGAGCATGCTGTTGTTTTTATTCCTTTTGTACAGAATAAATCTTTAACACCAACTGGTATGCCCATAAGTGATGAAATATTATCTTTTTGTTTCAAAAAGTATTCATCTGCTATTTTAGCAGCTTTTATCGCGATTTCTGGGGTTTTTGTTACAAATGCATTTAGTTGCTCATTTTCGACTGCACTAACATGCGTTTCTACAAGCTCAACAGCAGAAAAATCCCCCCGTCTTAGTCCATCATACATCTCTGTAATAGTGAACCTTCTCAATTCATTCATTAACATTCAATTTAGCAAGGTGTTAATTATAACAACAATAGGGCAGAAAATCTATATATTTATGATCGAAAACGGGAATACAACCGAAATCAATTCAGATTTCTGAAATGGATTGGTCAGTAGTACGTTTTAAATAGCCGGTTTGGCACACAATGCTAAGCCATAAGGGTTTAGCGTTTCTAAAATCAAATATCAACATCATGCACGTTAAGTGCATTGTTATTTATAAAGTCACGACGTGGTTCAACTATATCACCCATTAGCACCGAGAATATGCTATCTGCTTCCTCACAATCTTTTATTTCAACTTTTAGCAGAGTTCTAGTTTCTGGATTGAGTGTAGTTTCCCAAAGCTGATCAGCATTCATTTCACCAAGGCCTTTAAATCTCTGCAGAGTTAAACCTTTTTTACCATAATCCATCACTATTTTTGCGAGTGCACCTGGAGACTTTATTTTTATTTCAGTTTCTTGCGACTGTAAAAATGAATCACCATTAAATAAGTCAATTATGTTATCAAGAGAACTCAATATATTCTGTATTTCTTTGCTTTCAAGCATACTAAGCGAGAATACATATTTGTCTGCTAACCCTTGAAACAATTTAGCAATGTGAATTTCCTCATCTTTTACTTCTACTTCCCAAGTATATTCACTATACATCAATTTTAAATATTTTAATATCTCATCAGCAGACAATAGAGCATTCTTTTTACTTAAAATTAGCAATGATTCTAAGAGATCTTTTGGTATTTCCCTATCATAATTTTTGCTAATGTTTGAAATACTGAGACACTTATTCAAAACGAAACGCAAATCTTTGCCTACACCATTTAATGTTAATCTTTTAATCGCTGAATTTACTATATACTCTTCAAAAGTTTCATCATCTTTGATATAAGTATCTTTAGCATTTTTTGTAACTTTATAGAGGGGTGGCTGCGCTATGTATAAATATCCTTTTTCAATTACTTCACGCATATGTCTAAAAAAGAAAGTTAGAATCAAAGTTCTTATATGCGATCCATCAACGTCTGCGTCTGTCATAATGATAATTTTATGATACCTAGTTTTTTCAATATCGAAGTGCTCACTCCCTATTCCAGCTCCAATTGCCGTGATCAGAGAGCCAATTTCTGCAGATGAAAAAATACGATCCAGCCCTGCACGTTCTACGTTTAGAATTTTTCCTCTTAAAGCAAGTACCGCCTGTGTTTTACGATTACGTCCCTGCTTTGCAGTACCACCTGCAGAATTACCCTCTACTATAAACAATTCCGATAACTCAGGAATTTTTTCCTGACAATCGGCAAGCTTTCCAGGTAGAGTTGCAATATTAATATTGTTTTTATTTTTAACTAACTCTCGTGCTTTTCTTGCGGCTTCTCTTCCTTTTGCTGACCTAATTGCTCTTTCTACTATACTTGCTGCTAACTTGGGGTCAGTTTCAAGTATTGTACTCAACTTGTCAAAAACTATACTCTCTATAACTGCCCGCGCTTCAGAACTGACCAATTTATCTTTTGTCTGTGAAGAAAATTTAGGATCAGGCATCTTGAGAGATAAAACACAAGTTAAGCCTTCTCTAACATCTTCTCCAGTCAAGTTCACTTTTGCCTTCTTCAAAAAACCTTCATTATTTGCATAGTTATTGATACATCTGGTTAGTGCAGATCTAAACCCTGCCAAATGCGTACCACCATCCCGTTGTCTTATATTATTTGTGAAGCATAGCATATTCTCATAGTAGGAATCATTCCACTCCATTGATATTTCTACACTGGTACCTAGATCTTTTACATCATCTCTAATGCTGGCAATTTTAGTAACATGTGTCTTATTCTTGTCTAAGTAGCGTACAAAATTAGCTGTACCAAAATTATCTTCAGACTCTTTACTATCGTTAAAATGAGACTTTACATGTGGTTTATTACGGAGATCACACAAAATGATCTCAATATTTGAGTTTAAAAATGCCAATTCTCTGATGCGACTCTCAAGAGTGGAGTAACTAAAATCAATACTACTAAAAGTCCCCGTTGATGGCATAAACGTTACTCTAGTTCCTCTTTTACTTGTGTTTTCATTGACTACCTTTAAAGATTCAACAGACTCACCATCTTCAAAGCGCATAAAATGTTCTTTTTTGTTGCGCCAGATGGTTAATTCCAACCAACTCGATAACGCATTAACAACTGAAATTCCAACACCATGTAATCCTCCGGAAACCTTATAGGTATTGCTGTCAAATTTACCTCCTGCATGTAGTTGGGTCATTATTACTTCTGCTGCTGATATTCCTTCCTCTGCATGAATATCAGTTGGAATGCCACGACCGTTATCGGTTACAGATACTGAGCCATCTTCATTTATGCTAACTTCAATCTTACTACAATAACCAGCTAAAGACTCATCTATCGCATTGTCAACAACCTCATACACCATATGGTGCAAGCCTGATCCATCATCAGTGTCACCAATATACATACCCGGACGCTTTCTCACAGCATCAAGACCTCTTAGGATTTTTATTGCGTCAGCGTTGTAGTTACTTTCCATGGAATTGCTTTATTTATAAATATTAATTAATATTACATTTGTATGTGCTGATTAGCAACATCTTTAAGTTGAGAGAAGGATCTTTGACATGTAGATAAAATATAATACATCACCTACACGAAGTGGTTTTACATGTTACTTCAATACATAAACTTAAGTTCAAATAATCCAAAACTCTGCTTCATATTTTAAGATAAATGGCTACAATCAAATACAATTTACCTTCTTCTTTCAATTGGACTTTCTAGCTCAACACAGGATAAGTTGCTCATACACTCTTCTAATATTTCATTCTTTTTATCATTGTTTAATCTATTGCTGAACTCTTGACACCTTCTCTCAAGAGCTGAATGCGTAGTCATAATATACCTTACTGTTTCAGATGATAACTTTGGTAACTCGCTACGGATCCTTTCTTGTTCTGTTCCAGAGAAATTGGTGAAATTGGTTCTGGCCATTTCAGGGAATTTTTGTGTGATCGTTTCTTTTATCATTTCTCTAGCCTCTTCTCCATCGAGTGTAATAACCACTGATGGATGTAAGCTAGATAAAGACTCAAATAATTTATTGTATGTTCCACCTGCACAACTTTGACCTTGATTACCGTAAGTTGTTGCAGCGTCTACAAGACCTTTTACAAACATATCCTTTCTATTTTTTATATATTCATCATTTAAAGGAGTTCTTTGATTTTCTGTCCCTGTATTTCTATCATTGCAGGCTTTCCAACATAAAATAGCTGCTTGCTTTAGTGTTAACTTACTATGATTGTCTTTAAAATTATCTCCTGTTCTATTGATAAATCTTAAGCATTCAAGTGCATGAGATTTATCGCCTTCTGTAAACTCATTTGACTGTTTGATGTACTCTTCAATGCCGGTTGTGTTACCTCTATTTAGCTGTACATAGAATTCATCTTTGCTTAAATTCTCTTTATACTTTTCTACGAGTCTATCAACACTCAAGTTTATACTAGCAACTGCACTTGGATCATGAGTAGTTTGCGCAACAAAGGGAAGAATATTGACTATATCAGCAGCAAAAAGGCCCCTTTCTTCCTCTGGAATTTGTTGTATTAAATCGTTAAACTGCTGTATTGCTTCAGTGAGTGTTTTGTTTAGCAAGCAGAAGAACAACATAGGAAGCACTAAAAATACACAAGAAATAATAATACATATGACTAAAGCAGCCGTTAATATTCCTCTAATAATATTTTTTGGCCATGCTGATAATCTTCTCTCATTTTCCTCTGGTTTTAAAAAATGGTTTACCATCCATAAGCACAAAGAAAATTGTATCAGAAGAGAAAATGGAAGAATCATACTTATTAATAAAGCTATATTAATGAATTTTTTAATTTTATTAGTATTATTATGAGCATTTTGTACTCTTCTTACTAAGTCTTGTGCTCTATTTCTATTCTGCTGTTGATTATTATTTTGACCTGCAAACATACCACACACCCTATTCTAACATTAATATATCATGCTATAGAAAGAATGTAAATAAAGCAAGAAACTTATCAACTACCTGTAAAAGCTTTATTTGTGCTTGATAGGAGGTTCTATCTTTGTACTTTCTACATTATTGAGAGTACTGCCTGTTTTTTGTGCAGCAATTTCTTTAATACCTTTCACAATAAAATACACTACTAGTGCTAAGCCGAAGGTTATAATAGTTAGCGTAATTAATGCTGCTAACTGAGCTTTTATCTCTAAACCTGTTTTTGCTTTATTCTCTCTGAGGAATCGAGCCATGTCTTTATCATTTTCCTGCATTGCAAGATCTAAAGGAGTAAGTCCATTCCCATTTTTTATATTAACGTTTGCTCCTTGCTCTAAAAGAAGGCTCACTTTTCCTGTATTACCTTCTTCTACTGCACGAAATATACGACTTTCACCTTCTATCTTTTCAATACTTGCTCCATATGATCTAAGTACTTCAATGGCTTCTTCATTTTCACTGTTGAGCGCAATATCCAAAGCATCCATTCCATCTTTATTTTTATGATTGATAAAATTCTTCAACTGATCTCTATCAAAGCTTCCTACATATTGTTTAATGATGAGTTTCACTACTTTTTCAGGACAATTATTAGCAGCAGGAAAAAGTATTGTGTTGTTATTATTATCTTTTTTCGTTATGTCTGCTTTGAGTTTATTTATCAAATACTCGATAACTTCTATTCTGCTATCATCCTCTGCTCCAGTGCATTGCCTAATAGCTAAAAATAAAGCTGTACGTCCATTATTATCAATATCTTCAATATTCTGTCCCTTATCAACTAAGGCTTGTATTACACTTTTATTCCCATATAAAGCAGCAAGGTGAAAAGGTGTATGTCCTTCAGTGCTTTCTCTTTCATCAATTGACGCACCATTGCTAGCTAGCAATTCTATAAACTCTGGCGTGTTTGCAAAAATTGCAAGGTGCATTGGTGTTAAGTCATCTTTGCCATGATTTTCAGTTTTTGCGTTAACGTTTGCTCCGTTATTTATCAGCAATTTCGCTATTTCAAACTGCTTATACCCGATAGCAATATGTAGTGGTGTACTATTACGTTCATAACTATCATTGACATTTGCACCAAACTTTATTAGCAGCTCTGTAGCTTCAATATCACCCATCCAAATTGCAGAGTATAAGGAAGGAGATTCATCTTTTTCTATTTCCCCTGTCATACGAAATTAAGAACACAACAATTCATATATTATTAAGAATTATTATTAAGTTTTTATTAAAATAATATTAACAATAGCTAAGAAAATTAAATTTTCATTAAAAATTAATCTCTATCAATGGTTATATAAGCAAATGTTTATATAAGCATTCCAAAAGTGAAGAAGTGAAAAAAAGCTTTTCATGAGAAATTATAAATGATAAATTGTTAATAATGAATTATCGAGAATAAATTATGTGCTTTGGTTTGCCTAATATAAACAGAGAAGGTTATTTATTTATAGTTATTTCCTTTATAGTAACATGTATAGCATTTTCTATATCTTGGGGGGCTGGCATTACTTGCTTATTCCCAACATTATTATGTACTTATTTCTTCCGTGATCCGGCAAGAGCTGTACCAAACAATAAGGACTTTATATTAAGCCCTGCTGATGGTGTAATTTCAAAGATAGAAGAAGTTAGTTACTCTTTATCAGAAGAGAATGAAGAAGAAAAGAAGTTTACGCTTGTTAGCATATTTTTAAGTGTTTTGAATGTCCACGTTAATCGTATACCAATATCTGGTACAATAAAGGAAATGAGTTATAAAAAAGGCAAGTTTGTTTCCGCAATAAGCAATAGGTCTAGTAATGAGAATGAAAAACAGGTTATTGCGATTGAATATGAGAAGGGAAAAGAAATCATTGTAGAGCAAATAGCTGGATTTATTGCGCGCCGCATTGTTTGTAATTTGAGGACATCTCAGAGCGTAAAAGCAGGTGAAAGATTTGGAATTATAAGATTTGGTAGCAGAGTAAATATTTATATTCCTATTGGTATAGAGGTAAGAGTTTCAGAAGGACAAACTGTCATTGGCGGTGAGACAGTTATAGCAGATTTTAATAAACAAGAGAAGCTTACTTTTGATGTTATATGAATAACGATGAAAGTAACAGTAAATTTTTACCTATTACCAAGTTATTCCCAAACTTTATAACTTTATTAGGTTTATGTGCTGGCCTTACTTCACTTAAATTCACATTTAATGAACAATGGGAATTTTCAGCAATTTTTATTATCATTGCAGCAATAATAGATGGAATGGACGGCAGGATAGCCAGAATTTTAAAATCAACCAGCGATTTTGGAGCACAACTCGATTCTTTTGCAGATTTTCTAAATTTTGGTTCAGCACCTGCTTTTCTTTTATATTTTTGGAAGTTAAATGAAATTAAAGTTGTAGGATGGATTTTAGTAATGATATATGTAATCTGCATATCAATAAGACTTGCAAGATTCAATGTTTCGCTACATTTAGAGCAATTATACTGGAAAAAATTTTTCTTTTCTGGTGTTCCAGCCCCTGTATGCGCTTTACTTGTTCTGTTTCCAATAATTATTACCTTTCAATCTCATGAAAGTGAATATCTACTTCTTATAGAGCAATTTTTTAACGTAAAGAATACAGCTTGTTACTTTTTGACCATCTCATTTTTTTCGATAAGTCATATTCCAACTTTCTCTGCAAAATACATTTATGTCCCTAAAAGTTTATCCTATATATTTGTGTCATTTTTTGGAATATTGATCATATTTTTTATAAGTAAGCCCTGGATAACACTACCAATTTTAGGTGTAGTTTATATCTTAACTATTCCAATAAGTATCGGACTTTATATACATTACGCATATAAAACTAGTCAGCTACATAAAAAATAGTGAGCAACATGATTATAAAAGTAACTGATCTATTAAACTCTTTTTTATATATAAAGATATTCAACATACCATTTATAATTATTTGGGTAATTGCAACTGGGGTTTTTTGTACGATTCGATTCAAATTCATTAACTTCAGGTTGTTCAAATATGGGATACAAACACTATTCAACCTAGAGAGCCATAGTAATAACGGCATAATCACCCACATTCAGGCATTTGCAACGGTAATTTCAGGAACAGTTGGTCTTGGAACAATATCAGGAGTTGCAATAGCTATTACAATAGGGGGGCCAAGTGCAGTTTTTTGGATGATAATTACCGGGGTACTTGGCATGTCAATAAAATTTGCTGAAGTAGTGCTTGCATTTACTCATCGCTCTGAAAACACAACTGGTGGGGCTTTTTATTATATGGAACATGGACTTGCAAAGATTGGATTTATGAAGACTGGAAAATTCCTTGCATTTATCTACGCAGTTATGCTGCTTGTTGCAATGATTCTAGGCGGTATACCATTTCAGGCAAATCAAATTGCAGCGTTGTCAAGTAACTTATTTGAATACAACACATCTGTTATTATCTCGCTATTTGTATTAATTGTAATACTGGGAGGAATAAAGCGAATTGCTTTAGTTGCAACAGGTTTAGGGCCGATCATGATAATGTTCTATATAGGCATGTGTATATATTTAATCTGTGTAAACGGAAATAATCTACTGAATGCTCTATCTATAATATTTCAAGATATCTTTAACAAATCAGCTATAGGAGGTGGAGTATTGAGTGGATTAATAGCAGGGGTAAGAAGGTCAGTGTTTGCTAATGAAGCAGGTACTGGAACAGCAGCTATAGCACATTCGATTGTAAAAGAGAAAGACCCAGTTAAAGTTGGAAGTGTTGCAATGATTGCACCATTTGTAGACACAATATTAGTCTCATTTTTGACTGGTATTGTGATAATTATCACCGATATGCATAGCACTAATACCGTAGGTGATATTATGTTAGTTAGCTCAGCATTTTCAACAGCCTTGCCTTTATTTAGCAAGCTAGCTCTTCCGCTGATAATGTTTTCCTTTGCATTTTCCACAATAATAGCTTACTATTACTACTGTGAAGTTGCCCTAGTGTACTTATTTGGTAACAAAAAAGTACTGATATTGTTTCAGTTTTTTATAGTGGGTTCAGTGTATATCAGCTGTATATCAAAAAATGTAGAATTTATATCTTATTTAGGTGATAGCCTGTTTATGTGCCTTATGATTCCAAATGCTGTTGCGATATATCTACTGAGAAGGGAAGTCTTAAATACAATAGATTCTTATTACAAAAGGTATTAAACATGATTTATAGAATGCTTTATATAGTGTTATTTTGCCTACCATTTAATGATGTATACGCTGCTTCAATTTTTCATAAAAGTTATGACACTGCATTAAATGGAGTAAGCAACTTCATGAATGAAGTGTTGTTTTTCAAGATCTTTCACGTACCATTTATAATTCTTTTATTGGCCTTTGGTTATATATTTCTAACACTACGTTTTAGATTTCTCAACATAAGGATGTTTAAGCATGCGTTCGCTATTTTATGTGGAAAATATGACACAGATCATCATGATGGTCACATTACGCATTTTCAGGCATTTGTAACCGCGCTATCAAGCACAGTAGGCCTTGGAACTGTTGCTGGTGTTGCAATCGCAATTTCAATGGGAGGGCCAGGAGCGGTACCTTGGATGATGATTACAGGTTTTTTTGGTATGTCTGCAAAGTTTGCTGAAGTAACTTTAGCATTCAGACACAGAACAGAAGGCCAGGAGCAGTTATTCAGTGGTCCCTTTCAATATATAAGAAATGGACTAGAGGAATTTGGATTTAAGAAGCTTGGTATTGTGCTAGCTGCAATATATGCGGTGTTTCTTGTATTGTCAGGTCTTGGTGGAAGTGTAGCATTTCAGACTAATCAAATGGTTTCAATATTATCTGGCTATTCAAGCTGGATAGATAGTCATCCTTGGGTTCTTTCCTTCATAATTTCTGCATTACTTGCTCTAGTGATTATCGGTGGAATCAGGAGAATAGCTAAAGTCTCTTCTGCGCTAGTTCCTATTATGTCACTCATATATATTTTGAGTTGTGTCACAATCATTGCATTCAATATTCACAATTTTAGCAATACATTGAAAATATTGTTTTCCAGTATGATAGACTTCAATGCTGTTGGTGGAGGAGTAGTAGGAGCATTTGTCGCTGGGATTCAAAGAGCAATTTTTGCCAGTGAAGCAGGTGTTGGCTCTGCTTCAATCACTCACGCGGTAGCTAAAGATGAGGAGCCAGTTAGAACTGGTCTGGTTGCGATGATAGAACCATGCTTTGATACAATGTTAATTTGTTGCTTAACAGGAATAACAATAGTAATAACAGGTGCATACCAGACCGGCATTGGCGAGGGAATATTGATCACCCAGAAAGCATTTGAAACAGTTTCTTCTTGGTTTCCTATACTTTTAACCATAGCTGCACCTTTGTTTGCGTTTTCCTCAGTAATTTCATTTGTATATTGTTGTGAAATGGGATGGCTGTATTTGTTTGGTGTAAAAAGTGTAGTAATATATCGTATAGCAGTAGTAGCGGTTGCATTTTTGTCAGGTTTATCTAAAGATATAATGGCTATTGCTAATATTGGTGGAGCTTTATTCTCTTGTTTAGCACTCATCAATATGACAGCACTTATATTGTTTAGCAACCAGATTAACAATGAAGTCCAATGTTATCTAAAAAGGCTGAGGAATAATAAAATTAGCTAGATTTATTGCTATGATAGAGATATTTGTAGTTTTTGTATTATCTTACATATTAGGTTCAATACCGTTTAGCTTAATTATTACAAAAATAAAAGGAATAAATTTAAGAGAAGTAGGTTCTGGAAATATTGGTGCTACAAATGTTGCAAGGACAGGAAACAAATTTCTTGCTGTTTTGACATTACTTTTGGATTCCTTTAAAGGATTTATCGCAATTTATATAGCACAACAATTTTTTGATAACGATCTGTGGATATATGCATCTGCTATTTTAGCAGTTTTAGGACATATGTTTCCTATTTGGCTAAGGTTCAATGGAGGAAAGGGGGTTGCGACAACTTTGGGAATTTTGATAGCACTTAATATCCCTTTGGCATCAGTGTTTGTGTTTATTTGGCTAATAGTATTTTTTACCTTTCGATATTCTTCTCTTGCTTCTTTGACTGCGGCTGTAATAATTGTTGTAGCGTCTTTCTTTTTTCAAAAAGAATTATTTCTTGCACTACTCATTGTAGCAATATTGATTTTCTTAAAGCACCACAGAAATATTACAAACCTTCTGCAAAGCAGAGAGCGTAAGTTTTTATAAGCGATGAGATGTTAAATCACTGACACTTAAACTACGAGATAAACTGCTTGATGGTATTATTTTATCTTCTTTATTTAAGATTATAATTTTTACTCTTGTTATACTCTCTACTTCTTGAGGTGTTAAAAGTCCATCTTTAATAAATCTTTGCTTTACTTCTTTTGTTTTTTCATAAAGTGTGGTTACATTGCGCTTATTTTGATTATAAATATCTTCAATCTCTATCTCTAGCCTGTGTGAAGCTTCTTTTTTTAACATGTTATTTATCACCGCTTCTGTTATTGCTAGTTTTTCTTGCAGAATTTTCTTTACTTCTTCTTTATCGTCTCTGCTATTTTTACTCAGTTCTGTGTATACTCTATAACACCTTTTCTCTAGTGGTAACATTCTTAAACTATCTAACATTCTGGCCACCTGACCTTCAACGGTCTTCTCAGCTTTTAGCCTAAATTCCTTAATTTCTTTCTCTATTACCTTATCAGCTATTCTCTTAGCTTCATCCAAAGATGAATCCTTGAGAGAAAAATCTGTTTTAAGTAAATCAAGCTCTAAAAGCTTCAAAAAGACTTTTCCTTTGATATTTTCAATTTGATTATCTAAATCATGATCTTGTAATTTATTTCTTATGTATTGATTCAATGTATAATGCTCTAATTTATTTAACTTTACAGAGTTAATATTTTTCATTAACGTCAGCACAATTTGTTCACTATATTGAGAAGTAAAACTCAGTAAATTTCTCATTAAGGAAATACTTACTTCTGCAATAAAATCATCAACTATTTTTTGACTTTTATCATCTTCATAATTATTTTGGGCGTTATGCCAAGCCCTAAGAATTTCTTTACTGTTCTTCTTATTTTTTAGCCTGTCTAACATAAACTTACGTGCTTCATTTTCTGCTTCTGTCAGGAGCATTTGTCTAGGTGGTGTAAATTTAATCTCTGGATCGGAATGAATACCCTCTAATGTACTTAACATTCTGTAGATAATACCAGTAAAACATGTGTTAGGAATTCGTTCTTTTCTAGAGAAAGTTTGACTATCTAGTAAATTTGCAATCAGCGCGTCTTTTTTGTTTTTTACAGTTTCTCTATTTCCATCATTGCAAGCTTTCAGAACTAACAGAAGAATTTGCCCGCCATTGAAACCAGAGCTATGTTTCTCATTACCTTTGCAAAAATCTTGCAAAAACATCACTAATTTTCCCTTATTCTCATTACTAAATGGTTGGCCATCAAGCATATGTAAGTGATTTATATATTCAATAAATTCTTTAAATTCTTTATCATTAATAACGTCTTCTGGTACCCCACCATATTTATGCAGTAACTTATCAATATTATTACTAATATCATCGTTCAATTGATGGGGTAGTAAATGCTCGTAAGTATCATCAAACTTATTTGTCATGCTGCGAGTATTTTCTTTTATGCCTTCTAAAAAGAAATTTGTAGCAGCTTTAAGTAACGTAAATGGATTAAAATCCCTTGGCCTTAATTCACTTTGTAATAGAATTAAAACCATTGCAAGCGGTATTGTTGCAAGTAACGAAACGAGTAGAAAAGTAGTCGTAAAGGTTAGATATGTTATAAAAGCAAAAAATAAAAAGAAAGATGCTATCTTAATTTTATTATTCTTAAAAAATATTTCCCAATATTCCTTTTTACTTATTTTTTCCTGCTTTGCAGTTTTTATGTCTTTATAAACGTAAAAAGTTTTTATTTCAGATCTAAAAAATACTGTAGCGAAAGATAAAAAGACATTGGCCGGATTAACTAAAATGCTTAAAGAAACAAAAGCTGCGAAGTAGCTTGCTGTCTTTAATCTGTAAGAGCCTTTTCCAGGAAATTGTATTTGGGAAATACCTATCATAGCCTATTCTCTATAATATTATGATATTGTAGTAATAACAAATAGCCTATAGATGTCAATGCTTAAGTATTTTACTGTCTACGCATTCATCGTATTCAATTTCAACTGTAGAGTGTGCGATTTTGAAACTATTTAATAGTATTTTTTTTATCTCATACAGAATATTAGTATGTTGCCCATTTTGCTTTATCTTGGCATGCATGGTAAGTATAAAATAATTATCAGATAGTGACCATGCATGTATGTGGTGTACATCTATCACTTCAGGTAGCTTAGATATAATCTCACTTTTTATCTCCTCAGCAGATACACCCTCGGGTGTACCTTCAAGGAGTATATGGCAAGAATTCTTGAGAATTTTATAGCCACTGCTTAAGATTATTACGCTAACAAATACTGACAAAATAGGATCCACTACTTGCCATCCGGTAAGCATGATAATTATGGATGCAACTATAGCAGCTACAGAGCCTAAAATATCTCCTATGACGTGCAGTACAGCACTTTTTATGTTTATATTGCTTTCACATTTACTATGTAATATAAAAAAGACTATAATGTTAGAGATCAGGCCAAGTGTGGCAATTATTAGCATTACTTTCCATTCTACATTAACTGGAAAAATAAATCTTTTTATTGATTCAATGATAATGACTGCTGCAATGAGAAATAGAGTTAAGCCATTAACAAACGCTGCAATTATCTGCAATCTGTGATACCCATATGATCTTTGTAAATCAGATTTCTTAACTGAAAACTTGTGTGCTACCCAGCTTAAAATCAAGGCAAAAAGATCAGTGAGCATGTGCCCTGCATCTGATAACAGAGCAAGCGAGTGTGAAATTATTCCACCTGCTATTTCCATAAGCATTGTTATCGCAACTATTATTATGGAATAAATTAAGCGCTTGGATGCTGCTGCTGAATGTTTGCCATTGTGTGCTGCTGTCATATAAAATCTTTTCGTTAGCAAAAACGTGGGTAACACTGGACTCGAACCAGCGACCCCTTGCACGTCAAGCAAGTGCTCTACCAACTGAGCTAATTACCCATCGTAGCTTTAGTATAGTGCTTCAGTGAAATGAAAGTCAATTTGCTTTTAGACCTCTTGCTGAATGAAACTCCTTGACAAACTCCGCCACTTTCATTAATATAAAAATGAGGGTATTTTATTATCTTCAATCTGTGCAGGCTAACACAACAAAAGTATTATACAGTCAGTTGGCACCTTATTTTTAATTTTTTGCATTACGTGCACTTATGTCTTCACAATGTTTCTGATTTTTTACCTATAAAAGCTGAAACGGGCTGTTTTAAGACAGTATAGAACATCGATTTTCAGAAGTAACAACTAGCTAACACGGGTGCCTTTTTTCTACTGGTAAATTTCTTAATATTTATAATTTTGCTACTTGTTAGTAGCTGCCTGAGGTTAGCTATAGAATTTTATCTATATTCTCGATTTTTCATATTGAGTTAATTATCTATACTTTTTTATTAAGATGTAAATTATATCAATATGAGAATTTACACTTTCTTAGCGGAAGTAGCTTTATGCTTGATATTGTAAAGACTAATAAATTAGAGGTTAGAATTATGACAATCAATCAACAAATAAATAAAGATATAACTCAAGAAGAATACTTTAACAATAAGCATACCATAGAAGTTAAAGATTTAAATATCAAAGTAGAGGTTCATTCTCATGATTTAAGAACAAGTAAAGTTGCTCACATTGAAAGTGAGATAAGAGAAACAGCTACTAATTTTAAAGATGCATTTAAGCTGGAGCCTGGTAGCTCAGAACAAACATTCAAAATTTATGTGTTTGATGATAAGGCTGATTACACTCACCTTGGTGGAAGCAAGCATTTCGGTTCTCACCTCCTTGGAGATGAGGGTGGTAAATGTTATCCAGGAGGAGGAGATGGTGTTTGTGCTACAATGTACGTCTATAAGCAAGGTGGCGTTCATAACCTTCAGCATGAATTTGCACATGGTTTGACTTACTTGGCTACAGGAGGCGAATCTTTACCAACAGTATTAATGGAAGGAATTGCAGATTACTTTGAGCACCATTCAAATCATAAGTTCAATGCTCAAGGATCAAGTATTGACAAAACCGAAGCTGCAAATTTGGATTTAGATAAAATTTTAGATTTAGAATATTCAGATGACAGCGAAGCAAATAGCCTAGTTTATAAAACAGGTCATGCGTTGGTGATGTACTTAGAGCCTGTTCATAATCTTTTCAGAAGCAAAGCAGCGAAAGCAAGAACGACCATTTGCAGGCTAGTGTTGAGTTTCCGCTCGCAATTTTTCCACAATCGCCTACATTTTTGCAACCAAGCAAAAGATCTCTCAACAACCCATCTTTTCGGCAATACGACAAAGGTGTGTAATTCGCTTCACCTCAACAGTTGCACCAATAGTTACTTTCATCTGTGTTGCAAAATTTTCTCCTGTGTAGCCAGCATCAACTAGTATATTTTTAACTTCAGATAGGTTTTCTTTAGCATTTTTAACCATTCTCACAGCGCTACTACGATCAGTTATTTCTGCCGTTGTTATATAAATTGCGTGGGGTAAACCTTGTGTATCTACCGCAATATGGCGTTTTATTCCTGAAACCTTTTTGCCTGCATCATAGCCTTTTTCTTCAGCAGTATCTGCATTTTTTACGCTTTGTGCATCAATTATGCAGAAGCTGGTTTTTTCTTTCCGACCATTGTTTTGTCGGACCACGCCAACTATTTTTTTTAATACCAGCTCCAGAACACTTTCTTTATTTGCATCTGCTTTTTCACTCCACTTCTTAAAATAGTCGTAACAATTCCGCCATTTTGGAAACTCTTTTGGTAACATTCTCCACTGGCAGCCACTTTTTAAGACGTATAACACTCCACAAAATACATGATATAAATCAAGTGTTCTTGGCTTTGTCCTCTTCCTGCAAGACTCCAGATCTGCTACAATAATCTCAAACTTTTCTCGACTTATATCACTTGGATATAAACTTCGCATATCCTACTTTATATACTTTATCCTCTCATTCTATCCCTTTTTTGAGATCACGTACAGGCTCTTACAGGAAAAAGATCCTAGTTTATTAAAAGATTACCTGGATACTTTACATGCAGGTAATTCACATAAGTCAGAAAGGTTCTTGGAAAGTATAAAAGGGCATAATGCTGACTTTAAAAGTTGGCTTACTGAGAATGATACAGGAACTGCAATGGAACACCTCAACGCTTTGCAAGTTACAAAAGGAGATTTTATAGCAACTGGTCAAGAAATAGTGGGTGGAGAAATTAAAAATGTATCCTACTATAAAGCAAATATAGAAAAAATGGATGGAGAAAACGTTGGAAATTTTTCTCCTGTAGAACATGTTGCATTTTATGATGTTGCTCGTGCTATTAATAGGGCAACAAATGATAACCTCGATATATCAAAGGAATATCATTTCCTCAAGGTAGTAAAAACTTCTGATGGACAGGATAAACTAACTTACTCTGACCAACAAGGTAATGAATATCAAAACAGTCAAGAGTATAAAAATCAGGCTTTTAGAATATTATCAAAATATGATACAAAAATTAAGAGTGAGGCCGACAAATTCGATAATTTGAATAAAGAACGTGGTGAAATGTATCAAAAATATCATAAAGGAGAGATTACTATTGAAGAATTACGTAATGAGGAAAATACAAAATACAGACCAGCATTCTTAAGGTTTGATCAACTAAAAAACAAAGCAGTTGATGAGATTGAAAATAATCCTCAGGCAGCAAAAATATTAGGAGAGCTGGTCAATATCGATCCAAACTTGATAAGAGGTGCAAATCATATTGATCTACAAGAAGGCAAGATTTTTTCTATGCAAGCTCTTGGTCACGGAAATATGGGTGCACTATCTATATATGATGGGAATACAAAGCTCGGAGAGTTGTCGAGCGAATCGGGCTTTTTTAAGCAAGTTGAAGGTCAAACTAAAGAAACTTTTGTTTTTGAGGACATATTGCACAACTTGAATACTCAATATGATGGAGGTGCTTATATGGCAATTACAAAAGAAAACGGTCATTATAAAGCTTCTCTGATAGATGGTAGAACGGTTGAACGTGATGAATACTTTGATGAAGCACATTTACATGAAAATGAATTGTTGCATCCCAGCACTGGACACATTCAAAAAGATTTAGATTCTCTTCTTCTTAGAGGAACCAAAATTCTAAATCATCAGGATTCAAATCATGCTCAATATTCTGATGAGCAAAGAGAAAGCGGCATAATCGTAGAAAAAGGAACATTATTGGATGATAAAGGGACTGATAGAACAGACGACGATGTATACGAAGCGGTTGTAAAGCAAGGAGGCAAAAATCTACATGAATTCAAAAATATGGGTTTCTATATTACTGAAGAGATAAAAAATGAAAGAGGTGAAGTTGTAAATGGGAGTAACTTATTCATTCATGATCAAGGAAAAAATGTGCGCTATCAGTTACCTGAAGAAGTTACTCACCTAAAGTTAGTGCAAAAGGATGACGGATACAAATTGGCACCAGCTGATGAACGTGGTAATGAATATAGGTATGATGCTCAAGGTAATGCTATACCAGAAGAATACAAATATATCAACCCAGTATTTGCACATGAATATGAAAAGAGAGATTATTCTCATAAACATATAAATGTGGGCCTTATAAACTTAGAAAAATATGCCCCTGGTAAACTTTTTACCATTAAACATGATCCAAATGATCATCAGATACAAAGAAACTCGAGTGGCGAAATAGTGAGAATCAACAATCAAAGATATTTCACTAAAGTAAAACTATTTGATGGTGATACTGATGAAGAAATTGGAATGTTATCTAATAACTTCCATAACTTCAAAGGAAAAATATTCTTTTCTGCTGACTACAACTACAGTTATAACGATTTCCTCGCATCTGTTTCTCCTCAAGTTGAAATTGAGAACATGGAAAATGGAAGTAAAAAAATAACTTTTGATCAAGGCAGTGGCGATATCGGAGATACTAACAGAGGCTACACGGACTATCAGAGAATATTCACAAAAGAGAAACAAACCGAAAGTCCAAAAGGGCAAGTAAGTGAAACTAAGACAGAGATTGATACGTCACACATGAGCCATAGTACTACTAATGTTGTTGCTGAAGAGAGAAACGACAATAGTGAAATACAGTCTGATCAACCACAAATTCCAACAAGGGCAAAAAGGTCAGCTTCAGTGGAGGAGAAAGAGCAGGTAGTGTTGAAAGACACAATCTTGAAAATAGAAAAGAGCTATGATAGAGATGTAGAAGGAAAGCATAAGGCAAATGTAATCATAGATTATAATGATGTGAAAGCCTTGTATAATAGAGCAGAAGGAGCAGATAAGCAATCTGTGTTAGATTTTTGGAACAAACTGCATACATCGGATTATAAGATTGGTGCTTTGCCGGAAGACAAGTATTACTTTAAAGATGGCAAATTTCTAATTCACGATAGTGACACGAAAAAGCTTATAGTGTTACCTGAAGATAAGGTATCCATCAAAATAATGAAGGATGGTGATAGTTATAGTTTGGCTATATCAAATGGTAATGGTAAAGTAATAAGCAGCATTAGTAAAATAGATAATCCAAATTACGAATTGCTATCAGATTCAAGTCACTTCAACTTAGAAACGCAAGATAATATTGAATTATCAGACCAACACCATGAATACAATCTCTATCTAGAGAATGGCTTTGTGACAATGTTCGATTGCACAAGCGATCATGTTTATCACGATCATAACTCGGCCTACATCTAATACATACAAGGAGGGCACTGCCCTCTTCTTGTCATTCAATTCGATGTTACCCCAGTTCTCTCTTCTGTCATCCCAGTGCTTGACACTGGGATCTAGTTAAATTTGTAAGTATAAAAGTAATCAACGTTTCTTATGATGGAAAAATGGAGTCCAGTGTCACGCACTGGACTGACACCAGAGGGGCTACTAGGATGACATCATCTGCTACATACTTGAATCACAAGAGAAGAATTCTGAAGCGAAGAGCTTCAAGGAAATCTTATGCAAAATCTAGTATTTACGGAATTTATATTATTTTCATGCACATTATGGTTTTTATAATTAACAGAGGGTGATATGACTACTACAATAAGAGATGCAGCAGACGATGCTGGTTTTATAACAGCCCTAATGGCATTACAAGAATTTAATGACAAGGTATATATTAAAGCTGCTTCAGCTGATGAAGTTTACACTAAAACAGCTGCTGATACTGCATTTGTTAAAACTATAGATCTTGCAACAAAAGTTGCAGAAGAAGTAGTAAAACAGCCTGTTGTGGATGTTTTAGTTCCTGCTCTTGCAACAGTTGGTACTGATGATACTAAGAAGGTTTACACTAAAGGCACAGTAGATACTAGTTTTGTTAAAATCGATGCTTCCAATCTTACAGATGCAGCAAACCAAAAAGCTTTCGCAGAAGTTATTCTTCCTGCTAAAGATGGCAAACAATCAATCTTAGTAAATAAACTTGGGGAAGCTTTAGACGGGGTTCAAGATAATGCTGACGACAAAGTATATGGTGCTCAAGGTAGTGAAAAGATAGCAAAAGATTTCTTAGCTGATAAAGGATTAAAACCAACGCCTACAGATGTAGCCAACGAGCTAGTAAAAAACCAAAGTTTTCAAGCTAGTACCAAAATTGCAGTCAATGCTCAAGATGCAGGATTTCAAGAAGCTGTAAAGGCAGTAATGTCACAGCCATCTTTTGAAATTCCAATAGATCCAAGTGCACCTCTTTCTTGGGATTGGTAATGTAAGTGCCAGTAGATGATATCTCGCTATGTCATTCACTGTTGTCATTCCAGCATGTGATACACAGCTGTACGAACATTATTCTGTAGGAAGATATCATGCCAGTGCCCAGACACTGGCATCCATCTTTCCATCATCATCAGAAACGTTATATTTTAACATTACTTTTATACTCGCAAATTTAACTGGATCCCAGTGTCACGCACTGGGATGACATCTTCCAGCTGTGCATGTGAAGCTAAAATGGCATTCTTTTTTCTAGATTCCAACGGTCTTGATAGCGGGCAAGAAGTATATTTTTCATTTCAACTAATTTGCAGTGATTTTTGTTTTAATGTAAATGGAATATAGTCCTATTGCTGCTGCGTTTGAAACATTTAGACTATCAATTACGTTTGACATTGGAATTTTTAAAAGATAATCACAACTTTCTTTCACTAATCTCCGCATTCCTTTCTCTTCAGAACCAAAAATAATCACTTTTTTTTTTCCAAAATTCTTTATTTCATCTATATTTTCCTTTGCATTGCAATCAAACCCATAACACCAGTAGCCTATCTTTTTTAAAGACTCCATCGTTTTTACTATGTTTGTAACGTATATTAGAGGAACAATATCCAGCGCTCCACTTGCTGCTTTTGCGATAGATGCATTTTCGCTCGGTGAATGGTGATGTGGTAAAACCAGTGCATCAATGTTGAAACAAGCTGAGGTTCTTAAAATCGACCCTATATTGTGTGTATCAGTAATTTGATCTAAAATGACTATAGTAGAGCTGTCACCTGAACCTTCAGCTATTTCTTCGATATTTAAGCTGTGAAAAATAGGAGCAACTTTTAAAGCAATTCCTTGATGATTGACGCCTTTGGGTAAAATATCATTGAATATTTTGTTCTCTACTAGCTGAGCTTTGATGCCCTTACTATCTGCACATTGTCTAATTTCTTTCCCACATTCCTTATAGAAATTTTCTGTTACTAACAGTTCTATACACCGCCTATTTTTGTTTCTTAATGCTGAGATACAAGTGTGCTTTCCGTATAGCCAAAAATTCTCATTAGCTTTTGATGATTTCATCTCATTATTGAAAATCAGTTTTTTATAGAATAAGCAATATTTTACTGTGTTTATATATTGTTGTAAAATTATGTGATTTAATTAATGCATTTATGTCGGATGATGAGTTAGATTGGCAAAAAAATGTTAAGCCAATAGAATGTGGAAAAGTTACTTTGAAAGTTGATCACAAAGTAAATATAAAATCTATGATTGATAAAGGTGCCTCTAGTTTACAAGAAAATTTTCTTAATACTGATAATGGTGATTCATCATTTTGTCTTGACTACAATACAAAATTGAAGATCGATAGAGGCAAATATTTTATAAGCGATAAACTCGATTTGCATGGCTATAGTATAGATAATGCTTATTGTAAATTGATAGATTTTATTATCAAAAATTATCAAGCAGGGAATAGGTGCTTATTGGTAATTACGGGACATGGTAATAGTACAGATAAAATAGAAACTATAAAGAATAGCTTAAATAAGTGGTTGAATGACACAAAAGTTCGAAATATGATCTTATACTATCAGCAAGCCATAAAAAAACATGGTGGCAAAGGAGCTTTTTATGTCTTATTAAGAAGAAATAAAGGTTAATTTTAGAGTACCTATTTAGGAGTACCTTTCTTAGAATTTACGTGTTGAAGAATGATTTCTGCTAAACCTTTACTAATTCCAGGTACGTTTTGAATTTCAGCTAGAGAAGCTTTGCTTATGTTTTCTACCGAACCAAAATGAGACATGAGTGCCTTCTTTCTTTTACTGCCAACACCGGATATTTTGCTTAATTGTGAAGCAAAAAATTGTTTATCGCGTTTTTTTCTATGCGAAGTTATTGCAAAACGATGAGCTTCATTACGCAGTAATTGTAAATAAAGCATGACCTTGCTGTCACTTGCTAGAGTAAATTCTTCTCTGCTTGGCACATAAAATCTTTCATTTCCTGCATTACGATCATGACCCTTTGCCATACAAGCAAAAGGAACTTTTATATTCAATATTTCCAATACATTCTGCACTATGGAAACATGTCCTGGACCGCCATCAATCAGTAAAAAATCAGGGATTATATCTTTTATATTGCCAGAGAAACGTCTAGTCAGCACTTCTCTCATCATTTTATAGTCATCACCTGAAATTTCTTCTTTTATAGTAAATTTTTTGTATTCACTTTTTAAAAAACCTTCCTGCCCTACAACAATCATCACACCAACTTGTTGATTTCCAGATATATGGCTATTATCATAAACCTCGATACGCTTTGGAATATTTGGTAACGAGAAAATCTTCCTAAGCTCTTCGAGCTTTTCTAGGTTATTTCTATAATCAGTAATCTTCTGCTCTAGGCTATGCTTAGAATTATTGTAAATAAAATTCAACAAATCACGCTCTTTACTATTTTTCGCATACAAAACTTTTATTGATTTTTGAGTAAGAGCATAAAGTGCTTGTTCTATAATTTCCTTATCCTTAATAAAATCGGGAACGTAAATTTGTGCTGGTGGCGTGCTAACTGGATTATACAAATTGACCAAAAAGGTGGATAAAATTTTATCATTTGGATGATCACTACAATTCTCAATGAAGTAAGGAATGCTTCCATAGTTACCTTTATCTCTGAAAGATAGTACACCAATGCATGCTAAGTCTGCCTCACGTACAACGCTAAAGAAATCTGCATCTTCTTCAAAAGAAAAATCCATTGGCTGCATTTGAATTTGCTGAAGAAATTTCAATCGATCTCTATAGACAGCAGCAAGCTCGTAATTCATCTCCCTACTGCACTTTTCCATTGTAGAAAATAGCTGTCTTTGCACTTCTTTATTCCTTCCTAGCAGAGTATCTTGTGCTTGTTTTACTGATTTGCAGTAATCATCTTTTGTAATTTTATCTACGCATGGTGCTGAACAGCGCTTAACTTGATACTCAAGACATGGTCTTTTTGTTGAAGAGAAATATTGATCTGAACATACTCTTAAGAGAAAAGCTTTTTGCAATGATAATATAGTGTTCTTAACAGCAGCAGCAGATGGAAAAGGGCCGTAGTAATGAAACTCATTCTTCTTAAACTTACCTCTATATTTTGCTATCCTTGGATAATCATGCTTAGAAATTGTTATATAAGGATAAGATTTTCCATCCCTAAGCAAAATATTATAAGATGGTTTTAACGATTTTATTAACTGTGCTTCAAGAAGCAATGCTTCGATTTCATTCTCAGTGATGAATATTTCAACCTTAATAACCCGTGAGATCATTACTCTGATTCGTTCAGAAAGGTTTTCGAATTGAAGGTAGTCGGATAACCTCGACTTCAAGTTTTTTGCTTTACCAATGTATAAAACCTTATTCTTATCTCCAACCATCTTATAAACGCCACAGGATTGTGGAGATGATTTGATTTGTTCCTTATATTGCCTGAGCATTTATCAATTGTTTAACCTGTATAAGGTTAAACTCTGCTACTAAATGAAAGGTAGAAACAACATTTGCAAGCAAAGATAACCTGTTTATTCTAAGCTCATTAGAATCACAGTTAATCTTTACACTGTCCATAAATTGATTGATAAATGGAGCAAAACGAGCAAGTTCATCAAGCGCTGTATTAAAGTCGTTATTTTCTATCGCTTGTTTTATGTTTTTACAAGCAGCTATAGCACAATTTGATAGCGCAATCTCCTCATTTTCAATCAAAAACTTCTTACTGTAAGATGCATTATAAGTAGTGCCATCACTTTTTCTCACTTTGCTCATCATGTTACTGGCTCTTTTATAAGTGCTTAGAACCTGTTCACCTTCTGGCGTACTAAGATAACGATCCAATATAACAGTTTGCTTTTCTGCTGTCAGCAGATCATTAATATCGATTTTATATATTATTGAATCTACAATATCTTGCCTTATATTTCTATTTTTTAAAATAACCTTGAACCTCTCTAAGCAAAATTTAAATACTAGCTCTGAAATTTGTTTTTCATTTGGCTTATCAACTGGTGTTGTATTTTTATTAAAGAGAAGTCTTGAACATAAAGATACTGACTTATCTATCAGTAGCCTAATTGGAATATGCAAATTATTTTCAAGTATTGTTCTAATTATACCAATTGTCATTCTCCGCAAACCAAACTGATCATACGAACCAGAGATTTTCTCACCTGCTGCAATTAAACCAACCAAACTATCCATTTTGTCTACAATAGCTACAGCAATCGCAGTAGGAGATTTAGGGCATTCTTGTTCCGATCCGATTGGCTTATAGTGCTCAGTTATAGCTTCTACTACTTCTTTATCTTCTTGAAAGTAAGAAGCGTAATATCCACTCATTATTCCTTGCAATCCCGGAAATTCTTTTACTATCAACGTTGCAAGATCTGCCTTTGCTAAATATGCAGCACGTTCAACTTTAATTAGTGAAGCATGTGGAATAAATATCGCTACATACTTTGACAGAGTAATAATACGCTTCACTTTTTCTTCTACGCTACCGAGCGAAGCATGAAATGAAATAGAGCTCAATTTTTTGACATAGTAATCTAGGTTTTCCTTTTTGTCTTGAGACATCAAAAATTGGGCATCAGCAAGACGTGCTTCTAATATTCTTTCATGACCTTTGACAACTTCATTATTGTTAACATTTACAACAGTAACAAAATGTGAAATTTTCTGTCCATTACTTAAAGCAAGATACTTTTGCTGCATGTTAATTATACTAAGTATTACTTCCTTCGGTAACTCTGATGATTTTACTTTACCAAATAATACTATTGGCCACTCTATAAGCCCTGCCAATTCATTAAGTAAATAATCATTTTTTTCAAGTTGTAAGTTCTCCTCTTTTGTAAACTTATTAATCTGATCTAGTATAAATTGCTTTCTTTTGTCCAACTGGAGAATGACATTATTTTTTTCTAACAATTCAAAATAGTCTTTGGGTGTTTTAACAGTAAGTACTGCATCACCTGAAAGAAACCTATGACCATACGTCACGTTGCATGCTGTAACCCCTGCAAAAGATATGGGTATTATTTCGTCATTTAAAATACATAGAATATTTTTAATTGGTCTAACCCATCTCTCTTTTCTTTCACTCCATCTCATACTCTTTGGCCAAGAAAAGTTTTTTAGCATTTCCTCCAGTTGATTTTTGAGAAACCCGCTGATGTTAAATAAGCAGCTTTCTCTCTTAATGAAGTAAAAATCTTCATCGTTTACTTTGCGAATGAGTAAATCTTCTTCACCTTTCCGATTTTTTCTCAAAAAACCTTCGATAGCACTTTTCGGTGCATTAACTCTTGGTCCTTTAATCTCATTGTTAGAATCTTTTAGCTCCAAAGCACTTATGCCATCAATAAAAAGAGCAATGCGACGTGCAGTCACATAAACTTCTATAGATGCAAATTTCACATTATTTTTACTAAAAGCATTAATGATATAGCTCTTAACCTGAGCTGCAGATGAATTCTGCATTCTTGATGGAATTTCTTCTGAAAGACATTCAAACAATAATTGTGACAACATATTCTACTTCGCTCTATATAATTCACAGCATTTTTTTGTTAACTCTCTCACTCTACCAATATAGGCTGTACGTTCATTCACACCAAGCACACCTCTTGCATCAAGTAGATTAAGTAGATGGCTAGTTTTAATACATTGGTCATAAGCTGCTACTGGCAATTCTTTTTCGATAAGGAATTTACACAGTTTTTCTGTGTCCTCAAACTGCCGTTGTACTACTTTAGTATCATAATAATCAAGTGCCAGGTAAGAAAACTCATACTCTCTTTGTTTGAAAATATCTCCGTAAGTTACACCACTATCATTCCACATTATGTCGTAAACATTATCTACACCCTGTATGCACATTGCTAAACGCTCTAACCCATATGCTACTTCACCAGGAATTATTCTGCAGTCAATACTTCCCACTTGCTGTATATAAGTAAGTTGTGTTACTTCCATTCCGTTGCATGTAACCTCCCAGCCAAGACCGGATGCACCAACACTTGGGTTTTCCCAATCATCTTCAATAAACTTAATATCATATTCTTTTGTCGATACACCAAGAGCTTTTAAGCTATTTAAGTAAACATCTTGCAAATTGCTGCCAGATGGTTTTATTATAACTTGGTATTGATGATGCTGATATAAGCGATTAGGGTTGTCGCCATAGCGTCCGTCTGCAGGTCTTATTACTGGTTGCAGATATGCAATTTTTGTTGATTTTTCGTCAATCGCTGACATGATTGTTGCAGGATGTAGTGTTCCAGCTCCAACTTCAGACGTATATGGGTGAAGTATAACACATCCTTCATCAGCCCAAAAATCTTGTAGCCCCTTTATTATATCCTGTAGATTCACGCAAACTGTATATCTTTTAAACTAAATATATAAGCAAATAAGTACTATTCTATACTTATTTTTTTAATAGTGTTTTAATAGTGCCATGGAAATAGTCACTTAAGGCTATTGAACTTTCTTTTACATACTCAAATATGCTTTTATTCAAGACAATCGCATCATGCATAGTCAGATCGCAGAATATAAATGCAGTCAAGTACAATAAAATCACTGCATAAAACACATGAAAAATCCCTTCAAATGTGATTGATATTGTATTGTTATAACTAAGCTGTATCGTACTTATCGGCCATGGTTTTATTACTTCTACAATATTAAAAAATAAATAAGGTATTATAAAGAAAAAGAACAAATGCATAAGATCATTAAACCAAAATGGACATTGAAGTATTGCCTTGCATATACCTAAATAGAATTTACTTACAATATAATAAATTGACATTATTGCCGGCATCGAAAGCGCAACAGTCATCACCTGTCCTGATGCTATTTGTATTACTATATTCTCATCACTGCTGGCTGAAGGATCTTGAGTATGAAAAATAGATATGCCAACTAATTGCAGCACTAACATAACTATTGCTAGCTTGGTAAAAATAGCAGCTACAACTATGCCTGAATTCAGCATTTTATATAGTATAAAATCACCTCCGTATGTAAGCATTAATATAATGTCGGTAATAAATAATATTAGAAAAGAAGACCAATAATGCTGCCAACCCGGTAAATATCCTACTCCTAAAAAAGAGCTTACTATTTTGGCAGGAAAAACCTTGCCTAGCACCTTACCCAAAAATTGAAAAAAAATCCCCATGTCCTAACTAACACTTGACTTATATTTTTCACAATACTGAATTGTAATGGACTTATCAATACACTTCTTGCATAGAAAAAAGGCAAATAATTAAAAACGATCTAAGTTTAGCAATAACCGTTGCCCCTTCTATCGTCATCCCAGTGCCCAGGGATTGGCTCTTTTTTTCTAGATTCCAGTACTGGAATGACATCTTCAATATTCTTACATCTGATCTCAAACTATGGAATAACACCGTTATACGTACTGAAATATGGGCATCATTCAAGTGGCTGATCTCTATGATGGCATCATCCCAGTACTGGGACCCAGAACAGGTAATAAGAACTGGTCACGCGCTGGCCTGAAGCTTTAACTATAAATATTAAAAAATTTACCAGACGAAAAAAAGGCAAAAGAATCCCCCAGTAGTGAGTTTTGACCCTATAATAATGTAAATTGGCATTGTAATAATGTGCTAACGCTTAAAATAAGCGTGTTTTGGCTAAATGTAGAAAAAATAAAAAAGACATGCAGCCGCTATAATTTTATGTAATCTGCCAATATATACCTGAGTTTTTTACTGAATTTTTGTTATTAAATCTGCAGAGATTAAAAACAAGGATAAATACTCTTATTGATATGATAAGGAAAGTGGGAAGATTTGTCAAGTCACTTCGGCCAGCTACCTACTTAGATGTTCCACACTGCTAAGTAGATACCAAATTTTTTGCAACATCAAGTGCAGCATAGGTAAATATTGCACTTGCACCTGCACGTTTAAAACCAATTAAGGACTCATAAATCACTCTGTTATAATCCAGCCAGCCATTATTTGCTGCAGCTTTTATCATTGCGTATTCACCGCTTACTTGGTAAGCAAAAATCGGAAAATTAAACTTTTCACTTGCTGTTTTTATTACATCTAAGTATGGCATACCCGGCTTTATCATAATAAAATCTGCACCTTCATCTATATCCATTTCGATTTCGCAGATTGCTTCACGTGCATTTCTATAATCCATTTGATAACCACTTTTGTCGATGAAATTTGATGATGCGCACGAACCGACAACTTGCCTGAACGGCGCATAGAAGCTAGAACAGTACTTTACTGCATAGGACAATATTGAGACATTCTGAAAGTTATTATCATCCAATGTTTTTCTTATTTTTCCTATCCTGCCATCCATCATATCAGAAGGAGCAACTATATCGCATCCTGCTTTTGCTAAAACAAGTGCTTGCTTACATAATGCTGACACAGTCTCGTCATTTTCTACATCTATCCTACTGCTTTTTAAAATGCCATCATGACCGCGAGTAGTGTATGGGTCTAGTGCAATGTCTGCAATAATGCCAATATCCGGTACATTTGATTTTACAGCACAAATTGCTTTACAGATTAAATTGTCACGATTATACGCTTCCTCGGCGTTTTCAGATTTTAGTTTACCATCAACTACAGGAAAAATTGCAACAGCATTAATCCCCGAGTCCTTAGCTTTCTGAACTATAGAAATTAATCCATCTATTGAATAACACTTTACCCCTGGTAAGCCAGAAATTGGCTCAATTGTTTCTTTTCTATCATGAACAAATAGAGGAAAAATCAAATCATTTACCGATAAAGTGTTTTCACTCGTTAAATCGCGAACCCACTGACTTGAGCGCCTACGCCTTAACCTTGTATTTGGGAAATTAAACATTGGATCCAGGCAAATTCCCAGTAAAAAGCAACACCCCTGAAATGAGTATCACCCAAAGCACCGATATTGGCAAAAATACTTTCCAACCAAGACGCATTAATTGATCATAACGATAGCGAGGTATTGTAGCTCTAATCCAAATAAATATGAACAATAATAAAATTATTTTCAAGACGAACCAAATCAAACCTGAAATTTTATACAGTAAACTAAGCTCTAATGGGGGATACCATCCTCCTAGAAAGAATATTGTCATCATAGCACTTGCTAAAATCATGTTTGCGTATTCTCCCAAGAAAAAGAGAGCAAAAGGCATTGATGAATACTCGACATTATACCCAGAGACAAGCTCTGCTTCAGCTTCTGGTAAGTCAAATGGGTGACGATTAGTTTCGGCAAGCAAAGAAATAAAAAATATTATTCCTATAGGCATCATCAGCAAATCAATCCAAAATGGCATATTATGTTTCGCTACCACCATCTCTGCGAGATTCAACGTACCAGTTGTAATAACAACTGTAGCAACTATTAGACCTATTGAAACTTCATATGAAATCATTTGAGCAGCTGACCTTATAGCGCCAAGGAATGCATAATTGGAATTACTCGACCAGCCCGCAATGATAATGCCATATATTCCCAAAGAGGATACAGCTAGCACATAAAGCACTCCAACATTAATATTTGCTATTACCTTAGGGATTACTATCTGTTGTCCGTTTTCTGTAATTATTTCAGCTCCAAACGGTATAACTGCCCAGGCAATTAATGCTAAAATAAAGGTGAGCATTGGAGCCATAATAAACAGTATGGTGTTTGCTCTAAATGGTATTATCGGCTCTTTAATTATCAATTTGATAGCATCTGCAAACGGCTGCAATAAACCAAATGGCCCTACTACACTTGGACCATGTCTCAGTTGAATTGCACCAATAACTTTGCGCTCAAAGTACACCAAATATGCACCTGAAAGCAGTAACGGTACCAAAATAAATAAGATATTAATCAGCGTGTCCATGGAAAGCCTTAGTACAATCTGCCATTATTTTTGAAGCACGACTTATTGAGTCTGTCATATAAAAATCATACTTTTTTAAAGTGAAAGGGATATTACTTAATTTGATCTCATTACAGGCAATTGATACCCATTTATTTTTTACTACTTGATCAGCATCTCTAAACTGTGGACCAATAGTGTCTAATTTTTTCCTAACATCAAATAAACTATCATATAGCAAGGAAAGACCCAAATATTGGGATAAATTTTTTATAATCAACCAATCTTCCTTTGCTTCACCAGGAGGAAAAACAGCTAAATTTGTTCTCTGTACTCGCCCTTCAGTATTTACATAAGTTGCATATTTTTCTGTGTATGCAGCTCCAGGTAGAATGACATCTGCTATATGCGCTCCCCTATCACCATGATGTCCTTGATAAATTACAAATGTATTTTCTAATTTTGATGTATCAATTTCATCTGCGCCAAGAAGATAAACAACTTCCACCTCACCACTTTCTGCCTGCTTTAGTATCTGATTAATGTCTTTTCCACCTTTGCTAGGAACAAATCCAATATCGAGTCCACCAACCCTTGCTGCAGCCTTATGTAGTACGTTAAAGCCATTCCAGTCATCTCTGGTCATGTTAAATTTTTCTGCAATTTTGCCAGCTAGAGCTAAAACTGATTCAGAATCATCTCTTATTAATGCATCTTGACCGATAATTATCATAGGGTTCTGAGCCGCACTCAGTAACTCGCAGAATTTATGATTTCCCTCTTCTATTTCTTTTAGAACGTTTGGACCATCACCTAATCTTTCAACATTATATAGATATTCAACATTAGGACCAATATTTGCAATAGTGAAATTACCTTGTAAATACCTCTTTCTTATACGTGCATTAATAATTGGTGCTTCTACTTTGGGATTTGTATTTATAAGCAGACACAAATCTGCATTCTCTATACCCTCGATAGTGGTATTGAACACATAAGATCCACGATTACTTGGTATAAGTTTTGCTCCATCCTGTCTGCAGTCTAGATTTACTGAACCAAGCTTATGCATCACTTCCTTCAGCAGAAGCATAGACTCACAATCTGCTAAATCACCTGCAATTGCAGCTATTTTGTTTGGCTTCGTGCCTTTTAGTTTTTTTGCAGCAAAAGTCAATGCCTCACTCCAATCAGCTAGCACTAATTTGCCCTCTTTTTTTATATAAGGTCGATCGAGGCGTTGTACTTTGAGTCCATCGTAAGCAAAGCGAGTTTTGTCTGATATCCATTCTTCGTTCACTTCTTCATTAAGCCTTGGCAATATTCTCATCACTTCAGGACCGCGATAATCAACTCTAATACCGCTTCCTACAGCATCCAGCACATCTATAGTTTCGCAATGTGATAGCTCCCATGGACGCGCTGTAAAAGAATAGGGCTTTGAAGTTAAAGCTCCCACCGGGCAGAGATCTATAATATTCCCAGATAATTCAGAGCTAATATGCCTTTTTATGTAAGTACTAATCTCTATATTTTCTCCCCTGCCAATTCCTCCAAGTTCATTTGTACCTGCAACATCGGACAAAAATCTAACACATCGAGTACAATGAATGCATCTATTCATTGCAGTTTCAATCAGCGGACCAAAATGTTTTTTTGGCACAGCTCTTTTATTCTCATCAAGTCTGCTTATTCCTTTCCCATAAGCCATTGTTATATCTTGCAAATCGCACTCACCACCTTGATCACAAATTGGACAATCAAGTGGATGATTAATTAGTAAAAACTCGAGCACTCCTTCGCGCGCCTTTTTTACCTTGGGAGTATCGGTATGAATAACCATACCCTCTGCAACTGACATTGCACAAGAAGCTACTGGTTTTGGAGGGCCACCCTCAACTTCAACTAAACACATTCTGCAGTTACCAGCAATTGCTAAACGCTCATGATAACAAAACCGCGGAACTTCAACGCCCACAACTTCACAAGCTTGAATTATAGTGAGCCCATGCTCTACTTCACATTCCTTAGAATTAATAGTAATTTTAACCACAATTACTATACAGCTTCCCACTTTATAGGATTGCCACTTACCTCATCTCCAACCAAATTGCCGTTATCGTATTGAGCTGACATATAGTTCATGCGTGAATCACGATCTATATACCTAACTGGTTTTACTGGCTTATCCTTATACATTTTTTGTTCAGCTTTCTTACGTTGAGTAGGGTTATTTTTACTAGCTGTTTTCGCTTTCCCGCCTGCTGCCATATAAACTCCTAAAAACTTCTTACTTTATTTTAACACTTAAGTACACACCGTCAATGCTAAATAGCTTTAAAGTTTTAATAGTACATAATTACAACCACCATTTGAACAAAATACTTTCTCTTGATGATGCTCAAGTACGTAACTTTAGAATTCCCAAAAAAGAAAATGTAAGTTACTTTGATGATATCATTTTCTACGTCTTATAAATAGACATTCATGTAGCCGTAAATTAAGCTATAAACTCAATACAAAGATCCTTAATTATTAATCTCATAGTATTTCTCAACCAACTTATTTAGCAACCTTACACCGAAACCTACTGCCCCTCTTGGAGAAATATCAGTGCCTTTTTCGCGCCAAGCAGTGCCTGCAATGTCTAAATGTGCCCAACAAGTGTCGTTTACAAAACGCTGTAGAAACTGTGCAGCCATTATACTATCTCCACCAGAACCTGCAGGAGCTATATTTTGCACATCAGCAATCGGCGAATCAATAATTTTGTTATAAGTTTCATTCATAGGAAAGCGCCATAATTTTTCATTTACTTCATTTCCTGAATCAATCAGATGATTTGCTAATTCATCGTTATTTGAAAAAAGACCAGCATATTCATTATTTCCCAGTGCAACCACTATAGCACCAGTTAAAGTTGCAAGATCAATCATAAACTTAGGTGAGAATCTATCCTGCGTATACCACAAAGCATCTGCAAGTATGAGCCTTCCTTCTGCATCGGTGTTTAATACTTCTATTGTTTGCCCAGACATTGAAGTTACTACATCACTTGGTCTTTGAGCATTACCGTCCACTGCATTTTCTGCAAGTGCAACTACGCCAATTGCATTTACTTTTGCTTTTCGTCCAGCTAAAGTACGCATCACTCCAACTACAGTGGCAGAGCCTGCCATGTCATACTTCATTGACTCCATACCACGTGAGGGTTTTAGTGACACTCCACCAGTATCAAACGTTATACCTTTACCCACAAAAGCTACAGGCTTTTGTTCCTTGGAAGCTCCATTCCATTTGATCACTACTAATTTTGGCTCTTTACTACTTCCTTGTGCTACCCCAAGCAATGCTCCCATTTTTTTCTCTTCCATCTGCTTCTTACCAAGCACTTCGATTTCAAGGCCAAGCTTGGTAAGCTCGGTTTTTATTTGATCAGCATAGGATTCTGGATATAAAACATTAGGTGGTTCAGTGGTAAGAGCACGTGCAAGAAATATGCCTTCACCTTCTTGTCTTAAACGCTCAAATGATTTTTCAGCACTACTTAATTGCTCATCTTTTGCTAGCACTGTAATCTCCTCTACTTCTGTAATTTTCTCGTCCTTTTTGGTTTTATACTTATCAAACTTAAAACTACGCAAAAATGCACCGTATGCAACATTTGCTGCATTGCCTTCGATTGAAATTGCCGCTTGCTTGATCTTTAATCTGCTTAGTTCGTAATATATTTTTCCGCCAATATTTAATTCTTTGTTTTCATCCCATTCATCTCTCTTGCCAAGCCCGGCAACTATAACATTCTTTCCCTCTGATGAAGTAATGGAGAAAAATTCACCAAAACCTCCATTGAAATCACTAAATCTTTTGATGCTCTCTATAATTTGCTTATCTTGTAAAACCTTAACGTTACTTATAAATTCATCATTTTCAAATAAACCCACTACTAGCGTTTCAAAATCAGGTAAAGCTTTAGAAATTGTTATCTTCATCGTTGACATCTCCGTTGCAAATAATTGTAAGCTGCACATAAAACATAGTAAAAACATTAGTAAGATGTTTTTCATATACATTTTAAGTACAACAGCGCTTAAGACTAATATGAACTCCCCTGATATGCAAGGGTTTTATCTTTTATCAGAAAATTTGTTATACCCACCCAAGGTGATATTAAACGTGTAGGTCTTAATGGCACGATCATTATAAGTAAATGGTGCTATCAGAAGGCTTGCAAGTCCACTCTCAATAAGATTACCAAGAAGAAGATCATCACAGTTATCGCAATTATGATCAGCAAAAAACATTTGTGTTGTGAATTCTGGAAAATCTGGATGTTGGACCAAAAAGTTGATGTGTGGAGCCCTATCACCAATTTTACCTGGTACTATTGTAATAAAATTATAATAGCCAAGGTTATTTACTACAAATCTTCCTGATTCAGCAAAATTTGGATCAAGCTCCACATTTTCATCATAATAGCTCATGCCAAGTGAGTCTGCGTGCCATATAGAAACCACAGCATTTTGTATCGATAAGCAATTTACATCAGTAACTCTACCCACTACATTTATTAATTCTCCTGCTGCATTATTTGGAGAGCCAGGTTTTCTTCTTAAATTATTTGAAGAGTTAAAGCTTTTTGGCCTTGTTTCAAGATCATAAATCCCTGGAGTTTCAATACAATTAAGCAAAATAGGATCAGCCGCAAATAATGATAAATCGAATATAAATTGTACTAAAAACGCTAATAAGATATTTTTTACATTCATTTTGTTTATAGTGCTTTTATCAAAATTATAGCAACCTTTTTCTTTTATTAAAGACAAGACTTTCTTTGAAGACTCCTTAGAATCATAACTATCCTTTCAGTATATGAGTTTTAGGTTTTAGTACTGCATACACAACTGCACGGACTTCCAATTTAGAAATTGCAAATCAATCCAAACACGCAAGTGTAATGTTACCGCCACATGCTGTAGTGTTGACACTTACAACCTTTTCTATAGAAAAACGTTGCAGATAATTAGGACCACCAGCTTTTGGTCCGGTACCTGACAGTCCTCTACCACCAAATGGTTGTATTCCAACTGCTGCACCTATTTGATTGCGATTGATGTATACATTTCCAACTGATATTTTCTTGCTTATTAAATCGATCTGACTTTGTACACGGCTTTGCAAAGAAAACGTAAGTCCATATCCTGTATTATTTATATCACTTATAACTTCATTTAACTGCGACTTATCAAAACGTATGATATGTAAAATAGGCCCAAACACTTCTTGCTTTAATTGCGAAATTTTTTGTATCTCATAAATGTACGGAGGAAAGAAATAACCATTATAAGAATTTGTATCCATGGGTACCTTGGACAAAAGGTTTGAATCTTCATCCCTTGATATTTTTTCCGTATGTTTAGTGAGCATATCAATAGATGCTTTGTCAATTATTGGACCAATATCTGTGCTCAGTTGTATTGGGTCACCTATCTTTAGTTCTTGAGCTGCATTGCATATCATTTTTATCTGTTTTTCTGCTATATCTTCTTGAATAAATAGCACTCTGAGAGCAGAACAACGTTGACCGCCACTGCGAAATGCAGAAATTAAAACATCCTTAGTTACCTGCTCTAAAAGAGCAGAACTATCAACAATCATAGCATTTAATCCACCAGTCTCAGCGATAAGTGGCACAATAGGACCATCTCTGCTAGCAAGCATTCGATTAATTGTTTGAGCAGTTTGCGTTGAACCAGTAAAAGCTACACCGGAAATTCTATTATCTGGTACTAACGTTTTACCTAAATACCAACCATCCCCTGGAACAAGGTGTAGCACATTTTTTGGTATTCCAGCTTCGTGTAGTATCTTAACGGCTTCATAAGCAATAATCGGCGTTTGCTCTGCCGGTTTTGCCAGCACTGCATTACCTGCTGCAAGTGCAGCTGAAACCTGTCCAATGAAGATAGCGAGTGGAAAATTCCACGGTGATATGCATAAGAAAACTCCTCTGCCTTCAAAAAAGATGAAGTTATCTTCACCTGTTGGACCTGGCAATTTTTTCCAGTCATTCAGTTCATTTTTTGCTATCATTGCATAATAGCGCAAAAAGTCGATTGCCTCTCTTACTTCTGCTATTGCATCGGATAAAATTTTTCCTGCTTCTACAATCAGAATATAAATTAACTCTTTCATCCTTTCCTCAAGCAAATCTGCAGCTTTTTCAAGGCATTTAGCGCGCTCTCCTGCTGAAACATTCTGCCACTTAGTAAAAGCACTATGTGCTATTTCAAGAGCATTTAAAGCCTGAGCACTTGTTGCACTTGACACTTCTCCAATTACATTTTCCAAATGTGCAGGATTCACTACTTCGGTAAATTCCGCACTGTCAAGAAATGACTCTCCATCAATTATTGGGCCAACTTGCCATTTCTTTTCACTAAATTCCCTTACATCATTTGCAAATTGTGAAACTACAATTGAATCGCTAATATCCATTCCCAAGGAGTTTTTTCTTTCCTCTCCAAAAATATCTCGTGGCAACGGAATGCTTGGATGAGGCTCATATTCTAAGCTTTTTACTTTTTCTAACGGATCTGAGACTAATTCTTCAATTTTAACGTCAGAATCATTTACTTGATTGACAAACGAACTATTAGCTCCATTTTCAAGAAGGCGCCTAATAAGGTATGGCAATAAATCACTATGTTTACCAACTGGTGCATATATACGACAATTGATGCTTGTTGCAAGTTCTGAAATTGCATAATCATACAAACTTTTACCCATTCCATGTAAGCACTGAAACTCAAATCCAGGATGATTTTTATCGGCAAGCTCTATTATAGTAGCAAAAGTATAAGCATTATGAGTTCCAAAACATGGATAAAAGTGATTCTCTTTGCTTAAAAGTTTCTGTGCACAGGCAAGGTAGCATACATCTGTGTGGCTTTTTCTAGTAAACACCGGATAATCAATTAACCCTAATTCTTGTGTGCGCTTGATTTCTGAGTCCCAATATGCTCCTTTCACAAGTCTCACCATAACCTTATGCTTTGATCGAATGGCAACATCTTCAACAAAATCAAGAACAGACAAAGCACGTTTTTGATACGCTTGCACAGCTAGACCAAGCCCTTCCCACTCAGAAAGTGACTCATCAAGACGCAACTGTTCAAATAACATGAGCGACATCTCAAGCCTTTCTGATTCTTCTGCATCTATACACAATGAAATATTATACTTTTTTGCTTCATGACAAAGTTCCAGTACTTTAGTTCTCAGTTCTTCAGCCATATTATCAAATTGGCTAAATTCATAACGTGAGTGCAGCGAAGACAATTTGATTGAAACCCCCTGAGATTTAAAGCAATCATTTATGTCAGCAGATTCACCTATGGCTTTTATTGCATGCATGTATAAATTAAAATACTCTTCCGCATCCTCAACTGTGCAAGCAGATTCACCAAGCATATCAAAAGAGCATAAATACTTACTGTAGTCATCTGATTTCACACTTTCCAATGCTTTTTCTATAGTTCCTCCAACAATAAAATGCTTGCCAAGAATGGATATTGCTTGTTTCACCGCTTTGCGAATTATTGGCTCTCCTAAATTTTTCAATAACCTGGAAATTATGTGATAGAATTTTGAATCCTCTTCATTGTTTCTTAATATACTGCTTCCTATAATTAAACTCCATGTAGAAGCATTAACAAACAATGAAAAGGAACGCCCCAAGTGTTTATTCCATTCTTGGTTGGCAATTTTATCTTTGATCAACTCATCTATTGTGTAATCATCTGGTATTCTAAGTAATGATTCAGCAAGACACATTAGCGCTACTCCTTCATCATTAGAAAGTGAGTACTGTTGTATAAAAGAATCTATAATGCCTAATTTACTACCTCTAATCTTTTCGACAATTTGTTTTGCAATATTGTAAACTATGTTTTTTGAATCAGCCGAAAGTTCTGATTTTTCTACAAGATAACGTACGTGACTTTTTTCATCAGCACGATAAAATGCCTGCAATCGTTTTCGTAATGCGTTAGGTTCTTGTATAGAACTGATCATAATTATCTACAAAACACCCTTTACCATATGTAAGGTAAGATTATATCATAACTTTGCATCGAATAAATTATTATTTAAATAAAGAGCCAAAATCGATTCAAAAACCTAGTTAATGACTGTGATAGCTCAAAAGGACTGCGCAAGTATATAGCTCAACACTCCACCACTCATCAAGTACTTAACCTCAGTTGCAGTTTGTACACAGCACTTGAGTTGAATGGATTGCTCTGAATCATCCTTTCTTTTAATGATACATTCTAGATTTCCATTTGGTACTACTTCACCTTTTATGCTCACTATCTCACTACTATCAAATATCTTTCTCGTTACTCCATCCTGAAATGCAAGTGGAAGAACACCCATACCGACCAAATTGGACCTATGTATGCGTTCAAAACTTTCTGCAATCACAGCTTTAATTCCCAGTAATGCAGTACCCTTTGCTGCCCAATCCCTACTTGAACCTGTACCATATTCTTTTCCTGCAATGACAACTAATGGGACAGCTTCTCTTTTATATTGCATTGCTGCATCAAAAATTGACATAGTTTCTTGAGAAGGAATATGTTTTGTATAGCCACCCTCAGCGCTCACCATTTTATTTCTTATTCTGATATTAGCAAAGGTTCCACGCATCATTACGTTGTGGTTACCGCGGCGAGATCCATATGAATTGAAATCTTGCGGTTCAACTCCAAGACCTTTTAAATATATGCCTGCAGGACTATTTAAGGCAATATTTCCAGCAGGGGAAATGTGGTCGGTAGTAACGCTATCGCCAAACATCGCTAGTATTTGCGCATTCTTTATATCAACTATGTTGCTTTTATTGTTCTTAGTCGATAAATTATCAAAATAGGGAGGGTTTTGTATATAAGTGCTTTTCGCGTCCCAATCATAGATTTCACTTTTCTCACACTTTATCTTTTGCCAATGCTCATCACCAAAAAAAACATCCTTATACTTTTGTATGAACATTTCACGCGTCACAACACTTTTAACACAGCTCTCAACTTCATTATTTGTTGGCCATATATCTTTGAGATAAACATCACTTCCATTCTTATCTTTGCATATAGGATCTTTTGTCAGGTCAATTTGTACAGTACCTGCAAGTACATACACAACAACAAGTGGCGGAGATGCCAAGTAATTAGCTTTGACTAAAGGATGGATTCTTCCTTCAAAGTTACGATTACCGGATAAAACTGCTGCAACAGTCAAGTTTTTATCCTTAATATCACTTTCTATATCTTCATTAAGCGGACCGGAGTTTCCAATACAAGTTGTACAGCCATACCCAACCAAATTAAAACCCAAAGCATTTAGATCTTCCTGTAACCCTGATTTTTCTAAATATTCTGTTACAACTTGTGACCCTGGAGCAAGAGAAGTTTTAACCCAAGGCTTTGATTTTAATCCAAGGTTGACTGCATTACGCGCTACAAGTCCAGCAGCAATCATTACGCTTGGGTTTGAAGTATTAGTGCAGCTTGTTATTGCTGCAATAACTACACTTCCATCTTGGAGTTTATCGCCTTCCTCTGACTCATTAACTGAAAATGATTTAGAAAAAGATTCTGCCACTTGCGAAAGAAAAACCTTATCTTGCGGTCTTTTTGGACCGGCCATTACTGGCTCTACGCTCGATAAATCAAGCTTCAGTGTGTCAAAGAACGCCAATTCTTCATTACTACGCCACAGCCCTTGTTCTTTTGCATAGACTTCAACTAATTTAATCAACTCTTTTGGCCTTCCGGTTAAGTTTAAATAATCTAGTGTCTTCTGATCAATTGGAAAGAATCCACAAGTTGCACCATACTCTGGAGCCATATTAGCTATGGTTGCTCTATCTGCCAAAGATAAACGATCTAAGCCATCACCATAAAATTCCACAAATCTGCCAACAACGCCTTTTGTTCTCAGGATATTAGTAATCGTTAGCACTAGATCAGTTGCTGTTACTCCCTCTGAAAGTCTTCCTATTAATTTAAATCCTACTACTTCTGGAATTACCATACTAATTGGTTGACCAAGCATCACAGACTCAGCTTCTATTCCACCAACACCCCAACCAAGAACCGATAAACCATTTACCATAGTAGTGTGACTATCTGTACCGACTAAGGTATCTGGATATAGAACTCCGCTATCGTTACATACAACTTGCGCTAAATATTCAAGATTCACTTGGTGGCAAATTCCAGTACCTGGTGGCACTACTCTAAAATTTGTGAAGGATGACTCTCCCCATTTTAAGAATTGATACCTCTCCAAATTTCTTTTTACTTCCAGTGCAACGTTTTTACCAAATGCAGAAGTGCTTCCGTAACTATCTACTTGAACAGAGTGATCGATCACAAGATCAACAGGTACAGATGGATTTATTTTGCTGGAGTTACCTCCGTTTTTCTTCACATAATTACGCATTGAAGCTAAGTCAACGACAGCAGGAACTCCTGTGAAATCCTGCATCAAAACCCTTGCTGGCTTGTAGCTAATTTCGTGATTAATGTGTTTCTTGACGCAATTTGCTAATATCTTTATGTCATCTAATTTAACGCTTACTCCATCTTCGTTGCGCAATAAATTTTCAAGCAATACCTTGAGTGAACAAGGCAATTTGGTTAAATTTACTCCTAAGAATTTACCAGCGTTACTTAGATTAAAGTAGTTATATAACCTTCCATCAATATTTAAAGTCGTCTTTGCATTTAAAGAATTGTTCATCCTGTATTAGTTAAAATTGGAATTACTAGCGCTACTTTTTTGTTGTTGACTTTGCTGCTGATACATAGTTTCAAAATCTATAGGATCTAGCATAAGTGGAGGAAACCCACCACTACTTGTAGTTCTTGCAATTATTTCTCTTGCAAAAGGGAAAAGAAAAGTAGGTCCACCAATAAATAAAGCTTGTCTCACCTCTTCTTCACTTAGCTCTGTAAAGTTTTCTATTGAAAAAATACCGCAATACTTTACCTCGCAAATGAAAGCTATATCATCTTTTACATCTTCATCTTTTACCGTTGCTTTGGCTTCTATATGCAAAGTAATTTCATGAAAAGGCTTTTCTTCACTTATTCCTTTTTTATTTTCTGTTCCTTCTAATTTTGCTGAATTAATATTAACCATTACATTAATATCAGGAGCTTTACTAGAAGGAAGGAATGGCGAATTTGGATTCTCAAACGAAAAATCTTTGACATACTGACCATGAATTTTCATTTTGTGTTGTGACATTTCTTACGTCTCCTTTAATTAAGTTGAGATTTTTAATACTTTCTTATATAATATATTCATTTACAAATGAATAGTAAACCTAACTATAGGTTAATATGAAAAACATATTTTTATCAATAATTAATAATATTTAGATACTTTATATATCAAGGAGTTAAGTTACCATGATAGAGCTTGTAATATATGCTTTACTAGCGGCGTTTATTTTTTCACGCTTATATAATTCCTTAGGAAGATCAGCCAGTCTCAACCTAAAAAAGCTAACAGGTGTATTGGATGTAAGTCAAAGTAAAGAAGATGTGGTAGAAAATATCGAAGATTATATTTATAGCAACGACAAAAGTTCAATAGAAGCTACTTATGAACAAATATTACAAAAAAACAAAGAGTTTTCTATTTCCAATTTTATAGAAGGTTCAAGCATAGCTTTTGAATTAATAATAAAATATTTTAACCAAGGAAATTTACCTCAATTAAAATCCCTTCTGGACAAAGACTTATATAACAGTTTTGTGGATAAGATTAAACATCGTAAAGAGACACATGAGTCCATAATTGTTTCTATCGTTTCACAAAAGATCTTAGAAATAAAGTTAGTAAAAAACGTAATATTTATTGCAGTATATTTCCTTTCAGAGCAAATTAACTTCGTTAAGAATAATGAAGGAAACATCACATCAGGTAGCATGTCTACTATTAACAAAGTTGAAGATGTATGGCAATTCAAAAAAAATATTAATTCATCAGATCTAACTTGGTTACTTGTTTCTATTAACTATAAGAAGGCAAGTACTGATAAAAATTTAACAACAAATGACAACTGATGGAAAGTAGACTACGAGAAATAGTACTTGATACTGAAACTACAGGTCTTGATACTAAATCTGGCCATCGAATTATTGAGATAGGATGTGTAGAACTAATTAATCGTATTCCAACAGGTAAAACATTTCATCGATATCTCAATCCAGAAAGAGATATACCTTACCACTCATTTAAGATTCATGGTATTAGTGAGGAATTTTTGGAAGATAAACCACTATTCTCAGATGTTGCACTTGAATTTCTTGACTTCATATCCAATGACATTTTGGTGATTCATAATGCTGAATTCGATGTTAAGTTCCTTAATATGGAGTTAGGCAAGTTAAATGCTGGGTTAATTTCCTCAGATAGAGTGCTAGATACATTACCACTTGCAAGAAAAAAGTTTGTAGGATCACCTGCTTCTTTAAATGCATTATGTAAACGTTTTGATATATCGTTGGAAGGTAGAGAATTGCATGGAGCATTAGTTGATGCTCAATTGCTTGCAAAGGTCTATGTTGAGCTTACAGGAGGATTGCAAACCTTTTTATTTAATAATGAATGTGCTCAGGACAATAACTCTACGTTTATTCAACATAAAGTGCGTAATTTAGCTCGCAGAGAACATTCACCAAGTAGTAAAGAAATTGATGAGCATAAGAAATTGTTAGATAAAATTAACAACCCACTTTGGAAGGAATATATTGAATCAATCAACTAATCAATATATGATTTAACTTTATTGGAAACGCTTTAATGATAAAGTTTATAAGGTTATTGTCTAGTTTGCTAATAACAGTAGCAGCTATCTTCTTAGGTTATTGTTATTTTACTAAGCAAGGTATATTTATTTCACAAAATACAGAAATTAAGGTAGGTGGAGATTTTTCTTTGATCAATCAAGACGGACAAATAGTACGCAGTAGTGATTTTAAAAATAAGTATATGATGATTTTTTTCGGATTTTCCTCATGCAAAAGAATTTGCCCTATGAATCTCGGAATAATTTCAGAAACACTTGCAAAGTTAGATAAGAAAACTGACAATAAGCTACAAACATTTTTTATCACAGTTGATCCTGAGCGCGATAACACAGAAAGGCTTAAAGAATTTCATCAGCAATTTGACCATAGAATACAAATGCTAACTGGTGAAAGACAAAAAATAGATGAAGTAGTTACAAAGTATAAAGTATATGCAAGTAAAGTAGATGGAGAAGAGGAAATTAACCATTCTTCAATTATATACCTTATTAGCCCTGAAGGAAAATATGTCACACACTTTGTAGCTGATTTAAATTCAGATGAAAGTCAATCTGATAAGATTCTGGCTGAGATAAAAAAATATGTAAGCTAAACTAAAGAGCTTAGCTTACTTTAAATTTATGCTAACGGCTATTTTGATTAAACTAAGTCGTTTTTTTAATTTTTTCTAGCATCAACTCAGCAGCTTTTTGTTCAGCAATTTTCTTACTAGGAGCGCATGCAGAAACTTTGTCATAACTCTCTATGCAAACTGATATAGTAAATTCAGGATTGTGTGCTGGTCCAGTTTGTTTTACAAGCTCATACTTTGGTAAAGGTAATTTATTTCTCTGAGTCCATTCTTGCAGTGAAGTTTTAGGATCTTGAGGAGGATCGAGGATGTCCTTAGCTAGCTTTTCCCAATGTCGGATAATAAATTTCTCAACACTCTCAAGTCCACCGTCAATATAAATTGCACCTATTAGTGCTTCAAGCGAATTTTCTAAATTTTTTAAGTTACATTTTCCTCCGTTACAACGTTCACTATTATTCATGATAATAAAGTTACCTAACTCTATTTCTTTAGCAACATTAGCAATGGTACTGCCACAAACTAAATCCGTTTTTCTTTTTGCCAATGCTCCTTCTTTTTCTTCAGGAAACATTTTAAACAGCATAACAGATACAACCATATTCAAAACACTATCGCCCAAAAACTCTAGCCTTTCGTAGCTTACAACCTGGTCTTCGCTATTTCTCTTATTTACGCTTGGGTGGGTTAATGCCTCTTCTAATATTGCATAATCTGTAAATTTATAATTAATAACTTTAGATATTGTATCGCTCAAAATTCTCATACTAATCATTCAATAGAAAAACACTCTCTATCATACCTCTACACTAAAAAGTTAGCTCTATTTCACTAAGACAATATCCATAACTTCCAAAATGTACAGTCTAATGTATACAACCCACTGCTTCAGTAACATTACTAAATCCATCTCTTCTTACCAATTCCGCAAGTTCCAGGTTGATTTTGTTCACAACTTGATGCCCTTGGTATACAAGAGCAGTGTACAGTTGTACTAAAGAGGCTCCTGCCTTTATTTTTTCATATGCATCAACACCACTTGAAATTCCTCCGCATCCTATCAATAGAATTCTGCTTTTAGTAAGCTTATACATGTCACTCAATAACTCGGTTGAAAGTTGAAATAATGGCCTGCCGCTCAACCCACCACTCTCATTATAGTAAGAATCTCGACTTATCGTAGTGTTGCTCACTATTAAGCCGTCAATTTTATATTCTAGTACAAGCTCAGCGATATTTTCTTTTGTTTGCTGATCTATATCTGGAGAAATTTTTAATATTATCGGTATCGATTCAGAGCTATCAATTGATTTTTTGGTTAGAGTAATAGACTTCAACAACTTGGATAATTCTTGTTTGTTGTGTAAATCACGCAAGTTAGGTGTATTTGGGGATGAGATGTTCAGTACTATATAATTGCTCTTTCCATATACTATCTTTATTAAGTCAACATAATCGCTGATTTGGTCCTTTGATGTACTGTTTTTTCCTATATTGATGCCAAAAATGCAATTATCAAGCTTAGTTTCACTTATCTGCTTAAGAAAATAGTCCACCCCTTTATTATTGAATCCCAATCTATTAATTATTCCTTCATCTTTAATTAATCGAAAAATTCTCGGTTTTTTGTTTCCATATTGGGGATATTTAGTTACAGTACCAGCCTCAATAAATCCAAAACCAAATGAGAGCATGGGCTTTATAACTTCCGCATTTTTATCAAAACCTGCGGCAAGACCTACAGGACTCCTAATTTTATTACCAAAAAAGTTTGCATTTAAAGATTTCGGTAGTTCTATATGTTTCCTACAGGGCATCTTTTTTAACGCCGTTATTACCAAGTAGTGAGCAATTTCAGGCGGAAGTAAAAACAATAAATTACGTAATATCATTTGCAAAACACTTTGCTTATTTTTAGTTTATTTTTTACCATGCAACAAGAATAACGTAGAAAGCTGATTAAAGTGAAGTTTATCAAAATAGCAAGTATATAGTTTCTATAAGTAGTAAAAACTAATTTTTCTGAAGGTAAACTACAACTTGATCAGTATTTTTATCTAGTAATTCTAGGTAGCCAAATTTGTTAATTTGAGATTTTATTAGTATAGGAATCTTATTTCGATTTAAATAAAATCCCTGTTTTGATTGTTTTTTAATCCGCAACCTTATATCCCCATTCTCCCAAGCAAGCATCTTATTTATTCCAGATTTTTCCTTACAATCATCTTCATTTACAAATCCTAAATATTCATCTTCTGAAGAATATATTGCAATCTTGCACATTCTATACCCTACCCAATTCCCTAGATATGGATCAGTATCGTTTTCTTCGTAAAGCTCGAACTCTCCTTTGACATATTCCCATGGAGCTTTTGCATCACCTACCTTTTTTAGAAAGAGTACGTTCTGATCAAAGTTTACAATGGTCCTTGTATGAAATGTTGTTAAGCTTGTATCCCATAATAGTTGTTCTGTGATGCTAAAATGCTCTTTATCCTTTTGCATATTTTGAAATGATACAATTATCACATCTGCTCCAACTTCTCTTCCATAATTGATATATTGACTAGCACGCCTATGTTTAGCTGTGAATGATGACTTACCTATTAACAGAAAGTCATTAAATAACGCATTATATATAGTCTGTGCACTGTAAGCTGTACCGACGTAAACTGGCTGTTTATTGGATGAAGGGTACTTTTCTGGTGCAAGATGAGTATATGAGCTCTTTAATAAATAGTGAAAAGTGCAACTGGTAAGCAAGAAGGGCAAACCAATCAATAATAAAACTTTCATTAGTCTCTTTGGCATTTTACTGCTTATATTTTGAATATAGTATCTTATTTTTTTAAATATTTCATTAAAAGCCACACTTCTTGTTAAAATTTCAGAAGAAAAAACGATCTAATTGGAGTAAGAGGCCGGGACCGGAATTGAACCGGTATAAAAGGATTTGCAGTCCTCCGCATAAGCCATTCTGCCACCCAGCCATTTTTTTATGTGTAGATATTAATTATATCTTTTAGCATAGATAAAGCATCCTCTTTTTTTCTTTGGAAAGTGTTGCGCCCGATAATTGAACCATTACCACCACCTTGCTTAATTTCTTTTGCCTCATTGTATATATCATCCACTGACTTTGATTCACCACCAGAAAAAACCACTATTCTTTTTCCTGCAAAGCAAGACTTTTTAATATATTTAATTCTTTTGAATAATGATTCAATATTTTCTATTTTTTCTTTTTCCAAGTGGTTAGTTGGAAGTTTTACTTTTATTATGTTGGCACCAAGCAAAGCCGCTATATGCGCAGCATAAGCAATGACATCAACTGCTGTTTCACCTTCTTTTGAAATCCCTTCACCACGTGGATAAGACCATAGCACTACAGCAAGGCCACAAGATTTAGCCTCAGCTATAATTTTGCGAGCTTCTTCCATCATATCAAAACACTTAGCAGAACCAGGATATATAGTAAACCCAACAGCCACGCAGCCCAAACGTAGAGCATCTTTTACAGAGGAAGTTATTGCTTGATCTGAAGTTAAGCTTTTTGAGTGCAAAGAGTTAGCGCTATTAAGCTTCAAAATAAGTGGTAGCATTCCAGCATAAGTTGAAGCACCAGCTTCGATCATACCAAGCGGAGCAGCGTATGCACTTACTCCTGAATCAACTGCAAGCTGAAAATGATAATGTGGATCGTAAGCATCAGGGTTAACTTCAAAACTTTTTATTGGTCCGTGCTCAAATCCCTGATCTACAGGGAGAATTACTAACTTGCCAGTTCCACCAAGTTTCCCATGCATAAGAATGCGAGTAAGATTCGTTTTTACTCCAGGGTTTTCACTTTCGTAGTAACTTAGGATTTGTTTTACTTCTTCACTCATTAATATCTTCAAATTTACTCAAAGTGTAGCAAAAACTATAGTTGAAGCAAAGACCTTTTTATGCTCTTGTTCCTACGCCTATATTTAAAGGTGTAACTTTAGGATCAGTAGTATGCTGTTGTGGTTTTTCTTGAATCAAATCTTCAAAATACATTTTAACAATAGGAAGAACGAGCGGCATAAGTACTAATTTGTAATCATACCATGCAAATTTTTCCTTGTAGCTAAATTCTGCATCTTCTTCGTATAAACGCTGGATGCAGTGTTTACTATATAGTTCAGATGCTTTCACAAAAGTCCTAAGTAAAGCAATAAATCTAATACTAAATTAACCATCAGCATCGTTCCATATTGAGCAGGCCAGCCCTTTTGTGCAATTTCCGACACTAAACTGAACACAGCAAACGCTGCTGCAATACATATCACATAATTATCAGCAGCAATGAGTAGATTGTATCTCCGATTTAACCTATCCAGACCTTCTTCTTGTGAACCTCTTTGTTTACTTGCTGCATAAATAATACTACAAAAGGATATAATAAATAACCATGGCCAAATTCCTGTACTGAAAACATAAAATTTATAAGCAACACTCTGCACTTTGCCACTACTAGCAAGCTGTGATAAGCAATATTCGACCTTATGTGATGAATTAAGTACCACATTCGCTAATATAAAAAATAAAACTGCCCTATTTACAGCTTTCTCTCTACGCAATAGAATCTCATTGATTCTCCTTTGTTTTTCCCGCACTTCTTGCTGTAATGATATAGATATGCCAGGAGTTCTTCCTGCTTTTAAAGCATTAAGATATTGCTCTAGCTTATCTTTATCTGCACTAAGTTTTTTAAACTTTTCTTCAGCTGCTTTTTTTCTTTCTCTCCTATTACTTTATCAGGGTGACATTTTAATGAAGCTTTTCTAAAGCGCCGCTCAACTAACTTAAGTACATCATCAAACTCCTGGCTTATTACTTCTTCCGCTTCTATTCCCAGCCTTGAAAATAAATTCCGTAAATTTTGATTACTGTAATATTGATTTCTGGTTAAACTTGCCACTATAGCCTCATTAAAAGATAGTGACTATACTACAAATTTAATACTCAAGCAAGAATTTAAACTATATCAAAAGCAATTCCGTGTTTACCAACATAAATCCTTAATTTCTTTCCTTTAATTAATCGACGATTCAATATTTCTTCAGCTAAATGAACTTTTATCTCTTTTTCAATCAGCCTCTCTATTGGACGTGCTCCCATTTCTTTACTATAACCCGTTTGTGCAAGATAAGATTTTACTTCTTCTTCAACTGAGCAGCTTATGCCCTTTTGCATAAGTTGTTTTTTCAATTCCTGAATAAATTTATCCACAATGTGCAAAATGACATCCGTATTTAAGTCAGAAAAAGAAATAACTGCATCTAAGCGATTACGAAATTCAGGACTAAAAATCCGTTCCATTGCTTTTTCGCTGTCACTAGTATTAAAGTTTTTATATCCAAAGCCAACAGAATTCTTGCTACGTTCAAATGATCCTGCGTTGGTTGTCATAATTAAAATTGTATTAGAAAAATTAACTTTACGTCCGTAAGTGTCTGTAACACACCCATAATCCATGATTTGTAGTAATATATTATAAATATCACTATGAGCTTTCTCAATTTCATCAAGAAGTACTACGCTATATTGATTATTAGATACAGATTCTGTAAGCAATCCACCTTGGTCGTAACCCACATATCCAGGAGGGGAACCAATCATTCTAGATATTGTGTGAGGTTCCATATACTCAGACATATCAAACCGAATAAGGTTCATACCCATATTTTGTGCTAGTTGCTTCGCAAGCTCAGTCTTACCTACACCAGTTGGCCCTGCAAAAAGATACTTTGCCAAGGGTTTATTGTAACTTCTCAGACCAGATTTAGCAATTTTAATAGAATTAACGAGAAACTCTATCGCTTGCTCTTGACCAAAAATGGCCCTATTGAGATTTTCTTTCAAAGATTTTACTCTTTGCATATCATCAAACCCGCAAGGTACGTTTGTAATCCTAGCGATAGTACTCTTAATGTCTCTACTGTTTATAACTTTTCGCCTGTTTTTTTGTAACTTACAATATGCCCCCGCTTCATCTATAACATCAACTGCTTTATCAGGTAATATTCGACCAGTAATATACTTGTGTGAAAGTTCAGCTGCAGATTTAATGGCATGTTTCGTGTAATATACTCCATGATACCTTTCATAGTAATGCTTTATACCATCTAGTATCTTTACTGTATCATTAATAGAAGACTCTTTTACACTAATTTTTTGAAACCTCCTTGCTAATGCTTTATCCTTTTCAAAGCTATTGCTATATTCTCTATATGTAGTTGCACCTATACAACGCAATGCACCTCTTGCAAGTGCAGGTTTAAGCAGATTGCCAGCATCAAGAAAGCTGCCACTTGTTGAACCCGCTCCAATAATAGTGTGTATTTCATCAATGAAAAGAATAGCGCCAGGTTTTGCCTCAATTACTTTTATTATAGATTTTATTCTCTCTTCGAAGTCACCTCTATAGCGTGTTCCTGCAAGAAGTGATCCTAAATCCAAAGCATAAATTATGCTGGATCTCAGTGCACTCGGAACACTACCTTCAATAATTTTCAATACCAAGCCTTCAACTATTGTTGTTTTACCAACACCTGGTTCTCCGACATATAAAGGGTTATTTTTTCTGCGTCTTAGTAAGATTTCTATAGTGCGATTTAATTCATAATCACGACCAATGACATAATCTATTTTTTTGCTTCTTGCATAATCATTTAAATTTCTACAATAATTTTGTAGAACTTCTTCATCTTTTAATAATTCACCTTTATTTGCTACAGTAGAGATATCGTTATTCTTATCAAGTTTTATCTTGCGATTAGTTACATATTCTTCTATATCACCTGAATATTTTATATTGGATATGTTATAAATCAAATTAGAATCCTTTGCATTCTGTTTGCGTAATAGCTCTTCAATGTATAAATCTTGCTCAGACAGAATCTCTAATAGAATACTTGCTCCATTTATTTCTTTTCTTCCCAAACGATGAGCTCGTATCATGGCTTTATGTATTATGCGTTGAAATAGCACATCAGGCTCAACTTTATTGACAGTTAAGTCGGAGTTGTCTTGTAAAAAACTTTTTGTATTATTACCATGATCATTCCTTAATATAATATTATCTATATTTATGATTTCACCAGCTCTGATGTTACATCTTGATAAAACATAATTTACATCCACATCTTTGGTTAATGCTAGCAACAAATGTTCCACTTTTGCATATTTAAGCTTACAATCAGAAGCAATCTGTAACGCTCTATTTAAACTTGCCTCTAAATTTTTAGAAATCATCTATTCTCTTTAAAAGTGTAAATTTATATATAATTAGTAGCACACAATTATTAAAAAAACTGAAATCTAGCAGATCGTTGTAGCCAAATTGAATGAAGCTACAGATTATAGTCCACACAGCCTAACATTATACCGTTGTGATAATCTCAAAACGTTATAAGCAGCAGAATTAAGATTATCAAATTGTAGGTAAATCTAATTTGGGCTAGCTATATATTCTTTCTACCATCTTCCAATCACTTCGCTTTGCAGCAAGTTTACTGGAGCTTTTAAAGAATAGAAGAATAGTTAAGTACATTAATACGCTTTTTCTAGTACTCTGCTTTTCTTCTTAAATACATTGATCTTTTTTCTACCGTATTTAGCCTTTAACGTACTTGGCCTTTTAAAGATCTTTTTGCTGTTACATTTTTGAGATTGCATACTACAATCAAAATTTGGCTCTCCTTCTTTATCTGCTAGTGCAGGCAGTCTTCTCTTATCTTGAGGTGTAACAAAAGATAATGCAAATCCTTCAGCTCCCGCACGTGCAGTTCTACCTATACGATGAACATAATCAGCTTGCGATTGTGGTACATCATAATTGATAACATGTTGAATGTGCGGAATATCAAGGCCGCGAGAAGCAACATCTGTTGCAACCATGATTTGATTGCGGCCACGACGAAAAGAATTAATGACTCTTTCACGCTTGTGCTGCCTTAAATCACCATGAATTGCCAAAGCGCTATAGTCATCTTTGTGCAATTTGTCAGCTAGCTGATCCGCTCCTCGCTTTGTTTTGACAAAAATAATGATCGATCCTTTGCGCTGACATAATTGTGTAACAAGTTTTCCATATTTTTCTGATTCTGATGCATAAACAATTTCTTGCTTAATTTTTGCAGAAGTTGTAGCCTGACAATCAACAGAAACACGCTCTGGTTGATTAAGATATTTTTCAGTAAGTTTTACTATTTCTCCAGGAAGAGTTGCAGAAAACATAAGAGTTTGCCTTATTTTAGGCAAATGCTTCATAATTTCTTCAATCTGAATTCCAAAGCCCATATCAAACATACGATCCGTCTCATCAAGCACAAGAATACTAACATTCCGAGTAACTAAAGTTTTACGCTCAATATGGTCTATAATACGACCAGGAGTACCTATTATGATTTGTGGTTTTTTCTGAAGCTGATTTAGCTGCCTAAAAATAGGCTCACCTCCAATCAACAAAGCGACTCTTAGTACAGAATTTTGAGATAAGAGTTTTCTTATCTCATTTGTTACCTGATGAGCAAGCTCTCTGGTTGGCACGATGACTAAAGCTGAACCAATGCTTGGCTCATTCAGCAATTTAGCAACCAGTGGAATAGCAAATGCTAAGGTTTTTCCAGTTCCCGTTTGAGCAGACCCAAGAATATCTTTGCCCTGAAGAGCTAGAGGAATCGCTTGCACCTGAATCGGGGTTGGAACACAAAGATTATTTTTACTTAGAGCTTGCCTAAGCAAAGTTGGAAGCCCCATTTCATGAAAATTATTCACAATACATTACCCTATTAAAAAGCTTCACGATAGACTAATCTTCCAATCTTAAATTTATTGCAGACTTTTTATCTTCTCCGTTCCTACCACGCTCTTCTTTAAGCTCATAACTTACTCTTTCCCCTTTCATTCCTCTCTTTTTATCCTCTCCTCGAAGTGAATCAGGTCTTATTCCTGAACGTTCTAATGTACTAACATGTACAAAAACGTCCTCACCCTTACCTTCTGGCTTGATGAAACCATAGCCTTTTTCAACATTAAACCATTTTATATTACCAAATTCCATATGGATAACTCCTAAACTACTAACTAATATTATTAATGTGATGAAAAACTTTGAAATTACGATTTAGAATGCTTTAAGCTTAGTTATTGCAACTAAACTTCTATACTCCATAGTCTATTCTTAACATTACATAGTAATAGTACACAATTATTGTACTTAATGCAACTAAAATTTTTAATCACTAAGTGAACCTGCTACTGTCATTTCGCTAACTTTAATCGTTGGTGAATTAAACTGCCCACAGAAAGTTAGGTCATTTGCAACAACTAAATTGCTAAACATATTTTTCAAATTGTCGGCAACAGTAATCTCGTGTATTGGATACGTTATTTTACCATTTTCTATAAAAAATCCGCATGCACCTTGACTATAATCGCCATTGATTAAATTAACACCAAAACCAAATAAATCAGTTATATATACTCCTTCTTTTACTTCTTCAATTAATTCCTTAAATGATCTATTACCATTTTTGAAATAGAAATTACTAGCTGAAGGAATAATTGCAGCATTACTTGCACGAGTTGCATTTGCGGTCGTTTCCAAGTTTAATTTCCTAGCCGAATATAGATCTAAAATCCAGTTTTGCAGTACTCCATTTTTTACAAATTCATTTCTTCTGCTCATTATTCCTTCCCCGTCAAACGGTCTTGATGTTATACCCCTTGGTAACAATGGGTCATCAATAATGTTAATCTCAGTATTAAAAATTTGAGTATTTAAACTATTTCTCAAAAAAGAGCTATTATTTACAATATTGCTACCATTTATGGCAGAAGCAAAGCTCTTTACTAGCTCTTTTGCTGCTCTTTTTTCAAAAACAACCGGAAATTTGCCTGTCCTGATTGTACATGAATCCAATTGATCTATTGCTCTTTTTGCTGCTTCTTTCCCTATTGACTCCGGTGTTTTTAAATCACTGAAGTTGCATGCTACATCGTAATCGTAGCCTATTTTCATTTCACTCTTTTCTCCAGCAACAACAGAAACCTGATTAACAAAAGTTGACTTACTAAATGAACCAACAAAACCAGAAACGGTTGATAATACTGTATTTACTGAAGTATGTGAAGATGAAGCTCCTTCGGAATTAATAATATTTTTATGTGCAAGAGCTGAATTTTCTGTAGCTTCAGTAATTTCTTTTAATTTATCAATTGTTACAACATTATTATCTGAGATATTTAAATCTGCAGAAGAGATATAATTACTGCCATCTACAGCAAAACTAATATAAGGATCTTCCTGGGCATTCTTTGCCATTTCCACCACTTGGCTCACTGCACTACTAAGATTATTCAAATCGTTTGTGGAAATATACGCAGCTTTGTTCTTACCTGCTATAGCTCTAATTCCGACAGTACAGTTTTTAGATTGTGATATTTGTTCAATTTTTGATAGACGCTGAGAAACCGAGGTCTTATTAGTTTCATATATTGTAACTTCTGCGTCTTGATTCTGCTTTTTTATTAGTTTAGTGATATCTGCTGCAATATTTAATATATTCATTTTTCATTCCTTGAGTTTCTATAAAGATTCTGCACCACCTATAACTTCAATCAAATCAGTTGTAATTGCTGCTTGACGAGAACGATTATAAAGTAATGCTAGTTTATTTAGCATTTCTTTTGTATTTCTGTTTGCTGATTCCATAGCAACCATCCTAGCACTATTTTCACTTGCTGCACTTTCAAGTAAAGCAGAATAAAGAGCAGCTGTAACATAATCTTGAGTCAAAGATTTTAAAATAAACTCAATATTTTGTGGTTCATACTCATAGCTGTAATCTGTTAGAGGACTAACTATAGAATTATCAATTAATAATGAGTCTTTACTCCATGGTTTTATTGTTTCTAATATTGGCTTTTGCATGAAGGTATTATAGAATTTACTGTAAAAAACCTTAACTTTATTGTATTTACTTAGATCTATATCACTAACCAAGGCTTCCACACGCTTTAGTGTGATTCCCTTACTATTTTCAACCTTCAAGATATTTTTAGAATTAAATCTATTTTTGCCTGTCTCAAAAGCTTTCTTACCAAAAAAAACAATGTCTACTTTCTTATCATTTGCAATTAATTTGTTTATATGCTCCTGGCTGAATTTAACAACAGAGGAGTTAAGGCTGCCACATAAACCACGATCAGATGCAATAGTAAATACTAGGAAAGAATCTTCATTATTAATATTTAGAATTCTTGCTAGTAACTCTTGATCCGCTGATAGCGCTAGTGAAGAAATAATGCTATGCAGCTTAGATATATGCAATTTTGAATTTGATAATTTCTTTTGGCTTTGTAATAATTTTGCTGCAGAAACCATTTGCATTATTTTCGTAGTTTTCTGTACAGATTTAATATTCTTAATTCTTAAGGATAATTCCTTCAAGCTCTTCATTTCGTATACAACTCCAATTTATTAAAATATATAACTGGTAATGTCTAAAAACAAGTTTTTTTAATATGGAATTGGCCTTTCTTAATAATTAACAAGAGTATTTTACTATAAAGCTTGATTGTATATACAATCAAAATTATTGCAGCTCGAACACTTATAATCCCATTGCTTTAGCTCTCTATTACAACCAGTACATTTCCAACTTGGATCAGGAACAGCTTCTGAGTCCATCTTGTTTAGCCAGTAAATTGCTTGATCATACTCTTGTAGCATAATCTTGAGCTGTACCATAACAAGGTAGATTGATATGTAATTAGCTTTTTTCATAGCAATATCTAAATGCTGACTTGCAAGATCATATTTCCCTAAACTAATTGAAGACAAAGCAAGCAAGCAATAACTAAAATAATAATCAGGGCGTAAGTTATATAGTCTTTCAGCGCCTTTACTATTTAATTTGATATACATTCTAGCTGACTGAGGCGTAGGATTTACTGCATACTCTTCTTCCAGCACTGCAAAAGCTTTTTTGATTCTTCCAAGTTTAATATATAATTCTACTTTTAAGTAATTGATGGGCTGAAAAGCTGTACAGCAACCTTGTGCTCTAAGTAAGGACTTTATAGCCTCTTTAAAATTTCCTTTACTTTCGTATTGCTTTGCTAAAGCACAATAAAAAACTGCCAACATTTTCTTGGAATCAAAGGGAAGAAAGATATTGAACTTAATGGCTTCCTTTAATCTCGAAATTGCATTAACCCAATCTTCTTGCAATACACAATTTTCTATTTGAAGGGGAATAGACAGAATTCTATCATTAATTGAACTAGAGCAATATTCTATGAATTTTCGAAAGACGGACCTTTCTTGCTTTAGGTGAATAATCAGTTTATTAACCAGAAGTAGAGCTAAATTACGATTTTTACTTGCAATACTCATCAAACTATGACTAAAAAAGCTGTAATTTCCCGTTTTACCTGCGTTAAAGAGCTTTACTAAAGATAATTTATCGCCTTCTTCATTTAGATTTTTAATTAGCTTATTGGTGTTCTCTATATTACCTAAGTCTAAGCTAAAGAAAGCTTCAAAGAGAAGCAATTCTTCCCTACTTCTTCTTCTATTTTTTATGTTAGCAAATGTTGATGAAATAGAAGAACAAAAACGTGCAACTGCAATCAATAAAAATAATAAGACTACGCAAGCAAGAATAACGAAATATAGATCAACACTTATAGTGTAATTGCCTAATTCCAGTTTTATTACTTCACCACTTACCTTGATCCACATGCCAAATAAAAACGAAAAAGCAAAAATTATAAAATAAATCATGAGATGTATTGTAATAAATGATGATATATTGTTGACGTATTCTTAGAAGCTACAATAAAACCATTCAATTTATTAAGCCATAACTTGAACTCTGGATGTGTTAAGTCGCCTATTATAGTCGCTATGCTTTGCCAATCATTATCGCTTATTGATTCTTCAATTTCTGCAAATTTTACCTTAAGTGGGTCATCTTGATTATCTATTTTTATCCAATTTGAAATGATTTTTTTTAACAATGTACTTTTATTGTAGTTAATAACAGTAATATTCTTCTCAAAAGAGAATTTTAACTCGTGTAAAGTATCTACTTCTTTCAAATTTTCTAGTTCATTTACTGCATTTTCTATTTCTGGATCGTCAAGCTCTGATATCAAAGGCTTTATTGAATTTATATGATTATCAAACTTGGCTTCTCGCAATAACGAATTCTTCATCTTAATCACAAGTAGCAGCAACTTTGCGAGGTTCTTATGCCTTAAACTATCATCACCTTGCTCACATTGAGTGTGCAGATTTCTCTTTAAGTCAAATATCCTTTTCTCTACTCTAGATTGATTAACTTCAAGCAATACTCTAAGTTCATCCATCTTTTCCGTTAAACCATTTATACTATTTTCACTTTCTTGCTGATTTATTTTGAAAAATATTATGTTATTTATTGCAATATGGCTAACAAATAACAATATAATTAAGAACCAACCTATGCATTTTTTTCGAGTATCATTCATAACGTAATATCTCCGCTGGATCTTGCGCAGCTGCCTGCAATGCAGGAGGAATTGTTGCTAAAAATGACAAGAACAATGCAAGTGCAGAAATGTTCAATACATCTTGAGAAACTAATATCACTGGCAAACTTGAAAAAAAGTATATCATAGGATCAAATAGCTTGATGTTGGTAATGTTTTCTAAAAACACTCTAATATTTTCAATATTGAGAGAAAAAACAACCCCTATAATAGAGCCAAGACAAGTTCCTGTAAAACCAATGAGCAATCCACAAGCACAAAATATGCGCATAATGCTTCCGCTTGTTGCACCAAATGTACGCATAATTGCAATTGCAGATTTCTTTTCTTGCACTATCATCATCAAACTTGAAACAATATTGAATGCTGCTACAACTATAATTAAAGTGAGAATTAAAAACATCACATTTCTTTCAGTCTTTAAAGCATTAACATAATGGCTTTGCTGAGATTGCCAACTTTCAGCTCTCATTCCTGTTTCTTTTGCTATAGCGTTTGCTAGCTTATTAGCCATAGCAATATCATCTACAAACACTTCTATATTTCTCACATTATCTTTATAATTAAAAAAAGCTTGAGCTGACTTTATGGGCATATACATTAAGGTATTGTCGTACTCAAACATACCCATATCAAATATTGCTACAACTTTATATTCTTTCATTTTTGGTATTTCACCAGACAGTGCGTCAAATCCTTCAGGTGATATAAGAATAATGTTATCACCATAATCAATATTCAAAGCTTCTGCTAATCTTGCCCCTACTATGATACCTTCATCGAATTTTTCCACGTTACCCATAATTACATTATTCTTAACGGTAGTGTTATTATGTAAGTCTTTAGTTGACACACCACGGACTACGCTACCCACAATTCCACCATTTGCTGCAACGATCACTTGATCATTGGTCATAGAAGTAGCTTTTAATACACCTGGGATTTTCTCAATAGATTTTAACACTGCGTGGTAATCTGAATTTATGCTTCTATCAAAGTAAACATTAATATGGCCATTAATGCCAAGTACAGAGTCGAGCAGCTTTACTCTGAACCCATTCATTACAGACATTACTACTATTAGCGTTGCAACTCCAAGAGCAATACCAATAATAGAAAACAAGGCCATTATAGAGCAAAATCTAGAATTCTTTGCTCGCAAATAGCGAATAGCCATAGTAAATTCAAAGGCAATAGACATTATACTAAGATTTAAATATCATACTTTTTATGCTTCATATAACTGTAATTTTTCCTTTACCTCAAATTAGGTTGTCTAAATTTAGCAAGCTTATAGAATATATTCAATATTCTATATTAAGACCTTCCATATATATCGTCCAATCTTACTATATCATTATCAGATAAAAACTTTCCTACCTGAAACTCAACTATCTCAAGAGGAAATCTTGTACTTTTATTCTCAATTTTATGAAACACCTTCCTTGGAATCTCTATTACATGATTTTTCGTTATAGCATATGTTTTGTCATCTAAACTAACATATCCAACTCCTGATAGTATTATATGGTACTCATCTCTATAGTGGTGAAATTGCTTAGAAGTGCAGCTTAGTGGATTTATAAAAAGATATTTTATAAGAAAATCCTTGCCCATTAAAACTACACTATAAAATCCCCATGGCTTAATCTCTTTCCTTATTGGCTTTACTTCCTTAACTTTATTAATGAACAACATTAGGCTCTTACTTGGCCGTTTATAAACTCTACCTAGTAAATTTTTTGCATCATTTTCTGTCATCAAAACTGACTCTCTTCCTTTGATTACAGCTTGAAACGACTCAAAATTCTTATTAAATCTCTTACTTAACTCTAAAACTGAACCCCAAGTGCCAACATCCATCCAATCGAAATTGGCTTCTATCATTACAATATTTTCTGCTTTTTCTATCACTAGGTGATCAATAGATGTATCACCCATTCCTGCACAATTTTGCTGTTTTAAATACAGAAATCTCTCTCGTGGTACAAAATGCTTCATACTTTCACAACATAAATTATAGAGAGTCGGAGCAATTTTTTTTATCTCATCTATATAGCGTTTTGCTCTAAACACAAATATTCCAGAGTTCCAATAATGATCGTTACTTACCTTACGCTCGGGTTTTTCTGTAAAATCTTTTACTATATGACATTTTTCTTTCTGACCATATACTGCATTTATATAGCCGTATTCAGAATTGAATTCATGAGGCTTTACCCCAAAAGTGACTATAGAGTCAGTTTCAGAGGCTAGCTTAGACGCTTTCTCAATAGAAACATAAAAACTATTCAAATCACCTATAAAATGGTCTGAAGGCAGAACTAAGATTGTCTCATTCCTATCGCAGAGAAGCACAGCAATTAGTATTGCTGCCGCTGTCCCAATTTTAACTGGTTCAAAAACTACTTTACATTCCTGTAATGCATGTAATTCCTGCATCAATAATGACTCATATTGTATATTTGTGGTAATGATGGGTGGCATATAATCGCCTTTTAGCCTCAACAAAGTGTTGTGAAACATAGTATTCTGACTAAATATTTTCTGAAATTGCTTTGGCTTAGATAGAGGCCAAAGTCTGCTGCCACTACCACCACACAGTATTACAGGGCGCATTTAATTAAGATATTAATTATTTGATTAATATCTTATACTAACGGCAAAATGCATGCAAGTTTTTATTGTGAGATGATTAAAGTAAAAAGTAATTTAAAGTGATGGTTGACTACGAGCGTGATGGAGCCCCTACATTTCGTGACGAATCTTGTCTTCTTTTTATCTCTCCATCAATATGAGGAGTGTTGCTTTTTTGATTAACGGCTGCAGCTATTTTTTCATCAGTTTTGTTTTGCAACTTTTCCTTTAAGCTCTCTCCAACACCTAGTTCTCTAGATTTATCTATACTTTCACTATTTTTGCTCAACCCCTTCTCTAAGTTTTTTTCAATATCTGATTTTCTAGCGTTAAGCTCTTTCCATGTACCCACTATGCTAAGTGGCTTATGATCCTTCTGCTTCGGCTTTGGCCTTTCCCCATTTGTAACAACATTAAAGTCGCTTTTTACTTCTTTCCAACATTCTTTCAATTGGTGTTTCCACATAGTAAGATAAGCATCACCATACTTTTTCTCATTTGCTACAAATAATAAAATTGGAACCTTAAGTATTGTAGCTCCCACATTTACTAAATTTTTTACTACCACTGCAGGAGTGAAAAAAAGATAACCAAAAGATTTTGCAACTTGATTTTTTCTAGCTATCAAATTCTCTCCTAATTTCATAGGAATGAAAGTCAGCATTCTAGCACAAATCTTAGCTAAACCCGCAGCAAAAACAATAGGAACAGATATCAGACTTTTATCTAGCTCTAGACTACCATTTTGATCTCTAATTTCTGAAAAATTAGTGCTTAATTTTTTATAATTACTAGTGTATAGTAATTCTTCATTTCTTCCCTTTTCATCAACAACTCCCTGAACTTTACCCTCTCCATTTTTTACCTTTTTCATTAGCACAGAAGAGTGAGTTAATTCAAACGGATATTTAGGATCATTAGTTTTTTTAGCTTCAAAAATTGGAATATGTTTTTCAAGATCGATTTTTGAAAACTCAAATGGTTTATAGTAGCCATCATAATGCTTAACATCCTTGTTTTTTTCCCGATTACGATTAACTAAAAAGTCAATGGTAAAATAGGACCTATCATCCGTTTTCTCGACAAGAGCTAATTCAAAAATTTTCTTGCCATACAAAAGTTTATATATAGTCTCATCATTACTATTCTTACTTTCTACAACTTTCCCAGATTTTACAATCTGATCGTAATTCTTTGGATATTTGCATTTTCTTCCATCTGTATATGTCATTACCTTTCTAAGATCCTTGACATAAATTTGAGATTCAGATGAAGCAAATAAACCTTTTGCTTTAAGCGTAAAATCTGCTACTCCTTTTTTTAACACCCCAAACATGTTGTCAAACCAAAATCACTATAGCTCAATAATAAAATTAGTAAACTAATAATATATTAACACAGAACTAACAATTTTACAAGAAAATATGCCTATAAAAGAAAAAAGTCGTAAAAGCAAGGACTATATAAGTAATGCTTGATAAGTATTTTATGCATGTAATTGTAAAAATCCTTAGAGGTACGCTGTCTATATAATCTTCACACACTATCTGCATTCCAAGAACTGCATGCCAAAAAATGCAAAACACCAGTATAACAAAAAACAAAAGCTCTAGTGGATGATTAATAGCCTGAAATAATTTTTCATTAAAAGATAAAGGGCTATCAACATAAAATGTGCAAGAAAATGAGTAAATAAACCAAGGAAATAAAAATAACAAAATCACCGCAGAAATACGCTGGACCCACCAATGATGTACTGAATTTACAGATTGACTCATATAAATATAAATAAAAAAGCCATAGTAGAAAGAAATAGCATTATTGTTAGTAACATAGCACTTTTTAAAACACTAGCAATTTCTAAATTAAGCCCAGCATCCCACAATAAATGACGAATACCATTAAGAAAATGATACATAAAGCTTACAAAGCATAAGATATAAGCTAATTTAGCAACAGGAGTGAACAATAATGCATTTAAACACCTTACTATAATTAACTTAGGGGAGTAAACATATAATATAAAATACCAAGAAAGTATGATTAATAAAAGAAATAGCAAGATACCAGTCAATCTATGCATAATAGAAAAAAAACTAGTAACTTGTACTTTATATATTTGTAAATATGGGGAAAGAGGCCTATTACTCATAAAATTTCGTTATTGAGAAATTAAAAAATAAAGTAGAAGTAAAGACAGCAGTATAGTACATAATAACACTATTATTTGAAATGGTGAATTACGTACAAAGCCTAAGGAGGTAATCCAGCTGCAGATTCCCCTACTGCTACCTTGTTACGACTTCACCCCAGTCACTGATCCCACTTTAAATAACTCCTTCCTTGCGGTTAGGCCATTAGCTTCGAGTGAAACCAATTCCCATGGCGTGACGGGCAGTGTGTACAAGACCCGAGAACGTATTCACCGTGGCATGCTGATCCACGATTACTAGCGATTCCAACTTCATGTACTCGAGTTGCAGAGTACAATCCGAACTGAGATGTCTTTTAGGGATTAGCTTAGGCTTGCGCACCTTGCAACCCATTGTAGACACCATTGTAGCACGTGTGTAGCCCACTCCATAAAGGCCATGATGACTTGACATCATCCCCACCTTCCTCCAGCTTATCACTGGCAGTTTCCTTAAAGTACTCAGCATTACCTGGTGGCAACTAAGGATGAGGGTTGCGCTCGTTGCGGGACTTAACCCAACATCTCACGACACGAGCTGACGACAGCCATGCAACACTTGTGTAAAATCCGGCCGAACCGACCCTATCCCTTCGAATAGGTATGATTTCCATGTCAAGAAGTGGTAAGGTTTTTCGCGTTGCATCGAATTAAACCACATGCTCCACCGCTTGTGCGGGTCCCCGTCAATTCCTTTGAGTTTTAATCTTGCGACCGTAGTCCCCAGGCGGAATGTTTAACGCGTTAGCTGTAATACAGAAAGTAAACTTCCCATATTTAACATTCATCGTTTACAGCGTGGACTACCAGGGTATCTAATCCTGTTTGCTCCCCACGCTTTCGCGCTTCAGCGTCAGATTTGAACCAGATAGACGCCTTCGCCACTGGTGTTCCTCCTAATATTTACGAATTTTACCTCTACATCAGGAATTCCTCTATCCTCTTTCAATCTCTAGATTAATAGTTTTAAAAGCAATTCCAAGGTTAAGCCTCGGGATTTCACTTTTAACTTATTAATCAGCCTACGCGCCCTTTACGCCCAATAATTCCGAATAACGCTAGCCCTCTCCGTATTACCGCGGCTGCTGGCACGGAGTTAGCCAGGACTTCTTCTGTGAGTACCGTCATTATCTTCCTCACTAAAAGAGCTTTACAACCCAAAGGCCTTCTTCACTCATGCGGCATGGCTGGATCAGGCTTTCGCCCATTGTCCAATATTCCCCACTGCTGCCTCCCGTAGGAGTCTGGACCGTATCTCAGTTCCAGTGTGGCTGATCATCCTCTCAGATCAGCTATAGATCATTGCCTTGGTAGGCTATTACTCCACCAACTAGCTAATCTAATATAGGCTCATCTAATAGCAATAAATTTTTCCCCCGTAGGGCGTATACGGTATTAGTTGTCGTTTCCAACAATTATTCCGTACTACTAGGTAGATTCCTATACATTACTCACCCGTCTGCCACTAAGTTATACCATAGCAAGCTACAATATAACTCCGTTCGACTTGCATGTGTTAGGCCTGCCGCCAGCGTTCATTCTGAGCCAGGATCAAACTCTCAAATTTAGACTTCAACCTATAAAAGGTTGAGGGTACATCGGATAAATCCGACAAAAAATAATTTAGCTTAATACTGCTGTCTTTATTTCTACTTTAGAAATATTTTAATCTCCAACTATTCAAACAACTTTAAGAGTATTATTATGTGATATAATCACTATGTCAATATGTTTTTGCAAATCAAAAGCATTAATGTATAAATATATAACTATTTGGAATATTACCATGAAAAAATACATCTTTCTGCTTGCACTCGCGCCAATGTTAGTTGGCATCACATTATACTTATTGCGCAACATTGATAACACAAAACAATCTATAACTGCAGGTGACAAGTTTTACGAAGTATTATTCTTAAAAAAAGATAATAAGTCGCTGCTAGAAGAAATAGATTCAAATTGGGAGTATTTAGCAAATTTTGAACGTGCATTCAATCATATCTCAGATTCAATGCCAACAGACACAGCATCTATTATTTATAATGATTTGGCAGACGATAAAGATGCTCCTGATGTTTTGCGTGAGTTAGCACAATACTTAGAATTAATGAGCTTACTTCACTCCAGCGGTGAAAAAACAAATAAAGATAAAATTAGTAATTTAGAATCAAATGCAGTGTACCCTTATTCAAGCCAAGAAGCTATCGCTATAGTAAAGATACACAGTAACGACATTAAAGGTGCAATTGAAATATTGCATTCATTATTAAATGATAGAGAATGTCCGACCCTAATCAAGGCCAATGCACAAGAATTACTTCGGATATACGAAAACTAAAAAACTTGCTTGCATAACAATTTGGCAGCGCATCTGATGAAATAAAGAACTTTACTTGACAAACCTCCCTATTTTATTATGGCACTAAAACTATTTATGACTCAAAATTTGTTTTTGACTGTAGGATCAATCACAAAATCCAGTAAAAACTTAGGTGTTTATTGGTAGATTACGTAAAATTATAGCGATTTTTTAAATTTTTTCTATACTCAGCCAAGTTGCGCTTGTTAGAACATTATTACAGCACCACTTACAGTAATATAGAGTCAAAATTTCACTACTCAGAAGTTCCTTTTACCTTTTTATTTAGTAAGACTTCTCTATATTTATAGTTAATATATCAAAGAATAAACTTCACTAGCAGAATGTCATTCTAGCACTAAAATGACAAAAAGAGGATAAAATCGCAATAGCTATGTATCAAGCACCGTTGTATTTTCTCTATATTTTAGATTATTTTGTTTACCCCCCTCCCTTTACCATTCAGCTACGCAGATAGTTACTACAAACCGTAAAGATATTTAAAAGAAATCTAATTTTTATCAACTCATACATTTCATTACCAACTTCACAACAAGGTTCTGCAGTTGGATAAAAATAATCAAAAAAGAAATAATCCTTTAGTATTTCTGTGCTGCATCCAGAATTATAGTAAGTATCAAGCCTTCCTTTAAATATCAACAAGAGTATCTTTATACTTTTTCCAAATCACCCTACCCTAAACTGGTCTACGATGTTTGATAGGTATGCATCTCGATCATTTAACCCTTTGCTCTTATATTTACCAAGCATACTTTTCACTTTAGAGTTAAGATCGAATGCTTTTATTTCAAGATCTGCACCTTTCTTCATATAATCTAAATCATTAGCTAATTTTGTATTAAAACTCTGTGTAAGCTTTGCAGCCAGCTCTCTTGCTTTTCGTCTTTATTAAAGCTAGTATCAAACCACCCTCAGTCACATTTGCAACAATCACATGCTTTACACCATATTCATTTAGAACCAAATGCATTACATATTTCACTAACCGCTTTATTTCAATACTTTTTCTGCTTTAACATTGTTATAAGCAGTGGCACCCATAATATTATTTCCTCGATTATAATGAAAAATAAAATCTCCTTTACCTACGTCTGGATGATGTTTAATTACTGCGTTTAGCTGATTAACTAAACGAAATTTATTGAGGAAATAAGAAAAAATAGGGTTAAGAATTTCAGATGCTGTTGCATATAAAATCGCATAGTTATGATTTTGCTGTTCATAGTATCGATCAAAAAATGAGCATCTCCATGATGACTTAAATTCTTCTAAACCTAAATACTTTGCTACATATTCAATAACAGTAAGGCCATTGCTAAAAATCCTCCTTAATAAAAAGGGGCATTAAGTTTCACGTTTCTTACAAAGGATAAGTTATTAGAATTTCAATAATTACACCATTATCAGATAAACTATCACCCAGAACACAAAAATTTTTACACTTTGAATTAGAGTTATTATTTTTATTTGCCATAACATTCAATATCTAATCATACTGCTCTATGAAGCCTATAAAAAAGAAAAATAGGGTAAAATTATAGAACTTTGGCTGAATTTTACCTATTTTTTGAGCAGCCCTTCTGCCTTAAAAGAAACCTCTAAGTTTTTTAGCACGGCTTGGATGTTTCAACTTACGTAGTGCTTTTGCCTCTATTTGCCTAATTCTTTCACGTGTAACATTAAAAATTTTTCCTACTTCTTCTAAGGTATGCTCCTTTCCATCTTTACCAAGGCCAAAGCGCATCCTTAGAATTCTTTCTTCTTTTGGTGTTAAAGTTGCAAGAACATTGGTCGTAATGCCACGCAAGTCGGCAAGTATTGCAGCATCCTCTGGTTTAGAAACTCGCTTATCTTCTATACAATCACCGAAGGTACTACTATCATCCTTTCCTGTTGGAGCTTCAAGACTTACCGGATCTCTTGCTATCTTCATAACTTTGCGTATTCTTTCTAGCGGCATCGCCAATTCTATACTCAATTCCTCTAATGTAGGCTCTCTACCCATTCCATGAGTCATCTTTCTTAATGCTTTGTTGATTTTACTGATAATTTCCACCATATGTACTGGTATTCTAACTACTTTAGACTGTTCAGGTATTGCCCTAGTGATTGATTGTTTTACCCACCAAGTACCATAAGTCGAAAATTTATACCCACGTTTGTAATCAAACTTATCCACAGCCTTCATAAGACCAATATTACCTTCCTGTATCAAATCAAGCAGATCAAGGCCTCTTTTTGAATACTTTTTAGCAATCGAAACCACCAGCCTTAAATTAGCCTTAATCATTTCTTGCTTTGCTTGAGAGACTTCTTGTTCATGTTTCTGTATTCTCTTGATTAGCTTCTTAAACTCCTGAACTTTATCTCCTTGTACATAACTCTTAATATTGCTTAAGGCACTAGCTATATACTCATAGCTATCGTTTATAAACCCTAAGAATTTATTTTTTAATTCACCTGTAAAAAGAGATTGATTTTCATTAATCTTGAGAAAACTTATTTCACTAAACTCGTGCTCTAAAAGCACATCATCATAAACATTATAAAAACTTTCTCTATCAATATCGTACTTTCTAGCTTCAGTAATAAGATTAGCTTCTTCAAGCGTGATTAGTCTATTTATTTCGTAAAGTTTTTGTGTAATTCTGGTAATAGCAGCATCACTAAACTGAATTTGTAATGCTACAGACCATATTTGATTATATAAATTTTCTAGCTCATTAGAGAAATCTTTAGAATTTTTTTTCAATACCAATGCTTCATTTGTTAAAGCAATGATCTCATCCAATGCCGTGATAACCTTTGGCAATAAATCACTTTCCATTTCAAGAACAGAAATATTTAAGTTAGCTGAACTTATGTCTTCACTCTCATTTCCCTTTTCATCATTAATTTTTTCCTCATCATTAACACAATCTCTAACATCTTCAGCTTCACTTTCTTCTTTGTCTACCATATTGAAATCAGAGTTATAAATTGCATCCAGATTTATAATTTCTCTCAGTAAAAAAGTTCCACCACTTAAATCATCACGCCATATTTTGATCATGTTGAATGCCACTGATGTTTCAATTATTGCACGTAACATGTTATGCTTTTCAGATTCAATTTTTTTTGCTATCTTAATTTCATCTGCTCGCGACAAAAGCTTTACAGAGCTCATATCTTGTAAATAAATCCTTACTGGATCATCATTTTGCACTAAAGTTGTAGTAGTATTCAACGATGTCTCATCATCATCAAGCTTATTACCATCATCATTAGAAGGAGCTTCTTCCTCATCTTCACTACTTTCGAGTATGTTAATTCCAGAGTCTTGCAATAAAGCTATAGTATCATCTATAAAATCAGGTGGAAAACTTTCATCTGACAACTTATCATTTATATCATCAAAAGTGATAAAACCGCCCTTTCTTATACTTTTAGTTACAAGATCTTTGATGATCTTTTTCCTATCTTCCGTACCATTAATAGTTGACATCATTACCTTTACAGTTTATAATTTTATTTCTTATTTATCAAATAAACTTACAATTAGCAAGCTTATAGTTTTATTCTTAATTTATAGTTACTTGCTACTTCATATAGTTTAAGATACTGTCAATTTATTCACACTCTTCTTAATCAACTAATCTCTCCATTCTTACTACTATGGACAATCCAACTGAAAATGTTGCAATTCCAACCACTATAGCAGTAAGCATTAAGACGTGAGGTATAGGATTGGTATATAAGTGAAAATTTGAAGTCAATATAGGAGGTAAAGAACTTTTTACATACCCTAAAGATATGTAAAACAACAAAACAGATGCTTGTAAGACACTTAATCCCATCATTTTTTTGATTAAGTTTTTATCATTTACAATGATATAGAAACCTAGCACCATTAATATAGTAATGCCTACATAATTATATAGAGTCATTGTTTTTTCTTGCGAGCAAAATTTATATATATGATTAACATGGAAGAAGAGACGGTAAGCAATACACCCAGCTCCACTAAGAAAATACCCAATTTTTGACCTGTTCTACTATCAGCTGACAATATACTATAGGATAAAAAATTTTGGCCAAATAAAACTGTTATAATACCAGCTCCTCCATAGGTTAAAATACCTAGTACGTTAGTAAATTTGATAATAGAGTAAGGTATTGCTTTTAAAGTTGTAGGTATATCAAATAACATAGAATATAATATTATCCCAGAAGCAATAATTATTCCCGCCTGAAAACCTCCACCTGGAGTATAGTCACCATGAAACTGTATGTATAAACCAAACAAAATGATAAAAGGTATCATCAAAAATGTTACTGCACTTAATACCGGATCTTTAATCACTTTCTTTCTCTTCTAATATTAACATTATACAAAGTGCAGCAGTAAAAACTACTATAGTTTCTCCAAATGTGTCATAGCCACGAAAGCTTGCTAAAACAGCTGTCACTATATTAGGAATACCAATAGCTTTTTCAGTATTTTCGACATAATAAGGAGCAACGTGCAAGTGAATTGGAGCATTATGACTGCCAAAATCTGGTAATTGAATCATAAAGTATGATAAACATGCAGTCAAAAATAACATAAAAAAAAGTGTTGTGGGGCTATGAGATAAATTTGCTTTGTAATTCTTTACCAAAGAGAGTGCTGCAAACGTAAAGACTGTGCTCAATCCTGCACCAACAGAAGCTTCAGTAATTGCAACATCTGGCGCATTCATAATCAAGTACATAAGTGCAATAAGTGCACTAAATACACACATTAGAACAGCACTTACAACCAAATGTTTCGAAAGAACTATAAAAACTGTAACCGTGAGTAACAGCAAAAGTAATATTAGATTCAGTATTTCTAGCATCTTAACCTTCCTTAATAGTCTTTACTTTTATAATAAGTACGCGCTAAAATATAACTGTTAGTTGAATTGGCTATCCATATTATAAAAATCAATAATATAATTTTAATAGTATTGATTGAAAATTCATTTTGCCAAGCAAAACCAATCAACAACAACATTGCACCACTAGAATCTGCAATACCTGCAGCATGTAGTCTAGTATAGAAATCAGGAAATACTACTACTCCTATGCTTGAAATGACTATTAAACAAATACCTAAAGATATGAGAATGGATGCTACCATAAATTATCAAAACAACATTAATCTCATTAGTGCTATAGTTGATATAAAGCTGATGCTAGCATATAGCAATGCTATATCAATTAAAAAAAAATCATTCAGAATAATTGATATTGCTGCTATGAGTAAAACTACCTGTGTTGATAAATTATTGAATGCTAAAACCTTATTGTATACATCACTTGACCTAAACACTATACAACATAACATTACACTCATACAGAATAAAAGCGCATAGATAGCAATACTAATCATTTATAAGCTATTATAACCTCTGCAGATTTCTAAATCGGTACTTCTTCATCACTATCTTGATCATCTATTTCATCATCTTGACTTTCTTGACTTATATCCAGACTCGCGTTAAGTTGATGATCAGAAAAATTTAACAAATTCGCTAGCTTACTTGGACTACTACTATAAGCATTATCTGTGTTTCCTTTCATGTGCTCCTTGCACCTTTTCACCAAAAGGTTAAACAACTCATGAGTATTCACCTTCTTTTCTGCTATTTCATATAAAGAAACTATCGTATCCTTATGATCTTTAAACTTAACCATTTCAACGGGATCGCTTGCTCCTGTACTCAAATCATGTGTTCTTTGACTTGCTAGCAGAACCAATTTAAAACGATTGTGTACCCGTTCTACACACTTTTCTACAATAGACTCAACCATAAAATACTACCTTGATAAGCTTTATACTATATCACAAAAAACAAGATGTCAACTTCGGATCTATTGAGATCCAATTCTACATTCTACTTTTTCTTCTTTAGCTTTTACTGATTGATTTTCTGTTATTGTAATTGTTATCTCATGATCAAGCTTTTTCAAAAAACCCAACAGTCTCTCTAAAGAAAAACCACTTGTCTTACCACTTTTAATTTGTGACACCTTTGGTTGATCAATACCAAGTTTCTCAGCCGCACAAGCTTGAGTCCAAGTATTTTTTCCTATAATTTTACTTATTATACCAAGCAAATTTTTTTTTATTGCTTCACTATCCAGATTGTTTAATGATATTGTTTCCATAATTTTTACTCTCACATACCAACTAGCTTTATTAAATATTATATCATAATATTTAATATACCAATATATTAATACTATATAATTTGTCAATAACTATCTGATACTCAAAATTTTAAATTGACTATAATTTTTATCAACATACTAGTAATTTCAAACTATTATTTTGTAAAAAACTTACTATTAAAGAGAATAAGTTGAAATTGCAAAGTTTAAAACACAGAAATAATCATTTTACAAACTCGTTTTAGAGACTGTACATGATCTCAAGAAAGGAATAAAGCAGGAGATAGAGTATGTAAATTATGAAAACAGAGCAAGATGAGTAGGAGAAAAACTGAGTAGAGTTCTGTAGAAAGAAACAAAATCAAGAAGATTTAGGATGTATTTTACATAGTGCTACAGGTCCTAAAAAGTGGCTTCAGTGAATCAACAATGTTTTCAAAATGGCAAGATTATTTTAATAAATGAAGTAAAAAACATAGCAGAAGTAAAGAAAGTGTTTTGAAACATATATAAAAAAGTAGTTGCAAAGAAACAAATATAGAGGATGTAACTGTAGAGATCTTTGCCGTATTGTCAAAAGGTAAGTCTCTAATACTCTTAGAGCCTGTTCATAATCTTTTCAGAAGCAAAGCAGCGAAAGCAAGAACGACCATTTGCAGGCTAGTGTTGAGTTTCCGCTCGCAATTTTTCCACAATCGCCTACATTTTTGCAACCAAGCAAAAGATCTCTCAACAACCCATCTTTTCGGCAATACGACAAAGGTGTGTAATTCGCTTCACCTCAACAGTTGCACCAATAGTTACTTTCATCTGTGTTGCAAAATTTTCTCCTGTGTAGCCAGCATCAACTAGTATATTTTTAACTTCAGATAGGTTTTCTTTAGCATTTTTAACCATTCTCACAGCGCTACTACGATCAGTTATTTCTGCCGTTGTTATATAAATTGCGTGGGGTAAACCTTGTGTATCTACCGCAATATGGCGTTTTATTCCTGAAACCTTTTTGCCTGCATCATAGCCTTTTTCTTCAGCAGTATCTGCATTTTTTACGCTTTGTGCATCAATTATGCAGAAGCTGGTTTTTTCTTTCCGACCATTGTTTTGTCGGACCACGCCAACTATTTTTTTTAATACCAGCTCCAGAACACTTTCTTTATTTGCATCTGCTTTTTCACTCCACTTCTTAAAATAGTCGTAACAATTCCGCCATTTTGGAAACTCTTTTGGTAACATTCTCCACTGGCAGCCACTTTTTAAGACGTATAACACTCCACAAAATACATGATATAAATCAAGTGTTCTTGGCTTTGTCCTCTTCCTGCAAGACTCCAGATCTGCTACAATAATCTCAAACTTTTCTCGACTTATATCACTTGGATATAAACTTCGCATATCCTACTTTATATACTTTATCCTCTCATTCTATCCCTTTTTTGAGATCACGTACAGGCTCTTATAGAAAAGTGTAGACAATTGTGATAAGCAAATTCAATACTAGCTTACAAATCGTCTTCTTGCTTCCACCGCTTTGCTTCTAAAAAGATTATGAATAGACCCTTATATCCGAAATTTATACCTCTATATTTTAATATAGGGATTCATTTTAATTTTTAAAGTTTCTATTTAATGAGAATGCTATATCATATTCGTAATTTAATTCAAATATTTGTTGCTTCTGAAATACTATTTGGTTAGTAAATAAAATCATGTCTAATACAGAAAAAATGAAAAAGGATGTTGCTGTAATTATGGGAAGCGAGTCGGATTATGGCACTATGGTGCATGCTATTAACCTATTAAAAGAATTGGAAATTTCACATGATGTATTTATAATATCCGCACATAGAACACCAGAGAGACTCTTTAATTTTACTAAGTCTGCTCAAGAAAAAGGCTTTAAGGTTATTATAGCTGGTGCAGGAGGAGCGGCTCATTTACCCGGTATGACTGCATCGCTTACTTATTTACCTGTTATCGGTATTCCTGTTCATAGCAAGCAATTAAATGGGCTAGATAGTCTATTATCTATAGTGCAGATGCCAAAAGGTGTTCCAGTTGCAACAATGTCTATAGGAGAGAGTGGAGCATGCAATGCCGCTATTACTGCTGCATCTATATTATCGATTTCTAATAGTGAAATTGCAGATAGATTAAAAAAATGGAGAGAGGAGCAAACTAAAGCAGTAAAAGAAAAACCAACATTATAATGGCAATAGTTCTTTTAGATACAAAAACCATAAATCGTATAGCAGCAGGAGAGGTAATAGAAAGGCCTGCAAGTGTGGTAAAGGAATTAGTGGAAAATGCAATAGATGCAAAAAGCTCAGAGATAGAAATTAGAATAGAAAGTGGTGGGCGTAACCTCATTACTGTGATCGATAATGGTAGCGGAGTAAAAAGGATGATTTAGAACTTGCGTTTATGCGCCATGCTACTTCAAAATTGAGTGATAGTGAATTGATAGAGATTAAGCATCTTGGCTTTAGAGGAGAAGCTTTGTCTTCAATTGCAGCAGTAAGCAGAATAAAATTATCATCTAAGGCAAGCAAAGCAGATCAAGCATGGTCTATAAGATATGAGGGGGGAGAAAAAATAGAAGAGCTTGTTCCTTATCCTTTATCGACAGGAACATATATTGAAGTACGAGATTTATTTTTTGCCACACCAAATAGACTAAAATTTCTCAAAACCGAAAGGGCAGAAACACAAAGCATTGTTGATATTGTAAACAACTTAGCAATGATCAATTATGGAATTGAGTTTACTCTTATCTCCGATAATAAGAAGCTTCTTAAGTATACTAAGCAGACCTCATTATTTAGCAGGCTATGCGAAGTAGAAGAAGAATTTCATGAAAACTCTTTGCAAATTAGTGAAGAAGAAGATGGCATTAGACTTACAGGATACATCTGTAAACCTACTGTCAATCGTAGCAATTCAACTCAGATCTATACATTTGTTAATGGTAGACCAATTAAAGATAATCTACTTATTGGTGCAATTCGTTATGCGTATCACGACCTTATTCCAAGCAATAGATATCCTTTTGCAGCGCTGCACTTAGAGATACCGCATGATCAAGTTGATGTAAATGTGCATCCAAATAAATCAGAGGTAAGGTTTCAGAACAAGAGGCTAATATATGAAATAGTGAGAAGAGGGCTAATAAAAGTGCTATCAAAGAGAATAGATCTTGCAGAAACTGTATTGGCCCAGACTAGAACAACAACGAATCATCTATCATCAGATCCTTTTAGTAGGTCTAGTCTTAAAAATGAATTTTATGGAAGAAGGTCAGATCCTTTTGAAAACCAATTAATGAGAGAGTTTACTTCTCCAAATATAGAGACAAAAAGCTTATCAGAACATTCAAAATCGTTTGATTATACTGGTATGCAAAAATCTCCTCCACGAGCAAAAACTACAATTTTGGAAAGGAAACAAACCGATCTAATAAGGGATTATCCACTTGGGTTTGCACACTGTCAAATCTACAATACTTATATTATTGCTGAGGTAAGAGACAAACTAATTATAGTAGATCAGCATGCAGCCCATGAAAGACTAGTATACGAGTGCTTAAAGGAGAAATCAAGTATAAAAAGACAAAAACTTCTTTTGCCTGAAATGGTTGAAATCAAAAATCAAGCTGGAATGGAAATGATTAAAACTTATAAAGATAAACTTTTTGAGATGGGTTTTGAGATTGAAATTAAATCAGAAAATAAGATCATAGTAAAAGAAGTTCCTGCAATCTTAGGAGCAATAGACACAAAGAGAATGCTCATTGATATAGTGGATAGACTAACAGAAATAGAAGATACATTACCTATAGAGGATAAGGTGAATAAAATACTAGCCACAATTGCTTGTTATGGATCAATAAGAGCAGGCAGAAAGATGAAATTGGAGGAGATGAATGAATTATTGAGGCAAATGGAAAAGACACCTTATTCTGGACAATGTAATCACGGAAGGCCAACCTATATAGAAATGAAATTAAGCGATATTGAAAAGTTATTTGAGCGAAGGTGAGAAGTTATCACAAATATGTATAGATTATACAACTCTAGTTTCGTCATCTCAAAACTCAGATACACAATTGTTTGAACATTGCAATTTGCAGGTAATTTGCATAGTAGATAATGTCATTCCATCACTTGACAATGATTTATTATGCAGCTACTTGATTAAAATTAAGTTTCCTAAATCCCAGGCATTGTCTTTTATGTTAATAATTAATATACAACTAAAGATACTTATCAAAAACGACAATAAAGAATTCAAAAAAAGCTAGAAATTCTGTAGAATTGACCATAACATATAGAAAAAAAGGAAGTGTATGATCACATCCTTCACTCTGATCATTAATTTGTAAACAAAATAGTTTTGCATTTTTTGATAAGATTAAGTAATATCAGCGTATTAGTTATACAATTAATAATTTTTATGGATGAGCGTAATCCTTGGAATCTTGGAAAGAAACCGTCAGGTCCAGGTAATGAAGATATTTTAAGTAAAGCTGTGTCTGATATAAGATGCTTTTTTAATGGCTTAACCAGAAATAGAGGGAAAAAACCTTATTTCATCATTTTCATTGTTTTGTTGTTTTATTTTTGTACTGGTTTCTATATTGTCCATCCTAGTGAGGAAGGTATAGAACTTACTTTTGGCAAATATTCCAATACAGAAACATCTGGTTTGCGCTATCACTTTCCCTATCCTGTTGGTAAGGTTTTTAAAGTGAATGTTAAAGAAGTAAATCGTGAAGAAATTGGCATAAGCAGCTCTTATGGGCGAGATACAGATCGTGGTGAAGGAGTGATGCTCACCGGAGATGAGAACATAGTCAACGTTAACTTTGAGGTCCAATGGAGAGTCAGAGATGCTAAAGATTATTTATTCAAAGTGCGGGATTATAAACCTGGTTTTAGCGTTAAAAATGCTGCTGAAAGTGCTATGAGAGAAATAATAGGTAAGAATACGATCTCTTTTGCACTCGAAGGTCAAGGCAGGGCTGAAATTTCCAGAGATACTAGAATTTTATTGCAACAGATTCTTGATGGATATCAAATGGGTATAGAGATTTTATCCGTTCAAATGAAAAAAATTGATCCACCAGAAAAGGTGATTAGCTCATTTAGGGATGTACAAAGTGCTCGCGCAGATAAGGAGCGTACCATAAACGAAGCATACGCTTACAGTAATGATATTATACCTCGTGCAAAAGGTGAAGCAATAAAGATAAAATTAGATGCAGAAGCATACGAGAATGAAATAATAAATGAAGCAAAAGGTAATGCAAATCGCTTTTTATCTCTTCATGAAGAATATAGACAAAATCCTTCTCTTGTTAAGAATCGTATTTATCTTGAAACTATGGAAAATATTTTTAGCAAGGTAGATAAATTTGTTATAACAGACGATCTAAAAGGTATGTTCTCTTATTTACCTCTTACAAATCTAGGAAAATAGTCATGAGTAGTAATATTAAAATTGTTTTTGCTTTTGTATTTGTTGCATTATTGATTGCATTATCTAATTCAATCTTTGTTGTTCAAGAAACAAAACAAGCGATAGTTATACAATTAGGTAAAGTCGTCAGAGATGTTAAAGACAGTGGTTTATATTTTAAGCTACCATTTATAAATAACGTAGAATTTCTTGATAAGAGAATTTTAGATCTAAGTCCTGATAAAACTCCAAGGGAAGTGATAACTGCAGATCAAAAGCGTATTATAGTAGATGCTTATGCAAAATATAAAATAATAGATCCTATCACTTTTTACCAAACTGTGAAAAATGAATCAGGGCTAGTTAGAAGATTATATCCTGTCATAGAAGCTCACATAAGAGAGAATATAGGAAGATTTTCATTAATTAGTTTGTTGAATGAAAAGAGATCAGAAGTTATGCAATTAATTCAACGTGGAGTTTATTCTGAAGCTGGAAAATTTGGCATAGAAATAATAGATGTAAGAATTAAGAGAGCAGATCTACCAGAAGAAAATAGTTCTGCAATATTCCGCCGCATGCAAACTGAAAGGGAAAAGGAAGCAAAAGAAATTAGAGCAGAAGGAGAACAAGCCGGACAAGAAATTAGATCAAAAGCTGATAAATTAAAAAGGGGAATTGTCTCTAGTGCAGTAAAAGAATCACATGAAATAAGAGGCCGCGGTTATGCTGAAGCAACTAGAATCTATAATGAGGCATTCAAGGTTGATGAAGAGTTTTTTAACTTTTATCGCTCTATGAAAGCTTACAGTAAATCATTTGCTGAGGGTAATACTAAATTTGTGCTTTCACCAAATAATAATTTCTTAGATATTTTGAACAAGGGATGGAAATAGTTTATGAAAAGTAAAGCATTTATTTTATCTATATTTGCATATTTTTTAATTTCATTTTCTTCATATGCTAATCTGTTTGCAAAAACAGTTGCAGATCCTGTATGCAGTTGTAATAAAGGGCTTGCTGATATAGTGGAAGAACTTATTCCCGCAGTTGTAAATATTTCAAGTGAGCAAATAGTTAAGCAAGAAAATAACAGTAGAACTAAAATTCCCTTTACGCCAAGAAATAATTTCTTTGATGACTTTAGAGAATTTTTCGAGCATTTTGATCAATTTTTTGATAGAGCTCCTAGCATTAATAGAGAAGTGACGTTACTTGGGTCTGGATTTATTATAGATAAAAGTGGAACCATAGTAACCAACTATCACGTTATTAAAAATGCCCAAGATATTACGGTTACTATGAACGATAATACTTATTTCAAAGCAGAAGTTTTAGGCTATGATGCAAAAACTGATCTTGCTGTGCTTAAGATTAATTCTGATAAAGATCTTCCTTTTGTTGAATTTGGTAATTCTGATAAAGCAAGAGTTGGTGATACAGTTATTGCAATAGGCAACCCTTTTGGTTTAGGTGGCTCTGTAAGTACAGGAATTGTATCTGCAAGATCTAGAGACATTAGTATTGGTACTATGAATGAATTTATTCAAACTGATGCTGCAATTAATAGAGGTAACTCAGGGGGACCACTATTTCATCTAAATGGAAAAGTTATAGGTATTAATACTGCTATTTATTCTCCATCTGAGTCTGGCGGTAACGTGGGTATAGGCTTTGCTATACCATCTAATCTAGCTATTTCAATTATTGACACATTAAAAAGTGGTAAAAAAATAAAACATGGTTGGCTTGGCGTGCAAGTTCAGCCTATAACAAAAGAATTTGCTGAATCCTTGGGTTTAAAAGATATCAAAGGTGCATTAGTTGCAAGCGTAGTAAAGGGCAGTCCTGCAGAGAAAGGAGGAATCAAAGTAGGTGATATACTATTAGAGTTTGACGGCAAAAAAATTGATAGAATGACGCAATTACCTCATATGGTTTCACGAACTGAGCCCGGAAAGAAAGTACAGGTTAAATTACTTAGAAAAGGTAAAGAAGTCAATATCAAGGTTGCAATCGAGGAATCTACAAATGATGATTCAGGTAATAATCAAGAAGAAAATAAATCAACATCTAGTTATATAAGTGGTTTAACCGTTTCAAATTTGCCAAAAGAACTAAAAAATAATGCACCCACAAAGGGTGTAGTAGTTATTAGTGTAGATAGTAGTAGTAATTCTACACTACGTGTTATTAAGAAAGGTGATATAATTATCCAACTAGATGGAATCGATATTGAAAATACTAATGATTTTCAAAAACAAATTGATTCAGCAGTAAAAAAAGACGGCAAAGATTCAGTAATGCTGCTTATTTATCGCAACGGCAATCAATTTTTCACCTCAATCAAATTGAAGAAGTAGCTATTTATCTAGCTGGTCATGAAAAAATTGCTTGACAAATTTAACTAGCTTCTTTATCCTGGGGGTAGGGTTCTTTCTGTAAATTAATAAAAGTTTATCCCTATACTGAAGACGTTTCCAACGAGATTATGGAAGAACTAGATTTCAGTATTAAGCACAGGAACGACATCATCTATAAGGTGAAAGAGCTGGAGTGGTAAGAAATTCGATAATATAAAGCATTTTTATGCTCAGTTATAAAAGAAACAACTTTCTGTCATAAGTTAATTTATAATTAAATTAGTGTAAAATATAATTATATTTACTTATCATCATTATTAACCAATAATTAATACCCATAAATTAATTATATCTAATCGCAAAGGGAGGTGGAGATGCGTTTTAAACTAGAAAAGGAAGGTATTCTACAAAAAGATTGTAATAATAGAACTGGTCGTAGGGTACCTGCACAAATAAGATTAAATAACAAAACAACATTTAGCCTGAATAGTGCATCTTACATTATCACCGGAGATGATAATCAGCGTTTTAAAATTCTGGATTTGAATAACAGGGAAAGTACACTAGACGACTCATTCCAAGGGCTACAACTAAAGCTACAAAAGGTAGGAAATGATTACAAATTTGCTTTAGTTACTACTTCTGATCAACCTTATTATTATTACTATGATGGCAAAAATACTATCATAGATACTATTGATCATATACCTAAGAATTATACAAATGGTAACTATTTTCACACATATAATCCTAAGAGCCTGTACGTGATCTCAAAAAAGGGATAGAATGAGAGGATAAAGTATATAAAGTAGGATATGCGAAGTTTATATCCAAGTGATATAAGTCGAGAAAAGTTTGAGATTATTGTAGCAGATCTGGAGTCTTGCAGGAAGAGGACAAAGCCAAGAACACTTGATTTATATCATGTATTTTGTGGAGTGTTATACGTCTTAAAAAGTGGCTGCCAGTGGAGAATGTTACCAAAAGAGTTTCCAAAATGGCGGAATTGTTACGACTATTTTAAGAAGTGGAGTGAAAAAGCAGATGCAAATAAAGAAAGTGTTCTGGAGCTGGTATTAAAAAAAATAGTTGGCGTGGTCCGACAAAACAATGGTCGGAAAGAAAAAACCAGCTTCTGCATAATTGATGCACAAAGCGTAAAAAATGCAGATACTGCTGAAGAAAAAGGCTATGATGCAGGCAAAAAGGTTTCAGGAATAAAACGCCATATTGCGGTAGATACACAAGGTTTACCCCACGCAATTTATATAACAACGGCAGAAATAACTGATCGTAGTAGCGCTGTGAGAATGGTTAAAAATGCTAAAGAAAACCTATCTGAAGTTAAAAATATACTAGTTGATGCTGGCTACACAGGAGAAAATTTTGCAACACAGATGAAAGTAACTATTGGTGCAACTGTTGAGGTGAAGCGAATTACACACCTTTGTCGTATTGCCGAAAAGATGGGTTGTTGAGAGATCTTTTGCTTGGTTGCAAAAATGTAGGCGATTGTGGAAAAATTGCGAGCGGAAACTCAACACTAGCCTGCAAATGGTCGTTCTTGCTTTCGCTGCTTTGCTTCTGAAAAGATTATGAACAGGCTCTAACAGATGTAGTGCTGCTTATGAACCGCTAGAAAATAGCAAGGTTTTAATAGATCCAAAAGACATAATTAGTAGCAAAAATATCACCCTTACTGTTCAGGATCTTCAAAATTCACCTAATAAAAGATTGAAAATAGAAATAGGAGACTATTTTTTTAAGGAATCGCAATATATATACAGATACTATAAGAGTGCTAATGTATATGATTCAACTGGTAGAAAAGTTGGCATATTGAATCATATCTTTCCACAGTTCAGTCTTGCACGCAATACATTCGAGTTATTTCCTTTTTATGAAATTGAGAGCTTGGAAACGCAAGATAACTATTTCGCAGTAAAAAAGTTAGGCAATAATTATGTTGGTTGCATATCGTATGAAAATAGCACATGCAAAAATTTTCATGATTTTAACCCTAATTCTTTTGGGTATGAGCGCGACAATAGACCAGGTCCATATCCTTATTATTACAACTTAGAAAATTTTGATAACTTTTTGGAGGTTGATGTGAATATTCAAGAACATACAAATTTAGAAACAGAAATTGAACTTTTAAAACGCAGAATTGAAAGATTAGAACATACTGGTGTACAAGGTCCTAAAGGTGAGCCAGGTGTAAGGGGAGTAAAAGGTGATATGGGCTACTATGGATTGACTGGTCCTCAAGGTGACAAGGGGGATACTGGATCGTCAGGTGCGCATGGATCAAAAGGCGATCAAGGACCTAAAGGAGAAAAAGGGAATCAAGGCACTAATGGAATAACTCCAAGTATTAATCAAGTTGTTACCGAATTTTCTTCTAACAGAACCCATCTAAATCCTTTAGCAGTAGCTATAATGGAAAAAGATCAGCTTAATTCCATGGGATTTTCAGAAAGAATAGCACATTTTTTTGGTGAGCGTGTAAAGCGAGAAGATTCTTTAAAAGCGTTAGTTAAGGGCGTACAAGGTCCTCCAGGCCAAAAGGGTGAATCAGGCCGTAACGGTGAACCGGGGTTAAAGGGCGAGCAAGGTTCCAAAGGTAATAAGGGTGACCGAGGTTTTCTTGGTCCAGAAGGTTCTAAAGGAGATACTGGCTCTAAAGGTGACAAAGGAGAGCCAGGTGCACCTGGATCAAAAGGAGATATTGGATTACCAGGTCCTCAAGGTATACAAGGTCCTCCAGGTTTACGAGGTAATAAAGGTGATCAAGGTTCTCCAGGCATACAAGGACAAAAAGGTGATATTGGTCCTAAAGGAGTAGATGGAACTATGGGAATAAAAGGTGATATGGGTGAGAAAGGAGAGATAGGTATAAAAGGTAAACCAGGCCATTTGGGTCAAAGAGGCAACAAGGGAGAATCTGGTTCTCAAGGTCAACCTGGTTCTCAAGGCTCAAAAGGTGAGAAGGGAGATGCCTCAAGTGCTATAGAAATTGCAACTGAATTAGTTACCAGTAAAAAAGCTGAGTTAGGAGCAGCAGTTCTTAACGCAAATGGTATCAAAGGTGAAAATCTCGCAACTCAGATTGCCGGTAAAATTAATCTTAATTCGCAGGAACTTGTGAATAAAATTGATGTAGCAAAACTTACTGAAGGAGTAGTAAGTAAACTTTCTTTAGAGGAAGCAAAAAACATTATAAAAGATACTGTGAGTAAGATAACAAGCGATGCCACAAAGAAAAATAATCCCGATCCTATAGCCTTCCAAAAATATGAAAAATTTGCAGAAAAGCTTGCTAAACTACTTGTTGATAGAAGCAGTATGAGCGAGATAGAAGCTAACAATCTTATAAAAGATAAGGTGAGCGACTGGGCACTTGCTAAGTATCTTCTGCTTCATAGTGATTTAAATAAGCAGCCAAAGGCCCTAGAAATCGTGAAGCAAGAAATAGACAAGGAAAAATTAATTGAGTATTTGCTTGAGTATGCCAAATTAAAAGGCGATGTGAATGCAGCAAAAACAATAGTTGAAAATATTGTTCATCAGTTCTTTGACACTCAAAAAGTAGGTGAAATAGGAAAAGCAGTACTAGAAGCAAAAAATGATCAAGATAAAAAAGTGCTAGTAAATGATCCTGTCTTACGTGAAGGAATAGCAGAAGAATTGAGACAAAATCCAGGAAAGATAAAAGGTCCAAAAGGAGATACTGGGTCTAAAGGAGATACTGGAACAGATGGATTGTCAGGTGCACAAGGTCCAAAAGGTGACAAAGGTGAGCCAGGTCTAAGAGGCTTCAATGGTACACAAGGTCTTACAGGTAACAAGGGTGAGCCGGGTATAAACGGATTAAAAGGAGATATTGGTCCTCAAGGTATAAAAGGTGAGCCAGGTATTGATGGAACAAAGGGAGATATAGGTCCTAAAGGATTAGACGGAGCTATAGGAATAAAAGGTGATAGGGGTGAGAAAGGAGAGATAGGTTCTAAAGGTGACAAAGGTGATATAGGTCTTCAAGGGCCCAAAGGTCAGGTTGGTAGATCTGGTCTTAAGGGTATGCCAGGTCCACAAGGTCCAAAAGGAGATACCGGAGCTCCAGGTGCGAATGGATTGCCAGGTTCCAAGGGAGAAGATGGAATAGGTGCTGACGTTGCCAATCAATTTTTGCGTGAGATTAATCAGACAAGGACTGAAATTAGGGGTGCTAAAGAAGCAGCAGAGGCAGCTAAAAATGCTTCAGAAGGTTTTGCAAACAAAGTCGAAGAACTGCACAATAAAACAGCTAATTTAACAAAAAATGCTAAAAATTTTAACACTCAAGCTTTGCGATCGCAAAGAGACACAGAGGCGCTCTATAGTCAAACAAAAGATATATTTTGTAGAACAAATCCAGCAGATCAAATTTGTGGTGCACGTAGAAAAAGGAGGGAAATTAAAAAGTCATCAGTGACAAGCGGAGCAAGCAGACCAACTTCATTTATACCTCAAATAATAAATTTCTTTTATCCTGCGGTAGGAGGGGATGAATATAAAGTAAAAAATGAAATACAGGAAGTAGCAAAAATAATAAATGCAGCAGATATTGTAACAAAATTTGAAGAAGTATTAGGAGCAACAGCTGTGAAATGTGGCATTTCAAAGAAAAGTCTAAATTTTGATCCAGTAGAACTGCAGTCAACCATTATCAATAAGTCATTACTTAATGATGAAAATCATAACGAGTTGTTGAAGTTCTTGTGTGTAACTGCGAAAAAATCACTCCCTAATTACAAACAAACTAGTAAATGTTTGTTTACTTTTAAAGATCATATGGAAAAAAGATTAAATGAACAACAAAGAGCTTTCGTTAATACTGAAAAAATAATTGCAGATAATGAGCAGCCAAGGAGTTTTATGAGTTATGTTGCTCCTCCTAGTAGCTTCAGTGCCATTAATCAGCAAGTTGTTGGTTATTTAAGGCAATATCATGGAAAAACATATATTTAAAATAGACGATAAAAGTCCGCTTTATAAAAAATTGATTAAACTTCCCACTGCGTATTATATAGTAAAGGAAAATGGTAATGTTAATACTGTTTCTTCACACATTGGTGCAGTTGAAGTAGGGAATATTAATGATTTAAAGTTAAAGAAGTAGGGTAATGAGATAGTTTTATTTACAAATAACTCACCTCTGAAATTAAATGGCACGGACTTTATTATAGAACAAAAAGCTATCATAGGCGAGAATCAAGAGAATATTATAAAACAGCTTAAATTAGGAGAAGAAGCGTTAATTGCACGTAAGTACATAAAAGACAGTAATAATTTTAGTATTGAACTCATAATGAGTGATGATGAAGGAAATAATTTAATTGGAATGCTCAATTTTATCAATTTTTACGATGAAAGTGACCCAGTACTAGAAAAGATTAAAGAAGAAAAAGGTGGACTTTATTTTACAATAGAAGGTGATTATATCTATATATCAGATGAAGAAGGAAAATGTCTTCCAGTATGTAAAGATGGTAGTTGCTATAAGTATCAATACACAAAAAATGAACATGATATATTAGAAATTAGTGAGGTATCAACAATAATAAAAAACTTAACTAAGACTGAGCAGTGCAGTGCACCAGCTAAGGCAGGGCAGGATTTTACTTTGCAGAAGGGAAAAGAATTATCGGATGATATCTATCAAGCAAATATCATGTTGAATGGTAAGCTTGTAGCTACTTTACCAAAAATAGGTTACTGCATGCTCGATGACCAATTGGTCATACATAATCACGTTACAGAAGAAGAGATAAAAATTCCTAGAGACTTTCATTATCTTAAAGTAGTAAAGTCCAGTAATAATGATGATTATAAATTAACGTTTTGTAATTTCTTAGGTAATGAATTTTTTGAACATAAAAAATATGATCCTCAATACTCAAATATTCCAGATAAATATCAATATATAAGTTTAAACTGTATGAAAAAGGAATATAAGCCAAATTTCTGCAAGTTACTTAACGGTAAACCATCGTTTTTTATTGCGGAAGGAACTACTAATCCGAATTCTCCAGGTCACTGCCCAGTCAATGTATTTGAATTAGCAAAACGTGAGAAAATGGCTACATTCATTGATCAATTTGGCTTTTTCAATAAAGAGGGTGAGTTTCAATATTGTGATTACCATACAAAAGCAGATTACGATGTTTATGATTCTTATAAAATTAATAAAGAGTACAAAACAACAGATGAATTTCTCTTCAATGATGACATAGTTCTTTACACTATTCCAGAGCTATCTTAACCACGCACAAAGTATATGTATAATTGCTTTTTAAAAGTGAATTTAGTAGAATTCAAAGAAGTGTAGGGGTATATTTTTTTAGTATTTAATCTAAATAAAATTGTTCTCAGTTTAAAATCGATATAAGACAGTAAGATGAAAAAAATTGAAATCTCAGAATTACTCAAAAGAATTGCTATCTGTTTACTATGCATAGCAATTATGGTCTCTATTGCTCTTTTGTTTGCCTATATGCATACAATGTTTCTCAGCAAAGGATATGAGCTGGCTGCATATTATATTAGCGCAGCTATGCCTTTTGTGTTACTCATTGTTTTCTTTTTTATCGCTTGGTTTATATATGATCAAGTATTTAGTAAAATGAAGGAAGTAGAGCTGCCTATAGAAATAGAATTAGCTAATTCAGATAATAAAACAACATTTGCTAATGTTATAATTGACGATTCCTTAAAACAACGATTGCAGATTATTTGCTGTAACCAAATGACAGAAGAAATGCGTGAGATGTTTGGAAGTGAAAGCATTAACTCACTAAAAGGTTATATACTGCACGGCCCTCCTGGAAATGGTAAAACACTTATTGCCCGCGCAATTGCAGGTGAATCAAATATGAATTTTATAAGTATCTCAGGTCCAGAACTTATTGGAGTATATATTGGTCATGGTGCACATGCTGTACGCGAGCTTTTTAAAGTAGCGAGAAAATATTCTCCTTGTATAGTATTCATAGATGAAATAGATGCAGTTGCCCAAAAAAGAAGTACCGCTAATAACTCAGCTTACCACTGTCGAGAGAGCTTAACACAGTTACTAACTGAAATAGATGGATTTAAGAGCAGAAAAGATATAATAGTAATTGGTGCAACTAACCTGGTCAATGAGATAGATCCAGCACTTATTAGGCCTGGACGCTTAGGTCAAAGGGTTCATATACCTAATCCAAATGTGGAAACGAGACAAAAGATATTGGAGCTTTATACCAAAAATACAAAAACTGATGGAAGGCTAAATATTCAAGATATTGTAGAAAAAACAAAAGGCTATTCTGGAGCTGAGTTAGAACAATTAGTCAATGAAGCAAAAATATACGCTGCACTTGAAAGAAAGTCCAAGGTAGTGAGTAATGAAGATTTTAACCACGCGTTTCACAAGCTAAATCCAGGACAAGGAAGAGGGAGAATAACATTACCTTCATGTCAGACACAGACAGAAGCCTCTTTTGTACAATAAAAACTGGAAGTGTAGCAAGATGTGCCAAATTTCGTTATTGAAAATAAAATTTAAAACTTGGATTTGCTATCATTTTGCCACTCGTTAGTACCACGGTGGTTTTGTAATAGAACACAAGCTGCAAAAACTTAAGGAAAAAATGGTCAGTGCTTGACACTAGCATCTAGTTCTTTCCATCAAAAATGCTGTAAAGTGTTCACCAATTTAGTTGGATCCCAGTATCAAGTACTGGGATGACAAGAGAAAGAGGACACTGGGATGACATTATGAAGACCTAACAGTTTATGACGGTGTCATTCCAGTCTGGAATCCAGCTTTTTTGTAATTTTATTGAAAATATCGTATAGCTATTTGTTCACAATTAATTCTTCTGGATCCCAGTACTCGGATGATAAGAAAAGAAACACTGGTTTCAATATTTGCATGCATCTGAACAGATACAGATGGCTAAAATATTGAAGAAAGTATACGCGTCAAGTTAAGAGCAACTAGCCTTCTTTTACTTGTTAAAAAAGGTATTGTTTTCCCTAGATTCTATTATCACATGCTGAAATGACATCTCTTGCTTCTTCATGTGATTATGAAAAAAGCCCTTTGAATTTTTACAGCTTGAAAAATCTTTATAAAATTTACTTTCTTTAAATGCTTTAACCTTCTCTTCATTATTTAATGAGCCATGCTTAGAAAAATACTCATCTGTTACTTGAATATAAAAACTAATCAGCTCAGGAAAAGTGTAATCAGTTTTGTTGGAAGACTTTAAACACGTAATTGGCAATTTATGTATATCTTTATCAGCTTTTTTCGAATCAATACACTCATCATTTTTTCTTAATATTGTATGCTGCTTGAAAAATTCTTCATATTCTTCAAAACCTTCAAACACTTCTTTCTTTTGGTAATCTTTCCTTCTACCGCTTTGCTCTATTTTTTCTATTTTTGTTGCAAGTTGCGCTGGCTGTTTAATCGTCCTATCTCCTTCTTGATTGAAGTACATCGTGTAAGGAGTAATTGCATTAACAATTTTATATGTTTTCCAATGGGACCCAAAAACCTTTAGTACTAATTTTATTATCGGAGCAAGAAAAATTTTTAATTTCGCTATGAATCCAAAATAATAAAGAGAAGCTTGTTTGAGTGAACTAGCAGCCTTATTAACGATACATCTTAGATGTATATCCTTATCTTTAAAATTTTTATAAACTTCTGCTGCTACATGTCCACCTAAGCAGTTTCCGAACAATATGATATCATCTGGTTTTATGCCTTTTTCCAATAAATTAGTTACAACTGTTATACCTGATTCAACTCTATTACTACGTATCAATGAGTTATTTTTACTTAAGCCAAATCCAGAATAATTAAAAAGATGTACAGTAATCCCTTGATCTGTAGCCCAATCCCAGTTTTGGGAATAGTCTTTGCTAGGACTGAATGATTTATTTCCGCCAATAAAGTATATCAGATGTTTTTCACTTTGATTGTTTATACTTTTACTAGGAAGCGTAATTGTATGGATTTTCATCCCGTTTTGAGTTTTTATAAATTCTCTCTCAGTTTGCTCTCTTATTTCTTTCATATTTTAACCCTCACTATGCTGATTTAATTACACAACAAAATCTTAAAAAAATCAACAAACCTTAATTTATGAACAATATAAACCTTCTCAAATTCATTGAATTATGCTTTCAAACGGTAGTGCCGGGGTGTGAGTATAATGATTATCAATATATAAAAGTCATAGCAGATAGGCTTGAAGCAGCAAGTTCAGGTGAAGTGAAAAGAATAATATTCAATATGCCGCCACGTTCAATGAAGTCCATTTGTGTAAGTGTTGCATGGCCCGCATGGATACTTGGAAATCAGCCAACTGCAAGAATAATAGTTGCAAGTTACTCTCGGTTGCTTAGCGAGAAGTACTCACTCGATACAAGGTGCATAATGCAATCTGATTGGTATAGAGAGCTATTTCCGAAAGTAGAATTATGCAAAGATCAAAACACTAAATATAAATTTCAAACAGTGCAGAGAGGATGTCGAATTGCAACCTCAGTTGGAGGAACATTAACCGGTGAAGGTGGAGATTTCATTATCGTGGATGATCCACTAAGTCCCGCACAAGCTTTGAGCGAAACATTTAGAAAGCGTGCTGCAAACTGGTTTGATCAGGCTTTAGTAACCAGGCTCAACGACAGAAAAAAAGGAGTTATCGTTCTTGTGATGCACAGACTCCATTTAGAAGATTTAACTGGTCACCTCCTCTGTAAACCAAGAAACATATGGCATCATGTCTGTTTACCAATAATAGCTGAAGATAAGGAGATTATTTATTCAGTTAATAATCATATTCCAGAGCATGAACAGGAAATATACTCAAGAGAAGAAGGTCAATTGCTATATTCCCTCAATGAAGGAAAAGAAGAAATTGAGATGATAAAGGCTGAGCTTGGGAGTTATGGTTTTGCTGCTCAATACCAACAAAACCCTCTACCACTTTCAAGTGGTATAATTAAACGAGAGTGGTTGAAGCGCTATAAAAATTTTCCTGATAGCCTCTTGCGTGTAACACAAAGTTGGGATACTGCAATTTCAACAAACAATACAAGTGACTTTAGTGTCTGCACTACCTGGACAAAAGTAGATAATACATTCTATTTACTCGATGTATATCGCGCAAAACTTGAATATCCAAAACTTAAAGAGAAAGTTCTATCGCTGGCTGCAAGGTGGAAGCCACACGCAATTTTAATCGAAGCAAAAGCAAGCGGTCAGCAATTGGTTCAGGAGCTCAGGAAAAACAGTGATTTACCTATTATTCAAATAGTACCACATGATGACAAATTAACTCGATTTCACCGAATTGTCCCAATTATAGAATCTGAGCGGGTTTTTCTCCCTAACCAAGCAGTATGGCTTAGCGACTTTGAGTATGAGATTTTAATGTTTCCAGAAATCCGTCACGACGATCAAGTAGACAGTACCGTGCAATATCTTCAGTGGGTGAGAAACAATATTGCTAGAGTGGTAGCTATACGTTCATTGTAGCTTGAAAGGGTTCCTCGGAATTGTGTATATTTTTTTTAACTGAGCTTATTTAACTTATCCATTTTCTGAATGATATTTTAGGGTTTATTGAAATAAATACTACGCAAAAATTCTATCTCTGGGTGCTTAGATGAATATCTTTATATTAGACGAAAATCCTGTAACTGCAGCACAAATGTTATGCGATAAGCACATAGTAAAAATGCCGCTAGAAACTGCTCAATTGCTTAGCAGTGTTTTTTCAATAGCATTAAAAGAGCCAAATCCTTTAGTCAGCATTACAAGCCAGAATATAGAAGTTCCATATAAACTTACTCACAAAAACCATCCTTGTTCTTTATGGGCTAGACAATCAAAAGGAAACTTTGATTGGTTAATAAAACATGGAAAAGAATTGTGTATAGAATATAGCTTGCGATACAAAAGAACGCATAAATCCGAAGAAGTTATAGATTGGTGCGATAATAACAAGGATTTGCTAATATTTCGATCAGCTGATATACAAGCTTTTACACAAGCGTTACCTGATCGATATAAATGTAGTAACCCAATAGAAGCATATAGAGAATATTACCTAAAAGAAAAGATGAGATTTGCTAAGTGGGAAAAAGGTAGAGAAGCACCAGATTGGTTGCTAGACAAAATGCTATAGGTTATAAAATTATCCAAATCGGTCATAAAAAAGGTAAATTGAAGCTACAAAAGCAATGCTGGCTGATAATGTTGATGTTTATCAAGTTTATTGATCTTTCTATTTGTGAGATTAAAGAATTTAGTGAACTGTTATTTCCAATACATGATGGGCTGCTTGCACTGTAGAGTATCATGTACATATCTGTACTAACAAGTAGAGGCAAATCTAAGTCAGTTTAGACATAACACTTACTTTAAAAAACTTTATTTTACTCTGATATTCTAGCGCTTTTCTGTGGTATTTTGTAGGAGTATAATTCGCAAAACTATCTTCCTTATAGATTAAAGAGTTACACTGCTTTATATGTAACTCTATCCACTCTGCATAATCTTGATGATCAGTTGCAATAAATATTTCCCCTGTGACAAGTATTTTTTTTGCTAATAAATTTAAAAATTCCGTATTAATTAACCGTCTTTTGTTGTGACTTCTTTTTGGCCATGGATCTGGAAAGAGAATAAAGAATTTTTCAACACTGTTGTCAGGAAAATTGGCAATTAATTCTCTTGCATCTTCTGTCCATATTAAAATATTTTTTATGCTGCGTGCTTCTATGCTTTTTAGCAAGGAAGAAACCCCCTTTAAATAAGGCTCACATCCTATAAATAATAGATCAGATTCATTGAATGCCTGATGGAGCATATTTTCACCATTACCGAAACCTATTTCTACCCGTATTCTTTTTTGTAAGTCTACGATCTTTTTTATAGATTCCTTGCTGTTTTTAATAGAATACTTCTCCAAAACATTCAACTTCAACCTAGATCTTCTGGAAAATGATCTAATCCATTTATTATTCCTAGATAGCATATCTTACATAACTTAATCTTTTATAGCTTAAACAATTCTCAAAATGAATTAATGAGAATTTACTTGTCACTAATTATTAATATTATATAATATATGAGTTCTAATGAAGTTAAAGTTAAAAGGTATGAAAAATACAGTTGCTATCAGGAGACTATTATCAAATAGGTTCATAGAAGAGATATTTCAAGATCAATTTGATAATCAAGATAATGATTTTTGTGAAGATTCTTTTGCTAACAAAATCAAAGAAGGAGATGTGGTAGAAGGTATAATCACAAGAAGAAATTCTAATGATATTGTGGTTGATGTTGGTTTAAAGTCAGACGGAAGGATTCTGATTAAGGAGCTCAGTTGTAATGATGATATCACTGTTGGCTCGAAAATTAGAGTTTATGTTGAAAGAATTGAAGATTACCATGGTAATGTTGTTCTTAGTCGTGAGAAAGCAATCAGAGACGAAAAATGGAATAAATTGGAAGAAAGCGCAGTTACAAAAGATGAAGTAACAGGAATCATTAAACGCTCAATTAAATGCGGTTTTATTGTTGATCTTGGTGATGGAATAAGTGCGTTTTTACCGCTGAGTCATGTGGATTTGAAGCAAATAAAAGATGCTAATCACCTTATTGAAACTGAACAAAAATTCATCGTTCTTAAAATGGATAAGAAGCAGGGGAATATTGTAGTATCAAGGAAGCTGGTATTAGAGAAGTTGCATGCTGGTGAAAAAATTAAGTTTTTAGAATCTTTAAATGAAGGTGATGTAGTAGAAGGCAAAATAAAAAGCATCACTCACTACGGTGCATTTGTTGGCATTCATGAATCAGATACAGTAGGAGTTATAGATGGACTGCTACATATTACAGATATCTCTTGGAGTAATGTAAGTCATCCATCTGCAATTTTTTCTTGTGGTCAGCATATAAAAACTAAAATTATAAAAATAGATAGAGAAAATGGAAAAATCTCCCTAGGTGTAAAACAATTAGGAGACAATCCTTGGCAAGATCTAGAGTCAAAATGTCCAATTAACAGCGTACACAAAGGATGTGTAACGGGTATAAAAGATTGTGGATTCATTGTTGAGATTAAACCTGGGATTGCGGGTTTGGTACACTCATCAGAAATAACTTGGAGCAAGAGTAATTTACCAATTAGTAGTTTTGTAACAATAGGACAAGAAGTGGATGTAAAAATTCTCGGTATTGACATTATTAAAAATAAGATGAGTTTAAGCACAAAAAGGTGCGTAGAGAATCCTTGGCAAGTATTTATTGATAAATATCCTCTTGGTTCTATTGTTTCTGGTAAAGTTAAAAGCAACAATGGTTCACAAATATCTGTGACTTTTGATAATTCTGAGATATCTGAGGACGTAGAAGGAACAATTTATATGCAAAATCTAAGTTGGTCGAAAAACAATTCAGATGAGATAAAAAAGTATAATGTAGGTGATGAAATAGAAGCAAAAGTGATAAGGGCTAACGTAGATCGGACAAGAATTTATCTTGGAGTAAAACAAATAGAGTATGATCCTCTTGAAGAACTGATAGAGAAAGTTAAAGTAGGGGATAAAATTCAGGTTACTGTAAGTAAGAGAGAGGAAAATGGTCTAATCGTTGAAATTGAGAACAATGTAACCCTTTTAGTAGATCAAGAGCATTTACCAGAAAATAAAAAGTTTTCTATATCAGAAAAAATACAAGTTGAAGTAGTAGGTGTTGAAAAATATAATATAATATTATCTGCCAAATAACTTCTTGTGCTTCATATAAATGGCAACGAAATCTGATATAATAGCAAAAGTGGCAAAAAAACACCTTTTGTTAAATAAGGTCATTATAGCAGCCATAGTTGATAGTTTTTTTCGAGTGTTTTCAAACGCGTTGAAATATCATAATAGAGTTGAAATCAGGGGATTTGGTTCTTTTTCAATTAGAAGCTATAACTTGAAAGAAGCAAGTAATTTGACGTCACAGAAGGTTGCAAAACATCAATACTTTAAAACTTATTTTCGTAGCAGTAAAAAGTTATCCCTCTTGATAAATGAATGAAAATCTATATTGTAAATTTGAAAGTTGTACAATATAGCATCATATGCAAGTAGTAGAAATAGTTATACATAATAACACATATAAAATATCTTGCGAAAGTAAAAAGAAGGACCATTTATTACAACTTGCTAATAGCTTCAACAAGCTAGTTAGCTCCATATCTCAAAGAACTGGAGGTAAGGGCTCAGATGCATTAAATTTCTTACTTGCAGCATTGACTCTCGAAGACAAAATTTTAGAATTAACAAAGCGATTAGACGAAATAAATCAAGAATGCAAAAAGTATAGGGAGGAAAAAAGAGTAGAATATGCTGAAGTATTAGATAGGGTAAACAAGATTATTGGGTGCATAAGTGATTAAAGCAAGCAATCAAATCGACTACCTCACTACTCAAATCAGGGGGGAGAAGTTTCTTACGAGTTATGTAACAATATAATTCACAATCATCAAGATCAACTATTTTTTCGTATTCAATTAGTTCACTTAAGGAAAATTTATCAAGATATTTCAATGCAAAATGCCCTAAAAGTATATCAGTTTCTTTACAACCCCTATGCCAACTCCTATACATCAGTTTTCTTCTTAATAAGGAGATATCTATCATTATCATTAAACTTTTTTTTAATTTAAAGACTAAACTAAATACTTGTCAAGCAAGGCGCATTTTAATATACTCAACGTTTGATTAAGATTTAAAACATAGGTGGAATTAATTTCTCATCAACTTAGCGCTGGAATATATTATTTTTTATCGTTTTCTTTAATAATTTCTATCATAGTATTCGTGCATGAATGTGGGCATTATATTATCGCTAAAGCATGCAAGGTTAAAGTTGAATCTTTTTCTATAGGCTTTGGTCCTGAAATTTTTGGTTTTAACGACAAGTCTGGAACTAGATGGAAATTAAGTGCCTTTCCATTGGGTGGCTACGTTAAAATGCTAGGGGATACTAATGCAGCAAGCGTTCCTGTTGATCAACAAAAATTAACTGAAGAAGAAAAATTACACTCATTCCATACAAAACCTCGATATCAAAAAGCAGCAATAGTTTTTGCAGGGCCTTTTGCAAACATGATATTTACCGTTATAGCCTTCACAATATTTTTCAGCGTGGCAGGTTATTATCGTACTCCACCAGTAATTGGTAATGTAATTGAAGAAAGTGCAGCAAAGCAAGCTGGCCTATTACCAGGTGACACTATTACACAGATCAATGAGTACAAAATAAAATACTTTGAAGATATTTCACGCGTGATAATGTCCAACCCTGAAACAAGAATAGAAATTAAGTATAGCAGAAATAACGAAGAGTACAGAACTATTCTAACTCCGTTTACAGTTGAGGATAGAGATGTCTTTGGTAACATAATAGAAAGAAAAACTATAGGAATTACCTCAATTAATATGATAGGGTTAAAACAGTCATCTTTTCTTGGAGCTGCTAGCCTATCAGTGAATGAAACCTACCACACTATGTGTTTAACAATCAAAGCACTCTTTCAAATTGTTGTTGGTAAAAGGAGTATAAATGAAATAGGTGGGCCAATAAAAATTGCAAAATATTCAGGGCAATCAGCTAAAAAGGGACTTATTATGGTTCTATATTTTATGGCAATTATTTCAGCTAATTTAGCTGCAATTAACTTGCTGCCAATACCACTACTAGATGGTGGGCATTTATTTCATTATATTATAGAAGCAGTTATACGTAGAGATTTGAGTTTGAAATATCAAAAATATGCAGCCACTTTTGGTGCTACCATACTGTTTTTGTTGATGGCAGTTGCAATCACAAATGATATTAGGCATCTTTTTTAAGATACATATGAAAAAGTTATTTCACATACTAATAATAATATTTATTTCTTTTCCCACTCTACTTGTTGCTCTAGAAAATAAGGAAAAAGTACAGATAAAAAATATTAAGTATATTGGCAATGAGCGAGTAAGTGATCAAACAATAAGGTTTTATACAAAATTAGAACCAGGTAGTCATATAAATGATGATGATGTAGATTCAGTTATAAAAGATTTATATAAAACAAAGTTATTTGCTAGTATTAACGCCTATATCGATGATGAAAAAAACTTAGTAGTAAAAATTCATGAGAATCCATTGATTAACAAAGTAATATTGAAAGGCAATAAGTTATTTAACAGTAAAGAGTTGCTAAATAACGTTATCCAGTCAAAATCACTAACTATTTTCACTGAAACAAAATTACAAAACGATTTAATAAATCTAGCTACTCTTTATAGGAACAGTGGTAAAATTGGTGTTAAAATTGCATATGAGCTAGATAAGCTTGGTAGCAATAGGATAAACCTAATTTTTAAGATAAAAGAAGGAAGAACGTCTAAAATTAAGGGTTTACGATTTATAGGTAATAAAAACTTTTCAGCAAATGAGTTAGAGCAAGTTATCAAAAGGCATAGCAATGATATATTTAGTAAGTTATTTAGAGCCATTTTTAAAAGCGGAACTCATTATTCACCTCAATATCTACTGATTAACACAGAACTGCTTGATCGCTTCTATTCATCTAAGGGATATATTCAAAATAATATCCAACCAATTGTTGAGGTTGATAATAACAACCAAATAGAGTTAACTTTTTTGATTGATGAAAAGCAGCAATACTTATTTGGAAATAATGAAGTTGATATTGAAACTGAGATTCAGGATTTAAGTTTAAGGGAAGAAATATTAGAATTTATCAAAGAGGAAAATAATCAAATATTTAATAGAGTTAAAATTAACAATACAGCAGAAAAAATAAGTAAACATTTAAGCGAAAAAGGATATATATTTGCAAAAGTTAATCCAGAATATACACAACATAACAATATTGTGGATGTAACTTACAAAGTGCTACCAGGTAAAAAGATTTATATAAACCAAATTACTATTGATGGCAATGACCGCACTTTAGATAAAGTAATTAGAAGAAAACTTAGCATGGCAGAAGGTGACGCATATAACACATCTGAGATCCAAAAATCACGTAGAAAATTGATATATAGTGATTTCTTTGAAACAGTAAAAATAAATAGTTATACAGTGGATGACAATGCAGTGAATCTTGATTTAAATGTTAAAGAAAAAAGAACTGCCTCGTTATCTTTAACAGGTGGCATGTCTCTTCCTGGTGGAGTATTTGTTAAAACCGATTTCACAGATCGTAATTTATTTGGTAGTGGTAAAGAGGTATCTTTTGCTCTTGAAAAAAGTCAATATGTTCTTTCTACTAGTATAGACGCTGTTGAAAATAATTTTAATGACTCTGATACTTCACTAGGCATGGGTGTTTTTTATGAAAAACAAGACAAACCAAACACTACTTTCGATACCTGCAACTGGGGAGGAATAGCAAAAGTATCATATAAAATCTCAGAAAATCTAACCAATTCCTTTCAATATTCTTATAAGTATAATCACATACACATGGACAATAAGGGTGGAAAAGATGAGGATATCTCTGAGATAATAAGAGATCAAGAAGGTGAGTATCAGGTTTCATCAGTGGGATATACGTTATCATACAATAAACTGGATAACCTCTATACTCCTAAAGAGGGATATTTATTGCGCTTAAATCAGGATATTTCAGGATTGGGAGGAAATGTAAATTTCCTAAAATCTGAATTCTTATCTTTTTATACACACCCCATATTAAGCAAAATTGATGATGATATAACACTGCGCTTTAAAGTAGCAGCAGGTCATATTTTTTCTTATACCGATGAAGATCTAAACATTGGCCAGCACTTTTTTAAAGGGGGTAATGAGATTAGAGGATTTGACCTTTCCGGCATTGGACCAAGAGCAGAAGACAAAAATAAAAGCTCATTGGGAGGCAAAACTTATTTTAATTTAACACAGCAAGTAGATTTTCCACTATCTAAATTATACGACTATGCTGGTATCAAAGGCTCACTATTTGTTGACTATGCAACACTTTTTGGTTTAGATGAAAAGGAGGGATATAGTGGGAAATATTACGATAGTAAGCTTATAAGAGTATCACCAGGTTTTGGCTTTTCAATGCCTTCTCCTTTTGGTAGGCTGAGATTAGATTTTGGGTTTCCTTTAGTAAAGGAAGCTTATGACATAATACCATCGACAAACGTTAAAATTTCTATTGAAGCGGGGATTTAAATGAAATATATACAGTTATTTACATCAGTTATTGCCTTAATTATTTCCTTATTTGTGGGGTATAAGTTTGTAGGGTATCAACCTCAGAGCACGCTCAATACAAAGGCTGCCATTATTGATAGTGATAAGGTTATCAATGAATCTCTGGCTCTGCAAAATATACAACAACAAATAAAGGAGCAGAATTCTAGATTACAGAAGGAATTTGAAAATGAGTTAGAAAAATTTAAGCCATCGAAAGAAGAATTTGACCTTTTGTCAGAAGAAGCAAAAAAAGAAAAGACAGAACAATTCAGTAAGCATACTGTAAGTGTTAGGGATAATTACGCTAAGAAAATGTCACATTTAGAAGAAAATTATAGAGAAGCAGTAGAAAGTATCTTTAACAAGATAAAAGAAGTTGCTAAAAAAACAGCAGAAAAAAAACATAGATTTGGTACTATTTATTTCAAAAAAGAATCAAGTTTTATACTCTATGGATGAAGTAGATTTATCGGATGTAGTATTAAAAAATGTAAACAAGGAAATACCCGAATTTGCTTTGCAAAACACTGAATAGGCTTATGCAATGTAATATCAATGATATTATAAAAATACTACCACATTCTTATCCTTTTCTCTTAGTAGATAGGGTTATAGAATGCGATCCTGGTATGAGTATAAAAGCAATTAAAAACGTGACTTTCAATGAGCAATTTTTTATTGGTCATTTTCCTGGCCATCCGATAATGCCAGGAGTTTTGATAATTGAATCTTTAGCTCAGGCATCTGCAATATGTGTTCTCGGTAAAAAGGTAATGGAAAATAAAGTTGTTTACTTGAGATCAATTGAAAATGCAAAATTCACAAAGCCAGTTACTCCAGGAGACGCATTGATTCTTCAAGCTAATATTCAAAGTGTGCGTTTAGGTCTACACAAATTTGAGTGTGTTGCATATGTTAAGGAAGAAAAGGTTGCAGAAGCAATAATCTCAGCAGCATTAAAAAATAAATAAAATCTTCATCTGTAAGAAACAGTATGTACGCTGTATAGTATAAAGATGCAACTGAATTTCAAAATCTCATTTTCAAACTTATACACTCGTAGTGAATTAATAAAGTTAGATGAGGCGTTTTTAGATTACATAAAATCGTCCGATGAAAGCTTGTTTTGTTCATTAATTGAAGCAAGAGAAAAAGCAGCTTCTTCTTCGATGTCATCCCAGTGCTTGACACTGGGATCTAGAAAACAAGAAGGATGGATTCCAGTATCAGCTACTTGGATGACAGATGATTGTAATAGCCAGTTAATAATAGACCTTTCATATTTACTTGATGAATTCATTGCAAAACTTTTCAACATTGAAAAAGAAATAGAGGAACTAAAGAAAAAACACAACGACTTTGCTGTAATATACAGATGCAAAAGGTTTTTTGTTCAGCGCTATGCATTGAAGAAATACACTGATGTAGTAAATATTGATTATGTAACCAACAGGTTAAATAGTTTCCTTACTTTACCAACAACAGAAAAAAACTTTTCTGAGCAGGTAATGAATTGGCTTGAAAATAAAGAGGATCACAAAGAAGAAATAGAACTTGCGGCTCAATATGCAGTTTGGAGAGTGAAAAACAAACAGAGTATACTATTTAGCATACATAAGAAAATTGATTACGAAAATCTCGTATCATTCTTGAAAAAAGAAGTAGACGAGGTTGAGGTTCTGTATTCAAATGAGGTGAAAAGAAGATATGGTTTTGATCTAACAAGCAAAAAGGTGAGTTTGAATAAAGCACTAGATAATGCTCACTACTGCATATTTTGTCATAAGCAAAGTAAGGACAGCTGCTCAAAGGGGCTAATCAATGATGACAACACTTTCAAAAAGTCTCCACTTAGAGTTGAGCTGCACGGCTGCCCACTAGAGCAGAAAATATCAGAAATGAATCTGGTAAAAAGCGAAGGATATAGCATAGCAAGTCTTGCAATTGTGATGATAGATAACCCATTATGTGCAGCTACTGGGAATAGAATATGCAATGATTGCATGAACTCATGCATATATCAGAAACAAGAGCCTGTAAATGTGCCAGTGGTTGAAACAAGGATTTTGGACGACGTACTCAATTTGCCGTACGGATTTGAAATATATTCTCTGCTTAGCCGTTGGAATCCTTTAAATTTTCAGCGTCCATTGCCAAAAGAAAATACTGGAAAAAACGTTCTAGTTGTAGGACTTGGTCCTGCGGGTTTTAATTTAGCTCATCATTTGTTAAATGATGGACATAACGTTATCGCCATCGATGGATTAAAGATAGAACCTTTGATTGATCATTTCCAGTTAATTAAAGATTTCGAGCATGAAAAACTAAGTGAACGCATAGCTGGCGGATTTGGTGGAGTAGCAGAGTATGGCATAACTTCCAGATGGGATAAAAATTACCTAAAAATTATCAGACTGTTACTGGAAAGACGTGAGAATTTCGCACTTTATGGAGGAATTCGTTTTGGAGGTACGATAACTGTTGATGACTCGTTCAACTTGGGTTTTGATCACATTTCCTTGGCACTTGGCTCTGGTAAGCCACGAATGATTAAAATAAAAAACATACTAGCTCGTGGAGTGCGCATGGCATCCGACTTTCTCATGTCGTTACAACTAACAGGTGCTCTTAAGTGTGATTCTATAGCAAATCTGCAAGTTCGCATGCCGATAGTTGTCATAGGTGCAGGACTCACTGCAATTGATACTGCTACTGAAGCTTTAGCTTACTATCCTATTCAAGTGGAAAAATTTCTTCTTCGTTATGAAATATTGGTTGATAAGTATGGAAAGAAATATGTCGAAAAAGATTGGACAGAAGAAGAATATGAAATTGCAAATGAGCTCATATCACACGCAAAATTGATCCAAGCAGAGCAAGCGCTAGCAAAAAAAGAAAACAGAGAAATAAAAATATTAGAGTTAATGCAGAGTCTTGGGGGAGTAAAAATTGTATATAGAAAAGATCTAAAAAATTCACCAAGTTATCGATTAAATAGCGAAGAGGTGCAAAATGCACTATCAGAAGGGATTTACTTTATTGAAAACTTAGAGCCAGTTGAAGTTGTGACGGATAAATATAACCATGCTGAATCAATAAAACTAATAGACACAAAATCCGGCGAAATCAAATGCATGAAAGCACGTTCTATTTTTATAGCAGCAGGTACTGAGCCAAATACAGTTATTGCAACAGAAGATAAAAAGCATTTTAAATTAAGCAATGGGTATTTTACTCATTTGAATTCATCAGAAAAAGAAATAGACCCAATATTTTCTCCTAAAATGCAGGATAAAGATAGAATATTAGTGCATAAGCAAAGCAATAAAACAATTAGCTTTTTTGGTGACCTTCATCCTTCGTATAGCGGCAGCGTCGTGAAAGCTATGGCAAGCGCTAAGAATGGTTACCCTATCATTTCTCAGCTTTTGAGCCGAGTAGCTAATCAACGTGCTTCAAAACACCTGGCCAATGAAGAATTCTTTAATAAAATTAAAGAAAAATTCACTGCAAAGGTTATAAAAGTTCAATATTTAACAAACAAAGTTGTGGAAATAGTGATCAAAGCACCTCTTGCGGCAAAGAATTTTAAACCTGGACAATTCTTTAGGTTGCAAAATTTTGAAACCAATAACAGAAAAGCCAATAATACAAACCTTGCTATGGAAGGTATAGCTGTAACCGGCACTGAAGTAGACAAAAAAAAAGGAATTATTTCCACTATTGTACTTGAAACTGGTGGCTCCACTAATTTGTGCGGAGGCTTAAGAGAAGGAGAGCAAATAATCCTTATGGGTCCAACTGGTAAACCTACTGAGGTTGATTAAATCCCCTTCGTACTAATTATACTACAGTATATATTATTTATTAATAGATCTATGCTACAATAGCATTTTTTATTAAGGTAGCATTATGACACATCAGTTAATATTCACACTTCCAAAAGAAAGCTACTCTATAGCTATAGGACCGTGTTCTGCAAAAAGTAGAAAGTGTAAGGAGTTTGTAGCAAAAAACGAAGACGTAAGTATGAAATTTCTTATTTCTACTAAAGATGATACTGGCAAAACAGGAAAAATGTCCCTTTGTAAAGATAATAACGGTCAAGATGAGTGTACAACATCCTACACAGTTCAATTTCCAGTAATTTATAATGATCTTTTTAATGATAGCTTGAGCTACGTAAGTGTTCTTTTGGATCATGATAAAGGACATTTAACTAGGATGCGCAATGAATTCGATAAATATAATATTGATTACACAGTTATGGATAATAATACAACACAGAATGTGCTGTCAGAGGATTTTATAATCTAATTTTCATTATACAGCTACTCAAGAGCTTTCTGAGTTCCAGTATCTGCTGCTCAAATTCCTTAATTACAACGCTTGATACAGGCTAAAAACAATTTAATATTCAGCGACTTGTTAGCGGAATTTATACTAAAACACCACAACGGTATCTAAAAAAACGTTAAAGACTATATTAACAAAGTTCTTTAATAGAATCAAACATTGCAAAAGTTATAAAAGTCGAATGAGTAAATTAAAAATTGGCAGCTTCATTTGACTTATGCAAATACTTAAAAGAAAGGGAATAAATAACTCTCAACTGGCAGACTTAATAAAGTTCTGGATATTAAAGTGATGCAAAATTTTATCTCAAAAAGTAAATAATTTACTAACGCTCGTGCACAAATTAAAAATAAATTATGCACGAGTGTAGCACTATGAATTAGGAGTGCTATATTAAAGCTTACCTCACTATTAAAGCTATCGGTCAGATTAGATTTTTAATCTAATCTGACCGATTTCTCTATAACCCTCTAAATCCTGATATAATTATATGGTAATTAGTTTAATTAGTGGTTAATATGCAATTTGCTTTTATTCGTATATTGAGGTAGCATAAACCATACTGGTTTACATCACTGTGCAACTTTATAAATCGTCACTGTTACTTCTACTAACTGCATTAATAGTGATAGTCCTAACATTACCTGAAAATTTAGGTGCTATACTGAATTGGTCTCATCCAGTTCTAAATTTTGATTTATCTTTTCGTATCGTACTAATATCTTTTTTGTCAGTTGCATTTTTAGCTGTTCTACCAACACAAAATTTGACTTTTTCAGAGATGCTATCTTTTGCTGCTTACACTACCTGTTCACTCTGTGCAATTTTATCCAAGCAGATGATATTGGTTATAATATTCTTTGAATTAATGACCATCAGTGCATTTTTTATTATCGTAGCTAGCTGTAGAGATAGTGGACCTGCAATAAGGTACGCTTGTGTACACTTTTTCGTTGGAGTTATATTAACAGCAGGATTGGCACTGCAAAGTACTAACCTGATAATTTTAGGTTTATTGATAAACTGTGCTTGCTTTCCTTTTTCGTTTTGGATTGTTGATGCATATCCCGCTTCATCACTACATGGCACTACATATCTCTCTTTATTTACCACTAAAGTCTCTTTTTTAGTGATGCTTTTACACACTTATAACCTATGGCAAGATTGTACTGAAATATTAGCGCTTGTAGGCGCCATCACTGTAATTTACAGCATTATATTTGCTTCTCTTGAGCAAAATATTCGTAGATTTCTATGCTATAATGTTGTAGGACAAATGGGCTTGCTGATTATTGCAGGAGGTTTACTCAGCCCTTCGGAAAAGGCAATACCAATTTTGATACTGCATATAATCTTCTCTCTTGTTTATCAATCATTATTGTTTGTAGTTAGTAATTCGATTATTTCACGAACAAAAACAATTAGTTTTAATGGAGTAGGTAAACTGATGTCAGTGGAAGGCATGTGTGCTATAATCGCAATACTTACAATGGCTGCATTTCCTGGAACTGCTGGATTTATCAGTAAATCATATATCACAGCTGAAATTGAAATGAACACTGTTGCCTTAAAAGGGTATAAAAATTTATATAAGGTTCTAAATTTGCTGCTTCATTTAAGTGTGGGACTCAAATTTCTTTACTACATATTTATTGCAAAAAGTAAGTCAAAACCTTTAGCAGAGAGGGAAGGCAAAATATCCATAATTATTTTGGCATTTATATGTGTAATCGCTAGCAATCCTTACTTGCCTATTTACAATAAACATTCAATTTTCGATTTTGTGTACAACACAAAAAATATTTTGTCGCAATTTAATTTGTTATTATGTACCACTTTACTGTTTATTCCTTTACGCAGGTTATTTTACCCAAGAATAAATTTTAAAATGGATGTTGATTGGATTTTTAGAGCTTTCATACCCTATATTGTCTTGCTGTTCAATCAACTGGTCCTTAAAGTGAGAGAAATGTCTGCCAATCTACTGCAAAACTTGACTAATTCACTTACTAGTTTATACTTTAATAATGTTACTAAACTTAAAGAAGTGCTGAGTTATAACTCAGTGAGTTTCGTTTCATCTTCTTCTCTCTTTTTAATGAGCATTCTACTAATTTTATTATGTTTAAATCGTTAACTGAAAGTTTAAATTCTGTATTTAATAAACTGAGAGGAAAGTCAATCATTTCTGAAGATGATTTTAATCTTGCCATGCGAGAAATACGCATGGCCTTAATTGAAGCTGACGTTTCACTTGAAGTTGCAAAAAAATTCATCAATGACATTAAAGATAAAGTGATTGGAGAAAAAGTCATAAAAAGTGTCTCTCCAGCACAAATGATAATTAAAATTGTGCAGGATAATTTAGTTGCAGTTCTCGGATCAGAGAAAAGTGACTTAAATCTAGCAGTTAAACCCCCTGCTGTGATTATGATGGTGGGCTTACAAGGTGCAGGTAAAACAACTACCTCAGGAAAGCTTGCTTTAAAGCTAAAAAAGCAAAAGAAAAAAGTGATGCTTGCCTCTTTAGACATTTATAGGCCAGCTGCTCAGAAACAACTTGAGGTACTGGGTAAACAAATAGACGTACAAACTTTATCTATAGTGATAAATGAGAGGCCTATTGCAATTACAAAAAGGGCATTGGCAACAGCAAAGAGCGATAGTTGTGATGTATTAATACTAGATACCGCAGGCAGGCTTCATATTGACAATAATATGATGAATGAGTTGAAATCCGTAAAGGAAATAGTTTCACCCGCAGAAGTTATTTTAGTAGCAGATGCAATGATAGGCCAGGATGCAGTCAATATTGCCAAATCATTCAATGAGGCAATAGGTGTAACCGGCATTATTCTTACCCGTGTTGATGGTGATGCACGTGGTGGTGCTGCTCTTTCTATGAAAATGATCACCGATTGTCCAATTAAATTTATTGCTTGTGGTGAAAAATTAAGTGACCTCGATGATTTTTATCCCGATAGAATTGCAAAAAGGATACTTAGCATGGGTGATGTTGTATCATTGGTTGAAAAAGCTGCTGAGATTGTTGGTCAGGAAGAAATTGATAAGTTACAAAAGAAAGTAAAAAAGGGTAAATTCGACCTAAACGACCTAGTGGGAATGTTAAAAACTCTGAGTAAAATGGATGGCATTAGCAACATAATGAAATTCATCCCTAGTTCATTCACAAAAAAGCTAAGTAGCAGCGTGCCAGATGACAATAAAGTGAAAAAATATATAGCCATCATAAACTCAATGACTGAAAAAGAAAGGCAAAATCCAGATATTTTAAATGGCAAAAGAAGACTTAGAATTTCTAAGGGTTCTGGAACAAGTGTAACTGACGTTAATCTTCTAATTAAGCAGTATAATCAAATGAGCTCTATGGTGAATAAGTTCAGTAAAGTTGACCATAGTAAACTCAAAGAATCTGATTTGATGGATATGCTAAGCAGAAAGTAAGTCAGCAGGTAGTGGAATGAAATAAAATCATCAGTTGTAATTGCTGTTGAATAGTAAAGTATATTATTTTAGCGTGAAGTAATAAATTCAATAAATTTCTTCAGTTGGAATTGGCATGATAATAAAAATTGATACAAGTTACTTTATCTATATTTAATGCGCTGTTTTATAGCTAACACACTATACCACCGTAGCACTACACTAGTAACAGACCGAAGGTTGTCGATATCTCAAGTTAGGCTAGTTATAGCATCCACAATATCGTTTGTAAACCTGTAGCTATATACAATAAATGAACTTTTTTATATATTCGTTGTTAGTATTTTGTATTTCCTGAACAGTTCCGTGAGAAATGATCTCCCCTTCATATAATACTGCTATTTTGTCAGCTATTTTAAATGCACTATGAATATCATGTGTAATCGTGATAATTGTAGGACGAAGATCTTGAGATAATTTTATTATTATCTCGTTTACTACATCTGACATGATTGGGTCTAATCCTGAAGTTGGCTCATCCAATACAATAATTTCTGGGTTGTGTGCAATTGCTCTTGCAAGTGCCACTCTTTTCTTCATTCCACCTGATAGCTCTACTGGAAACATGTCTGCTATGTTTTCTTCCAGTCCAACGTCATTTAACTTCTCGATTGCTAGGCGTTTTGCCTCCTTTATACTGATATTAAAGCGTTTTTTATAATTAAAAGATATATTTTCCCACACTGTAACATAGTCAAACAAAGCGGAATTTTGAAATAAGACTCCAAATTTATTTTTGCTTTTGCTATTTATTTTAATAGACCCTGAGTCTGGTGTCAATAATCCAATAATTATTTTCGTTAATACAGATTTACCACTTCCTGAGCCGCCAAGTATGACTAATGATTCTCCTTTCGATATATTGAAAGTTATGTTGTTTAATATCGTTCTATCATCAAAGGATAAGCTTAGATTCAATATTGATATTATGGGGCTATGCATGTATTAAAGTAATCAAGTAATTTGCTAAAATTATCAATATAGAGGATATAACAACAGTTGATGTTGTTGCAATACCTACTCCTCGTGCACCTTCCCTACAATGGTAACCGTAATAACAACTTGAAACAGAAATTATGGCGCCAAAAGCAGTCGCTTTCATCAGCCCAACAATAAAATCGTACATATTAAAGAATTGAGCTGTATATTTTATGTATATATTTAAATTGTGGTTAAATTCAAAGACTGCGGTGACATACCCTCCAAATATTCCTATTAGATCTGCACATACTGTAAGTATTGGAAATACTATAACTGACGCTAGAATTCTTGGTACAATTAAATATTTGAAAGGATTGATGTCCAAAGTTGTAAGTGCATCTATTTGTTCAGTGATGCGCATCGTGCCAATTTCTGCTGCAATTGAGGACCCAACCTTTCCTACCATTATTAAGCTGATCAAAACTGGCCCTAACTCTTTAATGATAGTGATCGTAACAAGTTTAGGTACTACTTGTTCTTGATTAATCAATATACCACTTAAGCTACTCTGTAAAACTATCACTGCTCCTATAAAAACTCCAGTGAGCCCAACAATTGGCAAAGAGAAAAAGCCTATCTCTATAATTTGTCTTGCCACATTGCTAAAATAATATGGAGGAATAAAGCAGTGGTATAGAGATTGAATAAAAAATACAAATGTGTTACCAATCCTCAACAGAAAGTTCATAAAGCATCTACCGATTATTCTAACGCTGTCTATATTAAAGGAACTCACTTTACATTTATCTTAGCTAAAATTAGTTTTACTGATTTTATTAAAATTTTTATTAACTTCGCCAGAGTATAGTCAAGATATGTCTTAAGTTCAATATACTTTGATCAAAATGCTTGAGTTTAAGTTTATAAGACTGAATTGTATAAGAAAACCTTACTTATTTCGCTATTTACTTCTTGTAAAAAACATGCTACTAATAAATTGTGTTATATAATTGAATTGGAGTAAGTTTTGGCAGTTCCGAAGAGAAAAAAGTCAAAGTCAAGGCGTAATATGCATCGTTCTCATCATGCTATTAAGCCTAAGAATATTGTGGTATGTGCAACAACTGGAGAATTCATGTTGCCTCACAACATAGCAGTTGACAATAGTTACAAAGGAAAACGTGTTTTCATTAAACAAAAGGCGGAGTAACTCATGATATGTTACCCACGGTTAACAACAACATAGTTATCGCACTTGATGCTATGGGAGGGGATTTTGCACCTCTTTCCGTAATTCAGGGTGCTAGTTTTTTCTTGGATAATCTTGTTGACCCAGGTGTTGAAGTTTTTTTTCATATTTATGGAGATCAGGAAGAAATATCTCCTTTGCTTTCAAAATACAAAAAAGTAAGCGATAACTCCGAATTTACCCATTGCTCTGATAATGTTCTTCCAAATGATAAACCCTCTTTTGCACTGAGACATCGCAAAGATTCAAGTATGAAGGCAGCTGTTGAAGCAGTGAAAAAAGGTAAAGCCTTTGGAATGGTGTCTTCAGGCAACACTGGAGCATTGATGGCTATCTCCAGATTTATTTTAGGAACATTACCCAATATCTATCGTCCTGCTATTGCATCTATCTGTCCAACTAAGACAAAAAGCTTTGCATTGCTTGATCTTGGTGCAAATGTTGACTGTAATACTGACTCATTATTTCAATTTGCATTAATGGGGAGTATATTTGCAAAAATAGCATTAAAAGTTGAAAATCCTGAAGTCGCTTTGCTAAACATTGGTACAGAAGAAGTGAAAGGTACTGACTCAGTAAGAGGAGCTTTTGAGTTACTCAAAAATGCTCCAAGTATTAACTTCAAAGGATATATAGAGGCAAGTGAATTTTTAGATGGTAATATAGACGTAATTGTTGCTGATGGTTTTGTTGGTAATGTAATGCTCAAGACAGCTGAGGCAACTGCTGGTACTTTTATCAGTCTAATAAAACAGGAAGTATTTAATTCATGGATGACAAAAATGCTTGTCGGCATATTGTTGAAACCCAAGCTAAATAAAGCATTAGAGCGTTTTAATCCTAAAATTAGAAGTGGAGCTATGTTTTTAGGGCTAAATGGTATCATTATAAAGAGCCATGGAAATTCTGATGCTATTTCTTTTGCTCACGCTATAAAATTTGCAGTAAATGCAATCAGTGAAAATTTAAACCAGAAGATAATTAACGGGGTAAGTCATATTGAATAAAAGTTTCATATTGAGCACTGGTTCTTACCTACCAAAAAAAATTTTGAGTAATAACGAAATTGCATCGATAGTTGAAACAAACGATGAATGGATAAGGCAAAGAACAGGAATAGTTCAAAGACATATAGCAGATGAAGGAGAACTAACGTCAGATTTAGCTGTTAATGCAGCGAAAAATGCTATAGAAAAAGCGAAAATTTCAATAGATGAAATTGGTTTGATCATAGTTGCAACAACAACACCTGACAAAACTTTTCCTAGCTGTGCAACGATTATACAAAGTAAATTAAAATGTAAAAACGCATTTGCTTTTGATGTACAGGCAGCATGCTCTGGTTTTATATATGCAGTTACAGTTGCTGATTCACTTGTAAAGTCTAACGATAGAATTAAATACGCGCTTGTTATTGGTGCTGAAATAATGTCTAGGATTGTTGATTGGGAAGATAGGTCAACTTGTGTACTCTTTGGTGATGGTGCTGGTGCAGTGATAATGAAATCAGAAATGAGTAGCAGTAGCATTATATCAACAAACTTACACTCTGATGGCAATGTGGACTTATTATGTACAAACGGAGGAATATCCTCTACTCGTGATTCTGGAAAGATACTTATGAATGGAAGAGAAGTGTTTAAACATGCAGTAGAGAAATTAACAGCCTCAGTAGAGGAAGCTCTAAAATGCAATAGTTTGAAGATTACTGATATTGACTGGTTAATTCCCCATCAAGCAAACATTCGCATTATTGAAGCAGTAGTAAAGAAATTAGATTTTCCTATAGAAAAAGTAATTAATACAGTTGATAAGCATGCAAACACCTCAGCAGCGTCAATTCCACTAGCCTTAGACTATGCAGTACAAGAATCAAAAATAAAGTCAGGAAATCTGATATTGCTGATTTCAATAGGTGCAGGTTTAGCCTGGGGTTCTGTGTTACTGCGCTATTAGACTTCCTATTACCCACGTTTCTTTTTTCTCAGTTTTATCGTTACATGCTGTACTGACAAAGTTTTGAGATATTATCACAAACATTATATTCACAAGAAATACTTGACTTCACGTGTACTAAGAAGCATTTTATATATGATGTGTGCCCGTAGCTCAGTTGGATAGAGCAACAGCCTTCTAAGCTGTGGGTCGTAGGTTCGAATCCTACCGGGCACATTCTTCTATCAATGCTTTCTATAAATTTTCAAGTATTCTGGTACCACATTTTCAATTGCTAGTGGTCTAATTTTCATTGTTCCGAGATCATCTGACTTTTCGATTGAACTATTCATCATAACTTTCACCTGATCTCGAGTAAGTATAGGGCTTGCATCTCCGGTTATAGGTTTTAACAGCACAGAAACAACTTTACTTTCTAAGAAAAAGGCTATCAATCTTGCCATTGGAAAAGGTACATTGATCAGTAGACACTTTCTGTTAGTCACATTCAGAATAAACTTTAATAAGCTTTTAAAAGAGTAAACTTTTGGTCCACCTATATTATAAATTTTTTTATCTTGCTTATTAAAGCTGATAATACGATATACCACTTCAGCTAAGTTTGTTACACATATCGGCTGAAATTTCGTTATTCCACTACCGATTAACGGCAAAAAAGGAAGAATTGTTGCTAATCTTGCAAATTTATTGAAGAAACTATCTTCTTTACCGAATACAAGACTTGGCTTAATTATTATTGCTCCCTGAAATGCTGAAGTTACAGCTTTTTCACCTTCTAATTTACTTTGGGCGTATCTTGACAGCTTACTATTTTCTATTCCCATGGCAGAAAAATGTATCATCATGTATACACTTTTTATTTGCGCAGCTTTTGCTATTCTTTCAGCTACTCCAACATGAACGTCATAGAAATCGTATTTTCTTTTTTCATATAATATTCCTACTAAATTTATAACAACATCACACCCCTCCATACTTTCTAAAATTGATTTTTCATTAAAAAAATCTCCTTCAATTATTGATATTTGTCCTAAATTTCCACATAACTTCAGACAAGCAGCTTTTTCCTGATCACGAGTAAATATTCTTATTAAATACCCCGCCGCTGCCAAGCGTCTTACGATGTGTTTTCCTATAAATCCCGTTCCACCAAAAATAACTATACGTTTTATCACAGTTAAAACTTCCAATAACTTAACTTTAAATTAATACAATAGTTTTATTTAATATTCTATTGTGAATTCCTGCACTATAAGGTCCATTCTCATTCCATGAGAACCTTTAACTAAAATTACATCATTATCTTGAACAATATTAGCTAAATTACTTTTCAATTTGTTAGAATCATCGAAATGCATGCCTTTTATATTCTCCGGTAAAAGTTTATTCAATTCTAACATAAATTTACCAACCGTATGAACTTTATTCACATTTTGTTCTACTATAGAGTCAAGCAATTCTGTATGAAATACTATGCTTTCATTACCAAGTTCTAACATATCGCCAAGTAGTGCCGCTTTTCTTAAATTAGAATATGTACCTAAAGTTCTTATTGCAGCCTTCATTGAAGTAGGGTTAGCATTATAGGAGTCGTTAATCAAATGTACTAATTTTCCATTGTATTTAGCTTGATGAACATTACCTCTACCTTCTGTTACAGTAAAATTCTCAAGCACTAGTGGTAATTTAGATAAATCAAGTTCGAGACTTTGCAAAACTGCTGTAACAACTAATGCAGAGTATGCAAAATGTTCGCCTTTTACAGGTAAATTACAGTTCATAATTTGACCATTGTTCAGTTTGATTTTTAAATTTAGACCGTTATCGTCTCTTATTAGGTCTAACAAACAAATAGTAGCACTTTCATTCTTACCAAAGCTTACTACATTTCTGTTAGCATTTGATAAGAGATAATCATAATGTTCATTATCCTTATTCAAAACCAAAGTACCATTATTTTTCATACCATGTAGAATTTCTAATTTCGCTTGCGCAATATCAAGTAGAGATGAAAAATTTTCAACATGCGCAGGTTCAATGTTGGTAATAACTGCAATATCCGGATTGCTAATCTCCGATAACTCTTTTATTTCACCAGCTCTACTCATTCCTATTTCAAGGATTAAGTACTGGCAATCTTCTGGCGCTTTTAGAATCGTAAAAGGCAATCCTATATTATTATTCAAGTTACCTTCATTTACATGAGATACTCCATAATGCAACAAAACAGTGTTAAGCATATCTTTTGTAGTGGTTTTCCCAACACTACCTGTAATTGTGATAACTTTAGCATTAACAAGAATATTTCTAATGTAATATGATGCCATATTATGCAAAGCTTTTAGAGTATCTTGCACAATAATTAGAGGAAAATTTCTATATTTATCTTCGCTTACTACCGCAGCAACAGCTCCTTTTAAAAATGCTTCATGTAGAAAATCATGCCCATCAAATTTCTTTCCCTTGAGAGCAATAAATAAATCACCTTTTTTTATGCTTCTTGTATCCGTTGAAATATTTGAGCTATATACCGAATTACAAACACCCTCCCCTCTTCCGCCAGTAGCATCGATAATATTATTTGCGTTCCATTTTAACATAATTTATCTTTAAAGGTAATTTGAACAAGAAAAGCAGCAAAAATACTACATACTTTGGTAATGTACAAATAATGATTGCTATTTCTATAATTTCATCTTACAATAGATATACAAGCTTAAATATTTTCGTCTATAATTAGGTGTATTTTACCATCTGATTGTAGAAAGTGATTTGGAGGTATGTATGGCAAAAGATGAGTCAAATAAAAAGTCTATTTTGGCTAAGATAAAAGGCGTGTTTTTTCTTGTGCCTAAAGCACTTATTTATCCTATAAAGAAACCGTTTGCTTCAATTGATGAAATGAAGCATGATGCTAAAGTTTCATTAAAAAACGCTGTGAGTGATGTACCTAAAGAAGAAGAGAAATATGACCCACCTATAAAAACCACAGAAGCTAGTAAGTACCTTGGCATACAAATAATAAAACAAGAAAAAGGTAAGGTAAGTTTTTTAGCGTCAAGAACTTTAACGGGGGATATACCTTACTTGAGTCCAGAGAAATTAGATGAAATAAGGGAAGATCTGCCCAATATAACTATTTTTAGAGAAGAAAACAAAATTGTAATTGAAGTTGATGTTGAAAAGATTATCCAAGAAATAAAAGATAAAAATCTAGGTATGGATGAAAAAGTAATGAAAAAGTACGCTCTTGAAGGAATTTATAATAAGATTGATTGTGATCTTAAAAATTTGGCAAAAATTACTGGTGGAGAGTTTAAAGTTCACACAGATCGGAAATTGCTGTATGGTATTGCAGAAAAGTTGTATAGTGGATATGATAGTAAAAAGCAGAAGTCACAGGAAGTTGTAAGGCCTATGGATAAAGAAAAATCATCAGAGAAAATTTTAAATAATTGGCAAAAAGCTATTAAACAAGATTTTGAAAGTTGCGAAAGCATAAGAGGTAGGGGGAAATAAATTATGGAGAGTGTTATGAAAGAAGTTCAAATAGAGGAAAGTTATCATAGCCTAACTGTTCCTGGAGATATGTATCATTTACAACCAGAAGTTATTGCTGCAAGAAGGGCAAATAGAATAGAAACGTTTTCAAAAAGACACCAAATGGACTATGGGTCAGTTTTGCGTGGACAAGATATACAGCTAAAAGACGTTTCAAGTCTTGAAGATGCTTCTAGCGAAGCAGCAATAAGCCCACCTTCTACACCAAATCATAAGCAAAATAGAAGAGGACCAGGAATTTAATAAAGTATGGGTAGTACAGCTTATGATGACACTAATATCTTTGCTAAGATATTAAGAGGTGAGTTGTCTTATGAGGAAATACATAAAAATGAAAATGTGCTAGCTTTTCGTGATAAGTATCCTGATGCACCAGTTCATATTCTAGTTATACCAAAAGCTCAATACGTTTCATACGATGATTTTGTTCTGAAAGCTTCCGAAGAGGAAATAGTAAGTTTTTTTAAAACTGTTAGAGAAATAGCACATAAATATAACTTAGAAAAAACAGGATATAGATTAGTTACTAATCACGGTAAAGATGGAGAGCAAGTTATACCGCACTTTCACATACATATTTTAGGTGGTAAAAGATTAGGAAAGCATGTAAATTCATAGTGTTATATGTTTTTTAAATGAGTGAATATTTAACTATATTAATTTTTATCTGTGTATCAATTGTATTATCCTTTACTTTAGGTGTATTACCTATGTTTCTTGCAGTCAGTAACCCAGATGGTGAAAAGCTTTCTACATATGAGTGTGGCTTTAATCCTTTATCAAGAGCCAGAAAAAGTTTCGACATAAAATTTTACTTAGTTGCAATATTGTTCATAATATTCGATTTAGAAATTGCTTTTCTTTTTCCTTGGGCCGTTTCTTTATCTAAAATAAGCTATTACGGATTTTGGTCTATGATGATATTCCTTGCAATACTTACTATAGGCTTTATTTATGAGTGGTGTAAAGGTGCGTTGGAATGGGAGTAAATTTATCTAATGGCGACTGGAATCGTTACAAAAAAGAAGGTTTTCTTATCACTAAATTTGGTGATTTAATAGATTATATAATGAACTGGGCAAGGTCTGGTTCATTGTGGCCAATGACATTTGGTCTTGCATGTTGCGCAGTAGAGATGATGCACACTGCATCCAGTCGTTATGATCTTGATAGATATGGCATAATCTTTCGTGCAAGCCCAAGGCAAGCAGATGTTATGATTGTTGCTGGCACGTTAACTAATAAAATGGCAGCAGCATTGCGTAAAGTTTATGATCAAATGGCAGATCCCAAATACGTCGTTTCTATGGGAAGTTGTGCAAATGGCGGTGGCTATTATCATTATTCTTACTCAGTAGTCCGTGGTTGCGATAGAATTGTGCCAGTTGATGTGTATGTTCCTGGATGCCCTCCAACTGCTGAGGCGTTGCTATATGGAATGCTATGTCTACAAAATAAAATAAAACGAACTAAAAATATATAGCATGGATAAAACTGCAAAATACATACAAAAAAAGACTAAATGTGAATGTATTCAGAAAAATGATGGCACTATTGTAATATATTCAGCTTTGAATGACATTGAAAATCACTTACTCTTTCTACGTGATGATGAAAAGTGTAGGCTTGAATTATTAGTTGACGTTTTTGGAGTTGATTACCCAGATAGAGAAAAACGTTTCGAGCTAATATACAATTTGCTCAGCGTTGTACACAATATCAGAGTGCACATAAAGCTTCAGTTATGTGAAGGTGATATACCTCTAAGTGTAGCAAAGATATTTAACGCAGCTTCGTGGTTTGAGCGTGAAGTATTTGATATGTATGGAATAGAGTTTTCTGATCACCCAGATTTACGTAGGATTTTAACGGATTATGGATTCAAAGGTCATCCAATGTTAAAAGATTTTCCTCTCACTGGCTACGAGGAAGTAAGATACGATATAGAGGCAAAAAAGGTTGTATATAATCCTATAGACTTACCGCAAGATTTTCGTATGTTTGACAGCTTATCCCCTTGGGAAGGTAGGAAAGCCACAAAAGTAAATATAAAGGAGTAGAAAATGACAGCACAAAGAAAAAAAATATCTTTGATTGGCGCAGGAAATATCGGTGGAACGCTTGCCCATATGATTGCACTAAGAGAGCTAGGAGATATTGTTTTGCTTGATGTCAGCGATGGAATACCACAAGGTAAAGCGCTTGACATTACAGAATCATCTCCTATTGATCGATCTAATGTCAATATTACTGGTACAAATAGGTATGAAGATATAAAAAACTCTGACGCAATTATAATAACTGCTGGCATTGCCAGAAAACCTGGAATGAGCAGAGATGACCTTCTGCAAACTAATGCTGCAGTAATGAAAGAGGTTGGGGAAAATATTAAAAAACATTCTCCAAACGCATTTGTAATAGTGGTTACCAATCCTTTAGATGCTATGGTTTCAGTAGTACACAAATCTTCAAGTCTGCCAACTAATATGATTGTTGGTATGGCAGGAGTGCTTGACTCTGCTCGTTTTCGTTATTTTCTTGCAAGTGAGTTAAATATTTCTGTCGAAGATGTATCTGCTTTTGTGCTTGGAGGACATGGTGATACTATGGTACCACTAATCAATTATGCTTCAATTGCTGGCATTCCACTTACCCAAATCATTGAGATGGGTTTGATTACGCGAGGAAAAGTTGATGAAATAGTTGAGCGCACTCGTAATGGTGGAAAAGAAATAGTTGATCTACTTAAATCTGGATCTGCATACTATGCTCCTGCATCTTCAGCCATAAGCATGCTAGAATCATACTTAAAAGATAAAAGGCGTATATTACCATGCGCTGCTTATCTTAATGGTGAATATGGTGTGAAAGACTTATTCATTGGTGTTCCTACTATTATTGGCAAAAATGGAGTTGAGAAAATTCTAGAAGTTAAGATGGATGATAGTGAACAAGAGATGTTCAATAAATCTGTAAATGCAGTGGAAGAGCTTTGTCGGCTAAATTAATTGTCCTATATAATTTCTTTGAGCTCAAGTTTTGTAAACAGCTTAAAAAAATTATTTGTAGTTATTTTTGCTACTTGTTCCGGCGATTCATTCCATAATTCTGCTAAACAATTCACAACATATTTCACCATTGCCGGTTCATTTTTTCTTCCTCTGTAAGGCTCAGGAGATAGATAAGGTGCATCGGTTTCAACTAAAACACGTTCACGTGGTACATTTTGTGCAATTTCTCTGAGTAAGCTCGCATTTTTAAAAGTAATAATTCCAGAAAATGAAATGTATAATCCCAAGTCCATAGCTTTATAAGCAAGCTCCTTAGAAGAAGCAAAGCAATGCATTACTCCACTAAAAGCGTCTTTCTTCATTTCTGAATTTAACATATCAATCATCTCACTATCAGCATTTCTAGTGTGAATAACTAAAGGTAATCCCGTTACTCTTACTGTTTCTATGTGTGATACAAAACTTTCTTTCTGATAGCTTTTGTTATCAGATTTATAAAAATCTAATCCGGTTTCACCGATACTAATTACCTTTTTGCCCTTAGTAAATTCAATCAATTCATCAGCATTTATACACTCACCTTTTTCCACAGTAGTATTAAGCGGATGTATACCAACGGAGCAGTAGACTTGATCATAGGATGAAGAGATTTTTAATAATTTAGGGATATCATTAATGCTTATACATATGTTATGCAAAATTCTCACACCATTTTGCTCTGCTCTTGAAATTACCTTTGGTATTTCATCACCAGAAAAATAAATTAGATGACAATGAGAATCAATTATCATAAATAGATCCTTTTATGATAGAAGAAAACTCTTCTATCACTTTTTTATAAACTTCTTTTTTGAACGGTATGGCACTGGCTACCAAATCATCTACATTTTGCCAACGCCACTCTTTGAACTCTGGATGATCAGTATAGTTAATATTAATATCCTTATCCTTCCCACAAAATTTCATTAAGAACCACCTTTGCTTTTGGCCAGAATACTTCCCATTCCAGCATGTTGGTATAACTTCCTCGGGTAAGTTGTAGTATATCCAATCTTTATTTTGGGCCACAACTTCTGCTTTATCAGTACCAGCTTCCTCCAATAGCTCACGTAGCGCTGCCTGCTCTAGCTCTTCACCATCATCAATTCCACCTTGTGGCATCTGCCAATAAGAGTCACTATCAAAGCGTTTTCCAATAAAAATATTTCCTTGTTTGTTAAATAACATTATGCCAACACAAGGGCGATACTCTTTCTCTTCACTAATCACAAATGCTCTCTGCTGCTAAATTATCTATCATAGAAGTTCCAACTACTTTTTTACTATTCATTTTTTCAACAATTTTTTTTGCAACTTCTTTTGCGCTTAAGTTTGAGTTATCAATTTTAAGTGAACCTTGAGGCACAAATAGTTTCTTTTCTTTAATTCTTCTCATAGCAAAATCTGAATCAGTAATTTTTCTCTCCCGCTCTCTTCCCTTTGATTGAACGCGCTTTACTAGTTCTCCACTATTACAATATAACACCACAGGGAGAATCTCCACATTCATTTTTTTACTTAAATTCACCACTGATTTGTATACTCTTTGATCATAGTAATCACCTTTTATCAATTCGTTTGTAAATATATAATGCTTTGATTCTATATGGTGTTTTTCCAATATTGCTAACATATTCTCTCTAATCACAAAAATTTTTTCCCATATTTCACTTGTAACCTCAGCATTTCTGAAGTCAATCATATCAAATATAATATTATTAAACAGGTTATTGTCTACTATCACCCCATCAATAATATTACACAGCTCTTTTGCAATCGTAAGTTTGCCACTACCTGGAAATCCGATTAAGTAAATGATCATACCATCAGAAAACTATCATATATTACAAATATATGTATTATAAACGTTACACTAGAAGCATATCAAAATAATTCATATTCAGAAATTTTGAGTGTATAATTACAGATAAATTATATAATTTAGAATAATGAATGGTGATACAGAATCAATAAAAAATACAATTGTAGATTTAATAGATCAAAACAAAGGTCAAGATATAGTTACTTTTGATTTGCAGAATAAAACTGTCATTGCAAAATATATGATCATTGCATCCGGTGATTCGAGCCGCCATGTAAAAGCATTAGCTGAGCACGTGATGAAAAATCTCAAGCAATACGATAAAATAGATGTAGAAGGTATGGATGAAGGTAACTGGGTGATTGTGAATTTTCAAGGTATAATGGTTCACCTATTCAGGCCAGAAGTAAGAGAATATTATAAGATAGAAGAGTTATGGAATTGATTATTCAGGTAGCTGTTATACAATTGCTCAAATGTTGTAGTTTTGAAGGCAACTCTTATGAAGTTGGTGGTGTCATTCCAGTGCTTGACACTGGAATCTAGAAAACTTAATCATAAACGAGCACACTATACAACATTTTTGATGAAATTTCATAATAAACTGGATTCCAGCGTCAAGCACTGGAATGACGCCATCGTTAACAACACCGTTTACACACAAAATAACATATTATGAAACATAAATCCGAGTTTTTAAACTTCATTCAAGAAAGAGGATACCTATATCAATGTACAAACATTGATAGGTTAGACCAGCTATTATCACAAGATAATTATATAATTGCATACATTGGGTTTGATTGTACGGCACCAAGTTTGCATATTGGCAGTCTCATTCAAATCATGATGCTCCGTCACCTACAAAAATTCGGTTATAAGCCAATAGTTCTACTTGGAGGTGGCACAACAAAAATTGGCGACCCATCTGGTAAAGACAAAGCAAGAAGCGTCTTGCCGATAGAAGATATCAATCAAAATATACTTGGTATAAAGAAAACCCTCGAGAAGATGATATCTTTCGATTATGGAAAAACTGGTGCAATCATAGTAAACAACGCAGATTGGTTAGATAACATAAAATATATAGACTTTTTGCGTGATATAGGGACACATTTTTCTGTAAATCGCATGTTAGGCTTTGATAGTGTGAAAATTAGGCTAGATAGGGAGCAAAATCTAAGCTTTCTCGAGTTTAATTACATGTTGTTACAAGCCTATGATTTTGTCGAGTTGAATAAAAAATATGGCTGTTGTCTGCAAATTGGAGGGTCGGACCAATGGGGAAATATAGTAAACGGAATTGAACTTGGCAAAAAGTTAAATTTACCTGAGCTGTTTGGTCTTACCACACCTCTTTTATTAAACGCACAAGGAAAAAAGATGGGCAAAACTGAAAGTGGGGCAGTATGGCTTGATGGCAGTATGCTAAATTCTTATGACTACTGGCAATATTTTCGCGATGTTGATGATCAAGATGTTGGTCATTTCTTGAGACTTTTTACTGATTTACCAATTGATGAAATTAAAAAATTAGAGTCCTTGAAGGATCAAGAAATAAATGAAGCAAAAAAGGTCTTGGCAACAGAGGTAACAAGAATATGTCATGGTGATAAAGAAGCAGAAGTTGCACGACTTACTGCAATCTCTGCTTTTGAAAATCAAGACAGTTCATTGCTTTCTGGTTACACTATCACAAGAGAACAAGTTACAAATGGCATACTCCTGATAGACTTGCTGCATGACACCGGTTTTGAACCTTCAAAAGGTGCAGCAAAGCGTTTAATACAGGGAAATGGATGTAAAGTTAATGATAATACTATAAATGATATTAACTATATAATAAACTCTGAAAGCTTTAAAGGTCAGCCATTTATCAAATTATCTGCAGGAAAGAAACGTCATATTAGAGTTATGGTGGGTGAAGTAAGAAAGTAAATTTGTCTCTGTTCAGCAGAGTGGTAAAGTAAGGTAGGCGAGAAAAGACAATTATAGGGACAAATGGATATCATTGAAACAGCTGACACTGTGGCAGAATCGCTAGGTAACCCTACTATTGCTAGCAGTTTCTTGTGCTAAGATTGGTTTATCAACTTGAGTATCAGGCTTTGACAATTTATATATAGCATTGCCAACTATTAGTGCTGTTGCTGTAATTGCAACTACTGCTATAACTATAGGTATTAACTCAGCTGTAATTGCTCCGGCCGTAAAAAGTGCTATAGATATAGCAGTACCTAATAATGCAGTTACTCCACCGGCAATCCACCCTTTCTTAATTGCTGAACGATTAAGATAGTGTAAAGGAGTCTCTCCCCATATATCTACTGAATTAACATCGGCACCTTTTTTTATTAGAGCATCTACCATGACCATATTGCCACGTAAAGCAGCCCAATGTAAAGGAGCCCTTCTCAATATATCTACTACATTAACATCGGCACCTTCTTTTATTAGAGCATCTACCATGACCATGTTGTCACATAAAACAGCACCACATAAAGGAGTCTTTCCTCCCGCACCTTTTTCATTAACATTTGCACCTTTTTCTATGAGAGCGTTCACTATATTTTCTAGGTTACAGAAAGCAGCTAAATGCAAAAGAGTCACTTTTTCACCATCTTTAAACACATAATTTATATCAAAGCCAGACTTTTCCCACTTTTCATATTCCTTTGAATATCTTTTCAGCTCATTTTGTATTTTTTCAATTACGTTATCTTTGCTTAAATCTTTGTCAACATTAACTAAACTCAATAATTCGTGCCAATTTGAAATTTCCATTGCCACAACCTTACCTTTAATTTTCAATAATATATTTAATTATATGATAAGAAGTCAATTTAAATAAATTACACATACATGGAACTTATCAGATAAATATATAATATGAACTAGATTTCAGCGGGCTTTGTTGCATCACTATCTATAAAAGGCTAACTATACAAGCAACTTATTGAAAATCTTATTTTTTGCAATCAATCCGATCAAATTTAAGAATAGTAATTTATTGTTTGTACTAGTAAATTTAATTCTACTTAAAATAGCTAAAGCATTGAAATTCTTGAATTCTAGCTAGATTAGTGAATGATAGTAAAACTTCTTTTACTTAAATTTAGATATTTACTGACTGTCCTTACTATAAATGCTAGAATAATAAGCTATTGATATTCAACATTTTTATCTTTTATCCACCGTAGATAGCGATGCAACAAAGCCCAATGGCGTCAACTTAAGGAAAGATGTTAAGGAGTAAAATACTGTAAAAAATAGGACCTTTGGTTTCTATTTTATTTCAATAAAGAAGATATCAGTAAAGCTTGTCTATTAAGGTGTCACATAGAGGAGTGCTATAAACGACTCAAAGTAGAAGCAGAATTAGAGAATTTTTCTGGGATAAATTTAGAAACAAGAATTTTGTGCAAACTTGGTCATGTGCAATACTTCATATGCGTGATGCACAAGAACCTTGGAACCCAGATCAAATTGCTGAGTATCGTTTAAATTTTTCAGTTTTATTTGGTGTAATGAGACAGAAACTTTATCAGGTGCTTATTAGCACCAAAAAACTTTCAAACCCTTTTTAAAATACGCACTAAAGTTAACGTGAAGATTGTATAGCCGCAATAAAGTAGATAAGCCTAAACGCCATAATGTCTTTAGGAGAGCTTGCTAATTTATTCTCTTAAGTTAACGCCATTGCCTGAATAGATACATAAAAAAGTAGTACTTGCAAGAAAGAGTTACTTAAGAAATTAATTAACTTTGCTATTTTCTCTAACATACCTAGAAGAAATAGATACATTATCTAATGCAGTCCTAATACTAGCATTGTTCTCATTAACAACTACAGCTAGCTCACAAGCATTCAAAGTATATCTACCATATGGAAACAGTACAGTTCAGTAAATGCACCTTGTAGCATGCTACTATTTTTAGCTCGTATTAAAATAGAATTGACACATTCATTATTACCTTTATATATAGCAAAGGCAAATGGTTTAATGACATACGTCACGCCTGGAAGCTGCACAATATCTTTAGAAGTAAGGATATTTCGTAGTGTATCACTATTTTGAACTCGTATTAAAATAGAATTGATACATTCGTTATTGCCTTTATATATAGCAAAGTTAAGTGGCGTTAAAGTATACGCTATAATATTTAAATACTGTGCAATATTTCTAGAAGCAAGAATATCTTGTAATATACCATTTTCTTGGGCTTTTGTTAAAATAACATTAATATACCTTCCCTTATTATGATGTATGGCAAAGCCAAGCGATGTTAAGGTGTACATCAAACCATTTTGATAGTTTATAATATTTGCAGTAGTAAGAATATCTTGTAGTATACCATTGTTTTGAGCTTGTTCTAAAATAGAATTAACACATTCATTATTGTCTCTATGTATAGCTAGGCTAAGCAGTGTTAAAGTGCGTCCTCCATCTGTTGGAAATCGTGTAGTATATCAAGTGATATAGAACTTTTAGTAAATCATTTCTTGAAGCTGCTTTCAAGATATTACTGATGCTCCTTCCATTCCATATGGATCTTTTTAGCTAAAAATACAAATCTTTTTGTTTTCATGTTAAATTTTGATGATTTAGCATATTTTTGTAACCTCGCTTTAAAGTCAATGTAGTTTAATTATTAAAATTAATGTGTCAATATACACCAGAGTGATATTAAAGGATTTTTGATGAGTAGAAGTAACCTCTGTGCAAAAAGTTCCTTATGAACCTGAGCGTTCAGGAAGGACAAGGTAATCAGAAAGTAATTCTATTTACTTGTAGTCTAGGAGGAATAGATACATTATCTAATGCACTACTAATCCTAGTATTCCTTTCATTAATCGCTGCAGTTGGTTGAAAAGTGGCACAGATATATCGTGGTATGTCATTAATTCGTACTATAATAGAATTAATACATTCAATATTACCTTTATGTATAGCGATGCCAAGTGGCGTTAAGCTGTACGTCTGATCAGTTGGAGATATTACAGCATTGTGATTAGCAAGAATATCTTGCAATATACCACTATTTTGAGCATGAGTTAAAATCGAATTAATATGTGCATGATTACCCTCATGTATAGCAAAGCCAAGTGATGTTAAGCTATACGTCCAACCATCTGGAGAATACAAAGTATTTTTAGCAGTAAGAACTTCTTGCAGCTTACCATTATTTTGAGCTTGTCTTAAAATAGAATTAACATATTCATTGTTATTTCTATATATAGCAAGGCCAAGCAATGTTAAAATGTATGTCCAACTATTCAGAATATCTTGCGATACAACATTATTTTGAATCATTGTTGAAATGTAGTTACAAAATTCCTTATTATTTTCATATATGGCAAAGCTAATTGGTGTTAAAATATGCGTCAGACCATCTGAAAATTGTAAAATATTTTCAGCAATAAAAACGCCTTGCAGCATATCATTATTTTGAGCTTTTTCTAAAATAGAACTGATACATTCTTTATTACCTTTATATATAGAGAAACTGAGTGGTGTTAAAGCATACTCCATAGTATTGAAATACTGTACAATATTTCTAGCAGCAAGAATATCTTGTAGTATTCCACTGTCCTGGGCTTTTGTTAAAATATCATTAATATATCTTGGCTTATTGTGATTTATAGCAAAGCCAAGCGATGTTAAGGTGTACATCAGACCATCTTGATAGTTTATAATATTTTCAGTATTAATAATCTCTTGCAGTGTACCGTTATTTTGAGAATGTATTAAAATAGAATTAACGCATTCGTCATTACATTTGAATATGGCGAGGCTAAGTAGTGTTAAAGTGCGTTCCCCACCTCTTGGAAATCGTGTAGTATATCCTATTGTAAGAACTTTTAGTAAATCATTCTCTGAGGCTACTTTCAAGATATTATTAATTCCCCCACCATTTGATATTACCTTTTTCAACTTAAAATGCAAATTTCGTTGTACTTGTGTTAAGTTGTTATCATTTAGCATATTCTTGTAACCTCGCTTTAAAGTCAGTGCAGTTTAATTATTCTATGTTAGTATACACCAATAGAAAAAATTCATCATATGTTCTGGAAAAAATTTACACAGGTTAATGAGGAAATCGTAAGAGAGAGCCTAAAAAAGGTTATAGAGAAGAAAAGTGGTAAGAATGTTGGTGTAGTATCCTCAATTGTTATTAAGGGTAAAGATGTTGCTTTTGCTCTTGAAGTTACTGAACCAAATGAAGAATTAAGAAAAAATTGTGAGCAAGCTGTTAAGGCGATACCGGGAGTAGGAAAGGTTACTGTAGTTGCTACTGGTCAAAAACAAGCTAGGCAACAAAAAGCTAAACTTCATATCGAAGGAGTGAAAAATATAATTGTCGTTGCTTCTGGTAAAGGAGGTGTGGGTAAGTCGACAGTTGCACTAAATCTAGCTCTTTCGTTAGCAGAATTAAAACATAAAGTTGCGCTAGTTGATGCAGATATATATGGTCCTTCGATTCCTAAAATGTTGGGCACTGAGAAATTAAAACCAGAAATACAGAGTGGTAAAGCAATGCCTATAGAGAAACATGGTCTCTATACTATTTCAATTGGCTATTTTATTGATAAGGACCGCGCAGCAATATGGCGTGGACCTATGATCACAAAAGCACTTTACAATTTGCTAATGGGAACAAGGTGGTCTGATATAGAATATTTAATCATTGATACACCGCCTGGCACTGGCGATGTACATTTAAGTCTGATGGAGAATTTTAGTTTAACTGGAGCAATAATAGTTTCAACTCCACAGGAGCTTGCTTTAGTTGATGCACAAAAAATTTATGATATGTTCACAAAGCTCAGCGTGCCAATTATCGGCATTGTGGAAAATATGAGCTATTTTGTTCAAGATAATTCAAAAATACACATATTTGGAAAAGGTGGTGCAAAAAAAATGTCTGAAGAGCTGGGAGTCAAACTCTTGAGCAGAGTTCCTCTAGATCCGCAAATATGTAGTGCTTCTGATTGTGGAAATCCTTCAATACTAAGTGAGGATTTAGTAAGGATTTATGAAGGCATTGCTAAAGATGTTAGGTCTTTTGTATGCAGTCTATAAAGTTTTTTAAACTACTTTTAAAATAGGTAGAATGTAATTTTAGGTGAATAAAATATTTTAAATGGCAGCAGCTACCTCGTATCTGGACAGACAATAGACTTCTTGGATAACTTAAGAAACAAGTAGTAGAAGCAATATTAGAGAAGGTATAAATTTTGAGCAGGTAAGTAAACTTGATGAAGAGAAGCTTCGAAGACTAAGAGGAGTAAAAAGAAAAACATTGGAAAAATAATAGAAATTTTAATAGAGGAAGAGGCCAAGAAAAAGGCAAGAGGAGGAAAACCAAATAAACAATGCATATTTATTAATAGCACTCGAATATTTGTGTAAATACCGTACATATTTCCATATAGCGCAAAGCTATGGAATAAGTGAAAGTTCTTGCTAACGGCTGAATAGAAGATGCATTGATAAAACATCCAGATTTCAGGAAGATAAAGAGCTATTAAAGTTAAATAGGAGTATGCAAAAGTTTTATAAAAAGGGAATGTTCAACTCCCCCATAGAAGATCAAAAAGTATCCTTAGGTTATCCAAGAAGTCTATTGTTGGTAAACATAAAAGGCCTATTTGCCTTTTTATCTAGTTTATGCAGGAGGTCTAATATTTATTGTTGAGTGTGATTTTAGGCATTTCTGCTAAAACGCAACTTTTAAATCGCCAAAATTTCTCCTTGCCTTTACTAATTCCGATTCTTGGAGTGCACACATAATCTGGTTTGAGGTGATATTCATAGAGACAAAATTCATGACTTATAGTAAGGTCTTGTTTATTATGTTCTTTTGTAATGTTTAATTTTTTGCACAGTATGCCTGGCCCGCCTAAATTTGCTTCAAGCGGTTCAGTGAGCTTTAATCCTCGTATTAACACTGCTGCTGGGAATCCTTCTGCTTCTGTTACAATATTTAGACAATAGTACATTCCATATATAAAATATACGTACGAAAACCCTGGCGTACCAAACATTACTGAGGTTCGATTAGTATAGCCTCTTGCTGCATGACAAGCTGGGTCATCCATTCCTATATACGCTTCAACTTCAGTTATTATTCCACTAAAATGAGAAAATTTCAGCATCTTCCCTAGCAGCTCCCCAGCTACGGTTAAAGTTGGCCGTTCATAGAAATTTCTTGGTAATATTGTGTTATTCATCATAGAAGTACAAGTTACTTACATTTGTAAGCAAGTTATACTATTTTTGCTTTTTCTTATTTATTTAGTCAAGAGCATCTCTGAGAAGTAGAAGTTGGTGTTGTTGTCACATTTGTTACATCTGTTGAAGGCTGCTGTAAAACCTTGACTGATTCAGAGCTCTTTTGTTGCAATTGCGGTACTAACGCTTCATATAAAGATTTTGGCTCACGTCTCTTACCTATTTTGACTTCTTTATTTGCATGCAACTGCTCTGCAGTAACACCGTTGCCTTCAAGGAGAGTTACACCATTCTTACCATCAATGTTAACTTTAATTTTGCATTCTCTTCCATCAACATACCACTTTAAAGTCATTTCATATAACCCACTAATTATTTCATAAACTCTTTCCTCATTATCACTATCATTATTAATATAGCAACATGCCCCTCTCTTTTTTTCTTGATTAGGATGACAAAATGTAATTGTTCTTACACCATACTCTTTACATATACTACCGCCTAGAAGTTTAGCTATATCTACTCCTTCTTTATTGGCATGTAGCACAACTCTCACGGTGGGGCAAACAATACTATCTTCCCTTTTGCCTTCTTTTATCATTATGGATCCTATAGTATGATTTTTCATACCTTCAGATATCTCTGCTTTAATTTGGTCAGCAATTTTACCTATGATCTCTTTGCCATGATAGTGAGATTCTCCTTTCTTCGGAGAAAAAGGCTCTTTGTTCGTAGTATTAGTGTCTGGATCATTCTGTAACTCAAAGAATTCATCCCATTCTTCATCATTGTCTAATTTGATATATCCACGCTTATTCTTGCCTGATGCTGCATTCTGAATACTAGACGATCCTTCTGTTACAGTTGTACCAGAGCTATTGCTTTTACCTTTTAGAAGAACAAGATGCTCTTCTGACCTTTCTTCCTTACTCAACTTTGAAGCTGCATCACCAAAAGAAGGTTTCTCTACTATATGCGTGTAAGAATTTTTAACTCTACTCTCATTATCAGGTACTGTAGTAGCCCACAAAAGCTTTTTAATATAATCTAACATATGCCACCTCTTACCATTAACAAAATATTAGTATGCAAATTTTATCATAATTCATCAACAACTAATTTATCATAAATAAAATGAGCTGCTAAAAAGGTATAAATTGAGGTTAGGTAAAGCTTTTGGTATAATACCTAGTCAATTTGGATAGGCAAGTGATCTTAGCTACAAAGACGTTTTTTATCTCATTTATTTTTGGGTTTATTCTCTTTCCCTATTTTATAAAACTTCTAAAAAAGATAAGTAAAGATGGACAACCAATCAGATCATATGGACCAGAAAGTCATTTAATAACAAAAAAGAATATACCACCTATGGGTGGAATAATAATACTCACTTCTGCTTTATTACCAATCTTGTTTTGGACTCAATTAACACAAGAAATTTTATTTTTAGTATTTATAACCCTATTTTTTGCTCTACTTGGATTTATTGATGACTATTTAAAATTGAAGACAAATCACCACCGAGGTTTAAGTGCAAAAACCAAAATACTTATTCAGTTTGCCGTTACTCTGGTCTGTATGTTTATACTTAAGCTACAATCTGCTGAAGGTTTTACAAAAATTTCTCTATTTAGAGAAGTAGCAATCGACCTTGGCTATCCATATCTTCCGTTTGCTGCATTTGTTATTGTTGGCTCTGCCAATGCTGTGAATCTCACAGATGGTTTGGATGGCCTTGCTGCAACTCAAGCCATTACTTCCTTTGCTTTTTTGGGACTAGTTGCATACATCACTCAGACAGATGTAAACATTACTTTATTCTGCATTGCATTTATAGGAGCTATTTTAAGTTTCTTGTGGTTTAACACACATCCAGCAAAAATATTTATGGGTGATGTTGGAAGCCTATCAATCGGTGCAGCTTTAGGACTCACTAGTGTTTTAATTAAAAAAGAAATGCTTTTTGCCATTATTGGAATAATCTTTGTAATAGAGACTTTATCTGTGATTATTCAGGTATCATATTTTAAATATACAAAATTTAGATATGGAGCAGGAAGAAGAATTTTCCTTATGACACCAATACATCATCACTTTGAAAAGAAAGGGTGGTCAGAAAATACAATAGTTATAAAATTTTGGATAATTTCTATCGTTTGTTCGATTTTTGCTTTAATTTTCTTATTATAGGAACTATGAAATATCCAGATTTCACATTAGAAAATACATTATCAGGAATTATAGCAGGAGTAGATGAAGTTGGAAGAGGTCCGCTTGCCGGTCCAGTGATATCTGCAGCTGTAATATTTACTGATAGAGATACGGTTATTGATGGAATAAACGACTCAAAAAAGCTAACCCCTAGGTGTAGGCAAGTTCTATACGAAAAAATAACGTCTGTTGCAAAATTTGGTATAGGAATGGCAAGTGTAGAAGAGATAAACTCATACAATATCTTGCAAGCAACAAAGCTTTCAATGAAACGTGCGCTGGTAAATTTAGATTTAGAACTAGATTATGTGTTAGTTGATGGTAACCAACCACTTGAAGTGAAATGGCAAACAAAGTCTGTAGTGAATGGTGATAGTTTAAGTATATCAATTGCAGCCGCTTCAATCGTTGCAAAAGTTACAAGAGATCGGCTTATGGAAGAATTGCATAATAAACATCCTCAATATAATTGGTATAAAAATAAAGGATATGGAACAAAAGAACACCTCAGCGCTATTGGCCTTCATGGAATTACGAAGCACCATAGAAAGAATTTTGCACCTATAAGAATAATATAGCCTTTAATCACTTACCTTTTTTGAAAGGTATGTTTTCATTAAATAGGCAGACTGTACTTGATCCGTTTCTTAAGGTAAATACCGAGCTTACTCTTTCAATTATCAGGTAGTCATCAACTGTACGAAAATTTATCAAGGACTCATATCCTGCAGAATCAACCATAAAAACTGCCGGAAAATCAGAGTTTATTTTATTAAATTGTAGATATGTAAATTTTCCGTCATCAAAAACCTTAATTGGTATTATTGATTGACTGCCTTCAACGCGCGAGATGGAATAGTTAAAATTCAAGCCTTTCTTTATAACCTCAATATCACTTATATCAGGGATAGTGGTATGACTAGCTTGCTCTAGAATATCACCGTTACTCGTTGAATAAATTTCATCACTGTTGAACAGTGGATAAAGAAACCTTACTTCATATGCTAACCTTGGATCATCTAGCCCGTTTGCTTCTTCAGCATGAAACTCGAAATAATAAACTCTTTTATTGGTAATTATAGTTGCATTAGTATCGGCAATATCATCTATAGGCTTAATAAATAATCTATTACCTTGAGGAAGGAGTTGCCAACCGGTTGCATCACCCATTGAAAGACTCTCTATTACCTCCCCTGGCTCAAACAATATGCTGGATTGATAACCATAAAAGCCCGTGTACTTATGTATAGCCTGTGGATTATAATTCATTACCTTTATGTGGTTATCACCAGCTATTGGTCGTGGTTCCTGTTTTGCAAGTGCATCACCACCACAAAAAAATAATAGTGCAACAAAGAGTAACCTAATCATAGTATCAAAATAAACTGATCTTTATTTTATCATTGATAGACATGTACTGCAACTGTCAAGCTATCCCAGTAGTAAGCGACAGAAAATGCAAGCTTCATAATAATTCATTACTGCAGGAAAAAGCAGGAAAAAATTCTTTAAACATTATTTTCATATATGTTAAAATGAGTTGTGAGGTAAATTAGGGAGTGTTAAATAAACCATACGCGTCAAGTTAAGGAAAAGTGGTATAAGGAAGAAAGGAAATGAAAAAAAACTATTTTATATATTAAGTAATAAAGTTATTAATTTATAGATTCTTCTGAAAAAATTATCTTCTTCTAGATAAGAACTCCCTAAAAAAATAAATGTAACAAATAAAATGCCCATCTCAAATGTTGCTATATTTCACGATATTTCCTTAACTTGACGCGTATGGTTTATTTAACACTCCCTGCAAAGAAATTAACTACAAATTTTATGCCTAGGTTACTCCACAAAATTTTTCCTTTCCTTATCCAAGATTCAAATTTATAGTATCGAGTCCTTTTCATGAAATATGAAGCCATCTCAAGTTATAGTTAAGCCTATATTCAGTGAATTACTTTCACAAGTGCAATTGATTTTAGTGTTATACTGTTCTAACAGTAAAGAAGTCATATAGATAATAATGTCTTTTGTATCCAAACGAATATCATTTTTTTTTGTTAATTTGCTCACTAATAATGTACTTATTGATTTATGTTCATTTACTACTTTTATAGTTAGTAGTGTTTTATCTTCTGTTTTAGTCAGTAAAATAGACACTAATTCAATTTGTGCCACTGCACTGATTATAGCTATCACCATATTGGAAATTATCTTATTTATTTTTTCAATTAAGTTTTCTGTAGGACATTCACTTACTCTCCACTGAAGCTTTACTTTTTTTTTAATAAATAATTTTCTATATTGGATTTAGTCTTAACAAAGCTGCAATTATCTAATGAATGAGAATACGCTTGCTTCATAACTTTGTATTTATATATTAAATCATCAGAGCTTTCTTTAAGCAATGACAATGCTTCGTTTTGCATATTAGGATTGTTTTCTTCAAGCTCTTCCAATCCACCCACTATTCCTTGCATAGAACTAGCAAAATCATGAAGAATTCGTCCTGATAGGCACTCTGTTATTAACATTATGTTTTTATTCATTGGATAAAAGTATAAATGATTTAAGTTAACCCTATATTGGTAGGCATGTAGTAGTCAATTTAAGAGAAAGTTTCGTTGCGCTTTTTGTATCAAAGCATTAATGTAGTATTAATAATTATAAGATTTATGAAGGCGCTATGAATACTTATGCTAAATCTGGAATAGACCTTAAACTATATAATGAACTAATAAAAAAAGTTAAACCTATCATTGAAAAGACTAAAGGAGAAGAAGTAATTAGTGAAGTAGGATCATTTTCCGCATTGTTTGACTTTTCTTCGCTGAGTAAGAAATACGACCATCCAGTACTTGTTTCCTCAACTGATGGAGTGGGCACAAAACTATTAATAGCTCAAGAGGTGAATAAGCATGATACTATAGGTATAGACTTAGTTGCAATGTGTGTAAATGATTTACTTGCACAAGGAGCAACACCTTTATTTTTCCTTGATTACTTTGCAACAGGCGTTTTAAACAAAAACGTTTTATTGTCTGTAATCCAGGGCATTGCAGAAGGGTGCAAGGAATCTAAAATAGCATTAGTTGGTGGAGAAACTGCAGAAATGCCTGGAATGTATGGTAACAATCACTATGACCTTGCAGGGTTTGTGGTTGGTGTTGTTGATCGAAAGCAAATTCTTCCAAATTGTAGTATAATGAAAGCAGGTGACTGTGTAGTTGGTTTAGAATCAAATGGAATTCACTCAAATGGATTTTCTTTGGTACGCCATATTTTTAAAAGCTTAGGTATAAATTATAATGATATATCTCCATGGAATAATAAATCTTGGGGTGAAATATTACTTAAGCCAACAAAGATATATGTTGATTCTTTGTTGCCTATTATGCCAAAGGTAAAAGGCATTGCGCATATAACAGGTGGCGGGTTAATAGACAATATTCCAAGAATTCTCTCAGGAAATTTATTTGTAGACATAAATATTAATTCTTGGAAATGGCCAGATATATTTTTATGGCTGAAAGAAGAAGGCAAAATAGAAAAGAGAGAAATGTTAAAAACATTTAATTGCGGCATAGGTATAGTACTGATTGTAGATCCCGAGAATATGAAGGATGTGGAAAGCCATTTCCAAAAGCGTGGAGAAAAAATTGAGATTATTGGAAAACTTGATGAGGCATGTAACCCTCCACTTGATAGAGTAGTATTTAGTTAGTCTAACTTTACTGACAGTCTTTTTGCAACTTCTGAGTATGCTTCCTTTAAGTTTCCTAGATTTAAACGGAAAACATCTTTGTCTAGCTTTTTATGCGTATTTTTATCCCATAGCCTACAATTATCAGGGCTGATTTCATCGGCTAAAATGATTTTAGTGCTGCTGTTTATCAATTTGCCAAATTCTAACTTGAGATCAACTAAATATATATTTGCATTTGAAAATAGGTCGACTAAGATTTTGTTGATCTTTAAAGTTGTAGTTTTAACTTCTTCCATTTCTTTATGGGATAACCAACCAAAATATAGTATGTGATTTTCATTCACCATTGGGTCGGCTAGGTCATCATTTTTGTAAAAAAATTCGATTATAGGAGATGTAAGTGTCTCACCTTCTTTGATATTAAAACGTTTGCAAAAGCTGCCAGCTGCAATGTTTCTAACCACTATCTCAAGAGGTATTATCTTGAGTTTTTTGACTAGCTGTTCTCTTTCGTTTAGAGTGTTTATAAAGTGCGTGCTAATTCCTGCTTCTCCAAGCTTTTCCATGATAAAAGCACTAACATGATTATTAATTATTCCTTTGCCCTCAATAATTTCATATTTTTCCTTATTGAATGCTGTAACATCATCTTTAAAGTACTGTATAACAGTTGATGAGTCTTCAGTTTCAATAATGACTTTGGCTTTACCTTCGTATATCGTTTTATTCAGTGACATATTTAATTTAACTATGTATCATATCAATCTACTGTTCTTAGAGTATAGCCCCAAATAACTTAAAATAAACCTTAATGGCGTTCAATGTTACAATATTAACCATATTTCCAGAAATGTTCCCCGGATTTTTGAACTATTCTCTTGCTGGAAGAACGTTGAAAAAAAAAATATGGAATCTTGAAATAGTAAATATTCGTTCTTTTGCTAAAGATAAACATTCAACTATAGATGATGTTCCATATGGAGGTGGAGCAGGGATGGTTATGCGCCCAGATGTGATTGGTAATGCAGTTGATAATGTGCTTTCTGCTCATAAAAATACTAGATTTATTTATATGACTCCATCTGGTACAAAATTTAATCAGAGCATTGCAAAGGAGTTAACAGAAATTCCTCATGTAACAATATTGTGTGGTCGATTTGAAGGTGTTGACCAAAGAGTAATTGATGTGTATACTCCTTATGAGTTAAGTATTGGAGATTATATACTTTCGGGAGGTGAGCCAGCTGCGATGGTGGTTCTTGATGCATGTATTAGGCTTCTTCCAGGTGTAGTAAATAATTTCGATAGCATTGCTGAAGAAAGTTTTAGTTATAGTGGTGGTATGCTTGAATATCCTCAATATACTAGGCCTGAGCAGTGGAGTAGGTACAAAGTTCCTGAGGTTCTGTTATCTGGCAATCACAGAAAAATAAGTGATTGGAGAAGGGAACAGTCATATGTTAGAACAAAGGAACGTAGACCTGAATTGTTGAATGGAGATGATAAATGACAAACTTGCTTGAAAAATTTAACGAACAACAAATACAAAGATTAGCCAAAGAGATGCCAGCTTTTTGTCCTGGCAATGATTTGAAGGTCACTTTTAAGGTAGTTGATAGTATGGGTGAGCGTATACAGATATTTGAGGGCGTATGTATATCAAAAAGAAATCGTGGATTACACTCTTCTTTTTCAGTTAGAAAGGTAAGTCACGGAGAAAGTATAGTATCACAATTTTTTGTTTACTCTCCTGCATTAATTTCAGTACAAGTGATAAGAAAGGGAAAGGTCCGTAGAGCAAAATTATATTATCTGTGCAAGCTATTTGGGAAAGCTGCAAGGATCAAAGAACGTACTACTTATGTTAAAAAAAAATCTAAGTAGATACAATAGGGAGTGATGTCAATTGTATCATCTCAAGACTCTCTCTTATTATCCCAGTGTGTGACGCACAACTGTACGTTTGCCTCCTGCTGTGGTGTCATCCCAATTTTTGACACTGGGATCCAGATTTTCCTTTTGGTTTGTGCTTTCATGAGAAATATAAAAATTATTTGCAGGCAAAGCCTGCTAGATCTAAGTGTCAAGCACTGGAAAAAGGAGAAAGTTTTTTCAAATCCTCATATAAAGAAAAGTAAATGGGTATAAAGAAAAACTTCCTTAAGTTACTTCAATCTAAGCGCGTACATGCTCGTGTAAAAAGAAAAAATAAAAAGAACAACATTTTATGCTTTTGCTCTTTTACAGCACTGATTGTCTCAATTGGGTGTCCTATATGTATATTACTAAGTATATTAGTTAACTCTTATAGTGCTTTAACAGTAACGAAAATTTTATTGCCAGTTGAAATAAATGCTGATCTTATTTTAACTAATAATCCTGGTGATTTACGATATAAGTCCATTAGCCTACTCAATAACTCTTTACATAAAGTGTTTGAAGGAATTGACTTTAAAGACAGTGACGAAATTTTAAGTCGTAACTCTTACAAGGAGCTAGAGAGGTTTTTTCTTAAGAGAGTAAAAAATAGTGGTGAATATGAGATTTGGTTTACCGCATCGAGTGTGATCAATTCACTATATAAAAATAAATGTTTGAATGATCATTATGCTAAATTACTTGATTGGTTAAAAGAGAAGGGAAGAGTAAGAAAATTTTTTAATAAGTCTCTGTTTCTTAAGTCTGATTCTCGTGAGCCTGAGAACGCAGGGATTTTAGGGGCATTTATCGGTTCATTAATGACAATTATAGTATGCTTAGCGTTGGCATTACCAATAGGAATTATGTCAGGTATCTGTCTTTATGAATTTATGCCTAGAAATAGTCTAATAACCAGTATTGTAGAAATTAGCATGAATAACCTTGCTGCAGTGCCTTCGATAATATTTGGTGTGGTAGGACTGACTCTCTACTTAGGCATATTTGGGTTACCCCGTTCTTCACCATTTGTTGGCGGGATGACTCTTTCATTTATGATGCTGCCTAATATTATTATTGCAACAAAAAATGCCTTTACAAACGTTCCTATTGCAATAAAAGATGCAGCGTTTGCGCTAGGTGCACCTCACATCAAGGTGATATTGGATCACTCTTTACCAATTGCGTTGCCACGGATAATACATGGTGCAGTGCTTGCAATTGCAAGGATTTTGGGCGAATCTTCCCCTTTACTTATGATAGGCATGGTAGCATTTATTGCTGATACACCTACATCCTTCTTCGATCCGGCAACTGTTTTACCTGTACAAATATACATATGGTCAAGTAGTCCTGAAATTGCATTTATTGAGCTTGCTGCCATTGCAATTATAGCTTTATTGTTAATGCTATTTGCTTTGAATTTAATAGCAAATTTTGTAAAAAGAAAGTTCGAGTTTTTTGATTCATGAAAATTACAATCCTATCTGGTTATGGCTTAAATTGCGAAAAAGAAACTGCATTTGCATTTATGGAATGCAGCAGAAAGCTTGGTATTAATAATATTGAAGTAAAAATCGTTCACATTAATGATATTATAGATAATCCAAGTGAACTGAAATTAAGCAATATACTTGCAATTCCAGGAGGTTTTTCCTATGGTGATGATACTGGTGCTGGTAATGCATTTGCTTTGCGTATAAAAAACAACTTGTTAGACGAATTTCAAAATTTCTTATCTCAGGATAAGCTTATTATAGGGATATGTAACGGTTGCCAGATATTAGTAAAGTTAGTTCCAGAATTCTCTAATCTAGCTTTAACCTCTAATGATATAGGCAATTATCGATGCTGTTGGGTTAGAGTGAGAGTTAATCTGCAGAGTAGTTCTGTTTGGCTACGGGGCCTGAGTAAGCTATATCTTCCTGTTGCTCATGGAGAAGGCAGGTTTTTTATGGATCAAGATATTTTAAATCAATTGATTGAAAATAATTCCGTTGCACTGCGTTACGTTGATGAAAATGGTGACTATGCAAATTTACAATTTCCTTACAATCCAAACGGATCTATATACGATCTGGCGGCTTTGTCAGATAAAAGTGGTAGAGTTTTAGCTTTAATGCCTCACCCAGAGAGAGGAATATTTTTTACTCAGCAGGACAACTGGCCTCTTGAAAAAGAAAAATGTAAACGTTCAGGAGTGGCTATGCCAAAATATGGTGATGGAATGCTCATATTTGAGAATGCACTAAAATATTTTGCGTAAGTATTACAATACGTTACATACAACAAGTTTTTAAGCCATAAAAAGTTACTTGATCAGCTCCTTATCATGACAATAAATCCTTATTTTTGATCTGCAGAGTAGCTTTCTCTAACGTTAGGGATATAATTGTTCCACTTTCCAATTGCTTTTCTCAACAAGAGTGTATCTAAATCTAGTATGTCTCCTATGCTTACCTTCTTGCCAAAATTCAATTACTTTTGGGATTACACAAAACCCCACCCAAAAATCAGGACGAGAAACTTGTGTATTGTGAAATTCTTTCTCTTTTAATTCTATAGCCTGCTCAAAATCTTGCCAATTTTTCAGAACTCTTGATTGTTTTGAGCACCACGCGCTAATTTGACTATCACGTGCTCGAGAGGAGAAATATTCGTCAGCCTTTTTGCCGCTTAGAAGCCTAACTTCTCCTTCAATTCGTACTTGTCTAGAAAATTCTGTCCAATGCAATACGAGTGCAGCTTTGGGGTTCTTAGTCAATTCTTTTCCTTTTCTACTGTTTACGTTAGTAAAGAACACAAAACCTTCTTTACTATATTCCTTTAGTAATACCACTCTTGCAGATGGAATGCAGTCTTTGCTACACGTTGCTAGCGTCATTGCAGTTGGCTCCTTACACGGAGAATTAAGTACTTCTTGATACCACTTTGAAAACAAATCAAAAGGATCTTTTTCAGGTAAGAGTGTCATATGCAAAAATAAAATTTAATTCTGACATGCATTGCAAAAATAAGTGCTACGACCATTTTGTCGTATAAGTGTTATGATATTGTTGCAGATTCTGCAAGGTTTTTGCACTTTACCATATACGTAAAAGTTATTTTGAAAGTATCCAGCAGATCCAGATGGCTGTGCATAATCTTTCAGTGTTGAACCACCAGCAGCAATTGCATCACTCAGAGTATTTTTTATTTCGATAGCAAGTTTTTCGCACTCTATATATGTTAAATCTTGTGCTAGCCTAAGTGGTGATATGCGAGCTCTAAATAAGCTCTCAGAAGCATATATGTTACCTACGCCAACTATTAGCTTATTATTCATTAATACTGATTTGATATTTGCTTTTCTGTTCTTTAGCAACTTCTGTAAATAATGTCCGTCAAATTCATCTGTGAGGGGTTCTATTCCTAGGTTATTAAAAAAATTTAGTTCTTGCTCTCTGTTTAAAACAATCACTAATCCAAACCTTCTTGGGTCATTAAAGATTAGTGAAGTGTTGTCAGAAAATAAGAATATCACATGATCATGTTTGTTCTGTGCTTGATTGTCTTCAGCATATATAAGCTTTCCGCTCATGCCAAGGTGTATGATTACAGCCATACTAGCATCTATATTCGAGATTATATATTTACCTCTACGCTTGATATCATTTATAACTTTGCCCTTTAGCAAATCATCAATATTCTTCGTTATTGGTACACGTAAATTCCAATTATTGACTGTCACATTGCTTATTTTCTTATTTTTGATTTTATCAAATAAGAAGTTAGAGATTACTTCCACTTCTGGGAGTTCTGGCATCTTGTCTACTCTGTTGCTGTTTTTTTCTTTTTAGAATATTTTGCTTTAAAGCTTTTGCCAATCTTTTTCTCTCTTCTTCTTTTTCCTTATTTTTTTTCATGTTATTCATTATCATAATACGTGAACTTGCCGTTGTAGCTCAGGTGGTAGAGTACGTCATTGGTAATGACGAGGTCCCAAGTTCGAATCTTGGTAACGGCACACTGAATTATATTCATGTTATTGTAGACGTAAAGTAATTAATAAGGGTTAAGGTAGGAGCAATAAATGGTAGAAAATGTAGTTATAGATTTATCGCACTGGAAGCAGGATATAGATTTTAAGTTAGCGAAAGAAGATGGAATATTAGGAGTTATGCACAAAGCTACACAAGGGCTGAAATATGTGGATCCAACATATGAAGAAAGGAGAAAAGCAGCTGAAGAAGAAGGATTGCTTTGGGGAGCATATCATTTTGGAGTAGGAGAGAAAGGAAAAGATCAAGCAGAGCATTTTTTGGAAAAAATTGGAGATGCTTCTCAAGTGCTGCTTGCTCTAGATATTGAAGAAAATGAGGGAAACAATATAACGCCAGAACAGGCAGAAGATTTTGTTAATCAAGTTCATGAAGCAACAGGACGCTTACCATTGATTTATGGAAGTGCTTACTTTCTAAAAGATTTTGCAACGCCAACTTTAATGAAATGTCCCCTCTGGATAGCAAGATGGGGAGAAAGTCCAATGTTACCGAAAGGATGGAATGACTGGATTTTATGGCAGTACACTGACGGTCAGACGGGACCTGAGCCACATTCAGTGAAAGGGATTGGACCATGTGACAGAGATAAATTTAATGGAACATTGGAAGAGCTAAAAAAGTTCTGGCTAACAGGAGAATAATGCTATTAAAATTTTAGAACAATTATTTTGACAGGTGTGTTATGGGCTTCAAGAACGTCTTTAATAAGATAATAGAATTTGTTTTGGGTAGTAAATTAAGTATAGAGCTTGATGAATATAAAAGTAATTTTTCTTTTATGGTAGATGTTCTAGTTAGCTCTCTAAAAAATGATAATAAAAGCAATAGGACCGCAATTGATGGAATAGTAGGCCTAAAAGACAGGAACAACGACTTATTGGAATTTGGCAAAGTAAACAAAGACAACTTTTGTATATCTTTGTTAGTAGTCAGTGCCTTACTTATATACTCTCACTTGAAGTCTTTTTCATAATTAGCTGACACAATTACGAGTATCTTTACTTAAAATCAACTACAAAGTTTAAAAGAACCAAGGTTATAAAGGATTCCATATCCTTATCATCATAAGCACTGCTACTATAGTAATAACACTAAGAATAACTACAAGTTTCTTTGAATGATAGTTGAAGTTTGATAAAAATTTTGAGACTGTAAAAACCGCAGGTACCAGTTGGTTTTTATTAGCTAAAGTAAAGGTCAAGTATCTGGAATTCTGAACATAAAATCCCCCTGTGAAAAAAAAGATTAGAAAAAAATGCAGTGCACATACGACAGAAATTAAGTATGCGTGTATGCACCCACATACGCTGAAGAGGATACGCTACATTTTTTTATGAGTTTGATTGTTTAATAAAAAAAAGTCTGCAGACAAAGATAAATTTTTGAGCTCTAAAAGTATCTCTAATTGTAATTATAATCAGATTTAAAATGTGCGGAAGTAATTTTTAGCTAAAGTAAGAATATATTGTAGAAAAAAGAATCCAAAAGTTAGCGTTATTGGTAATCCAAGCGCTAGTATTGGTGTAACGGCACTGTAGACCTTACAATAAAAACTGAGAGGAAAGTTACAAAGGAAGATTATCATGCTTCTTCCATATTCTTTCTACTTTCTTGTTTTTAAGTAGCTCTAGTGCTTTGTGAAGGTGATACCTTGTTTTACTTGGCACTATTATATCATCAATATATCCATGTGATGCAGCAAAAAATGGGTTAGCAAATTTTTCTTTATATTCTTTAATTAGTGTTTGTTGATCTTTTTCGTGTCGAAATATAATTTCAACTGCACTTTCAGGGCCCATTACAGCTATTTCAGCGGTTGGCCAAGCATAATTTATATCACCTTTTAAATGCTTTGAGTTCATAACAATATATGCACCACCATACGCTTTTCTAGTGATAAGGCTAATTTTCGGCACGGTCGCTTCAGCGTAAGCGTAAAGCAGTTTCGCTCCGTGTTGTATTATATTATTGTATTCTTGATTTGTACCTGGTAGGAAACCTGGAACATCAATAAGTGTGATGATGGGAATGTTAAACGCGTCACAAAATCTTACAAACCTCGCAGCTTTTCTTGAAGAGTCAATATCCAAGCATCCTGCAAGGTGCATAGGTTGATTTGCAACAACACCAATAGTATTTCCTCCAATTCTGCCAAAGCCAATTATGATGTTACGAGCAAAATCGGGTTTTAGTGCAAAAAATTTCCTTTCATCACACACCTTTTCAATGAGTTCATACATATCATAAGGAGTATTAGGATTACTAGGAACTAGAGTGTTCAAAGATTCATCAACATCATCAATTAAATCGCAGATTGGTACAGTTTTTGGCAACTCTTGATTATTTGCTGGCAAAAAGGTGAAGAATTTTCGCATTTCTAGTAGCATTTCAACTTCATTATTGAATGCAAAATCTGTTACTCCTGTTTTGCTCGTATGAATTTTTGCTCCACCGAGATCTTCGTGGCTTACGTTCTCGTATGTAACTTTTTTCACTACATCTGGTCCGGTTATAAACATGTATGAGCTATTTTTTACCATGAAAATAAAATCGGTTAGCGCTGGAGAGTAAACTGCCCCACCAGCACATGGGCCCATGATTAGAGAGATTTGTGGTATAACGCCTGATGCATTTACATTCCTTTGAAAAATTTCTCCGTAACCAGCAAGGGAATTTACTCCTTCTTGGATTCTGGCTCCACCAGAATCGTTTAGTCCGATAATTGGAATCCTGGCATTAATTGCCATATCCATAATTTTGCATATTTTTTTTGCATGTGATGCACCAAGTGATCCACCAAAGACAGTAAAATCCTGAGAATAAACAAAAACTTTTCTGCCATAAATAGTACCATGGCCAATTACAACTCCATCACCTAAAAAATCAGCATTTTGCATGCCAAAATCAGTTGCGTGATGCTTCACAAACTTATCATACTCTTGAAATGAATTTTCATCGAGCAATATACTCAGCCTTTCTCTAGCGGTTAGCTTTCCTTTTTCATGTTGCTTGTTAACCCTATCAGGACCTCCTCCTTTTTCAGCTTCTAATGTTTTAGTTTCTAGTATTTTAAAGTCCTGCATATCAAGAGGAGTAATTCTTCAATTAATTAAGTATACATTACTTTTTTGAAGTGTCTATTTTTGACCTAAACACTTTCTTAAGGTCTAACGAAATTGATGAAACTGCACGCATTCACTGTAACTGTCACAAGCAGATTTATAGTCTAGCATTTTTAACGCTAAGCGATTGTACACTGTTAAACAGTGTACATGCTTTATCTATCAGTTTACTGTTAGAACTTCCTGAGAATGCTGAGATGCATTAGTATCGTCTAGAGTAGAAGAAGGTTTTGTTTGCACAAAGCTTTTGGCAGCTTCAACAATCTCATTTATATGAGGTTTTTCTTCTAGCTCTTTAAGGTACTTTGAGAAGATTTCACAATTTTTGTCGTTCATATAGACCATCATTTTACCAAATCCTGAAGCATCTTTTGAGGATAAAACCATTTCAACTGTTTCATCGTAAAAGGTAAAGGTAATTATTACGCTGCCTTTTATATCATGATATTTTCCATCTTTTATTCGAATTATACCATCTCCGATTTTTAGCGCTCCGTCTCAATCTTGAAGTTCTGGATGGCTCAGCAACTTTGTAGGAATGACAGTACACCCTGCTGGATACTTTACAAAATAGCATTGATTGTCTCTTTTTACTGCAACTTTGTTTATTTCACCATTATCAATACTTTCACTTGCAATTTTCTCTAGGTTTGATAAGTAATCTTCATATCTTTCAATTACATCTTCTGGCAATAATTCTAACACTCTCTCACTTACATCATTACCTTTTGAAACGAGATCACACACTTCTTCCCAAATAGGCTTTAATTTATCTTTGTCATTCCCCTTAATATTGTCATCCTTGTGTATGAGATGGTTAAGTCTACATATCAAGCTATCTAGTATTGCTGATCCTCTTTGGGGATCAAATGGAACACTCAGTATAACCTTTTCTTTTTTGCATCTCTTATAGATTCTAGAAATCTATTTGCAATCCCTGTCACAGCCTGATCAATAGGCAAGTCTTCTGCATCATTATATATGTTATGAGCATTATGAAACTTTCGCGATATATCTAAAATATTTTTTCGCTCATGTTCGTCAATAAAAGCACTTATTTCTTCTGGATAACCTATCTCTTCCAAAGACCCTTTATGTTGCTCTTTATTTGCACTTGATATTTTTTCTGGTATTAGCATAACTACCCCCATTTACATAATAAATTTAATATAAAACATACTAACCTTAGGATAAGCACATAATCTATTAAATCAATAGTTAAAGTGAAAAATTTTGATTATAATTTACTATGTATAAAACACGCTCTTAAACTATGCTGAAAATAGTCATAATAGGCCTTCCAAATGCAGGCAAGTCAACTCTATTTAATAGGCTAGTAAGAAGAAAAGCAGCGGTGGTTAGTGACATTCCAGGAGTAACGAGAGATAGGCGTGAAGGAATTGGAAGAATTAGTGATTTAGAGTTTAAAGTTATAGATACAGGAGGATGGAACGACCAAACCAGTTTTTCACTACAAGTTATTGAACAAATAGAGTTTTCTTTATTAAGCGCAGATGTAATTTTTTTTCTTGTTGATGCAAAAGTGCAAAACGAGCAGAACAAAGAGTTTGCAAAGTGGCTGAAGAGAAAAACGAACAAACCTGTAATACTAATAGCAAACAAATGCGAAAGTCATAAATCGGAAAACGTTGATTATTTGCAGTTCTTCAACTTCATAGGTCCGGTGTACATCTCAGCTGAACATAATCTTGGTATGGTTGATCTTTATGATGCATTAGCTAGTGTTATTGAAGGTCTGAGCGAAGGCACTGAGCTGCCTGAAAGTGAGTCCATTAGACTGAGGATTGCAATCATCGGTCGCCCAAACGTTGGAAAATCAACTTTTTTAAACAGTTTACTTGCAGAAAATAGACTAATAGTAAGCTCAAAACCTGGTACCACGCGTGACTCTGTGGATATTTCATACGACCATAATGGGAAATTAATCACTCTCATCGATACTGCGGGAATCCGCAGAAAGGCAAATGTTGTTGATAACTTAGAATCAAGATTTGTTGAAAAAAGTATAGAGTCAATAAAGCGCTCTCATGTAGTGATTTTAATGCTAGATTCCTTGCTTGGCGTTGAGCAGCAGGATTTATCAATTGCTGAAGCTGCAATTAAAGGGGGGAAGGGAATTATCATTGTTTTAAATAAGTGGGATTTAATAGGTAAGGATGACAGAAGTAAGTTAATAAAATTTGTCAAACAACAGGAAGTGACTCGGTTATTTTTGGAAGTGCCAACTGTAACAATTTCTGCATTGAAAGGTATGCGCTGCGGTGATGTGATAGATAAGTGTCTTGAAGTGAGTGAATCCTTAAACAAGAAGATCAGCACTGCAAAACTTAATAATTGGCTAATAGATGCCGTGGAAAAACATTCTCACCCACTTATAAAAGGTAGAGCAATTAAAATGAAGTATATTGCTCAAATTGGCACCAAACCTCCAGCTTTTTCTTTGGTATGCAACGTCCCCGAAAGTGTTGATGAGAGTTATAAACGTTATTTGACTAATGGTCTTAGAAAAAACTTCTTTGCTCACGGTGTACCAGTCAGATTACTTTTGAAAAAGAACAAAAATCCCTATGTAAAGTAGATAATCTTGTTTTATTAATAATATAGCTTTTTATCTTGGGTAATATTATTAATAAGTAAACAATATTACCTAAATAAGTAGTTGATAAATTAATGTTATATAGTAAAGTATTAACTTATTTAGTACTTTTGCTATGAATTATAAGGGACAAGATTTAAGGCCTGGATCTCCACATACTTTCACGGTTGATACACCTTTAGTATTTCAGTGGCTTCCAAAAAGATATGGATATCCGATCCCAGAAAAATATTTGGAGAGATTGAGCGAATGGGCAAAAAGAGAAAATACACGTGTAGTGAAATTAGTAATAAATGGATCTGGTTTTACTCCTGAGCAACGTAAAGAGTTGGAGAATAAAATATCAAACAGAAAATTTAACCCAAACAAAAATATAGAACTTATAGATTTTAATGAGCTAGATTTAGGAGAGTATGAATTCAGCTTTCACTTGCAACCAAATAAGAAAACAGAACTATCTAAATGTCCTTTATACACTGTATCTCAATATTTCAAAGATCTATACTCTATTCCAGAAAGTAAAAGATTATCTTTTGGTGTTGAGATAGACAGCATGCGTATATTTATATTGTTGGTATTGAAATCTCCTATGATCTATTTTGATTTTGATATCTTACCTAAAGAAGATAAGAAAGTTGGTGAGATTCAGGCTATGCATGGCTTTTTGGTTGCTGAAAATGACAGAAAGGTTATGACTATGACGGTATAGCAAGTATTGAAAATGCTATCATTGCTCTAAGCGATGCTGGTAGAGTAAAAATTATGGAAATTTACAATGAAGTAAAGAATAAGTTTCAAAAAGATTATCCTTTGTTTAAGTTATCAGAACATGAGATTTACAAAATTATGGAAGAGATAGTATATTTCACTCTTTCTAATGACGTTCTTCTTCTTATATCTAGCTATCAAGATTATAACAAACGTTACAATAGACGTTTGGAAGAAGCAAGATTGCTTATGCAAGAAACATTTGGGTTTAAAACCAATGGAGGAGAAGTTGATATTCAATATGACAATAGCTGGACGAAAAACAAGGATGAATTGTATACCAAAGAAGAAATTGCAAAAATAGATAGTGATACTAGAGTTGCAACTGATATGAAAGGGCTGATTATTGAACCAATATACAACGGCGAGCATATGTATAGAGGTGTAAAAGTAGTAACATAGTACTTAGTGTTCTATCGTTACATGAAACGTTGTCAAACAAGAGTTGACTCTTCACAGATATTGTAGTAATTCATTAACTATGTCAGATGTAAATAACAATTCTATAATTTTTCTCTTATCAAGCGCTGTCGCTTTAATTTTTGCATATGTGCTAGAGTATTTTTTCAATATGATACCGTGTAAGTTATGTATATACGAGCGAGTAGTTTACTATGTTACAGGGCTACTTGCAGTTGCGTACATGTTCAAAAACAACAAAATCCTAATCTATGCGATGTTTTGCAGTTATCTCATTGGTGCAATAATATCTTTTTATCATGTAGGTCTTGAACTCCACTTATTTCATGATGTTTTAGGCTGTATAGAGCAAGCAAGTGGTAACGTTAGCATAGAAGAGCTAAGAAATAATCTATTAAACCCTAACTACTCTCCATCTTGTGACAGACCTCATTATATTTTTGGTGTCTCGTTAGCAACATGGAACTTAATTTACCTTATAGTAGCTCTATTCTTATCAGGTAAAATGTATTGTAGAGAAAAAAATAAGGTATAACAGTAACTGGTATAGACGCTGTGCTTGTGCGTTACTTGGTGCTGTCCGTAATTTAAAAATTTGGCAAGTCACACCCACTGATTCTTGCACAGCTGTACGAACATTATGGTTCAGCATGCCAGTGCCCTCTTTCTTGTCATCCGAGTAGCTGACACTGGAAGTGCAGCTATCATCCAAATAACCTTTCATTGTTATTCAAGCAGCCTATTTCTTGTCATCCCAGTGCCCAGATACTGGGATTCAGTTTGTCCATAGTCTCACCAAAAACGTTGTGTTTTAGCATAATTTTGTGCTCAATATGCTTATTTGTAGTAAAGATTCCAGCATCAAGTGCTGGCCTGAAGCTTTAGCTATAGATATTAATAAATTTACTAAGTAAAAAAAGGCAAAAGAATCCCTATATAGCGAGTTTTAATAATGTAAATTGATAATGTGCTAACAAGCGTGTTTTGGCTGAAGTAGAAAAAATTTAAAAAACATGCAGCCGCTATAATTTTTATGTAATCTGCCAATAAATATCTGAGTTTTGTTGTTAAACCCGCGGAGATTAAAAACAAGGATAAATACTCTCTCTTATTGATATAAGAAGAAAAGTGGGAAGGTTTGTCAATTCGCTTCTATGCACCTGAGCATTGATTATACGGGTTCCATCTGTTATATATAATCTTTTTGAATACGAAGAAAGCTGATGAATAAGTATGATATTACAGTTATAGGTAGCGGTCCTGGTGGTTATATAGCAGCAATTAGAGCGGCGCAGTTCGGATTTAAAACTGCAATTGTTGAAAAGGAAGAAAATTTGGGTGGTATATGCTTAAATTGGGGGTGTATACCAACAAAATCGCTACTTAGAGCATCTGAAATTTATAGGTTAATAACAAGATCAGAAGAATTTGGCATAAAAGTAAAGGATGTAAGTTTTGATATACAATCAATAGTGAAATACTCAAGAAACGTTGTTGATAAATTGTCAAGCGGTGTTGCATATTTGATGAAAAAAAATAACATCAAAGTTCATCAAGGCTTTGGTAAACTTGCAGGTAATCGTACTGTAAAAATTCTTAATGACAAAAAGGAGGAGGAAATTTCTTCCAATTATATCATTTTAGCAACAGGTGTTAGAGCGCGAAATCTACCTAGAATAGAGGCGGATGGAGATTTAATATGGAATGCGCAGCACGCTATGACTCCAAAGAAATTACCAAAATCGCTACTAATCATAGGTTCTGGTGCGATAGGAATAGAATTTGCAAGTTTTTATAGTACTTTGGGGGTTGATGTAACAATTATAGAAGTAAAAGACACTATCTTGCCGCTGGAAGATAAAGACATTTCAAATTTAGTACAAGAGATATTTATAAAACAAGGAATAAAAATATATACGAGCAATAGTGTAAAAACTTTCACTAAAAATAAAGACTCTGTTCAAGTGCAGCTAAGTAGTGGTGATGATAAAGAATTCGATAGAGTAATTGTTGCAGTTGGCGTTCAAGCAAACACTGAAAATATAGGTTTAGAAAATACAAAAATTAAGTTGAGTCCTTCTGGTTTCATTGAAACGAATGAGTGGTATGAAACAAGTGAATCAAGTGTGTATGCAATAGGTGATGTAGCTGGTCCCCCATGTTTAGCGCATAAAGCAAGTCATGAAGCTGTAATCTGTGTTGAGAAAATTGCTGGTAAAAATGCTCATAAGTTAAAAAAAGAGTGCATACCAAATTGCACTTACTCTCATCCGCAAGTAGCAAGCGTTGGCCTTACTGAGGAACAGGCAATAAAAAGTGGATACGATATAAAAGTAGGAAAATTTCACTCCAACTTTAATGGTAAATCTATTGCACTAAGTGAAACTGAAGGTTTAGTGAAAACAATTATAGACAAAAAAACAGGCGAACTTCTTGGAGCTCACATGATAGGAGCGGAAGTAACAGAGTTAATTAGCAATTTCGCTCTTGCAAAGCAACTAGAGGGAACGGACTGCGACATAAAATCTACGATTTTTCCTCATCCAACTATTTCGGAAATTATACACGAATCGGTACTTGCTGCAGATGATGAATCGTTAAATAGTTAAGCTAACGATTCATTGTTTTAGAGCTACAATTATCCTGATTAGGCGATTCAATTCTAATAGATTGATTACCAATATCAGATTTTTCTAACTTTTCTTTTAACCCTTCAGCTGCTTCTTTCACTTCAAGCTTTTTTTCCTGATTAAGATCCTCTGGGCTTTTTCTTTTACTGTCTAAACCTTGTTGTCTATCAATATTTTTATTGAGTTGTTCTTGCTGAGGTAGATCAACAACTGAGTTAAAAAGAGCTTTTGTTATGCTTTTTAACAATCCTATAAAACCTCTGCTTCCGCCTTCTCTTTGCTCTTGAGGCTTATTTTTCACGTTTTTACTGTTGCTACTTTCAGGCATTTTTAACTCAACTATCATAAAGCTTAATAAAATTTTACATGCAGATTATTAAAAAATGATTAATAATCTATTATCAAATTGCTATTTACAGATGGATATTATTCTAGCAACAGGCGGTACAGGTGGGCATGTTTTTCCAGCTATAACCTTAGCAAAAGCACTAAAGGTACAAGGGCACAATTGTATATTATTCACTGATCAAAAAACCATCAATATAGAAAGTTATATTTTACCATTGTGCAAGCCAAGTGGCAACAAATTGAAGTTTCTCTTTTTGTTAATGTATAGTTGTGTATTAGCATTGTATCAAACAAGAAAATTAAAACCAAAGCTAATAATTGGTTTTGGTAGCTACGCTTCTTTTCCAACTCTTTTTGCAGCAAAGATTTTTTCTATACCTATAATTTTACATGAACAAAATACAGTTTTAGGGAGAGTAAATAGATTCTTTTTCAAGAGTGCAAAATTAATTGCAACTAGCTTTCCAGAGACTAAGTATGCAGAAGACAGTAAATGCGTTTTTACAGGAAATTTCGTCGATATAGAAGCACAAGGCTATTCTAGTGCTGAAACAGTTTTAAACGTGTTAATAATAGCAGGTAGTCAGGGTGCAAATTTTTTTGATAATGTAGTGAGCAGCGTAATTTGTGATCTACCTGTTGAAGTAAAAGAGAGGATTAGAGTAACGCAGCAATGTACGAAGAAAAATATAAACAAGGTCAAGAGTCTATACAAAAGTGAAGGAATTGATTGTGAGTTAAGTGAGTTTTTCGATGATATGGAAAATAAACTGGCCAATGCTCATTTGGTAATTAGCAGAGCGGGGGCAACTTCAATAGCAGAGATTACTCTTGCTGAGCGTCCTGCTGTATATATTCCTTATCCTCACTCAAAAGATAACCATCAATTTTATAATGCAAAACATATTGAAGATTCGGGAGCAGCTGTAATGGTTGAGCAAAATAGTAACGCGAAAAAGAATCTAGGAGAGTTGCTAGTTGATTTATTGCAAAATTGTCAAAAATTGCGTGATATGGCTAATAATACTAAGAAAACAAGAATAAGGAATGGAGTTACTGAATTTATTAAGGCAATAGCTCAAGAACTTAGTTGACGAATTGCTTTTTCTTCAAATGCATCCCATAGTTCTTTTTCTAGTGATTTACTATACAACTTATTGATATAAACTACTCCCGTAGGCGAAGTTGTGTTAATTTCAAGAAGGAAGTCATCTATAATATCAATGCCAACGAATATTAGCCCTCTTTTCTTTAGCTCGGGACCAATTTTATTACATATTTCGTTGTCTCTATCATTCATTTGGGCAGGCTCAAAACTTGCTCCTAGTCGCATATTTGTCCTGATCTCTCCATTCACTTGTGGAACTCGCTTCATTGATCCTATTGGTTTACCATCTAGCAATAATATCCTTTTGTCTTTGTCTATGTTTTTGCAAAAGGCTTGCGCAATCACAGGACATTCATATTTTGCAATCATGAGATCGACTACTACTTGAATGCTATTTTGGTCTTGTATTCTTATTACGTCATTTCCTCCATAGCTATATAGTGGTTTCAAGATGATATCTTGATAGTCGTGACAAAAATTTCTAATCATCGATATATTCTCAGTGATCAAAGTTGGAGGAATTAGCTCTGGAAATAGTGAAGTAATTAATTTTTCAGGACAGTTTCTTATTTCTGTTGGATTATTTATTACTAACGCAGTAGTCTTTTCTAAGATATAGGTTGTTGTAATGTACCGCATATCAAATGGTGGATTCTGTCTGATAAATATGATATCCATTTCATTTAGGTTGATTACTACATCCTCTTTTGAAATGAAGCTACAATCATCAACGCTGACTTTCTGAGCAAGGGCAATCGGCTGATTTAACTTAAGCGCTAAATTATTAGGTACATAAACAAAAATTTCGTACCTTCTTCTTTGCGCTTCTTTTATTAATGAAAATGTAGTATCAGCTTCAAAATTTATACTTTCATCCATCTGAAAAGCTACTTTCATTTATCCTCCCTTCCTATTACAATATAATATAGTACCATAAAAGTGTTAATAATGGAGCAAAGTATGGAATTAACAATAGGAAATAATGCACCTGATTTTAGCTTGCCAATAGATTCTGGTGAGATTTTATCACTGAGTGAATTTTTAGATAAAAAAAATGTAGTTCTTTATTTTTATCCTAAAGACGATACTCCGGGCTGCACAATGGAGGCAAAAGGCTTTAGAGACAAAATAGAAAATTTCTCTTCTCTTGACACAGTGATAATTGGTGTGTCAAAAGATAGTGTTAAGTGCCACGTTAACTTCAAAGCAAAATATTCTCTGCCATTTTCTTTAGTTTCTGATGAAAATGCTGAAATGTTGGAAAAGTATGGTGTTTGGGTAGAGAAAAGTATGTTTGGCAAAAAGTATATGGGAATAGAGCGTACTACTTTTTTAATAGATAAAAAAGGTAAAGTAGTGAAGATTTGGAAAAATGTAAAAGTGAGTGGACATGTTGATGAGGTTTTAGAGGAAGTAAGCAGAATATAAATTAAAGAATGGCTACCCATTGCTATATAAAAAAATTGAAATTACATAATTTCCGTAGTCATTCAAATTTCGAACTTGATTTAGACGATAGATCGGTTGTAATAACTGGTCAAAATGGTGTTGGTAAAACTAATATACTTGAGGCAATCTCGTTGCTTGCTAAAAGTAATGGCATGAAAAAAGTAAAAATTAGTGAGATGCAAAATAGACTCAGTAATGAAGATTGGGCAGTGCATTATGACTTTTTTAATGGAACATACTTTAACTCAATTGGTATAGGAAAGAATCTTAATAATAAACTAATACAAATTGATGGAAAAACACAATCAAGTTATTCATCTCTGTATAGAATATCCAATGTAATATGGCTCATTCCACAAATGGACTATATTCTTCTTAATTCTCCGAGCGACAGATTAAAATTTTTAGACCGTATCGTCTCACTGTTTGAAGAAAATTACACTTATTGCTATATGAAATACAGGAAAGCTAAACATGAGCGAAGTAAACTGCTTAGAGAGAATATTTTAGACGAAAATTGGCTCTCTAGCCTTGAAAACGTCATGGCTACCAATGCAGTTGATATTTTACGTATGCGTTTGTCTGTTTTAAAAATACTACAGGGCACAATTGATAACCATTCTTGTGAGTTTTTTCCAAAGGCAAGTTTGAAATTTAGCAGTCAGCTAACTTTGAACGATACTGCAGAATATTTTCAGAATCGTCTAAGGGAAAACAGAGAAAAAGACTCATTAACTGGTAGAGTAACCTTTTCTGTACATAATGATAATTTTCGGGTTTTTTACCAAAAAGGGGACATGCCAATAAATCTTTGTTCTACTGGAGAGCAAAAGCTATTACTGCTTTCTATCATCTTATCTAGTGTAAAAGCAAGGTGTATTCATTACAATAAAGCACCTCTTCTTCTGCTTGACGATATAATGTCGCATCTTGATAAAGATTACAGAAAGGTGTTAATGGAGGAGGTGTTAAGCATTCAATGTCAAACTTGGATAACCGATGTAAATCAAGATAATTTCAATAACTATCTTTGCTCTTTCAAGTTTTTTGAATTATCAAGTAAATAAATTTCAAGCGTGCTGTCATACATCAAGCTCATATTCGGTATGTAAATCTCTAATTAAAGCCTCAGCGTGTTTTTTTTGAACAACTATACTGATCTTGATTTCGGACATTGTGACAGCAAGTATTTCTATCTTTTTTTCGCTTAAAACCTTGAGTGTGCGGTACATCACTTCAGTGTTAGACATAACACCAATACCAATTATTGAAATTTTAGCTATATTATTGTTTACGACATAATTTTCATTTTTGTTCAATAACTTTGTCATTAAATCAACATCAAATTTGGAAATCAAAAAGCTTGACCCATGTATCATGTCAATTTTAACGTTTGCTCCTGCTATATCTCTTAAAGTATCCAGAGTATTTGCAAAGTTAGTAAAAGTTACAAGAGCTTCGTGAGTGCTATAAGTTATTCCAGTAATTAAGTATCTTTCCAGTACATCTTTTTCGCGTAGTACTGTAGTGCCTTCTACTTCCTCAAAAGTGGATAACACTTGCACCTTAATATTATGCTTCATTGCAAGTTGTACTGAACGATTATGCAATATTTTAGCACCAGATGACGACATCTCCAATATTTCATTGTAAGAGATAGATTTAAGCTTGCGTGCCCTTGGAACAATTTTTGGGTCTGCTGTATATATTCCGTCAATATCAGTAAAAATTTCACAAGTCCTAATACCAAAGACTACAGCAAAGGCAATTGCTGAGATGTCAGATCCCCCTCTACCAAAAGTAGTGATTCTATCATCGTGTATACCCTGAAAACCAGCAATGATTGCAGCAGTATAACCCTCAGCAAAAGATCTTTTTACATGGTCAATTTTTATCTTTTTTATTTTAGACTCAGAATAAAAATTATCCGTTAGAATTGGCAACTGCCAGGCGAGCCATGATTTAGCATTAACTCCAACAGACAGAAGAGTGATAGCTAATAACCCGCAAGAGATTTGTTCTCCTGCTGAAAGCAGGACATCATACTCTGATAACTCTTGTCTACAATTTAAATTTGAAATTTGCCTGGCTTGAAAAGCCATTTGGTCAGTGAATCCTGCAGCAGCAGATACAACAGCAATTACATTATAACCTTTTTCAATATCGTTTTTTATTAGATTTGCAACTCGATTTAAGTCAGTTAGCGAAGTACCACCAAATTTTTTTATTATTATTTTGTTCATAGTTACAATAAGGTCAATTTCACCTTTCTAGAGAGTATAGTTGCTTAATTAAATGTGTTTTTCTGGTCACTAATTAAAGTGATAGAGGATTATTCATCTTTATCACTACCAAGGTCTTTTAACATACTGTAGTTGCCTTTTCTAAATTTACCTTTTAAAGATGTAACTCCGCTTTCGCTAATACCACTTAAACTTAATGCTGCTCCACCTAGCTGCAATCCAATTTCAGACGTTTCGGGAATAACTTTACTAGCCCCTAGATCTTTATAAACCTCCACATTATTCAAATCTGGTAAACGTATTATAATATTTACATGCGGGAAGTTTGTTGCAACTAGAGAAACTATTTTCTTTATAGTGACTTCGTTCTTTATTGAAACCACAAGAGCTTGAGCTCTTTCTATTCCTACTGATTTTAAAATTTCATATCTTGTAGCATCTCCAAGATATATAGGGAAACTGTCATTTTTTCCTTCTTTCACTATTTTTGATTGAATATCTACAACAACATAACTTAAATGCTCTGCAGTAAGCATTTTCGTTACCATATATCCCACTCTACCAAACCCAGCAACTATTACGTGGTTATGAAGATCTTGTGTGTCTGTTTCGATTGCTTCATCGTCTAGTATTATTTTTTCAGTGCTAAATGAATTTGCTATCCAGTCTCCAATTCCCGATAAAAGAGGAGTAAAAGCCATAGTTACTGTAGTTACCATCATAAGCACTTGAGCGATTTCACTTGATAGTACATCTAATTCATCTGCTAAACGGAATAAAATAAATGCAAATTCACCGCCTTGTGCAAGCAGTAATCCAGCTTGTATTGCAGGTGCACTTCTAAATCCAAAAAATCTACACAATGTATATATAATGGACGTCTTTAAAATGATAAGGATAATTGATAATAAAGTAACGAGTGGTAACTTATTGAGTAAAAGGTCAATATCAATAGACATGCCAACAGTCATAAAGAATAAACCAAGAAATAAGTCTTTAAATGGCAATACTGCATGTTCTACCGAATTCCTGTGTTCTGTTTCTGCAACTAGTAACCCAGCAACAAATGCGCCTAATGCCATTGATAAATGAAATTGTTCAGTAATAAATGCTGATCCTAATATTATCAGAAGTGTTGTTGATATAAAGATTTCATTACTCTCCATTTTGGCAATAACCGAAAACAATGGCCTCAGTAATAACCTACCAGTTACAAATATCAACACCAATGCAATAGCTGCTTGCACTAATGAGCCTGCCAACGAGCTTATTAAGCTGTGTTCAGAATTGCCAGTAAGCAGGGGCACTAGTACTATTAGAGGTACCACTGCAAAGTCCTGCATTAGTAGCACTGCTATTGACAATCTGCCAACTTGGCTTGCTTGAGAACCCTTTTCTTGCAGAACCTGCAACACTATTGCTGTTGAAGATAGTGCAAGCCCACCACCAATAACTGCTGCCATGTTTATGCTCACTCCAAAGGCGAGAGCAATGCACCATATTGCTATCATAGTAACTATAACTTGGAGAGAACCAAACCCAAACACATGCCTACGCATGGCGATGAGGCGTTCAAATGTCAATTCAAGACCTATAATAAACAACAGGAAAACTACTCCAAATTCTGCGAAGTTATCCATTGCTTCAGCTGAATTTATCAGATTAAATCCATGAGAACCAATCAACGCACCTGCAACAAAGTAACCAAGCACTGGACTGATATTCATTTTCCAAAACGCTATGACTATAAACACAGCAGCGGAAAGTAAGATGATAATATCAAACAAATGCTGAGAGCCACTGTGCATGATATTTACCCTGTAGAATTAGACCACTTGATTGAGCAACCAATACTTGATTTTTGGTCAATTGGAGGATTGCTAGTTTTTGCAATAAATTTCATCGCTTGAAATAAATCACTACTTCCTATTTCATAATTTTGAACTTTCTCTTTTTTTGCATTGTTAAAACGTCCACGATAACGAAGTTTTAAATCAGCGTTAAACCCAAAGAGATCAGGGGTACAAACAGCACCATACTCTTTAGCTACTTCTTGGTTACTGTCAATTAAATATGGAAATGTAAACTTATTTTTCTTGGCAAAATTAATCATGTTTTCAAAGGAGTCTTCTGGGTACTTATTCACATCATTTGGCATGATTGCAACGGTGTTTACCTGATAATCTTTTTTCAACAAATTAACATCGCTTACTAGATTGCTAATAATTGATTGAACGTAAGGACAGTGATTGCATATAAACATTACAATAAGACCATTTTCCCCATAGCAGTCACTTAATGTATAATATTTGTTATCCACTCCCAAGAGATTGAAATTCTTTGCAGTAAAGTCTAAATCTATCTTAGGAGTGTCTAGCGTAACCATAGCTCATAGAGAATTGTATACCGTATATAATTTATGATCTTATTGCTTAAATGTCAAATGGTTTCTATGTACACTGTTTGCATTTAGCATTGTAATTATAAAATTTATGTTCATAACCTTCGAAGGAATAGATGGTTCTGGTAAAACAACACAGTCTGAGTTACTTGCAAATTATTTCAAGCAAATTCACGGTGAAAATAATGTCGTATTGACTAGAGAACCAGGTGGTACTGATTTTGCAGAAAAAATAAGAGGATTACTACTTAAGGATAATATTGATCCCATCTCTGAACTTTTATTATTTACCTCAATGAGATATGAACATATGAAAGAATTAATACTACCAGCTCTTAAAGAGGGAAAGACAGTTATTTGTGATCGATTTATCGATTCAACTATTGCGTATCAAGGGTATGGACTAGGTGTTGACTTGAGTCTAATAAGAGACTTACACAAATTAGTGGAAATTAAATATCCAGATATCACATTTATTTTAGATATTGATGTTCAAGTTGGACTCAGCAGAGCAAAGGATAAAAATAAGTATGAAGAGATGGACGTTGATTTTTATAATAAAGTTCGAGAAGGATTTCAAGAAATAGCTATAAAAGAATCTAATAGATGTAATGTTATTACTGGAATTGCAGATAAAGACAACAATAAAGTGTATAGTGAAATTATTGATGTAATAAGAAAAAAGAAAAAAGGCATGCAGCCGCTATAATTTTGTCAATAAATACCCTGAGTTTTTTACTGAATGTTACGATTGAGCCTACAGGTCAAAAACAAGCTTTGAGTTAGAAATACCATTGCTATTATAATAAGAGAAATCGCAATGTTTGTACAATTGAAAGATGGTTGCGGGAGTAGGATTTGAACCTACGACCTTCAGGTTATGAGCCTGACGAGCTACCGAGCTGCTCCATCCCGCGTCGTTGCTTATTTATTATTATATGCGTAATAATAATAAATAAAAGAATAAAATCACACTATTACATATATTTATATATCTATTAACCTTTCTTAACATGATAGTAAATTATATACATAACAATCTGTGCAATGAAAAATATAACTTGATATTGTGGTTCCCTGTTTTTCAGTGTGCAGGAATTTTAACCTATTTCTCATTAAATTTTGAACCAAGCTGTGCTTTCACTATATCTATTTTTCTCTTGCTTTCACCTATACTAATTCTGATTGCAATATTATACAGGAAATACGCAATATTATGCATTTCTTTAATTGCAGTGCTCATAGGATTTACAGCCAGCAAATTCAGAACAGATTCAGTTAATACTCACATTCTTGATAAGGAAAGGTATGTGAAAGATATTGTTGCTACAGTGAAGGATATTAATAACAAGGGCTCATATGAGCAATTTTTGCTTTATGAAATAAAAAACACGAAGTTTAAGTTAGATAACATCAGAATATCAGTTAGAACCAAAGCGGAAGAAGGCATTAAAATAGGGGATCAAGTAAAATTATCAGCAAAACTCTTTCCTCCAAAAATTGCGCCTTCGGAATATGCATATGATTTCGCAAGAATAGCATATTATCAGAAAATAAGTGCAACAGGCTTTGCAACAAGCAAAATAGTCCCGTACAAAAAGGCTGAAGCAAGAAAATTTCAAGAGTATATAGAATCTTTCCGTCAATATATCTATGAAAACCTACAGCAAAATACCAAAAAGCCACACGCGGACATAATCTCTGCATTATTAATTGGCAAAAAAGACGGGATAGATCAAAAAACTATGAATGCGATACGAGATTCAGGTATAGCACATTTATTCGCTATATCTGGTTTACATTTATCGTTTGTTGCTGGTCTGTTTTTTATAGTATTCCGTAATTTATTTGCAATATCTGAAACTTTGACTCTTAAATATAACACTAAAAAAATATCTGCATTCTTTGCTATCTTGCCAACTACCTTTTATTTGTTGATTACCGGTATGCAAATTTCTGCTCAGCGTGCCTACATCATGGTGATCTTGGTACTTGTTGCAATAATCATAGAAAGGAAATATCGAGGATTAATAGCAATTGCGTTTGCTGCTTCGGTGATACTCATAGTGGAGCCAGAAGCAATCTTAAAGCCAGGTTTTCAAATGTCATTTTCTGCTGTTTTGGCACTAATTGCCAGCTATCAGATCAATGCTAATAAGTTATTCAAAATAAAAATAATAAAATATTTTGTGTCGATAATGATCAGCTCAGTCATAGCAAGTTTAGCAACTGTTCCGTACACAATATACAATTTTAACTATTGTTCAATCAGTGGCATTATCACAAATTTGATTGCTATACCAATAGTTACACTCATTATTATTCCACTTGGAATAATTTATGTTTTATTGATTCCTTTAGGTATTGAATGGATTATAGCGCCATTTATAGAGCGCCCAATTGACAGTATCTTGTGTATAACAAATGCAATCGCTAGTCTTCAGTATTTGGTTATTCCCACTCGCACTTTTCCTGGCTCATCAATTATTATAATAACACTTGGGTTATTGTGGCTATGCTTGTGGGAAAGGAATTGGCGTTTTTTTGGAATTTTCTTTATTGTGTTGGGTATTTTCTCTAGCGCTATGTATAGAACCCCTGACATCCTGGTCAGCATTGATAATCTTGCTGTAAAAGAAGATGACAGTTTACTATATTCTCTTACTAGGAAAAATAGGAACTTTGTTGTCAAAACATGGGCTAAACAAAACGGGCAGAATCAAATTTTGAATCATACTAAATTCAGTAATTCAAACAAAAGGCTAAAATGTAATGATTATGACTGTATATATAATAAAGGAAATAATAAGTCAGTGTTGCTAGCTTATAAAAAAGAAGATATTGTAGAAAGTTGTAACAATGTCGATCTAGTAATTCAGCTAAGCAAATTCAACTACCCAGCTTGCAATACTAAAACCATCAAGTATGCTGACTTAGAAGCATATGGCACACACTCTGTTTGGCTAACAGATAGTGGTATAAAGGTTAGTAAAGTGCGTTCTAATCGTCCTTGGCATAAGCCAAAAAAACTTGTTTTTAAAGTATCATTTATATATAATTAATTAAGGTGTAAGGAAATTTATGCATTCAGATACAACAAATCCTTTCAAGGTTAAGGTAGATCATAATTTTGCCAAAATAGATGATGCTATTGGTTTTTTTCCTAGGTTATGGCGTGCAACAAAGAAATATTCCGTAAGTAACACTCTACCTATAGCAGCTGTAAATACTTGGCTTCAATTTTCTTTGGCTTATGTAGCTGCAATAATAATAACTAGTAATAATTTAAGCTTTATTACAGATATTTTTAACCCAACATTCATGCCAATTTATACTTTGGTTTCTGTGATTCTTTTAACAGCTTTTGTTGCCTCTTCTGCTATGAGATATATGCATAAGCAGAAGATAAAAGAAGGAAAAAAGCCGATAGAGGAATTAATAGATGATAAAATTAGAGGTGGCAAAGACAACGAGATAAGTGAACTTGCTGAAAATGCTCTAAAAATAGAGATAAAACCAAATTTAAGTCTTATAGGTCACAAAAAAGCAAACTTTTCAATAGTTTTACCAATTTCTGAAAGTCAGAAAAAGATATTAGATAGTCAGAAACAGGAGAATAAAAATAAGGCCATTTTTCTTACCATACCATATATAATTAGCACTGTAATTATAGTTGGCGCATTAATACAAAATAGATTTAGCTTTGCCAATGTTCAGGATTTGGAATGGGCCATAGTTGCACTGGCTAGTATCATTGCTATTGTTGGGATATGTATAACATTCAGCAAGCTAAAAAACAATGAGATAAACAATAATCATAATATTGTTAAAAAGTTTAACAATTTGGATATTCTCTTTCCATTCAGAAGAGGTGGGGTTGTATCGGTAATGGAAAAAAAGACAAAAGATGAGGAAAAAAATGATTCTATATCTCGATTGATAAAATTACTTGATAAGCACTTGACTGATTTTACAGATAAAATTGTTGACTCACTCGATAAGCACTTAGGTGAAGCTACAGATCTACTTGATAGCAAACTTCTAAAACCTGCAAATGATGAAATTCAAGAAACACTTGTTCATCTACAAGGAATTAGAGGGGACATCAAAAAAGATTTAGATAAGTTGCGTAAGGAAATGATGGTCATTTTAAGCGAAGCTAAAGAGCTGGCAAAAAGAACAAATTCACTAAAAATTGAAAGCATTTTTTCTAGTTTAGAGAATACTATTAAAATCGCTGAAGATAAGGTTGAGCGATTTGAACCAAGCAGATTAGTTGGCTTTTTTCAGTCTGGAGAAAGAACAATTAGCGATGATCGTGAGTTCATAGATACATTGGAAAAACAAAAAGAAGAAGCGGAAAAGATAAAGAACGAATTAGAAGAAGAACTAAAAAAAGTAAAAGATGAGCTAGCAGAATTAAAGAATAAACAGACTCAATCAAATGAACCTAATAGCAGTGAAGGCAGTATTACTGCTACTCCTTTTGACAAACAACGGGATGAAGAGAAAAAAGCAAAAGAAAAAAATAGACTATTAAAATCAAAAAAAAGGATGAAAGAGCTGGAGCAAGAAAATGCAAAATTGGAAAAAGAATTATCTGAACAAGAAAAAATGGATGAATGGAGAAAAAAAATTAATGGCAAAGCAAGTGAGTTTTTCTTCTATTTATTAGAATCTATTAAGTTGGAAGAAAAAGATGATAAGGGAGAAAAAGTCAGTGAGGTAACATTAAGAAATTTTGATAATAAGGTAATAATCCACTGGAAAGATGGCTCTCAAATGACTTTTAATATCCAGAAACAAGATGGGCTTCAAGCTCAACCTAACACAAAAGTTGATTTTGTGGATCCAGATGTTCATGCAGCATTCAAAGTAGCTTGCGCAGGGTAGTGACCATAGATATAACCTTAAATGTTAATAGTGACGAAAAAAAATTAAGGCTAGATACTTACATAGCTAAAAAGTGCAACATATCGCGCAGTAAAGCGCAAAGATTGATACAAGATGAGCGGGTAACATTATTTGGCACGCCGATAATTAATAATGACCACATAGTAAAACCAGGTGAAGAGTATATAGTACATCTCGTTCAACCTGACATATCCACATCAATTGAACCTAACTATAATATAAAGCTTGATATCATCTACGAAGATGGGGACATTATAGTTCTGAGTAAACAAAGTAGATTAACAGTACACCCAGGTGCTGGAACAAACAATGATACACTCCTGAATGCAGTGATCGCTCACCTTGGCAAAATTCCATATACAAATACAAGACCAGGAATTGTTCACAGGCTTGATAAAGATACTAGTGGACTCATGGTAATTGCAAAAAATGAACAATCCCACAGCTTCTTGTCTGAGCTGCTATCAAATCGTAAAATAAAACGGGAATACTTAGCAGTAATTTGGGGAGCATTACCTAATCTGCAAGGAACAGTAAAAACCCATATTGCTCCAAAACGCAGTAATAAAGAAATGATGTGTGTCACAAAAACAGCAGGTAAATTAGCAATCACTCATTATTCAGTGAAGAAAATTATAGGGCAAGCAAGCCTGGTTAAATGTACTTTAGAGACAGGCAGAACACACCAAATTCGAGTACACATGAGCCACATAGGACATTCTGTAGTTGGTGATCAAGTTTACGGAAAAAATAGTAGTAAAAGTGCAAAACATGCTAAAAACTCTGACTTTATCCGTAATTTCAATAGACAGGCACTACATGCTCACACGCTAGGCTTATATCATCCAAAAAGTAAAGAATATATGGAATTTGTTTCTGATTTACCACAAGACATGCAAGTCTTAATCGGTGAATTTGAAAATATATCTTAACAACATTCATATCAATATTACCATCCATGTTATCAAGAAGTTAATTAATGAGAGAAAAACTGCTGCACTACCTAGATCTTTCACTTTTTTTGAAAGTATATGTTGTTCACTGGAAATACGCTCAATTGTTGTTTCAAAAGCAGTGTTAATAATTTCTACAATTAACACCAAAAATAGGCTACTTACCATTACTGCACGTTCTAAATTACTTACATCTAAAACAAACAAAGTTGAAACACATATTATAAAAAGCAGTAACTCCTGTCTGAACGCAACTTCTGATACAAAAGCTGATTTTATTCCTTCACAGGAGTATTGAATTGCTTTTATTAGACGAGTAATGCTTTTCTTCATTATCAATTTTGGAAACTCAATGAATTACACTTATTGCACTCAGGTAAAAAATGCATGAAAACACCTTTCAGTCGTGATCACTTACAAAGATTTTTAAGTTAAAGTCTAGCATATTGTTTGAATCAAGAAAATTAGTACAAAGCCTTTCAACAAACGCTCAAGGCAGTTATATATTGATACTGACACAAAAATCCTTTAATTAAATTTCTCTCGCCTTAGCTTACACGATCCTAATTTTGAAATAAGTAATAATTTATTATAGTCTTGATATTTAAACATTTTGTATCTGCTGTAATGATTTCACTTCCAATTTGCTATTCTTTACATATTGAATTGCAAGCGCTAACGCTTTACTCCCAGAAGCTGTGGTGCTATAAGCTATATTTTGCAAAATAGCAGTTCTCCTGATATCTTTGCTATCTGAGACTGATTTCACACCTTTTGAAGTATTGATTACTAGATTTATTTTTCCATCTTTGAGCATATCAACTATGTGGGGTCTGCCTTCTCTCACTTTATTTACAGCTTTTGCAGCAATGCCGTTATTGTTCAGATACAAAGCTGTGCCTTTGGTGGCATATATTTCAAAACTCAGTTCTTTCAACATTCGTACAACAGGCAATATATACTCTTTATCATCATCTTTTACTGAAACCAGAGCTGTTCCTTCTGTTGGTAACTTGTATCCTGCAGCCATGTGCACTTTTGCAAGTGCAGCTCCGAAAGATAAGTCAATTCCCATCACTTCTCCTGTTGATTTCATTTCAGGACCAAGTAAAGTGTCAATTCCCGAAAAACGCGTGAATGGAAAAACAGCAGCTTTAACTGCAAAATGATTGAAAGGCTTGTCTTCCTGATTCAATTTTTTACCCAAAATAACCTGAGTGGCAAGCTTTGCAATAGGAATATTGATTACCTTGGAAATAAAAGGAACTGTACGGCTAGCCCTTAAATTCACTTCAAGTATGTATACATCACTCTCTTGAACAGCAAACTGAATGTTTATCAGACCTTTCACTTCTAGTGCAAGAGCTATTCTTTCAGTTTGGAGCTCGATCTCTTTTATTACTTCGTCACTCAATGTATTTGTCGGTATTGAGCATGTTGAATCGCCAGAGTGGATACCAGCTTCTTCAATGTGCTCCATGACCGCTGCAATGAAAACTTTTTTCCCATCACATACAGCATCAACGTCAACCTCAACTGCATTGACTAAAAATTTATCAAGAAGCAGTGACCCGTGTTCAAAAATTTTGGTTTGATTCAAGACATACTCTTTAAAGCTCTGAGTATCATGTCTAATCGACATAGACTGACCGCCGAGGACATATGATGGCCTGACTACTAGTGGAAACCCCACCTTTTCTGCGTTGGTTAACGCTTCTTTTACTGAATGGCAGATAGAACTTTCAGGTTGTTTTAAATTAAGTTGCAAAGCAAGGTTTTTAAATCTCATGCGATCTTCTGCAAGGTCAATAGAATCAAACGAAGTTCCCAGAATTTTGAAACCTCTCTCGTTAAGCACTTTGGCTAACTTTAAAGGTGTTTGACCACCTATTTGAACTATTACACCAACCAGTGTGCCATTTTCTTGCTCTTTGCTTAGTATTTCAAGCACATCCTCTGCAATCAGTGGGGCGAAATATAAACGATCAGCGGTATCATAATCAGTTGAAACGGTTTCTGGATTACAGTTAATCATTATTGTTTCATACCCCATTTCTTTGGCGGCAGAAGCTGCATGTACGCAAGCATAATCGAACTCAATACCCTGACCAATGCGGTTTGGACCACTTCCTAAAATGACAACTTTTTTTCGATCCGAAATATTCGCCTCACATTCCGTTTTATTTTCAACATCACCCTCATAACAGCCATACATATAAGCAGTGCTCGATTCAAATTCAGCTGCACGGGTGTCTACACGCTTATAAACTTGTTTAATGCCAAATTTTTTTCTTATTTCTTCAATTTGCTCTACTTTCTTATTGCTTAATTTTGCCAATCTTGCATCTGAAAACCCCATTTTTTTCAGCTCTAACATTTCATATGCAGTCTCAGGCAGGCCGTTTTCCTTGATTTTTTGTTCAGCTAATATAATTAGCTGTATATTCTGCAAAAACCACAAATCATATCCTGTAATCGAATTTATTTCTTCTATGCTTATTCCATGACGCATTGCGTCAGCAGCAATCAGTAATCTGTTTGGCAGCAATTTTGCTAATTGAGATTTTACGTGATCAATATCAATGTTCCCAGGAAATACTTCATCAAGTCCTGTAAGATCAGTTTCAAGTGAACGAAAAGCTTTCTGCAGTGACTCATTAAAAGTGCGGCCGATCGACATTACTTCTCCCACTGATTTCATGGAGGTTGATAATTCACAATTCGTCCCCTTAAACTTCTCAAATTCAAAACGAGGAATTTTAGTAACGATATAATCAATCACTGGTTCGAATGCTGCTGGTATTATTGGAGCGCAGTCGTTACGTATTTCATCGAGCGAATAGCCAATAGCAAGTTTAGTTACAACTTTTGCAATAGGATAGCCTGTTGCTTTCGAAGCAAGTGCAGAAGAGCGAGAAACTCTTGGATTCATTTCAATTACAACGAGGCTTCCATCTTCTTTAGGATTCACTGCAAACTGAACATTTGCACCACCGGCACTAACATCAATTTCTCTCAGCACTGCTATAGATGCATTTCTCATTTGTTGATATTCAGCATCACGCAGAGTCAAAGCAGGAGCAACTGTGATACTATCTCCGGTGTGCACTCCCATTGGATCAATATTTTCTATTGAACACACTATTATACAGTTATCCTTGCAGTCACGGATAACTTCCATTTCATATTCCTTCCAGCCCATAATTGATTCATCTATCTGAACTTCATTTATTGGTGAAATTTTTAGAGCACTTTCTGCAATATTGAAAAACTCCTCTTTATTGTATGCTATGCCGCTACCTGCACCACCAAGGGTGAATGATGAGCGGATGATTGCTGGTAATCCAATGTAGTCCAAAGCCTCTTTTATTTGTTCTTGATTTTTTATAATGATACTTTTGGGGTATTTCAGTCCTATTCTATCCATGGACTTACGGAATAACTCTCTATCCTCTGCTTTTTTTATTGCTTCTCTATTTACCCCTATTAATTCTACGTTGTATTTGTCTAACACTCCATCATCTGCAAGTTTTATTGCGCAATTGAGTGCTGTTTGCCCGCCCATTGTTGGCAATATTGCATCTGGCATCTCCTTGATTATAATTTTCTCTATGATTTCAGGCAGTACCGGCTCAATATAAGTTGCATCAGAGAATTCAGGATCTGTCATTATAGTTGCAGGATTGGAGTTAACCAAAATGACTTTATAACCTTCACTTTTTAATACTTTACAGCTTTGCGTTCCGGAATAATCAAACTCGCATGCCTGACCTATAACTATTGGGCCTGCTCCTATTACTAATATAGATTCTATATCTGTGCGTTTTGGCATAATTACAATAATAGTCTCGTCTCAAATAATGTTACCAATCTTTCCTGTGTATGTGAATTTTTATTAAACCTAACTACCTTTAGGCTTAACGGTATCTTTGCAGATACTATGGTAATTTATTCGGGAGATTTACTTAATGGCAAGATTTGTCCTGATATACTGCAGTCATCAGAAGCCAACTCTACGAATTTATTTGTTAACTTCTCAGGCGATACTAATTCAGATATATCTTTTCCCAAAAATGCTTGCTTATACATTTCACTATCGATAGGCCCTTCCGAATACACGGCATTTATGCATAAGTTCGTATGCTTTGTCTCAGATGCATACATCTTCACCATTGCTTCTAGCGCAGCCTTACTTGCAGCATATGGTACCCAATATGGATAAGAGGAAGGAGAAAGTGTTATCTCTGAGGTCATGAATATCGCTCTTCCAGCATTAGACTTTTTTAGTATTGGACCCAAATTTTTTAGCAAGTACCAACTGGCAGTAAAATTTGTGTTCATTACGTTCTGTAGATCTTCAAGCTCACAATCATGAACAGAGCTCAACTTACCTAAAATTTCAGTGCATGTAATCAGTATATCAAGCGTTCCAGATTCTGATAATTTTGGGCTTTCTATCATATTTGCCAGTTTTTCTACGTTTTCAAAGTCCAAAAGATCAAGTTGAATTAGTTTCACAGAGCCTTCTTTAAGCTCTTCAATTTCGTTATACAATGGCTTGAGATTATCAAGAGATCTGGAAATCAGAATTACACATGCACCTTCTTTTACAAATCTTTTTGCAACAGAAGAGCCTATTCCACCTGAAGCTCCGGTAATTAAAGCTATTTTACCTTCTAAGTCACCCATTTCTTTCTCCTTAGCAAGATCCATTGAAATATTTTAGCTGAAAATTAAATTTTGCTCCATATATAAAAATCAAACTTAGCACATAAAAAAATAGTAACGATACTACCACACCACCTAAGCTTCCATATATCAAATTCAGTTGGTCAAAAGAAGCTTTTAAGTATTGCTTGAAAGCTGAAGCAGAGATCGTCCAAAGAATAACAGCCACACAAGATCCGGGAAATACGTCTGATAAGTTTTGTTTTATGTTTGGCAATGTGAAATATAGCCAAGATACTATAGTAAAAAGCAGAAACTCAATAAGTAAATATCTAGTATAACTTAGCCCTTGGTAAGAAAAATCAATTAACATTGGCACTAATGTAAAAAATACTATAGTCAGAGTTGTAACAAGCGTAATTACTAAAAATTGTAATATACTGAGCACCCTTCTCCATATATAAGGCGATGAAACCGGAACTTTATAGGCCTTATTCAATATCGTTCTAAATCCTTCAATTGTCGATGAGGCAGTCCAAACAGCGCCTACAATTGCCAAGGTTAATAAGCTTTGCGGAGGGCCTGATATTATCTCCCTAATACGTGGCATCAAAGATGATAAAATATCCTGTGGCATGTTATCAATAATAAATGCCCAGCCGACATTGTATTGATCTAAGAAATTTACGAACGTTGATGCCATGGCTATTAAAACAATAAGAAAAGGAAATATTGATAACAGGATTAAAAATGATAGATACCCTGCATGCTCCACTCCATCATTATAAATTGTGTCAATTAAAGCACGATAAAGGCAATAAACGATACTATAAAATTTCTGTAGCACTTGTAATATAAATAAACTAAGAAAAGTATTCTAAATGAAATAAAGCATACTTTTAAGTAAAAAATCCTCACCGTTTACTTAAATTTAATCAAAGTGAAGGATAATCCAGCGTTAAATACGGAGGCATAATGAAAAACTTTCTTCTACTTGTAGCTTTAATTCTTTCCTTTGCGTTTGATGTACATGCTGATGAAACATCAGCAGTGATATGTAAAATAGTGAGCTATACTCACAGTTTGGGTGGACCAATGATCACGATAGTGATAATAGGTGCAGCATTGCTTGCAATATTTGGCAGAATGCCGTGGCCAGCGCTTTTTGCACTCGGTGCGTTCACTGCTGTGTTTTTTGGCGCTCCTGCAGTTGTGAAAGCAATAACAGGAAAAGATGCATGTACAACTAGTAGTACAACCCCAACTTGCCCTAGTGGTCAAACATGGGATGCAACATCAAATAGCTGCCGCTAGGCACTAAAATTTCAGAAAAACATTAGCAAATGGTGCTTCTTTAAGGAGCACCATTACTGCACGAACTTGTGACTTAAGCCACCATAAAGGTGTTATTCGAGTAGTCCCTCCGTTGTCATCCCAGTGCTTGACACTGAGATCCAGGAATTTTATTAGGTTGGTAAGCATAAAAGTAGCCATTTTATGTTAAAATACAACGTTTTGATGATCATGAAAAAACTGGATGCCAGTGTCTGGGCACTAGAATGACATCTGTGCTCTTTTTGCTATAAATATTAAGAAATTTACCAAATGAAGAAAAAAGGCAAAAGAATCCCCGCGTGAAGAGTTTTAATAATGTAAATTGGCGTTGTAATAATGTCCTAACAAGCGCGTTTTGGCTGAATGTAGAAAAAATAAAAAAAGCCGCTATAATTTTTGTGTAATTTGCCAATAAATATTTGAGTTTTTTACTGATTTTGTAATTGAACCTGCAGATCAAAAATAATGATAAATACTCTTATTATCATAGTAAAGGGAATGACGAAATTTGTAAAGTAGTTTTCACTCAAATGACGCCCAGGCAAAAACTATATGGTTATGCAAAAAACCTATTTTTAAAAGTGTTAATGTAATATAGAAAAAACCTCACCTTCATTAATAATAGATTACTTACCAATTGGGTAGTCACCAGTGAAGCAAGCATCACAATATTGCGGTGTAGCATTGTTACGTTTTTCTTCTTTAACAGCCCTGTATAATCCATTAATACTCAAGAAGGCTAAGCTATTTACTCCTATAATTTCCTTAATTTCCTCTACAGATTTATTTGCAGCAATTAAATCTTTGCACTCTGGCGTATCTATTCCATAAAAACAAGAGTGCTTAATTGGTGGACTTGAAATTTTGAGGTGAATCTCTTTTACTCCTGCATCTTTTAGCATAACTATTATGTTTGTTAACGTACTACCACGCACTATACTATCATCTATTAAAATTATGTTTTTACCTTTCAAAGTGTGCTTATTAGCATTGAATTTTAATTTTATTCTAACTTTACGTACTTCAGCAGTTGGTTGTATAAAAGTTCTTCCTATGTAATGATTGCGAATTATCCCCAGTTCCATAGGTAATCCTGAATGCTTTGCATATCCAATAGCTGCAGGTATTCCAGAATCAGGTATTGGTACAACCATATCTACATTGTTTTTTGGTGGGCTCTCTTCTGCAAGTATTCTTCCTATTTCTTTTCTTATATCATATATGGACCTATTCTCCATTATGCTGTCTGGTCTCGAGAAGTAAACGTATTCAAAAATACAAAAACTTGATTTTTGCTGTGGGAAAGGAAACATTGAGGCTAGCTTACTATCCGAACTGATGGTAACTAATTCGCCTGGTTCTATTTCTCTAATAAACTCTGCATTTATTATATCAAGAGCACAAGTTTCAGATGCAAGAACGTAAGAATCGTTTAACTTTCCTAAAACAAGAGGCCTGATTCCAGATGGATCACGTACTCCAATAACTACTTCTTGATTGATTGCCACAAAAGAATAAGCACCTTGTATTTGCTTTAATGCATATATAAAACTCTCTAAAAAGCTATCTTTTTCACCACTTGCTGTCAGATGCACTACTACTTCTGTATCAATATCTGACTGAAAAACGCACTCTTGTTTAATTAATTGTTCGCGTATCGGAGAAATATTAATTAAATTACCATTATGTGCTATGGCAAAATCCCCAAATTTGCCACTTTTGCCAAATATGGGCTGCACTCCAAATTTACTACCACTTGTTGAGTATCGAACATGACCTATTGCACAATCTCCAGGTAAGGATTTCTTTATTTCATCTATATCATCAAATACACTGCTCACTTGACCTTGAAAGTGATAGGAGTGCAGCTTATCGTTGTTACTGGTTACTACGCCAAAAGACTCTTGACCTCTATGCTGCAAGGCGTGGAGAGCAAGTATAGAGTTAAAAGCAGCACTTTGGTTGTAACTTATGCCAAATACCCCACACTCCTCATGTACTTCATCAAGCATGAAAAATATTAAATAAAGCCTGATTGTACTTTAGTAGAGGCAAAGTACAAGAGTTTTATTTGTTAATCCCTTTCAAAGTTGAAGCTTTCTACAGTAGTTTTGATGTATACCAGAAAGTAGGTTATATGCAATTAACCAATTTTGAGATTTTTGACAATTTTTTAGCACTGAAGAGAAAAAGATATTTTTATTGACTTATCTATGTATTGAAGTAGTCACTAAAAAGTTTTAGTGGTTATGGTATATAATATGTTAAATCAAGTAGGTAAACAAGGTGAAAGTAATCTTATTTTAGAGCCTGAACAGTTCTCTAACAGCTTCTTCAATAGTCAACAGAGTAATTCATCAAATCCAAAATACCGACTATAAGTCGTAAAGATAGGCATATGGATTTAACCAAGAAAAGGTACGCAAAAAACAAAGATATTGCAGAATATCTAAGGAATTATGACTTTATTAAAAGAGCAGAGGAATTGTCAATAATTTATCTTTTTGAGCGAGACTCATCTTTTACGAAATTGCAAATACCATTGACTACAGATGAACAAATTCTAGTTAAAAAATTTTGTGATGAGATGATAAAAGGTATAACAGAACACGATGAGCAAGAAAGCGTTTTAAAGTACATGGAACGCACAATAGAGGGTTATTTAAATCAAGGAATAAGATTAAACTCATATTACGGTAAGGATAATAAGACTGTAACAAATTTTATATTTGAAAAAATGGAAGAATTAATTAATCGCTTTCATGCAAATCCACACAATTCAACTACAAAAAATATCATACAAAAGATCACTCGTAATTTAGTGTTAAAAGGTGGGGTAGAAAAAGGATTATCTTTTTATAGCGATATTGAAGGCGGATATTACGGCTCTAATTATTTAAATGATCTTAACGAGCAATGTAAGAGTAAGAAAAAAATGCTAGAGGGTCTAGCATTTGAAGGTATTGTGAAAGAAAATAACAAGCAAATTGATAAATATGATCTTGAAGTAGAAGTAGATAATAAATATTTTTATATTAAGTATCCACAAGGTAGTATTGTTAAAACTGCAAGAACTTTAAATAATGAAAAAGCTAAGGATTTAGAAGTTGGCATATTTCAGATTAAGGAAAGTATAGTAAAAGTTGAAATTACAGAAGATGGAAAAAGAAATTACACAGATATCTTAAAAGGTGGTATTGAAATATTTTTTACTACTAAAATAAGAGAGATTAGTATTTATCTACGGAAAGATGGTAACAAAATGGTAGTAGAAATTGATGAGAAAAGCAAAATAAGGTTTAGCAAGTTAGAAAACAAATCAAGCTTTGGAGGGAATTGTCTTATACGGGGGAAAAGTGTTTTAGAAGTTATGGGCAAGAGTTTTGAAAATATTCCTGAGGAGTTAACTCAGACTATTAAAAACGTTCCATCTACTAGTCTTATGCAAACATGTTTACAACAACAAGAAAACTCTAATAGGGAATTAAATTAATGTATTTTTAGGATAATAATTAAGAAATTAATTATAAACATTCATACGCATTCGATTGGAGTAGAGGATATGGGGCAGCAATTAGCACAAGAACTAAAGGCAACTGTGGTTGGTTGTCAAATAGTGATTGATTAAATCAATTTAGAGAGGTAAATAGCAGCTTTGCAGCTTGTTTTTATGAACAAAGATAAAACGTTGTAGCCAAGTGCGCTTTCGGCATTGTGCTGAATTGCAATATCTCTGTGTTCTAACTCCTCATCACGAAACTTACTTATGGTTTCTCTTAATTCCCCATATTCTAAATGTAAGACTTGCTCCTTGTAGTGCTCTCCGATCACTTCTTCAACTGCAGCAGTGCAAGCCATAGCGGCTTTTTTACCCATCATAGCAGTTACAACACCAAGTGACACCCCTAAAGCACGCCAAATTGGCAACAAAACAGTAGGACGAACTCTTTGCTCCTTGATTTTCTCATTAAAATAGTGGAAATGTTTTTTTTCCTGCTCCTCCATTTCAATTATTTTGTCAATTATGGAAGATTTTTTAAGAATAAATTTTTGACCAGAATAAATACAAATGGCTCCATATTCGCCAGCATGATTTACTCTAATTGCTTGTTCTAAAAAATTTCCTTTCAATTTTTTTATATTGCTTTCCAATGTCTCCTCCCTTTATTTCTGCATTAGTACTACTATAAACCAACATATTATAGAGTAAATAAAATTCCATGCGTGCATTGCACCAACATTGTGATTACAGGAACTCAAGCAGCTATAGCAACAGCAAGAGTTACTTGACGGACTCCGCCATTCTCCTTAAAATAAGGGTGAAGATATATTATTTATCTTCAGTCTGTGCAGATAAAACGACAAAAAGCTCAATATACTTGATGTTTAATTTTTTGCACTATGTGCACTCTATGTCTTTATAAAACTTTTACCCACATAAGCTAAAATGCGCTTATCAAAGGATTTAACACAATAAAAAACGCCTATTAAAAAAATAGGTAGTAGCTGATAGATTTTCTTTTGCCTTTTTCTCTGTTTAGTAGATTTTTCAATATTTAATTCAATTAGCCGGTACTAAGATGATAACGAGTAGTAAGCTAAACATCCGTGTAGTTATTGGTGTTATCAAGATATTCCCTAATCTTCTTCAAATCTTCCCAAGCTAAGCGTTTTTGTGCTGGTTGACGAAGTAGATAGGCTGGATGAAATATAGCGGCTGTAGTAATTGAATGAGATAAATATTGGTTAGTATAAGTATGAAATCTGCCACGCAAGTTCGATATAGTCTTTGTGTTATCAAGAAGGCTATAACATGCAATTCCTCCGACAAAAATCAGAATTTGCGGTAAAATAAGAGCAATGTGCTTCTCAACAAATGGTCTGCACATATCAAGCTCCAGATCAGTTGGCTTTCTGTTACCAGGTGGACGCCAAAATACCGCATTGCTTATATACACCTTAGTGCGGTCCAGACTAATTGCACCGAGCATCTTATCGAGCAGCATTCCGCTTGCACCACAAAATGGCATGCCTTTCAGGTCTTCATTTGCTCCTGGTGCTTCACCAATAAGCATGATTTTTGCATTCGGATTACCATCAGAAAAAACAGTATTAGTTGCAGTTTTTTTTATTTCACAACCCTCAAATGACTTAACTGCACTTCTTAGTTCGTCTACACTACTACATTCACTTGCAAGCTTCCTTGCTTCAATGATCCAGTCACTTGGGAACATGGTTTGTTGTTCTTTTTTCTGCTCGATGACAGAAGATTGTGCAGCTCTCTCATTTTCCATTTTTTTTTCCTCTTCACTTTCAGTTAGTGTGCAATCAACTCCCACTTCATGATAGAACTTCAACAATTCTAGATCTTCATTGCTCATAGTGCCTCTTAACCTTTTGTGCTTTTTTCATAGCCAAATCATACTTCAACCTAGATAAATGTCTAATGTATAATATACCATTTAAGTGATCCAATTCATGCTGAATACACCTTGCAAGCCAACCACTAGCTTTTAGCGTCTGTTCTTCGTTATTTAAGTTTTTATATTTTACAGTTAAATATTTTGGACGCTTGATTTCATGGCTTTGCTCCGGAATTGAAAGACATCCTTCACTCATAATGACTTGTTCATCAGATAATTCCTTAATTTCAGGGTTAATCATACAAAACTTGCCAACTGAGTCATACCCTACTAGCTCATCTCCAGCCTTTTCTGGCTGAACGTCCATGACAAAAATTCTCTTCAGCACTCCAACTTGTACTGCAGCAAGACCAAGACCTTCTGCATCGTACATAGTTTCGAACATGTCGTTTACTAATTCTTTAATTTTATCGGTTATATCTGTTACTTCACTGGCGCGTGTAGTTAATCTTTCGTCAGGGGCAATTACAATTGGTAACTTAGACATAAAAATTGTAATTCTGTGTTTTATTTTTCTTTTTGTCTAGGTATATTAAAATGTTGCTACATTTATAATAGAAATATAAATTATTGAAGGGAGCTGCAATTTAAATGAAATTGTGTAATAAGGTCAATCAATGTATTCTGCGGTAATAGTAAAGCCAAAAAGAAATATCTTTGCTGTTTTAGATATAGGCACAACAAAGATTATTTGTCTAATTGTTAAGATTAATAGCAATCTTAGCTATAAAATAATAGGAACGGGTTATAAAAGTGCAGAAGGTATAAGTGGTGGATCAATAACTGATGCAAAGCATGCAAGTTACTCTATTTCATCAACTGTAGGTTTAGCTGAACAAGTATCAGAAGAGACTATAGACCAGATATATGTGAATGTGGCTGGATGTGGGATTTCTTCTTTTAACGTACATAACGAAATAATTGCAGCTAATCACGAAATTTTAGACCGAGACATAAAACGTGTAGTCTTTCAGACATTTGAGAAATATATCGAAGAAAATGTTATAATTCACAATATACCACTTAAATATCACTTAGATGATATGACTGACATAAAGGAGGTCAGTGGATTATATGGAAAAAGATTGTCTGCTGATGTTAATGTTGTCACTGCTTCGCGTCCAGCGCTTACCAATATCGAAAATTGTATAACTAATAATAGTGGGATAAGTATGGCTGGTTGTGTTGCTTCTGCATATTCTGCAGGCCTTGCCTGTCTAAGTAAAGATGAAAAAGAGCTAGGAACTGCCGTTGTTGACATAGGAGGTGGATGCACTGCAATTGGAATTTTTAAGAGAGGAAAACTTGTGTACACAAGCAGCATTCCAATTGGTGGCATTCACATTACCCGAGATATAGCTTATGGATTATGCACAAGTATAGAGCATGCTGAACGCATAAAAATACTATACGGTAGCACTATCATAACTTCAATAGATGAGAATGAATACATCACAGTGCAAAGTAACGAAAGCGATGAATCGACTCAAGTGCTCAAATCTGAACTTGTTAACATCATAAGACCAAGGATTGAGGAAATACTTGAACTGATAAGAGACCAATTTCAGGAGCAGAAAAATCTAATCAACAAAGTAGTCATCACAGGTGGTACTAGCTATTTGGCAAGCATTAAAGAGATTGCTAGCCATATATTTAATAAACAGGTCCGTATTGGGTATCCTGAGTCGTGTAGTGGTCTTGATGGCGAATACGACAAAAATCCTGTATTTTCTGCTGCTTTAGGCTCTATAAAGCTAATAGTTGACACCTTTTATAGAAATAATTCTGGAATGCTTGATCACGATGGCAAAATAAGTAAGTTATACCATTGGGTTAAATCAAAAGTCACAGTCTAGATTTTTGTCTTTATCTCTTAATACACAAATGGCTTGATCTAGGAGCTTATTTTTATAGTATTATTACACTGATGTATCCGTAAGAGAAGCAGAAAATTACAATAAAAACGCAAGAAACATGAACATAACTATACATTCACAAGAAGATTTTGACTTTATGCGTAAAGCTGGCAGGCTTGCAGCTGAAACCCTTGATTTTATTGCACCATACGTCAAAGTAGGCTTAACAACTAATGAATTAAATGATCTATGTCATGATTTTATAATCAATGCAGGTGCAATTCCAGCACCACTGAATTATAAGGGATATCCGAAATCAATTTGTACTTCGAAAAATGCTGTTGTATGTCATGGTATTCCTGATGATAAACCTCTTAAAGATGGAGATATTTTAAATATTGACGTTACAGTAATTTTAAATGGCTGGTATGGTGATACAAGTCGCATGTTTTGGACTGGTAAACCCTCAATAAAAGCAAAGCGTTTGTGTAATGCTGCCTACAATGCGCTAATGGAAGCGATAAAACAAGTTAAGCCTGGCAATAAGTTAAATGAAATAGGATTTGCTATAGAAAAATATATTGAAGATTTTGGATATTCTATCGTACGCAATTATTGTGGACATGGCATAGGAAAGGTTTTTCATGCTCCACCAAATGTTGTACATTTTTATGATGAAGGTGAGGATCTTATCTTAAAAGAAGGCATGTTTTTTACGGTAGAACCAATGATCAATGCTGGAAAACATGAAACTCTGCTCAGCAAGCTAGATGGCTGGACAGTGACAACACGTGATCTTTCACTTTCTGCACAATTTGAGCATACGCTTGGAGTCACAAAAGATGGAGTTGAAATATTTACACTATCACCTAAAAATTGGCATTTTCCACCTTATGATTAGATTTTTTAAACACTTGGTTTTTGAAAAAATCTAACTCTTAACTTGTGATATAGCAACTAACCCAATTAGTGCACAGAAAATCATGTAAAAACTTGCTAAAGTTCCTTGTCCTGTAACTTTGATAATAGTTGTGCATATAAATGGTGCAAGACCACCAAAAAATCCCGAAGCTATATTTCTTGATAAACCAAATCCACTGTATCGTACCTTTATTGGGAATAATTCACACATAAACGCGCTAACAGGACCAAGAGAAGCAGCTATTGGGATTATAAAAAGAACGTGCGCCATTATGGTGAGCAAATTATTACCACTTAGTATCATTGAAAAAACTGGATAACTTACTACTATAAAAGTCACAAATGCAAATTTCATGACTCTTTCTCTCCCTACCTTATCAGAAAGTATTGCAAATAGTATAGTCAATCCTCCAAGTGCAACCTGATTCAATATTTCTACTGCGTGATTAAAGTGAGTGTTTATTGTTGATGCAAGTAGATTAAAAAACACTAAATATATGTAAAGAGATGCATTCTCAACTATGTCAACTCCAATTGATATTAGAAAAGGTTTTTTATAGCCATTTAACAGTTCTTTTAACGGTAATTCATGTGGCTTTTCCTGCTTTTTATATTCTGGGCTTTCATCGAGTATATATCTCATATATATACTGATTAATCCTATTACAAAACTGAAAATAAAAGGCAATCTCCATCCCCAAGATTCAAAATCGGATACTTTTTTGCATATAAGCACCACTATAAGACTTAATATTGAGCCAAGAATTGCGCTCAATACTTCAATACCGCCAAAGAATCCTCTTTTATTTTTAGGAGCATGCTCTATTAAAAATGGGGCATTTCCTACCTCTCCTCCAAGAGATATACCCTGCAATAATCTTAAACATACCACCAGTACTGATGCGAGTACCCCAATGTTCTGATACCCTGGAACAAATGCAATAAGTACGGTTGATAGAGTCATCAATATGATAGAGAGAAATAGAGCAATCCTTCTTCCATATTTATCGCCAATGTGGCCAAATATAGCAGCACCAATTGGTCTTATTAAGAAACCCGCTGCAAACACTCCAAAAGCTTTAAGTATGCTGACTAATTTGTCGTCTGATGGAAAAAACACATCTCCGATTATGCTTATTAGATGGCTGAAAAGCATGTGATCATACCACAACAAAGTGTTACAAATTAAACTTGATAGTATTACTTTTGTTATTTGTCGCACAAAATCTTCCGTAATTTGTTTGATATTATAGTAATATTACTTACTTTTTCAAACGTGAATCATGTAAATGTTATATTAATAATATTATCTTATTAAATTTTTATATCGTTGATTATATTTAAATATTCTTATACTATACCTATATATTTCCATATATTTTTTGGCGAGAAAGTTATTTTAATTTAAGTGCACAAAGTCTCTTGATATGACACATACTCCAGTTTTGTTAAAAGAGATGCTATTTCAATTAGCACCACACAGTGGCGGTATATATGTGGATGCCACGTTTGGAGCTGGAGGATATAGCAAAGCAATATTGGAATCCGCTGATTGCAAAGTGTATGCAATTGATAGGGATGAAACAGTTACCAAATTTTATGATGATCTGAACGTTAAATACCCTGATAGAATAAATCTATTTATTGAGAAATTTAGTAATATTAAAAATTTATTAGATAGTAATAATATTAAAGGTATCAATGGAATAGTTTTCGACGTTGGAGTTTCATCTATGCAGCTTGATAATGGAGATAGAGGATTCTCATTTCTACGTGATGGCCCACTTAACATGAGCATGGATAACTATTCTCATATGAATGCTTCGACGTTTGTTAACGCTTTACGTGAAGAAGAGATTGCGAACACTATATATAATTATGGGGGTGAGCGTCATTCCCGCAGAATCGCAAGAGCGATAGTAAATGCGCGGAAGAAGAAAATTATCAAAACTACATTTGAACTTGCGGATATTGTACGTTCTGTAGTGTTTCGTGGAAAAAGCAAGATTGACCCTGCAACTAGGACATTTCAGGCAATCAGAATATGGGTAAATGATGAGCTAGGAGAGCTTGAAAGGGGTATTAAAGCTGCATCTGAGATTTTAAGTGAGAACGGCAAATTAATTGTAGTTACTTTTCATTCTTTAGAAGATCGTATAGTCAAAACTGTTTTTAAAGATTTATGTGAACCAGGACCTACCAAGACATTCTCCCTTTTAAACAAAAAAGTGATTAAAGCAAGTGCGGAAGAAATAAATGCAAATCCGCGTGCGCGCTCAGCAAAATTAAGAGCTATACAGAGGTTGTCATGAGAACCTTCTGTATTATTTCAATAACTATGTTTTTATTATAGGGTTATTTAAGGTAAAATTACATGTCCACTCACTAAATAAATAGCTAACACAAATAAAACGTGAAATTAATTTAGTGCAAAGCAACATAAAAGTTCTTCAAGCAGAATGAAGTTATTTGAGTAATCCAAAAGGGGCTTGTAAAGCTTATGGAGAAATATATAAAAAAATAACTCTTTGATACTAGGTAGCCAGGTTCGACTATCTAAATGACCTTAGTGTGTTAGCAAAATCATAGTAACGATTAGGTTTAGGTTTTTAGATAAACACACTACGATAAAACTTACTTTGATACGAAATTATTTGCATAAGATTTTGGTAGTCTTTTAACATCTTTTGGCATTTCAATTGTGTACTTTGTGTTGTGTTTCTTTGCGTAAGATATTGCTTTTTCAAGAGAATCAAACTTTAATACAATCTGTTTTTGGGGATCTTTTGATCCAAACCACCCCATCAAAGGTTCAATATAGTAAGAACAAGGCTCAATTTTTAGGTGCCAGAATTTTGTATTACCCAAACCAGATTGTGTTGCAGTTTTTGTTGGCTTATAAATCTTAAAAACTACTTGATCGTCAATACTCATAGTCCTTACTACGTAATCTTAAGTATATATCTAAATAAATTTTTCCACAAAAAATTAGTGTGAAAGAATGAAGTTTGAAATAAATATTTTTATGTTATATTATTAAATTATATAAAAAGGATTAGCTGAATAGGAGTAATCAATGGCACGGCAAGAAATGGTAACAATTAATGCAGAGTTACGTGATGTAAAAAAAAAGAAAGCGATGCAGGCTCTGAGGGAGAAGGGAAGTATACCTGCAGTTATATATGGTAAAGGGCATGATAACGTAAATTTGACATTGTCTGCAAAGGAATTTACTAAACAATATAAATCAGGTGCTCTTTCTGCACATTTAATAGAACTAGATATTTCGGGGAAAAAAGAATATGCTCTTGTTCGTGATATTCAATGGCATGTAGTAAAAGATACTGTGCAACATGTTGATTTTCAATTTGTTGATAAAGGTAGTGAAATTAAAATAGATATACCTTTATCATTCATCAATGAAAGTAAATCACCAGGAATCAAATTAGGTGGAGTGCTTAATGTTTTGTGTCGTTCTATTACTGTCAAATGCTCTCCTGAGAAAATACCTCAAGTCATAGAAATTGATTTGTCTGGCAAAATGATCGGTCAGTCTATACATATCAATGATATAAAATTACCAGAAGGTGTTAAGTTTGTAGCTCATGAGGAAGAAAATTTCACCATTGTGACAATTTCTGCCGCTGATAGTGATGTTGAAGAGTCTCAAACAAAAACAGAGGAGTAGTGCATTTAATAGCTGGGCTTGGTAATCCTGGTAGTCAATATGAGTTAACTCATCATAATATTGGCTTCATAGTTATTGATGCAATTTGCAAGTATTGGAATTTTCAGTCATTTTCTAAGAAAGCTAAGAAAGCTGATTACTTGATAACCTCAGGCATAATTAATAATAATAAAACCATACTGATAAAGCCTTATTCGTTTATGAATAATTCAGGCATTCCTGTTGCAAAAATAAAAAATTTTTACAAATTATCGCTAGACAACATTGTTGTCATACATGATGATGCTGACTTAAAATTCGGAAGAATAAAAATAAAAAAAGGCGGTAGCTCAGCCGGACATAATGGACTGAAGTCTATAGATAGCTTTATTGGTAACGATTATTGGCGTTTGAGATTTGGAGTGGGTAGACCTGAGGGTCAGAAAAGCTTAGCAGATTATGTATTATCAAAATTTGAAAATTTTGATAATGTTATCCTCTTAGTGGAAAAAATAGCAAAAAATATACACTTAATGCTGCAAGGAGATAACGTAGCTTTTATCAACTCAATTGAGAGTGAAACTTTAGTATAGCAAACGAATACTGCTCAATACAAACTAATCTAGATTAGAATACTGATTCTTCTAGAAGTTGTTCGCGTTCCTCTTCTATTGCAATAGAATCATCGTGATTTTTAAATAAATCTCTGATTTTTCCTTCTATTTCATTTGCAATTTCTTTGTTTGTCTTGAGATAATTTTTTACATTTTCCTTTCCTTGCCCAAGACGCGTATTGTTATATGAATAATAAGCACCTGCCTTTTCAAGCACATTAAGTTTTGCTCCTATATCTATTATTTCCCCAAGTTTTGATATGCCTTCATTGTACATTATATCAAATTTTGCTTCTCTAAATGGAGGAGCAACTTTATTTTTTACAACTTTAACTCTCGTTTCATTACCCGTAATATTCTCTTTATCCTTTATTGCACCAATTTTTCTTATATCAAGTCTTATAGAAGTATAGAATTTCAACGCATTTCCACCGGTGGTAGTTTCAGGATTTCCATATACTACTCCTATTTTCATACGGATTTGGTTAATAAATATCAATATACAGTTTGCTTTTGAAACTGCAGAGGTGAGCTTCCTGAGCCCATGACTTAGAAGTCTTGCTTGTAGTCCCATGTGCTGATCGCCCATATCTCCTTCAATTTCAGCTCTTGGAGTTAATGCTGCAACAGAGTCAATGACTATCACATCAACTGCACCAGAACATACTAAATACTCAACGATATGTAACGCTTGTTCCCCAGTGTCTGGTTGTGAAATCACCAAATCATCGGTGTTTACTCCAAGTTTACGAGCATATATAACATCCAGTGCGTGCTCCGCATCGATAAATGCACATAATCCTCCTTTTTTCTGTGCTTCAGCAATTACATGCAAAGCAAGGGTAGTTTTACCAGAACTCTCAGGGCCAAATATCTCAATTATACGTCCCTTTGGCAATCCCCCAACACCCAGAGCTGAATCAAGTGCAATCGACCCTGTAGATATTGTGTCTATTTTTTCTACAGGATTTTGCTTCAGCTTCATTATTGCACCTTTACCGAATGCTTTTTCAATTTGGCTTATTGCATTATCTAGTGCTTTTTGCTTATCATTATTTCTTTCTTCTGAGTTGTTTGCCATGGATCATTTATTAACTTATATAACTTCCATGGTAATTGAACGCAAACAATCTGCCAAGGGTTTTTTAATAACGAAGAACGTTAGTGAACTAAATTATATTAAGATAGATAGACTTTGTAGTGCGATACAAAATAACGATAGAATACAATGGTAGTAGTTTTTTTTTGGCTGGCAGAAACAACAACACTCTGCTAACTCAATTCAAGAGACTATAGAAAACGCTATATTTAACTTCAGTGGCGAGAGAGTCTCTTTGCATTGTGGTGGCAGGACTGACGCAGGGGTTCATGCTTTAGAGCAAGTTGCCCATTTTGATATGGAAAGGCAATTTGAGCTTTATAGAATAAGAAATGGAATAAATTACCACTTAAAAGCGATTCCTATAGTTGTGCTTGGTGCAGAACTTGTAGATGATGCATTTCATGCACGCTTCTCAGCAAAAAAAAGATATTATGAATATAGAATAATTAATCGCTATGCTCCCACAGCTCTGGAAACTGGTTATGTGTGGCAAGTGTTCAATCCACTCGACGTAAATATCATGCGTGAAGCTGCCAAACACCTGCTTGGAAAACATAATCTTTCAAGTTTCCGCTCAAAAGACTGTCAAGCCACAAATCCAGTAAGAACAATCGATGACATTGATATAGTACAAAGCGGAAGTCATATATACATCAAAATATCTGCGATTTCCTTTTTACATAACCAAGTGAGGATTATTGTTGGCACTTTAGTTGAATTTGGAAAAAATAGAACTAATCCACAAGAAATGTTAAATATATTAAGTCAATGCAAAAGAAACGCTGCTGGAATCACAGCACCGCCTTACGGCTTATACTTAGTAAAGATAGATTACTAGCTTAAGTCCTCATTGGCATCACTATATATAGTGCGCTTTGATCATCTTCATCAGTGATAATTGTAGCACTATTACCATCTGATAAGCTAATCTTACATTTATTTTTTATGCAAGATAAAGCATCAAGCAAATAACGAGAATTAAATCCTACTTCCATAAGAGCTCCATCGTAATCCACCTCTATAGACTCAGTTGCATCACTGCACTCTTGGGAATTTGAATGTAGAGTTAATAAATTCTCTTGCAATGAAAATTTAATTGATTTTATTTTATCGGACACAACAACGGAAACTCGGTCTATAACACTAGCAAGCTTACTACTCTCAACAATCATTTGTTTATCTTGAGACGTCGGGATAACAGCTTTGTAATCTGGAAAAGTCCCATCTATCAATTTTGATATTAGAACATATTCACCACATGTAAATTTGATTTTTCTATCTGAAAGCTTTATATTAATCTCATTACAATCACCCAATACTTTCAACAATTCCATGATAGTTTTACGTGGAATAATCACCCCAAATTCACCGTTGATATCTTCAGGTTTAGGCCTTTTTATACGTGATAAACGATGGCCATCAGTTGCAACACAGTACAGAAATTGCTCGTCTGTATGCAGATATATCCCATTTAAATTATACCTTGTATCATCTAGCGACACAGCAAACTTCGTTTTAGTCAATAAGTCTACCAAATCTGCACTTAGTAGAGTGAAATCGTATTGATGATCACCTTCTTCAAGGACAGGAAAGTTATTTGAAACTACGTTCGGTAAAGAAAAATTTGCATTTCCACAGGATATCAATAATTTTCCTTGATTATTCATTTCGAAATGGACATCCAAATCAGTTGGCAACTTCTTCACTATGTCATGTAAAGTATGTGCTGAGATTTTTACTTCTCCTTCTGCTGATACATTTGCAGCAAGTGAGGCAAATATTGAAATGTCAAGATCGGTAGCCTTTAGCTTTATGCTGCCATGTTGTGCTTTGATATTTATACACGCTAAAACATCTATCGCGTTTCGTCTTTCAACCACCCCGCTCACTCTGGATAGCGTATTTAAAAGACTTGGGCGGCCAACGCTAAAACGCATTTGCTCACATATAGCTTGCTTTTTATCTGCAACTACCGCTTGCCTTTCATCCACAATTTCTGACATACCAATTCTCAAAAGTATATTTTAAATGATATTCATATTCTATGTAAAGTGCTATTCATATTTTTATCTGAGAGATAAAACAGCCTATCTTATACTTTAGCGATCAATAATCTACTTTGTATGGCATAAATCATGCATTTTTTGGTACGCTTTTTGAAATCCAAGCAAGGAATAAGTATCATCAACATTTGCTGTTTTTACTTTTCCATTAACTACCATTGATAATCCCTGCTTCATTTTTAGAATTAAATCTTGGTCTGTTTTTGTATTTTCTGACCACGCAAAATTTCTCTGTATTACCGGTAATTGATATTCAGCTTTCTTGTCAACATTGAGAACTACAGGCTCATTATTATACTGAAAGCCAGAAGTGACGCTTACTTCATCTGCTTTTTTATCAACGTAACTGACCATTACATACGGCTTGCGATCTGCTGTATAGTGTTCACTTTTTTTCTTAGGGTAGGACACAATGTAACACACTTTTTCACCATCTTCCAATGCAGTATACACAAGCCAATCTTTATATTTTTCACTCAGTTGCACGTTACTAATCGATGCAATAGTGCCTATTGAAAAAAATATTAGAAATACGAAAAGACTACGCATGCAAACCAAATTTCAAACTCTCTGATTTTATATGTTGTTTTACCTTACTCATCGCTTGCTCAGCCAACTGTCTTATTCTTTCTCTTGAAACACAATATTTTTTGCTAAGCTCATCCAAAGTTTGAGTATTCTCAGACAAATATCTGTTAATAAAAATGTCCCTTGATCTTTCGTTAAGACTTGCCAGTGCATTGCTTAAAATTTTTTCTTTTAATGTTTTCTCTTCATGATTCTGATAAGTCACTTCTTGGCTAATTGAATTACATGGAATCATGTCTTGTAGCTCCTTTTTAGAATCATCACCTATTTTTATACAATTATTTAACGACTGATCCTTACAAGCCAAACGATAGTTCATTTGTACAACATCTTCTTCAGATACAGAAAGCTCATTTGATATTGCTTTTATTTCTTCGTTACTCAAAGTTTCTCTGTTTGTGTATTGTAAAATTCTTTTTTTTATTTTACGTAAACTAAAAAACAATCTCCTTTGTGCTTGCGTTGTACCTATTTTTACAAGCGACCAAGATTTTAATATAAAGTCTTTCATTGAAGCTTCAATCCACCATACTGCATAAGTTGAAAAACGAAACCCTAAATCGGGATTGAACTTTTTCACTGCATGCATTAAACCCATATTTCCTTCCATGACCAGGTCCATCAACAATAGACCGTAATTCTTAAATTTCATTGCAATTTTTACTACCAAATTCAAATGGCTAGTAATCAACCTGTGAGCAGAAGAAATATCCTGGTATTCTTGCCAATTTTTTGCTAATCGCACTTCCTCTTCTTGGGAAAGCATAGGAAATTTTCGCACTTCAGCAATATATTGCATGAGATTAGTGCTACTATTAACACATAAATTTGCTACTGGGGCCAACATAACAACTTAAATTAAAACTCCATGTATATAATATATTGATTTTCAGCAAAAAATTCAAGCTTTAATTAAAAAAGCATAACTTTATATCTAGTTGAGATCTTAACAACAGCTACCTAAATGTAGCATTAAAATTGCTAGCGTGTAACGATAAAAACTACATTAAATAAATAATGTGTTATTCCAGTGCTCAAACACTGGAATCCACATTTCTTTTTTCTAGATCCCAGTGTCATGCTACTTGAATGACAAGAAAAACTCACTGGGATGACAAGACTGAAACAGACTAGAAATTAAACGCTACTCCAGCTTCTGCACCAACAGCGCTGTAAAGGACATTGATCTCTTTAGTAGCTGATACTGCTTCTTTATTAAAACTAGCACCATAAGAACCAAAATAACGAGCACCAGCATAAAGCTTGATTTCTGGGGTTACATCATAACTAACACCAGCTTTTGCTTGATAAGCAAAACCAAATCCTTTTTGATCTTTAACTGCACTAGCTTCTGAAGGATTGCTGATATATGCTGCACCAACACCAACACCAACGTATGGAGTGATAGGCATATCTTCAATCGCTATATCGTAATAAACGTTAACCAATCCTGAAAATGCTGCCACACTGTTTGCAACAGTTGTTGGAGTAAATGTTGCACCACTAACGTCGTTTTTGTTTAGTTGTGAGTAAAGTCCCTCAACATCAACCCTGATATCGTCCATTTTATAACCAAATGCAGCACCACCAGCCATAAAAGATGCTTTTAAAGGATCATGAACTTCGGTTCCTTTTTTATATTCAATGCCGTCAATTCTTGTTTTAAAAGGTAAAACTTCACCATTATATTGCAAACGAACATAGTAGCTAGTTTCTTCATCACTTATTGGACCAATAGGGTCTGATGAAAAAGCAGAGTTTGATAGGCTTAGCAACGTCACTAAAGCAGCTGCCGAAAAAAACTTTTTATAATGCATAATTGCCCTCGTTAAAAAAATTAAAATTCCACTTTAGCAGTCTAAATAATAACTAAAGTTAAGTCAAGTGCTAACTTAATAACACAAAACCTTCTGTATCTTAACTAACTTTTAGGAAAATACAAAGATTTTATTAATTAATAAATAGAGTTACTCTACTTTTTTTACTCTTGATCTTCTGACACCTATTTCACTAATGTCTTTTTATCTTCTGATCTGCATTCATCATTGTGAATTGCTTCGTATTCATGCAGTAATATGAATGTACTTCATGGAAGTACTAGTATAAAAGGAAAACGCTTAGTTACTGCATTAAGGCAAACTTCAGTAGTAAATTTAAAAAGGAAGTTTAATTCCAGACGGTAAACCCATCATACCTGCAAGATCAGAAGTTGCATTTGCCATATCTTCTTCTGCTTTTTTGATGGCATCATTGAATGCTGCTGTCACTAAATCTTCTACTATATCTTTTTCTTCATTTCTCATAAGCTCTAAGTCTATATTTACCTTTTTAGCTTTATAGCTACCTATTTTTATCACTTCCACTAATACAGAAACTTTACCACCACCAGAAATACCTTGAAACTCTTTTCCAATATACTTTTCTTGAGCTTCCGCAAGCTTTTTTTGCATTTCTTGCGCTTGCTTCATTATTTGACTGAAATCCACAACCTACTCCTTATTTTCTATATTAACTACCTTTGCACCTTTAAACGTATTTAATATATCCTTAACTGCAGGTGCATAATTTAAATTACTCACTTCCCTATTCATATAACTCGTATCAACTATAATAACCCACTCCTGATTAGTAGCTTGATTTAAGTAACTTTTCAAGTCATTACAAAAATTACTATTCAAGTTAGATACAGCTTTTAATTTTAAATACCCAAATTTACAATCTATTAATTGTAGATTACTACGCAGTTGTTTGTAAAGATAAATTTGGTTACTCCGCCTTAATAGTTGCAAAATCTTATCAAAATCGTAATTTTGTTGTTTATTTTTCACATGGATCCCAGTGTCACGCACTGGGATGACAGAGTGGGGTTTTTCCACATATTTTTTTGGATCCGAGTAGTCAGCTACTTGGATGACAGAGGGGGAAGGTGCAACAGGTCTGCCCTGTCTATTTCCTTGCTCTACATTCTGTGAAAGAATTTTTTTGATCACCTGTTCCGGAGAAGGCAAATCAGAAAGATAACAAAGGCTAATTAATATCATTTCAGCGGCAATTTCATTGCATGTTGAAACCTTTATATCTTGAATACCCTTAAGCAGCACCTTCCACAATCTCGAAAAAAATATTAAAGACTTTTTTGTACTCAAATCTTTTACTCTGCTCTTCTCATATTCTGTATCAATCTCTTTTATAATTAAAAAACGGCATATTAACTGGATTGTTTGCAGTAGATCTTCAAAAATATTGAGCGGATTTGCTGTTTTTACCACATTGTCGAATACTAACAAAGCCTTCTGTAAATCACTATCTAATACTGCTTCCAGTAGATCAAATATAACGTTTCTATCTACTAGACCAAGTATGTCTGTAACACTTTGAGTGGATATTGTACCATCTTTGCTATATAGCACTGCTTGATTCATCAAAAATAAAGCGTTACGCATTGAATTGCTACAGTGATGCGCAATTAATTCCGATGCTTCTTTTTCAATAAAATAATTTTCTTTTTGTGCAATATCATTTAAACGCTCCATTATCTTAGCTGAAGGAATGTTATGTAAGTCAAACCTTTGACAACGTGCAATAACAGTTATTGGTATCTTTTTTATTTCTGTAGTTGCTAGAATAAACTTTACGCTAGATGGTGGTTCTTCTAGAGTTTTAAGTAATGCATTAAATGCATTACTGGATAACATGTGTACTTCATCTATAATGTAAACTTTAAATTTAGAACTTATTGGTAAATAGCAAATATCTCCCAAGATCGCTCTAACATCCTCAACACTAGTGTGACTTGCCGCATCGATTTCAACTACATCTGGATGGCTTGAATTTTTTATTGCCAGACAACTTGTACATGATCCACAAGGTTCAAAAGTTGGCCCCAATGAGCAATTCAAACATAAAGCTATTATTCTTGCAGTGGTGGTTTTACCAATTCCACTGCTACCAGAAAGCAGTATAGATTGTGGAATTTTGTTGAGAGTAAAAGCATTTTCTAGTATACGCACCAATATATCTTGACCTACTAAATCTTTAAAGCTACTAGGACGATATTTTAATGCTATGTTCATAGCCTAGATAAAACAAATAGTACAAATAGGTATGCAACCCAAAAAGATTCTGATATGGTTGCTTCATTTCTGACCTGACCAAGTTACAGAATTTTTGCCTGCATACCTTATAAAAGGTTATACTTTTTTTTTTTTTTAGCAAGGTATATTCTATATTAATCTTATAATTTATATGTTAGACCTTTTGCAACATTACTTTGGAATAAACAGCTGTTACCTAAAATACTCTTCTTCTGTCATCCCAGTGCCCAGACACTGGGATCCAGAAAACTTAATTTTAAATGAATACATTAGGCTGTTGTATAATAAGAACTGGATTCCAGTTTCAATCACTGAAATGACACCCTTCCGGTGGGGATTGCTCTCAAACTACAATGTTCGTACAGTTGTACTGGGATCCAAGTATAAAAATATTTGGAAATTATACAATGGACAATGGATTCTAGGAGTATATGTTAAAAGTAATGTCCATAATGAAATAAGCTGGATTCCAATGTCACGTACTGGAATGACAACATATAGGCATTGGAATAACAAAAGAGGAATATTATGATTTTATATCATTTTCCTCTTTGTCCGTTTTCACGAAAAGTTAGAGCTCTTCTCAAGGAAAAAAAGCTGAGTTGTGATTTGGTATATGAAAATCCATGGGAAAAGCGGAATGAATTCATGGAGATCAATCCAATCGGACAAGTACCAGTATTAATAGATAATAACTTTGTAATAGCGGATAGTAATGCCATTTGTGAATATATAGAAGAGACTTACAATAGCGACGTCAAATTACTTGGTTCATCCACTATTATTAAGTCTAAAATACGCGCTTTAATCAATTGGTTCGATAGCAAATTTTACAATGAAGTTACTAAGTATATTATGAATGAAAAAGTAATTACTAACCGCAGCCCTGACTCTAGATTTCTTCATGCAGCTCAGCATAACCTGCCTTACCATATGGAATACATCGAACACTTAATTAACAAGAACGTTTGGCTTGCAACCGATAAGTTCACTTTAGCCGATATTACTTTAGCATCACATATTTCTATAATAGACTACGTAAATAGTTTCCCATGGGAAAAAAGTAAGATTTTAAAAGAATGGTACTCCATTGTTAAATCAAGGCCTTGTTTTCGCGAAATATTATTAGAGAGAGTTTTTGGCTTAACTCCCCCTAGACATTACGCTGACCTTGATTTTTAACTTGCGTTAGTTTTAAAGCTACAGTCATTCCTTCGTCAGTAGGAATCAATATGGAGAAATATTTTTTTTCATCTGACAATCTATCGTTAAACTCTCTCATAGCATGCCATGACTTTTTTGATACTTCTTTTGGAGGAGATTCTAAAAATACTGTATCAAATAATAGAGTGTTATCTGCAACGATTAGCCCATCTTGTTTAATGTATGACTCTGCCCAATCTAAATACTTAGGATAACTACTTTTGTCAGCATCGATGAATGTCATGTCAAATGGTGCCTTTGCTGATAATTCATTAATTTTTTCCAGTGCATCACCTTCTATTAGAGTAATTTTATCACTTAGATTAAAAGCACTAAAATTTTTTTTTGCTATTCTTGAGTGTTGAGGATTATTTTCTATTGTATATATATGACCATCTTTCGGTAAAGCTTTTACCATACAAATTGACGAATAACCATATAAAGTGCCAATTTCAACTATGCTTTTAACTTTATGGATTTTGATAAATAAATTTAATAATTTTCCTTCTTCAGGAGTGATTTGAATACGTTGTTTCTTATCAAGAGTACAATGTTCTTCTATTTTTTTATACTCTTTTGCAAATAAGCTTCTTATGTACAACGATTTTCTGCTAAAGTTATGACGCATTAAGTTTTATAATATAAACTAAGGAGGTTTAATCTATATAAGATTTATAAATATAACAATAGAGTTAAGAATAATAAAATTTTTTATTTTAAGTTGTTATTTTATAAAGTAAAATTTTAAGTGACAAAGATTATTATATATTTTACTATGGTTAACTAGTATAATAACCAATTGTTATACTAGAATTAAGGGATCGTTTATTTACATCTCTCTTAAAATGTAATTTTTATAATCAATTAGAGGGGGTTATATGTCTTATAACATTGCTAACGAAATTGAAACGTTAAGCAAGAAATCTAATAATAATGAAGGAGTGAAATTACTGCACAATCCAGCTTATCGCGAGAAGTACAAAGAACGCTTTAACGAAGCTCAGAAAAAAGTTATGGATATGGTCCAATTTTATGATGGAACGATAGTATTAATAGAGAATAAAATTGCTATGTATTATTATGCTTGGCACAGTAAAAAAAGAGAGTTTGAGCGTAAAAAGCAACAAACAGTATCAAAAAATAATGATTCAGCATAGGGTTTTTATATGGTAAGCTACAGTGTTATTACTTCACTATAGCTTTTCCATATAACTCATCTATTACATTAGTGAAGTATTCCAGCTCTCTATATCCTTCATGTTTGATTTTACCATTCTCTACATATGATTTGTCATCGTTAAGCTTGATGATGAATACAGGAGTAGCTGTGATATCAAGTTTATTAATTGCAAGTGATTTATCATTTATAATTTTGTCCATCATCTTTTTATCATTAATGCATTTGTTAAATACATCTTGCTTCAAATTGCTTAGTGCAGCAATTTTTTGTAGTATAGTTAAATCACTAAAATTAGAGTAGTTCCATGAGTCTATTGCATTAAACACAGCTTTGTTAAAATTAAAATAGTCCTCTTCTTTTTCATAGCAATAACTTAGCATTGCAGCTTTTAATCCTCTGTAATCTAGAGGAAAATGACGGAATATGTATAACATCTTACCTGTATCTATGTACTTCTCTTTGATTTTAGGAAAAACTTTCTTATGAAAAAGAGAACAGTGATAACAAGTGAGCGAGGCGTATTCTATCACTAAAATTGGCGCTTTTCGATCTCCTAATAATTTATCATCAGGCAATAGGGACAGTAGTTCTTTTGGTGTTATTTCATCAGTTTTTTGAGTGTTGGGTAAGTTTTGTTCAATAGCTGCATAAGAACTAACACTTATAAAAATAAGTAAGAACAATAATCTAAAAATCATTACAATGAAAATACTTAACTTATTAAAGAATTTATGCATTTATATAAGTGATGTCAAGATAACTTTTGTTTAGCAAGGCTTTCTAGTCTGTCTTTGAATGCAGTAATTATTTTATTTTGTGCATATTTATACACCGAGTTTAATAAAGTAGAAAACAAATTGGATTTAAACTCAAACTCTATATAGAACTCTACCATAGTTTTATTTTTGCTCATAGGAGTGAATTTCCATTCGTTGTATAAATGTTTAAATATTCCATTTGAGGACACAGCTTTTATCCAACTTTCATTTATTCCATTTGGAGCAAGGGAGGTCACTTCTGATGTGTAACTTCCTTTAATGCCATGAAAAGCTGCAAGGAGATCCACAATCATTTGGCTATCAGTTTTTTCTTTTATATAAACAGCTTTGCACCAAGGAACAAAATCAGGATATTCCTCAACGTCAATTACAACTTGAAATATCTCACGAGATGAACAGAAAAAAACACCTTGTTCTTTATATTGGTGTAACATAAATCTGAATAATAAAAATGGGATCCACATCTACCGTCAGTCTTAGTAGATTCCTGAGACCTAAAGTTAAGGTGGGTATCACATACTAATTTCAATGAAATTAACAGAGGCAATCCCCTTGATCAGAAATTATCGCTCGGGAAATTTAACTTAACTCATAACGTATAGCATAGACCCCTATTAATTATAGATTATTTATATAGAGTATGTCTATAGGTATGTTAGAGCTAGCGACTATTATTTTGCCTTTGTTAAATTTTGCATTTTAAGTATCATAGCTAATAAATACATCTTATGAATGTTATTAAGCTCTTAACCATTTTTATTTTAATATCCTCAAGTGCTTACGCGAGTTGTATAGGTCACAGAACTTTTGTGCTTGCCATGAAGCAGCAAGTAGATAATACGTCTATGAAAGGGAATAGAAAAAATTCAGAACATATACACGAAAAGCTTCGGAAGATCATTCAGAATAATGTTAACCTCAAAGAAATATCTCGATTTGTAATAGGGAAATATTGGAATTTATCTACTCAAAAAGAAAAAGAAGAGTTTCTAAAAGAATATGAAGTATATCTCGCGCGTTTGTGCACTAAAATTTTGTATAAATACATAAATAATAGTGAAATGATTATAATGAGCTCAAAGGTAGTTGATGATGAAACTTGTTTAATTGGTACAAGACTTTCTTATGGTGATGAGGAATTTACAAGTATTGACTTTAAAGTTACTAAGAGTGATAGCTCTTTCTTAATAAGTGACGTTGTAATGAGTGGGATAAGTATCGCTATTAATCAACGTTCTCAATTTAGTGAAAAGATCGACACGAATGGCATGGCAAGTGTAATAGATGAATTAAAACGTAACAATAATTTATGATATACATGCCTCATTGGCCTAAGCTGATTGGCAGTAGGCCAAAGGATTTTTCTCTTGATCGCATAAAAAGTTTTCTAAATAAATTGGGTAATCCCGAGAAAAAAATACCGCCAATAATTCACATAGCTGGCACTAATGGCAAAGGATCAACACTATCATTTATAAGATATATAATGCAAGCAGCAGGGTATAAAGTTCATACGTACACTTCTCCACATTTAGTGAATTTTAATGAGAGAATAGTTGTTGCAGGCAATGATGTCGATGATAGTGAATTACATAACTCACTGGAAGAATGCCGTATAGCAGTTGCGGAACAACCTATCACTCTATTTGAGGCCACAACAATTGCAGCTTTCTTAGCTTTTGCTCGTCATAAAGCGGATATTACTTTAGTGGAGGTGGGTATGGGTGGAAGGCTTGATGCAACAAATGTTATAGATAATCCGATCCTAACGATCATCACTTCCATTGCACTTGACCATACAGAATATCTTGGTCCTACCGTAGAAACCATAGCAGGTGAAAAGGCTGGAATAATGAAACCTAATGTTCCTTGCGTAATAGCACCACAAGAAAAATCTATAACGAACACATTAGAACATCATGCAATAAATAAGAAATCTCCTCTGTATAGAGGAGGACTTGAATGGAATTGCGAAAAACAGAATAACAGGATGGTCTTTCAATCGACTATTCAATCAATAGAATTTTCTTTGCCATCTTTAAAAGGAGATCATCAAATAATCAATTCAGGAAACGCAATTGCAGCATGTAGCATTTTGAGTGGGAAGTATGGATTTAATATTGGAGAAGAGGACATTGCTTCAGGTTTACAGAGCACTTATTGGCCTGCGCGGCTAGAGTCCATAAAAGAAGGTAATTTAATTTCTTTATTACCAAAAGATTGGCAATTATTTCTAGATGGCGCGCACAACAATGATGGTGCCAAAGTGTTAGCTAAGTGGGTAAGAGACAATTTTGCTGAAGGTATCTATATGATCTTTGGTGTTACTCGTAACAGAAACGTTGCAGAGTTCTTAGAGCACTTAAAGCCATACATCAAACTACTATGCGCCGTTTGTGTTAAATCTGAACCTAAAGCAACAAGTACAGATTTAATCAGAGAAGGAGCTAATAAGATAGGAGTAAATGCTATTGAATGTGAATCAATCAGAGATGCTATATCAAATCACATACTAAAAGCTTCTATACAAAACGTCAAAACCATACTAATCTGTGGCTCGTTATTTTTAGCCAGAGATTTGAGTATGGAGAATAATCAACCTACTTGATGAGCCGAGACGTTAAAAGCACCATCAGGATTTACAATGCTGCTTGGCTTTTCGGTTGATGCTCCTATAGGTACATTTTGTTCGTCACCTATTCCTTCAGTTTTTATAAGATCTACAACTTTCCTCTCGTAGATTTCACTTGCTAAGCGTAATAATAAACTACAACCTAGTACTGTAGCAAATCCAATGAGTATTTTACTGTCTACGCAACTAGATTGACACTGTAACACCAAACCTGCTACTAATAAAATAGAAGGAAGATAATTTGAAATTTGGGAAGTAAGAATTAGATATTTAAATGCTTTACTTTTGGATATTTCATCTTTTAGCTCTTCTTGATCTAAATTTTCACCTTGTTCCCATTGAGGATTTTGCAAATCCATAGCTTTTTTTCAATAAAGAAGCTATCAAATAAACAGATAAGAAAAAAGTTGTAACAAATGTTATTAGAGTCGCACTAAACAAAATGCCAGGTGCATCAGTAAAATTAGCAGCCTTATATAGCTTAACCGCCAAGTAAATATACGACACTAATGACGAGATGAGCAGTAGGATATTTACCCGAGTAAAAACAGCATAATACTCTGCACGCTTATCATTCTGACCTTGCTGAATTGATTGTAAATACCTTTTCCATTCCTCAGGAATGATTAATCCCTTATTCTTTCCACTTAGTGGTTTAATATATTGCAAAAGTGCTGCTTTATTTCTGTTAAGGGCTTGTATTTTTTCATCGCTACCTCCTGTTTTATCTGGGTGACACTTTATTGATAACCTTCTATAATTTTTTGCTATTATATTAGATATTTCTAAGAGCCTGTTCATAATCTTTTCAGAAGCAAAGCAGCGAAAGCAAGAACGACCATTTGCAGGCTAGTGTTGAGTTTCCGCTCGCAATTTTTCCACAATCGCCTACATTTTTGCAACCAAGCAAAAGATCTCTCAACAACCCATCTTTTCGGCAATACGACAAAGGTGTGTAATTCGCTTCACCTCAACAGTTGCACCAATAGTTACTTTCATCTGTGTTGCAAAATTTTCTCCTGTGTAGCCAGCATCAACTAGTATATTTTTAACTTCAGATAGGTTTTCTTTAGCATTTTTAACCATTCTCACAGCGCTACTACGATCAGTTATTTCTGCCGTTGTTATATAAATTGCGTGGGGTAAACCTTGTGTATCTACCGCAATATGGCGTTTTATTCCTGAAACCTTTTTGCCTGCATCATAGCCTTTTTCTTCAGCAGTATCTGCATTTTTTACGCTTTGTGCATCAATTATGCAGAAGCTGGTTTTTTCTTTCCGACCATTGTTTTGTCGGACCACGCCAACTATTTTTTTTAATACCAGCTCCAGAACACTTTCTTTATTTGCATCTGCTTTTTCACTCCACTTCTTAAAATAGTCGTAACAATTCCGCCATTTTGGAAACTCTTTTGGTAACATTCTCCACTGGCAGCCACTTTTTAAGACGTATAACACTCCACAAAATACATGATATAAATCAAGTGTTCTTGGCTTTGTCCTCTTCCTGCAAGACTCCAGATCTGCTACAATAATCTCAAACTTTTCTCGACTTATATCACTTGGATATAAACTTCGCATATCCTACTTTATATACTTTATCCTCTCATTCTATCCCTTTTTTGAGATCACGTACAGGCTCTAAGAAGTTACGACCTTCTACTTCTTGTACTTGAATGCCTATCTCTTTGAATAAACTTTCATTATAATCGTATTCTCTTTTTCTTAACTTATATCCCATATCTCCACCTAATAAATTAACTAACTATTAATACTTTATAATATATAAAATTCTAAATTATGTCAATTCTTTCATTCATGCTTATTGTATGAATTATTTCTTTCACGACTGCCATGACAAGTGTATGAAAATTATCATTTAGTGCATAATAATGTTTAGGGTTACAGTTTTCATTGGTCATTTGAGTTACTCAAATCCAATTCATGCCAGTTCTATCTATCTTGTCACTTAAGTAGCCCTTTTTGTGTAATCCCAGTACCCTCTCTTTGATGTCATCCAAGTAGCTGACACTGGGATCCAGTTAAATTTACGAGTATAAAAGTAATCAATGTTTTGATGATTATGAAAAAGCTGGATTCCAGTGACCATCTACCATATAAATAGTACCTTCAAAAACAAACGTTAGTGCGGTTGTGTGTCCCACGCTGAATTACTTTAGCTACAAATATTAAGAAATTTACTAAGTAAAAAAAAGACAAAAGAACCCCCGTATAGCGAGTTTTGACCCTATAATAATTTAAATTGGCGTTATAATAATGTGCTAACGCTTATTTTAAGCGCGATTTGGCTGAATGTAGAAAAAATTTAAAAGACATGCAGCCGCTATAATTTTTATGTAATTTGCCAATAAATATCTGAGTTTTTTACTGAATTTTGCTGTTAAATCCGCGGAGATTAAAAACAAGGATAAATACTCTTGCTATCATAGTAAGGGGGATGGCGTAATTTGTCAAGTTAAATAAGCTAACTTATTAACATGTAATAATCAGGGAGCTATTGCAGATGTTAATGTTCACTAGCTTTGAGGTTTTAGTTTCATCTATTTGCGACTGACTAATCATAGTTCGAATGAAATTAGTTGCCATAAAGGTACAGCCTAGAATAAAAAAAGCAACGGAAATAAAGGGGATAATAGGAAATTCAAGAGGTAATATAGATGTAATTCCTCCTATTAAAAATGAAACGTTAGATGTAATGTCGAGGCAGATCTTCATTAATTTATCTTGCCAAGAGGTATCGAGTTGCTTATTAAGGCCACACTGCCTAAAATGATCAGTTAATGACCATATATTTAAAGCAAGCGAAAGTGCACTTAGCATAGTGCTGACAATAGTACAGTACAAGCTTAAGGAAGAAATATTTAGGGCTAATGCTGCTATGTACCCACTCAAAGAAGCAATAGATAGTGCAGTAACTAAGCGTTTTGAATAAGTTCGTATTTTTTTCCTGTAAATAAGCCTCTCTTTCTCATAACCCATAAACTTAGCAGTAAATTCATATTATATCATAACATTAATTGACTTGAAAATCAATACAGAGTGCCCGAGAGAAGACTTGAACTTCCACAACTTGAAAAATTACTAGCACCTGAAGCTAGCGCGTCTACCAATTCCGCCACCCGGGCTTTTTGTGATTTACTATGTTAAAATAAAATAATATACTCAAATAGTTTTTAGCTCAAAGGTAATGCCAAATCTAGATCAAATATTTTTTGCTCAGAACAATGTTAATATTAATAATGTATATAAAATAGTCAACAACGCTTTGAGCAATAGTGATGGTGGTGAGCTATTTTTAGAGTTTTGCCAATCAGAATCCCTAATTTTTGATGATAATATATTAAAACATATGGATTTAAATATCAGAAGAGGATTTGGTCTAAGGTCTTTTTGTGAAGATAGTACGTCTTTTGTTTGCTCTTCTGAGATTAGCGAAAAAGAAATTAGTAAAGCTGCTTCTATGGTAAAAAGTTCAGCATCTTTAAGCAAAACAAATTCAGTAAACTTAAATGAGGAGGCAAAAAGCCTGTATTCAACGATTAATCCCATAAATGAAATGGACCTGAACTCAAAAATTAAACTGCTCAATGAGATTAATGAGTATGTAAGGTCGAAGAATAACTGCGTGAAGCAGGTAAAAATAACTCTAAATGGAGAATGGCAAGCTGTACAAATAATAAAAGATGATCACAGGTTAAGCGATATTAGGCCTTTGGTACGTTTTAATGTGCTAGTCATCGCAGAGAAAAATGGCCGAGCTGAGAGAGGTTCTGCAGGGCACGGTGGAAGAGACTCTTATAGTAAATTTGTTTCTGAGAAGAAGTGGAAAGAAGTTGCAAACCAAGCGTTAGAGCAAGCGCTGGTAAATCTTGAGGCAATTCCAGCTCCGGCTGGAGAAATGACGGTTGTTCTAGGTCCAGGTTGGCCTGGAGTACTATTACATGAAGCTGTAGGTCATGGACTTGAGGGCGATTTTAACCGTAAAGGAATCTCGGCATTTTCAAATTCTATGGGTAAACAAGTGGCAGCCAGTAACATTACTGTAGTTGATGATGGAACTCTACCTAATTTGTGTGGTTCTATTAGCATAGATGATGAGGGTACTTCACCTGGCTATAATGTGCTGATAGAAGATGGAATTCTCAAAGGATACATGCAGGATCATATGAACGCTAAACTCATGGGTGTAAGCCCAACTGGTAATGGTAGAAGAGAAAGTTACAAAGAAGTTACCATGCCACGCATGACAAACACCTATATGCTGCCAGGAAAACATACACCAGAAGAAATAATATCTAGTGTAAAGAAAGGTCTATATGCAGTAAATTTTGGTGGTGGACAGGTTGATATAACATCAGGAAAATTTGTTTTCTCATCTTCGGAAGCTTATCTAATAGAAAATGGTAAAATTATACAGCCAGTTAAAGGGGCAACACTCATTGGTGACGGTCCAACAGTGTTGAAAAAAGTATCAATGATTGGTAATGATCTAAAGTTAGATCCTGGTGTTGGTACGTGCTCAAAAAACGGACAAAATGTGCCTGTTGGAGTTGGTCAGCCAACACTCAAGGTCGATGCAATAACTGTTGGTGGAACTGAATGTTTAGATAAGGGCTAAGCGAACTCAGCTCATGCTGTACAATTGTACAAATATTATAACCATTATTCAAGTAGCTCATATAGATGCAAAAACTACTTAACAAATCTCTCTGCCTTCCTTGCCATAACGTGTATAACAATCTCACAAAAAATAATATCATAGAATTCAATAGGTGATCTTTAAGAAATCCTTAAGAAAAGTAAAATACTGTTTAAATAGGCCGATATAGATCGTTTTACGATATAATAAAATTATTATAAACAAGAACTTATAAACTCTAGCAAATGAATTTGTGAGTTTAGTGGCGTTAGGAATACCTGGCTCTTTTATGTGGATTGACATTCTCAATAACCTGCTCTAGAGATAGATTATATAATTTTGACAAGGTTCTTGGCATGTGATATTTTTCTCGAATATAGGGAATGGTATAAATGACTTTATATCTATATCCAGCTCTAGGGGAAGCTTCAATGTTTACGTCCATCCCTGATAAAGGATATTCTATGTCCATGTGCAGCTTTGGGGGATAGTTCTACTTTGAAGATTTCTTTCACTTTTACTATTGCGACTCCCGATTGGCTTTGTTGCATAGCTCAGATAAAAAGAACTGGCAGTTACTGACGAAATTCACTATAAAACAGGCATTTAACCTACGAAAGAAAAATATGCCAACTAAAATGAAGGTCAGTAACTGCCATGAATATAACAGATTTCTGCAAGAAAGAGGAAATATTTTTCATTTTATTAATGAGGCAATAGAAAATTGGTACGAAAATAGCTCCAAAATGCGAGGTGGAAATTATATTTATAGTAATAAAGTTGTGATTTTAGTGCATATAGTCGCTAGTCTCTTTAGAATTGGCTTAAGACAAACGGTAGGGTTTATAAAAGGATATTTGCAGCAAGTAGTTAGCAGTCATTAGCTATTCGCAGGCTTCAAGAAGGTTTAAAAAGCTCAATATTAAGATCAATGATTGCAGAGTTGACAAAAACAATATGGAAGATATTGAAATTACCATAGACAGTACAAGTATCAGATAATACCCCTGGTCACAGTAAGGAAAATAGCGAAGTATCGCAGTTATAAACAGGTAAGAAAGCTACACGTAATATTGAGTATAAATAGTAAAAAAGCTATAGCTGCACAATATAGCAATGGTGCCTACTCCGACCATTATGGTGCTTGCGACTTGCTCAGCTTTCAGCATGCTATAAAAGCATTATATGCAGACAGAGCCCCTATGATAGGCGCAAGCTTTATACATTGTGCAAAAATATGATATAAAGACAAAAATTTTACCGAAAAATCGTGCAGCGGAGCATACAAAATTGGATTATATGGCTGAAAGGAATGCTGCCATTAGATTATGTGGTAAAGACGGTGTGAAAGAGTGGAAGAAGGAAGCGGTTTATGGAAAAAGGTCATATATTGAAGGATTTTTTTCAAGATTAAAGCAAATATTTGGGTTTAGTTTTAGAAATAGATCTGAAGTAAATCGAGAAAAAGAGTTGCTAATAAAATGTTACTTACTCAATAAATTTACTGATATTGGCATGGCTAAGTTTGAGGTAGTTTCATGAATTTATTATGCTTTACCCACTATCCGATAAGCGATGCAACAAAGCCATCCCGATTCCACTGAAATCACTCTTTCCCTTAATTCATATTGATATGGTGACTCCATTTATTCCCTCACTTTCAGCTTTTTCTTGCTTTACCATATCTCTTCCCCTCTTGTCTCTATCTTTATGTATTAAGCTATATAACTCAAAATCTTGATGAAATGCAGAAAAGTTTTTTTAATTTCAGCTCCATCCTCGAAGAGTTAGAAAATAATTTTAAGCAAGTTAGTCAGAATTTTTCTGACGCAAAGGAACAAGTTTTAAATTTAGCTGTCAACTCTGAAGATTTGGCAGGCAAATTTCTTAATTATCACCCGAATATGTGCATAGTATAAAATTAGCTTGATAGACTTCAAGAGCTTTGCCTATGAAGTCAGTGTGCTTCTTGAAATGCAATATACTTTTATTACTTTAATTATGAAAATCCGTTAAGCCTTCTTGCCAATTACTACAATATTTTCACTTGGAAAAAAGTAGTCAGGTATAGCCATGTTTTTTGGTGCAGGACCGCCAATCACTCGGCCTGATGTGTCATAATATGAACCGTGACAAGGGCAGAACCAACCGTTGCCGTCTTTTGTAGCGTGATCAACTGGTATACATCCAAGATGGGTGCATATTCCAATCATAATTAACCATTCATCTTTCCCTTTGTATACTCTTTTTTCATCTGATTCAGGATCTCTCAAATTTTCTACATCTATGTCTCTTGCAGCCTCAATCTCTTGTTTTGTGCGCTTGCGGATAAATACTGGCTTACCTTGCCATTTTACCTTTTTTCCTTGTCCTTCTTGAATATCAGATAGATTAACCTCAACCGTAGAAATCGCTAAAACCTCAGCAGAAGGATTCATAGACTTAACCAATGGCCAAAGACCGCTTGCAGCTCCTATACCTGCCATGGCACACGTAGTTAATGTGATAAAATCTCTTCTACTCTTATTTTTGGCAAAATCTTTAACAAGAGATGTTTTTTTATTCTTCTCATTTGTCAATGATTTTTTATTTTTAGTTAACTTCTTATCCATCAATCTCTACTTGAACATAGACATATATTTTAATTTAAATACTATAGATTAATCAATAGAAATTTGCACTATTTGCTTAACCTTTGCTATACAGTTAAGAAGAAACAGAGTTTTCAATTTCGGAAATACTATCTTCAGTGGAATCAGGATCCTCAATTTTCGCTACTGACACTACCTTTTCTCTACTCTCTGTTTTAAACAGAGTGACTCCTTGAGTGCTACGTCCTGCAATTCTGATATCATTTACTGAAATACGAATTAACTTTCCTTTATCTGTAATAAGCATGATATTATCACCCTGTTCAACTGGAAAGCTAGCAACAACATTACCGTTTCTGTCGGTAGTAAGGATATTTGTAATACCAACACCACCTCTATTTGTTACCCTATACTCGTACGCAGAAGTTCTTTTACCAAAGCCATTTTCAGTAATAGCTAATATGAACTCCTCATTCATTGCAAGTTTTAAGAACAGTTTGTTATCTATTCCTAAATCATTCAAAGTTTTTTCCAATTTAGAATCAATTGAGTTGTTGGTTACAGCTTCCATCCTTTTTGCAAGCGGAACTCTTAAGTAAAGCTCTTTTGTTTCTGTTGCAATACCTATGCCGTTTAGTATGGTCATGGATATCACACTGTCATTTTTTGCAAGTTTGATACCTCTTACGCCATCTGAATTACGACTCTTAAATTGACGCACATCGCTTACAACAAATCTGATGCTTTTTCCAAGTGTTGTTGAAAGTAGAACATGATCAATTTCGCTACATACTTTAACTGATATTAACTTATCCCCTTCGTCGAGCTTTATTGCTATTTTTCCATTGCTTGGAATATAGTGAAAATCCGCTAAAGAGTTACGCCTTATGTTCCCATGAGCAGTAACAAAAACTATATTTTGATTTTCGTCATTCTCACTTGGAAGCGGCATAATGTTAGTTATTGTTTCACCATCACTAAGCGGAAATATATTAACAAGCGCTCTTCCACGTGCAGTTGGTTCTGCAAGAGGCAGTTTATAAACCTTTAATCTGTAAACTCGACCAGTATTAGAAAAGAATAAAAGACTAGTGTGGGTATTTCCAACAAATAATTTTGTAATTACGTCCTCCTCTTTTAATCCCTGTCCTAGCTTTCCCTTTCCACCACGATGCTGGGTTTTATAATGAGAGAGTTTCACACGTTTGATGTAACCATTCATAGTTACGGTCACTACCATATCCTCTTGTGGAATTAGATCTTCAGCTTCGATGTCCATATCTGATTCTTCTATTGAAGTTTTTCGCGGCACAGTAAATCTGTTCTTTATTTCTTGTAGATTGTTTTTTATTTCTTTCATCAACTTCTCTACTGAGCCAAGAAAAGCGATATATTCTTTTATCAGGTTAATCATTGAACTTAGCTCAGCTTCTAATTTGTCTTTTTCAAGGCCTGTTAAACGTTGCAATTTCATGTCAAGAATAGCTTTCGTTTGCAGCTCAGTTAATCTATACACTCCGTCTTTCAAAAAGCTCGTGCTGTCTGAGATTAATCTAATAATTGTGCTTATCTCAGCTGAAGTTTTCCATTCTTTATTTAAAAGTTCTCTACTTGCTTCCGCAGGATCTTTTGCACCACGGATGATTTTTATCACTTCATCTATGCTCAAGACCGCAATGTAGAGCCCTATATATATATGAGCTTTTTCCCTCGTTTTTCTTAGACGAAACTCTGTTCTCCTGATTAATACTTCTTTTCTAAAATCAATAAAAGCAGCTATAATTTCTTTCAACGACATCAAAGCAGGCCTGTTGTTGTTGAGGACTAAAGTGTTAACACTAAAACTACTTCTTAGTGGAGTTAGTCCCAATATTTGATTAAGTATAAAACTTGCTTCAGCATTTCTTCTGAGGTCAATTACTACCCTAATACCAGACTTATCAGATTCATCCCTAATTTCTGTTATGCCATCAATTCTTTTTTCTTTTACAAGCTCACCTATCTTCTCAATTAATTTTACTTTATTTACCTGGTAAGGTATTTCATCAATCACTATTGCTTGCCTATCTTGTGGCAGGTCTTCCATGTGAGTCTTGCCTTGCACAACAATTGATCCACGACCCGTTGCAAATGCTGATCTTATTCCAGACCTTCCAAGAATCGTTCCCCCAGTTGGGAAATCCGGTCCTGGCATCACTTCAAGTAACTCATCCAAAGTAACTTCAGGATTATCTATATATAACATACAAGCATCTATTATTTCTCCAAGGTTGTGAGAAGGAATATTGGTTGCCATACCAACTGCAACACCGCTTGCACCATTTACCAATAGATTCGGAAATTCTGCAGGCAGTACAACAGGCTCTGTTTCATTTCCATCATAGTTTGGCCTAAAATCAACTGTATCTTCGTCAATATCATTTAGTAAAAAATGCGACACTCTGTGGAGCCTTGCTTCTGTATATCGCATTGAAGCTGGCGGATCTCCATCTATCGAACCAAAGTTACCTTGCCCATCAATAAGTGGTAAAAGAAGAGAAAAATCTTGAGCCATCCTGACCAAGGAGTCATAGATAGCCATGTCACCATGTGGGTGATATTTTCCCATTACATCCCCGACTATACGAGCTGCTTTTTTATACGGTTTACCGGCATCGAACCCAGCCCTCGACATTGCGTATAATATGCGCCTATGAACAGGTTTAAATCCATCTCGCACATCAGGTATAGCTCGACTTATGATCACACTCATTGCATAGGAGAGATAAGAATCCTCTAGCTCTTTCACTATTGAAACTGGTACTATGTTGTCTTGCATTTTCTATACTTTGATTGAAATAATTGTAATATTAATATTCAACTAGGCTAATGGGCAATGACAGACTTGAACTGCCGACCTCCTCGGTGTAAACGAGATGCTCTACCAGCTGAGCTAATTGCCCCTCTAGATATAATTCTATAGTTCAATGTTGTTGTTGTAAACAAAAATAGCGATACAAGCAACTCTTATGGAATCGCTGGGTGCACACTATGGAGTTGTATAAATTTTAGTCTTGCTGCTACCTTGTATAAAGGTATTCTTTCACTTGCATTTTTTGACATGTTCAACAACTTTGAATAACATGCTGTGGCATTTTTAAAATCTGAGAGCTTATCTAGAATAACAGCTAAATTATAGGTATAAAAAATATTGTTTTGATCTAAAGAAATTGCTGCTTTCATATATTTTTTAGCTTTTACGTAATCCCCCTTTTTCATATAGATCAAACCTAAATTTGCTGATAAAGGGGCGCTATTTCTGAGTGTATCATACAATTTCAACATTTCACTCAATGCTAAATTAGGATCATATTGTGAGATTATCGTCAGAAAATTCTTTAATACATAAGGGTTGCTAGGATATTCTTTTAACAGTCTTATGTAAATCTCTACAGCTTTTTTAAATTCTTTGTTAGCGTAATAGATATTCCCTAGTCCAATTAAAGCACTTTCATGATAAGGAAATTTTGCGATAATCTGATTGAGGAGAGAAGTAGCTGTTTCACTATCTCCTAACTCAAAGGAATCTTTTGCTTTTTTTAAAATAGAGTATATGTCAAAATTCTTGCCAGAATTCTGCGAAATTTTGATATTAAATTTGTCACTTTTTCTCTCGATAACATCAAGATCTTTATATTTTTTATCAGCTTTTATATGCTTGACAACACTATCAAAGACCTTCTGTATCTCCAAATTTTCACTAGCATAGGTAACAGAAGACCTCCATAAAATCACAACGCAAATTAACATGCAGACAAACATAGATCCTAGTGTTGTGGCATTGGCTGCAGCGCGTAACCAGTAAATCTTATTTCTTTGAACTATACGTAACACATTACAAATTCATAAATGCTAAATTACTTATCTAATATAATAATAAAGATATTATTAATTGGCAGATACTATTTAGAATGAGTTAAAAGAGCACTTCTACACATTCCATATGGTTGCCAATTACACTCCTCACATGCGTAGTCAAATTTCTCTAAAGACATTTTCTTTCTAATTCTTTTTACTGCTTCACTCCAGGTCAAAATCTCGCCAATTTTTATTCCTAAAATTTCCATATGCCTTCTATCTAGCTCTAAAACTTTAGCTTGTGTGGTACATTTACCTTGTTTAGTCTGGTTTGGGCAAACACTACAAATAGTGTCAAGATTATCAACTACTTCGATTTTAGTATTAGGATCACTAATTACTTTACTTGCTATCTTTTCATAATTTTCTACAAAGCTCTGAGAATATCCATACCCTTGAAATGCAAGAGTGCACATAAAATGATGAGGACGAAACCTTATCACTTTTTCAAATACTGCAAAGCTGCTACAAGTAGAAAAATTTTTACCAAACCAGGAAGGATGAATGGTAAAACACCTACCATTATTGCTTGTTTCAGACCTACGTAAATAGTAAGCCAACTAATACCACAAATAAAGATTACGACTGTACCCGCCAGACAACTTAAAGAATTACACATAAATGATTGATATTTAGAGTTCAGTAATTCATTTACTCTGCTCATTACTACAACAGCAACTAAACAGCCAATCAAATATCCACCTGTTGGCCCGAGAAAAATGTGATGACCACCAGAAAAATTCGCAAAAACAGAAAATCCTGCTGCACCAAGTGATAGATATGTAAGCACAGAATAGAATGCTGTTCTGCGGTTAAATTTAAGCCCAACAAGCATTAATCCTAAAGTTTGCAATGTGATAGGCACAGGCTGCAATGGTATGCTTATTTGAGCCATCAAGAATAAAAGTAAAACGCAAGACAATATTTCAGCCAGTGTTGACCTACTGCTTGATTGTGTTATAAACATATCTTCCCAATAAAAATAACTTACTAAATGTAATATATGTGTATAAGAAGTTTTGCAATTTAAATTTTGCTTATATTGCGCTACAATGAATTATTTATGCGCTATTTAAAAATGATGAGTAAACAAGATCTATTATCGTTGATGAAAGCAAGACACAGCGGACGTTCATACGATAATACAAGAGCAATATCTCAGAAAGAAATGGATATTTTAATAGAAGCTGTAAGGCTAACACCCTCGTGTTTTGGTGATGAACCTTGGCGATATGTGATATGCAACAAACAGAACAATCAAAGCGCATGGAAAAAATTGCTCGATTGCCTTGATGAATCTAATCAAAAGTGGGCAAAAGATGCACAAATACTAATTATATCTCTAAGCGCTAAGAACTTCCGCAAACAAGGTAAAGGAGAAAATTTTTGGGCTAAGCATGATACTGGTGCAGCAAATTATGCACTTATGCTGCAGGCTGCAGCTATGAACTTAATGGCTCATCAAATGGGTGGATTTGATAGAGATAAAATAGTTAAGAGATTCAATATACCTGATGATTTTAATGTAATGTCAGTGATAGCAGTTGGTTACGAAAAAGAGGGTGCTGAAGTCAAAGAAAAACAAAGAAGATCAATAAAAGAAATATTCTTTTATGAAGAATGGCCAGCGAGCTGACTTGACCATTCTTCTCTTAATATCTTAAAAATCGAATTATTTGGCAAATAATTTTTTTTCATCCTACCCTCTTCAATTGCTTGCCAATCTTTCCACGATAATTTCTTATTTCCAAGTTCATAGTCCATACCATCCCATATATCTTCTCGAAAGCCATAAACAGCAAAATGCCAATTATATTCATTAAAAATAGAAGTAAGATCTCGAAAATAGTGCTCTAATCCTTTTGAGTAGCGGTGCCCGCCAAACTCTCCAGCAAGGATCTTATAATCTGGTATATTATACCTCTTTTGGAAAATTTTTACAGGTTCTATATATGATTTTAACTTATCTTTATTCCAATACTCTACTTTTTTTGCATCAAAAGATTGAACATGTCCAGGGTAGGCAAAGTTACCTTGGTTTAATTTTAAGTTTGTATAAGTAAAGGGCTCATATATATGAAATGAATAAAGAACATTTTTATCACTAACTGGTTCAAATTTGTTAAAAGTATTAGAGTCAGCATAACTGCTGCTATCAAGTATTATTGGGGTCTCTGAGTCAACTTGGCGGACACTGTTTACCACGCTGCTATAAAAGCCAAATAGATTCTTCTGAACTTTGCTTTGTTCTACGTTATAAATAGCCGAATCTGCAGTATTATAAAGCCTTTCTGGATGTGGTTCATTTAAGATATTATATCCAACAATAGCAGGATGATCTTTAAGCTCTTTCGCAAGATCTTGCCAAAATTTTGCTGCTTGTTTTTGAAAAGCTTGATCTGACCATAAACGTAAATCATCTTTATCGTTATTATTTTGCTTCCATCTAGATCCAGGTAAGCTAAGCATCGTTAATACTACTGGTATTTTTTGTTGATGAAAAGCATCTAAAATATCTTTCAGAACTTTCAGGTCTTTGGAAATCAGGCCCGGATAATTGTCTGCATTGCCTAAGAGGAAGTCACGTTGCGTAGTTTCAAATTTGTCAGGAGCAAGACGAATAAAACCAATTTTGTATTCCTTTGCTGCTTTGATTAAGTCACTATCAACTTTTCTATTGAAAACATTTGCCCCCTTTCTAACTCCAGTTTGCCAAAAGAGCATTTTGCTGTTCTCCGGTATTGACTTAGCACTCACATTACAGAAAACTATAGAATACAAAACAGCTGTAATTAGAAGAAAAATTTTCACTTATATAATTTTGCTATAATGGTAAGTAACCTAACAGACAAGATCCCGTTTGTAAAGATGCACGGTACTGGCAATAGTTTTGTTATCATAGACTCACGTTCAGCAAATAATTTAGACTGGAATTATAGACAAATTGCTGATCAAAGCAGTTGTGATCAAGTGATAATTATAACAATGTCTAATGCTGCAAACTGCTTTATGCATATCTACAATGCTGACGGTAGTCGAGCTGAAATGTGTGGAAACGCAGCACGCTGTGTTGGGTATTTGATAATGTTAGAAAAAGGTACTGAATATATCACTATTGAGCTGATAAATAATCGTATCTTAGAATGTTTTAAAGTAGGTGATAAATCAATAAAGGTCAATATGGGTAAACCACTGCTTAAATGGAATGAAATTCCTCTTTCTTGTGAATGCGATCCCCTTTATCTACCTATAGAGCTTGAAATGCTGAAAGAGCCAGTTGCAGTAAATATTGGTAACCCTCATATAGTTTTTTTTGTTGATAACATAAGCGAAATACCATTGCAGAATTTAGGACCAAAGCTAGAAAATCACGAATTATTTCCTCAGAAAACAAATGTTAGTATTGCACAAATAGAAAAATCTGGAGAAATAAACTTAAGAGTTTGGGAAAGAGGAACAGGTATTACTGCTTCATGTGGTAGTGCGGCTTGTGCAGCATTTGTTGCATCTATACTTCGTAAGTGTTTGGCTACTAAACAAACTTCAGTACATTTACCAGGAGGTCAGTTACTGATTGAGTGGTCAAAAAATATACTGATGACTGGGGATATAGGGTTTTTATGACCTAGGCTAGGCACTGACACTCATTACTTCTAACACCTTTTTACCAATCACAGCAGGGGTTTCTGCAATCGCAATCCCAGCACTGCGCATAACCTCTAACTTTGCACCAGCACTTCCGCCACTAGAGGAGATAATAGCCCCAGCGTGCCCCATACGTCTTCCTGGAGGTGCTGTTTGACCTGCTACAAAACCAACGATTGGCTTTTTAGTTTTTTCTGTTTTCACAAAATGTGATACATCCTCTTCTTCGTTTCCACCTATTTCACCAATAACTACAATACCATGAGTGTCATCATCTTTTAAAAACAACTCCATACAATCAACAAACGTCATACCATGAACAGGATCCCCTCCAATTCCTATACATGTTGACTGACCAAGACCAACAGCGGTTGTTTGTGCTACCGCTTCATAAGTTAAAGTTCCAGAGCGAGACATAATTCCTATATGTCCACGTTTGTGAATATGTCCTGGCATAATTCCTATTTTGCATTCTTCGGGTGTAATAACCCCTGGACAGTTTGGGCCAATCAATCGACTGTTTGAACCAGCGAGAGCGTGCTTTACCTTTACCATGTCAAGTATAGGAATGCCCTCTGTGATGCAAACTATTAATTCTATCTCTGCATCTATTGCCTCAAGTATTGCATCAGCTGCAAATTTAGCAGGTACATATATCACAGTAGCATTCACGTCAGTTTTTTCTTTAGCTTCTGCTACGGTATTAAAAATCGGTAAATTAAGGTGAGTGCTTCCACCCTTGCTAGGAGTTACACCGCCAACCATTTTGGTTCCATAGCTAATTGCTTGTTCTGAATGAAATGTACCTTGTGCACCAGTAAAGCCCTGGCATATTAATCTTGTATCTTTATTTACTAAAACAGACATACTCTACTTCACCTCTTGTACTATTTTCTGTGCAGCCTCGTCAAGTTCGTCTGCAGCAATAATACTTAGCCCTGACTCTTCTAAAATTCTTTTTCCTTCTTTGAAGTTAGTGCCTGATAATCTAACCACTAAAGGGACCTTAATATCTATTTCTTTTGCAGCTTCAACTATTCCATTCGCAATGATATCACAACGCATTATACCACCAAATATATTAACCAAAATTCCTTGTACATTACTATCAGATAATATAATTTTAAATGCTTCAGTGACAGTTTCCTTACTTGCTCCACCACCAACATCTAGAAAGTTAGCAGGCTCTGCTCCATAGTACTTTATTATATCCATTGTTGCCATAGCAAGACCTGCACCGTTCACCATGCAACCAATATTGCCATCCATTTTTATATAACTGAGACCATGCTTTGAAGCTTCTATTTCTTCTTTGACTTCTTCATCGTAATCACGTAGGCTCACGATTTCTGAATGACGGTATAGAGCATTGTCATCAAAATTAATTTTAGCATCAAGTGCAATAAAATCTCCAGCATTCGTTTCAACTAGTGGATTAATTTCTATCTGGCTCGCATCAGTTGTAATAAACGCATCATATATATTTTTTGCAATATTCGTTACCTTTCCTATTTGTTCTGAACTCAGATTAAAGCTATTGCAAAGCTTATTGTTATCAAGACTTGTAAAACCAGTAGCAGGGTCAATATTAAAATTCACAATCTTTGTAGGAGAGTTTTTTGCCACTTCTTCGATATCCATTCCACCTTCTGAAGAAAATATAAATACTAGCCTGCTAAGCTTTGGATCGACTACTAGACTCAAATAGTACTCTTTTTTAATGCTTGAACCTTCTTCAATGTATACTCTCTTTACCTGCTGTCCGCTTGGCCCTGTTTGATGAGTAACTAAAGTTATGCCAAGCATGTCCTTTACAAGTTGTTGAGCTTCTTTAGTTGACTTTGCTAGCTTTACGCCACCAGCCTTACCCCTACCACCTGCATGAATCTGAGCTTTAACCACAAACACGTCAGATTTTAGTTGATTTATTTGAGTTTCTACTCCTTCTGCAGATGTAGCAACAAAACCCTTTGGTACCGGGACATTAAACTTGTGTAAAATTTCCTTTGCTTGATATTCGTGAATATTCATAAGATAACTAATTATTAACCTTAGTAAAAACTACCAACCATAACGCTGTCTTCTGCATTCTTGCTGATACCTCTTTTTCCTTGCTTCAGCTTTTTTTTTAGCTGTTTTCTCTGATTTCTTTTCGTGATATTTTTTTTTCATTTTTAGCCCTCTTCCTTCCTTTTGAATTATTTTTTTCAACACTGGAAGAGCTCTATCTACATCACCATAATGGACTGATACTTCAATCAAACTCTATACCTCCTTCGGTAATCACTTCAAAATCCATTTATAAATTAGAAAATTAACATTGTCAATTATTTTATAAACTTGAGCGATAGAATATGATATGCAGTGATTTATATGAAAAAAGCTTCATTCTGCTGTCAATCATTTACTTGCTGATAAAAATTGCTCTTAGGTTACAGTGCTCTCGTAATTTTTCTAATCTCGGGGCGGAGAGATTTGAACTCCCGACCCTTTGGTCCCAAACCAAATGCGCTACCAGGCTGCGCTACGCCCCGACTTCTTTACTAAGAGTATCGATAGTTCGGAAAAATGCAAGTTTCATTTATTTCTTTTAGAAAAAATATAATGCAGATTTCTTTATATAGAGTGTCAAGTTGCACTAGCCATATTAAAAAATCTAGCTATACCAATTGGTGAAGGTTAATGCAGCAACTACAGCAGTATCAACTCTCAAAATTCTTTTTCCTAGACTCAGTTTCTGACAAAATTTATTGGCAGAATCAAGTTCGTAAGATGAAAAACCACCTTCGGGGCCAACAATAATAGCAACGTTTTTCTTGCCTTTTAGAACTTTATTAGGAGGTTGTCCTTCACCTGTTTCATCACACAAAACAAAATTTTTATTCTGGGAATCGGATAATTCACAAAAATTAATAGGAAGAAAAATCTGTGGTATACTTGTCCTACCGGATTGTTCCGCAGCTTCAATTGCCTGTAATTTCGCTCTACTTAGGTTAATGTTTTTTACTACTGTACGTTCTGTTGAAATAAATTGAATGCAGGTTACTCCCATTTCAGTTGCTTGTCTTACTATGTTGCTTAAGGCGCCGCTTTTTACCAGAGCACAATACAAATATAGATTTTTTTCATGTTGTTGTTGTTTAGTGCGTTCTTTTATTATAATTTTTGTCGATTTACTTGATATATTCACCACTTCTCCTAACCATTCTCCATCCTTTCCATTAAAAAGATAGATGTTATCATGCTTCTTAAGCCGCATTACATTGTAAATATAGTGACTTTGTCGTGGATGAAGCGCCAAACTTACATTTTGTGATAAAGCTTCTTCAACATAAAGCCTAATTTTTTTCATTCAAAACTTTAGTTATTTGCATTCTGTTTGAGTGACTCTTACGGGATTTGAACCCGTGTTACCACCGTGAAAGGGTGGTGTCCTAACCACTAGACGAAAGAGTCGACTTGAATCTAACTGAGTTATATCGATTATACATATAAAGTCAATTCAATTATTTTGAATCACACAGTTAGAGTGATATATCAGTGATTTTATATCGACAGTCTCCTATTACCCCATGTTCAATGCTTACTGAACCTATCTCAGATTTAGGAGCTTTAGATCCTAATTCTAATTTTTGTTCAACTTTTGTATCTGAATCATAGCCAGAATCGTATCCAGAATCTCTACGCTCAAAATTTTGCCTTATTTCTTTTACGTTAAAGCCAGCCTTGGTCTTGATTTGCTGACTCGCTGGCTTATTAGCACTTTGCTCATTTAGTTTTATTTGCAAATTATTTACTTTATCCTGCACTAATCCATGATAAGTTCCAGAATTAGCCTTTATATCCTTTATTTTCCTTTCTGCTCTCTTTTTGAATAAATCTACTTTAGCATAAATAGGTTCTGACTGTTCTTTATGATTTAAGCTAGCAGGCTTTTTTTGCTCTGAAAAATTATCTACATCTTCATAAATAGGTTCTCCTGATATACTAGAATAACCACTATCTTTCAATGATAAATTTTCAGTAGATCTTTTATGTGAATCATATACTTCAGCATAAATGGATTCTTCCGATACGCTCAACTCTTCTAATGAGTTACTAACCTTAGCGTCATACACCTCAGCATAAATGGGCTCTTTTAAAAGCAAAATATCATCATGCTCAAAAATTCTAGGAGGTTTTTTAGGTGAGTTGGCCTTAAATTTTAGCTCTACTTCCTCTTTAAGCTTGTCACAACCTTCCGCTTGTTTCAAAATCTCCAATATTTCTTTTCTTTCTTTTTTTATTAGCTCACCAAGCACTAAACAACATTTTTCTTTACGATCTTTGAGACTGTCCTTATCTCCGTACTGCATAGCTTCTGATGCTATTTTGTATTGAAGGATTACATTTCCTATACTATTATTTATTTCATTAATATTTGCTCCAGCACTAATAAGTAACGTCATTACATTATGATCAAGATTTGTTACTGCATACTCTAAAGCTCGATTTAAAGTTTGATCATTATTCAAGTCAAATGACCCCTTGTTCCTAAAAGGATTAATTCTAGAAAAGAGTTTTTCAAAGCTGTTTACTATATTATGAAGATTTAAAGCTAGCCTCACGCCTCTTATATTATTACTATTTCTAGCGGATTTAATTAAAAAACTATCTACTATACCCATGATTGTACCCCTCTATATAAAAGCTCACCATTGTGGTACAATTTTAAACTATAACGATTTATTTTATATTAATAACCGCTTTTCACACCCACTTAACAAGAGGCGGCATCGACATCATAATTGCATCGGGGTTACCATTAGTCATTAAACCAAACCTTGTACCACGATCATAAAGAAGATTGAACTCCACATATCTGCCACGTTTTATCAATTGTTCTTCTCGTTGTTCTTTTGTCCAAGATTTTTGCATATGTTTGTGTATGATGTGTAAGTAAATTTCTAAAAAGGCTTCACCTACTGCTTTTGTGAACTCAAAATCATTTTTCCAGTTGCCAGAAGTTAGATTGTCATAAAAAATTCCACCAATACCACGTGGCTCTTTTCTATGTTGTAAAAAAAAGTAATCATCACATTGCTTTTTAAATTTCGGATAATATTCGATGTTGAACTCATCGCAAGTTGCTTTAATTGATTCGTGAATATATTTGCAATCTCCCTCATCTTTATAAATTGGAGTAAAGTCCATTCCTCCACCAAACCATTGTTTTGAGGTATATATCAGCCTTGTGTTCATATGCGCTGCAGGGATAAGGGGAGATTGCATGTGAGACACTAAAGATATACCGCTTGCCCAAAACTCTCCATTGCTTTCACTTGCACCAGGAATTTCATTAATGGCTGAGTCTGCGAGCTTTCCGTATACTCTTGAAACGTTTACTCCAACTTTTTCAAAAATATTACTAAAGATAATTGTAGATTCACCACTTCCTCCACCTGGTCGGTTCCACTTTCTTTTTTCGATTTTTGGTTCTGTGAATGACTGCACCTCAATTGATAAGAAAGATTCGGTGATCTTGTTTCTCAGTGCGCAGAACCATTCAAATGCTTGTGTCTTTTGTTTTTCCATAATGCCTTCTGTTGGCTTATTAATATTATTGTACTCTATATTTACAGGACTTAATTAGATTGGGATAGTAACTACCCATCAAGGATGTTAATAAATCTATAATAATTAAATCAATATAGTAGAATATTTTTATATGTGCAAGGATGCCAAGCAATAATAATGAGTAAAAGATACATAGATAACAAAAAAGAGAACAGAGTTGACTTCATACTAAGAAATTATGGGATGTCAATTATTGTGATGGCAGTCATTATGTTCTTACCTCCAATAGCAATATCAGTACTCTATTTTTCTAATGTATATAGTCAGCATATTAATATAGAGATTAATTTATTAACTAGTACTCTAATGACTCTCTTCGTGGTATACAATATAAAACGTTACAAGTATCTACTTAATATCATAGAGTTTCAAAATGCAATATTTGCAAATGCGCTGAATCATAATACAGAGTTTTGTCTCATTTTACATAAAGATGAGGGTATTATTTATGCTGATGCGAGGTTCTACGAAAGGTTTAAAGATCACATAAACGATGATGTTACGCTAGATAAAATTCTTGAAGCAGGAGATGTTTCAGAAAAAGACAGAAAATCACTCTATCATGCATTAAGAAATAACACTTCTGTAAAAGTATGCATTTCCTTAAACAAGAAGAGTAGAATATCTAACTTTCTTTTGCTCTCTGAACCAATACCGGATAATCCACAAATTGCTATAAATAGTAATAAGACTTTAAATTTATCATTAGCCCCAATAGCAAGACCGAATGGGTATTTTGTACTAAAGGCAACACAGGTAAACAAAGAGCAGGTATATGAAGAGTTGATAGAGAAACACAATATAGCAACTTACGTTGCAAATACAAAAGGAGGTATCTTATCTGTAAATAAAAGATTTTTAGACATGTTTGAACTAAAAAAATTGGAAAAAGGTAGCTCAATCAATGATTTTATATCTCAATCTAAGTATGACGATACAATAACCAAAAATGAAATTATGTTTTTTACTATAAGCGGTGCTCCATTTAAGGCTTATATGAGCACTGCTATATTTTGTGATAAATACAATCATAGCTATATACACGGCTTTATAACACCAACTGAATCAAATATTGTTGATTATCAACTACACCCTTGTTTTACAAATTCGTCAATTGCTATTGCACAATGCGACATAAATGGCAATTTTATAAAGAAAAATATAGCATTAGTAAAACTTGCGGGGTCAAATAATGGTTCTATCTTTGCATTGATATCAGATGGTTATCATATGAAAGTGCGTGAATATTTTTCAAGTAATAGGATAAATAATGCGTCCTTTGATGTGCAGCTCAATGGCGGTAATAACATGAAAATATATTTTAATAAATTTCTTCATAATAAAGTGATGTTCATACTTTGTTATTTTATTGATAATACTGAACGTAAAAAACTAGAGATAAAACTTGAGCATTATCAAAAGGTGCAAGCTATAGGGCAGTTAGCAGGTGGTATTGCACATGATTTCAATAATATATTAACCGGAATAATAGGATTTTGTGATTTGCTTTTACTCCAGCACTCAGCTAGCGATCCATCTTTTGGAGATATAATACAGATACAGCAAAATGCAAAACGTGGGTCAAATTTAGTAAGACAACTGCTTGCTTTTTCAAGAAGACAGACTTTGCAGCCAAAGATTATTAATGTAAATGGTACGATAGCTAATCTTTATGAAATGATCAAAAGATTAATAGGTGAAAATATAAAATTTAATATTTATTATGGTAGCGATTTGGGTGCTGTTAGGGCTGACCAAGGACAATTAGAGCAAGTTATGCTTAACTTAGCAGTTAATGCTGGTGCTGCTATGGAAAAGGGGGGAGAGTTAACTATACGAACCTTTAATCAAAAGGTTGATTCATTAAATTCTACACCTCAGGATATGTTTTCTCCAGATAAGGAAACGATTGAACATGGAAATTATGTTGTGATTGAAGTGATTGATACTGGATGTGGAATGACGAGTGATATAATTGAAAAGGCATTTGATCCATTTTTTTCTACCAAAGATATTACTTCTGGTACAGGTCTTGGCCTCTCTACTGTATATGGCATTATTAAACAAACCGAAGGATACATCTATGTTGCTAGCAAAGTAAATCATGGAACTAAATTTAGCATATTTTTGCCCATAGTTTACATATCGGATGAAAATGATAAAGAGGAAGATAGTAAAGAAATAGAGAAACCGGTAGAGATTAAAGGTAATGGTATAATTTTATTAATTGAAGATGAAGATTCAGTAAGGGAATTTACTGCTAAGGCTCTTACAAGAAAAGGATTTAATGTAATAGAAGCGAGTATAGGCAGCGAGGCACTAGAGATCATTGGAAAAAAAAATCAACACATAGATCTAATAATCACTGATGTAATCATGCCAGAGGTGAGTGGTCCAGAAATAGTTAAAGAAATATTGATACATAGGCCAAACATCAAAGTTATTTTTATTTCTGGGTATGCAGAGGATGCTTTTTTAAAGAGCGATGAAATCAATATAGAAGACTTCCATTTTTTACCCAAACCATTTACTCTGAATGAGTTAGGAAATAAGGTTCAAAGTGTGTTACACAAGACAAAAAAAGGCAGTTTACTTTGAGCATGATTGGCAACAAAAAAATTTTTCTAATGCAAAAATTTCTTGCATATATACAATAGAGTTATTTTATACATAAGATAAAAGGCGTGAGCAAGATCATTGCAATAGTAAATCAAAAGGGTGGAGTTGGTAAAACCACAACTAGTATAAATTTATCAACAGCCTTTGCTGCTGTGGGAAAAAGTACTTTATTGGTAGATCTTGACCCTCAAGGAAATGCTAGTACAGGATTTGGGGTTTCTTATCGTAGCAGGGAAGAAAAAAATATATATAAAATACTGCTGAGCAGCGAAAGTGAATTGGTGAAATCGGCAATTTTCAATATAAAGGAAATTCCAAATCTATCGCTGATTTCATCAGTGGTTGACTTATCAGCTGCAGAAATTGAGCTATCACAACTTGAGCAGGGAAAATTCGTACTAAAAGATACGCTAGAGAAAGTACGTAATAATTATGAGTACATAATTATAGATTGTCCTCCATCACTTGGTCTGCTTACTATCAATGCTCTGACCGCTGCTGACTCGATTATTGTTCCTCTTCAGTGTGAATTTTTCGCTCTGGAAGGATTAAGCCATTTAGTTAAGACTGTAGAGCTGATAAAAAGAAATAACCTAAACCCTTTCCTGTTAATAGAAGGAATATTGCTCACAATGTATGACAGACGCAACAAACTTAGTGAGCAGATTAAAAATGATATTTGCCAATATTTAAATGATAAAGTATATAAAACTATTATCCCCTTGTATGAGACCATTATTCCACGTAATGTACGGCTATCAGAAGCACCTTCTCATGGAAAACCTGCTATTGTATATGATCTTAAGTGTCCTGGTGCACAAGCATATATAAGTTTGGCAAAAGAAATTTTAAAGAAACACATGAGCATCTGTAAAGAGAAAAAGCTGATAAGTGAGGGTGCAGCATGAAGGACAATAGGCGCTTAGGTAGAGGTCTTGCTGGCCTCATAGGCGATAATTATGATAATAAAGAAGATCGGTTACCTATTTCATTACTACACCCGAGCAAATTTCAGCCGAGAAAATATTTTGATGAGGAGTCATTAAAAGAACTTGCAGGTTCGATAGAGAAAAATGGTATAATACAACCTGTTGTGGTGCGCAAAGATCCAAATAATGAAGGTTACGAAATAGTAGCAGGGGAACGTCGTTGGCGAGCAAGTAAGGTCATAAATCTTGATAGTGTACCGGTTATCATAAAAGATTTAAATGACAAGGAATGCTTAGAAGTATCGATAATTGAAAACATACAGAGGCAAGATATTAATCCAATAGAAGAAGGTGAGGCGTACAGAAAACTAATAGATGAATTCTCCTATACACACGAAGAATTAGCCTCAACTTTAGGTAAAAGCCGCAGTCACATAACCAATATGATACGAATGCTATCACTCCCCAATGGAGTAAAAACAATGATCAACGAGAAAAAATTGTCTATGGGTCATGCAAGAGCATTGATTAATGTTGAAAATGCGGAAAGTATTGCAGAAAGAATAGTTTCTCAGAGCCTGAGCGTTAGACAAACTGAAAAATTGATAAAAGACTTACAACAAAATAACGACCGAAAAGAGCATAAGTGTACTAAAAATCAAGATATGGCAGCATTAGAAGGAGCTATATCTTCTCAGCTTGGTTTAAAGATCAAAATTAATGACAGTAATTCTAAGGGTAAAGTCATGATACGTTATAACAACTCAAATGAATTGGATTTTATATTGAAAATTTTGAATAGAAGACTTGAATCAGCTATTAATGTCGAAAGCAGCTCATAGAAATTTCTTGACAAACCTTCCCACTTTCCTTGCAATGGAAGTGAAATGGTGGAGTTTGTCAAGTAAGTTATTTCGTTTCTACCTTCAATAAAAATTTGCACACAATAGCACAGAAGCATACGTTGCTATTCCCTCATTTCTTCCAATAGAACCTAATTTTTCCGCTGTGGTTGCTTTGATATTTACGAATTCACCATTAATTTTTAATATTTTTGATATGAATTCCTTCATTCCTGCTTTGTAAGGCGATATTTTAGGCTCTTCACAAACTATAGTAATATCTAAATTAGATACGCTATATCCTTTTTCCTGTGCTTTTTTAGCAGCAAAGTCAAGAAAATGAGATGAATTGCAATCCTTCCATTTAGAGGAATTAGGAGGAAAATGTTCTCCTATATCGCCACATCCTAGTGCTCCGAGTATTGCATCAACGATTGCATGTATTGCAACATCACCATCGGAATGTGCCTCTATTGCCATATTATGCTCAATTTCCACACCGCAAATTTTTATAAAGCTCTTAGTATCATTTTGAATTTTAACAAATTTATGTATATCATAACCGGTTCCGACACGGAATTTTGGCTCTCCAAAGAGAAGTTTTGCCATATTGATATCCTCTTTTGTAGTTAACTTAAAATTCTTTTTCTCACCTTCAATAATCGCAACATGTTTTTTATGCTCCACCATTAGTGATGAATCATCAGTAAATTCTTTGACTGACTGATGGCACGATAATAATTCTCTGAAATTAAAAATTTGAGGGGTTTGTATGGCTCTAAGTTTTTCTCTTAAAATCGCAGATTCAACGAAATTATTACTCACCAACGATATAGTATCCTCGACTTCTATTGCTGGAACTACTCCTGTATATTGACCATTAATCATAGATTCAATCAAGTTATTTATTAGAATATTTGATACAAAAGGCCTACAAGCATCATGTATAATAACAAAATCTGGATTGATCTTTTGCAAACTCTCCAGTCCAAGTTTAACTGAACTCTGCCTGCTTTTTTCTCCACATACTGGACTCAGCAATTTAGTATCTATAGTTGATGACGCAACTTCTTTATAGAAATCTTTTTGACTTTCATTTACTACCACTCTTATGTAACTTATGTACTGATTAGCTAAGAATTTTCTAATTGTGTGAAATAAAACAGACTTACCTGCCAGTTTTATATACTGTTTAGGGATTTTGGCATTGCATCTACTGCCTACTCCTGCTGCAACTATTAATGCTGCTATCTTGTATTCCTCAAGTCTGTTAGTGTGCATGCTTACCATTTTCGGTGTTAATATAAGTTATCTAGCATTTTAAAAAAGTTTGATCTAATTCTCAAAAAGGAATATTCTTTTACTAGGTGTAATATATGTTAGAGGGAAATAATGCACGTTGCTAAGTATAATAAAGAAAATGAGATACATCTTATATTTTTTCATGGAATAGGTAATAATTATAAAAATGCGTCCAGGTATATACAAGATAGATCTACATATCTCCATAGGTCTAATTTTCACACTCATGCACATAAATACCCAATTGCATTTCAAAACTATATAACTTACGCAATAGCTAGTTTCTTGTTTCTAGGAACATCAATACTATTACCAACTTTAATATTACTTACTAATCCAATGACATCTAGGACAGCAAGTTTAGCCATCTTAGCAGCTTTAACTTGCATCTTTTTATCTGTACCACCACTCATGATTCCGTTTATAAATAAGAATCAAAGCTTGTCTCAGCCTTCAATAAAAGAAATCAGTAAATTAATTGACAATGGTGTGAAGCCTGAAAACATTATACTTCTCAGCCATTCCTTTGGAGGAGCAATTGCATCAGAAGTGCTGAAATATTTTACAGACAGAGATATTAAACTCGGAGGTATTATTTTTACCAGCACTTTCAGCTCTTTTCACAAGGCAATAAAGCATTTTCCAATTCCTCAGACAAAAACTCTAAGCATACTACCCTCTTGTTTGTTAAAAAAAATGCTTAAGGTCCTAAATTTAGACTTTGATATAGTAAGCAATATACAAAAGCTACAAAATAATAATATATCAATAGTGGTCATTAATCATGAAAGAGACACCTTAATACCATATCCTGCACAATTAGCAAAAGGACTAGAAGATAATCAATCATTAAATATGAATTTGACCAAAATCGTTAATTTGAAAAGCTTTGAATATGACCCGCACAACGGAGTTTTATCTGGTTGGGAATTGGATGAAAATTTAGCTGATCTAATACTTAATAAAACAATGAATAGATAGTATTTACAAAAAACTGTATATTTTTTTGGTAAATCGACTATGTTAGACATATGCAAAAACGTTATATAACTATTTGTTGTGTACTACTTTTTATAATAGGAGCATTATTTTTGATGCGTCCTATGATTGTTCCGTGTCTAATATCCGTTTTTGTTGCACATTTGTTTAACCCTCTAGTAACCAAGTTTGAAAAATACAGAATACCGCGTTCATGTTCTGTAGTTTTTATAACACTTGCCTTATTGATAGCTTTTATATTAGTTATTACATTTGTTTTACCTATTATATATTTTCAAATTACTTTAATATTAAATTTCTTAGTGAATAAGATACCTTCATTAAAGCTTAAAGTGATTCCTTCTATGCTAGAATTTCTTAATATAAAAACTGAAGATAGTTTATTTGATCACTTGTCTAAAAATCTAGTAGAAAATTACAGTGATTATATATCTTATTTTATAAATGCTCTTAGCATGGGCAGTAATCTTATAATTCAAGTGCTAAGTTCAAGCTTTAGTTTGATTTACATGGTATCATTAATAGCTATTACGCTTATGGTGTTTTTTTATGTATTACGTGATTGGCCTTCAATTGTAGAAAAGGTTAGTAAACTAATTCCCATTCTCTACAGAGAAAAAGCTGCAGGTTATTTTTCCAAAGTAGATTTCATTATATCTAATTACCTAAAGGGACAGCTAAGCGTATGTATAGTTATGATGATCTTTTACTCCGTGGGCCTTAGCATAATTGGGCTGAAGCATTCTGTAGCTATTGGAATTTTATCAGGAACATTAACATTTATACCCTATATAGGGCCATTATTATACACTATTATCGGATTTTTGAGCGCCATTACTCAATTTAGTGGATGGTTTGAAAGTGCTGCTGTCTTGCTGTTATTTAGCGTTGGTCAATTAATAGACTCAAGCATATTAGTGCCTTTATTAATAGGAAAAAAAGTTCATATACATCCAACTATCATTATTTTGGGAGTTGTCATATGCACCTCATATTTTGGGTTTATAGGTATATTATTTTTTATTCCAATAATAGCAATGTTCAGTGTGTTAGTAGAATATACAGTTAATAAATATTTTGAAAGTGAGCTTTATAAAAATGGCTAATGAACCTTTTAGTTCACGATAAAAAGAAAAAGGATCTCTGATACATTTGAGAAATGCAAGTAAATTCTTATGCAAAAATTATTATCAAAAAGTAGAAGTGTCAGAGGCTTTACGTGCAATTAAATTTATTTAGCAATAATCAAGTTGATTATTGCTGGCAAAACTATATCACCTTAGACGAAAATAAGCACGTATATAACTCAATAGTTAACGATTTATCTTGGAAATGCCTGATTCTTTTTGGACCTAACAGCTCTGGAAAAACTCACCTTGCTCATATTTGGCAATCAATAAACAATGCAATTTTTATCAATGTGAATAATTTTGCAAGCGAAATTAGGTATAGCGATGCGTTTATTTTAGAGGATGTACAAAACATTAAAGATGAGGAAATGTTGTTACATTGTTATAATTATATGAAAGAAAATGATAAGAGACTGCTAATCACTTCTTCAATTTCACCAAAAAAGCTTAACTTCAAACTAAGAGATTTAAGCTCCCGAATATTGTCAACTACCAGCGTAAAAATTTTGCCTGCAAGTGAGGAATTATTAAGAATTATGCTAATAAAACGATTTTCAGATAAACAGTTAAAAATTGATTTAAAATTGATTAATTATATTCTAGCAAGAATAGAACGTTCTTTCCACAGCATTAATAAAATTATAGAAAAAATAGATAGTGAATCCATAGGATCAAATGTAACCATTCCTTTTATTAACACTTTATTAAAAAAAAGTCCCAAGTGATTCCTTCTGCTGCAAGACATTTGTTATATATATTAAAGATTTATTAATACCCATACAATAATGAAGTTGAAATCACTATCTCTTTATGTTAAAATTACAATAAATACTATGATGTAATAAGCATAAACAGACATAGCTAAGGGATATTTTATATGATAGTAAAACTTACTTTACAGGATGTTTTTTATAGATTTGATGTTATAATTGAAATATGGTAAAAATAAGATCAAATTTAAAGAAAAGGTTAAAACAAAGGTTTGTAGTATTTACTTTATTGATAAATGTTTTATTTATCTCATATTTTCTTATAAAAAACACAAAAAATACTTTCAATCAAATTATAGTCAAAGAAATAAATATAGGAGCTGATAATGAAAAATAAACAACCACAAAATAAAAAAGAGGATCTTTACATAACGTATTACATAGATACTTTGGTTTCCGAAAAATCCTCTACACAAAATACTTTGGAAAGTTATCGTTCAGATTTACACCAACTTGAAAAATTTTTATTAGAAGGAGGCACTACCTTAGTTGGTGCAAGTAAAGCTAATATTAAAGATTATGTAAACTTTTTACGTACACAAAAGAAATATAAAACTAGCTCTATATCAAGAAAAATATCTGCTATCAAAAATTTCTATAAGTGCCTATTCAATGATGGAATAATAGATTTTAATCCAGCACCGGCTAATGATAATGAATTAAGAAATCCAAAAGTTTCCCGTCCTTTGCCTAAGTATTTAAGTGTTCAAGAAATATTTTTGCTTATGGAAACAGTAAAAAAATCAGCAAGCGGATCGAATAAAGAGATAAGCAGTAAAAGGCTATGTGCAATTTTAGATATTCTTTACTCTTCCGGGATGCGTGTTTCTGAACTAATCAATATGAAGTTATGTGAAGTATCACATTTAGTAAACAGTAATGGTAAGGAAGGCTACATAATAATAAAGGGAAAAAGTGGCAGAGAAAGGCAAATCTTTTTTAATCAACAAGCATTGCAAAGTCTTAAAAATTATTTATCAATTCGTGACAATCTGCTTCCTAAGAACAAAAAATCTGATTGGCTATTCCCAGGTGATAAACCTAATAAACCAATTACAAGGCAAAGAGTTGGTCAATTAATAAAGGAATTAGCAAGAAAGTGCGATATTGATGAAAATAAAATCTCTCCACATGTGATTAGACATTCTCTTGCTACCCATCTACTGAATAGCGGAGCAAATATTGTGCTGATACAAAAAATTCTTGGCCATACTAATCTTTCTACAACACAAATATATACTCATATTGCTAACGAAAAGTTAAAGGACAAATTAGCTGATTCTCATCCTATTACTCAGATGATCAATAATTAAACTTATTGCTTTTAGTTTTGTAGTAAAGTTAAATTCAAATAAGTTTACGTGTGTTTGTGATTGCAAGTTTATTGTTTAATTTACTCCTTATATTATGGGAAGTATTCTATACTTTAATTACTCTCCCTGTAATTTGCTTTCCTGAGTGTGTAATAACCATTTTCCTTGTTTGCTCGGTGAGAGTTGTATTATTCATGTTGCGTTTATTATGTGGCATTAAATATGAAGTGAGGGGAATGGAAAACATTCCTAAGCAACCTTTTATAATTGCATCTAAACACCAATCTCCATTTGAAACATTTATTTTTATACTACTCTTTAGAAAAGCAGTTTTTATTTTAAAACGCGAATTGAAATGGATTCCATTCATTGGTTTGCATCTCATGGCATTAAAAATGATTTTTATTAACCGCTCAGATGGTATTAGTTCTGTGCGTCATATCATGAAATTAGCAAAAGTGTGTATAAAAGAAAATAGAGGCATAATAATATTTCCTGAAGGTACAAGAACAACTATAAACCAAAATATAAAATATCAATCGGGTATTGCTGCTTTATATAGCGTATTATCTGTTCCTGTGTTACCGATTGCTTTAAACACTGGTTTGTTTTGGCCAAAAAGCATACTTTCTCTGAGAAAGAATCCCGGAAAGGCGGTAATAGAAATATTACCTCCCATATATCCTGGGTTAAACAAAAATGAATTCTTGCAAAGTTTAGAAAAAATAATTGAAGAAAGAAGTAGTAGATTAATTGCAGAAAAAACTGATATTGCAAATTAACAAAAAAACTTTATAATTAAAAGAAAAGTACAGGTATTAATATATGGCAAATCATAAGAGTGCTAAAAAAATGATGAAGGTAATAGCAAAGCGTACTTTAGTAAATAAGATGCGAAAAAGCAAAACTCGTACTGCTATTAGAAGATTAGTTGATATAATCAAGTCTGGTGATAAAGAGAATGTTGTCTTGGCATTTCGGAATGCTGAATCCAATTTACACAAATGTGTAAATAAAGGTGTCATTCATAGGAATACTGCTGCGCGTAAAATAAGTCGCTTAAATGCAAGAGTAAAAGCATTGATGACAGCATAATATGGTTAATGTAAGGTTAACCGGATTAATGTATACTCTTCAATTTGTATATTCTGTATAAAATTAAGTAGCTCAAGTGATGGATAAAAAAGCATTATTGGAACTAAGTAATGGGTCAAAAATTGATCTGCCCGTATTAAGTGGAACAATAGGTCCTGGCGTGTTAAATATCAAGGATTTATATAAGAAGACAGGATTATTCACTTACGATCCAGGATTTGTTTCTACAGCTTCATGCCCTTCCACAATTACATTCATTGATGGAGATGAAGGAGTTCTTAAATATAGGGGACATAATATAGCTGATTTGGCAGAGAATAATAATTTTACTGCTGTGATTTATTTATTGCTCTATGGTGAATTACCCAGTTCAGAGCAACACAAAAAATTTCTTCTCAAAATACAAGAATCATCCAAAGTATCAGAGCAAGTTACAAATGTAATCAAAGCATTTCCAAAAACTGCTCACCCTATGTCGATTTTAGTTGCATGTTTTGCAAATTTGTCAGCGTCTTACCATGAAATGCATGGCAACAATGTCAATGGTGAAGATTTAGATTTTGGAATTTCTGCAATAGCAAAAGTTCCTGCAATTGTTGCAATGATTTATAGACATATCAACAATCAGAAATTCATAAATGCTAATAATAAATTAAGTTATAGTGAGAATTTCTTAAATATGGTATTTGGCAGTGCTGTTAATAATACCCTTTTTGTAAAAGCTCTGGATAAAATATTTACTCTCCATGCTGATCATGAACAGAATGCTTCTACAGCAGCTGTCAGATTGGTAGGGTCAGCTGGTTCTAATCTATTTGCAAGCCTATCTGCAGGAGTTGCTACACTTTGGGGTCCAGCACACGGTGGAGCTAATGAGGCAGTTATAAATATGCTAAAAGAGATAGAGCAAAGTGGAGATGTATATAGATTCATTGAGAAAGCTAAAGATGATAAAGATCCATTTAAGCTAATGGGATTTGGACATCGTGTTTATAAAAACTATGATCCGCGCGCGCTTATATTAAAGGATGCTTGTCATGAGATTTTAAGCAAACTAGAGCAAAACAATGAATTACTTGAAATTGCAAAAAAACTTGAAGAAATAGCTTTAAAGGATGAGTATTTTATTACGCGTAAGTTGTCTCCAAATGTTGATTTTTACTCAGGTATAATGATGAATGCTATCGGTATCCCTTCAAGTATGTTTACACCCATTTTTGCACTTGCAAGAACTACTGGTTGGGTTGCCCAGTGGTATGAAATGGTAAACGATGAAGAAACCAAGATTTGTAGGCCAAGGCAGCTATACCTTGGCAAATAAACTTTCATTCACAATTCGTCCTCAAATAGTCTAATTTTCTTTAGCTATAAAATAGAGCAAATTGATTTTTTACTAATTGATGTACGCTTTTTTGGAGAACATTGGCCAGACTGTGATACAGACGGTTGGTCAAGTGTTGGTTCGGGCTGATTAGAAAAAGATCGTGCTGAAGATCGTGCTGAAGAAGCGCCAAAACCACTATCTTTAGCCGAATTATCATCTTTAATTCCTTGTGCATCTTCATCATAGTAATTGAGCCTAAGTAATTTTCTTGAGTTTCCAGTATGTGATTTACCTATAACTGAATTCTTAGGTGAACCACCAAAACCACTATCTGCACTTGTATCTGCACTTGGTCCATCTATCCTTACTTTTTCAGAAGGGGCAAGAGTTTGTGGTTTCATAGCTAGCACACGCGCAGGATCAATGGACAGTTTATAATCCTTATTGATTACAGAGCTCTCTGTGATCTTATCCATCACGCAGTAAGCAATGTCTGGGTTAGCAAAATCTATTGCATATATTTGTTCGGCACCATATGTTGGAAGACCTCTTTCTGCAATATCATTTTTTACATCACGAAATACTTTTGTACCACCAAACACCTTATTATTAATATGATCAACTTCTTTCTCATTCAAAAACTTTACATGATCACCACAATCAACAATAGGAGCCAAAATTGAAAGCTCACCATTTTCTTTATGGGAAGCATGCCAGACAGAATCAATTGGTAGGTGCGGAAGTGATTTACGAATTAAATCAACCATTGCGAACTTCAGAATCTCAATAGTTTCATTTTCGTCCCTTGACATTTCAAGATTACGATATGTCAGAGATACCTTATCCATTACTACGTCTTTAATGAATTGAGGATTATCAAAAAAGCCTTTCTTTATATACACATCACTTCCTTTCTCTTCTAAAAAATCCTTAGTTTTTTTAGGACCATTTTTATAACTTTTCACCTTTGATGAAAATGAGTTTACAAGAGAATTTTGTAATTCTCTATTCTTAAAGCGTATACAGTATAAATAGGATTTTCTGTCAAAGCTCACCTCGCGTGTATTATCATCCACATAATCTTGATCAGAGTAACTTTCCATAATAACATTTGTTGTAAACTGTACTAGTGAATTAGCTAGCAAATACTTTAGATTACGAACTACTTCTTTTTCAATTGGCACTGAAAACCTATGTTTGCTACTATCTGTAGTCCATTTTCCTTGATTAAAGTTAAAAGGAAAAGAGTCTGTATAAAAAAGATCATCGGCAGCACTTTCACTTCCACAAAACTCTTCTACTATACTCCCTCTCATATTAATCAAGCACTCTCTGCACTGATCAATATTCATATTTTTATCAAATGAGAGAACAATATGATCTTCTTCTACAGTGAGATTAGTAATAAAAGTCTCATCAAAAAGAAGAACACTATTAAACGCTTTTACTAATTCTCGATTTATTTGATTTGTACTAGGCATAACGCCACCCCCCTAAACTAATATAATTATTTACTGCTACCCCGACCACTTTTACTACTACTGGATTGATTTTGCTTCATTCGTTCTTGTTCACGCTTAATCATATCGCTGAAGTTATCTATTCTCTTTGGATCTAAATCTTTTTTATAAATCCTTGTTCTCCCTGAATCAGGTACTTTTTTATTTGGATCATTATTGCCATGCATATCAACCTCTAAATTAAATTATTATGTAATGAGTATATTAAGAATCAATTGTCAGCACAAGCAGTTTTTTTACATAAATTTTATTCACCATTTTTATACTCCTGGATTCCAGACTGGGATGACAAGAGAAGAAGTGCTGGAATAACAACTTTTTAAATTAAGCTTTCTGGATCCCAGTGTCAAGCACTGGGATGACAGGAAAATAGGCACTGGGATGACAAGAGAGAGACCTACATTGGAATAACAACGGAGGGGCTACTTGTATGACAGCCTTTTAAAATTGGTGTGACACCTTTGTGGTACACAACCTTTGGTGCATTATGCACTCAAGACAATGTCATTCCAGTGCTTGACACTGGAATCTAGTAAATTTATTTATTATATATGAAAGGTTATTATATTTATATACTTGCAAGTGAACGCAATGGAACCCTATATATAGGTATAACATCAAATTTGACTAAACGAATTTGGGAACACAAAAGCAAAGCCATCTCTGGTTTTACGTCAAAGTACAATGTTTGTAAACTAGTCTATTTTGAAGAATTTCAAGACATAAATTTAGCAATTAGTAGAGAAAAACTCCTGAAAAGTTGGCAGAGAAAATGGAAAATAAACTTAATTGAAAAAACAAATCAAGAATGGAAAGATTTATATGATGAAATTGTGTCTGGATGACAGTGTCTGAGTACACAACTTTATGAATATTGTAATCGAAACAGACCAAGAAAGATGTTATGCCGCCATTACTAGTTTTTCTTCTGGATTCCAGTGCCTATTTTCTTGTCATTCCAGCGTCTATTTTTCTGTCATCCCAGTGCTTGACACTGGGATCCACTCTTTTCCTAATCTCATCAACTTAGCATTACCTTATGTATCCAACATTTCTGGATCCCAGTGTCAAGCACTGGGATGACACCAAAGGAGCTTGCTCGCATGACACCGAAGGAGCTACTTGGATGACATTCCGCCATGTCATTCCAGCACTTGATGCTGGAATCTAGAAGAGAAAATGGATCCTAGACTGAAATAACAACTCTTTTAAACTAAGTTCTCTGGATCCCAGACTGGGATGACATCAAAGGGGCTACTGCATGACACCGAAGGGACTACTCACATGACACCCCTTTGGTACATTACACACTGATTTCCATTCAAGACGGTGTCATTCCAGCACTTGATGCTGGAATCCAGATAAAAAACCAGTCTGGAATGAAAAAAAGAGAGAGAACCTTTACACACCTCTCTCTTTGACTGAAGAAGCGTGGTTTTCAACTCTCACATCATCAGTTAATCCTCCTGGCAATTCCACAGCAGCATTAGACTTTTGCTTATTATTCATTGAACGATTACACTCAGGAGATCGCTTTTTACCCTTCGTACCTAAATTACTGTATCTTTTAACTCTCCTGTGTTCCTTTTGCTGTGGAGCAGGTGGACAGACAGCTAATTTTGGTTTTTCAGTTTTCCCTTCTTTTGCTTCTTTCTTTTCTTTATTCATTTTCTCCAGTTTTTGTACTTCACTATTTTTGTGACTTATAACAGATTTAGGTAGAGTGTCTACTAATTTTTCTATAGGCTTTGGTAAAATAGCACGTTCTTGCTTGTCTAGAACAATTGGCATTGGAACTTGAGATGAAAAATTAAATAGGGAAATTGATGTGATTTCATTCACTTTTGTTTCTATTTCTTGATGAACTTCTTTTGATTCTGCTTTTTCTGCTTTTTTGTCTCTTTTTTCCTCAGTTACATCTTGCTCTACTACTGCCGCTAAATCAACTGCAAAAATTTCTGCAAACATTGCAATGACTGAGCCCACGAGAAAAGTTTGAAGCTTCAATTTTAAATTTTGCAACGCTTGCAAACGTTCGAGTATTGCTATTTCTTCTTCGGGAGATAATCCACCACTGAGTAATTTCTCCTGCAATTCTTTTATCTCTTTGTCTAGCCTTTTATCCCAGCTTAAGTCTAAATCTTTTTTGAAGATCTTTTTAACTAATTCCTTAAGCTTATCACGCAAAAACTTAATTATCGAAAGAAGCAGATTTTTCTCTTTCTTCTCCTTGAGCATTTTGTAGACTTTCGGATCTACATTTACTTCAAAAAGATTAAAGAGGGATTCAAAGAAATTTGCGAATACCCCTTGATTATCATCAGTAAAGTAATCCTCATTATCTTTTATCTGTAGCTCTACTTGAGATAATGTTTCATCAATGCAACTCGCAGCCTGACGCTCAAGCTCTATTCTCTTGAGCTCAGCTTTCCTAGCAAGCTCCTCCATGAATCCTTTTAATTCATTGAGCTTCTGCTCTGCAGAGAGATCTTGCTCCCTGATTCGACCAATGAAGATTGAGCTACCGTCCTCTTCGTTGTTATTGATTAAAAAATTTTCCATTGTTTTTTCTCCATTAATTGAATTACTGTTTCTATAATTGTTTAGAAAGTTTTTTACCATTTTATCTTAAGTCTATAAAACACAATAACTCAATCTTACAATATGAAGTATTTAATAAGTATTAATCTTAAAAAATATCAATAACCTATTAATATCTTTGCATTTATACTATATATAGCCTAGCATATATTACGTAATTTTTCAAGAACATATTCACTATAACAGAAGACTTTCTTATTTGCCTCTAAAACACCTGCAAACCATATAATAAGAGAATATTATAATATTTAGTGTAATACTATACAATGTGATAAAATATAGTATAATACTAGCATACCACTGAATTAATACTGAGATATTCCTTTGCTTGATCAGTTAAAACACGTCCTCTTGGTGTGCGCTTTACGAAACTGACCTTGATTAAATAAGGTTCTACTGTTTCTTCAATATTGCCAACATCTTCAGATAGTGCAATAGATATGGTGTCAATTCCAACAGGTCCTGAGGTGTTAAACAAAAATCTTAGATAATCCATATCTAATTTATTTAGTCCCATTTTATCTATACCCAATTTTGACAGTGCAGAACCGGCGATTTCATGGGTAATTTTTTTATCATCTTTTACTTCAACAAAATCTCTTATTCTTCTGAGTAATCTCAAAGCAATTCTTGGAGTACCGCGGGCACGGCAGGCAATTTCCTGCACAGCATCCTTTTCGATTTCAGCACAAAGAACTCTTGCACCTCTTTTTATAATATCAACCAGTTCCTCAAAAGAATAAAACTCAAGATGTAGGGGAATACCAAAACGATCCCTCAGCGGTGCAGAAAGCAGTCCAAGCCGTGTTGTTGCCCCAATCAGTGTAAATGGTGGTAAATCTATTCTTAAAGTTCTGGTAGATGGGCCCTCACCTACTAGTATATCTAGGCAAAAATCTTCCATAGCAGTATACAAAACTTCCTCAATGCTACGATTTAATCTATGGATCTCATCGATAAATAGAACATCTTTTGCATTTAAAGTAGTGAGCACTGAAGCTAAGTCCCCAGCTTTACTAAGCAATGGACCAGAAGTTGCACGAAAGCTAACCCTTAACTCCTTAGAGACAATTTGTGCTAAAGTTGTTTTACCAAGCCCCGGAGGACCACAGAGCAATACGTGATCCAAAGCTTCAGCTCTCGTCTGTGCAGCATTTATAAACACTTTTAAATTTTGTATTAAGTCTTTTTGCCCGACAAAATCATCAAGTTGCTCAGGCCTGATATTTAAATTACGTACATCTTCAGAGTATTCCTTACTACATGATATTGACTTCATATTGTTTTAAGCGCCATACGAATAATATCTTTAGTGTCCAAGTTTGGTGATTCATCTTCTATTTTTTTTATTGTATCATAAGCTTTTGTTCTTTCATATCCAAGATTGATCAAAGCTGAAAGAGCATCTTCACTAATTGAGTGAAAATGATTGTTATTTGTCTCTAATTTACTTACTTTACCATTCAGCTCAGTAATAACTCGATTTATGAGTTTTAGGCCAAGTCCACTCACCTTAAGTGCTAGTTTATCCTCATTTATAATTGCCAAAAACAGTTGCTCTGGAGTTAATTTGCTCAAAATTGACATTGCGGTTTTATAGCTGACACCGCTCACTTTAACTAATAAACGCAGACACTGCTGTTCTTCTTTACTTATAAAGCCATATAGCTGAGTAACGTTTTCTCTGCTATTTACATAAGTGTCGATAAGTAATTTTACTCTACTTCCAATCGAACAAGCACTTAAAGTTTTGGCTGAAAGATATACTATGTAGCCAACATCATTCACATTCAGGATTATGTGATCGCTACACACCTCATCAACTATTCCTCTTAGATTTCCTATCATTTTTAGTACTTTATAAAATTCAGTTTAAATGCTCCTGAATCTTAGGTCAAGCAAACGAACATTATAGAAGTGATTCCAGTTTCAATCATTGTAGACAGGTTTGCAGGAAATCTATTTGAATATATTATTCCGGACCAGTATGTGACTGGACCACGGAGTTACTTCAGCAGCAGAATTGCGGTCTATTAACTAAGTAATAGAAATTTCTATCTTTGGCAAAATAAAGGTAATTGTTTGCTGTTTGCAAAAATATTTGCATAATTTAAGTAACATTACTTGATAAGAATTAACTATGGAGCTTAATAAGATTGCAGCATCGATTTTACTTTCTGGATTAATAATTATGATAGTTAGTAATGTAGTTGATATGCTCTATAACCCAGAGGATTATAAAATTGAACACCAAACAATAGTAGCAGCCAGCAATGAACCTCAGCAAAAGATTGAACAAGTGGCACTTGATATTGGGGAGCTCATGCAAAATGCTAGCTTTGAAAAGGGGAAGTCAGCAGCAAAAAAATGTATAGCTTGCCACAGTTTTGAGAAAGGTGGAATGAATAAAGTAGGACCAAACTTGTGGAACGTAGTTGAAAATAAAAAGGCCCATCTTCACAGTTCATTCAATTACTCAAAAGCACTGCTTGAAAAAGGTGGAAAATGGGGATATGAAGAATTATTTACTTTTTTAAAAAATCCAAAAGCCTATATAAAAGGTACACGTATGGCATTTGCAGGCATTTCCAATCCACAAGAAATTGCAGATCTAGTCAGCTATTTGCGTTCGATGAGCGATAGTCCGGTTGCCTTGCCAAAGTAGTATGAATTATTGTAAATTACTTAATGGAAGCAATGACCATATAGCATATCGAAAGCTACAAGGAAATAAAGCTTCCATAGTTTTTTTTGGTGGTTTTGCATCCAATATGGATGGAACTAAAGCAACTGCCATTTACAAATTTTGCCAAGAAAATGATGTAGCACTTGTGCTCTTTGATTATTTTGGCCACGGTAATTCAAGCGGTGACTTCGCTGATTATACAATAAGTGATTGGCAAAAAAATTGTGCTAAAGTGATAAGCGAATTAACTAGCAGCAAACAAATAATTATAGGCTCAAGTATGGGGGGATGGCTGATGCTGCTCACTGCCCTTCAATTTCCAGAAAAAACTGCAGCGCTAATTGGTATATCGTCCGCTCCTGACTTCACTGAAGATTTAATATTTAATCAATTGTCGGGTAGGCAAAAAGAAGAGCTGTGTTCTAAAGGTGTAATAGATTTTACTTCAGGGCACTGCGCATACAAAATAACTAAAAATTTGATCGAGGATGGCAGAAAGAATCTCCTTTTAAATCAAGAAACAATAGATATAAACTGTCCTGTGCGTTTATTGCACAGCATTAACGATAGAGATATTCCTTATCAAATTTCATTAAATTTAGCTAAAAAAATCAAATCAACAGACGTTGAAGTACACTTAATAAAATCAGCAGAGCACAATATGTCTGATAATTATTCACTGAAAATTTTATTTAAGACCATCAGAGAATTTTTACCAGAAGAAATATATAATTGAAGTAGCTCAGATTTGCAAGGTATGTTTATCTGGAATTATAGCTTCAGCAGTAAGCAATGTTACTCTTAATGACCTCAATATTTTCCCTTGGCAACTCTTTGATGAATCGAGAAGTGTACATTGGTTGCCATTGGTTATTCATTTCCCTTCTGTCTGCACATGAAATGATTAACCTTTCCTTTGCCCTGGTTATGCCAACATATGCAAGTCTCCTTTCTTCTTCTAAAGCTTTACCACTTTTATCTTCAAAAGATCTTTGATGAGGAAATAATCCCTCTTCCCAACCAGGTAGAAACACGCACGGGAATTCAAGTCCTTTGGCTGCATGAAGAGTCATAACATATACGGTGTCATCGTTATTCATATTATCCACTTCCATCACTAGACTTATGTGCTCCAAGAAAGTTGTGGCATTATCGAAATTTTTTAAAGATGAGATGAGCTCCTTGACATTTTCTATTCGTACTAAGCCTGTTACCTCCTCATTTTCAAGCATTTCAATATACCCTGATTGGTTTGCTACGATTTTAACGAATTCATGCAGTGGTTTTACACTTACTATTTCCTCCCAAGCTTTAATTTTATTTAAAAAATCATTTAGTGAGAGTTTAATTCTTTCGGTTACTTGATCACTATTAACCAATATTTTTGCTGCCTCAAAAAAAGAAATTTTGTTATCCTGAGCAGTCGTGTATATTTTCTTTAGAGTTGTAGCTCCTATGCTTCTTTTTGGCCGATTTACGATCCTTTCGAAAGCTAAGTCATCGTTATTGTTTGTAACGAATCTTAAATATGCAATTATATCCCTGACTTCCTGACGTTCGTAGAATTTTACACCACTTATAATCTTGTAGGGAATTGAATATTTTATAAAATACTCTTCCAGAACTCTAGTCTGAAAAGTCGCCCTTACCAGCACTGCAATGTCACTAAATCTGTATTTATTGAGCTTTAATATCTGTTCGCTTATGAACCTTGCTTCAGCTTTTCCGTCCCATAATTTTATTAGATTTACCTTTTCCCCTTCAACGTTTGTTGTCCACAATTTTTTTTCTAAGCGAGTCTTATTGTGATTGATAACATATGACGCAGTTGCAAGTATGTGGGATGTTGACCTGTAGTTACACTCCAGTTTAAAGGTTTTTGCATTTTTAAAATCATCGGAAAATTTCAAAATATTTTCAACTTCTGCACCACGCCAACTGTATATCGACTGGTCATCATCTCCTACACAGCAAATATTTGAATGCTCTTTTGCAAGGTATTTTAGCCAAAGATATTGTATTGCATTTGTATCTTGATACTCATCTACCATGACATACTTAAACTTGTTTTGGTAGTAAGATAGAGCCTCAGTCTTTTTATTAAAAAGTTGTATGTTATATAACAATAAGTCACCAAAATCGACAGAGTTAAGGAATTTTAACCTTTCCTGATACTGGTAATAGACTTTGAGTGCAGTTACGTAAACTGGCCTAAATGATTGAACATCTTCCACTTCAGACGGCAATAAACACTTCTCTTTCCACTGCTGGATGATATTCATAATGGTCTTACATTTTTCTGATAGGTAATCAGGGCTTATTTCATTAATAATATTTTTTATTACCTGTAATTGATCGTCCACACCAATAATTGTAAAATTGCAATTTAAGCCTACAATTTCAGCATGATGACGTAAAATTTTCGCTGCAATTGCATGGAAAGTGCCAAGCCATGGTATGTTTGTACCCGTTAGCTCAAGCACTCTTGATACCATCTCATTTGCTGCTTTATTTGTAAATGTAACTGCTAAGATCTCATCAGAGTAAGCATAGCCATTTCGAATTATGTGCGCTATCCTTGAAGTGATCGTTCTTGTTTTTCCTGTTCCGGCTCCTGCTAGTATCAAAACTGGTCCATTCACGTTAGTTACAGCTAATTGTTGCTCTGGATTTAGCAGTGAGAGATAATCGTTCATTGAAGCCCTATAGACTATAACTTCGTAAAGTTAAACCTATGATCCAAATATTGTAAAGATTTTATTGAATAGAACAGTTTAAAGAATGCTTCACTCAAGTACTACATATTTAAACGTAGGTTTTTTATCTATCTTGTTTTAGTAGCTTCAGGTGTATGTCGAGTAACAACAACTTGATTTGAGGTATTGGCACTAGAGCTTCTGCTTGTTGGATGAATAGGTGGAGTTTGGAATGGCTTATATGTACGGTTTAGCTCCTTCATTTCTACTTCTTCAGCTTCAACAAGGAGTTTTTCCTTTGGGGTATAGTGATTACACATTGCAGGTCGTTCAGTGAGATTTTCATATGTTTCTTTCAACCAAGCTCCAATATCATATATAAATCCATATGCTTTTTCTTTAAATTCTCTCAATGATCTACTGAAACTCGCTAATGTGTTATTAAAGTAAATTGTCATATAGTCTCTTGTGGTGTATTGATAACTTTCTCCATTTAATCTGCTACTTTGTGCGTTAGAACTATTGTTGCTTTTGAAATAACCAAATATGTTGTACATTTTGAGCTATCGCTGACTATTAATATGTATACATTATATATTAATAAATCAAGATTGTCAAGAGTGTTTATTGCATTACTGAGGAGCTGAAGCTTGTAGTACGATGTTTTCAAATCTTTAATATAGTATTGACTTTACAGCAACAATTACCTTAAGTTAGTAACTATTGTTGCAGTTAAAAGTATCAATGCATTTTTTCTTTTATTTTTTTGCAATTCTAAGCATCTTATCTGCTGTTTGTGTAATTAGCGTAAGGAATCCTGTGCATGCAGTGTTATTTTTACTTTTCACTTTCGTTAACTCTGCAGTGCTTTTTATTCTCCTTGGAGCTGAATTCATTGCTATGATGGTGCTAATAGTATACATCGGTGCAGTTGCAGTGTTGTTCCTCTTTGTAGTTATGATGCTCGATATTGATTACATAAGGTTGCGCCAGGGTTTTGCGAAGCATTTCACTCTTGATGCTATATTATGTGTTGTGTTTTTTCTAGTCATCAGCTTTGTAATCCGCAGCTCAGCACCCAACATAAGCAATGTTATAAACTATAATACTAATAACGTGAAAGCTATTGGTAATTTGCTCTACACTGACTACATGTACGCTTTTCATCTCTCTGGTATTCTGCTGCTTGTTGCAATTGTTGGTGCAATTGCTCTTACTTTGCAGGACAAGAAAAAAAGAGTTAAAAAACAGAATGTATTAAAGCAATTGATACAATCTTCATCTGTAAAATTGGTTAAGGCTAAATTTGGAAAAGGAGTAGAATGGAAATAGGATTAAATCACTTTTTGATAATTGCTGCTGTTTTGTTCACTATTGGGATGTGTGGTATTTTCATCAACCGTAAGAGCATAATCAACATACTGTTATCAATAGAAATATTATTGCTGGCGATTAACATCAATTTAGTTGCTTTTTCTGCCTTTATGAATGATATAGTTGGGCAAATTTTTGTGATGTTTGTGTTGACTGTTGCGGCAGCAGAGTCAGGAGTTGGGCTTGCAATATTGGTTGTATATTATAGAATCCGTGGCAATATAGACGTTGAACAAGCAAATTTAATGAAAGAATGAAAGTATGATAGATATACTGAAATTAATAGTATTTCTGCCACTTTTTGGTTCATTGTTTGGAGCGTTTTTTAGAAAAAGTCAGTTAGTTACAACGGCAGGGATTGGAATATCTGCAGTTTTATCTTGGTATGTTTTTCTCACCTTCTCTGAAAATTATCACTTGAGTTTATTTCCTCTATTTTCATTAAGTGTATTAAAAGTAAATTGGGCAATTAATGTGGATGCTCTCTCATCCTTAATGCTTATTGTTATTACCACCGTTTCACTGGTAGTCCACCTCTATTCTATCGGTTATATGGAGCATGATAAGGGGAAGTCGAGGTTTTTTTCTTACCTATCGCTATTTACGTTTTGCATGATTGTGCTGGTTGTAAGCGATAATTTTGTGCAGCTTTTTTTTGGCTGGGAAGGGGTTGGCCTGTGTTCTTATTTACTCATAGGATTTTGGTTCCAAAAATATTCTGCAAATAATGCGGCAATTAAAGCATTTGTTGTGAATAGGGTAGGAGATTTTGCACTATTGATTGGGATCTTTCTCATTTATTATACATTTCACTCTTTGAAATTTACTGAAATTTTTGACACAGCTGATTTTCTTGGCACGCAGAACATTAGAGCATTCTGCTGTGAATTTAAAATAATTCATATAATATGCATATTACTTTTTATTGGCTGTATGGGTAAATCTGCACAGCTTGGTTTACATGTTTGGTTGCCAGATGCAATGGAAGGGCCAACCCCTGTTTCTGCACTCATTCACGCAGCAACGATGGTAACAGCAGGTATATTTTTAGTAGCAAAATGTTCTCCATTATTTGAGCTATCAAATGTGGCACGAGAATTAATAGTTATTGTTGGTGCACTTACTGCTTTTTTTGCAGCCACCGTTGCGATTACTCAGGATGATATAAAAAAAATAATTGCTTATTCAACCTGCAGTCAACTTGGTTATATGTTCATGGCATGTGGGCTTTCTGCTTACAATGTTGCTATTTTTCATTTAATGACACACGCTTTTTTTAAAGCTCTACTATTTCTTGGTGCTGGCAATGTAATTCATGCAATGCATCATGAGCAAAGCATTCAGAAAATGGGAAATTGCTGGAAGAAAATCCCTTGCACTTACACTCTCATGTGGATTGGGTCTCTTGCGCTTTCTGGAATATTTCCATTTGCAGGTTTTTACTCAAAGGATTTGATAATTGAACATGCTTATAGCACGGATAGCTTTGCTTTTGTAATAAGCTTAGTTGTTGCATTCTTTACAGCATTCTACTCTTGGAGGTTGTTGCTTCTTGTGTTCCATAGCCAAAAACAAAGTAAAATTAATATACATGAAGCACCAAAGATTATGCTTATACCATTACTGATACTTGCTTTTGGATCGGTATTTTCTGGAGTGTGGGGAGCAAATATTTTGAACATAACTAGTAATGCGTTTTGGAAATCAAGTTTAATGATGATTGATGAGCATGGAGTTCATAATTTCTTTATAAAACTACTGCCAACCTTAGCAAGCCTAAGTGGAATAGCACTTGCGTACCTAATTTACCAATATCAAGTAATTAGGCAAATTAAGAGTAAATTTTTACTTAAGTTTTTGCAGAATAAATGGTACTTTGATGAGGTGTATGAGTTTGTTATAATTGCACCGATAAGGTTTATATCTAGGCTTCTATGGAAGTTTGATGTTAAGGCTATTGATTCATTTGGACCAAATGGTGTTGTAAGGTTGGTTAATGAATGTTCAAAAAGTTCTATAAAGTTACAAACTGGTTATATATTTGATTATGCATTTATTATGTTTGTTACTTTAATAATCGGCGCTTTATATATTATTGGAATTAAATAGAAGGTGTTGTTACTTAGTATATTCTTACTTCCACTGATAGGAGCGTTGATTTTATCCTCGATCAGGATTAATCATCAATCTATACACCTAAAATTCCTTGCCCTATTTTTTGCTATACTTCCATTTTTGCTTAGCATTGTAGCTTGTATAGAATTTGATTATAACAATGCGGACTTTCAGCTTGTCAGCTATCCAATCAAGAATGTAGGAATAGGGATAGATGGTATATCGTTGCTTTTCCTTCTGCTTACAACTTTCTTGTTTGTAATTTGTATACTCTATAACTGCAAAATGAGTTATACAACCCTTAGGCCATATATGGCATTATTTCTACTGCTTGAGAGTTTTGTAGTCGGTTTTTTCGTTTCACTGAATGCTATAAGCTTTTATGTGTTTTTTGAAGCTGTTTTAATACCAATGTTCTTTATTATTGGCATTTGGGGAGGGAAGCAAAGGATATATGCGACGTTTAAGTTATTTCTTTATACATTAACTGGCTCATTATTATTTCTGCTTGGCTTGGTGTATATCTATAGTACTTTTGGGACGTTTAATATACAAAAATTAGCTACATTAGTGCCAAACCTTGATCTTGAAGTGCAGTCATTGCTGTGGATTACATTTTTTATTTCTTTTGCAATAAAAGTACCTATGTTTCCATTTCACACTTGGCTTCCTGATGCGCATGTGCAATCACCAACTTCTGGATCTGTGATTTTAGCTGGCTTGCTTATTAAAATGGGGGGATATGGATTTTTAAGGTTTTCTATTCCAATGCTTCCTCAGGCAAGTTTGTATTTTTCAAATTTCGTTGTTGTGCTGAGCATTATTGCGGTGATATATGCTTCGCTAGTTGCGTTTGCTCAAGATGATATAAAGAAGTTAATAGCTTATTCTTCAATAGCACATATGGGGATCGTTACCGCTGGCCTCTTTTCATTTTGTGAGGAAGGAGTGCTGGGTAGTATATTTCAAATGATTAGTCATGGCCTTATTTCTGCTGCTTTATTTTTGTGTGCTGGAATGCTATATACTCGAACTGGGACTTTGGAGATTGCAAAATATTTTGGCATAGTAAACACAATGCCAAAATTTGGTTTTATGTTCATTTTATTTTCAATGGCTTCAATAGGGCTACCTGGAACATCTGGATTCATAGGTGAGTTTTTGGCTATGGTTGGAATGTTTAAGAGCATAGGGTTTTTTACAGGATTTATCGCACTTGGCACTATTTTAAGCGCAGTTTATATGCTGAATTTATGTAAGCAAATAATATGGGGGGTTAGCTATTCTAAATTATTAAATAACCGCTTGGATAGTATAGAATTTTCTGTCTTAATTCTGCTTGCAGTGTTTGTTATTTTGCTTGGATTCTACCCAACCCTTGCACTGAATTATTTGAAGCCATGTATGGCAAATTTGTTAGTCAAATATAATGCGCTATGAATTATATACAGATATTGCCGGAAACGTTCTCTATTATCTCCTCGTTAGTGTTGCTACTGCTTGGAATTATATTTAACCGCCGAACTATCAACTTATTAGCACTTGGCTGCACAGTGGTAACTTTGATTATTTTAATTATTTCGGCAGAAAACAATGAAATTTTTCTCTTTAATTCGTTGTTAAAACTCAATTTATACATCAGGTCAGCCCAAGGGTTAATTCTCAGCACAGGAATTTTAATACTTTTGATGCTGAATTTATCAAAATATGACTATAAATATGAATTTTCAATACTGATTCTTTTTGCGCTATTTGGCATGATAACTTTGGTTTCAGCAAATAGTCTGATTTCTTTTTATTTAGCTTTTGAGTTGATGAGTATATCTTTGTATGTTCTTGCGAGCTTTAATAAAGATTCGATTTATTCATGTGAAGCAGGAGTGAAATATTTTACACTTAGTGCACTATCTTCCTGCATTATGCTGTATGGTATGTCATTGCTTTATGGATATACAGGACAAGTCAATTTCTCTGAGCTCGGTTCATTCTTGCAAAACCATCAGATAACTTATGGAATAGTTTTTGGGTTAGTTTTTATCCTTATTGGTTTGTGTTTCAAGCTTGCTATTGCTCCTTTTCATATGTGGGCTCCAGATGTCTATCAAGGTGCACCTACCATAGTAACTGCGTTTTTTTCTACAGCTCCAAAAGCTGCACTTGTAACATTTTTAATTCGATTGATGAATGAAGAGTTAGTAAATGTAAAAAGTTATGTTCAGCCTATTTTCTTATACGTTTCAGCATTGTCTGTGCTTATCTCAGCTTTTGGGGCCTTGCGTCAGCAAAACTTAAAAAGGCTGCTTGCTTACAGTTCAATTGGTCACATTGGTTTCATATTTGCTTCACTTTCTATTTTTACACAAGCAGGAACAGATAGTGCCTTAATGTATTTGGTGATATATATCATCACAAGCATAGGGCTATTCTCATATCTCGTACAAATTGACGATGACGATTGTGATATTGCAAACTTGTCTGGTATAGGGAAGAAACGCCCAATTGTAGCATTTCATCTTTCTGTGCTGTTACTCTCGATGTCGGGAATACCTCCACTTGCAGGTTTTATCGCTAAATTTTTTATATTCAAAAGTTTAATAAATTCTGGCTTTATCAGCCTGTCTTTGATCCTTGTAATAGCGAGTGTGATATCATGCTACTATTATTTAAATATCATGAAAGTTATGTATTTTGATAAAGCTAGTGGTAATAAGGTTGCTTATTCTAAGGGTCTATTCATTATCACTTCAGTGGCTTCACTTATCAACCTCGTTCTTTTCTTATACGCAGAAGATCTTTACTCATTGATTGGTTCATTGACAAATTAACAATTTAGTGTTTATAATTAGTGATTAATTAATATTTTGTGGTGAAAAATGAGTAAAAGAAAAACTGTTTTGAAATTTTCAATTGCCGCTCTCTTGCTAGGAGGATCGAGCACTGTAGCTGTTTATATTTCCCTTATGTTGCTTTAGCAATTAAATTTGGTATTGTAATTTCTACAACTCCTCTGGCAATTTTTGCCATTTCTGTAGTTGCTGCATTAGCTTCAGTAATTACATTAGCAGCATTTACTATTTCTGCCATACGCAGTAAGGGTAAATCTAATAAGGTTAATAGCGAACCAAGAAGTAAAAATGAAGAAAAAGGACAAAGTCTAGTACAAGAAAAAGATGCACCTACTCCTACGCCACCGTTGCTTTCGCAAGAGCCTGAAAAGTCGGTTATTCCTATTCCACAACAACCACCAGTTGATGATCCAGTGGAAGAAACAGAAACACCGCAACCTGGAAACGTTATGGTTAATGGTGCTGATCAGCAAGCTAACCAAACAGAGGAATCGTTGCCACCATATCCAGAAACTACCTCGCCTCTGAATAGCATAAACCAGAATCAACCATGCGAACAAACTATAGAGAACACATTATTAGATTCATTGCCTTCTTATCCAAGCACGTCTTCTCCTCTAAACAGTCTAGATCAAACATTCCCTAGCTTACCAATATTTGTTAAATTACGGGTAGCACTTGATCAATTTAAACAGCAGCAGCATAATGGTATTGATTCTCACAAAGCTGATGATGTATGTAGTGTAACTTCAACTGACGTTTCAATAACTACATCTGTGTCTTGTTCTAATCATGCTAGTATGACAGATAGTTATACTTCTTGGAGTACTAATTGGGATGATTCAACTATACAATCACTAGCTTACCAACATGAATCATCTGTAACCTCAATAACTGAAGATGTGGAAAGCGGTCCTGAAGCAATTCCCTATAAAGTAAATGACAATAGGAATCCATATAGCAGTATGCAATCACCTGTATCATCAAGCTTTGATAACCGTAGCAACAGCTTACCTGAACAAAAGAGTTTTTGATACAATTAAGAAAATGATCCCTGAAACATTTGAGGGTTTTCATATTCATCATTACAAAGAAGTTTCAAGCACTAATAGAGAAGCGTTGGATTTAATTGATAAAGGAATATCAAATGAAACTGTTATTATTGCCGATAAACAAACAGAAGGCAGGGGGCGCACCGGAAAAAGTTGGGTTTCTCCAGAAGGTAATCTCTATGCGAGTTTGATAGTAAACCTCTTTAACGATTATCTAAGTGAAAATCAGTTTTCGGTGTCATTCCAGCGCGTGACGCTGGAATCTAGAAAAAAAGAAGAATGGTCAAGCACACAACTGTACAAACGTTGTGGTATTCCCACCAAGGATGATGTCATCCCAGTGCCCAGACACTGGGATCCAGAAAACTTAATTACAAATGGGCACATCAGGCAACTGTGTAATAAGAACTGGATTCCAGTGTCACGCACTGGAATGACATCGGATGGTGCTGGAATAACAGTAGGCTTAACGAGTCAAGTTAAAGACATCAGCAAATTAACAGAATTGACTTTTGTGACTGCTCTTGCTGTAGGGAATACTTTATTATCGTTAAATTTCTTGAATAATCAAACCCACTGCGGTGTCATTCCAGTGTGTGACACTGGAATCCATACTTTTTCTTCTGGATCCCAGTGTCAAAGCACTGGGATGACAAGAGATCCATTCATAAACGATCTCAATCTTCAATATAAATGGCCAAATGATGTTCTAATCGATGGCAAGAAAATAAGTGGAATATTGCTTGAAAGAAAGTCCAATTCGAATTGGCTGATTATAGGAATTGGAATTAATATCAATCATGCACCACTTCCAGGAACAACGTGCATTAGCAATTACGGTGAGTCTGTATCTAACATAGATCTATTAAAGGAATTAATAATAAATTTTAACAAGCTAAGAAAGCAATGGCTATTTGATGGGTTTTATGCTATAAGAGAAATGTGGTTAAAAAAAGCATTCAAAATGAATGAGCAAATCAGTGTAAAGTTAGCTGACAAATTGTATGAAGGAATTTTTGCTGATATAGATAAAAGTGGTAAATTGGTATTGCAGCAAAAGGATGGAAGCTTAATTTATTTTGATGCAGGTGAGTTATTTATTGGCAGTGCATTATGAATACATATGTAATTTTTGCTTACCTTATTAGTTTCATACTGATTGGTGGAAATTTGATTTTTACCGTTTCTTGCTATATAAAAAGTAAAAAAAACTTAGAAAACCTTAAAAGCACCAATGAAGAAGAAACATAAGCGATTAATTATAACTTCAGGAATTTTCTGCTTTTTAAGTTGTGCAGTTTTTTTTATTTTAACAACGCTCAAAGAAAATATCTCATTTTTCTATACAGTAAGTGAAGCCATAGTTTTGCCAAATAATCAAAAGCCAATCCGTGTTGGTGGAATGGTTGTTGAAAATAGCGTGATACGGAGCGAAAACGAAGTAGTTTTTCAAATGACAGATTTTAATAAGAGCGTTATGGTGAAATATCAAGGGATACTTCCACCGATGTTTTCAGAAAAAAGTGGTATTGTTGTGCAAGGTAAAATGTTTGATAATAGTACCTTTCTTGCAGATACAGTGTTTGCAAAACATGATGAGAACTATATGCCAAAAGTTTTAAAATAGATTCCCTAATTCAGCTGTATTGAAACGATATGTAGAGAGAGTAACAGCCTGCTAGCAAGCTGTTACTTTCCTAACTACTAGAGTATATCAAGATGGGTTGGTGCGTCCTCAAGTAACATATCATTTACTTTAGCTAGTAAATTTACTAGATCTTCTTTTTGTAATCCTCCTAAATTATTATTCAAGCTACCAATAAGCTTTATATTAATATCGTCAACTAATTGATCAATTGCGTTTTTAACAACCACACCACTAACCGGTTTGTTAAGGTTCTGTACATTCTGATCAAGACCTGTCTTAAGTGTAATATGATCAAGAGTTTTTATAGGTTGTCTGTTACTACTAACAATAACACTATTCGTACCTTGTAAAAGGTTTTGCGAGTTCTTACTCATATAAATGACCTCCATAAATCATTAAAGTTTAAATTATTTTTTAGTTTCACATGCAAACTATTTTTTCTTTTAACTCATAAACATTAATTTATAAGTATCCAAGTTCGCACTAAACATCTACTGCTGTAAATTCAGTACTAGTATCTTGAAAGACGTAAGGTGATAGATGTGCATTACCCAACTTTGCTTCACTTTGCTCAGGAAGCATCTGGTCAATCCTGCCTATAAAATCTTCTATCTTTTCATTTTGTTTTTCAAATTCCCCTTTTAATGCATTAATAATATCTTTAGACTGATCTTTATTGCAAACATCATCAATCACATTTTTTATTTTTTTGTAAGGCAGCTTGTGAATAATATTTTTTATAACTTCTGCATTTAGCTGATTCAAAAGTTCTGTAAATTGTTGGTTAGGCATTTTATAAGCAAAAGCTTGAAGTTTCTCTGAATTGTCAGCTAAAGACTCAATAATCATCTGAATCCTATCAGGATCATCAGTGAAACCTTGAGCAATTGTTTCGAGTTTCTCAGTATCAAGCTTATTAACTAAGTCTTTTAGTTGATCTTCCTGCAAGCTATTTACTAACTCTTTCAACTTATCACCTTCTAATTGTTTGGAAAGTATTGTCAAATGGTGCTCAGAGAAGCCTTTTACAAGCACCGTAAGTTGTTGTTCACTTAAAGTTTTAATAAGTGCTTTGAATTGATCCACTTTTAAGTGAGGTAAAATTTCTTTTACTTGCCATGTATTTAAGCCTTTTACTAAGCTTGCAAACTGACCTTGATCTAAAAAAGAAACAATTATATGTAACTTTTCTGGATTTAGTACCTGAGCAAGAGTTTGTAATTGGTGATTGGCTAGATGATCCACTAAAGTTTGGAATTGTTTATCTGTTAAGTCCTTTGCTAAGACTTGCAACTGGTTTGAGCTCAGCTCAGGAATTATTTTTTGCAGTTGCTCGTTACTAAGAGTATTGGCAAGGGTCTTTAGTTGGTCGTCTGTTAGTTTTTTGATAAAATCTGATAATACTTCTTCTTGTACAATCTCTTTATAATAATATGATATATTATTGCCCTCTTCATTGCCCTCTTCGTAATTTCCTATTAAGTTATCTATATACATTCCATGCTCGTTTGAAAAATAGAATTCATGAGTATTATCTTCTCTTAATTCTAGAGTGATATACTGGTATTCAGCAGGAAAATACAAAAGGAATAGATCGTCTAGAGCATCTATTGAAAATTTTAATTGTACCAATTTGTTGCCTAAGTATCCAAGAGAAAATTTTTGGAAGAATTTGTAAAGATAATCTATTTCCTTACCTCTCTCAGAGTCAAAATCTATTTGATTCATAAATTTATTTACCATGCAAGATCCATCATTGTTTGATATAATTACATGGTAGCCTTCACTTTTCGTTGGAAATAGTATTTCTTTCAATTCTATTTGAACATTACATTCGTATCTACTTGAATCTGGGTCATATTTAAGTATGCAGAGATTTAATTCTCCTTCATCTTCTTTCATGCAATGAATACCTGCTCCACGCTCAGAGATTCCTCTTGAACACAATTCTAAAGGTGAGTCTAACATTATATTGCTCTTGTCATCTAATCCTATAAAATCAACCCTGGCCAACATACCATCAATCTTAGGTCCCTCTCCATTTATAAGTTCTATGTCATTAATCTTATTAAATACCTTACCAGGCACCATCTTAAAAACATGCTTTTTTCCACTCATAAGTATTAATCAATTAATTATATCTATTCTAACATTTGTTGATTAATTTATTATTAAGTTAGTATATATTAGAATTATAATAACAAACATTACTTGCATAAAGAAAAGTTATAGAAAGAGGGATTTTTTAGGAAACTAGTATAAAATACTAATGGGCTAAAATAAGCTGACTTTATGATATGCTAGAACCTATATTGGTGGAGGCAAGCGGGATCGAACCGCTGACCTTCTGCGTGCAAAACAGATGCTCTACCAGCTGAGCTATGCCCCCAACTTTTGCTTAAAGCATAAATCACTCATGCTGAAATGCAAGAAATATTTATTTGTGAGGCTATTGCTAAATAGTGCACAAATTCTGCATTTATGTATAATTCTCTATCTTTTTAGAGTTGTATCTCAGCTTTACCAAATAAATCTGTTAATTAACAAGAAATTTTCCTTCAAAAATTTTTAATTAAATTATCACTAACGCAGTATATTATATAATTTATTTAACCACGCATGAAAATTTTAGTTTGATTAAAACAGATAAAAACTATATTACTGTTTAGTATAGCTGAAAAATAAAATGATCCCGTAGCTCAGCCGGTAGAGCAACTGACTTTTAATCAGTGGGTCACGCGTTCGAATCGCGTCGGGATCACTTAGAATCTTAAAAGCATGCTAAAAGAACAGGACAAAATATTCACAAACTTAAATGGTAAAGAAACACCACTACTTGAGGGTGCAAAAAAACGTGGTAGTTGGCAAAAAACAAAGGAATTACTGGATTTAGGATCAGAAAAAATCATTGATGAAGTAAAGAAATCTGGCTTGAAAGGTCGAGGGGGTGCAGGATTTTCTACTGGCCTTAAGTGGAGCTTTATGCCTAAAAATCCTTTAAAAGCGTATTTAGTAGTCAATGCAGATGAGTCAGAACCTGGTACGTGTAAGGATAGAGATATACTGCGATATGAACCACACAAGCTACTTGAGGGGATTCTTCTGGCTGGAAGAGCAATCAATGCGTCAGCTGCGTATATTTATATCAGGGGTGAATTTTATAATGAATATTTAGTTCTAAAAAAAGCACTTGAGGAAGCCTATAAAGAAAACTTAATTGGAAAAAATGCCTGCAAATCAGGTTATGATCTTGATGTGTTTATCCATAGGGGTGCAGGAGCTTACATATGTGGAGAAGAAACAGCTCAACTTGAATCAATTGAAGGAAAAAAGGGCTTTCCCCGCATGAAACCTCCATTTCCTGCAGGTGTTGGGCTTTTTGGCTGTCCAACTACAATAAACAACGTTGAAACTATAGCCATAGTTCCAGATATTCTAAATCGTGGAGGAGAGTGGTTTGCATCTCTTGGTAAACCAAATAATACTGGTACCAAGGTCTTTTGTATTTCAGGGCATGTAAATAATCCATGTAATGTTGAAGAAGAGCTCGGAATTTCACTGCGTGAATTAATTGAAAAATACGCAGGTGGAGTGCGAGGAGGTTGGGATAATTTACTTGCTGTAATACCTGGTGGATCTTCAGTCCCATTAATTCCAAAATCTATATGTGATACTATTGAAATGGATTTTGACTCATTAAGGGCTGCACAATCAGGGCTTGGTACTGCTGCTGTAATAGTGATGGATAAATCAACTGACATAATAGCTGCAATAGAAAGATTATCACATTTCTATATGCATGAGTCCTGCGGACAATGTACACCATGCCGTGAAGGCACTGGATGGATATGGAGAATTATGAGAAGAATGGTAGCAGGAAATATTAAACCTGGTGAAGTAGATAAGCTACTTGACCTTACAACTCAAATAGAAGGGCATACAATTTGTGCACTTGGCGATGCTGCAGCTTGGCCAGTTCAAGGATTAATCAGACATTTTCGTCATATAATTGAAGAGAGGATAGTAACTTATACTTTTAAGTGATTTTACTACTTAGCAGCTAAAGTTAAAGAATATTGATTTCCTTCCCTTTTAGGTGCTAATTCTACTTTTGCAATATCTTCAGCGTCTCTAATTAGCCGTTCTAATTTTTCCAGTCCAACTTCAGTGTTTATAAGCTCTCTCCCTCTAAATCTCATTGTGACTTTAATTCTATGTCCATGCACAAGAAAATCCCTTGTTTGACGCAATTTTGTTTCGTAGTCGTGATCACCAATATTAGGACCCAGTTTAATTTCTTTTATAGTTAATGTCTTTTGTTTCTTTTTTGCTTCACTTGCCTTCTTTTTTATATCATACTTCTGCTTGCTGTAATCCAGAATTTTACATACTGGAGGAGTTGAATCAGGTACAATTTCCACTAAGTCTAAACCGACATTCTGAGCAGATACCAAAGCTTGTTCTATTGGCACAATCCCGACCATTTCACCACTATGATCAACTAAGCGTACCTCCTTAGCTATGATGAATTCATTAATTCTGTTTTTATTGTTCTTTTTGACTTGCAAATTTTATCTCCATTAATTCAAATTAATACTTTTTAACAGCAATTCAGTAGCTTTCTCCAAAGAAAAAGACTCCTGTTTTTCCGATCCCAAGTTCCTCACTGACACAGTTTTATTTATAATTTCATTTTTGCCCATGATCCATAATATAGGTACCTTACTTGAACTATGTAAACGTATCTTATAGCTAATTTTTTCATTGGTCAAATCAGTTTTGATTCTCACACCTTGTTCTTTTAAAACGCTGCTGATTTCTGTAGCATAACCGTCAGCCTCATTTGTAATGGTCAGAATAGCAAGCTGTGTTGGAGCAAGCCAAACTGGAAATTTTCCTGCATAGTTTTCTATTAAAATTCCAATAAAACGCTCAAAAGTCCCAAGAATTGCCCTATGTAACATAACAGGGTGATGCTTGTGCCCGTCTGCTCCTATATAAAAAGCTCCAAGCCGCTCCGGTAAAATAAAATCAACTTGCAACGTTCCACATTGCCAATTTCTACCTATCGCATCTTTCAAAACAAACTCTAACTTTGGACCATAAAATGCACCTTCGCCAGGGCTCAGTTCATAACTCAAACCCGCTTCTTTAACAGCTTCAAGCAGCGCTTTTTCAGCTCTATTCCACACTTCATCATTACCTGCTCTAATATCTGGACGATCTGAAAATTTCACAGAAATTTCATTGAATCCAAGCTCTGAATATACTTCTTTTAAAAGGCCACAAAACTTTACAGTTTCAGAATTCACTTGTTTTTCCATACAAAAAATGTGTGCATCGTCTTGCGTAAAACCACGCACTCGCATCAGTCCGTGCAATGAGCCTGAGCTTTCATTCCTATGGCACGTGCCAAATTCTGCCATACGTATTGGTAGATCACGATAACTTCTGGTGTGATAATTAAAAATCTGCACATGGCAAGGACAATTCATGGGTTTTATTGCTAGCTTTTTGCTTTCAGATTCATCAACAATAAACATATTTTCACGAAACTTATCCCAATGTCCCGATTTTTCCCACAGCTCTTTACTTACTAAAATAGGAGTTTTTACTTCAAAATAGCCATTACTTATCAATTTCTTTCTTATATAAGACTCAAGAACATTATATAGAGTATATCCTTGCTCATGCCAAAAAATTTGTCCAACAGCTTCCTCTTGAATGTGAAATAAATCCATATCCTTAGCAATTTTACGATGGTCACGTTTTTCTGCTTCCTCCAGACGTTTAAGATAAGTATTTAATTCATCCTTATTTCTCCACGCGGTGCCATATATTCTTTGCAACATTGGGCCCTTAGAATCGCCACGCCAGTATGCACCTGCTACTTTCATAAGTTTAAACGCTTTAACTCTGCCAGTTGATGGTGAGTGCGGACCACGACATAGGTCTACAAAGTTGCCTTGTTTATAAACAGTTAGGTTTTCGTTTTCTGGTATTGATGAGACAATATCAACCTTGTATCTTTCACCTATATCACTAAAGAAATCAATTGCCTGCTTACGAGTCCAAACTTCTCGGACGAATCTGTGGTTACTTTTTATAATTTCCTTCATTTTTTTTTCTATTGCAGCAAGATCGTCCGTGGTAAAGGTACGATCTGTAGCAAAATCATAGTAGAAACCATCTTGAATTGTTGGCCCGATAGTAATCTGAGTATTAGGAAAGAGCTCTTTTACTGCCTGCGCCATTATATGAGCAGCATCATGCCTTATTATATCTAAACCCGCTTCGTCACTCAGTTGTATTACCTCTATCTCTGTATCAGATTCAATTTCATGTGAGAGATCATACAACTCACCACTTACCTTAAAGGCAATTGCTTCTCTCAAAGCATCCGGTTGTAATATATCAAAGCCAGTGACTCTACCACTGTATTCTTTTACTTTTTGTTCGGCTAAAAAGGTAACTTTTATCATTCATTAGACCTTTTATCATCCCAGTGCTTGACACTGGGATTCATGTTTCTTTCTTTTCTAGATTCCAGCGTCACGCGCTGGAATGATACCAAAAAGTGAGCTACTGATCTTTCAGTTAAATAACAGTTGTACAAAAGATCTACTACATACTTGCTGTAAGAAATTTTAATTATTGACATACCTAGTTAATAATACGGCCTATTCTTTTTTAACCTGAGTGCAATTGCTTCTTCCCAAACTTCACCATTACGCAATAGCTTTTCTTTATTGTACATTAGCTCCTCTCTTGTTTCAGTAGCAAATTCAAAGTTAGGACCCTCCACAATTGCATCAACTGGACATGCTTCTTGGCAAAGTCCGCAATATATGCATTTTGTCATATCAATATCATAGCGTGTGGTTCGGCGACTACCGTCTTCTCTTTCCTCTGCTTCAATAACTATTGCTTGAGCAGGGCAGATAACTTCGCATAACTTACAAGCTATGCATCGTTCTTCACCATTTGGATACCTACGCAGTGCATGCTCACCACGAAACCTTGGACTTAAAGGGCCCTTCTCCATAGGATACCTCAAAGTAACCTTTGGTTTGAACATATATTTTAATGTAATAACAAACCCTTTAATTAACTCTACAGAAGACCAATACCAAGCTAATTTCTTGAGCATAATATTTAAAACTTGTGTCAGTCATTATAAATCATATTATCAGTTTTCAAAATAAATATTTTCATCTGGATGACTTTTGTAGTTTTTCTATACAATATATTTACTAATACTGCATTAATATGAATAAGTAATATAAGCAAAAATTTTTTAGATTAGGTATTTCGATTTCTTAAATTGCTAAGTAGTTTATATAAATAATGACAAACACAAATGAAACTATTTTTGCTTTGTCAACCGTATTTGGTAAGTCAGGAGTTGCAGTAATCAGAATTTCAGGCAACTACGCCCTTAAAGCTTTAAATCATTTTCATATTAAGAAAAAAATTAAACCAAGATTTGCTACTTTAGTTGATCTATATGATGATTCCAATCAATTGATAGATAATGGAATAATCATCTATTTCCCCGCTCCAAACAGTTTCACTGGCGAGGATGTTATAGAGTTACAAGTGCATGGAAGCAAGGCAGTCATAAAAATCATCTTAGAGGGATTATCAAGAATTTTCGTTATGGCCAGTCCGGGAGAATTCTCACTTAGGGCTTTTCTAAATGGTAAATTTGACTTAACGCAAATAGAAGGAATTGCAGACTTAATTGATGCTGAAACGAAAATGCAAGCTAAACAAGCGATTAAGCAGATATCAGGAGAATTGGAGAGACTATACAGCAATTGGAGGCAAGGATTAATAACGATACAATCCAAAATCGAAGCATATATAGACTTTCCAGAGGACATTTGGGCAGAAAAAAGTGAATTGGAAAAAATTAATAATGAAGTGCAATCTCTCGTGCAGTTGATACAAGAGCATTTAAATGATAATAGACGGGGCGAAAGGTTGCGTGAGGGTTTACATATTGTAATAACTGGTGAACCAAATGTCGGTAAATCAACTCTGTTTAATTTCTTAGCCAAGCGTGATATTGCTATTGTTTCTGAATATGCAGGCACAACAAGAGATATACTTGAAGCTCATATTGACATTGGCGGATACCCAATCATTCTCTCTGATACTGCTGGAATTCGTGAGAGTTCAGATCCAATAGAATCAGAAGGTATAAGTCGAGCGAAAAAAAGGTCTTTTGAAGCTGATTTAAGAATAGAACTATTTCCTTTTGAACAGCGTCATAATATCAATTGCAACGTTGTAAATAGCGATACTATTTATGTATTGAGCAAAGCTGACAATGTTATCAATAATCACAATATAAAAATTAATGGCATAGATCTTTTACCCATTTCTATTCTAAAGGAAATAGGTACAAACAAATTGATCTCTCTCATAAAAGAGAAGGCGGAGGAAAAATTTGGGCATGATAGAGACACTCCTGTGATTACTCGGCAAAGACATAGGAGTCACATGCAGAAAGCACTGGAACATTTACAACGTTTTAATATCGATAATCCAATTGAGTTGATATCTGAAGACTTGAGGCTTGCTGCATTTGAACTTGGTGCAGTGATTGGAATTATTAATGTTGAGGAAATATTGGACAGTATATTTAGCAACTTTTGCGTGGGCAAGTAAAGCTTTTATAGATTGCTTAAAATCAAATATTGTGATAGAAAAGAAATGGACGGATGGCCGAGCGGTTTAAGGCACCAGTCTTGAAAACTGACGTACGTGATGAGCGTACCATGGGTTCGAATCCCATTCCGTCCGCACAGCATCTCGCTATGATAGCTGATTTTTAGAGCTTATTTGGACTATGTGGTTCATAACGCTGGAAATCTTATCTAATCTAGCCACATCTTTTAAAAATACATCCCTTTGTAAATTGACCTTGTTAGCAAAGAAAGCTAATATCTATAAATAGATCACCATCTGAATATGGAAACCGATATCGTAATAATAGGTGCAGGGCCTATTGGAATATTCGCTGCTTTTCAAGCGGGAATGCTTGATATGAGATGTCATATAATAGATGTTTTGGATCAAGCAGGAGGACAATGCACAGCTCTTTACCCAGAAAAGCCAATATATGATATACCTGGTTATCCTGTAATTACTGCCCAAAAATTAATTGAGCGACTAATGGAGCAAGCTTCACCATTTGAGCCTGTTTACCATTTAAGTCAAAAAGTGGAAAAGATTTCAAATAACGAAGGTGAAAACTTTACTATCATAACGAACATAGGTACAGAGGTAAAATGCAAAGCCGTTATCATTGCTGCAGGTAACGGAATGTTTGAACCTAACCGTCCACCCTTAAGTGGTATATTAGAATATGAAAATAAATCTGTATTTTATAGTGTAAATAAAATTTCTGATTTTCAGGACAAAACTATAGTCATTGCAGGGGGGGGTGATTCTGCGGCTGATTGGACTGTAGAACTTTCTAAAGTTGCAAAGAAAATTTATGTGATACACAGGAGAAAGGAATTTCGCTGCACTCCTGAAACTAGAAATAAATTAGAATCACTTAAAAATAATGGAAAGATAGAACTGGTAGTGCCATATCAATTACACGAACTAGCAGGAGGTAATGGGCAGTTGAGCGCAGTGATAGTAAAAAACATTACCTCTAAGGAAGAAAAAGAAATATCCGCTGATTTTTTGCTGCCATTTTTTGGATTATCAATGAATCTTGGTCCAATAAACAATTGGGGTATAGAGTTAGAACATGGCCGCATAGTTGTTAATTCAGCTACGCTTAGAACTAGTAGAGATAGAATATATGCAATCGGAGATATAGCTACTTATCCAGACAAACTAAAATTGATACTAAATGGTTTTGCTGAGAGCGCCATGGCTTGTTATCACATATACAAAGTAATTCACAATTCTCCAGTTAATTTTCAATATTCAACTTCAAAGGGAATTCATGGAAATAAAGAGTAAGGACATTCATGAGCCTGTATGCAATTACCTCAAGCATAAGGGAATACAAATGAAAAAGATTGCTTTACAAATTTCCCCAACTCCCTTATCATGATAATAAGAGTATTTATCCTTGTTTTTGACCTGCAGGCTCAATGACAAAATTCAGTAAAAAAACTCAGATATCTATTGGCAAATTACACAAAAATTATAGCGGCTGCATGTCTTTTTTATTTTTTCTACATTCAGCCAAAACGCGCTTTAAATAAGCGTTAGCACATTATTACAATGCCAATTTACATTATTATAGGGTCAAAACTCGTCACACGGGGATTCTTTTGCCTTTTTTTTATTTGGTAAATTTCTTAATACTTGTAACTAAAGCTTCAGGCCAGCACTTGATGCTGGAATCCAGAAATCTTTTGAGCACAAAAGTTATGCTAGGTTTTATTGGTAAGAAACCAGTGTCAGCTACTCGGATGACACCAAAGGGGCACTTGGATAGAGGCTACTTGAATAACACCATCATAAGGTGAAACTAGATTCCAGTGTCAAGCACTGGAATGACAAGGAAAGGGCTACTTGGATGACAAGAAAAAGGACGCTGATATGACACCAAAGAGGCTGACACCACCATAAAGTAAATTCCACTAACACTATAGGAGACTAACATGAACTTTTTAAAATTTATCGAACTATGCTTTCAAACGGTGGTGCCAGGATGTGAGTATAACAATTATCAGTATATAAAAATCATAGCAGACAGGCTTGAAGCAGCAAGTGTTGGTGAAGTGAAGCGAATAATATTCAATATGCCTCCACGCTCAATGAAGTCTATGTGCGTGAGTGTTGCGTGGCCCGCATGGATACTAGGAAATCAGCCAACCGCAAGAATAATAGTTGCAAGCTATTCTCAGCGGCTTAGCGAAAAGCATTCGCTCGACACCAGATGCGTAATGCAGTCTAGTTGGTATAGAGCGCTATTTCCAGAGATAGAACTATGTAAAGACCAGAACACTAAATATAAATTTCAAACAGTGCAGAGAGGATGTAGGATTGCAACATCTGTTGGTGGAACACTGACTGGTGAAGGTGGAGATTTTATCGTCGTAGATGATCCACTGAGTTCCTCTCAAGCTTTGAGCGAGACGTTTAGAAAACGCGCCACAAATTGGCTTGATCAGACTTTAGTAACTAGGCTCAATAATAGAAAAAAAGGAGTTATTGTTGTTGTAATGCACAGACTACATCAGGAGGATTTGACTGGGCATCTTCTCTCCAAACCAAGAAATATATGGCATCATATTTGTTTGCCAATGATTTCTGAAAATAAGGAAATTATCTATTCAATCAAAAGATCAATTCTCCCTTCTCCTGTTCCTATTATTCAAGTAACTACAAATGAGTGCAAAAGCTCAACAGGCGCTACATCTTCAAGGATTTTATACTTAAAAAAGGAAGGTCAGCTGCTATATCCCCTAGATGGAGGAGAAATTGAAATGATAAAGGCTGAACTTGGGAGTTACGCTTTTGCTGCTCAATATCAACAAAATCCTCTGCCGCTTTCAAGTGGTATAATTAAGCAAGAATGGTTGAAACGCTATAGAAATTTTCCTGACAATCTCTCACATATAACTCAGAGCTGGGACACTGCGGTTTCAACAAACGATTCTAGTGGCTTTAGTGTCTGCACCACCTGGACAAAGGTGAATAATAAGTTTTATTTACTCGATGTGTACCGTGCGAAGCTTGAGTATCCAAAACTTAAAGAACAAGTTCTGTCACTAGCTTCAAGATGGAAGCCACACGCAATTTTAATCGAAGCAAAAACAAGTGGTCAGCAATTGATTCAAGAGCTAAAGGCAATACCTGTTATCGAGATAGTGCCGCATAACAGTAAGCTCGCTCGATTCCACCAAATCGTTCCAATAATAGAATCTGGCAGGGTTTTTTTGCCACACCAAGCAGTATGGCTGAGCGATTTTGAGTATGAAATTTTAATGTTTCCAGAAACCCGCCACGACGATCAAGTAGATAGCGCTGTGCAATACCTTCAGTGGATGAGAGATAGTAGCTCGCGGGTTGCAGCTATACGAACGTTGTGATTCAATTTGCTACCCACAATTTCGATTATTAGCTCATTTAAAATAAATATTTATTTTCTAGTATAATATGTAATAGTTAGATATTTTATTCTAGTTTAAAGATAAAGTTATGGCAAAAGGATATGAAACACTGAAAAAAGTATTGAATGTAATTAACGATAAGCAAGATTTTAATAAAGACAACATAATTGAGAAAATACAAGAAGAACTAGAGAGGCAGGATCAAGATTTACATAAAGAGTGGATTGATGAGAAATTCGATATAAATCATAAATTTACCTCAAAGCATCCTAAATACTCAAAGTTTACGTTATCAAGGATAGCTGCTGAAGCAGGCTATGCAAATGTGTTGGATGCTCTAATATCATCAGGATCAAACATTAGCGATAAGAGTGGAAAAGGTTGGACTCCTGTATTAAATTTAGCAGCTAAACATGGCCATCTAGAAACAGTAAAAGCTTTATTAAAAATCGAAGGAATTAAAATTGATGAAAGGAATGAACTTGGGTTTACCCCATTACACAATGCTGTTCTTAAAGATCACAAAGAGATAGTAGAGTTTTTAATCCAAACAGGAGCAAATGTTGATGCGCAACATTTGTATGGAACTCCTTTACATTATGCTGTTTCTTATTGTCACAAAGAGACAGTAGAGGTTTTACTCGAAAAAGGAGCAAATGTTAATGCAGTAAATACACATGGAATGACCCCTTTAGATTATGCCAAGGGTCAAAACGTAGAAATTCTATTAAAGGCAGGAGGACGTTCTTTTGTGAAAGCATTTAATAGAGGGATTACTACCGCTGTAGAAACTGCATTATTAGGCGCTGCTATAGCAGCGGTACTTTTTGCAACTGAAACAATTGCAACACCTATAGCTATAGCAGTGGTTGCAGTTATAGCAGTAGCACTAGCAGTTGGTGGTGCTACATATATGATGTTAAAGCCCAGTACTAAAGTTGATGGAGTAGCAGTCTTAACAAATGGACAGCAAGAAGCTGATAGCGCTATTAGGTTTGTCTAGTGCGTATTCGACCTACCAGTGTCAAACACTGATCATAGGGAATGACATTACAGGGACACTGGAATAACGTAGAAGATAGCGCTAACAACTTTCATTTAGGCAAGATATATCTTGAAAAAATTAAGCTTTAGTGCTACTAAATATTGTAACTTCTATGCTGAAACCTGACTATGAATGTGGAAAAAATACGCAATGCTAAAATAAAATTACCAATATTTCTTGATTATCAATCTACTACTAAAGTAGATCCTCGTGTTTTGGAGGTAATGATACCTTATTTTGGTGAGTTCAGTAATGCACACTCTCGTAGCCATTCATTTGGTTGGACAGCTGAGGAAGCAGTAGAAAAAGCAAGGAAGCACATTGCTGACTTGGTGAACGCAGACAGCAAAGAAATCGTCTTTACCTCGGGTGCAACCGAATCAAATAACATGGCTATCAAAGGTGTTGCTCATTTTTATAAGAATAAGGGAAATCATATAATAACTGTCTGCACGGAGCATAAGTGCGTTTTAGATTCTTGTCGACATCTGGAAAATGAAGGCTTTAAAGTTACATATTTGTCCGTTAAGCAAAACGGAATTATAGATTTGTTGAAACTTGAGGAGGCAATCACTGATAAAACAATTCTGATTTCAGTGATGATGGCAAATAATGAAATCGGAGTAATGCAACCTGTCAAAGAAATTGGTGCAATGTGTAGAAAGCATAATATATTTTTTCATACAGACGCTGCCCAAAGTTTTGGAAAAGTTTCAATAGACGTAAATGAAATGAACATTGATCTTATGAGCCTTTCTAGCCATAAAATTTATGGACCTATGGGAATAGGTGCGTTATATGTCCGTAGAAAAAATCCTCGTGTTAGGTTGACGCCACTAATTAGTGGTGGTGGACAGGAGAGAGGCATGCGCTCTGGAACAGTTCCTACTCCCCTTGCAGTTGGTTTTGGTGAAGCAGCACGTATCGCTAAAGAAGAAATGGAAATAGAAGCAAGCAAATTAGAAGAGTTGAGAGATATTTTGTACAACAAAATAAAAGGGGTATTTCCTGATGTTGTTTTAAATGGTGACTACGAAAATAGGATTCCAGGTAACCTTAACTTAAGTTTTCCTTATGTTGAGGGTGAGTCTCTTATCATGGCAATCAAGGATTTAGCAGTAAGCTCTGGTTCTGCATGCACATCTGCATCCCTTGAGCCTTCTTATGTCATAAGATCACTAAACAATGGCCACGATCTTGAGCATTCATCAATTAGATTTGGCCTTGGCCGATTTACAACTAAAGATGAAGTTCTATATGCAGCAGATCTTGTTACTAAAAATGTTGGACGGCTAAGAGAGATGAGCCCACTTTTGGAAATGGTACAAGAGGGAATAGATTTAAGCACCGTAAAATGGGATTCTCATTGAAGAATAAGACGTTAACCATTAGCAGAGTGATGGTTGTCTAAGCTCTTTCTATGGGTGAAATCGGAAACTTAGCTTTAAGTCCTTTGTAGATGCCACGGAACTAAGTAGCAACCCTATACATATTAAGCTCGCAGCAGTTGTGCTTCCGCCATAGGATAGAAATGGAAGTGGGTCACCTATTATAGGTAAGAAGCCTATTGTCATTCCAATGTTTATAAAGAAATGAGCACTAAAAAAGGCAAAAACCCCGATAGATATTAACTTAGAAAAGTAATTTTTTGACCTGTAAGCAATGGAGAATATTATAGCAAGCAATGTGGTATAGAGTAAAATCAAAGTCATGCTGCCTAAAAAACCCCATTCCTCACTCAGTACCGCAAAAGCAAAATCTGTGCGTTTCTCTGGCAAAAATCCAAGTTGAGTTTGACTTCCATTAATAAATCCCTTACCAAACAAACCTCCTGAACCAATAGCTATTTGAGATTGCTGTGCATTATAACCTATTCCAAGTGGATCTACTGATGAATCCAAAAATGATAATATCCTTTGCTTGTGATAAGGGCGCAAAAAAGGCCAAATAGCTGGTATTGCGAAAATGCCAAGAGTTCCAAAAATTATCAAATGAGGTCTCTCCATTATTGCTGTGAATATGATTGATGCTCCTATAAACAATATTATTACAGCTGTTCCTAAATTAGGTTGCTTCAATACAAGGAATACAGGTAAGAAAATAATTATAAGTGGCTTAAATAAGCTTTGAAATTTCATCATTTTATACACACTTTGTTTATTAAAATAACAAGCAAGTGCAAGTATTAAGCCCACTTTTACAAATTCTGATGGTTGTAAACTAATTGACCCAATTCTTATCCATCTCGTTGCACCCATTATATGCGAGCCAAAAAAATTTACTGCTAACAGCGCAATTACTGCTGCTATGTAAAAAAAATAAGCGTGCTTCAAATAAAAATCTAGCTCTATAAATGACATAGCTATAGCAAGCAAAAGGAAGAAAGAGAATATGACCAATTGGTGAATTGCAAATGGAGCCCACTTTCCTCCAGCAGAAGAATATTGCACAACAATGCCAACGCAAAACAGAGCTATTACGTTAATGACTAATAATAAGTGAATCTTCTTCAGCTTATCCACAGCAAAAACTTTACAGACTTTGAGATACAATAAAACATAAGAAAATCAAAAAGCAAATTTATTAATTACCAACCGAATTGGACTACTATATATCCCAGTTATTACCGTTAAAATTGCCATAAATAATAAACAAAAGAGCATAAGCAATGGTACCTCATTAAATGTCATTCCAGCGTTTGATGCTGTACTGTTTTCAAAATACATTTTCTCAACCATTTTCCAAATGTATACTAATGCAGAAAAAGAGCTAACAGCAAAAACCATCAGAGAGACCCATGCATGAGATTCAAGAATTGCTTGCATCATATACCACTTACTTACAAAGCCATTTGTCAAGGGTACACCGATTAATGCTAAACTAAGTAGAGTAAATGCGAGTGTTGTATAGGGCATTGACTTTTTTAGTCCTGATAAATTTTCTATTTTTGTCATACCAACCTTATAAGAAATACACCCTGCAACCATGAATAAAGACGTTTTTATCATGCTATGATTTACTATGTGAAGAACTGCTGAAAACAAACCTGATTTTGAATTTAAACCCAGCATTAAAAGTATATAGCCAATCTGACTGATACTGGAGTGAGCAAACAGTCTTTTTATATCTTTTTCGATTATTGCAGATATTGATCCAAATACAATAGCGCAAAGTGCGAGGATAATTATCACATTATGCAGTGGTAAGAAAAAATTTTGCTGAAAAACAGTGTAAAAGATTCTGATAAAAACATATACCATCACTTTGGTTACTGTACCCGAAAAGAATACGCTAACGAAGCTAGGTGCTTCACTATATGCGTTAACCAGCCATCTGCTGAGTGGAAATAGTGCCATTTTGATTGAGAGACCAACAAAAATGAATAATGTACCAAGTCTTATGATGTTATTATCGTATAATGGTACTATTCTTTCAGCCATGTCAGACATGTTGAGCGTTCCGGTCATAGAGTATAAAAGGCCGATGCCAAACAAGTAAAATGTTGCTCCTACAGTACCACTAATGAGGTATTCAAATGCTGCTATCAGGGCTTTTTTGTCCCTTCCCATTGAAACTAATACATAAGAAGAAAGAGATGAAATTTCCAAAAAAACATAAAGATTGAATATGTCGTTTGTTACTAGAATCCCGAGTAGTCCGCTTAAGCACAGTAGAAATAGAGAGTAAAAACCAGTGATCTTGTTTTTGCTAATTTCTTTTTCGTTAATATAAAAGCTATAAAGCACGCTAATCAGCGCTATAAAATTCACCAAAGTTAGAATCAAAGAGTTCAATATGTCGATTCTCAATTCTATTCCGTATGGAGGAGCCCAATCTCCAAGATAATAAGTTATAATTTCACCATTGTATGTTTTCACTAGCAACGTTAATGAAATAAAGAAAATAGCTGCCGTTGTAAAAAAAGAGATAAACCAGGACACCCTATGTTTCCTGGTAAGAAAGCAGAACATCGACGCAATTATTGGTATAATAACTTGTAGAATTGGTAATTGCATTAAACTGTTGTTAATACATCGTTAAAGTATTAGTATATATAATACTTTTTGTTTTAATACCTTTATGTTATCCAAAATTTATAATGTAGTAACAAACTTATTAAGAAGAAAAGGTAAACTTATAGGTAGGGATGAAAACGGAAATTCTTACTATGAGTCAAATAAAGGAAAAAGATGGGTAATATATGGTAATGTTTCTGACCCCACAACAATTCCTCCAGAATTTTATATATGGCTGCATAATACTAATAATGAAATACCAATTAACAATAACAAAAGAAAAACTCCTAATTTAACGGGTACAAAAGATGCATACTACCCAAAGCAAAAGGTGAAAAACTACTATGAAAGCTGGAATCCTAATAATTAAAGATGCGAAGGTCAAATATACTTGAAATAATTGCTGGATCATTTGTATTAATTTTCACTATTTTTCTTGTCTTCTTCGCTATTAATAAGCTATCTTACATAAAGAGAAACTATAAGGATTGCTATAAAATACATGGCCTTTTTACTGATGCTAACGGTATAGGGGTTGGTGATAGTGTCAAGATCTCTGGTGTAGAAATCGGAAGCATAACTGGTGTATCGCTTGACAAAGCTACCTACATAGCACAAATCGATATGTGCATAAGCAGAGACATAAAGTTGCCAATTGATAGCTCAGCTCTAATCACTAGCAGCGGGGTTGTTGGTAGTAAATTTGTTAATATATCACCTGGTGCAGATCCTAAATTAATTTCACACGGTGGTAAAATAGAGCATACTCAAGCTGGAGCAAATATGGGTGGAATAGTGGATAAAATTATTGGCATGTTTACAAAGTGAGAATAAGAACACATAAGCCAACTTGGCCTATGTACAATCAAGGGATTTTTCTATCAATAGCTTGAAGTTGTTCAGCGTTTGAATTATCAAGATTTCTGCTAGGTTTTACATTCCTAATAATCTTAACAAATGCTTGTACTTTCAGTATAGGAGTGTTTTTCTTACGTACTTAGGGAAGTGTTAAATAAACCATACGTGTCAAGTTAAGGAAATAAAGGTATGAAAGAGATAGAATAATAAGGTATAAGTTCTCCCAGAAGTACTTTTAGTGAGAGAATCAATGAATAAAGTAACTAGATTATCAAAAAAGCTCAAAGAATTTTTTAATGAAAAAGCAGACAAAATCTCAATTACAACAAGGTTTATAAAAAGAAAGAGAAAGCTAAAAGGTTCATCGTTCGTAAAAGCCATGGTCTTGGGTAATATAGGGGTTGATAATTGTAGCGTAGAAACAATGTGTCAATTACTAAACGAGGACTCGATAGATATAACAAAACAAGGTTTGGATTTTAGATTTACTGAAGAAGCAGTGGAATTTATGAAAAGGATGTATAATGAATCTGTGGTTCCCTTTAAAAATATCTTGCAAGTTGATTGCAAAATCTTACAGCTATTTAATAGTGTTAAATTATTGGACAGTAGCTATACTACTCTACCTAACAGTATGGAAGAGATGTATAAAGGTTATGGTACTAGCTACAGTGGCTACGAAAGTAATACTAAGTCTGGAATAAAGTTACAATTAGTTTTCGACTACATGAATCAGATAATAGACCAACTTAATTTAACGGAGGGAATAAGATCCGGGATATAGGAAACATTTAAGTAATATATTAAGCAATGATTTGCTAATATCTGATCTGGGTTATTTTGTCCCAAGCTCTTTTAAACAAATCAATGAAATAGGAGCTTATTTCATAAGTCGTTGATACCAATATATATGATATAGAAACAAATCAAAAAATAGAGTTACTGGAATGTTTAGAGATTTTTAGAAAACGAGGTATTATTAGGAAAAGAAGTAAAAATTAGAGTAAGAATATAAACTAACTGAATATGGCCAGAAGAAGGAAAGCTAATAGATTAGCAAGATCGCAGGATCCTCTAAAAGAAATCAAAAATTATTGAACTGGTATAACTAATGTTCCAGAAAATAAAATTAGTGCTGAGCAAGTATTACAGAGTAAGGTTGCAAATTGAGTTATTATTTAAATTGTATAAAAGCCATATCAGAGTTGATAAGCTAAAAGGAAAGCCATGCAGAGTATTATGTGAACTATATGCTAAATTGTGCGCAATTCTTATATTTTACGGCATAGTTGGTTGCACAGAAGTGAAAAAGAATACAGAACTTAGCTTAACAAAGGCATTTATTGAGCTAAAAAGGCGGGTTAGAGAGTTATTTTTAGCACTAAAGAATAAAGTTAATAGTTTGAAAGTTTTTCTTAAAAAGCTTACCATAACTTGGTCTCGATTTTCATTAAAAGACAAATACAGAAAAACTAGAGTATCTACCTTAACTTCCCTGAATTTACTTACAATCTCTTAACTTGAAGCGTATGGTTTATTTAACACTCCCTTTTTGAGGGTTACAGATCGCTAAAAATATTTAAACAACTAATTTTTATAACTTTGTACCAATAAAACTATTCCCACCTTAATTATCAAACAGTAACGTATAGAACTACAAACTTTTGTATATTAAGAAATTGTTTAAATTACATACCTGGCTACTATGCATCCTACTTCCAAGATAAAGTACCTTTCACTAAAAAATATTGAATTTAATTTTTGCAATCACTTAAGTCTAGTATTATTTTGTTAATGTATCGTTCATTTGCATCCTTGATGATAAATTTTATACCATTTTTATATCTTATAACTTCATCTACAGAAGGTACCTTACCAGCAATTGAAAGAACCAAACCACTAAGTGTGGCATAATGCTCTTCAGAGTCACACAACTCTATTTTTAGATTTTCCTCTATATCCTTTATAAGGGCCCTTGCCGATATTTCAAACTTATTTTGAGATAATTCAGTAATGGTGTGTTCTGAATTTACCTCATTCTCGTTATCAATATTTGGTATCAATTCTTCTATAAGATCATTTATCGAAATTAAACCATCAGTTCCGCCATATTCATCCAGTACAATAGCTAAATATGACTTGGAAGATTTCATTCTAACAAAAAGATTTGTTGCTTTCATTGAGGCTGGGACAAATATTACATTTTGTATAATATTTTTCAGATTAAAATCTTTATTCTTATTGAAAATGATATCTTTTACGTAAAAAAAGCCTATTACGTTGTCAAAGTTATTCTTATAAGTTGGTATCTTAGCATGGTAAGTGTTTTTCACCTTCTTTATTACCTCATCCTTGCTCGATTCAATGTCTACTGCACATATCTCCTTACGTGGAGTCATTATATCCATGATACTACAATCACGGAATTTTAATAGACTATTAAGTATGTCAAGACCTGACAGATCACCCATTAATGCCTCAGTCGCACATTTTTTTAACACAGAAGTTTTGTTGAAGAGAAAGAGAAAAATTCTGTATGCTATTTTTTCTACTAAAGTTCTTTTTTTACTCAATTTATTCCCTTTAATGGTGAAAATATCTTTAGATAAGGTCTATCAAGAAAACTGTTATTAAATGTTTAATAAGCATGTGAATAATGTCAAATTAATTTGTGAATTATTTGTTGACATAAAATACTAACAATTGATCAACAATTTTTTCAATGACATATACATAATTATATAACAATCCATGATAATAAAGCTTTTTTCCATAAAAGAAAATTACTAACATTCTAGACATCTTACTTATACACATAAATCATAAAGGAAAATCAATAGTATAGAGAAGTTATTAACATATTTATCCACAAGATAAGTAATACTAATTTTTACTGAATTTTAAGTTAATAACAATTTATTGATAGAACTACTACTACTGTTATACTTTAGTTTAGACAAAAAGTAGATAAAGTAGATTGAAAAGAAGCAAAGCAAAAATAGCAAGAATCATCAGCCAGAACGAGTCAGATGAAAAAGTTCCTATTTGGTTAA